>NZ_FONA01000058.1 GCF_900112795.1 Thermophagus xiamenensis
TGTTAAAATAAGGAAGAAGTATACCAGGAATGTTCACGAAAAGTATACCACTAAAATAGGGGAAAATTAATCAATTTTCGCATAATCTTTAATTCTAAAACTTTCACCGTTAATTTTAATGATATATGCATGATGAACAATACGGTCGATAATAGCGGAAGCCAGAACATTATCACCAAAAACATTACCCCAATCTTCAAAATTTCGGTTAGTAGTAATAATTATAGAGGCCTTTTCATAGCGTTTACGTATAATTTCAAAAAAATCATCCAGGCCGTTAGCAGGCAGTTTTTTAAACCCGATTTCGTCGAGTATAAGCAAATTGGTATTTAGGAATTGGTTCAGGGTGTAATAAAAGGTACCGTCGGCACGCGAAGCAGAAAGGCGTTCAATTAGCTCGTTTACATGGATAAAAACAACCTTATAGCCTTGTTTGATAGCTTCCAGCCCGATTGCATTAGCCAGATGGGTTTTCCCCACCCCGGGCTTTCCCATTAGAACAATATTCTTGTTTTGGTTTAAAAATCGGCATGAGGCAAGTTCCATAATGAGCTTTTTGTCCAACTCGGGCTGGTATTTAAAATCGTACTCATCAATACTCTTCTGAGGATTGAGTTTTGATTTGCTGAAACGTTTCCGGTAAGAATTGGCAAGGCGATTGGCATATTCGTCTTCGACGAGCATTTCCAAAAACTCCATGTAAGAGATGTTATTTTCGAGAGCATATTTATTTCTGGTTTCCAGTGATTTTACGACCCCTGCCAGTTTTAATTCCCTTAATTTTGATTTTAACGCTTCCATTTTAGTTAGTTTTCATTAGTTAGATAATTTGTCGTAGATACTTAAATCATGATTAAAGCCATTTTCCCCTTTTACTGAGAGGTTTTCGGCCGGGGCCTGGTACAATCCTTTACTGCAAATATTTTTGACGCTCTGATAGCTGTAAGCTCGGTAAAACAGAGCCCTTTTGCAGGCCATGTCTACCACTGGTTTGGAATACCGGTTGGCCAGATTAAAGACACCTGTAATTGACTTTTGCCAGCTAAAAGGTTTATACTGTTTTAGTGCAATAAGAAA
>NZ_FONA01000055.1 GCF_900112795.1 Thermophagus xiamenensis
CCCGGATTATGTAATAGGAATTAATAATTGTGTTGAAAGTATTAATTTTAAAGGCGATATTTAATTTTAAATTTTCACCCAAATGGTTAACCTTCCAATTGAGTACACAGATAAGAAAGTGACTCCCTTCGGTGGTATGAGTTTAATGAAACGTTTTGTTGATTCAATAAAAATAAGAGAGCAACTTTCTTTATTAGATTTACCGGAAAGAGGTTCCAACAGAAGTTATGATCCAACACACATTATAGAATCATTTTGGTTAAGTATTTGGACCGGGGCATCAAGATTTATTCATGCAGACTGGTTACGTTATGATACTACGCTTCATGAGATTTTTGGTTGGGATAAAATGCCATCTCAAAGCACTTACAGTCGTTTCTTTGGGAAATTCTCACAAAAGCGCAATACCAGTGTTTTCCCCTCATTGCAAAAGTGGTTTTTTTCACAACTTCAAGTTAATGACCTGACTATAGATATTGACAGCACCGTCATTACTCGAGCTGGGAATCAGGAAGGTAGTGCCAAAGGATATAACCCATTAAAACGTGGTCGTAATTCCCATCATCCATTAATGGCTTTTGTGAGTCAAACACGCATGGTCGCCAATGCCTGGCTCCGCCCGGGAAATACAGCAGACAGTAGCAGCTGTAAAGCATTCTTACAAGAAACAATTGAAGATGTATTATCAGCCAAAAGAATAGGATTAATTCGTGCAGACAGCGGGTTTTACACAGAAGAGATTTTGAGCTATATCGAACAGCGAAAAATCAATTATATTATTGCAACACGCATGTACCCCAATGTTAAAAGTGAAGTCTATGGACTTGATGATTGGGTTTCTATTTGTAATGGCATCGATGTATCTCAAATGTATTTTGAGCACGAAGCAGGCAAAAGACGTAGATATATTGTTGTAAGAAAAGAAGTAGAAAAGAGACCTAAATCCGGGGGAAAACTATTGTTCGAAGACCTTCCGGGATATAGATACAGTTGCTATGTTACCAATATGGATTTGCCACTTGACGCAATATGGAACGTTTATAATACGCGTGCTGATTGTGAAAATAGAATTAAGGAGCTAAAACAAGACTTTGGTTTAGAAAATTTTTGTCTTAAAGACTTTTGGGCTACTGAAGCCTCATTTAGGTTTATAATGGTAGCTTATAATATAATGAGCTTATTCCGTCACTTTGCTTTACAGTCGCACAATAAAGCCACTTTAGCAACTTTAAAAGTCTATTGCTTTGCATTAGGAGCATGGACTGCTAATCATGCTAATAAAAAGGTATTAAAAATTGCTTTGAATGCAAAAAGGCGACCCTGGATGGACGGAATATTTGCGAAAGTGGAAAGCCTAAGTCCACCTTTTAATTATTCTAATGCATAATCCGGG
>NZ_FONA01000054.1 GCF_900112795.1 Thermophagus xiamenensis
GAAAGAAATCTGAAAAGTCATTTTAAAAAAAGATTCCTTAAAAAAATTGCGTCCATTTTACGATCTTCGCTGTTAGACTAAACTTCAGAACGCTTATGGACGCAAATTCTTTATTATTGAACCGATTCAAGATGCAATGTAATAAATTTTCAGGAACTATTACAAAAGAACTTGGTGTAATCAAAAAACGGTTGGTGAAAGAGATGATATTTGGTATTCAGGCATCCAAAGATGTTAAGCTATCCAATATTAGCAGGAGTTTAAAGGAAGATATTCCCTTAATAAAGACCGAAGACCGACTCAGCAGGAATCTGGCATCGGAAGATTTGTCGGAACAATTAAATAAAGAGATAATGCGATTAGCATCCGGTAAGATAGACGATACAATGGTAATTGCTATTGACCCCGGCGATATTATGAAACCTTACGCCAAAGAGATGGAGAAGTTATGTAATATCTATGACGGGAGCAGTGGAAGAGCCGCCCGAGGATATCATTTATGTCAGGTTACTGCAGCTAACCTGGCTCATGATAGGATAGTACCCTTATATTGCGAGGCTTATTCATCAGAAGACTCCACATATCCCGGCCGTTCAGAAAAAATTATTGAAATTGTACAAAAAGTGAAATCAAATATCGGTTCGAATGGCACCTGGGCAATTGACCGCGAAGGGGATGACATCGATATAATAAGAGGTTTTACCAGTGAAGAACTCGACTTTGTAGTACGTTTAAAATGAACCGATATCTCCATTTTGCAGGTAACATCAACCGCCAGGTCAAAGCAGAAAGAATACAACATCATGTAGCTACACCATACAAAGCCCATATTTATATAACCAAAGATGGAAAGGAAGAATTTATACATTTACAATTCGGAGCTGTAAAAGTTGCATTGCCTGAATATCCGGATATCTGGTATACTCTTGTTATTGTTAAAGGCTTTGGAAAGCATCCGATGCTGTTGCTTACAAATAAAGAGGTGAATCTTCAAAACAATAAGCAGCTGTGGCAAATTGTTGATATTTATCTTACAAGATGGAAGTGTGATGAATGTTACGGTTACATTAAACAATCATACAATCTGGAAGACATTAGAGTATTAAGCTACAATTCCATACGGAATATTACAGTTCTTGTCCATTGTATTGCCTATTTTACAAGTATTTATATCGGAATGTCATTGAAATTAAAAATTATGGTACAAAAAATATTTATCCTCTCAAAAAGGTTCTTTGGTGTACCAACTTTCTTTAACTATGCTATGGCCGATGGTATTTATGAACTTCTTAAACATAGCAGGAAAGGTATTGCTGATTTCAAAAGCCGGATTGGTCCTCATCACAACCAATTCCAGTTATCTTTATTCCCTGATTAATTTTTGAGGAAACTCCAG
>NZ_FONA01000057.1 GCF_900112795.1 Thermophagus xiamenensis
TTAACTTGCCTTTTGAAAATCATAAACAAAAGGCATAATGTATGTAATTGATATGTGGTATACAGTAAAAACACTATTAGACAGAGGGAAAAGCCTCAGGGCCATTTCCCGGGAACTTGGGATCAGCCGTAAAACGGTAACCAAAATCCGAAACGAACTTCAAAAAGGTAACATCCAGCCAAGAGCTATAGAAAAACCTGGTATCCTGGATGATTATTCCGATTACATTTTAGAGTTGCATCAGAAGCAGTTAACCAGCGTGCTAATCCATCGGAAACTAACTCGGGAGAAAGGACTGAAAGTGTCTTACCCTACTGTTTTGCGATATGTAAATCGGTTAAAACAATCCGAGGTATATGTTCCGGTAGAACTGCCCCCCTCAGAAGAGGCACAAGTGGATTTTGGCTACCTCGGTGAGTTCAAAAAAGAAGGAAAAACAACAAGACTTTGGGTTTTCTGCATGATTCTTTCCTTTAGCCGATATGCATATTACGAGATTGTCACCAATCAGAAAACCGATACATTTATTTGGTGCCACATCCATGCCTTTGAATTTTTTGGAGGTGTACCCAAAACAGTAAAAATAGATAACCTGAAAGCCGCCGTTTTAGAGGCCAATTTTTACGAACCTGTATTCCAGCAACAATACAGCCGGTTTTTAAGGCATTACAACTGTGCACCTATCACTGCCCGAGTCAGGCGCGGACAAGATAAAGGAAAAGTTGAATCAGGTATTAAATACGTAAAAAACAACTTCTTGAAAGGTCTTGAACACAGGGATTATGACAAAGCTATTCAGGAAATCAGGCAGTGGAACGCCCATATCTGTAATAAGCGCATTCATGGCACTACCCGTAAAGTTCCGGAAGAGGTATTCCTTCAAAAAGAGAAAAAAGAGCTTCTCTCATTGCCACAAAAGCGGTATGAAGTTTTTTCCGTTGAAAAAAGGAAAGTAAAACCCAATGGCCACTTTTCTTTTCAGCTAAACTATTATTCGGTACCTTATGAGTATGCCAACCTGGAAGTAACGGTTAAAAGCAATGATAATCTGCTCAGGGTATACCACGGACTGGAACAGATAGCTGTGCACCCCATAGAAA
>NZ_FONA01000051.1 GCF_900112795.1 Thermophagus xiamenensis
GATACTGTTTAAAAAAGTGTGTCTGTAATAGAATAAAAAAGGTCTTCTCAGCTTAGTTTTACAAACGAAAAAATAAAAAGTATAACTAAAAAGAGAAGACCCAATGGATTTTACAAAGGAACAATTAACAGAGTTAATAAGCAAACATATAACAAAAGGAAAAGGGTTACAAGACCTATTGGAATTGATGATAGAAAGCCTGATGCGAAGTGAACGTCGAGAATTTTTGGATACCCACCCGGGGAATAAAGGGAATGGTTACCGTCAGGGCAGGAGTTATGGAAATGGGCGAGTCTTAGAGTTTCGTATACCAAGGGATCGTTACGGTAATTTTCATCCAACCATATTAGCCTTACTGCGAGATCAGGAATTAGAATGTGAGCGTTTAGCGGGTAGTTTGTACAGTAAAGGACTTACCCAATCAGAGGTAGGGGAAGTATTTGAAGAAGTGTACGGACGCCATTATAGTAAAGGCAGTATAAGCCGGATGATAGAATACTTGCGAGAAGATGTTGACCAGTGGTTATCACGTAGTCTTGAGTCATATTATCCAATAGTATTTGTTGATGCTATTCACATAAAGGTACACCGAAAAGACAGCGTAGAAACCGAAGCCTTTTATGTAACCATAGCGGTAAAAGAGGATAAAACACGAGAAGTATTAGGGATATTTAACCGCCCTAGTGAGAGTTCCACAGGGTGGCAGGAAATGTTTGAGAGTTTGCAATCCAGAGGTGTTCGATCCATAGGCTTGCTGGTAGCAGATGGCTTAAAATATCTTGAAGATGCCCTTGCCAGGGTTTATCCCAAGACCCCGCTTCAAAAATGTGTTACGCATTTGAAGCGGAACATGCTCAACAAAGTGCGTCATAGCGATAAAGAAGAATTGAGCGAGGATTTACGGGAAGTATTTCAAACCGGCAATCAGTATTACACAGGGGAACAAGCATGGAATGCCTGGCAGCAATTGTGCGAAAAATGGGGAAAACATTATCGAACGATAAAGAAAATGAAAAATGACCCAACCTATCGTTATTATTTTACGTATCTAAATTATGATTATCGAATTCAGTCAATGATTTATACCACCAACTGGATTGAGCGATTACAACGAGACTTCAGAAGGGTATTGCGTATGCGAGGTGCTATGCCCAATGAAGAATCTGTCATAGTGTTGATGGCCAAAACAGCAATGGAAAAACGTGCATATTTTAGGCAATTACCGGGTATTGACAGAGATAAAACATTATTCCCCGGAAAGCAGGTGGAACATCCTGATTTGATAAATAAAGGGAGCGATTAGTAGCTATTCTGTCAAGGCTATACAAGTCCCTCCCTTCGGTCGGGAGCCTTGACAGAATAACTCCTAATCTCATATGAATATTTATCAAATCAGGAAAAAGAAAAAATTAAATTTGCAATACTAACTAAACTGAGATAGATCTTTATCCGGACACACTAATTTAAACACTACCA
>NZ_FONA01000049.1 GCF_900112795.1 Thermophagus xiamenensis
TAGATACTGTGTTAAAATCCAAATTTAATCAAAGAATAATTCACTAAATTTTTAACTTTGCGTACAGACAGAGGGAAGACATACGGTGATACATTGTGCCGATGTTTATCCTGTGCAGTGGGATTTTTATCCCACTGTTTTTTTATCCTCATATAACCCCAAAGACAGAGGGATAGACACCGGTTCCACAATATCCGATATTTATCCTAAGCCGCTTGTTTTGATTCAATATCAGGGTCAAAACAGACATCTTTCTTCCAAAGAGTATATATCAATCCTAGCAACTTTCTTTGCACTGCTGTTGCCGCTATTAGTGATTCGCCTTTTTTGTCTAACAATCTGTCATAAAATGTCTTGTAATGAGGTGACTTTCTTATAATGGTGTAGGCCGGAAAATATAAGGCATATCGAATATAACTGTTCCCTTTTTTGGATATTTTGGATTTTCCCTTCCATTTACCCGACTCTCTTATCTTAATATCGTATCCGGCAAAGCTCTGTAATTGTTTTATGTTGTTAAACCCTGCAAATCCATTGGTTTCGGCAATTACACTGGCTGCTGTTGTTATACCCAAACCGGGGGTTGATATAATATTTTGGACTTTCAAATTTAAAACCTCATCTTCTGTTATCAATTGTTTGATTTCTTTGTCAATATCCGTTATTAGTTGTTCCAGGAAATTTATGAGTTCTGTGAGTCTTTGAATGGATGAAGCCGGTCTATCCTTGGAATGCTTTAGAGCATGAAGTTGATTTTTTACCACTGTTTTTTCCTTTTGTCGCTTGGTTCTTTCCCTGGTTAGAACCTTTAATATCCTGATGTTTTTGCTGGCAGGATGCCATACCGAAAGCTTCCTTTCAACCCCCATTTGCCCTAAAGCTTTGGCATCCAGCTTATCTGTTTTGGACCTTAAACCAAGACTTTCTATATATTTTTTTGCCAGATTAGGAAGCACTACGTGAACAATGTAACCTTCTTCAAATAATGTATAGGCTAGATTTTCATAATAGACACCGGTAGATTCCATTGTAAATTCCAATTCTACTGCAGGATTGGCTTTTTTTTCGGCCCATTTAACAAACTCTTCTATGCCTTTATCTGTGTTTTTAAAACGTCTTCCACCTATGGAAACAATGTCTAATTCTTTTGTTAAGGCTACTAAATAAGCATCAAATGCATCTTTGGAAATATCAATCCCGATGTTTTGTTTTAAGATTTGTTGATTAATCATAAATAATTAATTTTGTTGATGTTTACGAGGATTTCTCTCACAGTCCTTTCTCGTTTTTTATCCTGGATTATATCATGTTGATATATCCTTAAATACTTTGTCCGGACTCGAAGAGAATGAAAGGCAGGTTGGTTTTCTAACAAACGATGTCATTTTTATGCATCTAGTCATTAAGTCATTATCCTGCCTTTCCTCAATTTAATTCACTATGCTACAAATATAGTGATAATTGAGCCCTTCTTTTATGTGGCAAACATACGAGTCATTAGT
>NZ_FONA01000048.1 GCF_900112795.1 Thermophagus xiamenensis
ATTCTACTTTAACAGATTTATTGCTTTGAATAACAGAGGTCTATATCGCGCTGTCGCTTTTCATGTCGCTGCCGCAGTTTTTCCAGCATCCGTTCATCGGTCATTTCACGATAAAATTTGTATACCATAAAATCCATAATGTCTCTTGCCGATAGCAATGGGACTTCGTCTTGATTCAATAATTTTTCTTTCAGCATAAAGCTACCCACCAATAGATTGAGCGCTACTTGATGATGCCACGACAGCCATTTGCGGGTTTGGAACTGGTCCATGCCTAATATCTGTTTTTGCTCTTTAAAGCTATGCTCAATGAAAAAGCGTTGTGCTTGCATGTATGCCAGTGCCTGATGCGTATATTGAGCTAGTTCTGCGTTGGTGAACGAATATTTTACTTCTACGCCCTGTTTTGTCTTTCTTTTCGAAATGACCAGCAACCGTTTCTCAACAATATTCTGAACCTTATCCCAAATGTAAACTGTCTTAAAATGGAACAATCCCTTCAATTTTCCCTTGGCAGAGTCACGAATGGTAAGTTTTTTCCAGTCTTTGTTTGTTAGAGTTTCTAAATATTTGCTAACCTGTACCGAAGGGGTGCTTGCCTTTGGCCTTTTGGGTGGGCGCCCACGATGACTCTTTCGCTCGGGAATATATAGTTCAGGTTTTTCAAGATGGATTTTTTGATCGCTATGAATGTCAAGCATGTACACCAACCCCATTTCCTCAATTGAACGGGTAAACGCAAGGTCATTGCCATAAAGCCCATCACCCCCAACGTAATCGAACTCAATACCCATTTCCAGTTGGTGCTTCACAATATCTGTTGCCAACTCCGGTTTTGTCTTGAAAACCCTGTCCTCTTTAGGAATGCCGGCAGATTCACACCTGGCATCGTCATTACACCATGACTTTGGAAGATACAGTCTCGCGTCAACCAACGCTGCATATTTGTCGGTGCACAAGCAACCAAATACTGCCACCTGAGAGTTTGCAGTCTTCCCAACGTTCCCGCAATACTGATGATCAACTCCAACGCTTTTGTCACCTTTTTTTACCCATCCGCTTTCGTCTATGAGCAACCCTCTTAATTTCTGCTTTGGAAGTGATTGGTTTACTTGACTTGCTATTTGGTCGATGACAGCTCTTGCGTCCCAATTGGATTCGGTAATAAAATGCTGCATCTTGTGGTAGTCTGCGTTTAATGTCTCACTGATGCGTTCGATATTTTTCAAATCACTTAAAACTAAACCTTCGACGTATTGAGTGGCTTTGTCGAAGTTGGATTTTGTTTTATTTTTAAAATAATGCTGAAATTCAGATAAATACACTTCAAGTCGTTTGTTGACTGCTAGTAGTGTTTTACCATTATTCGTATATCTTTTTAAGTTTTTCGCCCGTTACCTATTGAAAACTTGAGTTTTATTCTTTATTTCAATTGCAATATACTAATTTACCGTCGATTACGAAAAAATAGTAACACTAAATTATCGCTTTTTTAGTGATTATTTTAATCTGTTAAAGTAGAATTA
>NZ_FONA01000021.1 GCF_900112795.1 Thermophagus xiamenensis
GAATGCAAAAAGGCGACCCTGGATGGACGGAATATTTGCGAAAGTGGAAAGCCTAAGTCCACCTTTTAATTATTCTAATGCATAATCCGGGATAAGTCGATTCCCTATCTAAAAAAAATCAAATAATTATAATTTACGGTATGATTTTTCGTAAACATTAGACACATCAGATATCATAAATAGATTTAACGAGCATAACCATGAAGACTTGTCTCCAAAATGCTTTGACGGAAATGGCTCCGAAACGCTCTTCAAATATATTGGTGATGATCACACGTTGGATTTCGGGATAAACTGGTATCTCAATAAAGACAAATTAAAACTGGCATTGCACTATGTCATTCAGAACGGGTCCATTTCGCCAAACACGGGTGATTCCATATGGCTGGCTTGTCAGATGAGATTATAAAAACCTTTATCCCGATACTTCAGAAACAAAATTATAGTTACCTAAAATTAAACCACTATGAAAAATACATGGATCCAACTTTTATTTATACTATCCTTCGTCATTTATCTCTCATCATGTGTCCCGGCACAGAGAAAAGATATTACCATGGCATAAAGTTTGATATTTCACCTTGTGTAAAATTCATGCCACGTGTAATGAATAATATTCTACGAACCATATTATTCGTAACCTTATTATTCCTTTCGCCCTGTAAATTTCAACATTTTATACAGGCCCAACTTGGTATTGCTCAAACAAAGGTTCCCAATCCACATAAAACAACCATCGGCGTTTCAACCTGCAGCATTTCTGAATTATCATCCAGTTGCTTTGTAAACATTGAATCACCTTCTCCTTCGCATCACTTAACCGGATTAAAATCCGGCAACAATTTCTACAACGCATTTTCACTTTATCCCGTCACTTACCGGTATCCCGAAAAGGAAAGAACTCTCATCTCTTCTAAAATACCTCTTTACATTTTGTTTCATAACATTAAGGTCTTTCTATGACCACACAAACTCCGGAAATTTAGTATCCCATTATCCTGCACCGATTAAAGGGATAACTCGAAATTATATCCAGTTGATGAAACGAGCATGGCAACTTAGGGTTGTCACAAAAGAAAATGTATAAAACGACAGAGGCAGAAGGCAGAAGAAGTTTTTAATGAATCTGCAGGAAAATCTTCTGATCGCATCTATCATGCCTATTTTCAAAAGAAGTAAACATTAACAACACTAAATAAAAAATTTATATACCCATGAATTTTCAAGACAAAACAATAACGGTAAGTTATAAATCGGTAGTAATTCTTCGTGTTATGGTCAGCCTGATTTTTATAGTGGCTAGTTTTAGTCATTTTTTCAAACTCGAACATACCGTCAGCCGAATAGAAAGTGCTAAACTGGGGTTTATCGGGCACATGCTCGGCTCGCCCGAAACGGCAGTGATTCTTTCCGGCATTGTTATGCTTATAGCAGGAATTTCATTACTTATAGGTTTTAAAACGAGATGGGCAGCCATTGCCCTTATCGCAGTTTTAATCCCCATTACCTTAACCATTCAGGTAGGACAAATGGCAACATTAGGACCGCTTTTCAAAAATATTGCCATCCTTGGTGGACTTATTTTTTTTAGTATGAACCCAAAACTAAATGACCAAACATCATGAAAAATTGGATAATTGTTTTATCAACAATACTTTCCCTTTTATTATCGGGAACCCATCAATTAAACGCAAGCAATAAAATCCACGAAAAGGACAACTATCTGATATTTTCGAAAGACATACGGCAAATAGGTCCCATACTGACAACCGCTAAGGAATTAATGAATGAAGACGATGAAAAATTTGGTGAATTTCACGTTGTTTTCTGTGGAAAAACGGTGAAAGACATTCCCAATAACACCGATTTTATAAAGTTATTGGAAGAAGCCGATGCGCTCAACATAAAAGTTTTTGCTTGCGGTATTTCTCTTAACAAATTTAGCGTTGACAGAAATAGCTTACCTGAAAAAATTAAAATCACGGAAAATGGAATTCTATACGGATTACAACATACAAAAAATGGGTTTATAACGCTTTCAATATAACAGACCCACAAAAAATTCCGGTTGAATAAGAGGGTGTCTGAAAAGATTATATCTTTCCGGAACCACATTACAATCTGGTTGGGGAAAGAATTATAATCATCAGTAACGTTAGGCACCCTCTCTTCCACTTCTCCGGTCGTTAGTCTATTCTTACTTTCTTCAGGGGTCAATACACTCGACACCCTCGCATCAAAACGCCCATAAACAATTGTTATAGTTCCTCTTACCAACCCAATCTTTATTCTCTCTGGCCGGGAATCTTATTGATTGGTCCTGCTCGCCTCAATATTTTTTTAAAAAACTTAATACTATGTATTGCATAGTACTAATTTTATTTCATATATTTGCAATACCTTATTCAGGGTATTGACAGGTAATGTGTGTAAGTTTGCACAAAACAATTCATGCAGAATACCTGAAACCAACGACTTAAATAAAATTTACACAAATGACATGAAGAGAAAACAACCACTCACAAAAAGCAAATGGACAACCATCATTGCTGTTAGCGGCCTCTGCTTTTTGTCCGTTCTAACGGGCCAATGGCAACCGTGCCCAAGTGAAGAGGATAAACCTTCAGTCACCACTGAGATAATGAAAAAAGATGTTGAACACTGTTCCGAAGCAGATTCGGGACACGAAAGATCGAATACAGGAACCCATGTGTTCATGATTGGTCTTCCGTTTTAAAAAACAATCTTATGAAGATAGAAAATGCCAAAGCTCAGATGCGTAAAGGTGTGCTGGAATATTGCATTCTTTCGGTGCTATCCAGAGGTGATGCATACGCCTCTGACATCATTAAAGACCTTAAAGAAGCACGTATCATCGTGGTAGAAGGAACGCTTTATCCACTCCTTACCAGATTAAAAAATGCAGGGCTTCTTTCCTACCGATGGGAAGAGTCGACACAAGGTCCTCCAAGAAAATATTATGAGCTGACCGACCGTGGTCAGGAATTTCTTCAGGAACTTGACAAATCCTGGAAAGAGTTAGTAGATTCTGTTAATTCTATAAATGAAAAAAAACATAACGATGAAAAAAGTAGTTACCATTAACATATCAGGTCATTCCTTTTATATTGATGAAGATGCCTTTGCACGGCTGGATGATTATCTTAAAAAACTGGAAACCTGGTCGCAAGACAAGGAGAGCGGCCGGGAAATATATTCCGATATTGAAGCACGTATCAGGGAATTGTTCGAAGAGAGAATTAACCCTTCCACTTCGGTCATAACGACTACTTTGGTGGACGAAATTATCGCTATTATGGGTCATCCGGAAGATTTCTCGGAAGAAGGTACTGACGAACCATTCGACGGACAAAAATCTAACACATCCTATTCTACTCCTCCGCCCCGACGTCGCTTATACCGCGATATAGAAGACCGCGTCATCGGAGGTGTTTGTTCAGGAATAGCAGCCTATTTCAACATCGACAGGGTTTTTGTTAGGGTATTGTTTGCCATTTTGCCTTTTTTAAGCTTTGGTGCCATCATACCCATTTATATTATTTTGTGGATAGCCATCCCACCTGCACTAACAGCGACCCAACGACTGGAAATGCAAGGCCATGATGTTAATATTTCAAATATTGAGAAAAATATTCGCAATGAATATTATAAAGTAAAAAACAAATTCCAGCAATCGGATGCTTACCGAAGAGGAGAAAACTATCTTTCAGGCATTCAAAAGCGAGACCGCACAGCTTTGATAATTGCATCGGTAGTTATAGGCGTTATAATCATTGGCAATTTAATAAACATCCCTTTTAATTTGGGCTGGGCACCGGGGTTCCATGTTAATTTACCCTTTGTACATATGGGATTTCCCGGTGTTTTGCCTCTGACAGTAATACTATTAATTTTAGGACTGGCTTTCCGCACTGCCCTGAAGGGATTTCTGATATTGATAGGTGTGCTGCTAGTTTCGGCTTTTCTGTTCAAAATGATCGGGATTTTTATTTGGCCCCATTTAATTTTCCCTCATCTTTGAAACTCTTGACTATTTAATGCATTTTTCATTACCATAAAATATTAGCAAACCTGACATCATGAAAAAAACCATACAAATCAATCTAGCCGGACATGCTTTTAGCATGGACGAAGATGCATATGATCGGCTTAACACCTATCTGGAACAAGTAAAAGCCAAACTTGGGATGACTGCAGAAGCACAAGAAACCTTTGAAGACATCAACCTTCGTATTGCCGAGCTCTTTAGAAGCATCCATCCCGATGCCACAACATCGGTTACCATTGAAAATGTAGAAGAAGTCATCAAAACATTAGGCGATCCGGCCGATTACGATACCCCTTCCGACCCAGATGACTCATCAAGCGCCTCATATGCAAGAGAACCTTACCGAAAAAAACAGCTATTCAGAGACCCTGACAACCGAATATTGGGTGGAGTCTGCAGCGGATTGGGTTATTACTTTAACATAGACCCAATAATTTTTCGTTTACTATTTATCCTGGGAACATTTTTCTATGCATCATCAATCCTTATTTATCTAATACTATGGATTGCGATTCCCAAAGCCAAGACCTTGCAACAACGGATTATGATGACAGGCGTTTCGGCAGGTATTGAATCATCAGGGAAACGACCGGCAGTGAGAAGCCAAAGCAACGATTTAATTAAACGCACCCTTCGCATAATTTCAATAGTTGCCGGTATAATCCTGATTGTTCTCTCATTTATATCCCTCACCGGATTAATCATGACCTTTTCCATGACAGATTTGGTCTTCGAAAAAATATTTAGTCATGAAATATGGCTTCCTGAAATTGAACAACTATTCCTTTTACCTGAACAGCAAATAATGGTATTAATCGGCTCACTTCTAATCGTTGGCATTCCGTTATTGGTAATATTTTATCTGGGATTATTTCTTGTTTTTAGATTTAAAAAGGGTGCAGTAACAATCCTGGTCACCTCACTTATTCTATGGTTAATTGGAATAGGCCTGATAAGCTATTCTGCCATTCGAATGGCCACCGAATATTCCGCCAAAATGGAAATAGAAGAACGAAAATTATTGGAATTACCATCTTCGGACACTATCTATATAAAACCTTCAGCTTCGTCACTTAAATTAGGGGAAGGAGAACAAATATTTAGCAGTAATGGTATCACTATCAAAAATCAAAAAGAAGGATTAGTTCTGGTGGGGACACCCAAATTTAACCTGATTAAAAATGCAAAAAATTTCGAAATATCAATCCGGAAAAAGTCGCGGGGTCGCAACTCAGAAGAAGCTCTTAAAAATGCTGAAAGGATTGAATATTTTTTTCTGCAGGATGATTCTCTTTTATTACTCGACCGCTATTTCAGCATCCAGAATCCGGGGATATTGCGAAACCAGACCATTGAGGTAAATATTCAAATCCCAGAAAACAAACATATCGTTGTAGCAGATGAATTTAAATATTTGATGCAATAGGGATAGAAAAGACAGAGTCAGAAAAAGTGATTAGTCACTAGTCAACAGTCATTAGTGTTAATGGAATAGTAACTAATGAACTAACCACTAATGATTACTTTTAAGAAACAATATATCAATGAAGTAAGTAAAATTTATACGGATGAAACGAGCATGGCAGCTTTTGCCACAAAAGAACATGTAAATTTTATTAAGCCATGCGAGTTCCATTCGGCCAATGAGTTAAATAAATTATATACGAATGAAAAAGATATTACTAATAATTACTGTTTTATTAGTTGCAGCTCCGGCACTTAGGGCTCAACTTAGCGCATCTGAAAAATTATATGCCGGTCTGGAAGGCGCCGAAGGTGTAACCATTCTCACACTATCCAAAGATATTATTGATCTGGTGGATATGACGGTTGATGAAGAAACTAAACAAGTAACCGGTCCATTGCAAAAAGTAAAGCTAATGATATGCAATGAAGCGAATGGCTCCTCTGCCATAGGCTCGGTATTAAAAACAATGAGAAGCAGGCCTTACAAAGAAATTGCAGAGGAAGATATAGAGGATACGGACAGTCGGGTTTTCGTCCTCCGTTCAGGAAAAAGGATTAAAGAATGTCATATTATTGACCACAACGAAGGGAAACTGATTATGCTTTCATTTTACGGCAATTTTAAGGTAGAAGATATCGACAAATTTAAACAAAAGGCTGACGACATAAGATAATTTAGTAACTTAGTCATTGGAAATCAGACTTAAGTTTCAATATCTTAAAAAATGACACGAAAACTTTTAGTCACTCTCTTCATATTATTAATTACTACAGTCATAATTCCTCAGAAAATATGTGATGACACACTTTCAGATAAGGAAATAAGACATATTCTTGGCACACTGCCGCGTTTAGTACCCAAGTTAAAAGAAGTAGGCATAACCGTATCGCCGGCTTATTATATTTGGCCCAGGGATGCTTCATTACATTCTACAGGTCAATCAATTCTCGAACAATTTGGATATGATGCACTTTTGCTAGATGCTTTGGAAACCTTTTGCAAAGCCTGGTTTTGTCTTAATTACGACACCCTAAATAATGACAGGCTGCAATTTTTACAAACCACCAAAGAACATATTAACGAAAATCCCTATATTTCCGATGAGCAGAAAAAAATTAACATCCGTATTCTAAACAAAAGCCTTGGGCATAACAAAGAAGAATTGAAACAGGTTATTGGAGAAAAAAATTTAAGAATAATACGTACTTATCGCAGTAAGATTTCAGAACTTTGGGCAAAATTGGACTAACACACAACTCCCCAGCAGGGGTCAGTACTTTAAAGAACTTATTTAAATTCCATTCCTATCAATGAAATATCATCAAAAACAGCGCCCAATTCAATGTGGTAAGAAACCAATTGCTTTGCTTCTTCCATATTTTCTTCAATACTTTTTTGATTGGTAATAATCTTCTCAATATTCATCAACCCAGAATGCACCTCATTGTCACGTTCCAATTCAATAAGCCCATCTGTAAAGGCCATTAGTTTGGCATTTTTGGGAACTTTTATCTTACCTACTTCGATGGAAGGAATAACATCCAACATGCCTAAGCCTATACAACCCTGGTCAAGAGACATTAGATGTGATTTTCGTCGGTCAAACAGCAAAGGCGGTAAATGTCCGGCATTTACATAAACAAGCCGACGACTGCGCAGGTTATATTTCCCAATAAAAAGCGTGATGAATTTTTCATTATTGGCACTGGCATTTACTCTCTGATTCAATTGATGAATCAGTTTTTTCATATCAATCCCGGAGGTGAAAAGTGTGCGTACAACAGCCTGAAAATTGGACATTAATAAAGCTGCAGAGATACCTTTGCCTGAAACATCGGCCACGCAAAATCCAATGGAATGACGTGACAAAGGAATAATATCATAGTAATCACCACCTACACCCCAATGAGGATGATAAAACGCATGCAATGACAATTTTCGATGGTTTGGAAGATCCTCCGGACTGGGAATGAGTTGAGTCTGTATTTTGGAAGCCACCTCCATCTCCTTCTTAAGGGCCTCTTGTTCCAGGATAGCTTCCTGCATGCGTTTGTTTTCAATGAAAACAATAATCAGATTGGATATTATTTGTATTAACTTTAAGTGCTTTATGGTAGGACTTATTCCGTGGTGTTCTTCTTCCACATCACCAATAAGAACATATCCTATAGCACGATAACGATGGAAAAGAGGAATTACAGCATCAAACCCTTGCAAGGGGAGGGGCGGAGAAAGGGTAATATTTTCTATTGTTTTGAATGGTAATAAATCCCTTTCAACTTTAATTTTTTCAACCTCTTGGGCAGAGACACCAGAAACCAGCAAATTTTTCCACTCACCATCAGAATTGGTAAAAACAAGAATTTTCCCAACCTCTAACTCTTCTCGAAGCAATATTTCAAACTCGGCCAGCAAATCTTCAACCGAATGGTCCTGGTTGATGGTTTGCGCTATATCTAACAATATATTGAGTCTATCTTTATATAATCGAAGTCGCTTCTTTTTCACCTGCGTAATCATGGGAATTTAATGTCATACATTCCGCATAAATGTACGAAATTATATTATTCTTTGCGAAAATTTATTTTATTGAAATTTATCAACAATAAAAAACCTGCCAAAAGTATCAGATACTTTTTTGACAGGTTTGGAAAATTATTTTTTAACGTCAAAAGAACTATTAACCTAAATACTTTTAATCTTTCACTCTTTCCACATATGATTGGTCGCGAGTATCCACCTTAATACGATCACCGGTATTAATAAACAGAGGAACCATAATGGTGGCACCGGTATCAATGGTGGCGGGTTTCAATGAGCTGGTTGAGGAAGTATCGCCCCGCACCCCTGGCTCGGTATAAGTAACCTCATAGGTAATAAACTGCGGCAGATTAACCATCAAAGGGGTTTCGGTATCGGCGTGATAAACCACCTCAACTTCCAATCCTTCTTTTAATAAATGAGGACTTTCTACAAGGTCCTTTGCCAAATTGATTTGTTCAAAGGTTTCACTATTCATAAAATGATACCCCAAATCATCGTTATATAAAAACTGATGGGGTCGTCGTTCCACACGCGCCTCATTAACTTTATGTCCGGATGGAAATGTATTATCAATTACTTTCCCTGTTGCCACATTTTTAAGTTTGGTTCTGACAAAGGCAGGACCTTTACCGGGCTTCACATGCTGAAACTGGACAATAAAGTAGAGCTGCCCGTTTAATTCGATGCACATGCCATTTCTAAAATCTGCAGTAGTTGCCATTTAATTTTCTGTTAAAATTAGATGTGTAATTTTTGCCCTGCAAAAATAGTGTAAATCAGATTAACCCTCCAAATTATTGGCTTTATTCTACCACGAAACTGGAAAATGGTTCCTGAAGGCCTCTAAATTGTTCCAAGTTACAAGTAAAAGCTCCAACCCTTAGCTGAAACCGAATACGTACGGGCACGCGGTTCTTGTCACGAGAGATCCAAACTTGCATATCGTCCTCGGTTTTAAAGGCACGACCGACCTCTGTCACCGGTGAAAACAAATAGCATTCCAATTTGCCCAACGGGGTATTTATAACATCTATGCCCATATAACGAATGCGAAGGGGGAACAACTCATCTGAGAAATAGGTCATAATTTCGATAACCTCGCCTTTTTTCAGGTTATCATTAAATTTATTTTTACGCGCATAATAAAATGCAGAAAGAATATCCTGAATATTCTTGGGGACCCAATGTTCACCAGATTTTTGGCTTCTTACCAATGCAGAATCCTCATGATGATGTTCAAACAATACTTCATTATAATATTTGTACCCCCCTTCCCGAATGCTTCGGATGGCTTTAACAGGTAATTGGGAGGAAGGATCAATAAAGCTTTCATACCGGTCACGCACTTTATAAACGGCGTCCGCCAATCCAACAGTTCTGCCACTGGCTACGACATGATGCACCGGTTTCCCCAATAAAACAGTATCTTTTACAGTCAACCGGGCCTCTCCGCCTTTTATGAATCCATATTTGAGGGAATAAACGAGTTCCTCACCAGGAGAATAGTTCATGCTACCACTGCCAGGAAAAGGTATAACCATATTTCCGGCCAAGGCAGATATCCCTGCAAAACAAGACAGAATAAAAAAAGTAGCTTTAAAAATCATAACAATAAGGTTTTGCTCCCAAAAAACTAAATATTTATAGTTTTTATATGGGAGCTTTGCTTAATTGTTACAATTTTAGGGCCAATTTATTCATAGCGTAATGCATCGATGGGGTCAAGACTGGCAGCCTTACGGGCCGGATACCATCCGAAAAAGATTCCAACTACTGCACAAACGGCAAATGAGAGCAAAATGGATTGCTCGGTTACCAATATGGGCCAATTCAAAAAATTGCCTATTCCATAAGAAACAGCCAGACCAAGAAAAATTCCTAACAACCCCCCTCCCACACTTACAATTATGGCTTCCATAAGAAACTGCGACAGGATATCTATCCCGCGCCCTCCGATAGCCATTCGCAATCCTATTTCGCGCGTCCGCTCCGTTACGGAGACAAACATGATGTTCATGATGCCAATGCCACCTACCAACAATGAAATTCCCGCAATGGCACCTAAAAGAATGGTAAGCATCTCACTGGTGGAACTAAATGTGGATATCAATTCCTGTTGAGACCTTACGGTGAAATCATCTTCATCGTCCTCACCAAGTTCGTGAGAAAGCCTCAAAGCCTCAGCTATTTCTTCTTCTGCGGCTTCGGAATCGGCCTCGCTGGTAGCACTGGCATAGATATCCTGAATGTGTGTAATGGCCATGACTCGTTTTTGTACAGTGGTGTATGGCGCCAGAATAATATCATCCTGGTCCTGTCCAAAAGAGTTCTCTCCTTTTTCGCCCAATACTCCAATCACCTTAAAGGGAATTTTTCCAAACCGAACCGTTTCTCCAATGACCGATTCTTTGTCCGGGAATAACTCTTCAACCACTGTCTGCCCCAACAAACAAACCTTGGATGCACGTTTAATATGATAATCACTAAACATGACCCCCTCGTCCACTTCCATTTTTCTGATGTCCAAGAATTCTGTGTTTACGCCTTGAATCATGGTAGGCCAGTTATTGGAACCTGCAATGGCCTGCCCCGATGTTTTCACCACGGGAGAAATAGCCGAAATATGCTCAGCATATTTTTTTATGGTCTCTATATCTTTCATATCCAAGGTTTTCATGGATGACGGATCAATTCTCACGCCACCCCGCTCTTCACTTCCCGGGCGAATCATCACCATATTTGCACCCATGGAAGAAATCTGTTCCTGAATACTTTGTTTGGATCCCTGCCCTATGGCCAGCATGGTAATAACAGATGTTACCCCGATGATGATTCCCAGCATGGTCAGAAAGGTTCGCATCTTATTACGAAACATTGCCTTGAGGGCTATCTTTGCAAGATTAAATATATTCATGGTTTGTGAAATTTCTGATTACATGCTTTTTGCCGGACGACCAATATTGGCATAATCGTCAATAATTTCGCCGTCTTTTAATACGATGGTACGTTTGCTGTACTCGGCGATGTCAGGTTCGTGCGTAACAAAAACGATTGTTTTTCCCTGACTGTTCAGCTCCTGAAACAGAGACATGATGTCGAGGGTTGTTTTGCTGTCGAGATTTCCTGTGGCTTCATCGGCCAATATCATTACGGGGTCATTGACCAGGGCCCGGGCAATGGCCACCCGCTGCTGCTGACCGCCGGAAAGCTGATTGGGCGCATGGTCCATACGATTGGCCAATCCGACAATTCGCAGGGCTTCAACAGCCATTTCCTTTCTTTTACGTGAAGGAATAGTGGAATTATACATTAAGGGCAACTCCACGTTTTCCAAGGCTGAAGTACGAGGAAGCAAGTTAAAAGACTGAAAGACAAATCCTATTTTCCGATTTCGGATTAAAGCCAGTTCATTTTTGGACAAACTGCTTACATCGACCCCGTCGAGGAAATAATGCCCGGATGTGGGCTTATCGAGTGCACCAAGAACATTTAATAAGGTAGATTTTCCCGAACCACTGGTTCCCATTATGGTAACGAATTCGCCCTCTTCCACGGTAAAAGAAACACCTCGTAAGGCATGAACGGTCTCAATCCCCACAATAAAATCTCTTTTCAGCTGCGATATTTTTATGATTTCATGCTTCATTGCATCATTTCGTTTTATCAAAAATTCATGTTAACCCCGAATAACCGGTACTTTCTAAACCACATTTCTTAAATAGTTCCGAATTGTGTTTTCGGGAAAAAGATACCGAAGCTTTCCGACAATACCATCAAGAAGCATTATCTTCTGCCCCCACCCGGTCTGCTGGGCATAAAAGGACTCCTGTCCGACTCGGAAGAACCATTGATTTGTGCATGATCCATTCCTATAACTACCGAATCCCCGGGCAAAACCCCTTCTTTTATTTCGTAAAAAACACCATCATCTATTCCGGTAATCACGATGGTTGGCTTTAAAGTGCCATGTTCCCACAGCCATAATCTTTTATGATCTGCGGCCGATTCATCTCCCATCCTATCTTCTGGCCCTCTATGAGGAGGCATATCCATTCCTTCTGGCATATTCCCTTCCGGCGAAAACTGAAAGGCAGCAGCAGGAACAACGGTAACATCCGTAGCTTCCTCCGTTATAATGGTAACCTCGGCCGTTAACCCCGGTTTTAGTTTCAAGTCAGGGTTGGGCGCATCGATAATAACGGTATATGTCACCACATTACTCTCTTCCACAGCCTCCAGGCGTACCTGGGTTACTTTACCGGCAAATACCTGATCGGGATAGGCATCAACGGTAAAAGTCACTCTTTGCCCCTCTTCCACCTGGCCAATATCTGCTTCATCAACATCTGCTTCCACTTGCATTTGCGTCAAATCTTTGGCAATCAAAAATAAGGTAGGCGTACTAAAACTGGCTGCCACAGTCTGTCCTTCTTCCACACTTACACTAAGAACAACGCCGTCGATAGGAGAATAGATGCGAGCATAAGAAAGATTAACCGCTGCTTGTTCAACCTCCGACTCAAGAGATTCAACCGAAGCTTTAGCTGTCCTGTAAAGGTAGTTGGCTTCATCATATTCGGCCTCGCTCACCATGCCTTTTTCAAAAAGCATTTTAACACGCTGAAAGGCTTTTTCCTGATATTCCAGTTCACTGCGTGCTGATGATAAACTTGCCTTACGTTGCAAGAGACTTGCACTTAAAGCACTTTCATCAATTTGAGCTATTAACTGTCCTT
Organism: Thermophagus xiamenensis; assembly: GCF_900112795.1. Taxonomy (GTDB): domain Bacteria; phylum Bacteroidota; class Bacteroidia; order Bacteroidales; family Marinilabiliaceae; genus Thermophagus; species Thermophagus xiamenensis. The sequence goes on from NZ_FONA01000021.1 coordinate 12,818, forward strand.
TGGTAACTTTGTCGTTGTAATCGACAAAAATGTTTTGGATGACACCCGAAACCTGAGTACCCACTTCCACCTGATCTATTGGTTCAACGGTTCCCGTTGCGGTAACGGTGTTAACGATACTCCCTTTTTCAACCACTTGAATACGCGGTTTCAATTCATTTTCAGGGCTCTTTTTCCCCACAAAAAAAACAATTACCAGGATCAGAGCCAGGATGGCTGCACCCCCATAGATGTATTTACGCTTCATAATGTTGTTGGTATTTCGTGACATTTTACTTTAAAAACGCGAACACGTTCTCTCTGTTAAGTTTATTATATAGTTTTCAAATTCTTCCCTTTTCCCAAAAGGGTACGGGGAAGCACCTGTTAAAATTTTCTATTCACTTGTATTTGTTTCCATTGCCGTATCGTAATTCTCCGTACCAATAGGATAACCTCTGTAAAAATCCAATATCTTGTGGTACAACAAAACCGAATATCTGGCTTGAATAAGTTCCGCATTGGCGTTTAACAAATCGTTTTTAGACTGCCGCAAGTCTATTGCATTGGACATCCCCAACTGAAATTGCTCCTGCTGATATTCGTAGCTAATCTTTGCTGCATTTACTTTCTCAAGAGCCGCCTGATAGCGTTCCTGTTGTCCTTTAAGTTCCACAAAAACCTGTTCAACAGTTTGCAGAAGATTATTTTGGGTTTCCCGGGCATTCAATTCAGCCTGGTAGACCATTACTTTCGAACGGGCTACATTGGCTTTATTCTGGTTCCGACTGAAAATGGGAACACTTAATGATAGCCCCACATACTGAGTGAACCGGTCATTAAATTGAGAACCCAAAGAACCATCGTAATTATCGGAATAGGAAGAACTGGCAGAAGCATTAAGATTAATTGTTGGCAAATATCCTGCCTTAGCGTTGGCGAGGTCAATACGTGCAACCTCAGTTGACAAATTACTGTTTTTTACCTCAGGACGTTTGGTTAAAACCTCTACCACGATGGTGTCCAATGAAGGGACCTCGTCGTTTGGGACATCCACCCGGTCAGGGAACAGTGGACTAAAATCAATATCATACGATAGATTGAGCATGGTTTTCAGGTCGGTGATGCGGATATCCAACTCATTTTTTGCAGTCACCATAGAATAACGGTCCGAAGCATATTGGGACTCGATCTCTGCTAAGTCTTTTCGCGAAATGGTTCCGGCATCAAACAATGCTTTGTAACGTTCCAGATTTACCTTTGATGTTTCAACCACATCCTGATAGTACAGATAATTCTCTCTAGCATAAAGGATATTGAGCCATGCCTGAGTAACCGACAAAACGATATCATTTTGGGCTTCGGCAACATCAAGTCGTGCCTTCTCTAATTCAATTTCTCCGGCCTTGATGTTATTATTTATGATGCCTCCCTGATAAATGGGCACTTCAGTATTTACTCCAACCTGTACGCCTTTTGAGAACTCACCACCCGTATTATCAAAAGCCCGGGAATTATTGCCCGACAGGGTTGATGAAGCACTTAATGAAGGCAGTCGACTACTCTTTGTTTCCAAAAGATTTGCTTCTTCTGCTTCTATGGCTATTCTTGCACTTTGAACAGATATATTGTTTTCGAGCGCATATTCTATACATTTTTCCAAGGTCCATCCTTTCGCTCCTTCTTCATTCTGCGAATAAAGAGGAATAGTGAATAACAGCCCTAATAACAGTATTGCGTTAATTATTCGTCCCATCTTAGAAATTTCAGTTTTGATTTGGATGCCTAAATTATACCAGCAGATATTCATTCTTCCATTTTTTCATTCAACAACCACTTTTTCACTACCATAATGTATTTTATCTCTATATTACGAACTCTTTAAAGGTGTAGCACCGGCTATCTTTGTTAACATCTCATTAACATGGAATAAAAATTCAAAAACATATCTTTGTTAAGAATCAATCTAAATATTAAGAACAGATTTTATTAACCTAAAAACAATAGTACTATGAAACGTAAACTGGCTTTATCCTTTCTTTTGGTATTTACTTTAGCAATTACGGCTCCCGTAATGAGCAGCGCAGCTATTCAGGAACCGGAAAAAACCGAAAAAAAGGCATGTGACAAGGAAAAACCATGCTGCGAAAAAGAAAAAAAAGCATGTGACAAGAAAGCAGAGAAAAAAGAATGTAGTAAGGCTTGTGATAAAAAAGCTAAAGAAGAAAAAAAATAGTTGTTGTATGACAAGAAAAAGGGCTTCCTATCAAATTAGGATAGCCCTTTTTTTGTAAAGCTTTAGAATCGTCCCATGGGGAAAGGCCTGTCGCCAGGGGGTCCCTCCATAAGTCCGGGACGTTCCGGTCGCTCCATACGTTGACCGAAGAAATCGCGAAAAGTCCAGGTAAAGGTAACCATAGCATAACGTTGCACTACCAAAGAACGACTCTGTTCTTCATAAGTTTCGGTAACAGTACGCGATATACTTTGGTTTTCTTTTAGAATGTCATAAACCCCAAGTTTTATCTCCCCCGATCTATCCTTAAAAATTTTTTTCCCTAAAGATGCATTCAGCAACGTATAATTGGGATCAATAGATTCCGACAACCCCACATACCAAAGATGGTTCAACGTGGAATTAAAAACCCAGTCATCACCAAAAATCCAGTTTACTTTACAACCAGAAGTCTGGGTATAATAACTTTCTTCTTGAGTATCTAACGTCGAATGGACCTCATCCCATCCACCATTCCAAAAAAGGGAAAAATCCAAATCCTCACTAATGTTACTGGAAAGCTGAACACCCTGATTAAATGACCATGTTTCTTTTTTAGTAACCTGATCATTGACCATGCCTGGCGTTCTATTATAGCCCAAATCAGTATTAAGAGACAGGTTGCTACCCAACCAAGTTACCGGTGTTCCAAAATTAATCACGCCTTTTAAATCCCAATAGCCATCCATGTTTTCAGGAATGGTCAGCTGACCACCATCAGGTACGGTATAACCCTTCGGTACCGATTCATTATTGGTATAGGTATGATTAACAATATAATCGGAACCAATTTCCAGGAATAGAATAAAAGCAACATTTCTGCCGGTTTCAGCATTGACGTCGGTATACCGAGCCATGGCACGATGGATCGTTTGCTGTGAAAGGTTGGGGTTTCCGGTGGTAAGGAACAATGGTTCGCTATTATCAACCACATCCTGCAACTGATTGGCACTTGGCTCCTGGGTCGAAGCATTATACATGGCCATAAGATTTTTACCCTCACCTGGTTTCCAATTAAGCCAAATACGCGGTCTAAAACTGGTAAAACTTTTTTTCAGGTCATAGGATTCCGGATATTCACGATTTGCCTTAAGTTTCGATTTTTCTGCCGACAATGATAGAGTAATATTAAAAGCACCTTTATTAAATCGATATCCAGCTTCCGAAAAATAGGTTTCGAACGTGCTGGAAAATACATTAGACAGAGTGGGATCCAAAGTATATTGATACAGCTCATTGGAAAAAACCCACTTCTCATTTTCCGAATCGGAGAATGAACCACCTAGGGTAAGCATCACCTGGCTGTATTGACCCACAGGTTCGGTATAAACTAACCGGCTACGGATACTGCTGGTGGTATTCTCAATAAGCTTATCCAGGTCATAATCGGTTAAAATATCTGATTCACCGAACGTTTCCTCAATCGTCTGTTGCTCTTCCTCTCCTTCTTTTTTATTATAGGAATTATTAACCATTAAAGAAATGGTACGTCCTTTTAGTCCAAACTTATGCCTATAAATTAATGTATTTCCCAAATTATATCCGTCATTCTCCTTGTCCAAATCTGTCTCCGTAGCATTTAGCAAATCATCTCCATCAAAAGTTTCACTATAACTGAAACTAAAACTCTCATTATTCTGAAAGCTAGCCTGAGGCAGTAATATGATAGAGTTATTTTCATCGATATCGTAAATAATACGGGCATTAAGCCGATTATTAAAATTGTAGAATCCGGATTCACTTTTTTCAGAATAAAACTTTAACGAATCGGTTCCATAGAGAAAATCTCTCCATGTTTCAGATTCATTTTCATTATCAATATAGTTAAAGAAGTAGCTGGCACTCACTGTCAGCTTTTCACCAAACTTATTTTGGTAGTTAATACCAAATGAATTGGTACTGTTGATTCCGCCATTCGAGGCCATTTGGATTGACTGGTCCAGCGGGCCTCTCAGGGCTCCACCACCGCCACCTCCGCCACGACGGCCTCCCCCCATTCCGGACATAGCCCCCAGCATGTCTTCACGAGTAAAATTCTGCCGGTTTACATTATTAAATGAGGTAATGATGGAAATCCGATTGTCACCATTAAATTTGTTATACATCCCTCCTGCTTGGTAATAATGGTCGGTACCGTAACCGGCAAACAACTTTCCAAACTTACCGTTACGACGAGATGGCTTGGTAATAATATTCATGGTTTTTTGACTATTGCCATCGTCAAACCCGGAAAATTGGGCCTGATCACTCATCTTATCAAACACTTGCACCCTTTCAATAATTTCTGCAGGCAAATTTTTAAGAGCAATGGACGGATCGCTTCCAAAAAATTCATAACCATCTACAAGCACTTTTTTTATTTCTTCACCGTGTGCCTTTACTGTACCGTCTTCCACAACAATTCCCGGCATTTTGGTCACCAGGTCTTCCACACTGGCATCTTGATGGGTTTTAAAAGATTCGGCACGAAATTCCGTGGTGTCCCCAACCACTTTTACCGGTGGTGCCCAATCCTTAACTGTCACTTCTTTTAGGTTATATGCTTCGGGCTGCAAACCAACGGTTGCCTTTTGATAACCTCCTTTTACGGCGATAACACCTCCCTTGGTTCTATAGCCAATAAATGAAATACGATAATAATAATTCCCTGCTTTGGGCAGTTGAATCTTAAAAAATCCTGATTCATTGGTTACTCCAAAATATTGTCGGCTTGCATCCTCGCGATCTTGGATAATAACATTCGCTTGAGACAATCCTTTTCCGCTTATTGAGTCTATTACCTGAATCCCTATAGTGTATCCACCATCCTGACCGACAGCGCCAAGCGAGACAAATATCAAAATTAACAATAAAACCTTTCTCATAGCTTTTAAATTCGCATGATACATTTATAAAAAAACTACCACAATCATTGTCAGTAAAAAATTCATTTAATTTATTGGTCAGATGGAACTCGCATGACAAATTTTTTTATTAAGGTTCTATTGTGACACCATTTATTGTCATACTTATTTCATCGATTTTACCACGAATGCACCACAAAAACATCTTCATATTAAACCTATTAGCACACTCGTCACAAAACAAACCTAAAGAATCCACCTACGGGTAGAAATTTTTTTCATCCAAAGGTTTTATTTCTTCTACATTCAAAGCTTTTACTTCTACTTTCTACCATGACAAAAAATGGAACTATTGCTTTTTGGTAGTCATATTAATTTTGAGTACAGTCTCTTAACAGAATAGAGGGGAAATGAGTAAATATTATTCTTTCAATGCAGATCAATTAGGGTCCTTTATCCGTGGCAAATAATTCTGCCCATTCTTCTTAATTTATTAAAGATTAACATCTTTGTCCTTAAATAATTACAACCACTAAGGATTAAAGCCTGGCACCATTGGTATTTTACAAATGGTTATTACCCATAACTTTTTGAGCCAATAAGTTCAGTTTCTAAATAAAAGGATTATATGCCCTCAACACCTTGGGGTTAAAAAAAGAACCCAAACCAAAATATTTAATCAACCATTATTTTTAACATATTACATAAGTCGAGAAGGATAACATTTCATAAAGAAACGTCACGCCCCATAAAAAGAAGAAAGTTGTAATCAAGGTTATAGATTGAAGAGGCTTTTTCGAACCTCATCACGATAAGACTGACCTATAGGTACCACCTTTGATGTATGATGCATCTGCAATTGATTGCCATACAGTGCCTTTACCTGCAAACGATTAACGATATATGATTTATGAACACGCATAAAAACTTCGGAAGGCAGAGTCTCAATAAGTTTTTTCAACGAATCGAGAGAAACCAGTTTTTGGTCGATACAATGATATGCCACATACTCCCGCAAACTTTCGATAAACAAAATATCAGAAACTTTGACCCGATAAGATTTATGGTTGGCCTTAACAATAATATATTCCTGTTCGTGTTGGAAATTTTGCACCAATAGGTTATTATCGGTGGTTCGTGCTTGCAACCGTTCTCCCGCCTTTTGTACCGATTGTACAAAACGTTCAAAAGAAAACGGTTTTAGTAAATAATCGATTACATCCAATTCATAACCTTCGAGAGCATACTCAGGATAAGCAGATGTGATAACAACTAATATATTTTTCAGATGAAATGATTTAAGAAAATCCATTCCCGAAATCTCCGGCATTTGAATATCGAGAAAAGCCAGATCAACAGAGCCACTCTGCAAAGCGGGCAATGCTTCGAGGGGCGACTTAAAGGCCCCGACCAACTCCAGATGCGGAAATTTTGTAATATAATCCTTCAAAAGCGACCGGGCAGGAAATTCATCATCAATTATAACACATCGAATAGTCATCAGGCATCAATTTCCAGTTTAACTTCAAAAACATCCTCATTGTCTTCAATAACCAGTTTATGGCATTCTTTATATAAAACAGAAAGTCGTTTTTTTACATTTTCAATCCCAATACCTTTCAACCGATCTTTGGAAACATGCCCCCTGGGCTTACTGTTTAAAATATAAAAAGAAAGATGTCCACCTGTATCTTTCAATGACATAACAATACGTCCATTCTTTGTATCATCGATATTTCCATGTTTAAAAGCATTCTCGACAAAAGGGAAAATAAGCATAGGTTCGATTCGTCGATCCCGATCAATTTGTTGAAAATCTATTTCAATATTGGGTTGTTCTTCTAATTTAATTTTTTGAAATTCAATAAAATCGAGGATATAGTCGACTTCTCTTCCGATGGGAATTTTTTTGTCATCCGTTTCATACAAAATATACCTCAACATTGAAGAGAGTTTTAAAATCAACTGGGAAGTTTTGGGATTACCCTGCTGAGAAAGGGAGTAAATATTGTTCAGGGCATTAAATAAAAAATGCGGATTCATCTGGGATTTAAGAAATTTCATTTCTGTCTCCAGATTCTGGTTGGTTAAAGAGAGTTGTTCCTTTTCCTTTCGCTTTGACTCCAAAAAAACCCAAAACAAAGTACTAAGAAACAACATTCCCACAAATGGAAGTAAACCGAAAATCATACGACGAGGAAAAATTTCCCCTCTCGGACGAGGACTATTGGTAGGATTTCTCAACCCAAAGGTTCGCCTGTTGAGGGAAAGAGTATCAATTTGAACTTCTCTGCCACTTGGTGGAGGCGGCACTTCATTAGGGACCCACACCTTTCGAACTCTTAACTGTTCCCAGGTTTCTGGTTTTATTGGATCAGTTACGTGATATATAAAGGAAACAAAACTTAGCAAAAGTATTAACGAGAAAATATACCCCTTAATTTTATTGCGTCCCATTAAAAGAGGCAGCAAAATAAGAATATTGATATAAAATATAAATGCATTGATTCCTAGCGTTCGAATGGTTAAAATAATAGCTGTACGGGTATCAAAAAATATTGCAGGACCATAAAAAAAGACTATTGAATACCCCACCCACAGAAGAATATGCCACCTGCCAAGTCGTTTCCATTCTCGAACAATTATCGCTAAAATATTTCTCAAACAGCTATTTGTCATTCTTCAAAAATAAAAACTTATCCTGTGAAATTATTCATATATTCTCAAAATTCTCCAACCTCTATTCTCAGTTGAAACTATCATAAATATTTTAGTCACACCAAGACATCAATAAAATAAACAAACAGGAAGGGTGAGTGTATTGGTTTTTAAGTCTTTAGTTTTTTTCTGACAAAAAGAAACTAACAGGATTAAGAATTCTTTTTATCAATCAAAAATATTAAAAACTAAAAGATGATTCTTCCATCCGGCAAATAACATAGAAAATATTTTATGCGGATGAAATGAGCAAGGCAACATTATCCACCACAAGAAAATGTAAAAAATAATAAGGCCATGCAAGTTCTAATAGACTTATGCACTAAAAAACATTATTCCAATATTTATTTTAAAAAAGGAATACCTGATCACCTAACAAGTGATCAGGCTTTAAGGTTAATCATTATCGTCCTGTTCTTCGTCAGGATAAAAGGTCCACACATCATCAAAATAGTAGCCAGAACTATTACCGGTGGCCACGAAAGCCTGGTTATTAATCGTAAATGCCACCGCATCCGTCCGGGAAGAACCTTCGAAATTAGACTTCTCTTCCCAAAAATCGGTCTCCGGGTCATATTCCCAAGTTCTATTTCCGGCATATCCTGGACCTCCGGTAGTAATATATGCATAACCATTTAGTGTGAATGCAACACCATTAGATCCTACAATGCTATAATCATCATCATAACTTTCATCGTCGTTGGTTCCACTGGTTATCTTTCTTAATTCGGTCCAGACATCGGTTTCAGGATTATATTTCCATGCATCTGTAACATAATCACTGTTGTCTACACCCGTAAATATGTATCCTTCCCCATTAATAACAAAAGCTACGGCATCGCGTCGTTTAGAACCTTTGACACTTTTCTTCTGAGTCCATTGTCCGGTTGAAGGATCATATTCGTAAAAATCTTTCAGTCTGTTACCGTCATAACCGGTCCCTACGTACCCTTTATCGTTAATTGCGAAGGCAACGGCACCATAACGTCCCGAACCGGGGAAATCAGCAATACGCGTCCAACTACCCTTCGCCCCGTCATTGGGATCAAATTCCCAAAAGTCATTTAGCTTATTCTCATCATCATCAAAACCGGTACCTACATATCCTTTCCCGGCAGCAGCAAAAGCTACGGCACCATTACGAGCGGGAGCCTCATCAGGCAGGGGTGCCACTTCCTCCCAAGTGTCATATTGTGGATCATATCTCCAGAAATCACGGTAGCGTTCATCTTCTTCACCATTATATCCGGTTCCTACATAGGCATAATCACCGATAACAAAAACTACGGCATCGGTACGGGGCAGCCCCTCAAAGGCACCAAGTTCAACCCAGTTACCCCATAGTTCATCATCATCGTCACTATCACATCCATTTATAATTGCCACAACAGCCAAAAGTGTCAACCAATACAAGAAGGATTTTTTCATTCTTACTTTTTTTGTTTCCATATTTTACTTTTTGTGTAACTCAAGGAAGCAAATAAAGCGTACAGCGCACCCAAGATGATATTTTTTCAACCAAACACTCATTATTGTCTTACAATCGGTCATTTTTTTTCTATTATCCATATATTTTTGGGTTCATAGGAAAAATTAGCCAGTTGATAGGAGTGACTCTCTGCTTTGTTGAAAAAAAATCAGCTTTCTGAATGCCCGGTCTAAATTCGTGCTCAAATAATTAATTATTTTATGCAAAGAGAGATAGGAAATATCAGACCAATAATTATACTTCTTCTGTTGACCGTGGTCCCTCTCCTTATACCATCCTGCTCGGAGGGGGACCTTTCTATTGGTGACCAATTTGTCAAAACGGATACCTATACGGCCATTGTTGACACATTTAGTTTACAGCTTTCTACCATTAAAATGGATTCTGTAGAAACTTCTTCCACCGGCATTGCGCTAACCGGCTACTACACAGATGACTATAGCGCAACCAAAGCTGTATCCTTTTTTGAAATTATGAATGAAGCCTATTCCATTGACGGAAAAGAGCAGTTCGACTCAATTTGTTTAATCTTAAATCATTCGGGCTTCTATTTGGGAGATACATCCCAAGTTTTCACCATAAACGTACACCGGGTGGAAGAGGAAATAGAAACCAATACTTCGGGGACAATAAGTAACAATAGTTTCTTAAAATATTCTGCAACACCCCTTGCCAGTTATCAGTATACCCCAGAACCTTATAAGGAAAGAACTATTTATATTAGGTTGGATGATAATCTGGGAAAAACCTTGTTGGATACCCTACAGACTGATACTAATTTAACCTCTTCCGAATTTATCGATTGGTTTAAAGGATTGGCTTTAGTTCCAGACACTGTCAACAACAATCTCATTCTGGGTTTTGAAGCCGGAAGTGATAGTATCTACCTAAGACTTTATACTCACCGGGTAGAGCTGGAGAAAGTTAAAAATTACTTCGATTTTTCTCTAAATGAATCATCATTACAATACAACCACATCAAAAGTTATCCGGTTAATACCGCATTAGAAACACTTGATTCATACAAAGAAAAACTTAAATCCGAGAATCTGGACAAAAAGGCCATTTTAGAAGCCGGAACAGGTTATTTTACCCGAATCGACATCCCAGGACTATCCTCAATGAAAGCTTTACAACAAATAGGCAGAATTGTAAAAGCCAATCTGATAGTAGGAGTTGACCCATCAACTTTTGATTTCCAAGATCCGCCGGAAACCATTTATCTTCTTGAAGCAGATAAAATTAATCAGGTAGCGGGTTATATCGTCAACAGCAGTGACTACCCTGTTTCGGGAACCTTGGTATCTACCTCAACTCTTTACGAAAAAGAATGGTATTATACCTTTGATATAACCTACTTTCTCAACGCACTGGTAGATGAAGAGATAACCTCTGAGGGCACAGGAATGCTAGTTGCCTTTTCCGAAGATAATCTACAGGGTAGTTGTTATAAAATGATTTTCGATGGTTATGATGGTGAAGGCGCTTACACTCAACTAAATGTTTTTTACTATTACTACGATGTCGAAGAAAAATAAAATCAATCACAATAACCTCTGTTATTACTGAACATAAAGCAATGCCGCTGAAAATATTAAATAAGTCATCAATACCAAAGCTTCGTTGAGGGGGATAAAAAGGTTTCAACGATAGAGTAACAAATCGAGATTTAACAAAAAATGAAAAAAATATTCCTAATCATATCATCTCTTCTAATGGTCTGGCATTATACTGTTAAAAGTCAAAACAGCACTTCTTCTCCTTACTCTGTCTATGGATTTGGTGTATTGGAATCCACGACCAATACCATCAACAGTGGTATGGGTGGAAGCGGCGTTGCGTTGCCTTCGAATGGTTATCTGAACTATCAAAACCCGGCATCTTTAAGTGCTTTGGATAGTTTAACCTTTTATTTTAATATCCAGGCAAAAGGAATAATTAACCATTATTCCATGTCGGGAAAAGCTCAGAGCAACTTTGATTCGAATATAGATGCTTTTTCATTTGGTTTTAGAGTAGCACGCTTTTGGGGAATGAGCTTTGGTTTGTATCCTTTCTCAAGCGTAGGATATACCATCGAACAAGAAAACGACATACTAGGGTCTTCTCTGACATATCCCGTAATACTGGAAGGTAGTGGAGGACTTTCGCGTATTTCCCTATCCAATGGCTTCCGATTAACCAAAAATTTTTCAGTAGGATTAGATGCTTCATTTATCTGGGGCTCCACTGATATTGTAGAAACAGCTGATTATTCAGCATTAGGCCAAAATAATATCATTAATACCCGAAAATGGTATTTCAACAATCTTCTGTTAAAATACGGGCTGCAATATCAAAGCAAGCAAAAGCATGGTGCACTTTTTGCTGGAATATCATGGCAACCCGAAACCAACATCTACGCCACATTTAATCAAACCATTGAGGATGAATCGACAACATCGTATTACGAAAATGATGCGTCAGCCGACGACGTAATACTTCCCAACATGTACAGTGCTGGTTTTGCCATATCCAAAGACAAAGGATGGACATTTTCAGCCGATTATTCTTTCGCTAAGTGGTCGGTTTTAAACGATTATTCAACCCTCAAAGGTACCTTCTCCGACTCATATACCGTAAATACCGGTATAGCCTATTCACTTCCGAAAAACAAATCCAAATTCATTAACCAGATTCAATGGCGTGCAGGGGCCTTTTATTCAGACGGCTACCTAAAAGTTAAAGAACAGAAAATTGATGAAAAAGGTATCACAGCAGGTCTTTCCCTTCCTTTAAGCAGAAATGGAAACATTTTACACATTTCTTATGCCTATTCGCTCAAAGGAACCAGCAAGTCAAGCCTTGTTAGGGAACAATACCACACCATTAAAATAGGTTTTTCCATGACCGAAAGGTGGTTCTCAAAAAGTATGTTTTATTAGAATTAAATTATTTTCCGTAAAGCAATTTCTTATTCCTATTTTTAAAAGCTAAAAGGTTTAATTTTTTCACACCAGTAATCCGAGGGGTGATTTAATATTTTTTATATTTTTGCACAAGCAACCACTCATTTTATTACCCCATGGTTGAATTTTTAATATTTATATGCATCATAACCCCATTTTTGTCAGGGTATATTAAAAAAAGAAAACAACTTAAAGAACTAAAAATTAGTCACACCCTTTTACAAAGGGAATGTGACAAATGGCGCTCTACTGCCGGCGATAATAGGGATGAGTCCTACTCAAAAACTAACGATAAGGAAAAACAAACGGAATTACTTTCAATTGTTGCCACACAAACTGAAAATGCCATCATGATAATGGATCCTGAAGGAAACATTGAGTGGATAAACGAAGGATTTACCCGCATGTATGGCTATACCTTTGATGAATTTATTGAAACCAGAGGGAGCAACATTCGCCAAACAAGTTTTAGCAGCATAATAGAAGAGCGTTTATATAAATGTAAAATATTAAAACAACCGGTCTTTTATGATGCACCTAACATTACCAGAGATGGCAGAGAAATATGGACGCGTACTACGTTAACTCCCATTTTCAACGATAAAGGGGAAGTCATACATCTTGCAACCATAGATACCGACATAGACCGGCGAAAACGGGCAGCCGATGTTTTGTTAAAAGAATTATCCGTTTTACGCCAACGATTGAATCAGCTAACCCATCACCAGCAAAAAGTAAGCAATGTAATTAATCATTTATTACATAATCAAAAAAAATCGGGTAAAGAGGTAGAAGCGACAAAACAAATTATATCATTCATCAATGATGTATCGGATCGGGTAAAAATTATGGGTTTGAATGCTTCCATAGAAGCAGCCACCATTGCCCGCAATGGACAAAAGAATATGCATGAAGCAGGATTTAGGGTTTTGGCATCAGAAATTATTAAACTTTCAGAAGAAACAAAAACCAAATCTTCTGAAATCGGCAAAATAATAAACCGATTGGACGAATCGTTCGACGTTGTAATTCAATACAAAAACGAAGTAGAAAATACCACTCGGTTATTTATGCAAAACATAACCCGCTTGGAGGAGGGTTTAAAAAAAGTTGAAGAAGTGGCTGAAAAATTAAATGAATAACAGAAAAAAAACATTTAAAGCCAAATAAAAAATCCTGTATTATTTCATATTTAAGAAATTACCCCTAACAATTTTCAGGAAAGAATAATACTTAACCTTAAAATAATTTCCGGTAGAATGTTCCCAACGCAAACGACAATCTTTACAAGTGGGATCATCACAAAAGAAAAAAGAAGGGTCTTCCTTTAATTTTTTCATTTCAACCGCAAGGGTACCTGCCATGTCGGTCAATGCGGCATCGGCATTACCAACTTTTATCCACTTTAAACAACCGGCCTGTTCATACAACGGGATAAACTTGGGAAAGCCACGTGCACAGCCTCCATTCCAGTTCACTTTAAATAATTTAATGTTCCCCTCTTCATCCAAATAATTAACTCCTTTGGGTGGATTTTTCTTGGTAAATCCCAGCTTTTCAATGGCCACATGAGTAGTTCCTACCCCAATTGTATTGCGTCCTACCGAAAGATTAAGTGCGCCCATACGGGCCATCCGCTCGAGCACATCATATCCACCACTTTCAGGGGTGTGGTTATCCATGAGTTCATGAGCCAGTTTCCCAATAGCCGTAAAGCGTTGAATGGGATGCTTACTTCTAACCATAAGCGGATGCCTAATCATTACATTAGCCAATGCCCCTGCATAGGAAGCGGTCTTTGGGGTGCTAATTTGCCGGGCATGCTTTTTGCTCAAAGGTAAAGGATAAGAAGTAACAAAAGAATCGATAACCAAAGTACCTTCAGGGCCAACTGTATCAAGCAATGCCTCTAACAATGTTTCGGCACCCCCATCAATTTTACCAATAGCTCTAATCGATACTTTCAAATGTAATAGGGCACCCTTGGGGATACCACCCTTTTTCAAATCCGAAACTAAATCTTTTTTTGTCCACATCATTGCCTTGATAAAATTTTTTTTGAAAGCAAGCTTTTTTAAAAAAATCGAAGAAAATTGTCGTCCTAAAACAATAAGAAAATAAGATAAATAATCTCAACGGTATTTTTCAACTAAGCTCCATTCAAAAAATCTTCAAATACTTCAATTTTTTTCATCCTTGCCAGTAATTTTCTGGCTTTTGAAACGGTTGGTGGCGAAATAAACATACCCTTTTTTACAGAGATTCCTCTGTTGGCTTTATTGGTTTCTTCAGCAAGCTCAATAATTTCTTTCGCTCTATTCAATTCTATCGGGTCTGGTGTATAATAGTTTTTTACCAACTCAATTTCACTAGGCGACATAACCAGCATACCTTCAAATCCCAGTTCTTTAGCTTCTTCCATATGTCTTTTTAAGCCTTCTCTGTCGCCAATATTAACATAAGGGGTATCAATTGGGACAACCCCTGCTGCTCGGGCAGCCATACTAATCATATGCCTCGGCATAAGAATAGATCGACCACCAGGACCATGCTCTCCCTCTATCTCGGCTAAAAAATCTTCACTACCAAACAAAAGGGCAACAACCCGCTTAGAAGCTGTAGCTATACTATAAGCATTTAATATGGCTTCAGGCGTTTCGAGAAGAGCAATAATCTTAAAATGCCCCTTTTCAATACCCAGATTTTTCTCTTTTAAGGTCAACTGAGCATCAAAAACTTCCATATCCCTGGCATTACTTGTCTTGGGATATACAAATCCATATAGTCTAGGATCGGCCACTGTATCCAAATCCTTTAAGGTATCTCCAGTCTCCATCGGATTAATTCTAACAAATACCGGCCGACGATCTATCAAATCAGAGTTTAATACCCTTGTAATGGAAACCCTGGCTTCCTCTTTTTGGGATACTGGGACAGCATCCTCCAAATCCAAAACAATAACATCGGCATCGGAAGCAAAGGCCTTTTCCACATAATGAGCATTGTGTCCGGAAGTGAACAACAAAGTCCTAGCAACAAAATCGCCGTTAAATCTTGAATACGTCATTATTTAATTCTTTTTTGGAATCAAAACTTCCCTTAAAAAAGAAAGAACCTTCTCACCTTTTTGATTGGTTACCGTCGTTTTAACTTTAATCACGCCCCTATCTGGCTTTGAACGGGAAGAACGTACAGATAATATTTGTGATTCAGCATAGATCGTATCCCCAATAAAAACAGGAGAATGATGTAAAACTTCAGAATAGTTAAGATTAGCAATAGCTCTTCCACTAATTTCTCTGACGGTAAGACCAACAGCTAAAGAAAACACCAGGGTTCCTACGACCAAAACCTGACCATGTGTGGCCTCCGAAGCATAATGTTGATCCAAATGTACCGGATGGTGATTCATTGTGAGCAACGAAAAAAGATTATTGTCAGATTCGGTGATAGTTTTCCCCGGCCAATGCCGAATTACCATACCTTCCTTAAAATCTTCCAAGTATCTACCAAAATCACTATCATGAATTAGTTCTGATTGCATTAGTATATATTTTTTTAAACATTTGTCTAATAAAAGTTAGAAATAGATTTTAGTCGTAGTAAATAGTGTAACTATTAGTGACTACGGACTTTTCACCAATCACTACCTTCATCTGCCTGCACACATTTTATATTCCTTTAAAGTCTACATCAATCATACTATTTTATCCGTCAATTTTCTAATAAAAATAGAAATATTCCGAGATATGCAAACATAGTTTTCCATTTTCCCCATAAAGTTAGTAACTCCTAACATATCATTATTCACTGAATCAAATTATAAATCTTGATATATAAAACAAACCCGGGGCACAAGGGCCCCGGGTCAATTAATTTCTATCAATTATATAGATTATCAATACCTTAATGAGATTCTCACCACCAAATAAATTCAATTATACTTTATCGCCATCATATCCCCACTTAAGGTAAATAGCTCCCCATGTAAAACCGGCACCGAAAGTCGCCAAAATTAAATTATCGCCTTTTTTAAGTTTTTTCTCCCACTCCCATAAACATAAGGGAAGAGTCGCCGCAGTAGTATTGCCATAACGCTGGATATTAATCATTACCTTACTTTTATCGATTCCCATACGTTGGGCAGTACCTTCTATAATCCGCATATTTGCCTGATGAGGTACCAGCCAGTCAAGGGTTTCGGCAGTAATATTGTTACGCTCCATAACCTCAACAGCCACATCAGCCATTTTAGACACAGCATGCTTAAACACATGTCGCCCTTCCTGATAAATATAGTGTTCTCTGTTATCAATGGTTTCGTGAGTAGGAGGTTTGACCGAACCACCGGCTTTCTGGTGCAAATAAACTCTTCCAAAACCATCACTTTTCAGGATACTGTCGGTAACACCAAGATCTTCGGTAGTGGGTTCAAGCAAAACGGCCCCGGCACCATCGCCAAACAACACACAAGTAGTACGATCGGTATAATCGGTAATTGAAGACATTTTATCTGCTCCAACCACAATAACCTTTTTTCTTGCACCGGTTTCAACGAATTTAGCGGCAGTATCAAGAGCATACAAAAAGCCGGAACATCCTGCATTTAAATCAAAGCTATGTGCATTCCGAATGTTACATTTATCGGAAATAATATTGGCAGTGGCAGGAAAAACATGATCCGGGGTCACGGTAGCACAAATCAGCATATCAACCTCATCGGGGGAGGTCCCTGATTTTTGTAAAACCTGATTCACAGCTTCGACTCCCATGTCGGAAGAGCCTTTCCCTTCACCCTTCAAAATCCGTCGTTCACGAATTCCCACACGGGTAGTAATCCATTCGTCCGACGTATCGACCATTTTGCTAAGTTCCTCATTAGTGAGAACATAATCGGGGACATATCCCCCTACTGCGGTAATTACTGCATTCAATTTTGCCATTGTTACAGACTGGATTTAGTGGCCAAAGCAGATCATTGAAAGAACCTAAAAGTCAGCTCTGGCTCATAAACAAAAGGCCTTATGATTCAAGCCAAAAAAATTGCCCCTAATGACCTTACACAGGGGCTATGTTACAAAAAATAAGGCGGTGCCTATATTGGCTAAAAAAAAGAAAAAATTAAAACTGACTGTATTTTTTAATTTTTAACACATTATTTTTTCAACAAAAAATGTATCAAAGGGAAAAACATAAATGTAATCTAAAATTAAACAGTCACCTCTTTTTCTATTGCCAGTTTTCCTCTATAATGTCCACATTCTTGACAAACTCTGTGCAACCTGATAGTAGCACCGCAATTAGAGCAAACGCCCAAGGCAGGAACAGTTGCTTTGTAATGAGTACGTCTTTTGTCTCTTCTGGTTTTTGATGTTTTTCGTTTTGGATGTGCCATTTTTATCTCCTTTTATTTGTTGTTTTTATTTATCAATTTTTTTAACTCGTCCCAACGAGGATCTATATCTTTCAAACCACTATCTTCTTTGTTTTCGTCCGAGATATCATCAACAACATACTGGTTAAGTTGCTTCAACATATCAGGATCACATCCCGGCAACCCACCGTTGTCGGGGTGAACATGCCTTACAGGCATACTTACTACAATAAACTCATACATATGCCTGGCGATATTAAACGAGTGTTCCTCATAAGGGAGCACTAATATATCATCGCCAGAATCGTCAAATGTATCTCCAAATTTAATATACAATGTTCCATTATACTTCACCGGAACGTCCATTTTCCCCAAACATCTATCACACAACGCTTCAACACAACCATTAATTTCAAACAAAAGCTCCATCATATTAGAGCTTTTTTGGAGCACAACTATTGCAGATAATTTTCCTGCTTCAATCTGTGGTTGGTCAAACAACTCAAAAAAAGCATCCTCCAGCTCGTATTCAAAAACATGCTTACCAGCCTTCAGCCCCTTAAAGGGAATGTCATAATCGCTGAGTTTATTTTGTCGTTGTACTACCATACGTAAAAACTTCGCAAAGGTATAAAATATTCAATGCGTGAGAAAAAGAATTCTATAAAAAGTTATTTCTCAATCGGCAAGAAATACTTCAAACCGGCAGTTTTCCTGTCTCTTTTGAATCCAACAAAATTCGAAAAGTAGTTCCTTTCCCTGGAGCTGATTCTTTTACAAAAATCCGCCCATTATGATACTCTTCAACAATTCTCCGAACCAAAGTAAGACCAAGTCCCCACCCACGCTTTTTAGTGGTATATCCAGGTTTAAAAATGGTGTTATGTATTTTTCTCGGTATCCCTTTTCCTGTATCAGAAATATCAATAAAAATTTTCTTATGCCAGACACCCCAATTAAAGACAATAACACCTTCACCCTGCATAGCATCTACTGAATTTTTACATAGATTTTCTATCACCCATTCAAAAAGAGGCCGGTTAACAACTACGTTCATAGCTTTAATTTGATTTTCAGTTTCGATTCGAAATTGCACCCGAGAGGAAATACGATGAGAAAGATAAACAATCACATCATTTAACATATTAGCTAGATTAACCTGTTCCAGGTGAGGAGGTGAACCAATTTTTGAAAAACGATCGGCAATAGTTTGGAGCCGGTGGACATCATGACGCATTTCATCTACCAAATTAGCATCAGTATTTTTCAATGAAAGCACCTCGAGCCAACCTAGCAAAGATGAAGTAGGTGTCCCCAATTGATGGGCAGTCTCTTTTGCCATACCCACCCATACTTGATCCTGCTCCCATCGACGAGCAACACTAAAAGTCCAGTAAGCCAGCAAAACAAATAACATCACAACCAAAAGTTGGACGATTGGAAACCATCTTAATTTAATAAGCATCACAGAATCGGCATAATAAAGGTACTGACGTTCTCCATCCCCTAAATCAATAGTAATGGGATTCCGATTTCCATCTTTCATCTTTTGGAGTTGGCGATGCAAAAACTCTGCTTCCTTTTTAACAGGCAGTTTTAGGTTTCGGAAAAAATAGATTGTGTCATTCTCATCGGCGATAATAAGAGGCACGGTATTATTATTTTGAATTATCTCAAAGATTAATTCCAAAGATTGATCATCTAAGTCGGGACGGGTAAATAATCGATTGGCTTTGGCCCATAATTCCATTTTTCTTGTTTCCTGATCTCTAAGTTGGGCAGTGAGACGATTTGTATAGAACAAAGAAGCAGCACCAATCAATAAAGCTCCGGCCATAAAAAAAAATTTCCACCACTTTTTTCTGCTGTACAATTCCATAAGAAAGAAATTAAAAAAATCCCGCCCCCTAACAGATGCAAAAAAGAATACCTTATCCGATGTGGAAAATCACCTAAATTTCTCGTCTCGATTCAGAAATATTCTGACATAACTATTGTAACGGCTTAAAGCAATATTTCCTTTTTCGACAGCATCTTTCACTGCACACCCTGGCTCGTGAAGATGGGTACAATTATGGTATCGGCATTGTGACGAAAATTTAAAAATTTCTCTAAAAAAATGAGCCAACTCTTCCTTTTTAATGTTAAACAAACCAAACCCCCGAATACCAGGCGTATCAATAATGTAACCACCAATACCGAGAGGATGCATCTCAGTAAATGTAGTAGTATGTCGACCTGTATTATGTGCATCAGATATTTTAGCAGTTTTAAGATTAAGTGTGGGTTCCACTCTATTAATTAGTGTACTTTTTCCGACGCCAGAATGTCCTGCCAACAAAGAAACCTTATTCTTCAATAACTCTCTAACCAAATCAATATTTTGATCGTGTTTGGCTGAAGTAACCAAAACATTATACCCTATATTATTATATATTTGAATGGTTTCCTTTAATTGATCCTTATGATAATGGTCGTATCGATCTATTTTATTAAAGATAATGGTAGTAGGGATATCATAAGCTTCGGTTGTAGCAAGAAACCGATCGATAAAGACTGGCGTAGTTACAGGATAGTTAATTGTAGCAACTAGAATTGCCTGATCAATATTAGCAGCAAGGATTTGGGTTTGTCGTGAAAGATTAGAAGCTCTTCGAACTATATAGTTTTTTCGTTCCAAAATTTCTTCAATGATTCCAATACCGTTTTTTTCATCGACAGAAAATATTACCCTGTCACCCACGGCAACCGGATTGGTACTTTTAATGTCGTTCAACCTAAAACGGCCTTTAATTTTACATGACACAGGCCTTTCGTCATCTGATTTGACGAGATACCAGCTTCCTGTCGATTTTATTACAAGTCCTTCTTTCAAAAAGTCCTGATTTAGTTAAAGTTAATTTTAAATTCGCTAATTATATCAAACGATAGCATCGAAATATTATATACTACCCTTCAATAATCCAATCACTCATAAAATTACAATGTATATTTAGAATAATTCAGTTGGTTCTGCTTTTACTTTTTTAATTTCCTAATATATAATGATAATAACTTATAATTTTTCACTTCCCAAAAATACAGATTTATCATATTTCGTCATAATAAATTGGCCATGTAAGAATATAAATACCCAACAAATTATATTAGAAATATAGATTTAATTAATTTTCAAAACAACAAATCTGTATAACAGAAAATTAGGATAGATTCTTTTACACTTGAGGATTATATTTCAAATAATCCTTTATATCCAAGAAAGCCTTTTCGAGCCTCATCATCCTGTCGATCATAAATCTATGAATTTCCGGCCATGTCTCTTTAATATAAATATCACCGGGGCGTTCAACATAGACGCGACAAACCTCTCGACCATTATCCTTGGTATACGCCCAGTCCCAGATCATAGGTTCTCCAAATTGATTTTCAAAAAGAGATTTGGCAGCTTCTAATTTTTCATATAGAGTTAAACGTTTTTCTTCGTCTTTTATATTGATTTCTAAAGCTACAATAATTTTTTCCCGTCCTACATCAAAACGTAAATCTAAACCTTTAATGCCTGTTTTATCAGCGATCCAAACTTTTTTTCGTCCTTTTTGGCCGGGCAGTCTACGCGTCCGATTGGCCAATTTTTGCCAGAATTCTAGCCGAAGTGCCTTAGCTTCTTCTTTTGAAAACATACAGAACCCCAATAATCTTAATAAAATACCACCGAAAGAATGACCTCATTAATAGCTTCTAAGGAAATAAAATAAGACAATCATTAAAATTTTCACCAATGATAGCTTAAGTAAACTTATCAGAATTACTACAATCAGGACTTAATAATAAAAAGAAAATTTATTGAACACGACTTTTGAAATTCTTCCACAATCAGAACATTTTTTACTATTATTCAAGATCATTATTTCATTTTTTCTTACCCCCCACCACTAACAATAAATATAGTAAATATAAAATACCTGTTCCCATAAGTCCTATGGCGATCCTTTCCATTGTTACAGAACCACCATGAATCATACCAAATCCTAGAACGACAAACAACACAGCTACTATGCCCAATTTGGTTTTCATCGTATTAAATTTAACTCATTTGTCAAATAAGACCTGCATGTCTAAGATTAACTATATTGTTATGGTCTTAACTTAATTTCTAAACAACTGGTTCCTTTCAAAATTTAATACACAAAGATAGTAAATTCTATTAAAGTCATTATTTTAGCCTTTTGTTAGACCAAATCCCAGCTGTGCTATCTTTTCGAAACCAAAAGAATTCAATCAATAATGGAACGAATAATTAATTTTCTTGTTTCCAGACGACTAATGGGCATATTATTCCTGATCTTAGCAGCTGTCCTGGCGGTGGCCACTTTCCTTGAAAATGATTTTGGAACACGAGCCGCAAGAGCCATGGTTTATAATACATGGTGGTTCGAACTCCTATTTGTCCTTTTAGCAATCAACATGTTTGGTAGCCTCTTTATATTCAATCTTTGGAGATGGGAAAAAGCACCAGTAACAATATTTCATTGTGCATTTTTTGTAATAATCTGTGGAGCTGCAATAACCAGATATACCGGATATGAAGGGAAAATGCACATCCGTGAGGGCAATACATCCAATACAATTTATACGATTGATGAATACGTCTCAATTGAAATACATGATCAATCAGGCACAAGAGCATTTCATAAACGAGTATTTTTATCAGCCAAAACGCCTCGTCAATTTTCTGCCAAAGTAAAAATCAATGAAGAAAAATATAAAATAAAAAGCACCGGTTATATTCCATCAGTTAAAGGCTCTCGAAGCTCTGACATGGTAATATTTACAATTTCGAATGGAAAACAAACCCAAACTCTGCATGTTTATGGCCAACCCGGGAAAGTTGGACAGCCAGAATCTTTAGTACTAAACAACGGAACTCTAATTATTAAATATGGATCCCTGCCTCTTCAATTACCATTTTCTCTTTATTTGCGCAAATTTGAAATAGAACGTTACCCAGGATCCGAAAGTCCCTCTTCTTATGCAAGTGAAGTAACAGTTATTGACCCCGATAATTCAACGAAAAGGGACTTTCGAATTTTTATGAATAATATATTGAGCTACAAAGGCTATAGATTCTATCAATCCTCGTATGATAGGGATGAAAAAGGAACTATTTTGTCAGTAAATCACGATTTTACCGGAACTCTTATCACATATATTGGTTACTTTCTTTTGAGTATTAGCATGATATGGTCACTATTTGCACCACACACTAGATTTAGACAATTGTTAACCAAAACCAACCGAATCTATCAAGCACGAAAAATGCTTGCCATATTGATTTTAACCACAATTGCCAGTCCCTCAAAGGGACAGAATCTCTTTCCTTATCCGGACCAGAAGATAGCCAAAGCGTTTGGCGAAATATGGGTGCAGGGCAAAGGTGGCCGTATCAAGCCACTAAATTCGCTGCATCAAGAAATCATGGTAAAATTAGTTAAACACAATTCATTCAAAGGCTTAACACCGGATCAAATGTTATTGGGAATTCTTTCATATCCCAACGAGTGGAAACAAGTACCACTAATAACTATTAAGCACCCGAAGTTAAAAAAGATTTTGGGGATTGATGGGCGTAAAGCTGCGTTAAATGACTTCTTTTCTACAGACCACCAATACAAAATTATGCAGTTGGTTAATGATGCTTATAGAAAAAGTCCGGCCAACCGCAACAAATTAGAACAGGAATTAATAAAAGTTGACGAACAGGTGAATGTTTTTTTTATGGCTCAATCCGGCCAATTTCACCGAATTTTCCCTGTAAGTAAAGACCCACAAATTCCCTGGATATCACCTGTCGAAAAACGACTTAATTTATCACAAAAAGACAGCTTATTTATCAGCCAGAGCGTTAATATGCTTATTAACACTCTCAGAAACAATGATAAAGAAAAAACTTTCCAACTAGTAAATAAATTAAAATCATTTCAAGAGGACAAGGCCGGCCATATATTGCCATCTAAAACTAAAATGCAAGCAGAACTCTTATACAACCGATTAAACATCTTCATGTGGCTAGCAACCTTCTTCTTTTCTATAGGAATTGTTTTAATTATTTACAACATCGCAAGTTTAATTTACCTTCCACTATATAAAAAATGGGTACACAAATTATCCATAGTGCTAATCTTGGCAGGATTCTTATATCAATCCTTTGGGTTGGGGCTGAGGTGGTATATTTCGAACCATGCACCATGGAGCAATGGTTATGAATCAATGCTAACTATTGCCTGGACCTTGTTACTGGCAGGTCTCTTATTTAGCCGTCGTTCGCCTTTGGTTTTGTCTGTCACCACTTTATTTGCAGGAATTGTATTAATGGTATCTCATTTGAGTTGGATGAATCCTGAAATAACGAACTTAGTTCCTGTATTAAAGTCATATTGGCTTACATTACATGTGGCTGTTATAATTGGGGGGTATGGTTTTTTGACGTTGGGCGCTCTTCTCGGTTTTATGAACCTTTTGATAACTTCATTAAAAACCCCGTCCAACGCTTCTCGGTTAAAAAATACCATAATGGAGCTCACGGCCATAAACGAGATGTCTCTAATTGTTGGATTGTACCTAATGACTATAGGTTCATTTCTTGGCGGCATTTGGGCCAATGAATCCTGGGGTCGTTACTGGGGATGGGACCCTAAAGAAACATGGTCTCTTATTACCATTCTTATTTATGCTTTTGTTGTACATATGCGTCTAATTCCCGGACTACGAAATTTTTTGGTTTTTAATACTGCTTCTCTAATAGCCTTCGCTTCAGTTATTATGACATATCTTGGTGTCAACTATTATCTTACCGGGATGCATTCCTATGCAGCTGGAGATCCAGTGCCAATTCCTACCCCAATTTACTACATCGTAGCGGTTATTGTTACAGTCATTATAGCAGCGTTTTGGAAAGAACAACGATTTACTATTAAAGAATCTCATTAGCATTTTATGATTTCTGAAATAAAATTTACGTAACTAATTGGTAGAATGAAAATCGCTTGAAGTCATAAGCATATACTATATTTTTTGTGACAAATTTTCTTGGTCATGCTCCTATCATTATCATATTTTCCCCAACTCCAAGGCATAATACGCTATATAACGGCTCCTCAGCCTTCTCACTTCTACATTTACACTTTCATGCATGTTCTTTAATAACAAACATTCTTGTTCATGCCCTTTTTATCTGTTAACTTTATAATAGCGCAAGAGGAGTGTAAAATATCTATGATTATGAAGGAAGCTCTGTTATATCAAAAATTAAGCAATAAAAGCGTTCAGTGTAATTTGTGTTCTCATTTATGCAAAATCCCATTAGGAAAGTCAGGAATTTGTAGGGTAAGAAAAAACATTAATGGGAATCTTTATTCTTTAATCTACGGAAAATTAATTGCACAACATTGCGATCCTGTAGAAAAAAAACCTTTATATCATTTTTATCCCGGAACCAAAGCCTTATCTATTGGAACTTTAGGTTGTAATTTCCATTGCTCCTTTTGTCAAAATTGTGATATATCCCAAATCACGGATAAACAGATTGCAGCATTCGGGAAAAGCTATCAACCAAATGAAATTGTAGATTTAGCAATTCAAAAAGGATGTAAAAGCATAGCTTACACCTACAATGAACCTACCATTTTCTTTGAATATGCTTATGATGTTGCGCGAATAGCAAATCAAAGAGGACTAAAAAACATTTGGGTTTCCAACGGTTATATGACTGAAAAAATGCTTGATTGGATGCTACCGTGGATAGACGCCTTCAATATTGATCTTAAAGCTTTTCAAGAAAAGACTTACCACCAAGTAACAGGAGGACATCTGAAACCGGTATTAGATTCCTTAATAAAAATAGCAAAAAGTGGCAAATGGCTCGAAGTTACGACCCTCATCATTCCTGAAATTAATGATTCTCCCTCAGAATTAAACGCAATAGCACAATTTATCGCAAACCACCTCGGGTTTGATGTGCCCTGGCATATAAGTAGATTTTTCCCTGCTTATAAAATGAATGAGATTCCTCCCACTCCTTTGGAAACGCTTTTAACTGCCTATGAGATAGGGAAAAATTCCGGATTAAATTATATTTATATAGGGAATATCCCCAATAATAAACATCAAAACACCCTTTGCCCTAAATGTCACAACTTACTGGTCGAACGGTCCGGATATCATATTTATTCCTATACCCTTGATAACGGGAAATGTCCATATTGTCAGAACCCTATTCCAATAATTACCGAATAAAATTAAATATTAATATGCTTTAACCCCTAACACAAAACTATCTTTAAATTCTCTGACATTGCCATTTAAATCAAAAATTCGACACCAGATGACATATATTCCCGGTGGTGCCAGTGTATGATCGTCAGTAATACCATCCCATATAATTTTGCCGGAAGTACTCAATGTTTGATTATTTATCAGATGTTTAACAGGTCGACCCTCAATATCATATATTATAAAAGTACCTTTCTGACCAGGAATTCCTAATGTATAATTCACAATCAAGAAGTCATCAACTCCGTCTAAATCGGGAGTAAACACCTTAGGTGTAAGTTCTAACAATTTGGAATACTGCCCTGAAGATGTCTCCACATATTGCGAGTTTTTCCCTGTAGGAGTTCCATACCCCACCATGGAAGAGGCTGATTGCCAGGACATGGGACTATTTGTAATAGCATCGTATGAAATCCGCTCTAAAGCCACCCCTTTCGTCTCTGCCAACAGTTCAAAATGATAATCCGGAGAATAATCAAACCTATCAATCACATGTCCATTCAAGGATGTCAAAAAAACAACACCACCATCCGAATAAAAGTTGGGGAATTTTGACAATTCAACCAGCTGATCTTCAGCTTCACAAATAAAATTTGATTTTACCCATTCGGCATTTTTTGTAAAACATAAATGCCGACCAGGTAAAAACCAACGTGTTCGATCAGACAGTCGGAACAATTCTTCCGGTTGATTTTGGGAGCCATTTCTGGCAATACACAAACTGTCAAGCGCAGCAATCTTGCCTGAACGATTATAAAGTTCTACATATTCAAATCCACCGACAGGAGGGTCAAACAACAGCTCATTAATTACAATGTCAAAACTATCAACTTGACCCGGTAGACCAAAAAGCAATGAGTGCTCCTCAGAAAATAAATTACCTGACAAATCAGAAATATTTGAAGGTAAATTCAACTTTTCTATCTTATGAGGAATTAATCGCGTCTTAAACGCTACCCTAACCTGGTCTTTAAATACGCTGTCCCATAAAATTCTTTCGATATCCAACCCATTCGATGTTAAAGAAAAGCCACTATCTACTATATTTTCATATTTTATTGGTTCAGAAAAGGCCAACGTCAATACTGAATCATTCTCAAGCCAAGAATCGACAAGCCTTGGTCCAGAAAAGTCGGGATTAACAGTTGTAACAGAATTGGGTTCTCCTGGAGTCCCACCTCTGTTGTTAGTAGAATAGGCCCAATTACTCAAATCATTAGATAAGTTGTCAGGATCAATAAGTTCCATCGACCACCCACCTTGTTGTTTAAAAAAATTGTCACTTTCTAATACGGATGGGTATCTAAATGCGTCAACCACAATACCTGACGGATTATATAACACCAATTCGCCACCCATATTGTTTAATGTAACCCATTTTTCTGGAATATACCTCCCCTTAGAAGTAACTGCATCATTTTGGATAATTACCACATATTCATTCGGGAAAAGGAGGTAAGACTCTAAGGTTATTTTATTTCCGTTAATACTTAAAATCATATTTTTTAAATCAACAGGAAGTTCAGAACGGTTGTATAGTTCCAGGTATTCAACTTCAGGAAGCAATACCTGTGGTGATGGATCATGCATTATTTCGGAAAAGACAATATCAAATGGCGCAGCTTCATGATAATACAACTGGTAAGGCCCGTAAGGGATTACATCACCATTGGGAAGTGTCAAATTTTCAATATAGCATATGGTCTCTTCCGCATCACCAATAGGCCGATTAAGACGTAAACGATAATTCCCTTGTTTCAGGTCTAATATTTCAGAAACCTTAATATTTCCATTTCCTATATTAAAATTATCTGGTTGTAATAAACCCTCTGGCAATGATAGATTAAAAGATAAGAAAAGGTCATAATATCCCTCTGCATAAAATTGAAGGACTTTAGGAGACTGGTATGAAAAAATTAAAATTGTATCGTCTATACATTGTCCATTTTTCGAGCACCAACCAGAAATGAACAATTGACCCTCTTTAATATCGGGGAGTAAATTCATCAACTCGACTTTTGAGGAATTAAAACCATCGCCATAGACGAAATTATCTATTGAAGGAAGTTCAAAGTTAACGCCCCTCAAAACAGGTTGCGAATAAGTAGAGGAAAGAGTATCAGAAAACTCAAATAGCAAGGTATAACCATTAACAACTTGAAAATTGGTGATATTAAATGGATAAGGATTGCCGGTGATAGAAATGTTTAGAATATAAAATTTATTAGCCCTAGTTTTGGTATAATGACAGCTGAAACCAAACCATTTTGCCCCAAAACCGAAACTGCTAAAAGCTTCTCCTACTGTAATCCATCCTGTCCCAATATTTACCTCAAGTTTCCAATAACCATCAGCTCGGCGATTAACCTTTATATCCAATGCCACCTGTTCTTGGTTTAATAGTTTTTCTGCCCCTTCGATCAATAGATGATCTTCTCCTTCAATTCTTTCCCATAAGGTTATATTATCGTGTGTAGTTCCTATTACTAAATAAAACCCATTTTTAAATTCCTCTTGCCCATCAGTGGCTAAGTAAATTTTCATATAATTATATGCTGACGGATTAAAATCTAAAAGAACCCGAATATTCCAAACAGCATCATTAATTCCCGTTGATGGCGAAAAAAGAAACGCATCTCCTGCTTCTTCAGGCGCGTTTAATCGAAGTCCCCCATTCTCATCTTTCACAAACAGAGCAGTATCCCCTATCCACCCCTGGGGATAATCATCGAAAGAAATAGAATAAATATTGAAAACAGAAGTCCCATAGCATACAGCAAGTAAAAAGTAATAACCAATCAATCTCATTTGATTAGGGTTTATTACTAAAAACTATTACTTTTGTAACAATTGGATTGTTTTCCTAAAAAAAAGACATCCAAATTGAAATTTGGACACTCTTTTAATCGTTTTGCTTAACTCAGATTTTTGTCCTAAAAATTAGATATTTTTTTAATAATAGCAAAGTTTTATAATATT
Organism: Thermophagus xiamenensis; assembly: GCF_900112795.1. Lineage (GTDB taxonomy): Bacteria > Bacteroidota > Bacteroidia > Bacteroidales > Marinilabiliaceae > Thermophagus > Thermophagus xiamenensis. The sequence goes on from NZ_FONA01000021.1 coordinate 41,751, forward strand.
GTGTTTCTAAACATAAATAGGAGAACGAGAGATTTTAAAAAACAATTAACAGAATAACCAGTTATATATGAAAATAGCGATTGTAGGAGCCAGCGGTGCCGTAGGGCAAGAGTTTCTAAATATTTTAGAAAACAGGAAAGATTTTCCTATTGATGAATTGGTACTTTTTGGGTCATCACGAAGCGCCGGGAAAAAGTATTCATTCAGAGGCAAAGAAATAGAAGTGAAAGAACTTCAACACAACGATGATTTTAAGGATATCGATATTGCACTTACCAGTGCGGGAGCTTCGACCTCAAAAAAATTTGCCGAAACCATTACAAAGTACGGCACAATCATGATTGACAATTCCAGCGCTTTCCGAATGGACGATGATGTTCCTTTAGTAGTACCTGAAGTTAATGCAGAAGATTGTGCGAACTGTCCTCGAAAAATAATTGCTAATCCCAATTGCACCACCATTCAGATGGTTGTAGCACTCAAAGCGATAGAAGATGTATCCCATATTCGTCGTGCTCATGTAGCTACTTACCAGGCTGCCAGCGGTGCGGGTGCCAGCGGCATGGCCGAATTGGAAGGACAAATTCGCCAAATCGTCGAAGGCGAAAAGCCTACTGTTCAGAAGTTTGTTCACCAATTGGCCATGAACATTATTCCGCAGGTGGATGTATTTACCGACAATGGTTACACCAAGGAAGAAATGAAAATGTTCAATGAAACTCGGAAAATTATGCATTCCGACATACAGGTTAGCGCCATGTGTGTCAGGATTCCGATACTTAGAGCACATTCAGAAGCAGTCTGGGTAGAAACAGAGCGACCTATAAGTGTAGAAGAAGCGAAAGAGGCCTTCGCAAAAGCCAAGGGAATAAAAATTATTGATAATCCTGAAAACCATGAATATCCCATGCCTTTATACCTTTCAGGAAAAGATGAGGTTTATGTGGGTCGTATTCGTTCCGATTTGTCCAATCCCAACGGTCTTACTTTCTGGGTCGTGGCAGATCAAATTAGAAAAGGAGCTGCAATGAATGCGGTTCAAATTGCAGAATATTTAATACAAAAAAATTTAGTAAAATAACTTTTCTGCTTGATTTAAACCTAAAGTAATTGTACCATATTAAACCGGCCTGATGTCATTGAATGCTTTTCAGGTCGGTTTTTTCTACTTTATAAAACGTTTTTATTAATCCCAGTATTGGGATTAATACATTCGCTAAAGCAAAAACTTAGATGGTGGGACTTCCATTTCTATTCCATAAAATTTATCTAATTCATAGGTATGGTGGAACTCGCAAAATATAGCCAACAGTAGGAATATTTTCAATTTTCAACCGAGGATCACTTTTTAAATAGCGTCTCAACTTGCTAATAAAAACATCTAAGCTTCGTCCGTGAAAATAGTCCACATCCCCCCAAAGCTGCATTAATATTTCATCACGCTTTACCAATTGATTCTTACGGTTACAAAGCATGCGCAGAACTTCACACTCCCGACGCGTTAATCGTTGCTCTTTATTTTCGAATCTTAAAAGTTGATGTGTAAAATCAATAGAAAACAATCCCAAAGGGATCTCTTGGTTAAACTGTTCTTTTGAATTATAGCTCAAACGTCGTTGAATAGCATTAATTCTCCATAATAGCTCTTCTGGATCGAAAGGTTTCACTAAATAATCATCAACCCCAAGTTCAAAAGCTTTTCGTTTATCTTCTTTTTTTTCACTATGACTAATAATTATTATTGGAATAAAAAAATCTTTCTCGCGAACTCTCTCTGTTAAACTAAAACCATCAAGCCCAGAAAGAGCAACATCAAAAATGCAAAAATTAAAGTGACCGTTGCAATAACTATCAAACCCATTAAAACCTTCCACACAATGTTTCACACGGTATCCATTAGACCTTAATTGTTCTTTTAGTTTGGGTCCAAATACCAGATCATCTTCAACCAGTAAAATATTTAAAATTGGATATCTCATCAAAACTTTAAACAAGAATAAAACACTAAGGTTTATTTTAAAAAGCTTTGAAAGAGAATTAGATTAATATTTTTTTAGTATTGACCGTATGACTTTATATGGATAGATTAAACGAGTACAACAAAAATGAAATCACTTAAAACGAAGTATTATTTATTTGGAATAAAAATTTCAGGAGATCCTGTGTAAAAAGAAAAAAACATCCCAGATACAACAATCAATAGGTTGAAAAGCATACCCCATACTATTCACACACTTTTCTAAAGACCGAAGAAGCATCAGAAAACATTTCCGTCAAAGAATTTTTCTTTTGGGAATAGTGGCAATAAAATCTTTTAAATAAAACGGCTCAAAATAAGCAACATCTTCAAATTGTTGATTTCGCCATGCATCATAAGCCAAATAAGCCATATTCCTGGCCAGAGGGCCTTCGTCTTCCAAGAAAAATGCATTCTGATGCTTCAGTACATCTTTACACTTTTGCGCACCATTACCAAAAAAGAATACTTTGCGCTTTTGTAGAATATCAAGATAACTATTAGCATCGATAATATCGGCAGAAGTATCTCGTTGCTGAATCATGTTCTGATCGAACATGGCCGTATAAACTTCCATACGACGGGCATCAATCATAGGACAATACCAGTCATTGGAATCGGGTGAGGAAACAGCATGTGTTTTTACTATTGGCCACGCCAAAATAGCCAAAGAAGATATAGCAATCAAAGGCTTATCCAATGCAAAACAAATCCCTTTAGCAGTAGAAACACCAATTCTCAGCCCGGTATACGAACCGGGACCGCTACTAACAGCTACTGCATCAATATCATAAATTTCTTGGTTAACCAAGGAATCGTCAAACAATTCTTGAATAAGTATTGTCAAACGATGAGCATGAGAGTTCCCTTCATTATCTTGTCGGGCAGCAATAACCTCCCCATCATCAACTAATGCTGCAGAACATATGGTAGTAGATGTTTCGATACAAAGTATAAGCGCCATTTGAATTGTTTTTGGCAAAAATAGCGAAACACCTTAAAGATTAAAATTTGAGCTCAATCTTTTTGGTTATTAATGAATGTAAAATGAAACACCTACTCCCAAACTCCATATTTCCAAAATATTAACATAATTGGTTCGCACAGCTTCGAGTAAATAAGCATCCAAGGCTGAAAATTCAAAATAAATGCCCATCCCTGTAAAATGTTTATCCTTAATAGGCAAGTACCATTCTCCACCCCAAAAAGGTGCTGCGTGAATTTTATTCTGAAAATAATACTTTTCAGGGTAATAGGGGGGCAATTTTCGGAATGTATTATTGGTATTGCCCCAATTGATCAATAAACCTGCTCTTGGCCAGAAATGTTTTAACCAAGGCTCTGAGGTTAAATAGAAACTACTTTTTAAAGATACAGTATGGACAGAAACATTGCTTCCACCAAAATTTTCCGACAAATAACCATACATCAAGGTTGGTTCATATATGTCCCACAAACGATACCCGAAGCCTAATGAAAAAAAACCTATACTTCCCGCATATTGCACTTTTGCATGTTTTGGGAAAAACCATCTCGGCCGAATGTAAATAGTATCTTCCCCTATAATCTTCAGCTTAGGTTGATATAACTTATCGAATATCTTTGACCTAGAAGATAAACTATTTGATGGTATTTGACCATTTATTTCAGCCAAACAAATTGATGCTATAAAAACCCCAACTATTCTTAGGTAACTCATAAACTAAATGGATTGACGCGTAACAATGAGCGTATCTTTTTTTACTTGCAGAAATACTATTTCACGGTCGGTACTATCTCCTGTAATCAAAAAAGGAACATCACAATTTTCCCTAGAACCGTAAAAATATGTGTGGGTATGCCCATGAACAGAGAGATCTACTTTACAGCTCTCCAAAATATTATAAAACAGATATCGGTTCCCGATGCTAAAAGAATCATCCCATGGTTGAATATGGGCAAATACGAAAATATAATCTAAACCTTTTTCATCCTTCACATTACAAGCATTGTACAACCACTCAAAATCAGGGTCCTTCACATTTTTTTCCCAAATTATATCATCAAAAAAAACAAACCGACAATTATTATAATCCAACACAAAATTGAGTGGTCCGAACATTTCTTTAAAAACATACTCTCCATTAGAAAGATAGTCGTGATTACCTATTAAAGTAATCAAAGGATGTTTCAAAGAAGAAGTTATTTCGGAATACCAATAAAATTCGCGGTAAATTCCACTCAAAGTTATATCGCCATTGTGGACCACAAAATCTATTGAATCGATTTGGTTGAGATATTCAATTTGGTCTTTAAAATCATCATAGTAAGTATGACTATCACCTAAAAGAGCTATGGTAAAAGGACGAAATGTATCTTTTTGAATATCATCTAAGAATTTTATTGTCCTCGTATTACAAGCCTCAGGTAAATCACCTACTCCACTTTGATAAGGACTATATTCAATTAGATTTTCACATCCGCCCAAAAGAATCCCACTAAATAAACTGTATATCCAAAAGTAACGACTCATAATACGCTCTTGTTGACATCCTTTCTTTCTTCTTATAACCAATTTATGCTCTTATTCTGATAGCAATATGGCAATGAAAAGCAGCATTTTAATGCTACATTGTCATATATTATCCATCGGTATTGATTAAATAAATAGAAAAATCTACCCTTTAAATTCGTTTACAACAAATGAAATTCAAATTAAAATTTAATTCAATCTAAAACAGACATAGTAACAAAAATGATGGATGAATCAACAAATACCCGGAACAAATAAAACCGCCAAATAAGATTGCCAATACAAGAACAGATATAAAAAAGAAAGTAGCAGAAGTACACGGCAGAAGGCAGAAAAGGAATTTATCAATTTCATGGTTGTTGGAAGGATGGTTTCCCCTTTAAACTTCGACATGAGTTCAGCCGAATGCATTGAAGATGTGCAAGTTAGAATTAAAAAATTTTAACCAGACAGGAAAGATTAATCTTTGGACTGGAAATGAAAACTAATTTCACTACTACGGTAATTAACTCAATCAAAAAATTTTGTCTCGGATTCTTTTGTCTGTTTTGACTGATCTATAGGAATAGTAAAAAAGAAGGAAGCACCATGCCCTGGTTCTGATTCAACCCAGATATTGCCCCCCATCAGTGTCACAAGACTTTTGCTTATTGAAAGGCCCAATCCAGCTCCTTTTCTGGCTGAACGGGGTTCATTGCATACCTGTTCAAAGCGCTCAAAAATGAGTTTATGGTTTTTCGGTTCAATACCGACCCCATTATCCACCACAAAAAATTGAAACATATTGTTTACATGCTCATAACCAAAGGTAATTTGTCCTCCTTGAGGCGTAAACTTTAAAGCATTACCAATCAAATTATTAAATACTTGTGTTATTTTTCCTCCGTCGCTAACCAGGTAATGTTCTTTTTGTGGTATACGACAGTTCAACTCAATCGATTTACTCTGCGCCTCTATACTGAAAAAACGCATTAAATCTGACATTAGGCGGTTTAAATTTATTTTTTCCGGAAACAAGCGTACTTGACCTGTTTCAAGTTTTGAAACCTCGAGAACATTATTGATTATGGAAAGCAATTGTTGACCACTATTAACAATAATATCTATATAGCTATCCTTTTCATTCTGACTAAGATGAGGATTTCTAAGTAATTCAGAAAAACCAATAATGGCATTCATAGGCGTCCTAATTTCATGACTCATATTGGCCAAAAAAGCAGACTTAAGCCGGTCACTTCTTTCTGCTCGTTCCTTTGCCCTGATCAATTCGTTTTCTACTTCTCGTGAATGAGTGATATCCCTGACAATGGTTAAAACTCTATCTTTATCCATATAAACCATCCGTGATTCAAACACACCACATAAATCCCCACCTTTTAACTCATATTCATACGTTTCAACATTTTTATGTAACATTACTTCTTTAATTTTTTCTCGGGTAAGGTCAGCTAAATCAGGAGGTAAAACTGCATCGACAGGCCTATCAAGAAAAGCTTCAGGAGGGACAATTAACGAATTGATAGAATTGGCATGATAATCTTTAATGATTCCCTTTCTATCGAATATAAAAATTAGATCGGGCATAACCGAAAGCAAACTTGTTATTCGTGCCTGGTTGTATTGGGCAACCTCTACCGATTCACGCAAGTTGTCAATAAGTTGTTTCTCTAGTGTTACATCGGCAAATGTTCCCAAAGCTTTGTCGGGGTTTCCGTTTTTAAATAACATTATTCCTGATGCCCTATAGTAAATTAATTTCCCTTTTGAGCTAAAAATTCGAAATTCATCCTTCCATTCCTTTTTTTGTTTAAATTCTTTTTTCCAAAAAGAAACAATACGTTCTTTATCCTCCGGATGAACAAAAGTCAAAAACTCATCTAAAGTTTGTGGAGTATTATTTTCTCCCACTAAGGTATCATATTTCCCATACCATTTCAGAACATCGGTACAAGGCTCCCACTCAAAAATTATATCATTAGCATGAGTGGCCACAGTTCGGAAACGCTCTTCACTTTCACGAAGTTTTTCCTCTGTCTTTTTCCGATTGGTAATATCACGGCCTAAAACAACAATTCCTTTTCTGGCACCTGTTTCATCGAACACCGGTGTTTTTATGACATCAAAGACCCTAAGCGTTCCATCAGGTAAAGGAATAACTTCTTCTGTCTCCACTCTTTGCTTTTTCTCCCAAGCTTCCTGATCAGTAGAAATGCATTGTTCAAATACATCTGCCAGCTCGGGCACCATCTTTTTTAATTGTTCATCGCTTTTCAGAAAGAATTCGTTTCCCTTCAAGCGAAAAAGTTTTTTAGTAGATACATTTGCTTCAAGCCATTTCCCTGTTGAATCTTTAAAACAAATAATATCTGGGGTTGCATTTATCAATATCTGCAAGCGTTCCTTATTGCTTAATAATTTGGCCAGGGTAACAATTTGTCGGAATTTAGCAGTTTTATTTATAAAAAAATTTGCAATCTTCTGAAGAATATTAACACTTCTCCACATTTTAACAACATTTTATCATTAATGGCTGTCACTTTAATTAACACAGACAGTTTGGAGTCGAAAAATAATTAATTAAAATGCCCAAATTAAGGCTAATCTTCCTATTTTTGAGCAAAGGTTTTATTTTGTTGGCCAATGGAACGAATCAATCAACATCAACAATCTTCTTCTTTTAGGCATAAAAATTGATGTTAAAAAAGGTAAACCAAATTTGCACTAACCTAAAAAACTGTTAACATGAAAAAGCTATCCTTTATTTTATTTTTAATCGGATCGATTCTGGCTTTTAATTCATGCAATGATGACGAAGTTGATTTCAATGCTTATGGTGACGTAATCGTCCTATCTCGTTATTTAGAAACTGACGAGCTAGAATTTGCAGCAGCCTATTATGCCTACGGAAATAAATCTATGGAAAATGTTACAGTAATAACACCTGACGGGAATAATATTGAGTTAGAGCCCTATAACGAATACATTACCTCTTCCTTTAAAAAGGAACCTACGGATGAAAATTACTCGCCAAACTTACCTCTTTCAGGGGTTTATCAATTTGTAATAAGCACCACAAGCAATGAAACCGATAGTGTTTCTGATATCGTAGAAAGTGAAAATTTTGTATATCCGGTAAAAATCAACGATGTAAGTTTTACAGATAATACCTTGAGTGCCGAATGGGACGAAGTTCCTAATGCGGACGCTTACGGAATTAGAATTGTAAATTTATCAGATCCTGAAACTATTTATTTCTCTTCTGGATGGTTTTCAGAAACATCTTTTGAACTCTCTTATGTCAATAGCCAAATAACCAATCCGCCCCAAAGCGGCGAAGAGGTTATCATCGAAATTTTAGCTTGCAAATTTGAAGATGTTGTAGGCGATATCTACAACATTGAATCCATTAGTTCAAGCCGTACCACCCTAATATGGGAATAAGTTTAATTCGTTAAATGTTTTCTAACAGTTCTTACTTTAATCAACTTACGCCTAATAATTAATTATACTTATAACCTTAAAGGTGGGTGTCTATTAATAAATTACATGATATTTGGGACACCCACCTTTAAATTTTCACTTCTACTTCCACATTGTAATACCCCTATATTTTACTATTTTTGCCTCGTCTTTAATGAATTTGATGAGAAAAAAGTTATGGAAACTGTAGTTAGTGGAATTCGCCCTACCGGAAATCTTCATCTGGGAAATTATTTTGGTGCTGTAAAAAACTTCCTGAAAATGCAGGAAAGCTATAATTGTTTCTTTTTTATTGCCGATTATCACTCACTAACGACCCACCCGCATCCGGATGATTTACATGGCAATGTACGGCAAATTTTATCCGAATACCTGGCTTGTGGACTTGACCCTGAAAAAGCTACGATATATATTCAAAGTGATTTACCTGAAGTTGCAGAATTAACCCTTCTGCTCAACATGAATGCTTACCTGGGGGAGCTGGAAAGAACAACCTCTTTTAAAGAGAAAGCCAGGAAGCAACCCAACAACGTTAATGCAGGGTTGTTAACTTACCCGGTATTAATGGCTTCTGATATTCTTATTCATCAAGCTGCCAAGGTGCCGGTAGGAAAGGATCAAGAACAACATCTAGAAATGACCCGCAAGTTTGCCAATCGATTTAACCGCATATATGAAATAGATTATTTTACAATTCCGCAACCATTTAGTTTCGATGGCTCTTTAATCAAAATACCGGGTCTTGACGGCACTGGAAAAATGGGCAAATCAGAAGGAAATGGTATCTTTTTAGCAGATGAACCTGAAGCCATTCGAAAAAAAGTAATGAAAGCTGTGACTGATAGTGGACCTTCTGTTCCCAATTCCCCTATTAGTGAACCGATTCAAAACCTGTTTACTATAATGGAAGCCGTATCAAAACAAGAAGTATTGGAACAGTTTAAAGAAGATTATGCCAAATGTACTATTCGATACGGCGACCTCAAAAAGAAACTGGCAGAAGATATTATTGCTTTTACTACCCCAATAAGAGAAAAAATTCTAGCTATTTCTAAGGATAAAGCTTACTTAAGAAAAGTTGCCGCACAAGGAAAAGAAAAAGCACATCAAAGCGCTGCCAAGACCATCAAAGAAGTGCGTGAAATAATTGGTTTTAAACCATTTTAATACTCATTAGGCATGTTTTGTTGCTTTGGGCGTTGACAAACCGGAAATGATTGATGTGTTAAATAATGGAATAACAAAGAAGATTAATTTTTGCCCAAATAAAATCACTCAACTTCCATAAACCGCTGTTTAACAACATTATACTTTCTTGGATCCAAAGGGATTTTAGTGCTTTCATTACCGGTAGCAATGATTAAAGAATTTTCTTCAACCTTGAATACTTTTCGAAGATTTACAACATATAGAGGATGACATCTATAAAAGCCATATTTCCCAAACATCTGTTCATAATAACGTAAAGGTCTTGGAACAAATATTTTTTCCAAAGAGTCATCATAAATTATACATCCACCTGCCACAGCCTCGCCATATAAAATACTAGACAACGGAACTGCTTTTGACGATTCTGTAGTAGGAAACACGACCGTCCTCGCCGATGCTGGCAATTTAGCATTGGTTAATAGGATTTCCATCCTACTTTGATATTCACTTTCTTCCATCGCATCACAGGCCTTATCTATGGCAAAAACCAACTCTGAAAGATCAAAAGGTTTCAATACATAACTGGCAGCAGAAAATCTAACAGCTTCAACCAAGTAATCTTCGTGCCCCGACAAAAAAACTACTTTAAAGTCAAAAAATTCTACTTTACGGAGTAAATCAAAAGCAGTGCCGTCGGGCAATCCAATATCTAACAACACCAAATCTGGTGCATTTGCTTTAATCGAAGCCCATGCATCTGCGACAGTAGAAACTCCATCAAGCAACTGAAATTCGGGAAAATGCTGCAATATTACTGCTCTAATGATCCTTTGCATCAAAGGTTCATCTTCTACAACCAATATTTTTTTCATTATATTATTTCATATCCCATATTAAACGCTCTCTATAATTCTTTTGTAAAAAGTTTTATCCTGCTTCTTATTAAAATTAGTCATTTCCACCACTGGAAGTGTTATACGAACCAATGTACCTCTATCAAAAGGATTAATTTGCTTTTTATCAAGAATAACCAAATCTGTTCTTCGTCCGGAATCTCTTGTCAACATATCAAGTCGCTCGCGTGTAATTTTTATGGCCATGGATTCATGATTCTTCCCTTTTTCACTGGCTTTTTTTGATGCATCTATCCCAATGCCGTTATCACCTACTTCAACAATCATTTTATCGCCTTCACGAAAAAACTTCACAGAAATAAACCCATCCGTTCCGGAAGGTCTAATCCCATGCTCAATGGCATTTTCAATAAATGGTTGAGTTAACATTGGTGGAACCATTATACTTTCTACATCCAGAGAGCTATCAATATCTAAGGAATATTCAAATGCCTCAGAAAAACGTAATCGCTGAAGTTCAAGATAATAGCCAAGTATTTCGGCTTCTTCTTTCAAGGATATATAATCATGAGCTGAACTCTGCAAAACCTGACGCATAAGTCTTGCAAAATCAGTAAGAAAGCGCGATGATTTTTCAATATCATGCTCAAGAATATAAACTTGAATAGCACTTAAAGCATTGAAAATAAAATGAGGATTCATCTGTGATCTTAGCAATCGTTGCTGATGGCGTACGTTTTTGTATCTATGTCTCAATTGCGATTGACGAACCAGCATAATAATTGCAAAAGAAATAGCCGCAACAATTATCAGCCCCAATGTCAGTATAAAGCGCTGACGATCCAGGGCAGCTTTTTGCTGTAGTGTTTGCTTATTTAATTCCTCTATTCGTTTACGCTGCCGCTCCGATTCAAAAATTGCTTCCTGAGTTGCTAAGTGATTAATATTTTTTTCATTAATTATACTATCACTATATGCTGCCGACATTTTAAAATATTCTAAAGCCTTAGCATATTCACCTCGTTTTTCAAATAACTCTGATAAAAGCTGTGAAGTTTCTTCAATCTGAAACAACGAACCAATTTCTTTCGCCACTTCAAGGCCTAATTTTAAATGCTTTTCAGCTAAAGGAAAATCGCCCATCTGCAAATAAGTTTGACCTATCTTAGTATGGCTAATTGCAACCTGCATCAAATCCCCCAGCTCCTCATTGAGATGTAGGGCTTTCTCCAAATACTCTAGGGCTTTAAAAGGACGTCCCTGTTGCAAGTAAGCACCCCCAATACTATTAAAACAAATAGATTGCCCCACTTTACTTCCTATTTGATAGTTATATTCAAGAGAAGCAAAAAAATGGTTCAACGCTGAATCAACTTGGCCTAATTTAAGCAAGGCTTCCCCCATATTATTGTGGTTAATGGCAAGGCCAAGCTTATTATTCATTAAGTTTGAAAGATTAAGAGCGCGCTTAAAATATTCTATTGAGGTTACATAACGATTTAAATTATAATTAACATTCCCAATACTATTAATCGACGCGCCTATCAACAAAGAATCCCCGGTTTCTTTAGCCAAATTTAGTGCCTTGGTGTGCATCTCCAAAGCAGTAGGATTATCATCGATACGGCGATATACCACCCCCAATTGATTATATACTTGCCCTAACAACCTTTTGTCTTCTGTTTTAGTAGCCAAATCCAAAGCCTTTTGATGATTCTTCATGGCCTCGCCATACTGAGCACGATTACGATAACGTTGTCCTAACAGATTATATATACGGGCCAATTGGTTGAGGCTTTCGTTTTTCCGGGCAATATCCATCGCCTCAGCCAAATAATCATCAGATATATCAACATGAAGGCCGCCTTGTCCATATAACTCTATAGACCGTTTTATCAATTGCTCAACAATGACAGAATCGGTTCCGGCTAAATCTATATCTCCTCCTATCTTTTGAACGGCGGACTCTTTTTCCACGCCATTCCGGCAAGAAAATAACTGAATACAAAGTAGGAACATCAATCCTGACTTACTCTGCATAAAAGGTCTGTTTTTTCAATAATGAAACTAAAGTTTTTCTTTAACGGACTAATATAGAAAAGCACTTTCATCCGGGAAATAGCAACACTGCTTTATCCATTACTTTGATTTAAACACACAAAGACAACTTAAAATATAGATCCCTAATTATTACTTTTGGAAAGTTACATAAATTTTATGCCTCTTAGTCATTATTACAGTGTTTTTTTTGATGAAGGTTTATCTTTGTACGCTAAATTATACTACAGTGAAGATAGGAACTATAGATTTTGGGAAAGAGCCTCTTTTTCTGGCTCCAATGGAAGATGTAACCAACAAAGTTTTCAGACAGCTTTGCAAAAGTTATGGAGCTGACCTAGTCTATACTGAATTTGTGTCGGCAGATGCCCTTATTCGGGAAATAGATAAAACAATAAAAAAAATAGATATTGGAGAAGATGAGCGCCCCATAGGCATACAGCTATACGGAAAGGATATAGATACCATGGTTGAAGCAGCACGGATCGCCGAAGAGGTTAATCCAGATTTAATTGATATTAATTTTGGTTGTCCTGTAAAGAAAATAGCAACTAAGGGAGCTGGTGCCGGATTGCTGCGCGATATCCCTAAAATGATTGCCATAACACAAGCTGTTGTAAAAGCTGTAAATAAACCTGTAACCGTTAAAACACGGCTTGGATGGGACGAGTCATCCAAAAACATCATCGAAATAGCAGAAAGACTACAAGACGTAGGCATACAGGCATTAACCATTCACGGCCGAACCAGAGCACAAATGTATTCTGGTGAAGCGGATTGGACGCTTATCGGAAAAGTAAAAAACAATCCCAGAATTAGCATTCCAATTATTGGAAACGGAGATGTTACCGATCCCTTAAAAGCCAAATATTTTTTTAATAATTTCGGTGTTGATGCCCTTATGATCGGAAGAGGGGCCATTGGTCGACCTTGGATTTTTCGGGAAATTAAACATTTTCTTAACACCGGAGAATTATTACCGGATCTTTCCATTCCTGAACATGTGGAATTAATACGAGACTTTGTTCATAAATCTATCGATTGGTTAGGTGAAAGAAGAGGAATTTTACATTCAAGAAGGCATTTAGCCATTACTTTTAAAGGACTTGATAATTTCAGACCTATTAAAATAAAAATGCTGCAAGCAGAAAACATACAAGAGTTGGAGGCTGTTTTTAATGAAATAAAAGTACGATGGAACAATTAATCATTCCCCTGACCTAAGTAGTAGCTTTTAACAATAACACGAACAGGATACCAGGCCGCCAACAACCCAATTATGGATACACTCAAACATACCATCACCAAATCACTCCATTGTAACTCGACAGGATAGGCATCAACAATAAATATACCTTCTCCACTAAATTGGAGTAACCCATATTGTTGTTGTATCCATACTAAAACAGCACCTAAAAATCCACCTCCCAACACACCCAGCAAGGATATCATCCAACCTTCGGTCAAAAAGATTTTATTAATTAACGAACGGGTAGCACCCATACTCTTCAAAGTCCCTATACTTTCTTTCTTCTCAAAAATAAGTAAAGATAATGTTCCTATGATATTGAAAAAGGCGATGACAAGAATAAACAACAAAATTAGATAAGCCATTAACTTTTCGACCTGCATCAGTTTATAAAAGGTGGCATGCTGTTCGTGCCTATCCAGAACGTTGAAATGTTTTCCTACTAGTTGCTGAAGTTGAATCTTTATTGCATTTACATCAAATCCTTCTTTAACAGAAATTCCTAACGAAGAAACTATATCATCCTGGTAATCAAACAATCTGCGTGCCTGTTCAATATTAATAATCAAATATTTCGAATCATATTCCAACTGCCGTACCGCAAAAATTCCTGAAGGATTTAAATACTCCTTATTAAATGAGAGGTCGGGACGCATCATATTAATTTGACCGGTACGTTTCGGTGCATATACCACCAATGGTTTCACGAAATTAAGTCTTAATCCTAACTGATCTGCTAAAGCATACCCGGCTACCCCAAAATTGATATTATGCTCCTTAACTTTATACTTCCCTTCTACAATAATGGTATCAATGCCTGACACTTTTGCAAAATTTTCATCAACACCCATAACAATAGCCGGAACTTGACGATTATCAGACCTTAGTAAGGCTTGATCTTCCAACATGCAAGTCACCTGATCAACCCCTTCCGTAGCATGAATCTCTTCTATTGGCAACATTTCCATTGAAAAAACTTTCCCTTCGACAGGGACAACCTTCAGTTCAGGATCAAAAGACTCATACAAAGAACCTATCAAACCATGAAGACCATTAAATACTGACAACACAACCACTAAGGCCATAGTCCCCACTAAAACCCCTGAAACAGATATCATCGAGATTACATTAATTATATTCTGGGATTTTTTCGCAAAGAGATATCTTAGTGCAATTCGAATGGCCAGATTCATTTAGTTGCGTATTTATGTAAAAATTGGATTCAATGTGCCCGGCTAATTGACTTACCCTTTAATCACACCCAAATGTATGATTTATTTATTTTCCGGTTTGTATGCTTTTATCAGAAGACCTGTCCCTGTTGAATGTGCTGTTTTAACATCAAAATAATTCAAAATCCAACAAAATGGCCAAACCAACAAATAGTAAACTGGAAGAAATATAAAGAATATTTTACTCTTATTGAGCATTATGATGGGATATTTCATTGACCATTTCCAGGCTATATGACCTGGCTCCCCGTAAGTGTACCGTACGTCTATTCGTTCAAAGCCAGCATCCCGGAGTTTCTGTGATATATCTTCAATACTGTACCCATCTCTAACATGTTCATCAATAAAACCAGTCACCCCTTCACTATGCTCGTGGACTTCGGAACCACCTTTATCGGATGGTGTAGAAATCAACAGCATCCCATTGGGGACAAGACTTTCAAAAAAATTTCGAAACACTTTCTTGTCCTCTTCAATATGTTCCATAACATCAACCGAAAGTACAAGATCAAACCTAGAAGGTTGTACAAAGCGCGTTAAATCAGCTTTCCGAAATTGCACCTGCTCTGCTTTACCAAGCTTTTTAATAAAGTTATTACAATCTTTTACCTGCTCTTCCTTTACATCAACACCCAAGATATTATAATTTGAACCAAGCCGAGACAGATACCAAGAGTACTGACCAAAACCTGAACCAGCATCCAAAATATTTGCCTTATGTTTCCGCGGGGCTGCCCATTTTTTCAATTCCCTTCTTATATACCACGAGCGCAGTAGCAATAAGTTTAATAAACGGTAAAACAAGATGCGCAGAGAAGGAGTAATGTTAAATATTCGTCCCAAAGAGCGCTTTATGGGGTCATATTGCATATCTCAAATTATTATTTCCATAGTTACCCGAATGCTATTCTTTTAACAAACGGTCTATTTTTTCAAGATAATCCAAACTGTCATCAATAAAAAATTCCAGATCGGGAATTACACGTAGCTGTTTTCCAACACGTTTCCCTAAAAGATATCGAATGTGAGATTTATTTTGGACAATATTGTTAAATACTTCATCCTTTTTATTTCCCGGGAAAATGCTCAAATATATTCTGGCAATACTTAAATCAGCTGTTACCCGCACTGCCGTAACAGAAACCATTGAACCCATAAGCAACTCACGGACTTCGCGCTGAAACATATCACCCAAATCTTTCTGCAGTAAACGTCCTATTCTTTTTTGTCGGGTTGAATCCATATTATTTTCCTTGTTAATTTGAATGCACGAATTTAGCTAAAAATATGAAAAAATAACCCCCATGCATATTACCATGCAGCCAATATTAAACCGCCATAAATAAATTACGAAACTCTATTCTTGACTGGGTTATAGTAAAAGTAAGGTGTCTCCTTTGAAACAAGTTTTCGGATCACTCTGTTCAGATTATAAATAATTCGGCCAAGCTCCTCAATTGGTGTGGTTTGATAAAGTAATTCCACAAAATCAAACAGAGTTCTTAGAGAATCTTCTACCATTGGTCGGGTTTCACGTATTGATATTTCCTTATAAGCATCTATTTTCTTTTCTTCACTACAAACATCAAAGGCTACCTGCGCATCCACCAACTCTTTAAACCAATCTAAAGCACCAAGCTTTTCAATAGCGGCCACATGCTCTTCCTCTAATTCATGTATCAAGGAAGGCAAGCCCTTATTTTTCCGTTGATATCCATCCTTTTGATTTTGCCATTTGTGTTTCTGCAACACTTCTAACAACCTTGTTGCTATAATATTTTTGTCGCCCACCAAACGATGACATGACGCTTCCACAAAACGATAAAAAGCAATAAACGCTTCATTTCTTTTACTGGCGAGCAAGGTTTTTCTTTCCATCTTAGCACTGACCACTCTACGCTGGAAAGTTTTTTCATAGCTCTTTAGGCTATCACGAACATTTTCTACAAATGGATTTAACGCGGTTTTAAAAACGGTACAATTATCAAGAAGCTGCAAGGATATTTTTGCAAGGTCATACAAATCAAAAGAGGTTAATTGAGAAAAATTCAAAGATTTCAACATTTTAAATGGGTTTAGGCAATAAAATACGATACATAACTCTATCAGAAACAGACATGGCGAGAGAACTTACTACAAAAAAGAGATGTACTAACCTTTAGCCATGTTTTGTCCTTTCAATCAAAATGCTAGATTAAATCCACTCGATCAAGTCCTTTAGGCAGATTTTTTTAACAACAATTGCATGACCTAAGTTTAACCTGTTCCGGTAATTATATTTTTAGCGATGTTAATATAATTACGTAACATTTTGAGGCAAGTTTCAATTATGTACGAAATAAGTTACTAATCCAGGACATTTTGCCATATCGCCACTTTAAATTTTCTTTTAAAGAAAGAAGCACATTACCCATTTTCTTTGTTTGTTTATTTTGAACGAAGAATTTTATTGCGCCACTTAAAAAATCTATTTAATTGGACAATCCTAATTTAAAAGAATAATAGTTTAATTGATATTAATCTTTACTCCGCCCAACCTGGTTCCCTGAATTTTTTGAAACAAATCGAGCGCATATACATCGGTCATTCCTGAAACAAAATCAATAACTGTTTGAATGCGAAGATGAATAGGACTCCTATCTGAAACGCGGTATTGTTCAGGAATAAAAGGAAGCAGTAAGCCGGAATAATAATGTTCCGGGTTGAGCACAGCTTGAATAAACTCATCAAGTAAAGTTCCCAATATTTTAAACCCTGCAATTTCAACTTCTACAACTGACGGATGTCGGTAAATTTTTTCATTGGCCACCTTATCACAATGATGCAAGGCACTGTTTAATGGCTCATCCAAATGGTCTACCAAAGATCCCCTAAATTCACCATTTAAAATTTTATCATGATGCTTAATATATATATCTGAGCAGGCATTAACCAATTTTCCAATAACTCCGGCTCTTAAATAGGCAATCTGTTCATTCGTATCTGTAACTTCATGAAACACTTGTTGTATGCGGTCCAACTCAGCTTTTTCGCTCATCGAATCATAAAATGCCAATAACAAGTTGCGTGTTTCTTGAGTTGTGAGAATACCAAGTTTATGGGCATCCTCAATATCCATTATTTGGTAACAAATATCATCAGCGGCTTCGACCAAATAGACTAAAGGATGACGAGCAAAAACACCGGGCCGCAATTCTTTTATCCCCAGTTCAGTTGCAATGTCATGGTATATCTCTTTCTCAGATTGAAAAAAGCCATATTTCTTTAACTCTTTATGACCGGAAGCATAAGGATATTTCACTATAGAAGCCACGGTTGTATATGTGAGCGCAAAACCTCCGCTTCGACGACCGGTAAACTTATGGGTTAAGACCCTCAAAGCATTTGCATTCCCTTCAAAGTTGGTAAAATCATTCCACACTTCAGGAACATCCACCAATTCTTTTAATTGTTGCCCTTTTCCATACTTAAAAAAATCGGAAATAGCCTTCTCGCCGGAATGACCAAAAGGTGGGTTCCCCATATCGTGAGCCAAACATGCAGCTGCAACCACTGATCCCAGTTCGCTTGCCAACGGTAACTTTTCCCCATATCTTTCCAATAGAAATTTGGCAATATTATTACCCAATGAACGTCCAACACTGGCCACCTCCAAACTATGAGTCAATCTGTTATGAACAAACACACTTCCGGGAAGTGGAAACACTTGTGTTTTATCCTGCATACGTCGAAAAGGGGAAGAAAATATCAAACGATCGTAATCTCGCTGAAACTGCGTACGGTCATGATGCCTATGGTGGGTCGATTGTCCGGTTCGTTTTGTGGAAAGAAGTTGATTCCAGTCCATATTGTTTTTAGTAGATTGTAGTGCGATATTGTTTCATTTCAGCAGCCAATAATTTTGCTTTTCCACCGGTAACCTTATTCAATAACGTCCAAAATCCCGGTCCGTGATTTTTTTCTTTGGTATGACATAATTCATGAAGAACAACATAATCTATTAAGTGTTCAGGTAATCTCATGAGCTGTAAATTCAAATTAATATTATTAACAGCGGAACAACTACCCCATCGTGACTTGAGGTTTTTGATGAAAACCTTGTTATAGGAAAAATGATACCGGCTAGCAAAATCTTTGACTTTTTTCGGTAACACAATTTTTGCTTCCAACCGCATCGCTTCTTCTATCCCTTTCCTTATGGTATTTTGAACAAAAAGATCGGTAACAGGTAAATGAGCAGGATAAACCACATTCAAAACCCCTTTTGCCAATGTCATTTTAATATCAGAACCGGCTCCTTTTTCTACTTTCAATTGAAAACTGTGCGTCCGAAAAGTACTATTCTCATCAAAAACAGTTTTTCTTTGTTCAATATGCTCAATTTTTTTCAGATTGTGGGTTATCCATGCCTTTTTTTCTTCCACAAAGGCCATTACCTTCTTACTGCTGTAGCCGGGAGGAAACATTACAGTCACGTATTCAAACGGCTTAAGTTTAATAGAAAGACGTTTATATCTATGGTTTGCTTTAAAAAGCACCGGACCAATCCCACTAATGTGCATCAAAAAACTATCCTTTGCCATAGGTCACAAAGTTAAATAAAACTTTTTCGCTTCACCGTTAAAAATAGCTGTAACTTACACAAGGTGAAAAGCGTCCTTAATAATAACTTTTACAAACTAATGTACGCTTGCGGACACCCCGTGTCCCAAAACATGACAATTTTAATTTCTAATTTTTAAGTTACACACCAATAAACATACTATATATCAACATTATATCATTTTTGGCAAATCAATTGAATAGACAGTTGCAGAAAAACTTAAACAAAACCAGACACCATGAGCAATAGTATTATTAAGGTTGAAAATCTTCACAAGTCTTATAAAATGGGAAATAATGCCCTTCATGTATTAAAAGGGATCGATCTGGACATTAAAGCGGGCGAGATGGTGAGTATCATGGGATCGTCAGGTTCAGGGAAATCAACTCTTCTCAACATTTTGGGTATTTTGGATACTTATGATAGAGGCAATTATTACCTGGACAACATAAAAATTGAAAAAATGAACGAGACCAAAGCGGCTCGATTCAGAAATAAATATATTGGTTTTGTTTTTCAGTCGTTTAATTTGATATCCTTCAAAAATGCCATGGAAAATGTGGCTTTACCTCTATATTACAAGAATATAAGCCGAAAAAAAAGAAACCAAATGGCTATGGAAATGCTCGATCGTATGGGTCTGAAAGAGTGGGCTAACCATTTACCGGCTGAACTATCAGGTGGCCAAAAACAACGTATTGCTATTGCCAGAGCACTGATCTCCAATCCTAAAGTAATCCTGGCCGATGAACCTACCGGAGCACTGGATACCCAAACCTCGTACGAAGTCATGAACATTTTGCAAGAAGTCAACAAAATGGGAATTACCGTCATTATTGTGACCCATGAAAATGACATTGCTCACCGAACCCAACGCATTATCCGATTGCGAGATGGAATTATAGGAGAAAACATAACCAACGGTGATTTTCAGCCTATCACTGATAATGAAATTTTTACCAATAACTAAAGGTAGTTCTTTGTGCAAATTGTAAAACACAAAAATCAAATTGATTTAATAAAAATAATTTCAAAAACATGTTTAACTCTCTTCAGGAAATATTTTCAACCCTGAAACAAAATAAGTTAAGAGCCATAATGACCGGCTTCAGTGTAGCCTGGGGCATCTTCATGCTGATTCTGCTTCTAGGTTCAGGCAACGGGCTTCAACATGGTATGGAAAACAACTTCAGAGGGGTCGCCAAAAATGCGTTGTGGATTTGGAGTCGCCAAACTCAGGTGGCGCATGACGGCTTGCAAGCGGGCCGACGAATCCAGTTTACCAACGAAGATTATGATTTTTTGGTCAATATGTTCCGGGATGATATTTCCAATATTTCCGGCAGATTCCGACTTTGGGGACAAGGAACCGTTACTTATAAAGACAATTACGGTGATTATGATCTGGAAGGAGTCCGACCCGAATTTAAAAATATTCAAATTGTTGATATCATTCAGGGACGCTATTTGAACCAAATGGACATGAATGAGTACCGCAAAGTAGCGATCATATCCCTTCCTGTAAAAAAAGCTCTTTTCAAAGATGAAGACCCCATAGGGAAATACATACGTATCAGCAATGTACCTTTTATGGTGGTAGGCGTATTCGAAAACCCTGAAAGACGAGACGATGAACAGATATACATTCCTGTTAATACTGCCCAAAGAGTCTTCAATGGCAGTAACCGCCTGAACGAACTCGCAATATCGACCAATGCCCTTACTGTGGCCGAAAACAAAAGAATTGAAGAGGCGGTCCGTACCACGTTGATGAAAAGGCACAAGGTAGCTCCTGACGACAAACAGGCCATTGGCATTTGGAACACATTGGAACATTTTAAACAAGCACAGGGCGTTTTTAGAGGAATTCGTTTGTTTGTCTGGGTTATTGGAATCATGACCATCATTGCCGGAATTGTAGGTGTAAGCAACATTATGATAATATTGGTTAAAGAACGAACCAAAGAAATAGGCATTCGGAAAGCCATTGGCGCCACACCCTGGTCGGTCATCCGGCTAGTGCTTTCCGAATCGATATTTATTACAGCATTATCGGGTTTTCTGGGCCTCGTATTTGGAATGGGATTGTTATCAGCGGTTTCCATAATATTGAAAAATATAGCCCAACAATCACCTCAAGTTGAAAATATCTTTTACAATCCCTCGGCCAATTTGTCGGTAGTAGTATCTGCTTTAGTCGTCCTGATTATTGCCGGATTAATCGCAGGTTTTGTTCCGGCCCGAAAAGCTGCTGCCATTAAACCAATTGAGGCATTACACGATGAATAATAATCTTCGTTGTGGAAAAACCTATAAACCGCAAAAAGTAACTTAAAAAATAAAAACCGTGTTTGACAGAGATCGTTGGCAAGAAATATTAAATGCCATAAAACAAAATAAGTTTCGTAGTATTCTGACTGCTTTTGGCGTCTTTTGGGCAATTTTCATGTTGGTGGTAATGACAGGTGCAGGAAATGCTCTGACCAATGGCATCACTCATGGATTCAAAGATTTTGCCACCAATAGTGCATTTCTTTGGGCCAACCGGACCACTGTGCCTTATGAAGGTTATGACCGCGGACGATGGTGGAGCCTCACCAATGCCGACATGGAAGCCATACGCGAACAAATACCAGAAATCGATGTTTTATCCCCCCGACTACAGGGATGGAATCTTCGTGAAGGACAAAATGTTGTTCGCGGCGAAAGAGCTGCCGCTTTCAACGTTATGGGCGATTATCCTCAATATCGGGAAATTGACCCGTGTACCATGCCCTACGGAAGATACATCAACAACGAAGATATCGAACTGAAAAGAAAAGTGTGCATCATCGGCGAAAAAGTATATGAAATCATGTTTGATGAAGGTGAGGATCCTGTAGGACAATATCTTCGCATCAACGGAGTCTATTTTATGGTGGTAGGAGTATTCAAATCCAATAATCCCAACATCAATATCGGCAGTAATAAAAAGGAAACTATTTATCTGCCTTTTACCACGATGCAACAAACCTTTAATTACGGTGACCAGGTCCATTTTTTTGGATTCACGGCCAAACCGGGAGTTAATGTCCAATCTATTGTTGACAGGATAAAACCTATCATTAAAAAGCATCACAAAATTGCTCCCGAAGATGACCAGGCTATTGGCGGATTTAATGTCCAGAGCGAATTGCAAACCATGGAATATACCTTTCTGGGCATCAACATACTTATTTGGGTTGTAGGAATCGGGACGCTTATAGCCGGAGCAGTAGGTGTAAGTAACATAATGCTGGTAATAGTCAGAGAACGCACCAAAGAGATAGGTATTCAACGCGCCATAGGTGCCCGACCGGCATTAATCATCGGACAAATTTTAACCGAGTCGGTTTTTCTAACCACCGTTGCCGGCTTTTTAGGACTGGCCATGGGTACCCTGGTGCTTCACCTCACCGATATGGCTCTGGAAGCAGCCCGGGCACAGGCACCCCCCGATGAACAATCATTTTTCATGAATCCGGAAATTGGATTACCAATGGCTGTCGCCTCAATCATTATTTTGGTCATTGTAGGCCTGTTTGCCGGGTTAATTCCGGCTCTCAAAGCGGTTCGGATTAAACCTATTGAGGCGCTCCGACATGAATAACACCAAAAACTTTAAAGCATTTATACGCAACATTTTATAACCTTAAAATAATAAAGTAACCATACAGGCAATCCTTCTTGCCTCATAAAATCTGAAAGCAATGAAAAAGTTTCTCAAAATTTCAATGGTGATTGTTTTAGTAGCTCTTGTAGTGTGGGTGTTTTTTTACCTGTATAAACAAACCAAAAAATCACCGGTGGTATATGAAACGGAACAACCTCAAATAACCAACATTATTAAAAAAACTGTTGCCACCGGCTCTATCGTCCCGCGTAAAGAGATTCAAATAAAACCACAGGAGTCGGGTATAATCAACCAGATTTATGTACAGCCGGGCGACATGGTCAAAGAAGGAGATTTAATTGCCCGAATTCAAATCATCCCCGAAATGATTCAGGTCAACGAAGCCGAAACCCGCCTGGAAAAAGCTCGACTTGCATATGAAAATGCAAAAATTGAGTTCGAAAAAACTCAGGAATTATTTAAAAATAAAGTCATTACAGAATCCCAATATCTATCCGACAAGCTGAACTATGAGATTGCCAAAGAAGACCTGGAATCGGCACAAAACAATCTGCAGTTAATAAAAGAAGGGGTATTAAAGAAAGCCGGTTCACAAACCAATACATTAATTCGTTCTACAACCGCAGGAATGGTGCTGGATGTCCCGGTAGAAGTAGGAAATTCGGTTATCAAGAGTAACACTTTTAACGACGGAACAACCATTGCCATTGTTGCCGACATGCGCGAAATGGTATTCGAAGGGATGGTCGACGAAACCGAAGTAGGAAAAATAAAGGAAGGCATGCAACTGTTGTTAACTATTGGCGCTCTTGACGAAGAAAAGTTTACGGCCATCCTGGAATTCATTTCACCCAAAGGCGTTGAAGAAAACGGCGCCATCCAGTTCGAAATTAAAGCCGCCGTTCAACTACAGGAAGGAAGCTTCATCAGGGCCGGATACAGCGCTACTGCCGATATCGTCCTCGACCGGCGTGACAGCGTGCTGGCCATTAAAGAAAAACTGGTGACTTTCAAAGAGGATTCAACCTTTGTAGAAGTCATGACTGAACCTCAGGTATTTGAAAAACGGCTCATTAAAACAGGATTATCCGACGGAATCAACATTGAAGTGGTTGAAGGGCTTACCGAAGATGACAAAGTTAAAGTTCCGTTATAACAGAACAATCGATTTTTAGACCTTTAGTTTTAAGATAAATAGATTAAATAAAAGGAAAAGCTGTTTTTAAGCTTTGCACAATTCAGGTGAAAATCAAACCGAAAAGAATAACCTGTTTTGACAGATGCGTTAATCTATTGACTGTTCATTATCAAACAAATTGCAGAAAAAAGGTATCATGAGAAATAAAACGCTAATAATATTAACCTTACTTTCTTTGGTTACCATAGGAATTTCGGGTCAGGAGCCCCGTAAATGGAGTCTGAGGGAGTGTATAGAGTATGCCAAAGAAAACAATATTTCCGTACGGAAACAGGAATTAAACACCCAATACCAAAGTAACCTTTATCAACAAAAGCGGTTGAACAAACTTCCTTCACTCAATGGAAGTGCCGGCTATCAACTTAGCTTTGGGAGGGTACCGGATGAAACTACTTATCAATATGTAGATCAGACCACACAATTTAGTCGCTTCTCTTTAGGTACATCGGTACCCCTGTTTCAGGCTTTTACTTTACGTAACGAAATAAAACAAACGGAAGCCAACTGGAAAATGTCGCAAAGCGAGCAAGAAGCCGCCATAAACGACCTGGCCCTTAATATTACAGCCTATTATTTACAGGTGCTCTTCGATAAGGAATTGCTCAAAGTTGCCCAACAACAATACGAGGTTGCCCAACAACAGATAGAAACAACCAGGCAGCTGGTAGAAGCAGGAAGAGTTTCGGAAAGTAACTTATTGGAGATAAAATCTCAGGCCGCTAAAGAAGCATTGAATGTCACGCAAATGGAAAACAATTTAAAGCTGTCACTGCTTAACTTGGCACAGGCCCTTGACCTGGAAAATACTGATAATTTTGATATCGTTTCGCCCGACATTGCCGATTTAGAACAAAGAACATTAACCCCACCATCGATACTATTTAATACGGCCGTTGACATTATGCCACGCATTAAGGCTTATCAGTATAACCTTGAAAGCAGCCAATACGGGCTTAAAGCAGCTAAAGGGGCTCTTTATCCTTCTCTGTATCTGGATGCAGGTTGGAGTACCAATATTTCCAAAACTGAAAGTTCCGTAAATTTCGATTTCGGTCAAAGATTCAAGGATAATGCCACTCAATACATAGGCCTGACGCTTAGAATTCCTATTTTCAATAGTTTATCGGCCCGTTACAATGTAAAAAATGCAAAACTGGGCATACAAAGTGCCAATTTGGACCTGCTACAGGAAAAACAAAATCTCAGGAAAGAAATTCAACAAGCTTATGCTGATGCCGAGGCAGCCTTTCAGAAATATCTGGCTGCTCAAACAGCCGTAAACGCTTACGAAGAATCGTTAAGATACACCGAAAAAAAATACGCTTTAGGGCTGGTCAGTCCGGTCGATTACAGCGTTGCCCGAGCCGATTATATAAAGGCCCAATCCGATTATTTACAAGCCAAATATGAATATGTTCTTCGGACGAAAATCCTGGACTTCTACAAAGGCGAAGAACTGACTTTAGATTATTAAAAAATAAAAATCTCAGACAACCTTTTTGTTAAACTCAATGTAGCCAAAAAGCCCGCATCTATGCATAAATGATGCGGGCTTTTTATTCTTTCATAAAGAAAATCTATATAAAGCATTGCGTTTTTGGCTTTTACTCAAAGCTCACTTCAAAGGCAAGATCAAAATCGTCATAAATCAAGTTATCACCCAAATTATCGAAAAAAGATTTGGAGCCATACCGCACATCGAATTGAGACCGGTCAACCGTCAGCACGCCTTTAAAAACTTGGCCATCGGCTGTAGCCTCAAAACTCACCGGGTTAGAGATCCCTTTAATGGTTAATGTTCCTTCAAACTTCCAGGTTGAATCGTTTACCTTTACCCCATTTTTTATGACCAAGGTAGCAGTTGGATATTTCTCAACACTGAAGAAGTCATCCGACTTAAGGTGACCAATGAGTTTTGCACGCAAACCTTCGTCCTCCAAATCGGTATTGCTTAAGCTGGTCATATCCACGACAAACTCCCCTTTCACGAAACGATCGCCCGATTTGGTTAAATAACCGGAATGAAACTGTACATTACCGGTATGAGAACCGCCGATTTTTTTCCCGGTCCAGACAATACTGCTTTTGGATACATTCAACTCCATTTTTTGTCCAAAAGCCAATGGGGCTGTCAGAAACAGCCCGACCGAAAATATTGAAATCAAAAATTTTTTCATGGTTACTCCTTATTTAAATTAACTATAAATAAGAAACAACCATCCTGAAAAATTGTTTGGCTGGTCAGATCATTATCAATTGCCAAACCAATGAAGAGGCATCAAATAACTTCCAGTTCTTTTCCAATCTTTACAAAAGCTTCGATGGCTTTATCAAGATGCTTTTTCTCATGTGCGGCCGAAAGCTGAATGCGAATTCTGGCTTGGCCCTTGGGCACTACTGGGTAATAAAAGCCTGTTACATAGATGCCTTCGCCAAGCAATCGGGCGGCAAATTCCTGGGAAAGTCGGGCATCATATAGCATTAAAGCCACGATGGCAGAATTGGTAGGCTTAATATCAAATCCAGCTTCCTGAATCCTTCGTTTAAAATAATCGGCATTGTCCATCAATTTATCGCGAAGATCAGTAGATTCAGACAGCATGTCGAATACTTCGGAAGCAGCTCCCACAATAACCGGCGCCAATGAATTGCTAAACAAATAGGGACGGGAACGCTGACGCAACATATCAATAATCTCTTTTTTCCCGGTAGTAAACCCACCCATAGCACCGCCTAAAGCCTTTCCTAATGTTCCGGTTAAGATATCGATACGCTCCATCACATTATGATATTCAGGTGTCCCTCTGCCGGTTTTTCCGATAAAGCCGGAGGCATGACTGTCGTCAACCATTACTAAGGCGTCGTAACGGTCTGCCAGGTCACAAATTTTATCGAGAGGAGCAATATCTCCATCCATTGAAAAGACACCATCGGTAACAATAATTCTGAAGCGCTGCGCCTGCGACTCTTTTAACCTGGCCTCCAAGTCATCCATATTCGCATGCTTATACCGATACCTGGCTGCTTTACAAAGTCTTACCCCATCAATAATACTGGCATGATTTAATTCATCAGAAATGATGGCATCTTCGGCGGTAAATAACGGTTCAAAAACGCCGCCATTGGCATCAAAACAGGCCGCATACAAAATGGTATCTTCCATTCCGAAAAAACGGGCAATTTTTTCTTCCAAAGCACGGTGAAGATCTTGCGTTCCGCAAATAAAACGAACCGATGACATGCCATAACCATGCGTTTCAAGGGCTTTGTGTGCGGCTTCAATAACTCTTGGATGAGATGAAAGCCCCAAGTAATTATTGGCACAAAAATTCAGCACCGTTTCTCCGGTAGATATTTTAATTTCTGCGCCCTGGGGAGTAGTAATAAGCCTTTCTTCTTTGTATAGACCGGATGCTTTAATACTTTCCAGTTCTTTCTGGAGATGCTCTTTATATTTTCCGTACATAACAGTTTTTTTATTGATGATTAACAAAGATAAAAGAGAGATGCCGCCAAAAAAATGACAAAAGATTTTATTCGCATAAATCTTAACGTTCGATGGAACTTAAGGTTAGTAGTCAATAGTGGTTAGTCATTGGTGATTAGTGGTTGGTTGTTGGTGTATAGTCGATAGTCATTAGTCTGGTTACGTAAAAAACTATAAACCAAAGACTATCAACTACTCACCTGCCACTATTGACTAATGACTTCTTCTGCCTATGTGTACAATTGTGGCAAAAGTCGTCATCCCATTTCAATTGCAATTATTTTCTGCAATTTTAATTGACATATTTCATTACTTGCTGGTTAATATCCTTCCATGCCTGGTCATCAATTTTAGGCCCTATCACTTCTATTACTCTGCCTGCCAGTAAAGAAGCTATTTCTCCACACTGTTCGATAGGCAAACCATGAATGAGGCCAAAAAGAAACCCGGAAGCATACAAATCACCGGCACCGGTAGTATCTCGGCTCACAGCCTCAGTGGCAGCTACTTCCACCACCCGGTCTTGATGTTTAATGATCGACCCTTTGCTGCCCAACTTTAAAACCGCCACATTACTAAATTCGGACAACCGATGAAGGGCAGCCCCGTCTGTAAGGCCAGTAAATGCTTTGGCTTCTTCTTCGTTGGCAAAAAGAATATCTACATAATTTTTTACTATTTCATGCAAGAAGTCCCGATTTTCTTCCACCACATTAAAACTGGCCAGGTCAAGTGAGACTTGCAAACCCTTCTTTTTAGCTGTTTGCAGGGCATGTTGAATTAAAGATTTGTTTTGTACCAGGTAACCTTCAATATGCAGAAAGTGGTAGTCTTCAAACAAATGTTC
Organism: Thermophagus xiamenensis; assembly: GCF_900112795.1. GTDB lineage: Bacteria > Bacteroidota > Bacteroidia > Bacteroidales > Marinilabiliaceae > Thermophagus > Thermophagus xiamenensis. The sequence continues at coordinate 70,089 of NZ_FONA01000021.1, forward strand.
AGCCACATCTCGTGGCTCCAGTTCAATGGCAGCACCCAAATAGGTGGCAAAAGTTCGTTCGGCATCGGGACTGATAAAGGCAAACGCACGCCCCTACTCCTGTTTCCCCTCCAGAAGAATGGGTTTTATATTTCTTCGTTCAAGGTCGGACCGGAAAAAACCACCCCATTCATCCCTGCCCACTTTACCGATAAAAGCAGTTTCAATGCCCAGACTGGCCAACCCATGTATAGTATTGGCTGCCGACCCACCGGACGCCTGATGTCGTGGATAGGAAGCCGTAGCTTCCAATACCCTCTGAATAGCTTCTTGCCCCACCAGTTGCATCGACCCTTTAGGTAATTCCAAATCCGACAAAACCTTATCATCATCGAGTCTTGTTAAAATGTCTATCAGGGCATTGCCCATGCCTATAACTCTATTCATGCTTTTTTATTAGTTAATTTTCCCCAAATTAAAAATAAACACAAAACTCTACCTAATCTCATAGTTAAACGGCGTCAGTGCCAGGCGCGCCAATTTAAAATGCTGGCGACCAAAAGGAATGCCAATAATTGTAACAAATAACAACAAGCCAAATAACAAATGGGAAAGGCATATCCATATTCCTCCTGCAAATATCCAAATAATATTCATCAACGTAAACAGACACCCACTTCCCGCAGGTTTAGCTACCACATTACGGCCAAAAGGCCAAAGGGCCAGAACACCTAACTTCAGAGTCTGTAATCCAAATGGAATACCGATAATGGTGATAAACAAAAAAATGCTGGATATAAAATATTCAATGGCGGTAGCAAGTCCTCCAAATATTAACCAGATAATGTTTCCTAATAACGACATAAATTATTTGTTTTCAAAATTTTAATAAACAAAAAAAGGGAAGCGGATTAAAATATAAGGTTAAAATACAAAATAGGCAGCAAACAACAGAATACAAAGAAAGGCTTTTTGAGGGATGCCTCAAAAAGCCTGATAATTTTTTGTCAGAATTTATTTCTTTGTCTACACAAATTAAAAGTTTAGCATCATTCCTATAGAATATGGATATAATTGAGGTCCTTCCCCATCCTTAAACATTGGTTCAGGATAATAGGTTCCGTAAACAGAAAAGTCACCGAATCCAGCTTTAGCCATAAATCCGTATCGGAAAAGGGAAAGTCCCATGTCATCCCGTTTTTTCTTTTTCTCGCTGGTGTTGTTAACACTATAAACAAGCTTGGTATGGGTTTGCAGACGAACACCACCAACGACACCTGCAGCAATATAGAGCTTTTTGTGATTTTGTCCGTTAGGAAGTTGAACTTCGGCCAAAACCGGAACATTCAGATGCATCATCATCAGCTTGCTCTTAGATATGGATGTATTCTCATCCTCCAATACCGGGAACCAATTTCTTCCGTTTTCCGGAATATCGGCATAGGTATCCAACTTAAACCGATAATTATTATATTGAATTCCCAAGCCGGTTACCAGGCCAAACCAGTCGCCCAACAGGCGAATGTTCTCTTCCCAGGGATAAATGATAACCTCAAGCGACTTACCCTGATTCAGCTCCATAAATTCATATCCGGCAGGAAGTTCCTCATCGCCCTCCGAGTTAAGATAACCATTCAGAGCCAGTCCTATCCCGGCCAAATGCCCATGAAAATATTGTCTTTTCTTTTTGGTCTTTTTATCCCCAATCTGAATTCCTTTTCCATCGTGCCAGATTTCCACTTTGTTCTTCTCAACCGATATGTACGGCCGGTCTTTTTCAAAAATGGTTATTTTTTCATCCGGATAATTTTCTTCTGTTTCATTTTGGGAAGTTTCTTTATCTAAATAAGAACCCACCGTCTCTACAATATTGCCTTTCTTGTCAATCTTAAAATAATCGCCATTAATCACCGCCATGGCCACACCATTGTCAAAAGGCCACACCCGGTCATAAATAGCCGGTACCACTTCATTCCCCTGTTCATTAATATATCCCATTTTGCCGTCACGAACCACACGGGCCAAACCATCCTGAAAATCCCAGATATACTGATAAACCACCGGAACCACCATTTCACCGGTAGTTTTAATATAGCCTATCAGGCCATCTTTCATAACTTTAATCAAACCATTGCGTGGCGACCATACATGTTGGTACTCACATGGTACCACAATACGACCATTCATGTCGGCAAATCCAAATTTACGGTCTTTCATCAGCTTGGCCAAACCATCATCGTATTCCCATATTTGGTCATATTCGGCAGGAAGAATAATGCCTTTGTCAACATGGTAAAGTCCCGTTTTCATGTCCAGTAATACGCGTATATATTTATCTTTTGACGGGGTCCAGACCTGGTCAAAACGACATGGAACAATTTCTCTTCCACGGCTATTTACCACACCTATGTAATTATTCTTCATAACACGATAAAGCCCCGGCGCCATCTCCCAATAATGGTCATATTTCACCAATACCGAATCCAAGGCTCTGTTCTGGGCGAAAGTGCCTTCAACCCTCGCCATAAAAAAAATAATCAGCCCGATTCTAAATACTTGTTTTAACATTTTATTCTACTTCAAGTGAAAATTAAATTAATAATCTCTTTAGTCTCATTCCGCAGCATTTATGTAGTTATTTTCCCCCGATTCATACTTATTACTGTTACTTTACAATTTTCTCTCTTAAATTGTTTCAAACACCTACGTTTATCGGTCAAGCCCCCATAAGTACAGCAGCAAATCTTATTAAAATTGCAGCAGTGTCACACCAACACTCCAGGGATATACTTCCGGGCCGCGGTCTTTTTCGAACATTGGTGTAAAATCCCACTGCGCAAAAAGTTTAATCCACTTATACCCGCCACGTACCATGAACCCATATTTAAAGGCGTTAAGATTCAGGTCCTCCCGGCTTTTCTCCTTTTCTCTGCTACCCCCTTCATTGTAAACAACTTTCAGGTGTGACCCCAGCCTGAAACTGCCATAAACACCCGCAGAAATAAAAAACCTGGAATCTCCGCCATTATCGGGAAACTGATACTCAAAAAGTAAAGGAATAGTAGCAAAACTTGTTACCAGTTTGCTCTTTTCGATAGACCGTTCCCACTCATAATAAGTTGTAATTCCTTCTTCATTTTTAGTAGGCACAAATTGAGAATCGAACCGATAGTTGTTAATAATCCAACCTAATCCGGTAACCAGCCCCATATTGTTTCGGTTTTTCTGCAGGTCGATATTATATTGAAAGATGTTCATTCCCACCGATACTGATTTTCCGGCATTAAGGTCGAGCCAGGTAGCCCCTTCCGGTAATCCTCCCTGAAAGGGTGCTTCTGTAAAATTGTTTAATCCTAAATCGAAACCGGCCCAGTGTCCTTTAAACTTTTCTCGGTTTTTTTTAACGACCTGAATACTGGTGTGGTGTCCCGGCCGCTCAATTACGAGATATTGTCGGCGTCCGACAGTAATTTTGGTAATGGTATCACTTTGTTCATCAACAACCACCTTTCCACCGGGGAAGGTAACTTTAGTCTGGTTAAAATCTTCCTCAACAGTAATAATATTGCGTATCCGTTCTGTTGTCTTATGTTCGGTAGTATCCTGCTGAGCATATACTTCGGGCGGAAGAACCAAAATAATAACCATTAACACTGCCTTCAAAAAAGTTCTCTTTCTCATCACAAAAAAATTTGATTAAACCAATTTGTTTTTAATCGTTGTGATGGTGTGACGAACCAGTTGCGGCATATGTTACAAGAGTAATGTCAATAATTTTATCTTCCTCTTATTTTTTGATATATACCTTTCACTTCTCTTATTTCTTCTTTATGGATATGGCCTGTCAGGAAGAAAGAAAGAAAAAAGAGTAACATCAGCAGTATTTTCATTCCCCAAGCCAGGGGCAGATACCAGTCAAAACATTGCATGCCACCAAAGGCCAAAGCGGTCCAGATAATCAGCAAAATAAAATTTTTACCGACAGGGAAACGAAGCGGCTCCACTCTTCTCACCTCCACATAAAACCATACCACGGCAAACAACTGTGCCAAAACGGTAGACACCGATGCCCCCATTTTCCCCATAACCGGCACCAGCAAAAAGTTACCGGCAATATTTATTACGGCACTTAATATTAATATCATTGAAATCCGGCGGGTACGTTTATGTTTGTTCAGTGGTAACATAAACATTTGCCGCAACCCTGAAAAGAGCATCCCTATCATCAGCACCGGGACAATAACCACCGACGATTGGAAAAACTCCCGTCCCATCGATACCACATAAATAATCTCCGGTGAAAAGAGAACTACCCCCAAACCGCCGAGAGATATAAAAATCATAAAATAACGAAGAATCTTCTCATAGAAGAGAAGACTTCCCTTCTCATGCATGGTTTTAAAATAGTAGTTAGAATAACCGGTGATAAACGCGGAAACGACAACCATCTGCAGAAGGTTGGACACTTTAAAGCCCATGCTGTAACCGGCCACTTCACTCAAATTCTGGTACTGATTGATAATATGTCGGTCACTGAGCGTCAAAACCGTTGTCAGAATATTGCTGACAGCCAATGGGAATCCGTAATGAAGCATCTCCTTTAATACGGATGTATTAAATCTGGGTACCGAATGCCTGATTATCAAGGGCAAAAGTGCCAAAAATGTAATGGTATGAGCCACCATTTGACCAAGATAAATTCCTTTCAAACCCATTCTCTTTACTTCCATAAAATAGAAGGTGGTACCTATAAGTAGAACCACATTCAGGAACACCCACCATGTTTGAGCCACCGCTTTTTGCTCTATCTTTAACAGATAATAAGGCAACTCCATTAATAACCGAAAAAAGGTTCCCACCAGAAAAAAAAGTAGTATGGAAGAAGATATGGAATATTGGAATATCTGCTGCGAATAAAAAAGAAGCACTGCCCCAACGGCAACAACCGACAACATCGTGGTCATGAAGTTGAAGGTGAAGGTGGTATAAAAAAGCTGCTTCTTCTCACGGCCATTCTTCATTTCATGGTACCAGCGCATAAAGCCACCCCGCGAACCAAAGCCCGAAAGAATCAATATAAATTGAAAGATGGTTTCAAACAAGGCTACCACCCCAAATTCCTCTTCATTAATATAGCGAAGATATAATGGAATAAGGATGACCCCACTCAGCTTAACCACCACATTCCCGATGCCGTAAATAATACCCTGACGGAATATAAACCTGGTTTGGCTCTGCATTTTCTGATTTATTTGCAACAAAAATAACAGGAATGAGTAGATTAAATAGAAAAGCCATCAAATTTTTACTCCTTCCCGCCTGTTTACACATTTTTAAAGTAAAGTTCGAAATTAAATTTACCTTTTTATGTTTATAATATTAAGCTTAAGCTCCCGGTCAGAAAAATTGCAATAACCTCTGCATGCCCCAGCAGGACGTCAGAATTTAAGCAGGGCAACAAAAATTTAAGCAGGGTGCTAAGAATTTAAGCAGGACTATAAAAACTTAAGCAGGACGACAAGAATTTAAGCAGGAAAAGGTAAAACTCAAGCAGGACGGCAATATTTCTACCAGGATACAAATATTTTTTGGGGGGAAGGGACAAATGTTAAAAATGTAGATTTATTCAAAATTTGGAAACCATAAAGCTAAACTATCCACTTACTAAAACCGGATACGAATTCAACTCTTTATTCTTCAATATCCAAAAAAACTTCTAAGTTTGCCGAAAAAGAAACATAGCAAAAGGAACCATACAAAATCCTTCGATATGCAGATTCCAATAAAGGCTTCTTGTTTCATCTACCGTTCTTGCAAACAACATTATTCCTATGTCACTGAAGTTTATTAAAATATCGAGCTATTACAGAGATTTCTTAAATCAATATTATAGGCAGAATCCTCAGATTGTAAAAGCTTGTTATGAGGAACAACACCGTCATCTGATGAACCAATATTTTGCCTGGTCCGACAACTATGGTCGAATTCTTGCCGAAAAAGGCATGGAAACCATGGAAATTGTGGCGAATGCTTTACCATTGCAAAAAGCGTGGGCCAAAGAAAACGGTGTATCGCCCGATTCATCTCCCGATACCATTTTACTGGAACAAATCCGACAATTTCGGCCTCATATTATTTACTTTCAGGACTCGGTAACTTACAACGGCAACTTTGTCAGAAGAATAAAAGCTGAACATCCTCAATTAAAGCTTTGCATTGGCAACGTATGTGCACCATTCTCATCCATGCAAATAGAAGCATTTCGGGTTTTCGACTACTTCACCGTTTGTTCGCCATTTTTCCAAAAGCTATTGAAAAAGTATGGTATTCCATCGGTAAATATACCGCATGGTTTCGACCCTCGTATATTAGATAAAATAAAAACAGACAATCCTTACCCCGAAACCCCACTGGCGTTTTTAGGTTCTATTTTCGCCGGTGAAGATATACACAGTACCCGCCGACAAATTCTCGAAAAACTGGTCAATGAAAATATTTCATTCACCTTTTACGGTAATTTGCCCGACCGCAGCCTTATAGCACTGATAAAAAAACAAGCCTCCTTTATAACTGCCCGCACCTTAGATTCCATAGGTCTCAACTGGCTTACCGATGCTGTCAAACCTATCCGGAAGGGGCGGTTTCACGACAAAATGCCACAAAGATTGACCATTTCAAAGAAACTTTACCAAATGGCCCGTCCCCCGGTATTTGGCCTTGATATGTTCAAAGCTTTATCCAAAGCCCATATCGGGTTTAACAGCCATGGCGACTGTGTAGGCGATTATGCCGCCAATATGCGACTTTTCGAAACAACCGGTGTTGGAACTTGTCTCATTACAGATTATAAAAGAAACATTTCTGACTTTTTTAAAGTAGATGAAGAAATTGTCACCTATCGTTCGCCTGAAGAATGCATTGAAAAAATCAGATGGTTGATTCAAAATCCTCAAAAATGTCAGGAAATAGCCCTGAAAGGACAACAGAGAACCCTTGCAGACCATAATATTGCTTCACGTGTCGAACTTTTTTATCAACACCTGCAGGATTATCTTAACCAATAATTCCTCCGTATAAATATTACTTACTTCGTTGATATATTACTTCTTATAAGTAGTCGTTAGTGGTTAGTCATTAGTCATCAGTTATTTAATACTAACCCCTTGTTAACTAATGACTAATCACTTCTTCTGCCTTCTGCCTGTGCACTTCTGCCTTGGGCTTTTTATACATGCTCTTTCCTGTTTTCCGCACTTTTTCGGGGCACCCTCTTAACTATCTGTAAATCAATCATGATTTTTTAAATTTGGGTGTCCCAAATTTATTTCTATG
>NZ_FONA01000045.1 GCF_900112795.1 Thermophagus xiamenensis
TCATTTTAGCAATACTATGAATTCTAACGGACTTACCAATGGGGATGGTATGCTCTTAAAGCACCTATAACAACAATTTTAATTAACATATAACTATCTTGAAAAACTTATGTAAATAAAAAAGCCGGAATTTCAATCCCAGCTTCTGTGTTTTATTCTAATTTTTTCTTACTTCTGAAATTGCCTATTTAGGCTCATCACTGCACCTTAAGCCTTCTCTTGGACTTAAAGAGAGTTACCTGACAGTCACCTTTGCCTGGTTTGTTATATCGGCCTTCAGTTCTCTTCCCTATTTGTTTACTCAGTCCATTCACGGATTCGAGAATGCTTTTTTTGAGTCGGTGTCAGGTTTAACAACCACCGGAGCCTCTATCCTCAACGATATTGAATCGTTGCCCAAAAGTGTTCTTTATTGGCGAAGCCTAACCCACTGGATTGGCGGTATGGGTATCATCGTTCTGGTGGTAGCTATTCTTCCTATGCTTCGGGTGGGTGGATATAATTTATTTAAATCAGAAGCTACCGGTATTTCCTATGAAAAATTAACCCCTCGAACAGCCAATACAGCCAAACGACTTTGGGGCATATATGTTGGTTTAACCTTTCTTCAGGTTATATTCCTCTTGCTGGGCGACATGAATTTCTTTGATTCGCTTTGCCATAGTTTCGGCACTATTGCCACAGGTGGTTTTTCTCCTAAAAACGACAGCATAGCCGGTTATTCGCCCTACATACAGTATATTATCATGATATTCATGCTCTTGGCAGGTATCAACTTCACTTTGCACTATTTTACCCTCAAAGGAGAATTTCGGAAATTAATACACAACGATGAACTCAAAACATATTTGGCTATCATTATTGCTGCCGGTGCCATAATTACCATTGTATTGATCCGACATCTCAATCTGGGCTTTGAGGAAGCTTTTCGTAAAGCATTTTTCCAGGTTATATCAATTATAACTACTACAGGATATATCACCGATGATTACCTTTTATGGCCCACACGTGGCTGGATTTTCATTTTTCTGCTCTTTTTTGTGGGTGCCAGCGTTGGCAGTACCGGTGGAGGCATTAAAGTTATTCGCTTAGTGGTAGCTTTTAAAAGTTTTTATGTCAATTTTCTCCGAATACTCCATCCCAATTCGGTATTTGTTTTACGGGTCAATGGTGAAGTGGTCGACGATGAAAAGGTTAGCAATATTTTAGGCTTTATTGTCCTTTATTTTGTCACAGCCATCATCGGCACTATCATTATGATTTTCCTGGGTTTAGATGCTCTCACCGCCTTTACTTCTGTCCTTTCTTCAATGGGTGCCATCGGTCCCGCCTTTGGAGATGTAGGACCTGTAAGTAATTTTTCAGTTATCCCCGATATAGGAAAATACTTCCTTTCCTTTCTCATGATTCTGGGACGTCTGGAACTTACTACCGTATTCGTCCTCTTTACCACTAACTTCTGGAAAGATTGAATTATAAAGACAGAAGCCAATTAGGCCATTAGGCCATTGGGTCATTAGGCTATTAGGCCGGAGCCGCGGAGCAGCGACAGAGTGGTAACCCGGAAAAAGCTCCCCTCCCTCACCCCCCAACCCCCTGAAGGGGGTGAACCGACCCGCGAAACCAGAAGCCAGATGCCAATTAGGCCATTGGGTCATTAGGCCAATAGGCTATTAGGCTATTAGATACGGAGTCCGAAGGACTCCCATGTTTATAGATTAG
>NZ_FONA01000020.1 GCF_900112795.1 Thermophagus xiamenensis
TCATTTTAGCAATACTATGAATTCTAACGGACTTACCAATGGGGATGGTATGCTCTTAAAGCACCTATAACAACAATTTTAATTAACATATAACTATCTTGAAAAACTTATGTAAATAAAAAAGCCGGAATTTCAATCCCGGCTTCTGTGTTTTATTCTAATTTTTTCTTACTTCTGAAATTGCCTAATATAACGTTAACCTTGTTTTTTGCAAGTACAACTTTTTCTTTGTATATGCCGGGTTTGACATATATGGTATATTTTCCGGTGTAATAGTCCGGAACGGCATCGAAAGCAGCTTGAATGGTAGTATAATCGCCACTTCCATCTTTTGCAACTACTTTCGTTATATCCGGCGCCGGTGATTGCGTAGTAAAGGTTATTTCATTTCCCTATCCTTCTCCTGCCGAATTAATGGCAAATGCTCTGACGTAGTAGGTTGTATTTGCTTCTAATGGATATAAAGTAGTATTAAAACTACCCAATCCTTGTCCACTCTCTACGTGAGAATCGTTGATCATTGGATTGCCTGTTTTATTCCAGCAAAAACCTCTAATTTTGACTGTATCGCCACCCCAGGCGGTAACCTTTCCCAAACCATTGGCCGTGGAAACAAGTATATCGGTAATGTTTTCTGTGGTTACACTTGGTGGCAATATTTCGTTTAGCGTTGTAAAGTTAATTTCGTTTCCATAGCTTATACCTGCATCATTAATTGCGTAAGCCCTTAAAAAATATGTAGTTGCCGGTGCTAATCCTGTAACATGACTAACGAAAGTTCCCGAACCGCTTCCGTCAATTGTTTTATTGTCTTCTATGGTTGGGTTGCCGGTTGTATTCCAAACAACACCTTTTTGTGTTACAATCGATCCTCCGTCAAGGGTTACATTGCCGCCTGTCAGAACATGGGTGGTTGATAAATACGAGTAATCAGTTGTTGTTACCGTTGGCGGATCATAAGTTATTCCTTTTAACCTGCCGTATAGTTGAACTGATGCTATTGCCAGATTTTTATTTAAGGAAATTGCCGATGAACTGTAAGGCATGAAACGCAAATATATATTTTGCCCTGTGTTTAAAACGATATCTAATGAGACAACTATTTTTGTAACCCGATTTTCGGGTAATGAAATATTGGAAATAAGGGTAGTGTTATCTGAAAAGTCGGAATTTATTGAATATAATAACGACAATTTCAAATCGGAAGTATTATCTCCTCCGGCAAAGAATACCAGTGAATCGGCGTATAAGGTACCTCCTGTTTTGGGACCGGCAGAAACTTCGATGAATAGATCGTTGTTTGGAGCAGTTTCCGCAATCCACCTGTCTGATACTTTGTTTATTAAAGCACAAACCATTGACTCTTCACCAGTGTCGGATTTAATTGCTTTTGTTGTAGTTAACAGATTGAGCGAATCGCTAATTACCGTTGTCCCTGACAAGAGGTTGCCTGAAATCGCAGGTTCCGCGTTGCCATTAATAAACCATTCTACCGTCGAAAGGGTTGCAATCGATTCAACATGTCCGAAAATACCGATATCCCTTAAGCAAATATATTTACCTGTTCTTATTGTAGGATCCTCAACCCAGGGATAAAATCTCACATATAAAGTGTCGCCGTCGTTAATTTTTTCGCTATTTAAAAGAATGTTGAATCTGGTCAGAACATCACGATTTAAATAATTGTTTGAATTTCCGGTTGAAAATTCAGCCATGGTGGCATTGGAAAAAGAAGGATCCGTTGAGTAATAAACTTCTACTTTCATTGCATTTATAGATAGAATACATGCCGAAAAAGAAAGTGAATCGATATAAAAATTACTGTTTTTGTTGGGTGATACGGCTACTTCCAAATATGCATCTTCAATTCTGGTAGTTTGGTTGGCCGGCCATGCATTACCTTCAATTCTAATTTTTAAACTTTTTTCGGGGCCACCGTAATTGGTGTATTCCAATCCGTTGAAAGTAATTGCCGAAGCATTTATATATCCCTCGGTAACGGGTTCAATACCAGTTCCTCCTACATCAGGATCCGATATGGGCCATTGGGCATTGGCAGGATAAAAATGTTCCTGACTAAATCCAAATGAAATAATAAGAAAAAATGTTGATAACAATAAAATTTTCTTTTTCATAATTCAGATGTTTAAAATGATCCTTCTTAATTTACTTCTATTGGCAATCTTTGACTTATAAAAATTATTTTTTTATGTGGATAAATTGTTGCAGTGTTTAATTTTTTTATTGAGTCTATATTGCTTTATATCAAGGCTGTTGTGAAAATATCCCCCAAAAAAAGATAAGTTATCAGTACTAATTTGAATTTATAATTGAGATCATAAAAACAAGAAGGATTTGTGATACAGAATTTAATACACAAGTAATCTCGGAAACAGCAGGGATTGAAAATATGGAGCAGCAATAAATAGTGCGTAGCCTTCCCCACAAACCGGACAGCTTAAAATTAGACAAAATATTAATTTTAAGCGGTCAAAAAATAGTTATAAAAAAGTCAAGATTTACAGAGAGTCAGATTGTAAAGATACTCAAGGAGAATGAAAGTGGAATTGATGCCCAAAGTTTATGTCGTGAATATGGCATATCCCGAGCTACCTTTTATAATTGGCGCAAGAAGTATTCGGGGATGGAAGTCTCTCAGCTTAAACGATTAAAAGAATTGGAAGAAGAAAACCGGAAGCTAAAACAAATGTATGCTGAGGCGAGTCTGGATAATAAGATGTTAAAAGATTTATTGGGAAAAAAGTTTTAAAGCCCTGCCAGAAAAAGAAAGAGTGGAATACTTGCAGAAGACCTATTGTATTAGCATTGGCAGGGCATGCCGAATAACGGATTTGCATCGCTCTATGTGGTATTATGAAAGTCAGCGGGATGATGGGGAAGTAATTGATAAGCTCAATGAACTGAGTGAAAAATATCCCACCAGAGGATTTGATGAATATTATGGCCGTATTCGAAATGAAGGGCTGAAGTGGAATCGCAAACGGGTATTAAGAGTCTATCGCTTAATGAATTTAAATCTAAGACGAAAGCGAATACGAAGATTGCCGGCTCGCGAAAAAGGATCGTTAAGCCGGCCACAAGAGATAAATAATACCTGGTCAATGGATTTTATGAGCGACAGTTTGGTTTTTGGACGAAAATTTCGGGTATTGAAACGAGCATGACAACATAGGGTAGTCACAAAAAATGTATAAAACATCTTGTCATGCGAGTTCCATCAGACCAAAAACTTAAATTTATCTTATTCTGATGAATGTTATCGATGATTATAATCGAGAAGCCTTGGCCATAGAGGTTGATTTTTCAATGTCCGGAGAGCGCGTAAAACAAATATTAAATGAGGTTATATATAGTCGACGAAAGCCTAAAAAAATACGAGTAGATAATGGTCCTGAATTTATATCAAAAGCCCTTAAAAATTGGGCGCAAAAGAATGAAATTGAATTGAAGTATATACAACCTGGCAGTCCAACGCAGAATGCCTACATAGAAAGATTTAACCGTTTGTTCAGAGAAGATATTTTGGCTGCTTATCTGTATCGTGAATTACATCAAGTCAGCTGCTCAACTGCCCTTGACAGAACCATCTTGCTCACTGAATATGCCTTTAGAATTTTGGTTTCAAAAAAAAGAAACGTCTATTTTTGGGTTTTCCTATAATGGGTAAGTTTACAGTTTACTTTTAATAACCACTAATAATTTAGATAACAAATAAATGCCAAAAAAGTAAGCCAGCTATACCTGCTTTTTTCATGTTTTGCCGAATGAACTTTAAGGCCCTTGTAAGGTGATCTTCAACGGTTTTTTCTGCTATGTTTAGTTGTACAGAAATTTCTTTATTCGAATATCCTTTTTCGCGACTTAAGATATAAACTAGTCTACTTTTGTTAGGTAGCTTTGCTACGATCTCATCTAATTTTTCTTTCAGCAGGTAATAATCTACTAAGTTTTCAGTACTAGCTTCTACATTGTTAGAAGATACAATATTGAGTATATTTTTTTGATATTTTCTTTCACTTGCCATTTTCCGAAACATGGAAAGAACAGTATTTCGAGTTATAGTGAAAAACAGATGTTCAATACGACTATTTTTATTCAACTCTTTTCTTTTTTCCCATAATTTTATAAATACTTCATGTACAACATCCATAGAATCTTCCTCAACTTTTAGAAGAGAATAAGCAAAAGCATAGATTCGCTTATGGTATTTCGCATATAAATAATCAATAATAGCTTTATCTCCATTTTTTAATCCTGATATAATTTTTTCGTCTTTAATAGCTGTCATTGATTTTTTTATTTAGGTTTACAAAGTTATACAAAAATAAACAAAAATATTTATTTTGTAGTGCATTGATTATATGAATCTATGTGCGGTTGACTGCTTGTTTCTTAAAAGATTCATTGTTGAGTTTTAAAAAAAATAAATTAAAAATCAGGGGTAATTTGTTGGTTATGCGTTTTATTTAAAAAAGACAGATGAGTAATCTTTATAAAAAATATATAGAAGGAAAGTGTAATTACGAAGAGCGCCAGCAGGTATTAAAAAAATTGGGAGCTAAGGTTCCTCCAGTGGAACTTCTTTCTTTTCTCAAGAGATACTGGTATCAACTGGAGGATTATAAATTGGAACCAAGTGTTGATTTTGAAGGGATTTTGAACCGAATCCACCATACCATTAATTTAAAAGAATCTGAAGATAATAAAGTTAGTGATTCACTACTAAATCGGTTTTTCAGTTTAACAAGAATAGCGGCTACCGTAATTGTAATTTTAATGTCCTCGATAGGTGTTTGGTATGCAGGCAAAACAGGTATTTTTCAAAAAGAAGTTTATTATACGGTATCATCCTTAAGGGGGCAATCCTCTGAAGTTACTTTGCCAGATGGCTCAAGAGTTTGGCTCCATGGCTCCAGTACAATTGTTTATTCTTCCAAATATGGGATTGAAAACCGGGATTTGAGATTAACAGGTGAAGGCTTTTTTGTTGTAGCTAAATCGAAAAATCTTCCTTTTATCGTTAATGTGGGCGATGTAAAAGTAAAGGCATTAGGTACCTCTTTTAATATTGATGCTTACGAAGATGATAGGCCAATCATGGTAACTCTTAGTACTGGTCGAATAATTATTAATCGTAACGAGGAAGAGATGGAGCTAACACCAGGAATGCAGGCAATCATTGAAAAAGATAAAATGGTTAGCCAATATGTTGATACAGAATTGTATACTTCATGGCATTCTGGCGAGTTGGTGTTTAAAGATGAACGATTAATTAATATAACTTATCAATTGGAAAAAATATATGAAGTGGAATTTGTTTTTGAGACACCCGACCTGATGAATTTTCGATATAGAGGTTCCATAAGTCTTAGAAATTCAATATTGAAGACACTTGAAAAGTTGAAGTTTTCAACGGGAATACAATATGTTATTTCAGGAAACAGAATAATACTAAAAAAATAACTCAGGAACCGGTGGGGGCCGGTTCCTGAAATTTGAAATAACACCCTTTAAAAAGGGCATTTACTAACGCTTAAACGTAACAAATTTATGAAAAAAAATGCACAAAGAAGTGGTTTGAATTTAAAAAAACGACCACCTAAAATTTTGTTAGCCATGAAAATGTCGGCTTTGTTTTTGTTCTCAATTATGTTTGCATCTGCCGCCAGTAACTCTTTTTCCCAGGAAGAAAAAGTGACTCTTCACCTTAAAGATGCAAAGTTGTCAAAGGTTTTTGATGAAATTGAGGCTCAAACGCATTATTCATTGTTTTACAAAAAGGATGTTCTGGACGACCAAAAGATTGTTTCTGTGTCAGTAAATGATGGCGATATTAATGAAGTTTTGGCTACTGTCTTGGCTGGCCAAAATGTCACCTATAAGGTGATTGACCAGAGCATCGTTATTGTGCCTAAATATCTTGATGCCGATTTATCACAGCAGGAGAAAATAACTGTTCATGGTACCGTAACAGATGAGGATGGTAATGCTATACCAGGCGTCTCTGTGGTTGTTGCTGGTACTATGAACGGGACAATTACTAATAATAAAGGCGGATATGTTTTGACTAATGTTCCTCAAGGAGCAGTTCTTCAATTTTCATTTGTTGGCATGAAAGAGGTGAAAGTTGAGGTCAACGGTCGTACCGAAATTAATGTTACACTGGAGGAGGCAACCATTGGGTTAGAAGAAGTGGTGGCAATAGGTTATGGTGTTATGAGAAAATCGGATTTGACCGGTGCCACCAATAGATTAACAGAAGATAAAATGAATAAAAGTGTAGCAATTTCCCCAATTGAGATGATACAGGGAAGGGTCCCTGGTGTTAATATTATGCAGAATAACGGAGAACCTGGCTCAGGAATGTCCGTAAGGGTGAGAGGGACTAATTCAATCAGGTCAGGTCAGGATCCCCTATACGTTGTTGATGGTGTTCCTTTAGATAATGCCGATATTACTCCAGATGGTGCTACCCCGGCTGGGATTAATCAATCTTCCAATAAAAATCCAATTAGTTTTCTAAATCCTGAAGATATTGAATCGATAGATATCCTCAAAGATGCATCTGCTACTGCAATATATGGGGCGCGTGGTGCTAACGGAGTTATTCTTATTACTACCAAAAATGGTACCAAAGGTAAGGGGACTATAACATATGATGGCTATTATGGGGTTTCTCAAATTAGAGAAAAAATAGATGTTTTGTCTGCTGATCAGTTCCGGCAGTATACCAAGGAAGATGGGTCAAAACTTCTTGACCTTGGCGCAAGTACAGATTGGCAAGACGAAATTTTCAGGACAGCTACCGCTCAAAGTCATAACCTTTCTTATGGTGGTGGAACCGATAATTTGATGTACAGGGCATCCGTTGGTTATCTGGATCAAGAGGGAATTATTGGCACCACCGGGTTGGAGAAGATTAATGGAAATATAAAGGTAAACCAAACGTCGTTTAATGGACGGCTAAATCTCCAAGGGACTCTGATAGCTTCACATATAAAAGATAACCGGGCGCCTATTGGGGAAACAGGAGGTTTTGAAGGAGATCTTATTCTTACTGCACTCAAACTTAATCCAACCTTCCCAATTTATGAAGAAGACGGTAGCTACTACCAGCATTCTATTGACCAGCGGAATCCTGTTGCAATGATGAATCTGACTGATGATGTTACCCAAACAGACAGGGTCCTGGCAAATATTTCAACAGAGCTCGAACTTATTAGCAATTTGAAATACAAACTTAATTTTGGACTTGACCGTACTGTGGCCGAAAGGAAAGTTAATCAAGGTTATGAGCTTAATTATCTGACCAATAAAGGTGAGGCAAATGTTAATTCAATTACAGCCAATAACAAGATTATAGAGAATTTTATTACATACAACACTCGTATCAATCAACACAGTATTCATGCCTTGGCTGGCCATGCTTACCAATATTTCAAAGTATCAGGAACCAGTCTGCGGGTATTTGGATTTGAAGTTGATGATATTCTTTACACCAATAATTTAGGCTATGGAAACTCCTCATCTGCTGAAGCAGGTTCCTATGCTTATGAGAGGGAATTACAATCATTTTTTGGAAGGATCAATTATTCTTTTGACCATAAATACTTGATGACTTTGACAGCCCGAACTGATGGCTCATCAAAATTTGGTGAGAATAAAAAATATGGATTTTTTCCATCTGTAGCTTTAGCGTGGCGAATTTCGGAAGAACCCTTCTTAGAAAATGTGGAAGTTATCAGTAATTTGAAATTTAGGTTAGGATGGGGTGCAACAGGGAATCAGGAAATTCCTGATAAAATTTCTTTGTTATCTGTTGGAACAACATCTTCAGCAAACGGTTTTTTCAATGGCGAACTGACACCAGGGATAACTTTTCTCAGAACACCGAATCCTGATATTCAGTGGGAAACAACTTACCAAACAAATTTTGGCCTTGATTTTGGTTTATGGAACAATCGGTTAATAGGGACAGTTGATGTCTTCCACAAACGAACAAAGGATGTTTTACTCGAGATCCCTGCAAAAGCACCTGCAGCGACTCAAACTCAGTGGCAGAATGTTCCGGATATGGAAATAGTAAATAAAGGTTTTGAAATCGGACTGGATGGGATATTGGTTAATTCTTCAGATTTTTCATGGAACCTTGGATTAAACTTTTCAAAAGTAAATAATGAAGTAAAGGATCTGCCTGTAAAACTAATTGAAACAGGAAATGCTTCAGGGCAAGGACTTAGTGGCACTAGAGTTCAAATTATTACCAACGGAGAACCAATTGGAACATTTTATGGTCGCGTATTTCAAGGGTTTGATGAAAACGGCATTAGTCAATATAAAAAGGATGAAGAAGGTAACGATGTTTTAGAACCGCTTGGTTCAGCACTGCCTGATTTTACTTATAGTTTCAACACTTCTTTTACATACAAAGGATTTGACCTGAGTATGTTCTGGTATGGGTCAGAAGGTAATAAAGTTTATAATAACACAGCCAATGCTATCTTTGTTAAGGGGACTTTGGATCGCGGTTCAAATGTAACCAAATCTGTTTATGAATCAAATGAATCTCCAGCTAACTCCAATGCTTTTTCTTCGCGTTTTGTTGAGGATGGGTCCTTTTTACGATTTTCCAATTTGACTATTGGTTATACTTTTAATACAAAAGGAATTGATTGGTTAAATAAAGCCAGAATTTATGTGACAGGTAATAACCTGGCTCTTTTTACCGACTATACCGGATTCGACCCGGAAGTAAGTGTGGATGCAAGTGAAAATGGTGTTCCTTCCATGGGAATAGATTATACATCATATCCCAAGCCAAGAACTTTTACTCTTGGTATTAACTTAAGATTTTAACAATTTTTTTGCCTTTAGAGAATGTTCAATTGGTTAAAAATCATTCGAATGAAGCAATTATGACTAGAAGAATTGCATGTTAAAGATGGGTAATTTTAAGTCATGCTTGTTTCATTTTTCGAAATCTCAAAAAAATTTAAGCATATGAAATCTATTAATATTATATTTCCACTTTCGGTACTTATTTTAACTTTTTCTCTTTGGAATTGTACCGATTTAGAAGAAAATGTGATTGATGAACAACTTGGTGGTGATTTAATAGAAAATCCAAATAATGTTCAAGCCCTAATTAATCCTCCTTATGGTAGTTTACGTCGTCTTATTGAATGGTATGACTATTGGGGTTTACAGCAAATTACTACCGATGAAACCATTTTCCCGACGAGAGGTACAGACTGGTTCGATAACGGTGCTTGGCAACAATTGCATCTACATACTTGGACCCCAGACCATATTCGGCTAAAGAATGTATGGGATGCTATGAGTACTGGTCTTTCCCGTGCCAATACCGCTATTTATTACATTGGTCAGTTTCCTCAAAACGAAACTACAGAACTATATATTAATGAAGCCCGCTTTCTGAGGGCTTACTATATGTATATAATTCTTGATTTATGGGGGAAAGTTCCGTTCCGACCTGCCGACCAGCTTGATTTTTCCATTACGCCAGATGTTTTGGAGGGGAAAGAAGCGGTTGATTTTATTATTGAAGAAATAAAAGCAGTTCTTCCAAATCTTAAAACACGTTCTGAATTGGGAACTGAAAGAGTAACACAAGGAGCAGCCAATGCTTTACTTGCTAAGCTTTACCTCAATTATGAAGTATATGGAGGAGAACAAAAATGGGATGAGGTTATTACGTATTGTAATGCAGTTATCAATTCTGGAGAATATGAAGTAACAAGTGACTATTGGTCGATGTTTCAGTATGATGTAACTGGTGACCACCCCGAATTTATCTTAACTGTTCCCATGAGTGATGAATATGAAATGGGTGGAGGTAGTGTTTGGGTTAATTTTACATTGCATTACAATCAGACATTTGGTAACTTTACAAGTCTTTGGAACGGTGGAACTACTACATCTACATTCTTTAATACATGGGATCAGGAAAATGATGTTCGCTTTTTTGACGATCGGATAATACACGAGACAGGTTTTAATCAAGGATTTTTGGTTGGGCAGCAATATGGCATTGATGGAGAGCCTTTGCAGACTAGAGGTGGAGAGCCTCTTATTTTTGTTCCAGATGTAGTTCTAGAAGATTCTCCTGAAAATTACGGTATTCGCGTTGTTAAATTTGCCCCAAATCCTGATACGGAAAGGCAGTTTTCTTCTCCGAATGATGTTCCTATTCTTCGAATATCAGACATTTATTTGGCTCGTGCTGAGGCGTATTTGAGGAAGGGTGACGAGACCGCAGCGCTTGCTGATATAAATTATATTAGGTCTCACCGCAGCGCTGAAGGAAAAATTCTTCCTTTGCTTGAGTCACTCACTTTGAATGATATACTTAGGGAAAGAGGATATGAGTTGTATTGGGAAGGTTATCGTAGACAGGATTTAATCCGATTCGGAAAATTTACAGATGCCTGGCAGGAGAAACCGGTTACCGAAGAGACTAAAACCCTTTTTCCTCTTCCAACTTCTGCTCTTGATGTAAATGAGAATCTGAAACAGAATCCAGGATACTGAATAAAGGTGGTATATTACAATGTTTAACAAATTAATTTAATGGTTTATGGGGAAAAAAAATATTCACAGAAGAGAATTTCTTCAAAGAAGTGCTGCTCTGGCTGCCGGCGTAACTATAATTCCGAATGTGGCTATGGGTGGTGTACTGGGACACAAAGCCCCAAGTGATAAACTGAACATTGCAGGTGTAGGAGTAGGTGGTCGTGGTTTCGCTGTTTTAAAAGGTTTGGAAAGTGAAAACATCGTTGCGTTATGTGATGTTGACTGGAAGTATGCGAAAAAGGCGTTTGATCATTTTCCAAAAGCTAAAAGGTATTGGGATTGGCGACGAATGTTTGATGAAATGGGAGACAGCATAGATGCTCTAGTGATTGCGACAGCAGATCATACGCATGCTATTATTGCTGCCCATGCGATTACCTTGGGGAAACATGTTTATCTGGAGAAGCCATTGACCCATACGGTTTATGAGTCACGCCTATTGACCAAGCTCGCTGAAAAGTATAAGGTCGCAACTCAAATGGGCAATCAAGGAGCTTCTGGTGAAGGAGTAGCTCAAATAGTAGAGTGGTTACAAAATAATGAAATTGGTGAGGTTACCAAAGTAGAGGCATTTACCGACCGCCCTATATGGCCTCAGGGACTAAATAGACCGGAACAAGGGCAATGGGTACCGGACACTTTAAATTGGGATTTATTTATTGGCCCGGCAAAGATGCGACCTTATAATGAGATTTATACGCCCTGGAATTTCAGAGGATGGTGGGACTTTGGAACAGGTGCTTTAGGTGATATGGCCTGTCATATATTGCATCCGGTGTTTAAAGGCCTGGATTTGGGTTATCCGACTAAGGTACAGGGAAGTTCTACCTTGTTATTAACAGATTCGGCACCGGTAGCTCAGCGAGTAAGGATGACTTTCCCGGCCAGAGGCAGGAAAGGAAAGATGAAATTGCCTGAAGTTGAAGTGTATTGGTATGATGGTGGCCTTCAACCAATGAAACCTGAGGGATGGCCTGCAGGAAAGGATATGAACGATTCTGGAGGAGGCGTATTATTCCATGGGACAAAAGATGTATTAGTTGCAGGTTGTTATGGTAAAGACCCTTGGTTGTTATCAGGAAGAAAACCTATTGTTCCAAAGACTGAACGAAGAATTACGTTAAGTCACGAAATGGATTGGGTTAGAGCATGTAAAGAGAGTCCGGAAAACCGATTAGAACCTTCCTCGCCATTTAAAGAAGCAGGTCCATTCAATGAGATGGTAGTAATGGGGGTATTGGCTGTACGGCTACAAGGGTTGAATAAGGAATTGGAATGGGATGGCGAGAAGATGGAATTTACAAATATAGGAGAGCATGAAACGATTCGCACTGTTATAAAAGATGGTTTTGAAATCCATGACGGTCATCCAATCTTCAATAAAACATGGACCGATCCTGTGAGTGCCAAGGATTTTGCAAGTGAATTAATCCGGCATACCTATCGTGAAGGTTGGAGTCTTCCTGACATGCCTTAGATAAATCAAATTCATGGTATGAAATTTTAGTATCTTTTTTTTAATCTGGACATTTAATATTATATCCAAAAAATAAAGGAGAGAAAAATATGATAACCAAAAGAAAACTAACTGGATTATTATCGTGTATGATAATTTTGACAGCTTGTGGGACAGGAAATCCAAAACAGTCTCAAGAAAGAACAGACATGAAAATGAAAAAATCAAGTAAGGTGGAAGAATTAAATACTTTGACAGACGAAGAGAAGGCGGAAGGGTGGCGATTACTCTTTAACGGAAAAGATTTTACTGGCTGGCGAGGATATAATAAGGATAAAGTTCCTAGTGCATGGACAATTGAGGACAATGCAATAAAGATCAATGGATCCGGAGAAGGAGAGGCAGGATCCCATGATGGAGGAGATATTATTTATGATGAGAAATTTAAAAACTTTGAGTTGAAATTTGAATGGAAAGTATCGAAGGGTGGTAATAGTGGGGTATTTTATCTGGCACGAGAGTTTAGTGATTTACCAATTTGGAGGTCGGCACCAGAGTATCAAATATTGGATAATGAAAATCATTTGGATGCACAGTTAGGGAAAGATGGTAATCGTCAGTCGGCCTCACTGTACGATCTAATCCCTGCAAAACCGCAAAACAGCAAACCTTGGGGCGAATGGAACACAGGTTCGATCATAGTTTATAAGGGAACTGTAATTCATAAGCAAAACGGGGAAGTTGTATTAGAATATCATTTATGGACCCCTGAATGGGAAGAAATGATTGAAAACAGCAAATTTAAAGGATGGGCTGAGATGATTAATGCCGGGGGCGAGGAACGTATGGGGTACATTGGTTTACAGGATCATGGTGATGATGTTTGGTTCCGAAACATAAAATTGAAAGTGCTTGATTAAACATTTTTCTTAATACTGATATTTAAGCCTGCCTTTTCTTGACGGGGCGGGCTTTCCTTTGATTAGATTTCAACAAAAAAGAATGACTTAATTTTAATTTGTTAAGTTATTGTATTTGGGTGTTGATATAAACGCTTTGGGCTATGCAGAAATTATAAATGAAAGGAAGTGTCTATATTTTTATACATTCATTTGTTCTAGGTTAAAATGGTATAGGCTATCGAGAATATTTTTAAAGGATGAAATGATTGCTAGGGACTTACCTTAATTTTTTTATTGTATGTTCCATTTTAAAATTAGATTAGAATATGTGGCTTATTAAAAATAAATGTTTTATATAAGTGAAAAAATAAAATAAAAATGGAATTAAAAAACTTTAGAGCGGTTATTCCTTTGTTTATTTTACGTACGGCTATTGGATGGCTATTTTTACATGAAGGATTTTACAAGTTGTTTACCCGTGGTTGGACCGCACAATATTTTCTTGCACAATCAAAAGGACCTTTACAGGGTTTTTTTCAGATAATTCTTCAAAATGAATTTTTTTTAACTCTGACAAATAAAGGGGTTATTTTTTTACTAATTCTTATTGGTATTTTTTTAGTATTAGGTATTTGGGAACGATTAGCTGCTACAATGGGCATGGTTCTGTTGTTGTTTTTTTATTTAGCATATCCACCATTCGGGGGTCCTAGCAGTATGCTAGCCGAAGGAAATTACTTAATAATTGATAAAAATATAATCATTTTATTATCTCTTTGGGTGATTTCAATTCTTCGACCGGGGCAATGGATAGGACTAAATAAAATTGTTTTTAATAACAGAAGTAATTCTTGAATACTAGGTATTAAATTTTGAATGCATGAACAGACGAGATTTACTTAAAGGGTTAGCAGGATTACCTATTTTAGGAACTTATGCTTATTTTTTTTCTCGAAAAGTTATTAATGAAAAAAGAACTGAATTAAATAATTTTCAAAAGTTTATTAGTTCAAAGATAAATATATCTGGCACTACAGATAAAGCTATATTTACCGATAAAAAATTAAGGGTAGGAGTAGTTGGGTATGGAATTAGAGGTAAGTATCTTATGAAATCAATGGGTTTTATGACACCTGAAGAGGTAGATCAGCTTTCCGATAAAGCTCGGAAGGTTTTTCTGGAACAGCCAGATTTAAATGTTGAAATTACTGGTGTGTGTGACTTGTATCAACCGCGTCTGGAAGAGGCTGCCAGAGCTGCTGCGAACATAGAACGCAAAGGAATCTCCGGTTTTTCCGAACGACCAGTAAAAATGTATAGGCATTATCGCGACTTGGTTACCTCTCCTGATGTTGATGCGGTGGTGATAGCCACTAGTGACCATTGGCATGCTCCCATTACCATAGAGGCTGCCAATGCCGGGAAGCATGTATACTGTGAGAAAGCTCTCACTCACAGTCTGGAGGATGTTTATAAAGTTAGGGATGCGGTGAAGACCAACCGTGTTGTGTTTCAGTTGGGGCATCAAAACCGACAGGCAGAAAATAATGTGATTGCGGCGAAAGTAATTCAAGCAGGATTGCTTGGAAATATTAATCTTGTGGAAACTACCACTAATCGAAATTCTCCAAATGGCGCATGGGTGTATCATATTCCTGAAGAGGCTGGTCCGCATAATGTGGATTGGAAAAATTTCCTTAGGGATACCAATATACCGTTTAATAAAGAACATTTTTTTAGATGGCGTCTATTTTGGGACTATGGTACAGGATTGAATGGAGACCTGATGACTCACGAATTTGACAGCATCAATCAGATGTTAAGGATGGGTATTCCCGAAATAGTTACCACTACAGGTGGTATTTATCATTGGAAAGATAAAAGGGAAGTGCCGGATGTTCAGCAAACTGTGATGGAATATCCTTCCCGTCATTTCTCGTTAATATATTCGGCTTCATTGGCTAGCAGTATTTTCCGGCCTAAAAAGGTGATGGGGAACGAAGCGGCATTAGAATTCGGATCTACGCTTAATTTATTTGTAGAACCAAGTTCTAAAATATACAAGGATTACATTAAAAACAAAGATGTTATTCCCAATCAACCAGTAGTGATTACAAATGATTATCAAGCACAGATAGATGCTATTAGTTCTGCAACAGAGAAATATTTTGCTTCCAGGGGGTTATTATATACTTCTCATGATGGTAAAATTGTAGATACCACTCATTTACATATTGCCGAGTGGTTGAATGGTATTAGACGTGGTACTCCCGTAAGTTGTGGTATTGATGAAGCTTTTGAAGAAGGTATCACGGCTATGATGGCTACAATTGCTTATAGAGAAGGTAGGGTTGTCCGGTGGGATGGTAAAAAAGTTATTTAACCCACTTGTAGCTTCCCCTGAAATCCCGACAGCTTAAAATCAATATTTTGTCTTATTTTAAGCTGTCCGGTTTAGGGGGAAGGCTACACCCAAAACCTCCCCTTTAAAAGAATCACTCTAAAATTGACATTTTTCTTTTTCAGCAATCAGCATTTATATTAATAGTTCATGGATTGGATAAATGGGGTAAAATGTAAGATATAAATTGCCCACTAATCTCTGAAAATAATCACCTAATACCTTATTAT
The DNA here is from genome assembly GCF_900112795.1 of Thermophagus xiamenensis. GTDB lineage: Bacteria > Bacteroidota > Bacteroidia > Bacteroidales > Marinilabiliaceae > Thermophagus > Thermophagus xiamenensis. Next base: position 15,604 of record NZ_FONA01000020.1, read on the forward strand.
TGGTTTTAATGTTGTTATTGTGCAGTTTACTTTTCCAACTAACTATTTCTACTAATCAATTCCAATTTATTACGGTCTTTAATTAGGATATCTTTACCTTTAAGTTCAATGATGTTTTCCGTTTCAAATTCTTTCAGGAATTTAATTGTGCTTTCGGTTGAGATGGCGGCAAAGTCGGCAATGTCCTGACGGGTTAAGAAATGGAAAACCTTTTCTTTGAGGAATGGATCAGAGGAGAGATAGAGTAGAGCAGATGCGAGCTTTCCGCGCATCTGTTTGTAGGATAAGTTTGCGATGACCTGCAGCAATTGTGTTTCGTTTCGGCAGTTTCGTGATACAATACGTAAGGCAAAATCGGCATTGGTTTGTAAAAGGTTAGTTAAGGCCTCTTTTTCAATCATGCAGACCCATGCGTCTTTTATGGCCATGGCTGAATATTGATAAGTGTTTTCACCGAACACTGACGAGAATGAGAGGAAATCGCCTGGGGCTGCCAATCTGATGTTAAGCTGCCGGTTGTGTCCGGTTTGGAGATATACGCGCACCAGTCCTTCGAGGACATACGTGACATGCGGCGAAAAAGCACCCTGCTTAAAAATGGTTTCTCCTTTTAGATATTGCACTCTGGTTTTATGATTTTTAATCTTTTCCAGCTCATCGGGATAAAGCCCCTGAAAACAAGATGCCGAGTCGAATATTGATGGGATATGATTTGTATTATCCTTCATTCTTTTTTTCTTTAGGCGTGGGATAAAGTTAAGGAATTCAAGATATATGGAAAATGTAAATTTTGTGATTGTAATTGATATTTACGTTATTGGTAGGTTTTTGTTTTATGGTATATGTCAAATGCCATAAAAAAGAATGAAATATTTCAGTTTTAAATTTGACATCTTCCGTATTAAAAAGATTGGTAGCTCTGCAGGCTCCTTCTACTTTTGCATCAACAATAATTTTAAAAGTCGAGGAAATATGAAAATGTTACAAACAGGTTTGCATGAGATAGAAACAGCCGAAGAGTTGCAGAAGATCATTTCGGAAAATGAAAAGGTAATGGTATGTTGTGGACGAATGGGGCCCATGTGCATTCCCGTATACGAAGCTATGGAAGAGCTGGAAGAGGAGCGTGATGATGTTAAATTTTACAGCATGGCCTTCGACAATCCGGAAGCGCATGTTATACGTAATGCTCCCGAAACACAAGGGTTCATGGGATTGCCATTTACCATGTACTACAAAAACGGGAAAGTGGTTCATGCTACCAGCAGTATCCAAAGCATGGAACAAATTACAGCTATTTTGGATGAAAAGTTAAAATAAGGACGGATGCTCCTGTACATTTATATTAGCAAAATTAATTATCATAATTTGCCAGAGGAGTATTGACTATACTTAACAATTGGATGTTGCAAATTAAACGGCATCTTTGTTTTTTGTAATGTGTTGACTTTTCATTATTTATCAGCCCAAAACTTATGAATGATATTTATGATGTAATAATAATTGGAGCAGGAGCTGCAGGTCTTACGGCAGGAATTTATACCTCTCGTGCCCGTTTAAATACGCTAATATTGAATGAAGGGGCGGTAGGGGGGCAAATGGTATTGACCAACGAGGTAGCTAATTATCCCGGTGTTGAAACAACCAATGGATATGTGTTGGCCAATACAATGAAAATGCAGGCCAAGTCATTCGGTTGTAAGATTAAATCGAATGTGAAGATAGCAAGTTATCAGTTGGAAGGGCTTGTAAAAGAGGTGGCTCTGGAAGATGGTCGCTCCTTTAAGGGGCGGTCGGTCATTTTAGCTCCGGGGGGACGTCCTCGCTCATTGAATATTCCGGGTGAAGAGACTTTTAAAGGAAGTGGTATCTCTTATTGCGCTACCTGTGATGGTGATTTTTTCAGGGATAAAGAAATAGCAGTTATAGGTGGTGGAAATTCGGCATTAGAAGAAGCTGTGACATTAACGAACTATGCTTCGAAGGTGACCATTATCCATCAGTTCGACCGTTTTCAAGCATTTGAACATGCAGTTGAAGAAGCTAAAAAGAATCCTAAGATTGAATTTATAATGGAATCGGAACCTCGCGCTTTTAGCGGGAACGGGCGTCTGCAATCCATGACCATTGAACATCTGCCCACGGGCGAACGTAAGAATCTGAAGGTGGAAGGAACTTTTATTTTTGTTGGTTATCTTCCAAATACAGAACCTTTTAAGGGGTTGCTGGAACTCAATGAAAGAGATGAAATTGTAGTAGACAGGGATATGAAAACCAGTATTTCCGGTGTCTTTGCTGCCGGGGATTGCATTAATAAAAAATACCGGCAGATAACTACTGCTACAGCCGAGGGTACTATTGCTGCCCTAAGTGCTTCTGACTACCTTAGACAGATGTAGTTTTTTTGAATTGGCCTTAATGCCTAAGATGATAAAAGCCCGGATTGGCCATGGCCTTTGTCCGGGCTTTTTAATGTTTGATGGCGCTGTGCGTATATCTAATTCTTTCGGAACGATCATGTTAGGATTGGCGATCCCTTTTTATACATTGATTATGACGTTCCCAGTTTTCTGTCCTTGAATGACATAATCATACGCTAAAGAAATATCCTCTAAAGTATATTCTCTGTCAATTACCGGCATGAACTTTTCTGCCTCTAAATACTGGATAATATATGGTATTGTTTTCTGTTTATTGTAGGGTACCGGAAATATTACCTTCTTATGAGTGAATGAAGCCACAAACGAAAAAAATAGATTTTGAGCAAAGGGCCCTAACTCGGACGATATATAAATGCCTTTTTCTTTAAGTAATGGTTTACACTTTCCAAATGTACTTTTACCAACGGCATCAAATATATAGTCATATTTATCTTTATCATTGGTGAAATCATCTTTGGTATAATCATAAATTTTGTCGGCTCCCAAAGATTTTATTAATTCGATGTTTTTGGTGTCACTAGTAGCTGTTATTTTGATGTCATATTGACGGGCAAATTGGAGTAGGGCAGAGCCGATACCTCCGGTGGCCCCATTAATTAGAATTCGTTGTCCGGATTGGATATTTGCTTTATGAATAAAGGTGTAAGCATAGTGAGCCCCTTCCAGACTTGCTGCGGCTTGTTTAAAGTCTATGTTTGGGGGGATGGGAAAGAGATTTTCTTCGGTTGTAGTGAGATATTCTGCCTGTGACCTGGAGCCGGTATCAGTAAATCCAAATACTTTATCACCAATATTCAACGATTTAACTTTTTCCCCTTTTGATTCTATTATGCCTGCAAAATCTGTCCCCAATATTATTATTCGGGGTTTCAGTAAACCTAAAACAAATCTCATAATGAATGGTTGGGCCGTTAAATTGGCACAATCTGTTCTGTTTACAGTCGTTGCCATGACTTTGACTAACACCTCATCGTCCTGCGGAACGGGTTTTTCAATCGACTCAACGATTATTTTATGGGGTAAACCATATTTTCTTCGAATGGCGGCCTTCATATTTTTGTTTTTGGGTTTTTCGGAACCTGACGGTTATGATAAAATGTATTTAGGCATCTCAATGTGCTTTAGTTTTAAACTGTTTAGCCTTAGATTAAATTTTGTTTCGGTCTAAAGGTACCACAATTTGCGAAATGTTTATTGACTTTCTCCTGAATTAAAAGCATTTTCAACCTGAGTTTTGTATCCTCGAACATTGAAAACTTCTATTACCTTTTCTTAAAAGTTGACAGAAGAGAATTAATGAAATCCTGATTATAAGTTGGAATATAATCAGGTTCTTAATTTAAGAGCCAGAAATGCTGCACTCAGGAAAGGTCAGCTCACTTACTTATAGTCCTTTGCAAATGGCGGCTGATTTACCAGAAAATTATGTGGATCAACCTGCTTTTCGGTTTATTCGTGAAGTACCGGTGGATTGGGATGATACCATTTGGCACCGGGTGGCGGGTAAGCCATTCGCTTTTTTCTAATAGTCTATCCGCCAAACAACTTATTGGCTTGCCGGATCAAAAGTCGTTAAATCTTGTTTTCCTGCTTTATACCCTTCAACCTTTTTCCCATTTACCAGTCTTAAAACTCCATATCATCTCCTCCTGCATCCATCCCTCCTCCTTCACGGCTTCCATTTCTGGCAGGACGGTTCTTCTGATTCAGACGATAAATAAACGACAATCTGATTTCTCGCGAACTCCATTTGAATTCGTTGGTAGAGATAATATCCGGCTGGTCCAGTTCATATCTGAATTTCCGACTATTTAAGACATCTCTAATGTTAAGGGATATGGTTCCGTTACGTTTCAGAACATCCTTACTGATTGACATAAACATCATATAAAATGGTTTTCGGATGCCCTGCGTGGTTTCCTGTTCTCCTCGGTAAAAGAATGTGGTTTGAAAACTTAGGTTATTATCCCACTGCATTCTGGAATTGATGCGTGTATCCCATGACCAGGTGTCGCTGCTTAAGTCTTGTACTTCGCCTTCGTCCGGAATAAATGTTCCTTCGGTTTGCCTGCGATAGAAGTTGAAGTTGGCCGAGAGGTTCCACCATTTTAAAGGTTCGATAGAAATATTGGTTTCGGCTCCATAAGCTTTTCTTTCTGCCAGGTTACGGGGTTCGGTAATGGTTATCCCATCCTGTGTAACATAACTGATTCGTTCCTCCACGCCGGAGGTGTATCGATAATAGATGCCGGCATAATAGGATGATTTACCCGGAGTATATACATAACCACTTTCAAAGGCATCGGTGAATTCAGGTTCCAGGTCGGGATTTCCTCTTCTGATGTTTCTGGAATCGGTAAGCCCGAAAAACGGATTGAGGTTCCAGAAACTTGGGCGGTCAATCCTTCGGCTGTAACTGATTTGCCAGGCGTTGTATTGGTTGAAGTGATAAGTGGTATGAACAGTGGGGAAGAGGTCGAAATAGGAGCGCTCATTCTCTTCGCCGGTTTCTTTGAGATGTGTTTTAATTCCTGTATATTCTCCTCTTAATCCCGCCTGAACACTTATGGGACCCCATTTATTGGCGGCCTGAAGATATACTGCGGCTACGTTTTCATCGTAGCTAAAATCGTTGGTGTAATTGGGGTCTGTTGTCCAGTCCCCATTTTCATCGAGATTTTCTACTTCATAAGGGTTTGAGATATCTCTAAATTCTCCGCGAACGCCTGCTTCAAAGCGTCCGTTGGCACTGAACGGATAAACATAATCAGCCTGTATCAGATAGTTCTCTTCACGCTCATTGTTGTAAACTGTTTGGTAGGCTGAGTCATTGGCAAGGTTGAATGGCGAAGATGAATAGACTTTTTCTTCTATATCAGAATCTTCTGTTTCATCATCAAGCATGTATTGAGCATAAATGTTCAGTTTGTGTTCTTCATTGTCCGGGTCAAAAATCTTTTCCAGGTTCAATGAGAAATCCACATTCCATTCGGTCTCTTGTTCTTCGTCAAAACGGGTCGTTTTTTCAAACATATCGCCCGCCTGTCCATTGTTGTCCAGAAAATCTTGATACAACACATCCGATTTGTTGGTTTCATCGTCATAGCTAAACATTCCGGCGGCCGTCAGGGTGGTAGTATTGTTTAGATAAACATCTGCGCCACCTCGTAGGTTGTGTGACCATCCTGAACGGTTTCTGTTACGGTCAAGACGCGTATGAAAAGGTGTATCGGCAAGCGGGAAATATTGGTCTGAGAATCCTTCACCTTCCCGTTCCCCATAGCGGATTCCATAGTTAAAGAAGTAATTAATTTTTTCGCGTCGAAAATTGATGTTAGCACCAAACTGATATCTTTCTGGTGTGGCGATTGATCCCTCAAAAGACCCGTTCACCCCTCGTCGCTGGTCTTTCTTTAGTACTATGTTGATGATACCGACCATTCCTTCTGCTTCGTAACGGGCACTGGGATTGGTAATGACTTCTACCCGTTCAATCATGTTTCCGGGAAGTGATCTCAAAGCGTCAGCCGTTCCTGAATTAACCAATCCGGATGGTTTGCCGTTAATCAGCATACGCACTCCGCCACTACCGCGAAGCGATACGTTACCATCATCATCGACTGATACCGTAGGAATGTTGTCCAATATTTCAGCTGCAGAATTACCGGTGTTGGTAAGGTCTTTTCCTACATTGAAAATTTTTCGGTCGACCCCTATAACCATTTCACTTTTTTCGCCCGTTACAGTGACTTCACTAAGACTTGTAGTGGAAGGCTTTAAGCGTATTGACCCAAGGTCCACAGTACTCTTGTTGTCTATTTTAATATTATTGAATGTTTCTTTTTGATACGCTACAAATTGAATTTCCACATAGTAATTTCCCGGTTTAAGGTCAAAGCTAAATTCCCCGTTTTGGTTGGTAATACCCCCGTCGACCAACGTGGAATCCAACGTGAAGATAGAAACGGTGGCAAACTCCATAGGAACATTTTCTTCGGCATCTATTACTCTACCGGTAAGCTTTCCTTTTTCGGCCGGAGGTGCCGGCTGGGCAAGTAATCCTGAATTAAAAACTAAAGTTAGTATCGAATAAACGACTCCAAAATTCCGGAACTTCTTCATAACCAAATTAATCAATAGTTAAATGTTGAACACTGCAAAATTAGATGTCTTTGTCCTTAAATAGTTTAATATCCTGGCTCGTTAATATGTGTTAATGTTTTCTTTAATTCCGCCTTTTTGTTGAAAAATGTGGATTTTCAATAACCTTTCTTACTCTTGGGTGTTAATTTATATATCCGGGCTAACTTTGCCCCTCTGTTGAAAAAACATAAATTAAAAAGTAGTGAAACACATGAAAGAAAAGGAATTTTTAGCGTATGTAGTGGAAGAGACGGATGGGATATATAAAAGGTCGGTGAAATTAAAATCGATAGATGAGCTCCCGGATGGTGATTTACTAATCAAAGTATATTATTCTTCTTTGAATTACAAGGACGCGTTGTCAGCCATTGGTAATAAGGGTGTAACGAAAAATTATCCTCATACTCCGGGTATCGATGCGGTGGGAGAAGTGGTATCATCGCGCAGTAATCGCTTTAAGGCAGGTGATAAAGTTATAGTCACCAGTTATGATTTAGGCATGAATACCGATGGTGGATTTGCACAATATATAAGGGTTCCGGAAGGTTGGGCAGTTCCATTGCCCGATGGGTTGACGATGAAAGAAGCTATGGTCATTGGTACGGCCGGTTTAACTGCCGGAATATCGGTTTTGCGACTTAGCGAGTTGGTGAAGCCAGGTGATGGACCAATTATTGTGTCGGGTGCTACCGGCGGTGTTGGTTCGCTTAGTATTTCCATATTAAATAAAATGGGATATGAGGTGACAGCGATTACAGGTAAAGCCACAGAATTCACTTTTCTTAAAGATCTTGGTGCAAAAGAAATTATTCTTAGAAAAGATATTGAAGGTTTGGAAGACCGCCCTCTTTTGAAATCTTCTTTTGCAGGTGCTATTGATACCGTTGGCGGGGTAATTCTTGAAAATATTATTAAGTCAACAAAACCAATGGGAGTAGTAACTTGCTGCGGCAACGTGGCTTCACCCAAGCTTAACCTGACAGTTTTCCCTTTTATCCTCAGAGGGGTATCACTTATTGGTATTGATTCTCAGAACTATCCCATGTCATACCGCGAAAAAGTATGGAACAAATTGTCTCTCGAATGGAAGCCTGATTCTTTAGAAGAAATGGCCTCCGAGATTTCTCTTAGTGAGTTGGATCATAAAATAGATTTAATACTTAAGGGACAGTTAAAGGGGCGTACGGTTTTAAACCTGGCAAAATAAGTCCGGGCCAGTCACTTTTTCTTCGTGGGTTTTTAATGAAACGAGCATGGTGGCTTTTGCCACAAAAGAGCATGTATAAAAACTTAGAGGCAGAAGTGCACAGGCTGGAAAGGCCACCAGGTCAATAGGCCATTAGGTCGTTAGATGATGAGATTGAGTGGATTGAAGAGATTGGTGAGATTGATGAGATTGATGAACTAAATAGACAATTGACTAACCTCTAAGCACAATTGACTAATCACTAACTTTAGGAGACAGTATATCAATAAAATAAGTGAATTTTATAAGGATGAAAAGGGAATAACAATTACAGCATGAGAAATAAAAAATTAGGAAATGGAAAAAGTAAAAATAGGAAAAAGCGAGTTGGAAGTCTCCAGAATATGTTTTGGCGGCAATGTGTTTGGCTGGACATTGGATGAGCAACAATCGTTTAAGATACTGGATGCTTTTGTTGCTGCAGGCTTCAATTTTATTGATACGGCCGATACCTATGCCTGGTGGGTAAACGGAACGGGCGGACAGTCTGAAACCATAATTGGTAAGTGGATGAAGGCCAGAGGTAACCGTGATAAATTAGTTATTGCCACCAAGGTGGGTTCCGAGACCAGGGAACACCCTTTTGATATTAGCAAAAAGCATATTCTGAAATCGGTGGATGAATCATTACAACGGCTGCAAACCGATTATATAGACTTGTACTTTACACATTTCGATGACAACAAAACGCCTGTTGAAGAAACGTTGTCGGCGTATAATGAAATTGTCCGAGCCGGAAAAGTACGGTATGTAGCAGCTTCAAATGTTTCTCCCGAACGACTTGTTGAATCATTTGATGTGGCCAGGGAAAATGGTTTCCCCGAATATGTAGCCTTGCAACCACACTATAACCTGGTAGAAAGAGAAGGGTATGAAACAAAATATGCCCCTTTGGTAAAAAAATATGGGTTGGGTGTGATGCCTTATTGGTCGCTGGCGGCAGGATTCTTAACCGGCAAATATCATTCTGAAGCAGACTTGGGGAAAAGCGTACGCGGACAAGGTGTCCGAAAATATTTGAATGAGAAAGGTTTGGCTGTTGTTGAGGCTTTGGAAAAGGTGGCAGAAAAATATAAGTGTCAACCTGCCACAATAGCTTTGGCCTGGTTGTTGACAAAACCTTTCATCGTTGCTCCCATAGTGAGTGCCACACGAATAAGTCAATTGGAAGCTATGATTGAAGCCCCAAAAATTGGTTTGGATGAAGATGATTTGGCCCTTTTGGATAGGGTCTCTTACTGATAATATGACAATAACGGGGTATGTCTCTAAACAGAGGATACCCCGTGATTTGTTTTTGTTTAATCAATTTATTTAACTCCAATTATCGGGTGCAATCGGCAGGGTAAAGGTTAAAATGGCTATGAAATGGTAAAAAAGTGAAGTGCTGTATATCAGGGCATAAATTCAATAATCCTTTATTCCTGACTATAATATTAAAGGACAACTGTCTAATCTGAAAAGAGGTAAGCCGGCAGTCCCTTAACATTAGTCTTTACGGAAAACAAAGAACCACTTAACGGGTACTGTTTAAGTTCTTCCTCGGTTAATCCTTCCCGAGCGGTGGTGATGTAGAGAGTACTAAGATCTTCTCCGCCGAAAGCACAGGAAGTCACATTAGGTGCCGGCACCTCAATTTTTTCCAGCAATTGTCCGTTTTCCGGGTCCCACCGATAGACGCCATATCCACCCCAATGAGCGATCCATAGTTTGCCTTCAGCATCGATGGTCATTCCGTCAGGACTACCCAACCCCATAGGGATTTTAACTACTTCTCTACGGTGAGATATTTCTCCGGTTTTAGGCACATAATCATAAGCAAACACTCTTTGAGTAGGGGTGTCGATATAATACATCAGATTTTTGTTGGTATCCCAAACAATGCCATTGGAAATGGTTACAGCCGATTGTTTCACAATAAGGCTGTCGCCATTGAGCATATATAAATTTCCGGCATTCGCTTCACCCGATTTCGACATGGTACCCACCCAAAAGCGGCCCATAGGGTCACATTTACCATCATTAAAACGAACATTGTTTTTTGCATCAGAGGGGAAAGGTGCTAACAATTGTAAACGTTCATCGTGTGTAACGCCAAAAATACCGGTTTCTTGAGCTACCACCGCCAAATATTTATCGGATGCAGGGACCACCGTACCCACCATACTTTCAAGGGAAATATTATGTATCATACCCTTTTGCGGGTGATACATGAATAGTTTTCCCTCTGTAATATCCACCCATAACAGTGCGTTTTCTGCCGGATGCCAGATTGCGCCTTCGCCCAGTTCTGCTGTCGGGGTATCCTTCACCGGCTCTACTTTTGTTTTTTGACAGGATGCCAGAATAAGCAGGGTTGAAAAAAAGATGGTTGTTCTCATTTTTTTAGTTGTGTGTTTTATGTTTAGTAATTGGTTCTATTCGTCGGATCTTAATATTTAGATAAGCAAACAAGATACTAATAAAAGGACTGATAATATTAAAAAAACAATAGGGCACGTAATCGAGAGTTGCCACACCCAGTATTCTTGACTGGGTTGCACCACAGGTATTCCATGGAATCAGGACGGAAGTCATGGTACCCGAATCTTCGAGGGTACGGCTTAATACTTCCGGTTTTAAATTCATTTCTTCGTAGGCTTTTTTAAACATTCGTCCCGGTACAACAATGGCAATGTACTGGTCGGAGGCTGTTGCATTAAAGAAAAGGCATGTTCCCACTGTTGAGCTGACCAAAGCCCCGGAAGAGCGTGCCCGCATCATGATTGGACGGGTAATTCTTGTGAGCAACCCACCTGCTTCCATTACTCCCCCGAATACCATAGCCGATAATATGAGCCAAACGGTATTAAGCATTCCCCGCATGCCTGAAGTGCTCAATAACTCGTTGATGCTGCTATGGGATGTGTCAATTGTTGTATCGCCAAAGATGGCCTGCATAATGCTGATGTAAGAGGCCTTCAGGTAACTAATTCCTTCCCCACCTGTCTCCTTAATGATATCGGGTTGAAAAATCACTGCAAAGACACCTCCCAGAAGTGTTCCGGCCATAAGGGAAGGAATAGCCGGTACTTTTTTCAGGATGAGGGTTAATAGTATGATGGGAACGATGAATAGCCAGGGCGTTATATTGAATGCGTTGTTGATGGCATTTTTTACGGCAGTTGTTTCAACAATGGATGTGCTAAAGTCAGTTTTAAAACCCAGTACAATAAAGATGATCAGCGTTAAGCCCATGCTGGGTATGGTAGTATAAAACATATAACGAATATGGGTAAAGATATCGGTTCCGGCCATGGCGGGTGCCAGGTTTGTGGTATCGCTTAGCGGGGAAATTTTATCACCGAAATATGCACCCGAAATGATGGCGCCTGCCACGATAGGGTCATCGATGCCCATGGTTTTGCCAATGCCTAGCAGGGCAACACCTATGGTGGCAATGGTCGACCATGAACTGCCTGTTGCGACCGATACCACCGAACAGACAATTACTGCGGTAACCAGAAAAACATGCGGATTGACCAGGTCCATACCATAATAAATCATGGCGGGAACAATACCGCTTATCATCCATGTGCCTGCAAGTGATCCAATAAGTAGGAGAATCAGCATTGAGGGCATTGCAGAACCGATGGTTTTTATTATTTGATCGCTGGTATGTGACCAGCCCATGCCCTGACGCTGAACTATTATACCGCCAATGGTTGCCGCCAGAAGCAGGGCTGCCTGATTTGCTCCTGCCAGCGTATCGTCAAAAACAAATACATTAATTGTTAGTAAAACGACAAGACAAAGGATGGGAATTAATGCTTCGAAAAGAGAGGGTGAGCGTTTGTTGGTCGTCATTATTATTTTAAATTTCGAAAGTTGAGTCTAAATAATAATTCAATTATTTTGAAATTGTTTTTAGGGCTCATACTCCTATAAAAAATAATTTTATGGACTGTAAAGTTCAAATTACGGAATAAAATTTGGTTTTTGAAACATTCACGAAAAATGGTTTTCAGTGGATATGTTTTGTAAAGCTATTAAAAACATGTTAATAAGAGCATTAACATGAACTTCTTTGGCATCCAGATTGTTTAAATGAACGTTGGCGGAGGAAACCCGAAAAATTGAAGTTATTAGGTTATCATTTTGTGGATGCAAAATTGAAGGTTAAGGATTGTTTTTTTGAAGTAATTATTACGAATTTATAAAACAACAAAGTATGAATAGATTTAAAATAATATTATTGTTTTTTTTATTGGGATGGTTACCTGTGACCGGACAGACTGTACCTGAGGTTAATTTTTCGCAGTTTGAACCCTGGTTGAAAAAAAACAATGATACCACATATGTGATTAATTTTTGGGCCACCTGGTGTAAGCCTTGTGTAGAAGAGTTGCCAGGGTTTCTGAAGGCCGCTGCCGACCTGAAGAACGAAAAAGTGAAGTTTATTTTTGTTAGTCTCGATTTCCCCACGCAAAAAGAGAGTCGACTGCTACCTTTCATAGAGGAACACGCAATGAATGAACAAGTCATTCTTTTGAATGATCCTGCCAGTAATCAATGGATACCCAAGGTGGATCCCCAATGGTCGGGGGCTATACCTGCCACGTTAATATATAAGGGGAAGAATAAAAGATTTCATGAAGGATCTCTTTCTTATGATGAATTAATAACCATTATTAAATCGAAATAGTTATGAAAAAGTTAATGTTATCAGCCGTGATGATGGCGCTGACGATGACCATTTTTGGTCAGGGATATAAACCGGGCGATGAAGCCATTGATTTTCGTTTGAAAAATGTAGATGACAAAATGGTGTCATTGGCTGATTTCCCGGATGCTAAAGGTTTTATAGTGATTTTTTCAACCAACCACTGTCCTTATGTGGTGGCTTATGAAGATCGTATGATTGAGCTGGATAAAACCTTCAAACCTAAAGGATATCCTGTTATTGCCATTAACCCCAACGATCCCAAAGCCTTTCCTGAAGATTCGTTCGATAACATGAAGATTCGGGCTAAAGAAAAAGGGTTTACCTTTCCTTATCTTTTCGATGAAACTCAGGAGATTGCCAAAACCTATGGTGCTACTCGTACACCCCACGTGTTTTTGTTGAAAAAAGAGGGTGGAAAATACATTGTAAAATATATTGGCGCCATTGATGATAATTATCAAGATGCTTCCGCGGTTAAAGAAAAGTATGTGGCCAATGCCATTGCTGATTTGGAAGCGGGTAGACCTGTAAAAGTTCAGGAAACCAAAGCTATAGGTTGCAGTATTAAATGGAAAAAATAATAATTTAACAGGTTTAATATATCTTATTTAAATTCTGTCTTTCACCTTAAAAAGTAAAAGATTTTTGGTAAGCCGAAGCTTCGCCTATGTATGTGGGAATTGTTTTCTGTATTATTTCCGATTAGCCTATAAAAATGGTATTTTCCACGGATGCAGTGCAGGTGAAGCCTCGGTTTTATTTTAAGAAATTATGGTCCAGATACTTTTGAAACTCTTCTTTATATTGATCACTCACAGGAATATATACATCAGGGTTGAATACAATTCTGTTGCGTTCAATAATATGTATTTTATTTAAATTAACGATGTATGATCTGTGAACCCTCATGAATTTGTCGGATGGCAGGTGCTGTTGAATATTTTTCATTCCCAACAGGGCCATGATGGGTTTTTCGTTATCCAGATGAATTCTAACATAATCGCGCATCCCTTCAATATATTTGATATCATCCAGGTTGATTCGAATGATTTTATATTCTGATTTAATAAAAAGAAATTGGTCATTGTTTTGAATACTCTCTTGTGGCTTCGAATTCTGAAAATAACGATTTCGTGTTTTGTCAACAGCTTTCGCAAAAGCAGTAAAGGATATGGGTTTTACCAGATAGTCGGCGGCATCCACCTGAAAACCTTCGGCCGCATATTCTCTGTAGGCGGTTGTAAATATGACTTTGGGAGGGTTGGACAAAGATTTAACAAAGTCCATGCCTGATAGATCCGGCATGTTGATATCAACAAACATCAAATCCACCTCATTGTGCTGCAGAAAATCGAGCGCTTTAATAGCACTGGTGAACCCCTCAAGGAGTTGTAAATAAGGAATTTTTTCGATATATCCATTAATCTGCTTCAGGGCCAAAGGCTCGTCATCTATTGATACACAGGTTATCATAACGGGATTTTTAATTCTACATTAAAGGTATGTTCTTTATCGTCTTGTTGTATAGTTAAGTGGTATTGATTGCCATAAATCAAATTTAAACGATTACGGGCGTTCTCAATACCTATTCCGGAACCTCTTTTATTTCCGGGGAGAGTATTAGGAACACTATTTTTGACTTTAAACAACAACTGTTTTTCATTTGTAACAATATCAATGTGAATAAAAGAATGAGATTGATAGCTAATACCATATTTGAAGGCATTTTCAATGAAAGAAATGGTTAAAAGCGGGGGTATTTTTACCTGTGGCACCACCTGCGGTTGGTTAATGACGATATCCACATCATCGGTAAAGCGTAGTTTCATTAAATCGACGTAACTACGGATAAAATCTAATTCTTTTATTAGTGATATTTTAGAGGTTTGTGATTCATACAGCATGTAATCCATCATTTGAGAGAGTTTTATGACAGCTTCTTTGGCTTCTTCGGTATCAATATCGATCAGCGCATGGATGTTATTTAAAGTATTCATAAAAAAGTGAGGACTGATCTGGTTTTGGAGAAAAGCCATTTTATTTTGAATGCTCTCTTTTTCCGCTTTTAATTTATTGCGTTCGGCATGCGTCCATTTACTAAAGAACAGGATGCCGGAATCAAACCCTATCACCAGAATGCTCATGATAAACAGGTTTGCAAAAGGGGGGATAGCTTCAGGGGGTATAGGTAATGGTTGCTTGAGAGGCATTGGTCCGCGAGGGGGAATAGCTAAGATGGGGTGTAAATCACGGGGTGTGGAATGTTGCTCCACTAAAAACAGAACTGTGGATATAACTACTATTAAACCAATAATGGAAACAAAATAGAGTATTCTTTTCCCCCTAAAAAACAATCGTGGCATTAGCAAAAAACGATTAATTAAAAAGATGAGAAAAAGAACACTATACTCCTTCCATATCCTAAATATATGGGTCCAATTGATGCCATTTGAAAAATCCCCAAAAAGCAAAGGGATTACAAACATCAACAGCCAAACCGCTGCGGTTAATAATACCGGAAGGCTGCCTTCCTTTATTTCGGTTTGTTTTTTTAATATTCTTCTCATTTTGTGGTAAAGATAATGATATATTTATTACGATTTCGGAAGACAGCCATACTGTAGTCTTTATTTTATCCGTGTAAAGTTTGTTTAAGTTATTGGCAGGCTAAAACTTAAAATTAGTTTTTAGTGATTGGTCAATAGTTATTAGTGCAACCACACCAATGACTGTTCACTAATCACTAAAAACTTTTTCTGCCTTCTGCCTGTGCATTTCTGCCTTTGTCTTTTTAAAGATGTTCTTTTGTGACCTCAAATCGTCATGTGGGTTTCATTCATGGGTTTACCGGTTCTGGCATTACTCAAAGTTTATATATTTTCTGTAACAAACTATTTGTATCATGCCCATTATGTTAACCCTGAATTATTGCTGCAGATAAGATATAACAGCGTTATTGCGTTCGGTAACATGTGATTTTAATTCCTCTACAGCCCAGTCAAATTCTGAGTCACTTCTTAAATAGGAATAACCGGTCACTTCACTAGTATGTATCCCAGTTTTGCATAACAGTATTTGCAGCAAGCCATTTCAGAAATGCATCGACGTTAAAAACAGCTTCCAAATTATTTTTCCAGGTTTCAATGTCTGTTGTTCTTTCGGAACTGTGCAAAACGTCATATAAACTTCTTAGATCAGAAAAATCGGTTTCATCTTCATTCGTTTTAGGGAAAAACTCATCGGTGTCGAATGTGCCATAAGCAAATGATGCGGCATCGCCATCGGGTTTATAGAGATTTCCTGAGTCATCGATGAATTGAGTTTCAATCACTGTGTCGTCTACTTCTTCGACCAGGGTATAAACACCGTAATATTGAGGTCCGTTACCATGGTCAACATAAACGACGCAGAAAGTGGTTTGAGAAGCGGGTACACCAAAACTTCGAAACAAGTCGGCTGCCACTTTTTCGCGCATTAAGGAAGCATCATCGTAATTGTTGTTCAAATTGAGTTGTTTAAAACCATAGAATCGCTGGTTTTTAATGGCAGGATAATCGTCTTCGAATTCATCAAAATCGAGTTTAAAAGATAATTTATTGTTACCCGACTGATAGGCAGCCTGTAAACTGGAATTGCCCTTAAACCGAATGCCCACATGATACCACTCCGTATCGTTAAATTTAAATAAGCAAGGTACCCAAACGGGATCAAAATCACTGGATGAGGCAATTCCACCACCGCCGGGACGATTGCCTCCACTATATCCCAGGTTTTCAGCTAAATCGTTTTGCATGGTTTGCCAATCATCGCTGCTGATTTCAATATCAAACCGCAACACCTGTGATTGGTCAAAGACTACATCGTAGTTAAGTTCGGCGTCGTTGCTGTGTGTCGCTTCAGTCCAGTCGGCATAATCTTCGTCGTCTGAAACCACAGAATCATCAGAACTTTCTTCTTGTTCGGTATCTGTTGTAGTAAGGTCATCTTCATCATCCGAACAAGAGCTGAGTGGTATGAGACCTATAAAAAGGACTGCAATAAAATAGTTGAGCTTGTTCATATTAAAGTGTTTTAGTTAAATGAATTAGAATAAACAGAAATTTTTCTGTCGTTTATTGGTTTACTAAAACTCTTGTGATAGATAGCAGAATCGAAAAATCCCCATTCTCTCAGTTCATCGATGCGATCTTTTGAATGTTCTGCCATCTGACGTGTATAAACCGGATTGTTGGTACCCAGAGCCGACCGGCCTACGGCTTCTACAAACTCGTCTAAAGAATATTTGGAGGTTGCCGGGTCAAATTCGAAAAGACCTTTGGCAAAAGGGGTAGAGCCTGATGAGCCTAACCGACCTTTAGATACCAACATAACTTTGGCACCGGAATCGTGTGCTTTGACTGCCGCAAACAGTCCTGCCATTCCGCCACCAATGACCAGAACATCGGTCTTCATCTTTTGTTGTTGCATCTCTTTTGATTGGACGGATGGTTTATTTGTACCCCAACCCATCCCCATTGAAGCCAAGGCAGCAAACCCTGCTGTTGCTGCTGCTCTTTCTATAAATTGTCGTCGTGAAATATTTTGCATACCGGGATTTTTTGTGAGTTGTGCTAAAGGGCAATTGTTTGCCTAAATATTTTTTGATAATATAGAGTTGGTATTATTTAATCCTTTTTTGTCGGGTTCAATAAGGTGTTTTGTTTTTTGCGGGTAAATGGTTTAATTACGTAAGATCTAAGTAATAAAAGGACTCCCACACCGGTCAATATGGCAATGAACCATCCCATTTCGGTTGTAATGTGTCGTCCGGTATCAATAACATGATAGGTAGCACTGCAGATAAAGGCTATGGACAAAATACCATGAAATATTTTCCATGTTTTATATGACCATGGTAATTTATTTCTCAGCATTGAGGTGAGTCCTAAAATCAACATCAAAAGCCAGGCTGTTATGCCCATAAAAATACCCGGCATTTTATAAGATTTGAGTATCAGCATAAAGGCATCGACCGGCTCTACGCCCGACTCAAAATAGCGGGGAATCACAATTAAAAAGGGATGAACCAGTAATATGCCAATGAATATGTAACCCATAATTTTATGCCATTTTATGAGGCGGCTTTTTTTCCAGCCCTCCCAGAATTTATCATTGGCACGTGACAAATAGAACTGGAAAATCATGTCCAAAAATGCGATAACGGTAATTATCGAAAAGGTTTCTTTTAACCAGGTTCGTTGCGGAACTCCGCTATAGGCATAAAACAGACCAGGTAAACCTAAAAATAAGGCGATGACTAAGAACAATTGTAAAACTTTTTTACTCATAACTTTTACCCCCATGAAACAATAACTGGAATAGATTTTTCCGGTGTAATGGTGATGGCATCCACCGGACAATTCAATCGACATAAATGACAGATTTGACAATCGTCCGGATACTTTATTTCTGCCTTTCCTTTGCTGTTTAAGCGAATTACATCGGTAGGACAGCTTTTTACGCATTCGCCGCATCCGATACATCCGTTGATACTACTTATAGGCATGGTTGTGTTTTTTGGTGGTTCTAACTGAAACAAAAATGCTTGTTAATGAATTGATGATCAAATGAAGTCGACAGATGCAACAGATGTATCGACCAACAGATGTATTTTCATGGCAAGAATTAGTAACATGAAGTATTGCACCTCTCATAGTGGTTAATAATTTCGTCTATAACCATATGTTGACCACCTTTGGGAGAGGTAATAAAAACCTTATATCAGAAAATAAAGCCGGATGGCTAAAGATTAAATAGCCGCACGGCTTTTCAATAAAAATTCGTTCGGCTGTTAAGAAAAAAGCAAAACGGCTTAATTTATAAAAGCCGTATTGCTTAAATAACTTTTAAAAGCATTAAGTAATGAGTTTTATATTGTTTGTGGATTGGGAAATCAAATCTTGAGAGGCGTGCCGCGCACGGTTCTCAGCCGGCAAAATAAGAGGCTTGGCCGTTCAGGGACTTGATGTTTGGCTGTCAGGCTTCCTTACTTTCAGTTTATGAGGGAAACGAAAGAATTTTATGTCGCGGTCCTTAAAGGCGGGAACTCTGATTTCCACTTCAACAGGACCTGCAATGTCGGGTGGCAGACTTAGAAGTAGGCGGGAAGAGGTGTTGGTAAATATTTGTTGCGGGCGAATTTCATTTTTATTTTCATCGATAAAAAATATTCCCTGTCGGGGATCGTTAAGGTCAATTTTGAGTTTTGAGCCTTCGATAAGAATGACATTATTCGCCGTAATTTGAGTGTTAACTGTGTTGGTGTTTAAGTCTGTTATTCGTTCAATAACGGGAGTGGTGGCCGGAACATTTATCTTTTGAAGCTTTACTTTTGTCAGCGTTTTTTTTAGCAGTTTGGTAGGCCTGCATACTACGTGCAATTTATGACGGTTAGGGTTGAAGTAGTCGTCTTCCGACTGGAACGTGCCCCGGATGGATAATTGGAAATTAAATAAACGCGTTCGAATGTTTACCCCTTGAGTGAAAAAATACAACAGGGCTTTTTCCAACGCTTTTAGTACTGCCAGCACATCAGCCATGGTGATGGTAGCGCCCTGATTAACCATGTGCTCCATTATTTCCTTTTCGGTGATGGTGCTCGGGTTGTAAATTTTGGCAAAATAGTTATTTTTATTGCCTTTCATCCGATTTTGGATTAACCGATAATAAAAAGCCATAACAACTAATCTTTACATCCTAATTAATGTATGACCGGTAATAAAATTATACAAATTTTTCCAATTGTCACCGGAGCTTGTTCCACATGTCAGAAAAAATATCCAAAAATAATTTTCGGAATTTGTTGGGTCTGTGTTATTGTGATGAACTGTCAGTATTTACTGAAACACCCCACTTTTTATTTGGAATGCTGTCCATTTGCAGTATCAACTCACCTCCTTTAATTATGTCTGCGTGAAAAATTTTCCAACTATTTAATTTTTCCCCATTTAGCGTGGCAGATTGGATATAATAATGATTGGGTCCATTATTTTTAGAAGAAATGACAAACTTATCTCCCGGATAAAATTTTTGGTTAAGATGGACTGTAATTTTATCAAATATAGGGCTGCCTATTTCATAATAAGGCTCTGTGGAACATCCACCTTTCATTGAGAAAAGACCAATTTTCATTAAAACGGCCAGTGATCCCATTAATCCCTGGTCTTCGTCTCCTTTGTATCCTCTGTTCGTGCTAATACCCTCATAAACAGCGGAAGCAACTTTTCTTGACCAGTATTGAGTTAACCAGGGTTTGTTTAAGTAATTAAAAATATAAGCCGTTTGGATTGAGGGTTGATTGCCGTAATTAATAGGAATTCTGCGATATTCAGGATGCGTTTCCAAATCGTGGGAAGTTCCGGAAGTAAAACCCCAGTTTTCTGCTTCCTGAAATTGGTTATTTAATTTAGAGGCAGCATTTTCTTTTCCTCCCATAAGATTTGCTAATCCATCTAAATCATGAGGTACAAACCATGTAGCCTGAGCGGCGTTGGCCTCTACAAACCCTTCCTTGAATTTAAATGGGTCGAAATCTTCCATCCATTTACCTGTTAGGTCTTTGGGTCTCATCCATCCTGAAATGGAATCAAACAGATTTACGTAGTTTTTACTGCGATTGAAAAAATAACCTGCCTCGTCAGAAATATTGAGTTTAGTAGCTAGCTGGGCAAGTGTCCAATCTTGATAGGCATACTCCAAAGTTTGTCCTGCCCCGTCCAAATGGAAGGCATTGCATGGTTCCGGGAAAGGATAAGGAACATATCCATTTTTAAGGTAATATGATAACCCTCCACCGATGTTCGTATTATGTTCGTAACCAGCCTTTCCCATTATGCCGCCTGGCATGTGATTTTTTTTGAGTGCCTGATAAATAAAATCAAGATTTTCTTTTATTATATTTTTTTGTATAGCGCTTATTATAAAAGGGGTAGATGATGCTCCGGTCATAACGTAGGTATAGTTGCCACCCGAAGGACCACGGGGAATGATTCCGCCATCTTTGTAATATTGTAATAATGACATTGAAAATTCATACATATATTCCGGATAAACCAATCCCCACAGCGTATTAAGTGTCCATTGCGCACCCCAAAAAGAGTCTGAATTGTAATGGTTGAACAACGGAACACCGTTTTTGTCAAGCGGTAGTTGACCTATTTTAAATTCATCGCCCGTATTATCGGGATAGGCGCCGTTAATGTCATTAATAATTCTTCGACCTTGGAGTGAATGCCAAAGATCGGTGTAAAATCTTCTTTGTTGTTCCGCTGTTCCGCCTTCCACTTCTATGCGTCCGAGTAATTGATTCCACTCTTCTTGAGCTTCCGTTACTATCTTGTCGAAATTCCAGTGTGGCAACTCATGTTGTAGATTTATTTCTGCATTGTTTTCAGATGTATATGAAACCGCCAACTTAAGGAGAAGCTCATCATTTGGAATATCTTTAAATATTATAAGGTAATTTCCCGTTATTGAATCTTTTACGACATCCTTGATGGGTGCGTTAAAATGAGCAGAGAAAAATACGGTGCAACTCTTGGGTCTTCTGCGGGTAGGTAAATTCGTGACTTTACCTAGAATTTTAGCTGGATTATCTGAAAGTTGAATGTAACCTTTCGCCATTTTACTGGGTCCGAGCTGACCATTTAAGTTAAATAATATGGCAGGGGATGAAGATTTTTTGTTAAAGTAGTACCGATGAAATCCAACTCTTTTGGTTGATGTCAATTCCGCTTTTATTTGATACCTGTCAAGAAATAATTGATGATAGCCCGGGGTAATGATTTCAGTTTTATGGTTGAACTTGGAATAATAATCTTTAAAAATTGAGTTATTTGTTGACTGCAATGTGACAGGCATAACCGATGGCCCTGATAATTGCCAGGCATGTATATGACTAAAACCTTTTACTGTATCGATTTTGTATCGGTAACCGCTTCCCCAGGTTCCATGTACTTCTGTGTCGGGACTCAGATTTACCATTCCAAAAGGTCGGGAAGCAGACGTAAAGTAAAACCATCTTGAATTTTCGGTATCCAATAGGGGATATACGTTGTGGGTGAATTTCAGAGGGGAGTGATACTGATCGTTTTTACTTTGGCAGTCTTGAAGTACTAGGATAATTATAAAAACAATGAAAATTTTCGTTTTGCTTATTTTCATAAAATAAGTGGCAATTAGTGTGGTTGTTCACTAAGGAATGAATTGTTCTATTTGGAAAACCGTTTTATGGCTCAATATATCGGAAAACCTTTATACTAATGATACTAGGGTGGCAAGATGCCTTTTCATAATAAGTAAATGCACATAAAAAGCCATGCAAGTTCCACCGGCCAAGAAATTAGAAAAATTTTATACGGATGAAACGAGCATGGCGACTTTTGCCACAAAAGGACATGTATAAATTTAGTTAAGCCATGCGAGTTCCATTCGGCCAATGAGTTAAATAAATTATATACGAATGAAACGAGCATGACCAAGAAAGTTTGTTTCTACTTATCGCTCGAAACGTTAATTTATAATCTCTGTAGTCTCCTAAACCTTATTTTTGGAGGATGAACCGAATCATCAAGAATCCACCAAATATTTGAAAAGCCATCCCAGGAATACCTAGTCGGAAATCCTGAATCGCCAGGAAAAAGTCTTTTATCATAGCCCATTCAAACAATGTCCCAATCATTTGTGATATGAATACGACACCCAACAATATCGGAACCGAAACTTTTTTAAAGTAATAGGCTGCAAATCCGGCAGAAATGGCCAAAAGTACTGATTTCATCATGATGGCCGGCAGTGCGGCTGTCAGTGGCATTCCAAACAATAGCGAGTTAATGGCCGGCGATAAAAGGGCAGTTAATACTCCTGCTTTCCAGCCGTATTTATAGGCGCCAATGAGGGTGAAAAAATAAATGGGTAAAAGGACCGGGCCCAGATTAACCAGGTGGCAAACCTGGGGGAAAATTATATTCCCGGCAACAAAAAGAGAAGTTACCCAATAGGTTTTGGCATCTTTATACTCCAGAGAGTAAAGTTTGACTGTTGTAGCTTCCATAGTCGATATGATTAAAAGTTGAAATTTATTCCGGTCATAAAGGTAGCTTTTGGCATGGGATATCCTTCATTGATTTCATATTTTTGAGCCAAAAGATTCTCTCCATTGACAAAAAATCTTATCAAAGGGTTTAATCGATAATTGGCTTTTACATTCCATAACAGGAAATTTTCTTGTTCGTCGTCTTCCACCGATGTAAAAAGACCGTTAATATATTGAAATCCTGAGGATATTCTAAACTTTTTTTTAGAAAAGGTGACATCTGTAAATGCCTTATGTTGTGGTGTTGCTACCACAGGATATTTCATATTCAGCCAGCTGTAGTTGGCATGAGTGGTCCACCACTGATTTATTTTATAGGTAATGGAAGCTTCTATGCCATGATTTTTTATCTTGCCGGTATTAATATTTAAAGGTCGTCCATCGCTAAATACGGTTTGAATTATGTTGTCTCCTTCCAGATAAAAGAGGTTTAAATTATATTGAAAGCTGTTACTAAAGAGTTGTTGGGAAACGGAAACTTCATAATTCATAACGCTTTCCGGATTCAAATCAGGGTTTTGAGGGGGGAACATAAAAAGTTCACGGATGGTTGGATTGCGAAATCCTTTTGCGGCATTGGCTTTAACGACCAATGTATTTGGTAAATGTAAAGCAATGCCAGCCTGTGGAATCCATTGTGTTCCGGTTTTTGAATGTTTGTCGTAACGCAATCCGGCATCGAAGGTTAGGCGATTTCCCAGGTATTGGCGGATGCTTACATACGCTGCAGTCTCGTTTAAAGAGGTGTCGGCCAATGTAACATTTTCAGCATTATCTATAAATTGGTTCCGGGCTTCACCTCCAAAATATTGATAATCGACACCTACGGTTAACCGATTGTTAGGGAACAAGGAGGCAGACTGATACCACGATATACCTGTCATTTTATCGTTAGAGCGAAAACGATAATCCAGCGGCTCCCCATCAATGGGATAGCCATCGTTTATTTTGTGTTGTCCCCAGTTATAATAGAATTTAATAGCTCCGGAAGTTTGATGAAATTTATTTTCTAACGCCAACGAAGTCATTCCTCTGGTAATTTGGGCATCGTTATCGATAATGGGTTCATTTTCCGTTCCCGGATTGGATGAGTTGAAATGTGATAGGTTGAGATCAAAAGAGATATTCCATTGGTTGGCTATCTCATAAGCCAATTTGGTAAAGCCATTCCACTGGTCGAACTCCATGTTGGGGCGGTGACCGTCGGTACGGTTGTATGAAAACGCCAATTTTCTGCTGAACCCTTTTTTACGGAAAGTGTTGGAAACCGAGGACTGCAAAGTGTTATAGGAGCCATAGCCCACTCTGGCGTGGTAGGTTACCGTGTCCTGTTTAATTTGCGGAGTGACAATATTGATAACTCCGCCCATGGCATTGGAACCATAGAGTACAGATGCCGGTCCACGTATCACTTCTACTCTTTCGGCCAGCATAGTTTGATAGGCGTCGGCCATTGGATGACCCATTAACCCCATATATTGTGGTTCGCCGTCGATGAGTACCAGCAAGCCCGTGGTAGGTTGTCCTCCAATGCCCCGAAGATTCATAGTACCGGCGGCACCGTTGGCCACACCATAACCCATAATGCCGCGACTGGTGATGAAAAGGCCGGGTACCTGTTCGTTCAGAATGGGTAACAGGGATGGTTGTTGACTGTTTTTGATTTGGTCAGTAGTTATAATGGAGATGCTTAAAGGCAAATGACGAATGTCAGTTTCAAATCGTGTTCCGGTGACTGTGACTTCATCAAGAGATATTGTTTTTTTATTTTTCAGGGAGTCTGTTTTTTCTTGTCCTTTTGAACCAAGTGAAAGGGTCATGCCAAGGATGAATAGTGCAAGTGTCTTTAGTTTTGATTGGTTTAAAAAATCCCGGACCAATTTCAGAATGTTTTCAATAGAGTTTTCCTTTTGACACATTTTTTCCATAGGGCACCAGTCTGTTTGGTCTCTGTTGATGATTACCGGCACCTCTTTTTCATATTCCACTTCAATATCTTTATCTTTCAGTAAATTTAATGCCTGTTTGCTAATCATGTGGGTGTAAAATTTTTTAACCCCTCCGGCAATCATCAATGCAGCCGATGCTTTTCCCACCACTTTATCGGCTACAAAAGCTCCTTTTAAAAAATCCGGATCATTGTTCAATAATTCATATAAATCTCTAACCCCTCGTTGAGTAAACGTTCTGATTTGATTGTTGTTTTTTATGACACAGGTGTATTTACCTGTTTTTAGCATTTCGATGATATCTTTCATTCGTATATAATTTATTTAACTCATTGGCCGAATGGAACTCGCATGACAAAGAATTTTATACATTCTCTTTTGTGAAAATCTCTCATTGTCATGCTCGTTTCATCCGTATAAATTTTACTTAAGTTATTGGTTGGATGGAACTCGCATGACCTTAAGTTTATACATGTTCTTGTTGTGACAAGCGTTCCTGGTCATGCTCGTTTCATTGTTTATAATAAATTGGTATTAAAATAAAACCCTCTAGAATATGTAATTCCGCTGTTTATAGTTTGCAAAAATAATTTAATTTGAATTATAAAAAATAATAAAGGGAATAAGATTGTTAGTGTTCAGAGGTTTGAATTAATTATATAAATGCGAGTTCCATCACCCCGATAGCTTAAATAAATTTTAATACTGATGAAATTTATAAGAATGAAACGAGCATGGCGGCTTTCGTCACAAAAGAACATGTATAAAAACTTAGAGGCAGAAGTGCACAGGCAGAAGGCAGAAGAAGTCAATAGTCATTAATTGAACAGTCATTAGTGTTAATGGACTAGTGACTAACGACAAACCACTAATGACTAATTTTAAGCACCAATAGTTCAATTAAATAAATAAATTTTATGCGGATGAAACGAGCATGGCGACTTTTGCCACAAAAGAGCATGTATAAAATGATATAGGCAGAAGTGCACAGGCAGAAGGCAGAAGTGAGATTTATCGATTTTATGATTGCGGGTTGGGAAATTTCCCCTTTAGGGGATTAAGGGGTGAGGGATGGCCAAAATGGACTTTAAACTAATTATATAAGTAAATTTTATACGAATGAAAAGGAAGTTATAAATATGGAATTAAACTTAAAAAGCTGCCTGTTATCAAGCAGCTTTTTAAATTGTCGGGGTAGCAGGATTCGAACCTGCGACCTCCTGCTCCCAAAGCAGGCACACTAACCGGGCTGTGCTATACCCCGAATATTTTTTAATATATGCGGAGAGAGGGGGATTCGAACCCCCGGTACGGTATTACCCGTACGCCGGTTTAGCAAACCGGTGGTTTCAGCCACTCACCCATCTCTCCAGGGGAATAGAGAAAACTTATATGGAATTAATCATCGTTATTGCAATCAATGATGTTAAACTTTTTCACATCTTATGTCGTTTCTGATTGCGGTTGCAAATGTATTAATTCGTCTCTAAACTCCCAAATTTTCCCCTTTACTTTATGTGAAAAAAATAACTATTTTTCGAAATTCTCTTCTGTGGTGAATGAGGGTGCGGGTAATCCTGCACCGTTAAATAGCGATGCCTCAGCGCCATTATGGAACGCATAGCGCACTTCGGCAGGTGAGGATATTCCTGGAGCGAATACTTCAATTTTATCTTCCAATACCTTAACCTGTGCAGGTACAAACTTCCCATCTTTACCAGCAATTTCGAATTGGTTAACTACATCCTTTCGAATTATTAATCCTTCTGTGGCATGTTTGAAGTATATTACAATTTTGTTGCTTTGCCTTTCAATCTTTGATGGAAGAGGACCCGAATAATCCATGTTTTTCCCGTAATCGTTGGCAAGAGCCCATAGGGCAAGCCTTTCGCCTACATCGGCTTTATTGGCAGGGTGAATGGTGTTAATGTCGCCAATATCCAATGTAACAGCCATTCCCGTATTCGGAATGTTAAGTGCTCTTCTCTGGGCCTCTCTTAACGAAGCAGAAGAAGTGCCTTTTACATCATTATAGTGCCAGGGAGCCAGTTGTACATAGTAGAAAGGCATTTTCTCGTTCTCGAATTTATCACGCCAGTCATTTATTAGTAATCCCATTAGCTCAAGATATTGTTTTGCTCTTCCAACATTGGCTTCACCCTGGTACCAAATAGTGCCTTTTATTGAATATGGTGTTAGGGGAGCAATCATTCCGTTATAAAGCGTGGTAGGCGTGTGAGAATTAAGAACTATTGGTCTTTTTGGTCGTTTCTCGAAGGTATCGGTAGCAGGATCAAACAGATACAATTTTTTCTCAAAAAGCTGCGCCACTACCTTATATTTCCATTCTCCGGCAAGGGATATGGCATCATGAGGGTTGTTTTGCGGATACACGGTTAAAAGTTCTGGTTTTCCGTTAATGCCTCCGGCGCCCATAATATCTATTACTTTAATTGCCAAAACGGCTTTTCCTGTTTTAATCTTTTCTGCAGGAACAGTATAGGTTCTTTCGACCAGCCAATTACCTTCCGTTTCATAGCCTCCTATTCTTTCCCCATTGAGATAGGTTACATCCATGTCATCAATGGGGCCTAGAGAAATAACCAAGTTTTTTCCTTCCCATTTGTCGGGTATTTCAAAAGTCTTTCTGTACCAAAAGACACCGTCTAAATCTCCTGCTTCAGAATTTTCAATTTCTCCCGGTAGTTGTATGCTATTCCAGTTATCTGTATTGGTTTCGGGGTTACTGCAATAATGGTCAAAAATATCCAGATTTTTGTAAGGTTCCTGGTTTATATCTGTTTTTTCGACCGAAATCCAGTTCATGGAATGAAGCCATTGGTGGTAGGCTTTTTCCTGAGGGATAATTTGCTTTAGCTTATTAGCGATGGTTTGAAAATCTTCATGGGTTGATAATTTTTCATTACTTATCCAGGCTTCAATTGGGGTTCCACCCCAGCTACTGTGAATAATCCCTATGGGGACTCCCAGCTCCTTGTTTAATTTGACTGCAAAGAAATAAGCAGTAGCACTGAAATGTCCTGTGTTTTGGGGATTAGAGATTTCCCATGAGCCTGTCACATCAGTAAGAGGAGTTATGGAAGTTGTTCTTTCCACCGTTAACATTCTGATCTGCGGATTTTCCGAATTGGCTATAACCTGGGCTGAATGAAGGATGGTGTCTCTGGGCGGCCAACCTGCTACCGGCATTTCCATATTAGATTGACCGGATGCGAGCCATACCTCACCCAATAAAACATTTCGGATGCTTATGGTCGTATCGGGTGCCTCTATTGTAAGTGAGTAAGGACCACCAGCTTCAATAGTTTTAAGTGTTGCTTGCCAGGTGCTGTCTTCCATGGCTTTGGCAGTGGTGCTACTTCCCCAATCAGCAGAAATATTAATAATGGTTCCAGGTGTTGCTTTACCCCAAATTATAGCATCCGTGTTTTGTTGAATTACCATATTTTCGGAAAATAGGGCAGGCAGTTCTAAATTGGATTTCGTGGGCTGACAGCTGTAAAGTAGAGATAAAAATACAAAGAAACATGTAAATTTGATAAAATGTAATGTTTTCATGAGTGCTTTGATTTTTTGAAAAAAGACCGACCATGAATAATCATGTCGGTCTTTAAGTTAAGTGGAACTTAATGTTTACGATTTGTCATTCTTGTTTTTATCGTCACTGGATTTAGATGGTCTGCTTTGTTGAGGTTTTGCTATGGCATCCCTCATTTGTGTATCGGCATCTATGTTTTTATAGCGCATATAATCCATTACACCGAGGTTTCCTGAACGGAAGGCTTCGGCAATTGCTTTGGGAACTTCAGCTTCAGCTTCAATAACGTGGGCCCGTGCTTCTTGCGCTTTGGCCTTCATTTCTTGTTCGAGGGCTACAGCCATGGCCCGACGTTCTTCTGCTTTAGCCTGGGCAATATTTTTATCTGCTTCAGCCTGGTCCATTTGAAGTTCGGCACCTATGTTTTTGCCTATATCAATATCGGCGATGTCGATGGAAAGAATTTCGAAGGCAGTACCGGCATCCAGCCCTTTACTCAATACTACTTTGGATATAGAATCGGGATTTTCCAATACAGCTTTATGAGAGCTGGAAGAACCGATGGATGAAACGATACCCTCACCAACACGGGCTAAAACTGTTTCTTCGCCGGCACCTCCAACCAATTGTTTGATGTTGGCACGAACCGTTACACGAGCCTTAGTAATCAACTGTATGCCATCTTTAGCAACGGCAGCCACCGGTGGTGTGTCGATAACTTTAGGGTTGACTGACATTTGTACTGCTTCGAAAACATCCCGTCCTGCCAAATCGATGGCGGTACCCATCTGGAAGGAGAGATCAATGTTGGCTTTTGAGGCCGAAACGAGAGCATGTACAACATTATTGACATTTCCACCGGCCAGGTAATGGGCCTCTAATTCATCACGTTTGATGTTTTGCAGTCCCGCCTTATGTGCTTCTATCATAGCTCTAACGATAATAGTAGGCGGCACTTTACGGATGCGCATAAGCGCTAATTGTAAAAGTGATATTCTTACGCCGGAAACAAGAGCTGAAAACCAGAGTATTACCGGCACATAGTAGAGAATAATAAAAAATAAAACAATAAGGACCGCTATTAGGCCAAATGTCCCGAAAATTTCCATAATAGTTAATTTACAGGTTTAACAATGATGTATGTTTGATGTACTTCAATAACTTCAATTTCGGTTTTGGGATCAAGGAATTGCCCCGGACACCGGGCTTCTATCTCTTGGTCGTTTATTCGTGCTTTCCCAATCGGATTTAGTCGGGTGGTGGTAATTCCTCTATCGCCAGGTTTTATTGTACTTTGTTCGACCACATCGACTCGACTGTCGATGGAGGATTGGAGCATGAATTTTTTCCATGTTTTAGTCCTTAAAACAAAAAATAATATTGTGATAGTGGCCAAAAGCGTTACTCCTAAGGTAATATTCCCGGTTGAGGCGTTAATATCATAAGCCATAATTATGGCCATTACTATCATGCCAAAGCCGCCTAAGCCTGCTATTGTGATGCCTGGAACCACAAAAAACTCGAGAATAAGCAACAATAGACCGGTAAGGATTAGCAATATGATAATTCCCATACTTAATATTATTTGTTCCTTAACAATGTTTATTTTTCAACGGTTTTATAAAACAATATATTATCTGTGGCCAAATAAAATCGATATCCTCTTCATTCGTATAAATTTTACTTACTTCGTTGATATATTGTTCCTTAAAAATAGTCATTAGTGGTTAGTGATTAGTCATTAGTAATAAGTTTATCAACACTAGTCACTAATGACTGTTGACTATTGACTAAACACTAATGACTATTGACTTCTTCTGCCTTCTGCCTGTGCACTTCTGCCTCTAAGTTTTTATACATGTACTTTTGTGACGAAAGCCGCCATGCTCGTTTCAATAATTTTTTTATCATGAATTTTGTGTTGAATTTAGGGGATTAAGGCCCAATTAACTGATGAATACTTACTTTAAGTGATTGCGCTGTTAGCATTTTATGAATTTCCAACAGGTCAGGTAATGTTCCTCGTTTTATTTCACAAGAACCAAGATAATGAGCAAGGGTAGCACATTGTTCAGCCTGTATATTGTCGTGGTCACAAAAGGTTACTAAAGCGTCGATAACATTGTCAAAGGTATTTACATCGTCGTTGTGAAGAATAAGAACATGGTCATGCCCGTTTTCGCTATCTTGACGACGCTTTTTGTCTTTTTTATCATAAGATGCCATAAATCGTAAAATTTGCTGTAAATTATGAAAATAATTCCATTGGTACAAGAGCTATGGATATTTTGCCCAGGCAAATTTTACTTTTCCCGAAAATGGACCTTCGTTATATTTTGACAATCTTATTCACATCCATGTTTTTATGATTAAATGTTTTTTAGTCAATCAGATTTATTTATTATATCATTAATTTGATTTTATCTTTTGTTGTGCTTCACTGACAGGAATTTGTTTGCCGTTGAAAAATGCTACTATGAAAGCACCTGTGAATCCCTTTTGTTGTATGGTATTTATTTGCTTAAAAGCCTCTTCGTAGGTCGAATAATTACCTGCAAAATATTTTGTGAGGTTTTTCCCGGCAATTGGTTCAGAAGAGACATCAGGTAGCTCGGCCAATAAATTCGGATCCGGATTATTTCTGAAAACACCTATTTGGATTTTAAAAATAGGTCTTTCATTTTTTTCACTATTTTCGGTTGCGGGGTTATTTTTTTCATCTGTAGTGCTGGCTTTGGAAAAGGCTGACTTAATAATCTCCTCGGCATTGTTTGTTTTAATATCTTTAGAATTGTCGGTAACAACGCTACGACTGTTTTGAATAGTTTGGTAGTTAGGTTGAATATGTGTTGATTTAGGGCCGTTATTCACGGCTGTATTAGTTTTATCTGGAAGGTGAAAACCGTGTTTAGAGGTATAGTCTAAAAATTCATCTTCGATCATTTCAACTGCTTCCCTTTTCATGGCAGCAAGATATTCGTATTTTTCGGGATTCCAGATGGCCATTTGAGTCAATTGATTATTGGCATCTTCGAAATAACTATGGGCTTTTCTGAAAGTTGTTTGAAACTGAGGATAATCAGGATTTTGGGACAATAATTCCAGTTTAGGTCGATAAATGCTATATTTTTTATCAAGAGCTTCGTGGTAGAGATCCAGAGATGTTTTTTGTAACTCTTTGGCCTTTTTTATTAATTGCTCAGTGTCGATAGAAGATTGGTCATTATCCTGGGTATCCGTTTTCTTAATTTTCTCAAAAAATGAATTGGATTTGGGCTCATCTTCTTGGTTATTCACTGACTTTTCCATAAGCTTGGCAGCTTCAAGCTTCAAAATATTGGCCCAGGTATAAATGCTATCGGTATTTTGTAAAATTTTAATTTGTGCTGGCGAGAACAGTTTATTATAGACCGGGGTCATTTTTTTCTTCCTTTGAATGAATTCCTCGTCCGAATAAAAAGTCATTTCCTTAGGTTGAAACTTAATTCTCGAGCTGGTTGAGTGGTCGTTATCCTTCTTTATTGGCGGAATATATTTTCCATCCTTAATTAGCTGAGAAATTTTTTCAATCTCTAATTGCCGAGCCCTAATAAGATGGCGTTTAGCACGGTCATCTTGTCCATATACTTTTTGTTCCAGATTAAGAATTTCATCCATTAGTCGAGTCAATTCCTCCTGGTTATAGCTTTCTGCATATTGTTTTCTTTTGATGCGAAGAAGCTGTGTTAAACTGTCTTTTTCCAGTTCTGCTTGTTGCCCCCGTTTAAATTCTGCCCTGGCAACGTCACTGCGAAATTGTTGATAATTGGTGTAAACAATGGTATCATTGATATGAAAAACGAACTCTTTTACCGAAGAAACCTTTTCATCAAGGCGAATAGGCTGTTGGGTTTGTTTTTTTGTCCACAAATTTCCGGATGCCAGAGGGAGACTTGCCAATTCCCGAATTTGACCGGCACTTTCAGCAAGATTTTTTATTACCTGATGGTCCCACACAATTTTTACGACAACGGCTTTGCCGGGTTCAACACCCCGGTTGGTGGTAAACCAGGCTTGTTTCCCAAACGGATCTGCCGCAAAAAGATAATCATCGGCCGGAGAATTGAACGGAGGACCTACATTTTCGGGTTCAGAAAATGTGTTGCTTTCCGGATCATATATAGAGCGATAGATATCAAGACCTCCCATTCCGCCGGGGCGATCAGATGAAAAAAAGAATGTAGTACCGTCAACCATCAGAAAAGGATACTTGTCATCAAAATCAGAATTGACCGGTATACCTAAATTTTTACTGCTACTCCATTGGTCCAGGAGTTTTTCCATTTTATAAATGTCATGTATGGAATCTCCTGATTCTTCCAGCACAAAATAAACCTCATTGCCTTTTTCGGTACGATACAAAATTTCTTTAGGGGGCACACCCGTTTTGAAGAATGATTCATTACGGGCGAGGGTTCCACATTCTTGAGGAAATTGATAGGCTTCAATAAATTGAGCTTCATCAACGGTATCTTTTCGAAGAACTTTAATGGTGAAATATTTGTTAATTAATTGTTTGCCTGATTCACAGTCTTGGATGGCTCTTTTGGTAAGTTCTCGTCTCGGATCGTTGTTGGCAGCATATCTTAAAAAATTTTCATAAGATTTTATCGCCATATCATATTGATATGTATGTTGATATGCTCGTCCCAAATAATAATTTGCATCTTTGTTGACTCGTTTGGTTAAGGCATACTTTAAATGGTTAATAGCCTCATCAAAATTTTGTTGTTGTTCTACCAAACAAACACCCAGATAATAGTTGATTTTTGCATCACGCTCATAGCGTTCAAAAAGTATTTGGTAAAGAGGTAGAGCTTCCCGATAATTTCCTTGTTCAAAAAGAGCCAATGCAAGGTCAGGGTCAGGTGAAATTGGTTTTTCCTGACCAATAATTGGAAAATTGATAAGGAAAATAATAAACAAGGTCACAACAATTGATTTCATATGTATGCAATATTTTTTTGGTTGCTTCATCTCAATAATTGGTATGTTTGTTTGTTGTTAGGCGCATCAAATTTAATCATTCAGGACGAAAAAAAACTACCTGACATAATGCAAAAGTTCTTGTAAAAGTTGTTTTATTCTATTTTGCCTAGATTATATTGTTTTATTTTAACTGAAATTTGATAATTAGATAAGAAATTTGAGGTCCATAAATTATTAATGTGTTTTATTGTTGGGATAGAGTTTTAAGATGTGATTTAACAACAACTATTTATATTATATTTTAAACCAAATAATCCTATTTCTGTTTTCTAAGAGAACCTAAAAAGATGCAATTATGAATAAATTGGAAGTAGGGCAAAAGGCCCCCGCATTTAGCGGAAAAAATCAAGACGGGAAAGAGATTTCCCTTGACGACTTTAAAGGTCAAAAAGTGGTATTATATTTTTATCCCAAAGATAATACCTCGGGTTGTACTGCTGAAGCCTGTAATTTGAATGACAATCTGGAACAGTTTGCCGAAAAGGGTTTTAAGATTATAGGTGTAAGTCCTGATAGTGAGGCATCTCACCGGAAGTTTCGGGAAAAATATGGACTAAAATTTGACCTTATTGCAGATACTGAAAAAGAAATTCTTCAGAAATACGGTGTATGGGCTGAGAAAAAAATGTATGGAAGGACTTATATGGGGGTTGTCCGTACAACTTTTATTATTGATGAAAATGGAGTGATTATAAAAATTTTTGATAAAGTTAAAACGAAAGAGCATTCTGAGCAGATCTTTCAGGAATTGAAGCTGTAATTAATGATGGAGATTGAATAATCATTGGATGAGTTTTTAATTTTCGGTCAGGGAATTATCGGATCGGCCTCAAAATATTGTTTGTTTTAAGAGCTCGTTTGACGAGATTGTTTTATCTTCGTAAAAGCAAATTTTATATTTTTATGGATAACCTTTAAATGGATGAAACGAGCATGGCGGCTTTTGCCACAAAAGGACATGTATAAACGACAAAGGCAGAAGTGCACAGGCAGAAGGCAGAAGAAGGCAATAGTCATTAGTGAATAGTCATTAGTCAACAGTCATTAGTAAATAGTCATTGGTGTTAATGTACAAATGACTAACGACTAACCACTAATGACTACTTTTAAGAGCCAATATTTCAATAAAATAAGTAAATTTTCATTCGTTTTTAGGGTTTATGTATATATAAAAACATAGTTCTCAGGAAATAACATATTTTTATAAATTCATTATGGCCGAAAAACAACAAGAAAAGAAAGATCAAAAAAAAGAACAAGAAGCAAAAAAAATTAGTGCGGAGAAATTAAAAGCCCTTCAGCTGACCATAGACAAAATAGATAAAACCTATGGTAAGGGTGCCATTATGCGGATGGGGGAGTCGGTAGCTGAGAATGTACCCTCTTTTTCGTCGGGTTCTATTGCTCTTGATAGAGCCTTAGGAGTAGGCGGATATCCCCGTGGGCGGGTTATTGAAATATACGGACCTGAGTCATCAGGAAAGACAACACTGGCCATTCATGCCATGGCCGAAGTGCAGAAGTTGGGTGGTATAGCCGCCATCATTGATGCGGAACATGCTTTTGACCGCTTTTACGCCGAAAAGCTCGGGGTGGATGTGGAAAACTTACTCATTTCTCAGCCTGATAACGGGGAGCAAGCCCTGGAAATTGCTGACCAATTGATTCGTTCTTCGGCCATCGACTTGGTGGTGGTTGACTCTGTGGCAGCGTTAACCCCGAAGGCTGAAATTGAAGGTGAGATGGGCGATAATAAGATGGGCTTGCAGGCGCGGCTTATGTCTCAGGCCTTACGAAAACTGACTTCCAATATCAGTAAGACCAATACCTGTTGTATTTTTATCAATCAGTTGCGGGAAAAAATTGGTGTGATGTTTGGTAACCCTGAAACCACCACCGGTGGTAACGCTCTTAAGTTTTATGCATCTGTGCGCCTCGATATTCGAAGGGTTAGTCAAATAAAAAACGGTGAGGAAGTGATTGGTAGCCATACTCGCGTCAAGGTGGTTAAAAACAAAGTGGCGCCGCCATTCCGTAAAGCCGAATTTGATATCATGTATGGTGAGGGGATATCCAAAGTAGGAGAAATCATTGATTTGGGTGTTGAACATGGTATCATTAAGAAGAGCGGTTCATGGTTTAGTTACGGAGAAACCAAGTTAGGCCAAGGACGTGAAGCGGTGAAAGAGGTGATACGTGATAATCCGGAACTGGCCGATGAATTGGAGAAAAAAATTATTGAAGCTTTAGATGCGGAAAAAAATAATTAAATTTGAACTCGAAGCGTGCAATTAAGCACTCATATGAAATTCATGTAAAGGGCAGCTCTGAATGGGTTGCCCTTCCTTTTAAGATGGGGAATTAATGAAACCATTAGCAGATATTCTTTCCCTTCGTATTAAAGGCAAGGTATTCACCGATGAGTTGATTCGTGCCTTATATGCCACCGATGCCTCGGTATATCGGGAGATGCCTCTGGCTGTTGTGTTCCCGCAAGACGAAGAGGACATCCGGCAATTAATCCTCTTTGCCCGAGAAAACAAAGTGGCATTGATTCCTCGAACGGCGGGAACCTCACTGGCTGGCCAAGTTGTTGGGAACGGCATTGTGGTGGATGTTTCCCGTACCTTTACCCGAATTCTTGAGGTAAATACCGCTGAATCGTGGGTAAGGGTACAACCCGGCGTGGTGCGGGATGAGTTAAATCTTTACCTGGCAGAATATGGACTTTTCTTTGGTCCGGAGACTTCTACTTCTAATCGTGCCATGATTGGTGGAATGGTAGGGAACAATTCTTGTGGAGCTAATTCTTTGGTTTATGGCAGTACTCGTGATAATATTCTTGAGGTGACAGGTTTCTTGAGTGATGGGTCTAAAGTTGTTTTTAAAGAACTGACCGTTGATGAGTTTGCCGAAAAATCCCTTTCTTCCGATGATTCGTTGGAAGCCGCCATCTATCGGCAAATTAATGGGATGTTAAGTAATCCGGTGAATCAAAAAAAAATTGAACAATCCTTCCCAAAATCTTCTGTTCATCGTCGAAATACAGGTTATGCTTTAGATGTTCTTGCGCGTTCGGCTCCGTTCAAGTCTGGCGGCCCCAATATAAATCTTGCCCAATTGATTGCCGGTTCGGAAGGAACCTTGATGTTCATTACCGAAATTAAGCTTAAATGTCACTCATTGCCACCTAAAGAGAAAGGGGTACTTTGTATTCACTTTCATTCGGTAGAGGAGGCTTTAAAAGCCAATTTGGCAGCACTGCGTCATCGTCCTACAGCCAGTGAGCTGATGGATGATTTTATCCTCAACTGTACAAAAAACAATCCTGAACAAAACAAAAATCGTTTTTTCATTGACGGAGACCCGAAGGCTTTATTGGTGGTTGAATTTACCAAACCCACAAAAGAAGAAATTGAAGCGGCCGCTCATTTATTGACCGATGAGTTAAAAAAGGCAGGTTTGGGTTATCATTATCCACTTGTGACAGGCACCGATATTAAACGGGTGTGGTCGTTACGCAAAGCTGCACTGGGCGTTCTTTTTACTACCCCCGGTGATGCCAAACCCGTTGCTGTTATTGAGGATACATCGGTGGCGGCGGAGGATTTGCCGAATTATGTGACCGATATAAAGAAAATGCTACAGTCGCTAAATACCACTTGTGTTTTTTATGGTCATGCCGGCACAGGCGAACTGCACCTGCGCCCGTTAATCAATTTGAAAACCGGGGAGGGACATAAGCTTTTCAGAAAAATAGCGGAAGATACTGCCAAACTGGTGAAAAAATACCGGGGCTCACTGAGCGGCGAGCATGGTGACGGAAGGCTCAGAGGAGAATTTATCCGATATATGGTAGGGGATGAAATCTATTCATTCTTCAAAGAACTTAAAAGAACATGGGACCCTAATCATATTTTCAATCCCGGGAAAATAGTGGAAACCCCGCCTATGGATACCTCGCTTCGTTACAATGCCTCAACGGAGACCCCTGAGATAGAGACCATCTTTGACTTTTCTCGCGAAAGAGGTTATATCCGTGCTGCCGAATTTTGCAATGGTTCGGGCGACTGCCGCAAGACACATTTGTCGGGTGGAACAATGTGTCCCAGCTACATGGCTACGCGTGACGAAATGCACACCACCAGGGCACGGGCCAATATTTTGCGGGAGTATCTCAGGAAGCCATATGTGAAAAACCGCTTCAATCATTATGAGATATACCGGGTTATGGACCTATGTCTTTCCTGTAAGGCCTGTAAGTCGGAGTGTCCTTCAGGGGTGGATGTTACCAAGCTAAAAGCAGAGTTTCTGCAACATTATTATGAAGCCAATGGTGTTCCTTTTCGTACCCGGTTAATTGCCAATATTTCGCGTTTGAATGCTTTGGCATCGTTAGCCCCGGCGCTTTATAATTTTGTAGTGACCAATTCTTTTACAACGAAAGTATTGAAGCATTTGGCAGGCTTTGCGTCTAAGCGTTCGTTGCCGTTGCTAAACAGTACCACCCTTAGTCGATGGTACCGGAAGGAAAAAAGGATGCTGGCGAGGCCTTCTTCATCAAAAGGGAAAGTATTGTTCTTTAATGATGAGTTTACCAACTACAATGATGCGGAGATAGGGCGGAAGGCTGTTTTATTGCTCAACAAGCTTGGGTATGAAGTGATTATTCCGCCTCATGTGGAAAGTGGACGTGCCTGTTTATCAAAAGGCTTGTTGAAAAAAGCTCGTAACATAGCCATCGAAAATATAAACCAACTTAGTCAATGGGTATCGGAAGAGGTTCCGTTGGTAGGTCTGGAACCATCAGCATTGCTGACCTTTCGTGATGAATATATCGATTTGGTGCCGGATGAGATGAAGCCATTGGCTCGCAATATAGCCCGAAACGCTCTTCTTTTTGAGGAATTTTTATTGCGAGAAGTAAAAAAAGGAAATGTTTCGTCCGAACTCTTTGTTAAAGAACATCGAAAGATATTGCTGCATGGCCATTGTCATCAGAAATCGCTGGCATCAGTAGAGCCTACTGTTAAGATGCTTAGTTTGCCGGAAAATTATAAAGTGGAAGTTATTCCCTCAGGATGTTGCGGAATGGCCGGTTCTTTCGGCTATGAAAAAGAGCACTATGAAGTATCCATGAAAATAGGTGAATTGGTGTTATTTCCCACCATTAGGAAAAAAGAGGCCGAGACCTTGGTGGCTGCCCCCGGAACCAGCTGTCGGCATCAGATTAAAGATGGAACAGGGGAGAGGGCATATCATCCGGTAGAAATATTGTACGATGCGTTGAGAGAAAAATAGGCCGAGACTTTGGTGCATGGGGTTCTGAATAGAGAAAATGTAGATATTCTAATTGAAAGATAGTGAAAGGGTGTGGGAAAATTGGGGATGTCAGAGATTTTTCTTTTATAAAGAATGCTAACGTTCGGCTCTGTCATGATTCCAAATATCGATTAGCCAAGGGACTTTGATAACACGATTCTCGAGGAAGAAAGAGATGAGATTGAACCATTGATTGCACCGAGCCAGTATCTGAGAGTCGGAGGATATGACAATTTTGTTGGCTTCGGCAACTTTATTATCGGTTTGGTCAGCCAGCCTTGTTTGCCATTGTATGTTATTTTGACATCCCACCTCTTCCACCAATTTGGCCAGACGCCCGGAATTACTCACAGGCTTGTCGAATACCCATAACACGGAGTGAGCATTGTATTGCCTGAAAAATTGAGCAATTAATGCAATGGCAACAGGGGTTTCACTAATTTTTCGGTAGGAGCCGTGAAGTCCTGAAATGTCGCGTATTAGTCCGTCTCTTCCTTTGAATACCGGAGCACCACTTAGAATTGCTTCCATAATAATTAGCAGATTGAATCCGTCAATAATGACAGGTTGGTTTTTTAGCATATCAGGCGAGGTCAACTCTCCGGCAGCAACGCGCTCAACCAGTTCCCGGGGTTGGCAGGCTTTATCCAAAGCCGTGCGTTGTCGTTCTCTCAGTTTATAATGGTCGCCCACCAGTTTCAAGGCTGCTTTGGCTGCATAGTGCTTGTCCAGTAGCCAGCAATAATCCTTGGCTGCCTTGGACATAATTTCTATTTGTTCCTCTGTAAAAAGAAGATGATCCCGGGGACCTGGTCCCCGATGTTTTCGGTTGTCGGGTGACATTTCTTGTGTACTTTGTGGTTGTTATATTGCGATTCCTGAAGATAGTGAATTGTTTTAAAAGTTTCATACATCCCCGATGGGAGTTTGGGCATCTTTCGACTGTATCGCATTTTTCAATTTAATCAGCAATTAGTATATATATACTAACCTACTACAATGTGTGTGTATTAACCTATTACATGGTGTCGTTAATTTTAATCACATGATGTTGTTAATTAATAATTATTTGGTGTTTGTCAAATATAAATTTTATACTAATGAAACCCTACAAGTACATTTTAAAATGTGTTGATGGCAGCTATTATATCGGCAGTACCAGAAATCTGGTAAGGCGTTTGGCGCAACATCAGGCAGGGAAAGGTGCCAACTTTACAAAAAAAAAGATTGCCCTTTAAGCTGGTTTATTTTGAAGAATTTCAGCGAATAGATGAGGCCTTTTACAGAGAAAAACAAGTACAGGGGAGGAGCAGAAAAAAGAAAGAGGCATTAATAGATGGTTTTCACGAAAAACTGCCTGACCTATTTAGAAACTATACCCAATATCCACGACGATAAGAGTAGTGGAACGGTGGTTTCATTGGGCTCAACTAATGTGTAGAAATAGTGTGGAGTGGATGAAAAAAGTTTTCAGAACCTGCCCAATGATTGTTGCCTGAACTTTTTTAAATCTTATGCCTGAGTATGTTGAAGGACGCAATCATTCGCGGTTACAAAACCGGTTTAACTCAATATACCGGGCAAATTATTCTCAGGTTTGCTTTGCAATCATGGTATATGTCGAACAGGGAAAAGCAGATAAAAAAGTTTATAAAACGTGTTGTATAATTGTGGTGAAATAGCTTACTGCTAGGTTACTTTGTAATGTTTGTCAAAGTAAACCCGATTAGCCTTGGATGAAGGCGTCATTCTTGAGCTTGATAGAATTAGCACCTTCTAATAAAATTTCATCCAAATTCCGTGGTACTTGAAAAAGTTTTGTATTTTTAGCTGCTATCTGAAATTTCGGGAGTTGATGTATTGTTGCTAATGCAGGATTCAAACAAAGAGCATTAACTATGGGGCAAGTAGGGTTAACTCTCAAGGTGCGGATAAAAATTGAAGCGGCATGGCAGAGAATCGGTCTGAAGTGCTCAAAGCTACAGTCATAACATTTAAAGCAAAATTATAATAGTTTATTTTATGACAGGCAGAAAAGTTTTGATAATGATTTTGGTGTCATTACCATTTTCATTTAAAATTTTTGGACAAGAATTTTCCTCTGATACTATTTCATCGGATAAAAAGTTGGAATTTAAATACTCATTGTTAATTATCCCAACTGTATTAATTGGATATGGAACGGTTGGAATTGAAAGTGATGGACTGAAGAATTTGAATGCAGAAATAAAAGAAGAATTAAACGAAAATATTGATGAAAAACTAACCATTGATGATTTTTCTCAATACGCACCAACTTTGACTGTTTATGCGCTGAATTCATTGGGAATAAAAGGGAAAAATAACTTTAGAAAAAGGACAACAATTTTAGCGACATCATTTCTCATTATGACAGCAACTGTCTCCAGCCTGAAATTAACAACTAATATAACCAGACCGGATGGTAGTTCTAATAACTCGTTCCCATCAGGTCATACTTCCACGGCATTTATGGGAGCAGAATTTCTATGGCAAGAATATAAAGATGTTTCTGCTTGGTATGGAATTACAGGTTATGTCATTGCGACAGGAACGGGTTTTTTTAGAATGTATAACGACAGACATTGGTTAACGGACGTTACGACGGGGGCAGGTATCGGAATCCTAAGCACTAAAATTGCGTATTGGGTAAATCCATATATTAGTAAAAAACTCTTTCCAAATAGAAATAAGCAATCTGCATCGATTCTCTACCCATATTATAATGGTGAGCAATGGTGTGTGTGTTTCGCATTAAGATTTTAAAATAAACTTTATCTGATTGGATAGGTGGTGTTTTAGTGGTTTGACCATTGGCGTATTTCTTACATTAATGTATAATCTGATATGAACGAAATCCTCACCATACATAATTCCTGTATCAAATTCAGGAGTTGGATACTTTTTGAAAACCTCAATTTCAGCATCCGGCATGGAGAGCACTGGGCTCTTGTTGGACCAGCCGGTGCCGGTAAAACGGCCTTGCTCAAAACCATTGCCGGTGATTTTTTTGTGGCTGACGGAAAGATAGAGCATCATTATTATCAACGATATCGGGCGGAACATCAGATTTCCGATCCTTTGTTCTCGCCTCGGCACCTGATAGGATATTTGGATGTAAGGCATGATTTTACCAATCTTAGTCACACCCGCGATTTTTTCTATCAGCAACGTTTCAATGCCACCTATGCCGAAGAGGCACCTACCGTGGAAGAATATCTTACTGAGCAGTTTCAGAAGGCCATGGTACAGAGTCCCTGGAATCTGGAACGTGTAATCGGAGAGTTTGACCTGGAGCCACTACTGCGAAAGCGACTGATCATGCTTTCGAACGGTGAAACCAAACGGTTGTGCCTGGCGGCAGCGCTACTGAAGAATCCGCGATTGCTACTGCTCGATAATCCCCTTATAGGTCTCGATAGGGTAAGCCGCCGTAAATTTGATGAGTTGTTTAAAAAAATGGCCCAAAGCGGAATTACGCTTGTTATGGTCACCTCGCCTCGTCATATTCCCAAGGTGGTGACTCATGTATTGGTTATGAAAAATTCTCATGAGATGCTGGAATATTCCGCCGACCAGTTTAAACCGGAAATGGTGCCCGTCAATCATAACCCCATTTCCCTTCCGGATGAGAAGGAATTGAGGACATTACTTAATGGGGAACAGAAAAAGAATTTTCGCGTACTGGTGCATATGAACAAAGTGAAGGTACGTTATGGGGCGGTAGAAGTACTTAATGGTATCGACTGGACCATTCGTCCCGGCGAGCGATGGGCCTTGTCGGGCCCCAACGGTTCGGGAAAATCGACGCTGCTTAGTCTCATCTATGGCGATCATCCGCAAGCCTATGCCAACGATATAGTGTTGTTTGACCGTCGGCGTGGTAGTGGTGAAAGTATTTGGGAAATAAAGCGTGAGATTGGGTATATGTCGCCCGAATTGTTTCAATATTTTCCGGGGAATTTCACCTGTCGTCAAGTGATTGAATCAGGTTTTTTTGATACAATAGGTTTATATCAGAAGGTAGCTTATGACCAGCAGGAAAAGGCCGGACGGTGGATGAAAGTGATGGGATTGGAAGAAGATAGTGATATGTTATTTACAGACTTATCGACTACCCGTCAGCGACTTTGTTTATTAACGCGTGCACTGGTTAAAAATCCCAAATTGCTAATACTGGA
This sequence comes from Thermophagus xiamenensis, assembly GCF_900112795.1. Lineage (GTDB taxonomy): Bacteria > Bacteroidota > Bacteroidia > Bacteroidales > Marinilabiliaceae > Thermophagus > Thermophagus xiamenensis. The sequence continues at coordinate 58,328 of NZ_FONA01000020.1, forward strand.
TGAACCTTGTCAGGGCTTTGATGAAGGTCAGCAACAAGGCTTTCGAAATCTTATCGATGCTATTGCTCAAATTAGTAGTCTTTCAATTATTTATGTGACTCATTATCGGGAAGAGTTGCCCAAATGTATTGAATATGAACTAAAGCTAACTTGAATTTAATTTTCCGAGCCGCTGCAATGTTGCAGGACGTTTTCAGAAAATGGTTCATCACAAAAATGCGTACCTGGCTCTATGAAGATATAAAATCTTTAGATTAAAAAATTCCATATCTCTATAACCATATACTTTTCTATTAAGCACCTTTATTTTATTATTCATGCCTTCCAAAGGGCCTGTGGAGATGGGGTGTTTAAACCAATTTAATATTCCGGTTCTATAAGATTTTAACATTGCAAAAAATTTCCTAAGGGGTGTTACTCCGGCAGCCTCTGCACTACGGCACCATAAAGTTATGAAAGTCATTGCCTTTATTTCATTAGTATATAATTTATCTAATTCATTGGTCTAATGGAACTCGCATGGCTTAATGAAATTTATACATGTTCTTTTGTGGCAAAAGCCGCCATGCTCGTTTCATCAGTATAAATTTTTTCTAAGTTATTGGTCTGATGGAACTCGCATGACCAAAAGTTTATACATGTTCTTATTGCGACAAGCTTTCTTGGTCTTGCTCGTTTCATCCGTATAAAATTTATCTAAGTTATTGGCTGGATGGAACTCGCATGGCTTAAGTTTATAGATGTTTTTATTGTGGAAAACATTCTTGCAATGCTCGTTTCATTTCCACGGGAATATTTTTTTCTTCAGCATAAGCAAGCCTTTCCTGACGGATTACCCCACAATCTTTGCATTCGAGACGCTGAACCTTTGCCTTTAAATAAACAGGCTTTAGCCCTATAGGAACCGTCCTGAACAATCTCATAGTAAAGCCCTTTTTTATCACATTATAGCTATGGCAATTACTACACTTCAATTTATCCTCCTTGGTTTGGATATGAAATATTACTGTTCCTCCTTTATATTCTGTTTTCAAATATTCTTGGTTGTTCAGTCCAAATGCATGATATAACAAACTTGTTGACATTTTTTTCTTTTAAAAATACACCTTATTTTTATTTATTCCAGGTACGCATTTTTGTGGTGAACCTAAATAATAGGACAAAAAAACTATAAGTAAATTTTATATATTGTCAAAGAATTTTTCGTTTTTCTGTTAAATATATGCCGTTAATCAGATAAATAAATCTCAAGCCGACTGACAATTAGGGCAAATGGTTTTCTATAATTTATTTTGTATTTTTATTCCGAATTAAATATTCTAAGGAACGATAAGTTTGTAATTTATCTGTTGACTCTAAATACTAATTTCTGGGCCTTTTATATAGATTTAAACCATAAAAAACAATAATTTAGGTAGTTTTTTATTTGTCAAAATTTAAAATATGGTATTAAGGAAATCTGTTATGTATTGAACAGTAGGTTCGAACCAGGGATGAAACAGCCAAAAAGGATGAACTTTAGCCGAAAAAGAATGCACTTCGTAATAGATATTCCATTGGGACAGTAATCCAATCAATTCATTCTGACCAGCACTAAACCGGGGAATTCCGCTGTTGATAAACAACATAGGAGGAGAGGATTCATTGGCATAAAAAATAGGAGAAGCTTCCTTCCATATTTCAGGTTTTTCAGTGTATGTTCCTCCCAGCCAAAGAACATCTACAGAACTGGAGTCTCTTTCTTTGTTCAATGACAATGGAGCCAGAAAACTAATAACTCCATCAAGTACAATAATGCCTTGAACTGAGCTGCTAAACTGTTGATTTCCGAGTTCTCCTTCGAATTTCTTTATTCCATTTGATAAGCCAACTAAGGCTGCCAGATGACCTCCGGCAGAGGTTCCGGATATGGCTATTTTGTGGGCATTTATATTATACTTTGCGGCATTGGCACGAACCCATCGGATTGCAGCCTTAATATTTTTTACCGCAGCGGGATATTTGGCTTCGGGAAGAAGTTGGTATTCCACTGTAATTGTTACATAACCGTAAGATGCAATTCTTTGTGCCAAAGGGACCTCCATGTTTTTATTTCCTGAGCTCCATCCTCCGCCATGAATCATGATTAGAGCCGGAAGTTTTTTATTTCCTTTTGGTCTAAATAGGTCTAAATGAAGTTTTCGAGTGCCATAAAGGGTGTTTTCAAGAGTGGCATATTCCAAATTACGGTATTCAATAACTCCTTCCGGTAATTTTTCTTTTACAGGAATTGCAACAGGAAAATAATCTTTTATTTTTTCCCAGGCCGACCATACCGTAAAGGTGGTATCCTTAGGAATTGTGTTTTGTTGTGCTATACAAAAAAAAGAAACAGTCAATAAGATAGCGGATAAATAAAAGTGTTTTTTCATTTTTGTTTTTTCCCTAAAAATATATCAGTTCCGATATTTTTCATCCAATAAAACAGGGGAAAAATTGTCGAATTTATGGGGGCAAAATTACATTTAGTCTAAGAAGTCGTTTGTTGTTGGTAAAATATGTGAGGTTGCTGATTTTTGAGCCTAAATTTTTCATGGTTTTACTATTAAAAACCATTGTTTAAGTTTAGTGGAATTACATTTTTATTGTCCAATCGAAAGGATGAAACTAGCATGGCAAGAAGGTTTTTTAATTGACGTATTTCATTGGATAATTTGATATGAACGAAATCCTAACCACACCCAATGCCCGTAACAAATTCAGGAATCGGATAATTTTTAAAAACTTCAATTTCAGCATCAGAGGGGGGAGAGTACCGGTCCATTGTGGAACCGGACAGTGCCGGGAAAACGGCTCATCTCAAAACCATGTCCGGTGATTTCTTAGTGGCAAAAGTTGGCTTAAAGATTTATTGCCAAAAAATTAAAAATAATTGCCAGAAAGTGTATTGTGGTAATTAAGTGCTTATGATAATTTTGGTCTTTAGGTTGAAATAGGTTTTTTCAACTGAGAAATTAAACCTGGTTCAAAGACTAAAAAAGTATTGTTTTTTGTTATGGCCCGATTCCAGTGACTTGGACAACTGTTATAACGACATGATAATGGATATTTATAAATTTAAATTAGCTTGAAAGGTGGAAAGGTTTAAGCTAAAAAAAATAGGTATGCAAAAAAGATTATTATTCCAATCTATTACGATTTTGGCTTTAAATGCGATTTTGATCTGTTGTTTTTCCAATCGAAAAAATGATGTCTTTGTTGTGGCTTCTCAGTCCGAAAATTGCGATTTAGTGGTGGATAGCCTGGAAGATACATTGGTTCATACTGCCGCACAAATATTTGCAGATGATGTTTTTAAAATTTCAGGGTATAGGCCAGGAATAAAAACTGTTTCAGGTTCGGATTATCAAATTAGAATAGGGACCTTGGGAGTAAATTCCGATTTCGATAAAGAATGTAAAATTGTTGGGATAAATATTGAAGAACTTCAATTGCAATGGGAAGGATACGTGCTTAAAATGGTTTCCAATGGACCTGAAAAGAGTACATTATGGGTTGTTGGGAGTGATGCCCGGGGAACTTCCTATGGTTTGATGGAATTGAGTAAGAGAATCGGGGTTTCGCCCTGGTATTGGTGGGCAGATGTCGTACCCGAGAAACGGGAAGAGATTGTACTGCCTGGAGACCTATATCAAAAAGATGCACCGAAAGTTAAATTTAGAGGGATATTTCTGAATGATGAAGATTGGGGCCTTCAACCCTGGGCAGCCAAAACCTTTGAACCCGAAACCGGTGACATTGGCCCTAAAACCTATGAAAAGATTTTTGAATTGCTGCTTCGACTCAAAGCCAATGCCATCTGGCCCGCCATGCATCCTTGTACCCGCGCTTTTTTTACTTATCCCGAAAATATTAAAATGGCCCGAAAATATGGAATATGGGTGGGGTCTTCTCATTGCGAACCCATGCTAAGAAACAATGTTGATGAGTGGCATAGATGGAACCCATCGGCAGGCGATCGGGGTCCCTGGAATTTTGATGAAAATCCTGAACAAATCACCGAGTATTGGAAACAAAGAGTAGAAACGGCAGCGCCATATGATGCCATTTATACAGTGGGTATGCGGGGCATTCATGATGGCAGCATGCCGGGAGGCAGGAATATAGAGGAAAAGGTGGAAATTCTTGGGCGGGTAATGGATACCCAACGCCAATTACTTTCGGCTATCACAGGAAGAGAGATCACCACCATTCCTCAGATTTTTTGTCCCTATAAAGAGGTGCTTAGGCTTTACAAAGAAGGTGCAGATATTCCGGAGGATGTGACCATTATGTGGGCAGATGATAATCATGGATACATTCGTCAATTGTCGAATCATGAGGAGCGCATGCGACCAGGAGGGGCAGGTGTTTATTACCATATTTCCTATTGGGGGCGTCCGCATGATTATCTGTGGTTGGAATCCATCCCTGTATCGCTAATATGGGAAGAGATGAACAAAGCGTATCAAACCAATTCAAAAAATGTTTGGATTGTTAATGTTGGAGATATAAAGCCAAACGAAATAGGCATGAGCTTTTTCCTGGAAATGGCCTGGGATCCCGATCAATTTGATCCCGAAACACTAGATTGCTATTATACGCGTTTTGCTGAATCTCAGTTTGGACGCGAATATGCCGATGAAATTGGTGAGGTGCTGCGGCAATATTTCCGGTTAGGATTTTCCCGTAAACCGGAACATATGGGATGGAACGGGGTTTATCCGAATACGCCAGTTCAGGATCCCGAACTTTCACTGTTCTTTAACGGCGATGAGGTTCAACAGCGAATTGAGGCCTATGACAGGTTGGAGCAAAAGGTGGAATCATTATATGCTCAAATGCCGGAACGATTGAAAGATGCCTTTTACCAGTTGGTGGGGTACAAAGTGATTGGTGCTTCCAATATGAATAAAAAACACCTGTATGCGTTTAAAAGCCGGATTTATGCGGCTCAGGGACGCCTTAGTGCCAATGAATACGCCAAGCGTGCTAAAGAAGCTTTTGAAAAAATAAAGAAAGCCACCATATTTTATAATGATTCAATTTCCAAAGGGAAATGGAAATATATGATGACCTTTAATCCGAGAAAATTGCCGGTATTCGACATGCCTGCCACAGGATCATCTGCGCCTGTGGCCTCTATGGCGGGAGGTATTATTCCTGAAGGATATTTGAATCCAGTGGATTCATCAGTGAATGGTGTTTCTTTGCCTGTGTTCAATGGCTATACCAATCGTCGTTATTTTGTGGATGTTTTTAACGCAGGTGTTGAGCCGTTGACGTGGAGTGCTGAGACAGATCAACCATGGATTCAACTATCTAAAAAATCCGGCCGAACCACTACTGAAGAAAGAGTCTGGGTCTCGGTGAATTGGAATAAGGTTAATGCAAAGAATACCCTCAGAGCGACCATTAAGTTTAAGGTAAATAATAATATCTATCCGGTAATTGTTAAAGCGGTGAAACCTGATTGGCTGGAAAGAGATGAACATGTGTTTATTGAGGATAATGGTATAATAGCTATTGAGGCTGAACATTTTTCCGATCAAGTTTCTTCGGCAAAAGGAGAGTGGAAAATAATACAGGGGCTTGGGCGCTCCGGTGATGCTATGGGTACCTTTCCGGTTACAGCTTTGCCGTTTAATTTGGGCAATTTGAATGAAGCAGCTTCACTGGCTTATGACTTTTACCTTTCTACTGAGGGAGAGATAGCGCTACGATTCTATTGTCTGCCCAATCAGCCGATCAATGATGATTATCAGTTAAGGTTTGCAGTTAGCTTGGATGGTGGAGATCCTGTGGTGGTAAATGCAGCTCTCGAAAAGGAAATGAATGAACATAACCGGGAATGGAAGAATAACGTTTTACGGGCGGTGACGATCAAGGAATCAAAATTGTTCATTCAAGAAAAAGGGAAACATCGGCTTGAAATAAAGATGATAGACCCTGGGGTTGTAATTGATAAAATTGAGATAAGAACGGAGAAGAGTTTTGGTGAGAGCTATATGGGTGCGAAGGAAACATTAGCCGAGCGGTATGAATGAACCCGCGGTGCCAAAGACTTGTGGACTGTGAACTAAAGAAGAATTTGAAATATCAACAGAGGATGTAATACAGGGAGAATTACCATCAGAGGATCAGTTGTTTTAAAGTTTTAGGGTTCTGCCCTTTCATTTAATTTTTTCAATTGGCTAATAAAAAACAACAGCAATGAGAGACCTTCAGATTTGTGCATTATTCACCTAACGCAAAAGTCATTTTTTTCGATTTCCATAGTCAATGTAAAGAAAGTTTTTGTAATAGTTTAAAAAAATGAATTATGATTTCCCTTTTGAGAAGGATTAAATTTACATTACTATCCTTTTTTTTTCTGGCTTTATTAGTATTTATTTCCTGTGGGCAGGGAAGAAGAGAGTTGAAGCATGAAGAAATACGGGTGGAAGCCCCTTTTGCCATGCCACCCATAAAAGTGCCGGAGTTCAGTGAATGTGATGATTTTTCCATAACCGATTTCGGGGCCGTAGAAAAAGAGAAAATCAGCACTACCAAGGCCATATCACAGGCGATTGCTGCTGCCTCTGATGCAGGTGGCGGAAGAGTTATTATCCCTGCTGGAGAATGGTTTAGCGGTAAAATACATTTAAAAAGCAATGTAAACCTTCACCTGAGCGAGGGGGCAATTCTGACCTTTTCGGGGGATCCGCAGGATTATCTGCCTGCGGTACACACCACTTGGGAGGGGATAGAATGTTACAACTATTCCCCATTGATTTATGCCTACAAATGCGAAAATGTGGCCATTACCGGTGCCGGACAACTGAAAGCCGAAATGGGGGTGTGGAAAAGGTGGTTCGCCCGTCCGCCTGCACACATGAACAGCCTTAAGAAACTTTACCATATGGCAGCAAAAGGGGTTGCCGTGCAGGAGCGTGTCATGGTCAATGATACTTCCCATTTACGCCCTCAGTTTATTCAGTTTAATAGGTGTAAAAATGTACGAATGGAAGGAGTTACTATTATAAACAGCCCGTTTTGGGTTATTCACCCCTATATGTGTCACAATGTGGTGATCAGAAATGTTAAGGTTTATGCGCATGGGCATAATAACGACGGGGTTGATCCCGAGATGTGCGAAAACGTTTTAATTGAAGATTGTGTTTTTGATCAGGGTGATGATGCCATAGCCATCAAATCAGGACGAAATCAGGATGCGTGGCGGTTGAATACACCCTCAAGGAATATTGTTGTTCGCAACTGTCTCGTCAAAAACGGTCACCAGTTATTAGCCATTGGAAGTGAGTTGTCCGGAGGAGTAGAAAACGTATTTCTTGAAAACTGTACCGTGGAAGAGAATGCCCGTATGTTTCACTTGGTGTTTATCAAAACCAATGAGCGCAGAGGCGGGTATGTTAAAAATGTTTATGTGCGAAATGTCACAGCCGATAAAATGAGCCAAGGGATTTTGGGCATCGATACGGATGTGTTATATCAGTGGCGCGATTTGGTACCTACATACGAAAAACGGTTGACACCCATCAGTGATGTATATTTAACCGATATTAAAGCTAATAAAGTTAACTTTCTTTCCCGGATTCTGGCTCAAGACGCCCTTCCGGTGAAAAATATCCGGCTGAAAAATATCCGGGTGGAGCAAATTACAGGGGAAAAATTGATCCATAATAATGTGGTGAACTTTCAGTTGGAGGAGTAAATGATGATTCGTTTTTTTATACTTGTGTTTCTTTCAGGAATGGGGATGTCTCTTTCCGGCCAAAAGTATTATCTGGACGCCTCCAAAATCAGCGATCAGGTGATGGGTGGTCATTTAAAAATGGGGAATAGCGGTGAGGCGGATCGAAAGATTGAAGTCAATAACCGATATCTTACCTTGGGAGGAAAACCGATTATTCCGGTGATGGGCGAGATGCATTATTCGCGCATTGAACGCGACCGCTGGGAAGATGTGATCCTGAAAATGAAAGCCAATGGTATTAATATCATCGCCAGCTATGTGTTTTGGAATCATCATGAAGAATTGGAAGGTCAGTTTGACTGGACGGGAAACAAAGACCTCAGGAGTTTTCTAAAGTTGGTACAGAAACATGGATTATGGGTCTATCCCCGAATAGGGCCATGGTGTCATGGCGAAGTACGAAATGGAGGAACACCCGATTGGATTTTGGATAAGAATTATCTGACCGATAGAAGCAATCACCCCGTATATCAGGCTTATGTGGATCGTTGGTATCAACAGGTGGCCCGTCAGATGGGCGGACTCTACTATAAAGATGGAGGTCCGATTGTCGGTATTCAGCTTGAGAATGAGTACTGGCGTGGGAAAGGCGGGGAAGCCCACATCCTTTGGCTTAAAGAGACGGCCCGCAAATACGGGATGGATGTCCCTCTTTATACCATAACAGGATGGCGGAATACTTCTTTGCCGCAGGATGAAGTAATTCCTCTTTGGGGCGGATATCCGGCTGTTCCTTGGGCAACTCATATTCAAACCATAACAGAAAACCTCAACTATATATTTGATGCCCCGGTCAATATGGAAAATATTGGCAATGAGGAAACCCCATCGAATGGATATCAGCCCGATTATTCCCGTTATCCCTATTTTACTTGCGAAATAGGTGTGGGAAACCAGCTTTCCTATCATCGCAGGCCTGTTATTGGCCCCTTGGATGGATTGGCCATAGCTACCATCAAAACAGGGTCGGGTAGCAATATGCTGGGGTATTATGTATTTGCCGGTGGCAGTAATCCGTCGGGAATTTTAAACACTCTTCAAGAAGAGCAATATTACACCGGTTATTGGAATGAATATCCCAAAGTGTCGTACGACTTCCAGGCGGCGATTCGGGAGACGGGCGAACTGGCCCCTTCCTATCATCAGGTAAAGAAGCTTCATTATTTTCTAAATGCTTTTGGCCATCGGCTGGCACCCTTATCCCCGGTGATTCCTGCCGGAAACAGTGATATGGAGGCCTTGCAATATGCGATTCGGTCCGATGGTCGGGCAGGCTTCCTCTTTGGCGTTAATTATTATAGGGGCATACCCAAGCCGGTGCAGAAAAATGTACAGTTTCATATTCGATTAAAAAATGAGGCGTTGATTTTTCCCGGGCGTCCGGTAAATATTGAGGACAGTACCATTTTTATCTGGCCCTTTAACTTTAAGATGGACAATGTGCTGTTGAAGTATGCCACGGCACAACCGGTTGGAAAATTTAGACGAGCAGATGAGCGTGTCTGGATCTTTTTTCAGAATAATAGCATAATCCCTGAGTTGGCATTTGACGAATCAACGGTGAAGGAGATTTCCACCCAATGGGGAAAAATGGATAAAAGGAATGGAATGTTGGTGGTGAAAGATTTTCAACCGGGGAAGAAGCATTGGATCGATGTGAGAGATTATTCCGACAACCGAATAAAAATAATGGTGTTATCCCATGCGGAAGCCGATCAAATGTGGGTGCTGAACAGTCGTGGGCGGTCGCACTTTTTCCTTTCAGATGCTAATTTGTATTTGGACCAAAACCGATTACATGTATTTGATACGGATACCTGCTTTCAGGTTTTGGGATTGAACAGCGATATGCAACCTTTATCTAGCGGAAAAGGAAGAGTAAAACCAGTATCGGAGGGATTGTTTAATGGATTCCGTATTTGTGTCCCGGGCAAAGAGTTAAAGGTGAATTACCAATGTGAAGATATCTTCGACCGATCCGACTGGTTAAAAGCAACGCCTAACGACTTTTCGGGGAAGAAGCATCTGTACCATAAAATATTTATAAAAGAGTTTGCTCTGATGAATTCCTCTTCTGTTCAATCGGCTGTAATGAAACTTTTTACGGATGTACCTCTCAGGCTTAATGTGAACAACCGATGGGTCAGTCAAAGGGTGGATACCAGTATGGTAAATTTCATAGATTTATGCGGGTATGTGCAAAATGGTGAAAATGTTCTGATGCTAGATGTTCCATACGTTGCAGGTGATGGAGCTCTGGCCGCACGATTAGATGTGGAATATTTTAATGGCGATAAAATAGAAATAGTCACAGATGGTTCATGGCTTACCACCACCGATTATCGGATTCCGGTTCCGGGCCGTCCCATTCGAGGTCTTAAAGCCCCTGAATTGACTAAACCCCGGTCAGTTGAGATGGATCGTGCGGGCCGGCCGGTCACTTATTGTTTAACAATTCCTGAAGACTACAACGATAAGCTAGCCAATACTTTTCTTCGGATCCGTTATGCGGGTGACCGAGCCGAAGCCAGAATTGGACACCGCCTGGTGGCCGATAATTTTAATAACGGTACCCCTTGGTCCATTTCGTTACGAAAATTGGGTTCCCTTCCGGAAACAGAACCTTTGGTGATAACTATTGAACCGCTGGCCTCCGGGGGAAAGATTTATTTTGAAAAGCCCTTGCTAGAAGGGCATAAAGGTGTTGCGCAGCTGTTGTCAGTGGATCTTGAAAGGGAATTTAATTACGATTTCGAGCTGAAATAAACTCATTTTATCAGGATCTCAACGAAATTGTTCGACAGAGATTTTTTTGAATAAACATAATTCAATGGTATGAAGATCGAAGGAAAGATATTAATGATATTAATTTTTTGCCTTGCCGCCTGCCAAGGGGTGAGGCAGGAGAGGGAAATGGATCTCTCTGGCCAATGGGCTTTCAGCATGGATACAGCCGATGTTGGCATTGAGCAACAATGGTTTGCCCGAAGGCTGGAAGAGAAGGTGCATCTGCCGGGGTCTATGAAAGAAAACCAGAAAGGCTTTGAACCTTCATTGCAGACCCGGTGGACAGGAAGTATTTATGACAGTTCGTGGTTTTTTAATCCCCATACGGAACCATATCGGCAACCTGGAGATCTCAAGTTTCCTTTTTGGCTTACGCCCAATTTGTATTATGTGGGTCCAGCCTGGTATCAAAAACGGATCATTGTTCCCGCCTCCTGGGAAGGAAAGCGAATAATTCTGCATCTGGAAAGACCGCATTGGGAAACAATAGTCTGGGTAAATGAAAAAAAAGTGGGAACGCAAACTTCATTATCGGTTCCACACGAATATGATATTACCGAGTATCTGACGAAACTAGAAAACACATTGACCATCCGGGTTGATAATCGTATAAAAGACATAAATGTAGGCCCTGATTCACATAGTTTAACCGACCATACACAAGGAAACTGGAATGGAATAGTTGGAGATATTAAGCTTAAAGCTCGTCCTTCCATATTTTTAAATGATATTCAGGTCTATCCGGATTTAGAAACCCGGACTGCACGCGTGAGATGCTTGATAAAAAACCATTCCGAAACATCTGTCGATGGGACTTTGATTTTGTCGGCTTCATCATTTAATGGGGACAACAGACATGTTGCGGGAACTAAGAAACATTCGGTAAAAATTAAACCAGGCGCAAATAAAATTGAAGTGAATTATGCGTTGGGAGAAAAAGCTCAGTTATGGAGTGAGTTTAATCCAGCACTTTATCGATTAGAGATAGAATTAAAAACAGATGTTGGCATTAATGATGCTGCACAAACCACTTTTGGCATGCGTTCCTTTAGGGCTGATGGACGCCGATTTACTGTTAATGGTCGCCCCGTTTTTTTGCGCGGTACTCTCGATTGTGCGGCTTATCCACTGACCGGATATCCGCCAACTGATAAAGAAGCATGGAGGGATATTTACGAAAGAGCCATGGCCTATGGCGTCAATCATTTCCGGTTTCATTCCTGGTGTCCGCCCGAAGCTGCGTTTGAGGCTGCTGACGAACTGGGACTTTATTTGCAGATCGAGGGCCCTTTTTGGACCAATCATGGAACCAGCGTGGGGGATGGAAAACCGGTTGACCAGTATATTCGGGAAGAGTGCAACCGAATATTGGAAAGTTATGGAAATCATCCCTCCTTTGTCATGTTTGCCTATGGCAATGAGCCGGCCGGTCGAAATCAAATAGCCTTTCTAAATAAACTGGTTGAGGAGTGGAAAGCAAAAGATCCCCGGCATTTATATACTCATGCCTCTATAGGGAGAAGCTGGCCGCTGGCACCGGCCAATGAGTTTATTGTGAGGTCGGAAGCCCGGGGTTTACCGTGGAACCGTCGCCCCAACAGCATGTTCGATTTTGGGGAGAAAATAGCACCGTATGAAGTGCCGTATGTTGCCCACGAGATGGGTCAATACTGTGTGTTCCCCGATTTTGCTGAGATTCCGAAATATACCGGGGTTTACAGACCCCGAAATTTTGAAATGTTTAAGGCGGAACTGGAACGTAAAAACATGGGCGATCAGGTACGAGATTTTTTCATGGCATCCGGAAAATTTCAAACCATTTGCTATAAAAATGAGATAGAGGCATCGTTGCGAACACCCCAAAATGGTGGGGTTCAGCTGTTAGGAATCAGTGATTTCCCGGGTCAGGGATCAGCGATTGTCGGAGTGGCCAATGTGTTTTGGGAGCCCAAGGATTACGTAACGCCCGATGAATTCAGACGATTTTTTTCTCCAACGGTTCCTTTAGCCCGATTTCCTAAATTTGTTTTTACCAGTGACGAATCCCTCTCTGTTGATTTGGAAGTGGCACATTATGGTGCGGAGCCGTTAAAAAGTATCATGCCGCGCTGTTGGATCCTGAATGCTGAAGGCGATACAATAGCTAGTAATACACTAGACGAACAATACATTGATTATGGCCATAACCATTTGGGTAACCTCTCTTTTTCATTAGGTTTTGTTAAACAAGCCGGAAAATACAGACTTGAAGTTGAGGTGGACCAATATCGAAATGACTGGGAATTTTGGGTTTATCCAAAGAAATTGCCGGAGATTAATCATAATGATATATTGATAGCCCATGACTTTAATGCGGATGTGGTGGCTGCGCTCAATGAGGGGAAAAATGTTTTGCTGCTTGCTGCCGGCAAAGTGGAAAGAGGAAAGGAGGTGGTTCAGTATTTTAGGCCGGTATTTTGGAATACCTCCTGGTTTCAGATGCGGCCACCTCATACCCTCGGTATATTTACCAACCCTAACCATCCGGCCCTTGCAGATTTTCCTACAGAATTTCATAGCAATCTTCAATGGTGGGCATTACTCCACCGTCAGCAGGTGATGGATATCGATCATTTTCCGCCCGATTTCAGACCCATCGTTCAACCCATCGACACTTGGTTTCTGAACCGGAAATTGGCACTTATCTTCGAAGCTAAGGTCGCTAATGGCAAGTTGGTGGTGTGCAGCGCCGATATTGAAAATAATCTTGATGACCGACCCGCCGTCCGTCAGGTGAGGTATAGTTTACTGAAGTATATGACCAGCGATCGTTTTAAACCCACTTACAGAGTGGCATTGGATCAGATAAAGCGTATTTTTACCAAATCGGAAAAACAAAGGTTCGATTTCCATACTTCTGAGAGTCCGGATGAGTTAAAGCCTAAATAAGAATTGCCAGGAACGGAGTCTATAAGAATCCCCTCTTCAGAACCATTTATAAATAAATAATGATTAAAGACATCCATGAAATTGAATGTTCTGGAGAAAATTAAAGCTCACATTTATGGATAAACCGAGCACGACTAACTAAGTTTGTTAACAAGAGTAAGTAAAAATTTTAGGTCATATGAGTTGCATTAAATCAATTATTTAGATAAATAGTAAACGAGTGCATTTTAACAATAAAATATAAGGTTTATGAAATTATTTACTTCAGTATTGTTACTTACGTTGGTTTTCTTGATGTTTTCTTGTAACCAAGATTCAACTATTGATATTTGGATGATCGGTGATTCTACCATGGCAGCCAAAAGTTCAAATCGTCATCCTGAATCGGGATGGGGAGTAGGTTTGGCAGATTATGTAACACCACGGGCACGGATACACAATCATGCAGCTAATGGTAGGAGTACATTAAGTTTTATAAACGAAGGACGGTGGCAGGCTGTTTTGGATAGTCTGTCTAAAGGTGATTATGTAATAATTCAGTTTGGACACAATGATCAAAAGCCGGATAAGAAAAGACATACCGAACCTTTTGGTACTTTTCAGGAAAATATCAAGCGGTTTATTGATGAATCGCGAGATAAAGGAGCTTATCCGATAGTTTGTTCCTCCATTGTGAGGCGCCATTTCGATGAAGAAGGGCGACTGAAAGATACCCACGGGGATTATATTATTGCTGCAAGAGATATAGCCGGGAAAAACAATGTTCCCTATATAGATATGGAGTCGTTGACTCGACAGTTGGTTTCAGAGCTAGGACCAGAAAACTCGAAAGCGATTTATACCTTTACCGAAACCCGTTCCGATTCCACCCATCTTTCTGTTTACGGAGCAAAGATTGTTGCAGGGCTTTTTGTGAAAGAGGTAAAAAAGGCTGGCCTTCCATTGGCTGAATATTTTGTGGATCAGAAATAAAATTAATACGGTATTTCAACTAAATAGCAGAAAAGATAAATATGAAATTACAGAAACGGTTCATTGCTATGCCATTATTGTTTTGGATTGGGATGATGGCTTTGTCGCAGAGAAATGATCGGGTTGAAGTCCAATGGCCTAAGGTCGTTCAGACGGTTGAAATCCTCAGTTCGACTGATGGGACTGTCCAGAAAGCTATATTGTACAGTAGCCGGAGTGAAACCCCCAAACCGTTGATCGTTAGTTTACACACTTGGAGTGGTGATTATTTGCAATATGATCCCCTGATTAGAGAAATAGTGGCGCGAGACTGGAATTATATTCATCCCGATTTCCGTGGACCAAACAACCATCCGGAAGCTGGTGGGAGTGAAAAGGTGATATCCGACCTTATGGACGCCATTAATTATGCTCTTAAAAACACCAATTCAGATCCGGAAGATGTTCACATAATCGGTCTTTCAGGAGGTGGATTGGTTACTTTAGCGGCCTATATGAATCTTGATTTTCCGGTAAAAACTTTTTCTGCTTGGGCGCCTATCTCTGATTTAGAGGCCTGGTATTATGAATCAGTCGGCCGACGTCTGAAGTACGCCAGAGATATCATGCGCATTGTTTCCGTCGACACTGTTTTCAACAGAGACGAAGCTATCAGGCGTTCTCCGTTATGGCAATCTTTCCCTCGGAAATTAAGAGAGGATGCCAATCTTTTTTTATATGCAGGTGTTCACGATGGGTGCAAAGGTTCGGTTCCTTTTACACATTCTGTTAAAATGTACAACCGATTAGCTGGCGAATTGGCCTATGGGGTGGCAGACCTGGATTCAGTAATCTCCTTAAAGCTAAAAGACAGTATCCTGGTATCTCAGGAAGAAATGATCGATCTTCTTACGCGGCGTTTTCACCCAGCATTTGAAACACTTCCTAAACTATTTGATCGTAATGTTTTCTTATTGCGAAACTTTCGGAATATTCACCTTACAATATTTGATGGCGGACATGAACAATTACCGCAGGCTTTGGGGCTGATTCCTTATAAGAAAACTACATCTTTAAAATACAATATTTTAACCTTGGGTGACTCAAATGGGGAAATCCCTCATGGATGGGTAAACCAACTAAAAAATATGATGCCTGAGTCGAAAATTATCAATATTTCCCAAAGTGGGCGAACCATTGGATTTGATAACCTTGGCCGAAAAGAACTAAATGCTTTGCGAAATATTGATGAATACCTGAATCAGGCTCAAAGTCAGATTGGCCATGAGACATATGATTGTTTGGTTGTATGCCTGGGAACCAATGATGCCAAAAAAGTTTTTGCCAACCGACAAGAGGAAGTGGTCGCCAATTTCAGGAAGTTACTATTCCGCGTAAAAAAGCATCAATTGATAAGGACTTCAGACCCACGACTGCTTTTCGTCACTCCACCGCCCATGCGAACGTATGATATCTTGGAGAAATATGAAGGAGGAAACGAAAGACTGGGAAAGCTCATTCCGGAATTAACAGCCATAGCCAAAAATATGGGGTTTGACGTTATAGATATTTATCATCCATTGCAGGGAATTTTAGATTATTATGCAGAGGATGGCATTCATATGTCAGCCCCAGGACAAGAGATTATTGCATCAAAAATTGTGGAATATCTGAAATTCCTAAAATAACCGTATCAAAAAGTTAAAAATTATTGCCAGTTTGTGCATTGTTTATTGCTCTTCGCTCATGTATTTTTGGTGATTGTTAAAATACCTTTTATGGTTTTGTTAGAAACTTGTGTATACAAATTTTATTGAAAGGTAATAACAAATGGATAACTAAAAATTAAGTGCTATGGCAAAACGATTTGGGTTTAAAATGTATCTTAAACCAGGTTTTAAGGAAGAGTATAAGAAGCGACACAGAGAAATATGGCCCGAAGTGGCTGCACTAATAAAATCGACCGGTGTTTATGACTATTCCATTTTTCTGGATGAAGAGTCCAATACTTTGTTTGCCGTTCAAAAACAGGAAGGAGATCAGTCGTCACAGGATCTGGGAGATAATCCAATTATTAAAAAATGGTGGGCTTATATGAGCGATATAATGGAAACGAACCCAGACCACTCGCCCGTTACAGTACCTCTGGAAGAAATGTTCTACTTAAAATAGAAAAATAGGAATGAAGGGATTATTTATACTGACTATTACCGTTATATATTTGTTGGTGGGCTGTAATTATGGAATTCCCGGTGCAGAGGTGAGCGCAGATAAGGTTATTTTACGCAGAGGAGACAGACAGATGCGAATTTTGTGGTGTACCCCGGATATGTTTCGGGTGTCCCTGTCCAATGAAGATGGAGAATTTTATGACCATGATTCCTTAATGGTAGTTCAAAATCAATGGGATAGGGTTGATTTCAATGTTGTCGGTACACGTAAAGATAAAAGGGAATGGATTATAACATCATCGGCTTTATCGATACATATTTCCCAGGAAAATTTTGCCATTAAAGTTTTTGATAAAGAGAACAATCTTATTACCGCCAGTGTTAATGAAGATTTTTCAATCGGTTATGATTTCGATGGAAAACCTTTTTTCCGGAGTAATTTATTTCCGGAAGAAGCATTTTTTGGCTTTGGAGAACGCATGGACTTTCTCAACCAAAGAGGCAAGAAATTGACCCTTAATGTGGGGCGGGGGCTAGGTCGACCCCATGAAATAGGAGCCTACAATATTCTGGAAGCCAATTATTGTCCGGTGCCGTTTTTTATGAGTTCCCGAGGCTATGGTTTTTTCTTTCATAATGCCTGGCCTTCCCACTGGGATATGGGAAGTTCTACCGATAAGGAATGGATGGTAACAGCCGATGGCGGGTGGATGGATTTTTACTTTATCTATGGTCCCGATTTTAAATCCATTATTGAAAACTATACTAGGGTTACCGGGCGCACTCCTTTGATGCCTCGTTTTGCTTTGGGACTTCATGTGGGAACCTACAGCGGTGGAACCTGGGGGCATGAGCATTTGACCAATCAGAATTATGTTGTAAATGTGGCCCGAAAATTTAGGGAACATAAAATTCCGGCCGATATTCTGTGGCTCGATTCTACCTGGCGACTCTTTGGGAAAGTGAATGGGAAAGGAGGTACTACTTTTGAATGGAGACAACCTGGATTTCCCGATCCGGGGGCAATGTTTGATGCCATCTATGATTTGAATTTCAACATGGCGGGAGTACATATTCGGCCGCGATTGGACAATACCGATCAAAATAACCTACTGGAACAGGCTCAGAAATATGGGTTTACCTATCCCGAAAAGAACTATGCCGGCGATTTTCTTAATTTTTTTGATCCACAATCGGTGGACTGGTGGTGGGAAAAGGGCCTGAAACCACTGGCCGATATGGGCTGTATGTTTGTTAAGACAGATGAAGGGAGTGCATTTGGCCGGCAGGGTAATGAATTGGTTGACAAGAAAGGTCCTCAGGGAGAGGGTATTCCGGAACTTCATAATTTATTTCCTGTTGTTTATGCCAAAGCGCCGTATGAGAAATTTCAGGAATATAACCGCATGAGAGGGATGAATCATACCCGTGAAGGGTTTGCAGGCATTCAACGTTATCCCTTTATTTTTGCGGGAGATTGGCCTTCCGAATGGCAATATTTTGCTCCGGTAATAAGAGCAGGCATAAATATCGGTCTTTCAGGTGTGGGTGCCTGGACACACTGCATGGGTGGCTTTGAACGAGTGGCCGATCCGGAATTATATATCCGGTGGTGTCAGTTTGGGATGTTTAGCCCAGTGGCCATGCTTTTTGGTATGGAGCATCCTCAGTATAAAGAGCCATGGAATTACGGGCAAGAAGCGCTGGAAATATTTACACGCTACGATCGGCTGCGTTATCGCTTGATCCCTTATATCTATTCATCTTATTACCAGATGTATCAATCCGGACTTCCGGTGATGCGCGCTCTTGTTTTGGAGAATCCCACCGATGAGAATACTTATAATATTGATGATCAATATATGTTTGGGGATAATCTGATGGTATGTCCGGTGACAACTAAAGGTGCCTCCACCCGTGTTGTCTATTTTCCGGAAGGGGAATGGTATGATTATCTGACTGGTGAAAAAATTTCGGGGGGTCAGTATCAATTGATTGTTACTCCGATAGAAAAACTTCCTCTATTTGCCAAAGCTGGTAGTATTTTCCCGTTGCAACCGGAAATGGAATTCGTAGGGGAAAAGGGTGTGGATCCACTTACTCTGAAAATTTTTCCCGGAGAATATGGAGCCTTTACCCTTTATGAAGATGATGGAAAATCATTGGATTATATGGAAGGTAAGTATTCGGCTACCCTTATAACCCAAAAGGCAACCAAAGAAGGACTATCCCTGACTATTTCAACTACCAAAGGGGATTATGAAGTGGTGGAACATACTATTGTTTTGGAAATAGTTTTGGAGAAAAAACCCTCCAGGATTATACATTCCGGCAGTATAGCGACCAAAGAAGTAAGCATCTCTTCTTTTCAAAAGGATGCGGTAAATGAAACGGGGATTTGGGCTTTTGATGCTGAAGCGGGTAAATTGTTTGTATCTACCCGAAGAAATAAGGACAATGATATAACCATTTCTATTTTATATTAAATAAGAAAATAGTGTTATGTAATTAAGGAAGAGTAAGAGAAAAAGAGGATTTAATGTATCATATTCATTGTTGGGCTAAGGATTAACGTAGAAAATAGGTTGGGTGAACAGTTAATCAATATATGATTTTCTCGAAATAAGAGGTTAATATGCGAGTTCCTTAAGGCCAAAAAACTTAATTAATTAAATGCTGATGCGACATAGGATTTTCTTACCAGGAAAAAGAAAGCGCCCTTATTTGGTTATTGTTATCGTATTTGCCCTAATGTTGGGTATTGGATGTTCATCAAATATAGAAGAGGGGAATAATATCTGGCCAGAAATAAATAAGGAGATGAAACCATGGACTCGGTGGTGGTGGATGGGAAGTGCCGTTGATGAAAAAGAACTGGGGCCGCTTTTAGAGGAATATGCGGCAAAAGGATTTGGAGGTGTAGAAATAGCCCCTATATACGGTGTTAAAGGATATGAAGATAGGTATGTTGATTTTTTGTCGGCCCGATGGATAGAACTTTTGGATTATACGGTTTCCAAAGCCGATTCACTGGGAATGGGGGTTGATATAACAACGGGAACGGGATGGCCATTTGGCGGACCTCATATAACGAGTGATTTTGCTGCACGGCGTTTGTATATTCAAAAGTATGAGCTTACGGTTGATTCCCCGCTTTTGAGGGTCAAAATAAACGATCCGAGGCAACGAAATGTTGGTGCCCGACTGATTGCTGTGACCGGTTATGATGAACATGGCAGAAAAAGAGAGTTGATGCCACTGGTGAATGAAGGAGGTCTGTTGAATTGGAAACCCTCATCCGGACGGTGGACTATATACGCCGCCTTTGATGGTCGGACGCGTCAGCGGGTGAAACGTGCGGCGCCAGGGGGAGAAGGTTTTACGTTTGATCATTTTTCTGAAAAAGCACTTTATCATTATTTGAAAAGATTTGATGAGGCATTCAAAGATAATTGTCCTAATATACGCTGCTTTTTTAATGACAGTTATGAGGTTTTCGGTGCCAGCTGGTCCCAGGACTTTCTGGAGGCATTTAAACAACGAAGAGGATATGATTTATCCTTGCATCTTCGTGAACTTTACGGAGACGGTGATAAGGATACCGTAGCACGTGTGAAATCGGATTACAGGGAGACTATGTCTGATATGCTAATCCATAATTTTTCGACAAAGTGGACGGCCTGGGCGCATAAATACGGTGCCCATACGCGTAATCAGTCGCATGGTTCACCGGCCAATTTGCTGGATGTTTATGCCTCAGTTGATATCCCAGAGATTGAAACATTTGGTGCCACTCATTTTAATATCCCAGGATTTTATTGGGATAGTGCCCATGTAAAAAGGGGCGATCATAACCCATTATTTCTGAAAATGGCTGCCTCGGCTGCCAATTTAACCGGGAAGAGGCTGGTCTCGTGCGAAACCTTTACTTGGTTAGGGGAACATTTTCGGGTACCGCTTTCTCAGTGTAAACCGGAAGCCGAACAGGTAATGTTGGCCGGAGTCAACCATATCTTTTATCATGGCACCGCATATTCCCCGGAAGAAGCTCCATGGCCGGGGTGGTTGTTTTACGCCTCTGTAAATTTTTCGCCTTCCAATAGCTTTTGGGCTCATATTGAAGGGTTGAATCAGTATATTACTCGATGCCAAAGTATATTACAATCTACTACTTCCGATAATGACCTTTTGGTTTATTGGCCAATTTATGATGTGTGGCATGACCCTGAAGGGATGGAAAAGAT
The DNA here is from genome assembly GCF_900112795.1 of Thermophagus xiamenensis. Lineage (GTDB taxonomy): Bacteria > Bacteroidota > Bacteroidia > Bacteroidales > Marinilabiliaceae > Thermophagus > Thermophagus xiamenensis. Next base: position 79,183 of record NZ_FONA01000020.1, read on the forward strand.
GATGACTGTTCACGGTTCAAAACAGTGGTTGGCTTCTGCTTCAATTCAGAAATTATTGGATAAAGGTTATACTTTTGACTTTGTATCGGATTCTCTTTTGAAAACATTGAAAGTGAGGAATGGGGTTGTGGTTCCTACTAATGGCCACAATCAATACAAGGCCATTATTATACCCGAATGTGAGCGGATGCCTGAAGCTACTTTGAAGAAACTGATTGAATTTTCCCGAAAGGGAGTGGTAGTTGTTATGCAAAATATTCCAAAGACAGTTCCTGGCCTTCGCAATTGGGAAAGTCGTCAGGAAAGAATGAAAACGCTACTTGCCGGATTTAATCATAGAGCGTTGGGGGAAGATGTTGCCATATTGGAAGATGATAATTCCAGTATTTATCTGACCCCTGATTTTGAAAAAGTGCTTAAATTGAATGGTATTGAAAGAGAAATGGTGACCGATCTGGGACTTAAGTTCATCAGAAAAAAGTCAACCTTGGGCACTTATTACTATTTGGTTAATCATACTTCCAAAGATATTGACGAGACTATTGTCTTAAATGCACCTGGGAAATATGCGGTAATTATGGATCCCCAAACAGGAACTTATGGCACAACCACAGTTGCTCATCAGGGGCGGAAATCCATGGTGCGTTTTCAGTGCAAAGCAGGAGAGGCTTATTTTATATTATTGACAAATAAAACGATTGCTCATTTACCCAAATGGAAATATAAAGGAGTTGAAGGTGAGGTAATAGAAATTTCCGGACCATGGAAATTGGAATTCATTGAAGGAGGACCTGAGTTACCCAGAGACAGAATTATTGATACGCTGCAATATTGGACCTCATTGGATGGCGAATGGGAGAAATATTTCTCAGGGATAGCCAGATATTCCACCATTTTTAGGGTAAATGATTTACCGGCAGAATCTTATCAATTGAAATTACAACATGTGGGGTATAGTTCCAGGATAGTATTAAATGGTCATGATCTGGGTGTGTTATGGAGTGAACCCTTTATAATGGATGTTGGCAATTATATTGAGGAAGGAGAAAATACCCTTCAGATAGAGGTAGCCAACCTAATGTCGAACCGTATACGGTATATGGATCTAAATGGCCAGGAGTGGAGAAAATTTCATGAGATTAATTTTGTAAATATAGGATACAAGCCCTTTGATGCTTCGGGATGGGAAGTTATGCCTTCGGGGCTTGCAGGCCCGGTAAAGCTAATTCCCATTAAAGAAGTAGAGACATCGCCCGAAGTGATTATGAGAAAAGCTGGTTCGGATGGCTTGATATTTAATTTTGGTACCGATGTCCCGGTAAATAAGAACAATATTGTTGAGGTTCCTTGTTCACTGACTTATAATCAGTATGTCGGTTATGGATTTGATTTGTGGACTACTCCGAAAAATACGATGAAAAAGTCGAAGTATGATGCCGATATAAAAAACAGCGGTTGTACCTCAGGGAGCTCTTTTTATTTTTCCGTTAAATTGCCGGAAGGAAATTATGAAGTAACTGTATGGCTCGGAAATCCTGTTCAGGAATCGGTTACTACAGTTAAGGCAGAGTCACGACGACTGATGGTTGAACGTAGTGAAGCAAAGACTGGGGAGGTGAAAGAACATACCTTTATTGTCAATGTAAGGACTCCCCGCATTGAAGGTACAGATTCCATCATTCGAAAAAAAAGGGAATATGAATATTTGAACTGGGATGAAAAACTCACCCTTGAATTTAACGGGGATCAGCCTTCCGTTTATGGGATACGTATAAAACCTGCAAGCCAGGAGCTGACAACAGTTTTTCTGGCGGGAAATTCCACTGTTGTTGACCAGGAATACGAACCTTATGCCGCCTGGGGCCAGATGATTACCGGATTTTTTGATACTGGGATTGTGGTGGCCAATTATGCCTTTTCAGGAGCTTCTCTTTCATCTTTTAAGGGATTAAAAAGAATGGATAAAATTATGAGCTTGCTTAAGCCAGGCGATTATGTGTTTATCGAGTTTGGACATAATGACCAAAAACAAAAAGGAGAAGGTATAGGTCCATGGCAGTCGTTTTCCAATTATCTTAAGGAATTTATTTTGTTAACTCGTGAAAAAGGAGGAAAGCCTGTTTTGGTTACCCCAATGAATCGTCGTTCGTTTGATGAAAGTGGGAAAATAGTTCATACCCATGGAGATTATCCGGCAGCAATGAGGAAAGTGGCTAAAGAAGAAAATGTTCCGCTTATTGATTTGAATGTGATGAGCAAAGAGCTTTATGAAGCTTGGGGTGTTGAAGAATCGCGAAAAGCATTTGTTCAATATCCGGCTAATACCTTTAGAGGACAGAATCAAAAATTGGAGGATAACACTCATTTTAACAATTATGGTGCTTATCAAATTGCTCTTTGTATCGTAAAGGGAATTCGCGATCTTAATTTGGATTTGGCCAATCATTTAAAACCCTCAACCCCTGTTATAGATTTATCTAATCCTTTTCCGTTTAGCGGGTGGAAGTTAAAGCACAGTTCTCGTTCAACTAATCAGAAACCGGATGGAAACTGATTTTTGAGGGATAAGGGGAAGTAATACAATGAAATATGAATATAAAAAATGTCGACTGTCTTTAGGGCATTTTTAATTGAATTAGTTTTAAGACTGGATGTTTAAAGAAACCAAAAAACAAATAAACATGCGTAAAAGATTTGTTGCCATTGGCATATTGACTATTATAATGATCGGGAAGGTAAAGGCTCAAGACTGGTTGTCGGAAGTGGGCGCCAAGCAATTTCCGGATTATGAAAGAACCTTCAAAGTCAATGATTTTGATGGCGTGTTTAAGAATAAAGTGATTGCTTCCACCGCCGGCATACAGGCTGCTATAAATGAGTGTTCGGCCCAAGGGGGCGGAAAGGTTGTTTTTGAACCGGGCATCTATCACACCGGGGCTTTGTTCTTAAAAGATAATGTTAACTTGGTTATTGGAGAAGGGGTTGAGCTGTGGGGCCTTATTGGTTTAAAATACTATCCTGAGATTAAAACGCGAGTGGCAGGTATAGAAATGATGTGGCCTTCCGGGATTATTAATATCCTTGGCAGGAAAAATGTTGCCGTAACCGGAAAAGGAGTGATCAATGCCCAGGGAAAATATAACTGGGAAAATTATTGGAATCTTCGACATGAATATACCCCGAAAGGACTTCGTTGGGCATCGGATTATGATTGTAAAAGGGTGCGTACTATTCAAATATCAGACTCTGAAAATATAACATTGAAAGATTTCCAGGTTAGACAGTCTGGGTTTTGGACGGTACATATACTTTATTCGAAATATGTGACCGTTGACGGGCTCACCATTCGGAATAATATCGACGGTTTTGGTCCCAGCACTGACGGAGTAAATGTTGATTCCTCATCATATGTTGAAATAATGAATTGTGATGTTGACTGCAATGATGATAATTTTACCGTTAAGGCAGGAAGAGATGCCGACGGATTAAGGGTTAATAAGCCTGCCGAGTATGTTTATATTCATGATTGTATTGCCCGTAGAGGGGGTGGATCACTGGTTATTGGTAGCGAAACATCTGGTTGGGTAAGGCATGTCAAATCGGAGAATATGAAAGCCCTTGGTTCGCACCATGTATTACACCTAAAATCGGCTTTTACCCGTGGCGGCGGAATTGAGGACATTCAGGTGGAGAATGTGCAGGCCGATGGGGTTCGGTCTTTTTGTGTGGTGACGCTCAACTGGAACCCTTCCTATAGCTATGCAACCCTTCCAAAGGGGATTAAAGAAATTCCTTCCCACTGGAAAGTTATGCTTGAAGAAGTTCCTGAGGAAAAAGGGTTGCCTTATATTCGAAATGTTTCTGTAGAAGATTGTCATGCTATAAATGTAAAAACTGCGATTCAGGTTTCGGGAACTGAAAAATCATATATTTCAGGTTTTAAATTTAAAAATGTTTCCATTTCAGCAGAGAAAGCCGGCCACCTATCATTCATTAGAAACTGGTTGATAGAAGGGTTAACCATTCGTACACCGGAAGCAGAAGAACTTAAAATAGATAATGCCCAAAAACTAAAAGTAAAAGAAATTAAATATGTGCCGATCCAATAAGCCTAAGGGAAATGATTAGGTTAAATGGTTGAATATTGAAAGGCAGTTAGGGAAATAGAAAATAATTATTTTCGGAAGGATGGGGATAGGATTATGATGAATGTTTTATTTTAGCCCTTCCCTCTTTCGTTCACCATTCGCTGGGATAAAAAAATCATTGTTAACTTTCTGTGGTTGTTTATTTGTATTCACTTTGTATCAGTGTTGAATGAATTATCCGAAGTCCTATTCCTAATACTTTTATAACTATTTAGATATTCTTAAATTATATACGATATGAAAAAGGTTTGTCTCATCATTTCAATGTTAGTAATTACCGTAAGTTTATTTTCCCAGGAAAAGCTTGACCGAAAAAAAGTTCTGGAGAAAATGGTTTTGGCAAACGACTATTTTATGAAAAAGTATCCGGATGTTGGGATGATGCTGGTCACGGATAAAGCTCGACCTTCCAATATCTGGACTCGTGGAGTCTATTATGAAGGATTAATGGCTTTGTATAAAATTTATCCAAGAGAAGAATATTATGATTATGCCTATTCTTGGGCAGAGTTTCATAAATGGGGAATGCGTAACGGGAATACCACCCGGAATGCAGATGATCAATGTTGCGGGCAGACATATATTGATCTGTACACTATGTCGCCCGATCCGGAAAAGATCAGAAATATAAAAGCTTGCATTGATATGATGGTCAATACCCCTCAAAATGATGATTGGTGGTGGATTGATGCCTTGCAGATGGCCATGCCTGTTTTTGCCAAACTGGGTGTTCTTTTTGATGATTATCGCTATTTTCAGAAAATGTATGATATGTATATGTACACCAAAACCCAGCATGGCGACAATGGTCTGTACAATCCGGAAGATGGTCTTTGGTGGCGTGATGCTGATTTTGATCCCCCATATACCGAACCTAACGGAGAGGATTGTTATTGGTCAAGAGGTAATGGATGGGTCTATGCGGCTATGGTACGAGTATTGGATATTATGCCCAAAGATGCACCTGGATATGATGAATACCTAAAGATGTATTTGGAAATGACTCAGGCCATTAAAAAGGTTCAACGAAAAGATGGTTTTTGGAATGTGAGTTTACATGATCCCAAAAACTATGGAGGAAAAGAAACTACCGGAACTGCTCTGTTTACATATGGTTTAGCTTGGGGAATTAATAATAACATCCTTTCCCGATCGGAATATTTACCTATTGTAATAAAAGCCTGGAATGCTATGGCAGAGGAGAGCGTGCATGAAAATGGTTTTCTCGGGTATGTTCAAGGAACAGGTAAAGAGCCCAAATCTGGTCAACCAGTGACCTATAAAAGTGTCCCGGACTTCGAGGATTATGGGTTAGGGTGTTTCTTGCTTGCTGGTTCGGAGGTGTATAAGCTAGAGTAATCAGGAAATTTGTTCACAAAGTCACCATGTTTTCAAAAGTTATTAATGTTTTCAATAGTCTGTAAAATATGAACTTACTATATAGGATAATTTTCCTATGATAAATTACCTGTTTTAGATACCAAACTAAAAGATGAATCCAAATATAAACAGAATATACTGAACTTTAATGTTTTATGTGTCTGTGAATTAGAGCCTGACACGCTTCCCAGAAAATAGAGATTTTTGTTGAATTAGAATGTGCCACCCCAAAGGTGTTATGGCATTTTTACCGGGTAAAAAAATATAATTTTCACTGAATATGACATTCAATCAGGCCATTAAGGGACTTTTTCTTATTTTCTTTAGCATTTCGGATGTTGTTTTAGCTCAGGACTTGCGTGAAAGAACTTATCTGTATGAAGTTTTGGATCCTCAACACCGTGAAAAGCCACTTGTTGATGGGTGGGCCGATAAACGTCCGCAGGAGAGGATCAACCGGGGGTTGATAGTGCAAGAGACTCCTGACGGTGGTGTTTATTTGTCATGGAGATTACTTAATAGTGATCCTGAAGGGGTTTCATTTAATGTTTTCCGTACAGATGATAACGGGAAAGAAATCCGCTTGAATAAAAAACCCATAGTTTCAACCACCGACTTTTTAGACTATAAAGTGGAAAATTTATCAGAAGCCAGATACCGGGTGGAAACCAGTGTAGATGTTATAGATTTTGGAGTCTCGGAAGAGAAACGGGTTATACCGCTTAGAGATCAATTGCCTTACATTTCGGTAAAATTAATGGAGGATTGCGATCCTAACAGAATTGCTGTTGCCGATTTAAATGGGGATGGAGACTTTGATTTCATTGTTAAACATCCCAATTATAGCATTGATCCTGGCGGTCGACCCAATATCGACAGTACCACTTATAAAATCGATGCCTATTTGAGTGATGGCACTTTTCTTTGGCGCAAGGATCTCGGGCTTGGAATTGAACCCGGTATATGGTATTCGCCCATGATAGCATGGGATTTAGATGGAGACGGAAAAGCTGAGGTGGCCTTGAAAACAGGACCCAATCACCGCGACAAAGATGGTCGGGTAAGAAATGGAGAAGAATGGGTTACTGTTCTGGACGGTATGACGGGCAAAGAGATTGCACGAAGTGACTGGCCACCTCGATCGGATCGTTACGGGGATTATAATCGCAACAATCGGAATCAAATAGGAATTGCCTTTCTTGATGGTAAAACACCGGCATTAATTGTAGCGCGTGGAACCTATAAGCTGATGGTGTGTGATGCCTGGCAATTAAAAAACGGAAAATTGGATAAACTTTGGCACTGGGACGGGGATGAGGAGAATCCTGTAATCCGGAGTCAGGGGGCCCATTGGATGCAAAGCATAGATTTGGATGACGATGGCAGGGATGAGATTGTCCTTGGGTCTGTGGTTCTTGATGATAATGGAACTGCCTTATGGTCTACAGGACTTGGACATCCCGACAAGGTTTTTGTGACTGATATAGACCCGGAACGTCCAGGACTGGAAATATTTTATGCTATTGAACCTTTCCATAAAGACGGAAGAGGGGTTTGTTTGGTTGATGCAAAATCCGGAAACCCTGTTTGGGATATTGGAATAGAAACGTTTCATGTGGGCGATGGGATGGTTGCCGATGTTGATGCCTCCATACCTGGTTTGGAATGTTTCGCCTCTGAAGACCCCAAAGGAGGGTCACATGCCAATTATATGCGGACAGCCAAGGGAGAGAAATTCGGCAGTCCTGATGATTTTCCTGGATGCAGGAACTGGATTTGGTGGGATGCCGATCTGCTGCGTGAACCTATTATCGGTGGCAGAAGATACCGTAATAAAAATCTTTCTATTGTTAAATTTGGCGGAGAAGTTATTACCAATGGAATTGAAGGTCGACTTATGTTGATGGCCGATTTAATTGGAGATTGGAGGGAGGAATTAGTGACGGTTGAAAAAGGGGAAATAAAAATTTATTCTACCCTCATTCCAGCTAAAGATAAGCGTGTGTCTTTGATGCAGGATCCACTCTACCGCAATAATGTTGCTCACAGATCTATGGGGTATGAGCAATCACCTGTGCCCTCGTTTTATCTGGGTGAGTAATTGTTTATACAACTAAAAATCCAATAAACTTAAAAATGATGAGACAATCGATTCAGGAACTCATTGAAATTTCCAGAAAATTCGGGAAAGACAAAAGCTATACAATAGCCGGTGGTGGAAATACTTCCTTTAAAACCGATGAGGAAATGTGGGTGAAAGCCAGTGGTTTTGGATTGGCCAACATTTCGGAGGAAGGATTTGTCAGAATGGACAGGAAAAAACTGGAGGTCATTTCTTCTAAAGAATATAGTAGTGATCCTTTCAACCGAGAAAAAGAGGTTAAGGAAGATCTTGAAAACGCATGTATTGAAAGAGGTAAAAGGCCCTCAGTTGAAACTTCGCTTCATAATGCCATCAATTATTCTTTTGTGGTACATATGCATCCATACCTGATCAACGCTGTTCTTTGTGGTAATGAAGCTGAAACCACCGTTAGGAAACTTTGGGGTGATCAAGTGGTTTTTGTTCCTTATACCGATCCGGGATATGTGTTGTTTAAAAAGGTTGAAAATGAAATTTCCCATTTTGAGAATCAATTCGGAGCCGTTCCTAAAGTGATATTTTTGCAAAACCATGGGATCTTTGTCGGGGCTGATACGGTGGACGAGGTGGAAGAAATTTACAGGCAGATTATGGATGATATTATCCATTCCATACCTTTTGATGCACGTTCCTTTTCATTTTCTGATCTTTCTTTTGACATTGATAGAGAGTTGAAATTTCCTGCTAGCTTTTTAAGATCGAAAGGGTTGTCCTTCAAATCTCGAAATAATATTTTGATAGAAAGATTTTCAAAGAGTAAAGAACAGTTCAGGAAGATAAGCGCCCCATTTACTCCTGATGTGATTGTTTACTGTAAGTCCAAATATCTTTTTGTTGACGAGGACATGCAACATAACCCCTCTAATATAGAGAGAGCTATAAAAGCGTTCAATGTTGAAAACGGATTTTTCCCGAAAATTTTGCTTGTTCAGGGAAAAGGACTGATTGGCATTGGAGAGACCGAAAAGCAACTTAATAATGCCCTGGATGTATTTGAAGATCAAATGAAAATAGGTTGGTTCTCTGAGTTTTTCGGCGGTCCTCACAGTATGACTCCCTCGCAAATAGCTTTTATTGACACTTGGGAAGTTGAAAATTACCGTAGGAAAGTTTCTGAATAATGGTAATAGACAACTAAAGATTATTGTTTTTATCAGAATAATCTTAAAATATTGGATGTGACAGCTTAACGTTCAGTCTATACTTTTTATAAATTAGATTAATTTTATTAAACTGGACATTTAGTCTTCCTCGGAAATCGGACTGCTTAAAATTATACAAAATATTAATTTTACTGGAGTTTCCTCAAAAATTAATCAGGGAATAAAGATAACTGAAATTGGTTGTGATGAGGACCAATCCGGCTTTTAAAATCAGCAATACCATTCCTGCTATGTTTAAGAAGTTCATAAATACCATCGGCCATAGCATAGTTAAAGAAAGTTGGTACACCAAAGAACCTTTTTGAGAGGATAAATATTTTTTGTACGAGAGTGTAAAATAAACTCTGTCCATAAACTAATAAATATTAATATTGCAGTTAAGACAGACAAGAAAAAAGAGACACCCGAGTATCGAGCCATGCGCGATTTGGCCTTAGAACAATTACGAAGTGGAAAATCACTTACAGGCGAAGGAGGGGTTTTTGCACCCATCATAAAGGAATTTCTGGAAAGCGCTCTATCTGCCGAGATGGAAAATCATTTGTCGGAAGAAGAACGATCTAAGGGTAACAAGCGCAATGGGAAAGGCACCAAAAAAATAAAGACCGGCTATGGCACTATTTCTATAGAAACCCCACAAGATCGGCATAGCAGATTCGAACCGGAGATTGTCAAAAAACGGCAACGCATTCTTACTGATAGTTTGGCCCCCAAAATCATAGGACTATATGGAAAAGGAATGAGTTTAAGGGACATATCCTCTCATATAGCAGAGATGTACGATACAGAAGTATCACCCACAATATTAAGTGAAATAACAGACAGGATAATACCGCAAGTAAAAGAGTGGCAAAATCGCCCCTTAGACGATGTTTATCCCATCGTCTGGCTGGATGCGATGCACTACAAGGTAAAAGATGAAGGACGGGTTGTTAGTCGGGCAGTATATAATATTTTAGCCATCAATAAAGAGGGCAAGAAGAGCCTGATTGGCATGTATATATCGGAAAGTGAAGGTGCAAAGTTTTGGTTATCTGTATTAACTGATTTGAAAAATCGTGGTGTAAAAGATATATTAATAGCCTGCACCGATAATTTAAATGGTTTTTCAGAAGCAATATTGAGCGTTTTTCCAGATACAGAGATACAAAAATGTATCATTCACCAAATTCGCAATTCCTTGAAATATGTAGCGTCAAAAGACCAAAAATCCTTTATGAAAGACTTGAAAAAAGTATATCGTGCAGTCAATAAATCTGAAGCAGAAACAAAACTGATAAACTTAGAAGAACAATGGGGCAAAAAGTACCCTATTGTAATACGTTCATGGAATGAGAACTGGGAAGAACTTTCCAACTATTTTAAATATGATGAACCCATCAAGAAGCTGATATACACCACTAATGCTGTTGAGGGATTTCATCGCCAGGTAAGGAAAGTAACCAAAACAAAAGGAGCCTTTACCAGCGATATGGCACTTCTGAAGTTAATTTATTTAACCACTGAAAATATTGCAAAAAAATGGACCAGACCCCTTCAAAACTGGGCATTAACGCTACAGCAATTGTGTATTCAATTTGAAGGCCGTTTAAATCTTAAGGTTTGACATCCAATATTTTAATCGCAAAGATAGGTCGTCTTCAGAACCTGTCAAGGGTATATAAACGGCTTCGTGCCTCAGCCGCCCTTGACAGAACCTGAAAACTACCCAAATGAGCTTTTAAGAATTGGTTGAAAGAAAAAATATGAGTTATTTTGAGTTTCGAAAATTATACCGGACAGAGTTAAATTTACATTCCCGATTTCAATCTACAATACCTGAGTTTTTTGCTAAGCTTCACTTTTTGATTCAATATCAGTGTCAAAACATTCATCTTTTTTCCAAATATAAATCAATTCCAACAACTTTCATTGCACCTCTTTTACCGCTATAAGCGACTTCCCATTTTTGTCTAAAAAACTTTCGTTAAAGATCTTGTAATGAGATGAATATCTTATAGTGGTGTGAGCCGGGAAATTCATGGAATTCCGAATATAACTGTTCCCTTTTTCGATATTTTGGATTTTCCCTTCTATTTGTCAGATTATCTTATCTTGATAGTATCCACCCCACCGTATCCACCCCACCAACCCCATCTTTCCTGTCATGACAGTGGCTATTAGCTTTGTCACAAAAAAATCATGAAACACAGAAAATCTTTGAACCGTAGCATGTTTAAGCATGTGGTTCTACAGCAGGAAAGTGGTCAGACAATAGGAAGTTACGCCAAAGAAATTGGAGTAACACTCTCGAAAATGCAATACTGGGTAAGCAAATACAAAGCCCTTGAAAAGACTCAAAAAACAGAAAGCGACTCGGGCTTAAAGTTTATTAATCTTGGCATATTCGATATTCAGGAATCCATAGTGGATTCTATCGCCCCGGCAGAATCTTCGGCACCAACGCCGGAACCATTGCAACAAGATAACCGATGGCCCCAAATGACACTGACTTTTCCCAATGGCATGTGCCTGAAAATTTACTAACCCATGATAGGACTAAGTGCAAACTTAAAGTACTATTTGTGCTGCAACCCGGTTTATATGCGTAATGGCTTTGACGGACTTGCCGGAATTGTACGTAATGTGATGAAGCAGGATCTTGTAAGTGGTTCCGTCTTTATCTTTATCAATCGTGCCGGAACGCATATCAAACTCTTGTATTGGGACGGTGATGGTTTTGCCATGTTTTACAAACGCCTGGAACGAGGCAGATACTCTGTTGACCGGGGGGATAAACCGGCACCGTCACGACTTATTACCCGGGAAGAGTTGATGATGATTTTAGACGGTCTTTCCTTTAAAGATTTAAAACGAAAAAGGCGATTTAAAATCAGCTGATTTTTGTTGTTAAATAATTGAAAATATAGCATTAAAACTTTGTCAATCAAATATTTAATGCTATGTTTTTGTATGAAAAAACAGCACCAATCAAACATCCACACTGCTCAATTACAGGCCAGAATATCGGTTCTGGAAGCGATGCTTTTGGAGAAAGAAGCTGTTATTTCAAAGAAAGAAACTGTCATATCAGAGAAAGGCTCTCTTATTGAGAAGCTTAATCAGGATGTAGAGTATTTGGCTTTTCAGAACGACCAAATGCGTCGTTTAATATTCGGTTCCAAGCGAGAACGTTTCATCCCTGAGGTTCATCCCGATCAACTAACCTTGTCCTTTGAAGAAGAAGTGGCTGCTGTTTCCAAAACCATAAAAGAAGAGCAGG
>NZ_FONA01000019.1 GCF_900112795.1 Thermophagus xiamenensis
TTTAAGTATCTCCCATCCAGGGAATGTCGATACCCTTACTCAGGTTCTGCATCTATTACTTTCAAAGATCTTTTTTTCATCTCTTGCTTTCGCTCCCCTTCACGTCAACCACTCTTTCCCTCTCGCAAAAGCGAGTGCAAAAATAGAACTTTTATTCTTCTCAACCAAACACATTTCAGCTTTTTGTCACTATCTTTTTTCTTAAAAAATCTTACCCCTACTGATCCATAATCATTTAGAAATACTTCTTTTCTCTAATTTTTTTCACCTCTTGGTGTGGTTAAAATTTAAACCCTCAAAACTTCTTACCACAATCCAAATAAAAAGTGTATTCATAAGTACCAACAAACACAATCGCCTTCAACGGACTCTTTCAGAAAAGCAAGTAAACAAAATTAAAGAAAAGAAATAGGTATGTCAACCCACTTTAACAATGGTAAAAGGGGTGTCAGACAAAAACAAACCACAGCAACAGTCGGTTAAAACACTCAAGTTATTGTATCTTCGCAAAAAATAAAAATAAAACATATGACGCACAAAGCAGGTTTTGTCAATATTGTTGGGAATCCCAATGTAGGAAAATCCACATTATCCAATCAGTTAATTGGAGAACGTTTATCCATTATCACTTCCAAAGCACAGACCACAAGACACAGAATATTCGGAATAGTTAACACCGAGGATTATCAAATTATTTTTTCAGACACCCCAGGGGTATTAAAACCCAAATACAAGCTACAGGAATCGATGCTTCAGTTTTCCAAATCTGCACTTATTGATGCAGATATTTTACTTTATATCACCGACACCATTGAACAACCAGACAAAAACGATGAGTTTCTAAATTTGGTAAAAAGAGCAAAAGTTCCAATACTTCTTGCAATCAACAAAATAGATTTAATAAACCAACAAAAGTTGGAAGAAAGAGTCGAATATTGGCAAAAAGAGCTGCCCCACGCAGAAATATTTCCAATATCGGCGCTTCATAACTTTAATCTTAAAAATTTATATAACCGAATACTTGACCTTTTACCGGAATCACCGCCTTACTTTGATAAAGATGCTCTCACTGATAAACCGGAAAGGTTTTTTGTTTCAGAAATAATCCGCGAAAAAATATTACTCAATTACCAAAAAGAAATTCCCTATTCAGTAGAAGTAGAGGTTGAAGAATACAAAGAGGGACCTGAAAGAAACCACATTCGTTGCGTTATACATGTAACCAGAGACTCTCAAAAAGGCATAATCATTGGTCATAAAGGTAAAGCCTTGAAGAAATTAGGGATTGATGCCCGTAAAGAAATAGAGATGTTTCTGGGGAAAAAAGTATTTCTTGAGCTTTATGTTAAAGTATCCAAAGACTGGCGTGACCGTCCCAATTATTTAAAAAACTTTGGCTACGAAATATAACTAACCGGTAAATTTAAGGATAGATACCAATCATTAGAAGTAAGTAAATCAATCATATTTACTATCTTTGCATCCCATTTAAGGGAAGACAAAATATCTGGATAATCTTCAATCAATCAATTATTTGGGGATCAAATCCACATTCAAGAAATCATATCACATCAATCGGAAAATAATCATGGGAAACATAGTAGCCATAGTAGGACGGCCCAACGTAGGAAAATCCACGCTTTTTAATCGTCTTACCGAAACACGACAAGCAATAGTGGATGAGACCAGCGGCGTAACAAGAGATCGCATATATGGAAAAGCTGAATGGAATGGTAAACATTTTTCTGTAATAGATACAGGAGGATGGGCAGAAAACTCAGATGATCAGTTCGAAGAGGTGATTCGCCAACAGGTACTCATCGCTATCGAAGAGGCGGATGTAATATTGTTTTTGGTAGATGTAACCACCGGAATAACCGATTACGACGAGGCTGTAGCCGATATTCTTCGCCGAAAAGCCAAAAAAGTGATTATCGCCGTTAATAAGGTAGATGATAATTCGCAAATTACTGAATCTTCCTATTTTTATAAAATGGGGTTGGATAATTTGTTTCCCATATCGGCCATTAATGGTTCGGGAACCGGCGAGATGCTCGACTATTTGGTAACCATACTGCCTACCGCTGGCGAAAAAGAAACGAGTGACCTTCCAAAATTCACTATAGCTGGTCGTCCCAATGCAGGGAAATCGTCACTGGTTAACGCACTGATTGGTGAAGAAAGAAATATTGTTACTCCCATTTCCGGTACTACGCGCGACAGTATTTATACAGAGTATAACAAATTTGGCCATCGTTTTTTACTGGTAGACACAGCCGGGATACGTAAAAAGGCCAAAGTGAATGATAATCTTGAATTTTATTCGGTAATGAGGGCCATCCGGGCCATCGAAAATTCTGACATTTGCTTTTTAATGGTCGATGCCACCAGAGGTTTTGAAGGACAAGATCAAAATATATTCAATTTAATTGAAAGAAATAAGAAAGGGGTGGTTGTGCTTGTGAACAAATGGGACCTTATCGAAAAAGACATGCATACTGCCCAAAACTTTGAAAACATGATCAAAGCACGAACCGCACCCTATACCGATTATCCCATAATTTTCACCTCAGTAATAGAAAAAAAACGAATTTATAAAGCGCTTGAAAAAGCCATTCAAGTGTTTGAAAATAAATCAAGACGAATAAGTACATCTAAGTTAAATGAATACTTGCTGCCCCTTATTGAAAATTATCCTCCTCCCGCTTATAAAGGAAAATACATTAAGGTAAAATATGTAACCCAATTACCGGCATCTATACCAACTTTTGCCTTCTTCTGCAATTTGCCTCAATATATTAAAGAACCATATAAAAGATTTATTGAGAACAAACTTCGTCAAAAGTGGAATTTTAGCGGAGTCCCGATCAATATCTTTTTTAGGAAAAAGTAATAAAACGATACTATATTTTATTTTAACCTTTCACCCCAAGGGTGTAATGGTACAAGTTAATTTTTTTTATCTTTGTTTTTATTAAATCTAAAAAAAGAATATCGATGCATATACATCCCCACATGAAAATGTCTGATTTGGTAAAAGCCGATTTTGAATTATTAGCAGTACTTCAACGGCTGAAAATACCTTTTGGCTTTAAAGACAAAAGTATTCAGACAGTTTGTAGGGAAGAAGGAATTGATTTAAATTTTTTTCTGAATCTGGCCAAATGGTTTCATGAAAGAGATTTTTTCCCTGGAGAAACTTTAATGAATCATCCGGTAAAATGGTTAGTAAAATACCTAAGAAGTACCCATTCCTGTTACATCGATTACCAAATACCAAGAATTGAGTCGGAAATCATTCAGATCGAAAACACCGATCAAGCGAGCAGTAAAAACATGCAGCTGATGCTAAAATTTTTCCGAGAATACATTTCTGAATTTACTGCTCATATCCAGTTAGAAGAAGAAAAAATTTTTCCTTATATCCTTGAGTTAGAAGAAAACCTCGAAAAAGAGAAACCCGATCCCGAATTTCTAGGGAAAGCAAGAGGTTATACCATTCGCGACTTTCTGGATGAACACAGTGACATCGAAGAAAAATTAACTGATTTGCGTAATATCCTTTTAAAATATCTGGATCCCCCATCCAATAACTGCATGTTTACAAATATTTTAATTGAAATATTTCGATTAGGGAAGGATTTAAATGACCATACTATTTTGGAGGAAAATGTTTTAATCCCACAGGTTATAAAACTGGAGGAGCAGTTTCACCAAAAATTTCCGGAGGGATAACCACAGCCATGGCAAAAGTTTTAATTGCAGAAACATCATATCTTGTACGCAGAGGTCTGATTAACCTATTAGAGCACACCGAAGGTGTTACCGAGATTAAAGCAGAAGGACACCCGGAAACGATTATGCAAACGCTCAAAGAATTCAGTCCAGACATTTTATTACTCAATTCTGCCATAACTTTACCTGTAAATCATGATGAATTGCTTTCAAGATTACACGATAATGCACGTATTATATATATTATAAATACACCTTTACCACAGGACAGTCCTAACCATCAAATTTCGATTTTCGACACAAAAAATCAATTGTCTGAAAAAATTGCATACCACCTCCAACAATACCGGGACAGGCGTGAAGAAAAAGAGGAGACAGAAGAACTTACCCCACGAGAAAAATTGATCCTCAAACATGTTGCTCTTGGTCTGACCAATAAGGAGATAGCCGCTAAACTATTTATCAGCACACACACGGTCATTTCTCATCGAAAAAATATCACCCGAAAACTGGATATAAAAACTGTTTCGGGGTTAACTGTTTACGCCATCCTCAATGGGATAATTAAAATGGAAGATATTAGCTAAAAGATCCAACAATCTGAACCAAAAGAATTAAGGGAAGCAATTAATTCAAATAGTTTATCCATAATTTACAAACCGTAGCAGTTACAAATTTCTTTTGCACACTCTGCCCCAATCAAACTATTGGATTTTGTATCTTTGCAAAAAATAATGTCTGTGAATAACGAACAAACACTCAATTGGGAAAAGGTTTCCCTGGCCGAAAGAATATTAGCAGGACTGGTTGATATAGTTATTGCCATTCTTATTTCATTGTTTCCCAAAATCGGATGGTTATTTGGGATCATATACTTGCTGGGGAAAGATTCTTTTTCGTTTCTCAACGGGCAAAGTTTTGGGAAAAAGTTATTTCATCTACGAGTTATTATATTGCCGCACAATGCCTCCATGTCTGGAACACCGGAAAAATCGGTAATACGTGGTTTAGTGTTAATTATTCCTATTCTTAATTTAATTGACTTTTATCACTTAATAAAATATAAGGTTCGGATAGCCGATCGATGGGCAGAAACCCGGGTGATAAGGAATCAAGATTGGGAAACCAATGGTAATTGAAGGAAAAAAGTCGTTCCTTTTCCGGTTTCTGTTTCAAACCAAATCTTACCACCCACACTTTCTACCGTACCTTTAACGATAGCCAGCCCTAATCCCATCCCGGCTGATTTTGTTGTAAAGTTAGGAACAAACATTTTGTCACGAATCTCTTCAGGGATGCCCCGGCCATTGTCTTTAATTTTCACCAATGCATTTCCATTCGTAACGGAAACCGATACGTTAATAATACCTCTCATATTTCGCGGTATAGCCTGAACAGCGTTATTAATTAAATTATTAAATACACCTAATATCTGTTCGCCGTCGGCATTAATAATAAGTTTTTCCAAACCATTAAAATCGGTATGGATATCGACCTCATGAACCCCCGAAAACAAAGTTACGCTACTTCTGATTTTTTCCAGGAGATCTATATTTTCCCTTTTGGCGGCAGGCATTTTAGCGAAATGACTAAATTCAGTAGCAATGGATGAAAGCTTTTCTATTTGCTCAATCAAAGTCTGCGAAACTCTTTTAAGAAAAGCTCCAAAATCGGGCACCTTATCATCCCAAGCCCGTTGCAGATATTGAATATTCAACTTCATCGGCGTTAGCGGGTTTTTTATTTCATGAGCAATCTGCCGAGCCATTTCGCGCCATGCCAATTCCCGTTCGGTACGGGCTAGTTTGGCAGCACTTTCTGCTAACTCATCGACCATACGGTTATATTCACCAACTAAGTTACCTATTTCATCATTCCCATGATAATCAATCTTTTCATTATGTTTATCTATCTTTAAGTCGGCCAGTTTATTTTGTAATACCTGCAATGGACGAGTAATTTGACGCGAAAGAAAAACGGTTATTCCCATGATAATAAAAGAAAACAATAGGTAGAAATTAATCACCGTCATCACCACCGAAGACACTTCTTCTTTTAATTCATTATTAGCCACAAAATAAGGAACATTAACGTAGCCTATCAGAATATCGTCTCTATTATAAAAAGGTACATAATATGAAGTATAAGTCAGTTCACCTATCGATTCTTCTTCCAGAAATCGATTCGCAGCCTGGATTGCCAGAACATAATAGGCTGAAGGATTCATTTGAGTACCAATCAACCCTTGTTCGAACAACTCTGAACGAGAGGAAGCCAAGAGCATTCCATCAATTCCAAATAAATTGATATCACACAAAAACACATTGGATATGGTTTGAAGCTGATAATTAAGATATTCTTTACTGCTATGATCTAAAGGCCCTTCCAACCCTATCTTTGATTCCAATTCCAGTAATACTGACTGTACTTTGTCATTCAAAAGATCTTCATGTTTATTTTTAAATTGATTAACCGTATACAATACGGTACCGATTGCTACTACCAACAAAATTAAAAGCATCAGGCCTATAAAAGATAGTTGAATACGCTTTTGAACCGAAAACTTAAAGGAAAAGGATATTGAACGAATCTGGATGAGTTCAACCAATATTAAACCTATAAGAAAAAAGAAAATAAAGAATACTGAAAAGGCAATAAATATATCGGAAACGGTATGATCTTTAAGACTTAATATAATAACCGTATCGGGTTCAGGCCGAAATATTAAATGTGAATATCCTTTATCTTTGACAAATACTTTTGACTCATTCAGGAGATTCGTTTGTGCAATATTGCCATGATAGTCAAATTCTCCCGATCTTTTTACTAATCGCCCATCAACATATTTGGCATAGGAATAGATTTCTACCAACTTTAAACGATCTTGTTCTTTTTGACTAATAAGCAACTCTGGGTAACCCAGACCTTCAAAATAAGGTTTTGATTGCAATTCTATAAAGAGCGTAGTTTCTAGCGGATGACCTTCAAAAAATCGAAAGACACCTAAAAAGGAGACCCTTCCATTATCATTGTTTAAATAATAAAAATGACTACTCCCGTCAATAGTGCTCCCCTGTTGGCTTATTAAAGAATAAAAATAATGATAACAATTGGTCACATCGCCTGTTGCCTCAAACACCACATTGCCCCCCGGCCAGCAAGGCACAATTTGTAATTCATACCGTCCCCAATACCCGTAAAAATAATATTTCAGCAAATGGTTACGTATGGCTGACTGGTTGATATTGGTCTGTGCCAACAGTTGTCGGAGTGGAGCATCTCGCATAATTTTTTTTTCTATATCCTGAAGGTACATTTCAGCTACGGGATCCTCTTCCCTTAGCAATTGAAACGATAAATTTTCGACCAAAAGTTCCCTGTCCGATTTTTCTTTCTCCAGAGACAAGTCAATCAAAACCATACCGGTAAACAAGGAAAACAATGCCACAAGCCACAAAAAGGTATTGTATGAATGATGCAACCTAAAATCACGCTTTACCAAAACCATTAAAAACCATACTATACCACCAAATAAAAGTCCCCAGTCATTTTTCCCATAACCAACGCCACCCCATAAAAGAATGGAAATAAGAGTTCCAATTGCGACTAAAAAGAAAAGTTGATTCCGATTAATTCGGAATAAAAAGAGTCTTACAACCCTTTCAGTAATCAGCAAATATGAAAAGAACAGAAATGCCAGAATACAAATTTTTACTATGGCAATTTCATTTAACTCAATTACCTTGAAATATACTGTAGGCCCCGATGAATGGTTTACCAATGAATATACCTGTTTTAACAAAAAAAGCATTACGGCCTGCACTGCAAAAAAATTCAAAATAAATAACAGTTTTAGCTTTAATCCTTTTTCCATTTTTTGAAAGGAAGCCGGCCAACGAAAAAATCGAAAAAATAAAATTGAAAGGAGCAATACACCAACTGAAAAAAGAAACATTGCGCCCAAGGATGGGAAAAAGTCAGAAACCGCGAAATGAATAGGAGAAAACAAATCCATTTGGCTAAATGCTATCATTTGGTCATGCCACAGCAAACCATAGCTAACCCACATGAACAATATCACAGCAATAAGCAATCGAAGATTTTGACGACGCCCTCCTCGCCCACGCTGCAACCACGTAAACATTAGCCCCCAAAAAGAAAAAGCAGCAATCAGGTAAGCAACAAGAATATACCTGCCAACATTGTCATTTCCTTTACTTCTGGTAAGATTGCTTAACGAAAACAAATACTCCCCTTCTAAACCATAAACAGGTTCAAAAGCAGGATTCTTTTGTCGGACAATTTGCACCGACGGCGAAAGCCCTGAAAGCAATAAAAATCTATCCTTCAGATATTTATTTTGATACGGATAAGATTCCTTAATTCTGGCCAGACCTATCAACAAAAATGGGTCTTTTCGTATTTGCTGGGTCAGGTAATAACCATTTTCCAGCTGTACAAATGGTTGCATCAAAAAAACCGGATGAAGGTCCTTGACCGGTATCCGCTGATCCGACCAAGCAATTAGCTGATTATTGCGAAAAATTAAAACATCATTTTCCGTACGGGAAACAGAATCCATTAATTGCCATAAACGACGCGGATTGTTAAGCTGATCATCAGAAAGGCTTTTAAGCAGATTATTCAGTTGTAGCTGACGCTCCTGTACCGATCGTTCAATTTGGCTTATATCAATATCCCGTTTATCATTGGCCGGGAAAAAAAATTCCAGAAACATGCCTGTGACGGTTCCTGCCACAAAAAGAGCTAAAAGTATCCACCTCAATCGTCTGCCAGACATAAGCATCTATTTAAACGGCGAATTTTAATACGCCTCTTTTTCAACATAAAACATGAAATAACAATAACCATGCAAAAAAGAATTAATCATGATGATAAGGTTCATGATTTAAAATCGTCAAGGCTCGATACAACTGTTCTGCAAAAATTAAACGAACAATTTGATGTGAAAACGTCATGGGCGATAACGATATTTTAAAATCGGCCCGACCATAAACTTCATCCGAAAATCCCCAGGCTCCGCCAATAACAAAAACCAAACGACGCATTCCGGTTATCATTTGTTTTTCCAGAAAACCGGCAAACTCACGAGATGAAAATTTTTTCCCGTTCTCATCAAGTAAAACCAAACAATCAGAAGTATCAATATTTTTCAAAATATCATTGCCTTCTTTTTGTTTCAACTCCTCAGGTGTCAACTTGCCACCCTTCTTCACTCCGGTAAGAATTTTGACCTCGAAAGGCAGATAATGTTTTAACCTTCCAAAATATTGCCCTGTACCCTCCTGAAGCCATTTCTCAGTTGTTCTTCCTACCATTATTAATTGAATCTTCATTTTCTTTTTATATTATATACATAATGGTAATTCGTGATTAACTACCAATTGCCTCATTTTTCTTTTCCTCGTGGTTACAATTCTTCTTTCCAATATTAGGATAAATACAAAAAATTAATGCCTTACAAACAAAAATAATTTTATTCAAGGAATTAAGACATTCGGTTTAACTTCAAACACAAGAATTCTTAGAACATTCTAACAACAACAATTATCCGCAATCAGACACTACTTGTACGAAATCGAACACTCGAGACCAATATCAACAATTGCATTTAAACCTGAACTCCCTCATAATAAAAAGATTAAAATCATACACATTTAAAAAAACTTAAAATACTGTCCTTAATCAGGTTTTGGCATGCTTTTCCCATATGTATTGACAGGTTTAAAATTAAAAAATAGGACAACTAAAGGCCATTTGTTCAAACGTGAATAAATGGCCTTTTTTATGTTTTTGCCACAAATTAACATTATCTTCGCACAAAATTTTACCCGGACTCATGTTAATAAATCACTTATATCGGTTCTTGTCGGTTTTTTATTTAATTTTTTTTCTTTCCGGCATAAAAGCGATATCACAAAACAACTTTTCGGCATCTGGAAATATCTCTGCCGAAACCATTATTTATGATGGTGAATTACCCCCCTTATGGGCGGTTGCTTTAAATGAAGGCCGATGGCATAATTACTCCGGAAGTCAATCTATTTTGTATGCCGGCGCCATATTACAATGGAATAACAGCCGAAATCTGCTTATTGAGGCCGGTATAGAAGGTGACCATTCCTCGGGTTATAATGAGACCTACCTACACACCGGGACCATTAAAGCAGCATGGAAAAACTGGAAGCTCTCAGCTGGAAAGCATACTTTCGACCCCATTTTTATTGATAAGAACCAAGGTAGTGGCAGTTATCTTTACGGTAACAACTACCGACCGATACCCAGAATTACACTGGAACTGACAAACTTCTCACCAGTTCCTTTTACCAACGGACTCTTGGAAACACGCGGAGGCATTTCACAAGGTTGGTTGAAAAACCAACAGTACGGTGGGGATGTGCTGCTTCATGAAAAATATGCCTACCTAAGATTTAACATAAAGAAATGGAAGCCCTATATCGGATTAAACCATTCTGCCATGATGGGGGGAAACAGAAGCGACGGCAGCAGCATTCCTGTCGATTTTTGGGCAACATTTTTTGGTGAGGGTAGCGATAAAATAGGCGGTGGTGAAGCCACTAATGCCGCCGGCGCACACATGGGATTATATGACTTTGGAACCTATCTGCAAACTTCAAAGGGACAATTCCACTTTTATTACCAGATACCTTTCGGTGATGGCTCTGGCAGTCTATTCTGGCATGGAAATACTGATCATGTTCTGGGTATTGACTGGAAACCGCTCAATATTTCATGGCTCAAAAATTTGACATTTGAATGGATTCAAACCACCTACCAAAGTGGTAACGGAATGCCAGACCCCGGACTGCCCGGGGAAATGACAGAAAGTGGCTATTACCTCCATTACAGCAAACTCTCCCAGCAACAAATTGATCAATTAATCGAGGAGAACAAAGAGCTTCTGACTCAAGACGAGTTAAACAAAACAACGTGGACCTCAGAAGAAATTAAAAATCTTCTAAAAAAAGTGATTAACCATGGTAATGATTTTGGAGGACGAGACGGTTATATGAATAACGGAATGTATCCTTCGGGGTGGTCCTATAATGGACATATTATGGGGAGCCCTTTTAACCTTACGGAACAACAAATTGAAACCGCATACCCTAACATAAATTTTCAACATCCTGTTAAAATAAAAAATGACAGGTTTAAAGCCCTTCATTTAGGAGCAGCAGGAAATATCGGCACCCAAATTAAATGGCAAACCAAAATATCCTGGACTCGAAACTTCGGCACCTATTTTGAGCAATACCCGGGAAGATATACATGGGTCGAAGCAGAAAATTACTGGTTTAAAGGAGGTCGTGATCAATGGTATACCTTCCTTCAATGGAATTGGTGCCCTAAAAAATGGAAACAAGCCAATATACATATCGCCTTTGCATATGACGGAGGGGATATATATCAATCGACCGGATTGAAAGCGGGTTTCAATTTTAATTTTTAAAGCAGTTGATTATTTACTTCATAAAATTGTCAAAACAACTTAATTTTGAATAGCTTTAATTAAGGATGGTATGTTAAGAGAAAAAGCCAGAGTGGTCAACAATTTTCTTGCTATAGTTGATGTTATTATTGCAGTTGTCAGCTATAACCTTGCAGTTTTCATTGAATTAAAACATCTTGAACCTTTAGCCAATAAGGATTCTATTATCATTCATTTCCTATTGGTTTTCCTATGGTACATTTTGGCTAAAGCCTTACGGCTAAATCAGCTGTATCGATCCAGACCTTATTCAGTAGTTTTATTTGGATGTCTTAGCCTTGCAGTAGTCGGTACATCTGCCCTGATATTGTTTGTTTGGATTTTTGATTTGTATTCCATTGATTTTTCTCGCTTATTACTTTTTGGTGTGATCGATCTAATATTGACATTTGGGGTAAAAATGCTTCACTATTCATTTATGAAAAGAGCCAGAGCACAAGGATTTAACACCCTCCATGTCATTGTTATAGGTGATCATACCGCCCGCTCTTTTTTGCGTCAAATTGTTAAAATGAAGGAATGGGGTTATAGAATAGCTGCAATTATTGGAACTGAGGAATTGGAACAAGAATTTGGCGCAGTTGCCCCCTTCCTGCCTGCAAACACCAATATTGAACAACTGTTACGGAACAAAACCATTGATGAAATAATTTATTGCAAAGAAACCCCTTCGATACAAGAAATTGAAGATTTGTTACAGCTCACTTCTGAAATAGGGGTAGTTTTTAGAATGTATTCTTCATTCTTCAATATGCTAACCAATAAAACCCATCTTCATTATTTTGGAACGACCCCGCTGTTAACCATTTCAAACACACCACTCAACTACCTGGAGTTAAGAGTTAAAGCTGCCTTCGACTTTCTCTTTTCCGCCTTTGTGGTCATTGTATTTTCGCCAATTTATGTATTACTGGCACTAGCAATTAAACTCGATTCCAAGGGCCCGGTATTTTTTAAACAAAAAAGAGTGGGTTTAAGAGGTAGGAAATTTGTTTTATTTAAATTTCGGACAATGGTTAAAAATGCCGAAGAATTAAAAGCAACCTTGATGCAACAGAATGAAATGGATGGTCCGGTATTTAAAATGACCAATGACCCTCGTATTACACGTGTTGGCCGATTCCTCAGAAAAACCAGTCTTGACGAGTTACCTCAGTTCTTTAATGTGTTGATTGGTGATATGTCGATCATAGGCCCACGCCCTCCGCTGCCCGACGAAGTTAAACAGTATAAACGTTGGCAGCTGAGACGTCTTTCCATGAAACCAGGAATCACATGTATTTGGCAAGTATCGGGAAGGAATAATATCCCTTTTGAAGAATGGATGAAAATGGATTTGGAATATATTGATAACTGGTCACTTAAATTAGATTTCATCATTTTCCTGAAAACGATACGTACAATGATACGTGGTGATGGTAAATAAATTGTATTATTATGCAAAAGATACTTCTGGTTGCCGGAGCTCGGCCTAACTTTATAAAGATTGCCCCTCTTTGGCGAGAATTTTCAAAACTCTCAAATGTTGACGTTAAAATTGTTCATACCGGTCAACATTATGATAAAGCTATGAGTAGTTTTATTTTTGAAGATTTACAACTCCCATCGCCAGATTACAACTTAAATATCCATGGTGGTTCTCATGCCATTCAAACCGGTCAAATCATGGAACGTTTTGATAAGGTTGTTGACATAGAGCTTCCAGACGATATTATTGTAACCGGTGATGTAAATTCCACTTTGGCCTGTGCTCTGGTAGCCGTTAAACGAGGCATTCGCACATCTCATGTAGAAGCAGGATTGAGAAGCTTTGACCGATCAATGCCGGAAGAAATCAATAGAATTGTAACCGATTCTGTTTCCGACCTTTTATTTGTTTCCGAATCGTCGGGAATAAAAAATCTTGAACGAGAAGGCATTGAACCTCACAAAATATTCTTTGTTGGTAACGTTATGATTGACAGTTTGGTATTTATCGAAAAAAAGGTAAATAACTCTACAATTCTACACCAACTTGGAATAAAAGAGAAAAATTATGGTCTTTTGACCCTACACCGCCCTTCGAATGTGGATAATCCAAACCAACTAAAACAGCTTTTATCCTGGTTACACCATATTGCCGACAAAACCAAAATTGTTTTTCCTGTTCATCCCCGAACACAAATAAAAATAGAAAAAATTTCTTCGAAACCTTTAATTAACCATCCCAACATAATACTGATCCCTCCTCAACGTTACGTTGATTTTCAAAGACTATTAAAATCAGCCCAATTTGTCATTACCGACAGCGGAGGGCTCCAGGAAGAAACAACCTGGCGAGGAATTCCTTGTATCACCTTAAGAAAAAACACAGAACGCCCTGTAACCATTGAAGTTGGAACCAACATATTGGCAGGTCATGACTTGGAATTAGCATCATCAACCATCTTGCAATTTTTAAATAAAAAAACCCAAAGCGGAGAAAAACCACATCTGTGGGATGGTAATGCAGCATCCCGCATTGTTAAGGTTATTGTCAATCAATCACCTTCATTCTCTAAATCCACTTTTCAATAATTATCTTTAAATTTTAGTATCGCAGTCCATAAAGTTTAAAAAGGCAAATATGAATTTTGGATATTGATAATTAACTTTCCATGAAAACACTCCTGAAATTACATAACATAATCAATTCAACAATCCTGCTATTCTTACTTATAGCATGCAGTCCCAATGAAAAAGTACCTAAGGATTTTCCTGACGAAGATGAGATGGCACAAATCCTGGCGGATATCCATTATACCGAAAGTATTATTAGCCAGGCCAGACGAAACCTAACCGACAATTTAACTGATGATGATATCCCGGGATATTATCGAAATGTTTTGGACAAATATAACCTTTCAGCCGAACAATTTGACTCCATAAGAGACTGGTACTCAGCACACCCTTATCATTATCAAAAAGTTTATGATAAAGTTATAGTGTTGCTAAGTAAAAAAGAAGCTGAATTAAATCAACTTCTTAAAGCCAAAGAAGAACAAAAAGACAGTTTACATATCATCCGGGATTTATGGAATACAGATAGAATAATGAAAATAACTCCTAATGATACTACCAAAAGTTTCTTACCTTTTGAGGTTAAGACCGACTCTATTATTGGCGGCCAAATTCGACTATCGGCAGTATATAAATTTTTAAGAGAAGATCTGTCAAAAAATGGCAAGACTATTATGATTACCCAATATGCTGATTCAACTACAGATACAATTTCCCTTGAATTGAGCAAAACTTTTAAAAACAATCCAATTACCCTCCAAACAGAAATTGATTCCTTAAATCCTTTAATCCAAGTTCACGGTTTTTTATTTGAACATGACACAAGTGACGTTACCTCTATTGAATTCAGCGATATAAGGTTAGAACACTTCATTAATAAAGGCAAGGAACCCAAAATAAAAGAAATGCCTTTAATTAAAGAAAATACCCAAGAATGAAACACCATAAATTTGCTGCACATTACATGCTTTCTCCTCAGGGTGACTTTATTAAATGGCCTGTTATCACCATCAGAAATGATGGTCTTATTATTGATATTAATCACCATAAACAAACTTTTATAGAACAACATGGTGTTAAGTTTTATTCAGGAATACTGCTTCCCCCGTTCATGGATATTTGGTGGGATTATTCATCGGAAACTTTACCAATAGATGATAAAAGCCTAACAACTCACTTTAATAACGGAACCATTCTTTTGGGTCTTAGTAATAGGCAAATAGTCTCTCAAAATCATTCACATCATAGGCCCAGACTTTATCCGCATCGTTTTCCATATAACCGTCCTGAAATATTTCCCGATATGGGAATTAAAAATTCTCTTCCCATATTAGAAAAAATCAAAATAATAATCGGACGACAAAAAAATCTAAAACTACACCAGATTCTTTCGGCTGTAACTAGTGAAAGTGCTATAAAAGTTGGGCAACCCTGCCTGGGCAGGTTGGAAACGGGTTGCTCTCCAGGAATCATACTAATAGAAAACGCTGATTTGATTAATCTAAAATTAAACCCTCACTCATCCGTAAAATGGTTAATTTTTCCAACAAAAGAATCAGGATAATTGATTTTAGCAATATTAATACAATTAAATACATCGACAAAAGCAAGTTTTAAATTATGTTTTAATATTGTTACCCATACTAATCTTTAGTGCGAAATTGTTCCCGTAAGAGCTACTCTCCCTGCCCGCCACATTAATATTCCGTTTTTTCCCTATCACAAGTGTTACGAGAGACAGACTCGTATCACAACATCCTTAACATCTTAAAATTAAAATTACTAAAGATCTTTAATGGTCTATTTACACAAAATTGATTCGCTTTCATTCTCATTTTTGTATCTTTGTACTTCACTTTTAAATAAGTAGAAACCCATAATTTTTAATATTATGTCAAAAATTGAATCTTACAACTTCTCCGGGAAAAAGGTTATTGTTCGTGTCGACTTCAATGTTCCCTTTAATGAAAAATTTGAAATTACCGATGATACCCGTATTAGGGCTGCGCTGCCGACATTAAGGAAAATCCTTTCTGACGGAGGTTCGGTCATTGTAATGTCTCACCTGGGACGTCCAAAAGGGAAAATAAATCCTGATTTTTCATTAAAGTACGTTCAAGGACGTTTAGCTGAACTGTTAGAAACTGAAGTAATATTTGCCAGTGATTCGGTAGGATCCGATGCTAAAGAAAAAGCTGCCGCTTTGAAGCCAGGTCAGGTATTATTGCTTGAAAACCTTCGCTTTTATCCTGAAGAAGAGGGTAAACCCAAACTGGCCGACGATGCATCGGATGATGAAAAGAAAGCTGCCAAGGCCGAAATGAAAGAAAAACAAAAAGCTTTTTCCAAAGAACTGGCTTCTTTGGCAGATGTCTACGTCAATGATGCTTTTGGAACAGCTCACAGGGCACATGCTTCCACCGCCATCATTGCCGATTATTTCGACGCCGACAAAAAAATGTTTGGGTTTCTTATCGAACAGGAACTTCAAAGCCTAGATAAAGTGCTTAAATCTCCCGAACGGCCATTCACAGCTATCATGGGAGGAGCCAAGGTTTCTACAAAAATTACCATCATTGAAAATTTGCTTGATAAAGTAGATAACCTCATCCTCGGGGGAGGTATGACTTATACCTTTATTAAAGCACGTGGAGGTAACATTGGATCTTCAATTTGTGAAGATGAATACCTTGATTTGGCTACCAAAATTGAAAAAATGGCCAAAGAAAAAGGCGTTAAACTTTACCTGCCTGTCGATGTAGTAGCTGCAGACGATTTTAATAATGACGCCAACACTCAGGTTGTTCCGGTAGAACAAATTCCTGACAACTGGCAAGGACTTGATGCCGGACCCGAAACCATTAAAATATATCAGGATGTAATAGAAAACTCTAAAACTATACTGTGGAACGGTCCTGTTGGTGTTTTTGAAATGGATAACTTCGCCAAAGGTTCACGCGCTGTAGCTGAGGCCATTGCTGCCGGCACACAAAAAGGTGCTTTCTCGTTAATCGGAGGAGGTGACTCTGTAGCCTGTATCAATAAATTCGGAATGGCCGATAAAGTTTCTTACATCTCAACTGCTGGTGGTGCTTTGCTGGAATATCTTGAAGGTAAAGACCTGCCGGGTATTAAAGCCATTAGGGGATAACTAACATCCATCGACAGGTTTTAAACCATTTCGACACCACAGATATTCACCCTCTACCATGGGTTTAATCTCTTGGGTTATATGTGCATATCTGTGGTGTTTTATTTATATTGTTTTGACCATTTTTGATTTTTCAGCAATATAAAACATTATTAATGCGCATCTTATACATCTGGGGAATACGTATTTTTTCCTTTTTTATAGCCATTGCAGCCACATTTAATGAAAAGGCCAGACTTTTAAAATATGGCTGGAAAAAAGTTTGGCAACAATTAAACGAAATCAGTCATCAATCGCCAATTGTCTGGATTCATTGTGCTTCATTGGGTGAATTTGAGCAAGGGCGTCCAATAATAGAAGCTATTCGGTCTAACCATCCGGAATTTAAAATATTACTTACCTTCTTTTCACCCTCTGGATACGAAGTGAGAAAAAACTACAACATGGCTCATTGGGTAACATATTTACCTGCCGACACGCCCCAAAATGCAAAAAAATTTATTGAGACAGTTAAGCCGACATTTGCACTTTTCGTGAAATACGAATTTTGGCCCTGCTTTTTTGAAACGCTTCACAAAAAGAACATTCCAATAATCAGTGTTTCTTCCATATTCCGTGAAAACCAGATATTTTTCAGGTGGTACGGAACATGGTTTCGTAAAACATTAAAAAAAGTACAAAAATTCTATGTCCAGGATAAAACATCCGCACAATTGCTAAAAAAAGCCGGAATACTTAATTGCGATGTGGTTGGAGATACTCGCTTCGACAGAGTAACAGATATAGTAAAAAATGCAAGGCAAGTTCCAATTGCGGAATCTTTTGCTAAAGATGCCTCTCTGGTAGTGGTCGCCGGTAGCACCTGGCCACCGGATGAAGACCTTTTAATTAATTATATCAACAATACTCCTGATGATGTAAAAATCATTATTGCGCCCCATGAAGTTCACGAAAGTCACATTTCTCAAATTGAACAAAAATTAAAAGTACCTTACCTGAAATTCTCAAAAATAAATTCTTCCTTACCATTAGAGTTTGCTAAAGTAAAAGTTCTTATTGTCGATACCATTGGTCTTTTATCTGCCATTTATCGGTATGGACATGTTGCATACATCGGCGGCGGCTTTGGGAAAGGCATACACAATACTCTCGAAGCAGCCACGTATGGGATACCGGTAATCTTTGGTCCCAAATATCAAAAATTTAAAGAAGCCCGGGACCTTATTAAATGTAAAGGAGGTTTTTCCATTAATAACTATTCTGAATTATTTTCTTTAATAGAAGACTTTAGAAATAAGCCCACACGACTTAAAGCCTCAGGACAGTCGGCCGCTTCATATGTCTCTTCGATGTGTGGCGCCACTGACATCATAATGAAAGAGATATTTTCCATTTCCACCTAAAATTGAATCTTCTATTTGAAAGACAGTTAATTTCTTGATGCATTTACTTACATTAATTATCTATTCAAATCTACTCTTATTGAATAAAGTTGGGTTTAAGACTATCCAAAAACATTACTTTATTGGATGGGGGATTTACGTCCTATTTGAGTTTTTCTAAAATATTATTGGGGAAAATACTTGATACTCTCCATTGCTCCAGAGTCAAGAAGAAATGCTTTTTAATTTATCTTTCTTTAACATACTTTAGAATGCTCAATTGTTAATATTTGTTGCAAAAAACAACTTACTCTATAGGTTTCAGAAGGTTCAAAATTTGCAATTTTCAGACATAAAAAAATCAATAAATCATTTTAAATTATATTTTATGGAAAACTTTAGCCCATCTCAAAATTTTTTATTGCCTAATTTTCAATACTTAAAGACTTTAAAATGGAAAACTTTTAGTTTTCTCGTCAAAAAAAAGTTGCCATAAAAAAAAACCTTTCCTAACTTGCAATCACGAAACCAAAATACTTAATAATTATTAAAATATTAATAATCAATTATCATGGCAGAAGCAGAAGTTAACCTTAAAACTACCGGGCTTAATAAAAAAACCTATAGCTACGACCAAGCCTACCAGGAAGCCCTAAAATATTTTCAAGGGGATGAATTAGCCGCTCGAGTTTGGGTAAACAAGTATGCGCTTAAGGATTCAGAAGGAAATTTGTATGAACTTACCCCTGATGACATGCATCACCGACTGGCAAAGGAAATTGCCCGTATTGAAAAGAAATATCCCAACCCTATGTCGGAAGAAGAAATTTACGACCTATTAAAAGGGTTTAAATATATTGTACCTCAAGGCGGGCCTATGGCCGGAATTGGCAACGATTATCAAATAGCCTCTTTGTCCAATTGCTTCGTTATTGGCAATGAAGGGCCCTCCGACTCCTATGGTGGCATTATGAAAATTGACCAGGAGCAAGTACAACTTATGAAACGTAGAGGTGGTGTAGGCCATGACCTCTCTTATATTCGCCCCAAAGGATCACCGGTAAAAAATTCAGCACTCACTTCTACCGGACTGGTTCCTTTTATGGAACGATTTTCAAATTCCACACGCGAGGTAGCACAAGACGGACGACGTGGTGCATTAATGCTGAGCGTCTCCATTAAACACCCTGATTCCGAGAAATTCATCGACGCCAAACTGGAACAGGGGAAAGTTACCGGTGCCAATGTTTCTGTGAAAATTGATGATGAATTCATGAATGCTGTCGTCAATGGTACTGACTATCAACAACAATACCCTATCGACAGCTCCAACCCCAAAATGACTAAAACCATCAATGCCAGAGAACTGTGGAACAAAATTGTACATAACGCTTGGAAGTCTGCTGAACCGGGAATTCTCTTTTGGGACACGATCATTAGGGAATCCGTACCCGACTGTTATGCCGATTTGGGTTACCGGACCGTGAGCACCAACCCTTGCGGTGAAATACCTCTTTGTCCGTATGACAGCTGTCGGTTGCTTGCCATAAACCTGTACTCTTATGTCAAGAATCCCTTCACCGACAAGGCAGCCTTTGACTTCGACCTGTTTAAACAACATGCCGCTTATGCACAACGAATAATGGATGACATCATCGATCTTGAATTGGAAAAAATTGATGCCATCATAGGCAAAATCAACGCCGATCCGGAAGATGAAGAAATTAAACGCGTCGAAAAAAATCTTTGGCTCAACATCCGAAAAAAAGCTGTAGAAGGACGTCGAACAGGTATAGGCATTACAGGCGAAGGTGATATGCTTGCCGCTTTGAACCTCAGATATGGAAGCGACATTGCCATCGATTTTGCTGTTGAGGTACACAAAACTCTGGCACTGGCAGCCTACAATTCATCCGTTAACCTGGCCAAAGAACGCGGACCATTCCCCATCTACAACAGTGAAAAAGAAAAAAACAATCCTTTCATTCTTCGACTAGCAGAGGCCGACCCCGAGATGTACAAAAGAATGAGAAAATACGGTCGAAGAAACATCGCGCTTCTAACCATTGCGCCCACCGGCACCACAAGCCTGATGACTCAAACCACCAGTGGTATCGAACCCGTATTCCTACCTGTATATAAACGTCGGCGTAAAGTTAATCCTAACGATCCCGACGTACGTGTCGATTTTGTTGACGAAGTTGGCGATAGCTGGGAAGAGTATATCGTTTTCCATCACAAGTTTGTTAATTGGATGCAGGCCAACAATATCGAAACCACAAAAAAATATACACAGGAAGAAATCGATAAGCTGATTGAAAAATCGCCCTACTACAAAGCCACATCCAATGATGTTGACTGGCTGAGCAAAGTCCGGATGCAGGGAAAAATACAAAAATGGGTTGACCATTCGATTAGTGTTACCATTAATCTGCCATCATCAGTATCGGAAGAATTGGTTGGAAAACTTTATGTTGAAGCATGGAAAAGTGGGTGTAAAGGTGTTACCGTTTACCGTGACGGATCCCGCGCCGGGGTACTATTAAATAATAAGGATAAGAAAAATGAAGAGACCACTTCAAAGTTCCCCAAAAAAAGGCCGGAAGTGTTGGTTGCCGACGTGGTTCGTTTCCAAAATAACAAAGAAAAATGGATCGCTTTTGTAGGACTAATAGACGGAAAACCTTATGAAATTTTCACCGGCCTGGCCGATGATGAAGATGGCATTTTACTCCCCAAATCGGTGCAAAAAGGATTCATAATTAAAAGCCGCGAAAGCGATGGTTCTTCACGATACGACTTCCAATATGTCAATAAAAGAGGCTACAAAACCACCATCGAAGGATTATCTTATAAATTCAATAAAGAATACTGGAACTACGCCAAATTAATTTCCGGTGTGTTAAGACATGGAATGCCGATTGAAGATGTTTTGCATCTGGTACAAGGTCTCCAGCTTGACAACGAAAATATTAACAACTGGAAAAACGGCGTAGAACGAGCCCTTAAGAAGTATGTGCCCAACGGAACCGCCGTAAAAAAAGGGCATTGCGATAATTGTGGTTCTGATGAGTTGATTTATCAGGAAGGCTGTTTAATTTGTAAAAGCTGCGGATCTTCCAAATGCGGTTAAGCTGGTTGTTTTATCCGTTTTATTCGATAAAACCATAGTTGTTTTACTATCTTTGTCGGGAATTTATAAAATAAATTTAGGGAAAAATGAGCTTAACGCATTCGGTTCGTGTTCGCTTTGCCCCCAGTCCTACCGGACCGCTTCATATGGGTGGCGTAAGAACAGCCTTATTCAATTATCTGTTTGCCAGAAAACACAATGGTACATTTATTCTTCGCATCGAAGATACCGACCAAACCAGATATGTTAAAGGTGCCGAAGATTATATTATCAACGCATTAGACTGGTGTGGTTTGGAATTTGACGAAGGACCGGAACAGGGTGGTGATTTTGGTCCATACCGGCAAAGCGAACGAAAAAGCATTTATAAAAAATATGCTGATCAGCTGGTAGAGGCAGGGCATGCCTATTATGCTTTCGACACCCCCGAAGAACTGGATGCGGCAAGAAAAGAGGCCGAGGCTAAAGGACAAACATTTGCCTATAATGCCCACACAAGGCTCTCTATGAAAAACTCCCTTTCATTACCCGACAAAGAGGTTGAACAACTATTAAAAAATAATGCATCTTATGTCATTCGCTTTAAAATGCCTGACGATGCCATTGTTGTTGAAGAGGATGATATGATTCGCGGGAAGGTATCCTTCCGAACCAACGAGCTCGATGACAAGGTCCTTTTCAAAGCCGATGGAATGCCAACCTATCATTTGGCTAATGTGGTGGATGACCATCTGATGCAAATATCTCATGTCATCAGGGGTGAAGAATGGCTCCCTTCTTTACCCCTGCATGTTCTTCTTTATCGGGCTTTTGGCTGGGTAAAACCGACATTTGCTCACCTTCCG
This sequence comes from Thermophagus xiamenensis, assembly GCF_900112795.1. GTDB lineage: Bacteria > Bacteroidota > Bacteroidia > Bacteroidales > Marinilabiliaceae > Thermophagus > Thermophagus xiamenensis. Next base: position 22,316 of record NZ_FONA01000019.1, read on the forward strand.
CTCATATTGAAACCTCATGGCAAAGGAAAACTCAGCAAACGTGATGGTGATAAACTGGGGTTTCCTGTATTCCCGCTTCAATGGACTGACCCTGATACAGGTGAAGTTTCTGCCGGATACAGAGAAGATGGTTACTTCCCGGAAGCATTTCTTAACATGCTGGCATTTTTGGGATGGAACCCCGGTACCGAACAGGAAATTTTTACCCCCCAACAGTTGATTGAGGCTTTTTCTTTCGACCGCGTAAATAAAGCCGGAGCAAGGTTCGACCCCGAAAAGGCCAAATGGTTCAATCACCAATACCTTATCCGAAAATCTGATGAAGAACTTGTAAATCTTTTTATTCCCATTTTGAAGGATAAAGGCATTACCCCGCCTGCCACCGATGAATTGTCACGAATTATTGCTCTGGTTAAAGAAAGAGTAACCTTTGTGAATGAATTATGGGACCAAACAGCATTTTTCTTTTCTGCCCCGCAGACCTATGATCCCAAAGTGGTGAAAAAAAGATGGAAGGGTGAAGTTCCTGCTTTTCTACAATCGCTTGCTGATGAATTTGATAGTTTTAAGGATGCGTGGAATGCTGCAACCATTAAAGAAAAAGTTTCTCAACGGATTCAGGAAAAAAAGATGAATTTTGGGGCTGTAATGAATAGTCTTAGACTAGCACTTGTTGGAGGAAGTTTTGGTCCGGATCTTTTTTCTATCATTGAAATACTTGGAAGAGAGGAAGTGTCTAAGCGTATTCGACAAGCCATCCGGATATTGAATGCGCAAACAATGTTATGATAAATCTTATTAAGCTTAAAGAAATTTTAAACACCCCTTTACCGGGCGTTAATGCACACCGCCTTATGGCCCCGTCATCAAGGCAAATGGAGCTTAATAACGTGTCACAACACTCCCCTAAAATGAGTAGTGTCCTTCTTTTGCTTTACCAAAAGCAAAATATCTGGTACATTCCTTTTATTCAACGCCCAATATACAATGGGTTTCATAGCGGACAAGTCAGTTTACCCGGAGGTAAAAACGAAAAAGGTGACTCCAGTCATCTTTTCACCGCTCTTCGTGAAACCCGTGAAGAAATTGGTGTTAACCCTGAGAATATTAACATTATTGGCAACCTTACCCCATTATATATCCCCAAAAGTAATTATAATGTTTTTCCCTTCGTGGGAACACTCGACACCCCGCCCCATTTTGTTGCCGACCCCAAAGAAGTGGATGATATCATTGAAGTACCTCTAAATAACTTCTTAAATCATCAATCTGTAAAAACCTTTACTTACAAAAGAGGGAACCACACTTTTTCAGCACCATATTACGATGCCCATGGAAAAAAAATTTGGGGAGCTACTGCAATGATTATTAGAGAATTTATCGAACTTATCAAAAAAATATGATAGTGCCCATTTATTGCATTACATTTTTATAATGGTCATAACGCTCCAGTATTTCGGTTACGTAATGATAGGGTTCCTCACCCCTGCAATAACCGTATTTCACCACCGGATCATTATAATATTTGGGTTCCGATTTATGAAGCAGGTAATAATCGACATTATCTTCCCATTTTTGAGGGTCTTTACCATATTTTTCAGCCAGCTTCATGGCATCAAAAACATGGCCTATTCCAACATTATAAGAAGCCAATACAAACTTTATCCGCTCCTGAGGATCAGGAACTCGGTTTTTCAATCGTTCATCCAACCAACGTAAAAATTCAACACCGGCACGTATATTTTCTCGGGGATTTTCAACATTCGACACACCGAAATAATTGGCCGTTTCCGGCATCAGCTGCATCAATCCTCTGGCTCCAGCCCAGCTCTCTGCACTGGGCAAAAAACGTGATTCCTGATAGATAATGGACGCTATCAATCGCCAATCCCAGTCAAACTTCCTACTCTCCTCCTTTATGATATTGTCATAATCGGATACCTGTCCCCCTTTGATGGAATGAAAACCCTCATCCACCAAATGCATGGACCTTTTATTTAGAAAATACTTCTGGTAAATCCGTGTATACCGTGCCGTCTTTTTAAAGCCTATCAACCAATTATTAATTACGCTCAACAAATCATAAGAATTGCTACGCACAGCCCACGACATCTTCTGAGGAAAACTGATGGGTGTTTCCACATCTAAATTGGGATAATAATTCAGATTTACACGTGCCAAATTTTCATCACATACCGTATATTCGATTTCTCCCGAAGCTACGAGACCTATCAGCTGTTCCACCTCATAATCAGCTATCTCTACAATATTTATACTATCACCAATCTCTTGCGAAAGATTTCTTAACCTCTTAACATATGCCGATTCTTTTTGCACATAAACGGTTTTGCCTGCTAAATCCAGTTGATTTCTTATTAACGGTCGGTTACCATCTTTAGAACCTTTCTCTTTATCCAGAGAATATTTTCGCTGCACTAAAACCTGTCTACTGTAACTATGTGGCTCGGTAAATGCAATTCCCTCTTGTCGATTTAAAAAGGCCGCCAAATTACTGGCAATAATGTCGACCTTCCCCGATCGCAGATCTGAAAAATTGGTACTCAAGTCATTATTTACAGATATATCTAACTTAAGGCCGGTATAATTGGCAAACTCCTGTAAAAGTTCCAACTGATACCCCATAGGTTTCCCTTTATATACAAAATAGTTGGTAGAGTTGTAATTGGTAACAACCCTAACCAAACCTTCCGCTTTGATTTCATTAAGATCTCTTTGTACCAATGGGATAGAAACCTCCTCTTCGGCTCCCTGTTTTTGCGTAAAACAACCCGTAAAACAAAATAACAATACCAATATTATCAGCGTAGAAATCTTTCCCATAAATTTTTTTTCAGTGCCCTATATCAATTTTTATGCCTGAGTGTAATATTTTAGATTACATGCATAACATGATAAGTAAAGATATCATTTTATTGATTGACAGACAAAATCAATTTTAATCATAGAAGTTCCATGAGACACCAAAGCGCAGTCCTTTGGGGTTTATGGGATAGCCGATGGTATAGAAATAATCGTTTTCGGGCCAACCCTGATTGACGTGACTATATTTGACAAAAATATTGGCCCGCTTAAGATGAAAATTAGCAAATGGATCTACTACAGGATAGTTCCCTATTTCACGTTCCCGTTGAATAAAAAACTGTCCCGTGGCAGGCATATAGTCCGGTGCATAATAGGAAGTATGATAACGGACATCAAACCCGATCTGAAAAAACAAAACTCCAAACAAGATGTTTTCATAATAATTGGAGCTAAATAATGCAACATTGGGCAAAGGCATCACCTTATCATTTGAAGTCACCTGATAAGCTATTTCATTTCGGCTATGCAAATTCCACAATTCAAAATGCTTTTTAAGTTTTAATTGAACGAGATTTAACACCTCATTGGTTTGCTCGGGCATAGCCTCCTGGTTCCAATATATAAAATCATTAATCAGGCGCACTTCACCTGTCAGCTGCAATCGTCGGGTAGGAATATTTATACCTCCTCTTATCCTTACAGTTTTTTCGGGATCAAAATTGTTATTCCATTCAAAATGATTAGAATAATATTTTTCTGTAAAAAAATCGGGCGAAGAAATTGAAATGCTTCCTCTGGCAAATAGTCCTGCTGTATCTCTTCCAACCCGAAACCGGCTATCGAAGCCACCCGATATTTCACTATCTCCAGCTTTATGACCCTGGAACCAAACCCTTAAACCCATGTTATAAAAGAAATTTTCTCCCTGAGTTTTAAAAAGTTGTCCTCCAATAGCGGTAGCCGTTCGCTGCTCACTTTGTTGATGATAAATCACCTCTTCCGTATCTTCATCTATCTCGGATGGCGCAGGCCAGCGCAGATTTTCAGATTCATTGAGCAAATAAACCCGCATCCCAAAGTGCAAAAAGGGATTGGCTTCTTCATTAAACTGTAGCTGTACAATATTTCTTATGGTTGTAGAATAGACCGAGTCATTGGTACTACTGTCATCAATATAATTGTTGGAATAAAAACTTGCATCATCCTCATCATCCGAAAGATAAAGACTCAAATCATCAATATGATAAGTGCGTCGATATCTATCATATTCAAAAGTATGCCCTAAAGTAGCCAGGGGAACTTTCTCTTTGACCGAATCATTACGTGTAAGAGTTATTTCACCAAAGCTAAATTTTTGATTCACGAAAAGTTTATAATTATCAATTCGCGATGTGGCATCCATAAAAATAACCGGTATATTTTCCGGCTGCCCATATTCATCATAAATTCCCGGATCAAAGATGGCCTCATCATCTAACAAACCGCCATTTTCATATTGATCAGTTTTACCATAAAAAAACGAGCCATGAATTGAATATTTTTTGCCCGAATAAGATGAAAAAAAACGGAACTTGCGATTCTCTGTAGATTGCGCCTGATATTTTCCAACTGATGAAATTAGTCGGTAATTAAATCCAACATTCCAAAAGGGATTTATATTTTGTGTAAATAGCACCCCAACATTTTCTTCGCTCCTTCTTTTTGGTCCATTATATTGATAATAAAGGTTGGTGTAGGGAGTCCTCGTATTGTAGTATATCCATTCCTGAGGTTTTGTGAGCCAGTAATCTAAGTTTCCGGAAAAAAGAAAAGTATGTTCAACGGGCAAATCTTCTACCAGCATGGATTTGGCAGGTGCCCCTAAATTGCCGGTGGTAACATTAACTATGGACCGACGATAAATGGGATTGTATACCTGAAAACCGGTATATAAGGTATCAACAGCAACAGTATCGGACCGACTATAGTCATCAACCAATCGCCAGTTTTTAACCTCTCGTGGAATAACAGGTTGTTGAGAACCGCCTTCAGGATCATCGGCTCCATCGCCTTGAAATGAACCTTGCTGGCTTCGGATATCCCCCTGGGAACCATCCAGTTGTCGCAATTGACCGATTGCCAGACCCGAAAATACCAGCAAAAAAATATTTATCAACACTAATTTTTTCATCCTGCGCAAAGATATCGAAAAATAAAAAGGTACAATACTTAAAAAAAACAACTTTATTTTTGTAAGTCAAACTACGTTAAATTTCTTTTACTATGAAATTGTTGCTTTCGCTTCCTGAAAATTTAGCCAATTCCTTTAACCATATAGGTCCATCGGTTAATTATTCTGTATTTGTTTCCAGTGATCCCCCTAAAGGGAAAATAGGTTCGGGTGGTGGCACAGCCTGGCTGCTTTCTCAACATTTTGCAACGGAAAGCATTTCTGATTTTGACCAATACCTAAAAGCCGACAAAAAAATTATCATACATGCCGGCGGTCAAAGCCGAAGGCTTCCGGCATATGCTCCTTTGGGAAAAATATTCACACCTATTCCGGTTTTTCGATGGAGCCGTGGACAAAAGCTCAACCAAACGTTACTGGATCTTCAATTACCATTGTATGAATACCTAATGGCCATTTCATCACCTGAAATCAACACAATGATTGCCAGTGGTGATATTTTGTTGCAATATAACAAACTTCCTGCCGAACTACCTAAAGCCGATGTTATTTGCCTTGGCATGTGGGTCGATCCTCATTTGGCTGCCCGTCACGGGGTTTTCTTTACGCCAAGAAATGATCCCTCAAAGCTTGATTTTATGCTTCAAAAACCCTCGCATCAAAAAATCGAGGAACTTAACGCATCTCATCTTTTTTTAATGGACGTTGGCATCTGGTTATTAAGTGATAATGCCGTACGAACATTAATGCAAAAATGTCAATGGAAGGACGATAACTTTTTGAACAACACCCCACCATTTTATGATCTTTACAGTACTTTTGGTACCGCCCTTGGAAGTACCCCAACAGTCGTTGATGAAGCCATCGGAAAGCTTTCTGTGGCTATTATCCCCATCGAAAAAGGGGAATTTCATCATTTTGGAACAAGCAATGAACTTATAACATCTACCGAGAAAATCCAAAACAGTGTCAAAGATCGACGTAATATTTGGCATAACAGAGTTAAACCCCATCCCTCCCTGTTTGTACAAAATGCCCAAACCCATATTCGATGGGAGGCCACCCACCATCACATTTGGATCGAAAACAGTAATATTCCGGATTCTTGGACTTTGTCGAACCATCACGTCATCACCGGCATTCCGGAAAACAACTGGAAAATAAGTCTTAACCCCGGATGGTGTCTGGATATTATTCCCATAGAAGAAAATAAATATTGCATCCGACCATACCACATAGACGATAAATTTTCAGGTAAATGTAATGATCAAAACACCTTTTGGCTTGGCATTCCATTAAATGAGTGGCTCCGCAATCATCAGATAACTTTTAATGAAGCTGCTATTGACCCAAAGGAAGACATACAGGAAGCATCTTTATTCCCTGTCGTAACCCTCAGCGAACTTACGGAAGAACTATTGATATGGATGTTTTCTGAAAATCCTCCGCATAATTCAGAATTAAAATCAAAATGGCTTTCCTCTACTCGTTTATCGGGATCAAAAATACCACAAAAAGCCAATATTGCCAGACTTATCCAACAAAGAGAGACCATTAGAAAAGAGAATCTGTTAGCACTTGAAAAAAACTATAAACACAGCGTTTTTTATCAAGCCGATTTAGCTTTCATTGCTCAGGAATATGCCAAAAATAACCTGACCATTCCCGATCCTTTGCCGAAAGAAGAATCGTTTATTTTCAGATTTCAAAACTACATGCTTCGTTCAGAAATAAAACGGCTTCAAGAGAAAGATGGTGCAAATGATGAATCGTTGGCCTTTTCGCTCCTACAACAATTTATAATAAATACTGTCGAGAAGAAAGAAATTCCCCGTTTAAATGTATTTCCTGACCAAATAGTTTGGGGGCGCAGCCCGGCACGACTAGACCTGGCAGGTGGATGGAGTGATACCCCGCCCTACTGCATTCAGGCAGGAGGTAGAGTATTGAACCTGGCCGTTAATCTCAACGGGCAACCACCATTACAGGTTTTCATACGCTTATCAAACGAACCCCAGATCATTTTACGGTCTATAGATATAGGAGCTACCGAAACAATAGCGACCTATGATGACTTAAATTTTAAGAACAGTGTCGGCTCAGCCTTTGCCATTCCCAAAGCAGCGCTTTGCCTGGCAGGTTTCCATCCCTCTTTTTCAGACATAAAATATAAATCCTTAAAAGAACAATTAGTTGATTTTGGTGGTGGTATTGAAATTTCATTTCTGGCTGCTATTCCTAAAGGCTCCGGACTGGGCACCAGTTCTATATTGGCGGCAACCATCCTGGGTACTTTAGCAGACTTCTGTAACCTCTCATGGGACAGGCAAGCCATTGCTCACCGAACTTTGGTACTGGAACAATTGCTGACAACAGGCGGTGGTTGGCAGGACCAGTATGGAGGTATCTTCCCGGGCATAAAACTATTGGACTCATCCCCTGGAAATCAAAATCAAATTAATATCCGATGGATTCCGGATCTGCTTTTTACCAATCCCCCCTTTCGCCAAAATTGGCTGCTCTATTATACCGGCCTTACCCGCGTTGCAAAAAATATCCTGGGAGAAATCGTTCGAGGGATGTTCCTCAATCAAGGCACACGCCTTAGAATCATTGATACCATTAAAAATCATGCCCTCGAAACTTATGATGCTCTTCAACAATGTAATTATGAGAAATCGGCCCGAATGATTTTACGATCATGGGAACTAAATAAAGCATTAGACCTTGGTACAACGAATCCGGAAATCAACGCCATCATCGACAAAATAAAAGATTTGGCTTTCGGTTATAAATTATTGGGCGCCGGGGGAGGCGGTTATTTACTCATTGCGGCTAAAGATGAGGGAGCGGCCGCTCGTATTAAAGAACGATTAACTAAATATCCGCCTAATTCAAAAGCCCGGTTTGTAGATATGTCGCTCAACAATCAAGGTCTTGAAATTTCAAGGTCCTAACGCAAACATCAACATCGGAATAATCTTTAAATATTTTTTATTGAGCAAAAGAAACGCAAATTGTTAACGCCAATGGAAAGCAGTTGTTGTTCGCGTTTCTTTTGTTCACTTTTTCTAACTTTGACCACAAAAAATGGATATACAATTTCCCAATGGCATTATAGAACTAGAGGCGATGGAATTTTACGCCTATCATGGATGCTTCCGTGAAGAAAATGTGGTGGGCAACCGTTTTATCGTCAATATTACGCTAAAAACCGATATGACTAAGCCAATGGAGAGTGATAACATTAACGATGCTCTTAATTACGTTAAGGTTTACGAACTGGTTCGCACCGAAATGCAAAAAACCTCCAATCTGCTTGAACATGTCACAGCCCGTATCCTGAAAACTTTATATCAAAACTTCCCTCAAATCCAATGGGCCAGAGTAAAAGTTTCAAAAATGAATCCACCGATGGGTGGCCAAATGGAAAGAGTGAGTGTAACGCTTGAAAAATAATCCTTGTTTTAATGGATTAGCAAAATTTGCATTATGGTGATTCTTTCACATCATCCAATGTAACTGAAACACCGGCTTCTGCGACTCAATCGCATGCTTCGATGCGACTCAATCACATCCTTCGATGCGACTCAATCGCATGCCCCGATGCGACTCAATCGCATGCTTCGATGCGACTCAATCGCATGCCCCGATGCGACTCAATCGCATGCTTCGATGTGACTCAATCGCATGCTCCGATGTGACTCAATCACATGCTTCGATGTGACTCAATCAAGTTTAAAAACGGGGAATACCATAATGAATAAAGCAAGCATGGCGACTTTTACCACAAGAGAATGTGTATAAAAAGTGCGGAGGCAGAAGAAAGTAGAAGTTTATAGTCATTAGTCAACAGTCATTAGTGTTAATGGATTAGTGACAAATGAAACGAGCATGGCGGCTGTTGCCACAAAAGGACATGTATAAATTTTATTAAGCCATGCGAGTTCCATTCGGCCAATGAGTTAAATAAATTATATACGAATGAAAACTAATGACAAACCCACTAACGACTAACCACTACTGACTAACCACCAACCACTAATTACCAACTTTAAGTTTCACCCAACCAACAACTTGAGCAATATTTATACGGACAAAAAAATCGCATACAGAAAGGTGTTACTCATGCAAAAAACAAGACTTTAATACCCATGAATTAAACAAGAAAAGTTTTTTTATTTTTGGAAAATGGAAATATATCTCTATTTTTGCAACCGCAAAATTTAACAGATGTCCCCCTAAAAGGGATGTTCTCTTATACAGATAATAAATGGTCGGTTGGCCGAGTGGTTAGGCAGCGGTCTGCAAAACCGCGTACGGCGGTTCGAATCCGCCACCGACCTCATATTAAAGACCTCGCCGGGATGCGAGGTTTTTTTATTAACGCGCATAAAGCGGAAGGTCCTGCCAGTTATCCCGGACCAAAAAATCAGACGCTCATGAATTGGGTACTGTTAACCATAGCCGGATTGTTTGAAGTAGCTTTTGCCTTTTGTTTAGGAAAAGCAAGAGAAGCTACAGGTTACGAGATGCTCATATGGTATGCCGGCTTTATTGTGTCCCTAACAATAAGCATGTTGCTTTTGATTAAAGCGACCCAAACCATTCCCATAGGTACCGCTTATGCTGTTTGGACAGGTATAGGTGCTGTTGGAACCGTACTGGTTGGTATCCTGGTTTTTAAAGAACCTACAAGTTTTTCGAGACTTTTCTTCTTAACAACTCTTATTGCTTCTATTATAGGCCTTAAAATGGTGTCGCATTAAGCAGAAAATAAGTTCAGAATACCACAAAATGTTCCGACTTGTTTCATTAACTGCTCAAAACCGTTATTTTTGTATCTCTATTAAATAATAACTAATTCAGAAAAACTTAAGTAATTGAATTAAAACAGAATGCACTTCGGGCATTTTTATAAAGATAAAGTATTACAGCAATATGAATAAATCTGAAGAAGTTTCGGGGTCAAGTCCCAAAGGCAATTTCATTGAACAAGAGATTGAAAAAGATCTGAAAGAAGGGAAAAATGGCGGTGCGGTATTAACCCGCTTTCCACCGGAGCCCAATGGATACCTGCATATAGGACATGCCAAGTCCATATGTCTGAATTTTGGTCTTGCTCAAAAATACAACGGAGGATGTAATCTCCGGTTCGATGACACCAATCCCACCAAAGAAGATGTGGAATATGTAGAATCTATCAAAAAAGATGTTCAGTGGTTAGGATTTCAATGGGAAGGTGAGGAAAAATATGCTTCCGACTATTTCGATCAGTTATTTGAATGGGCTGTTAAACTTATCAAAAAAGGGAAAGCCTACGTCGATGACCAAAGTGCCGAAGAAATAGCTTCACAAAAAGGTACACCCACACAACCCGGTGTGGAAAGCAAGTACCGAAACCGAAGTGTGGAAGAAAACCTCGACCTCTTCATGCGCATGAAAAACGGCGAATTTAAAGAAGGTGAAAAGGTGCTGCGAGCAAAAATTGATATGGCTTCGCCTAACATGCACATGCGCGACCCTATAATGTACCGCATTATTCATAAAAGCCACCACCGTACCGGTGACAAATGGTGCATTTATCCGATGTACGATTTCACCCATGGACAGAGTGACTTTATTGAGGGCATTACTCATTCTATTTGTACCATGGAGTTTGAGGTTCACAGGCCATTATACGACTGGTTTCTTGACCAGATATTGGAAGGCGAGCCCACACCGGAACGTCGTCCGCGACAAATAGAGTTTGCTCGGCTCAATTTAAACTATACGGTAATGAGCAAACGACGCCTGCTCGAACTCGTGGAAAAGGGTATTGTAAATGGATGGGATGATCCACGTATGCCTACCATTTCAGGATTACGGCGCCGTGGTTATACCCCCGAATCTATCCGTGCCTTTGCCGAACGTGTGGGTGTGGCCAAACGCGATAACATCATTGATATGGCATTACTGGAACATTGCGTTCGTGAAGACCTCAACAAACGGGCACCAAGAGTTAATGCCGTGCTCGACCCGGTAAAACTCATCCTAACCAATTATCCCGAAGATAAAGTAGAATGGATGGAAGCCATCAATAACCCCGAGGATGAAAGCCAGGGAACCCGAAAAATTCCCTTCACTCGCGAATTATATATCGAGCGTAATGACTTTATGGAAAACCCACCTAAAAAATTTTTCCGTTTAGGTCCGGGACGTGAAGTCCGATTAAAGAACGGTTATATCATAAAATGTGAAGATTATAAGAAAAACGACAAAGGAGAAGTAGAGGAAATTTATTGTACCTTCGATCCGGAAACCAGGAGCGGAATGCCGCAAAGCAACAGAAAGGTCAAAGGGACTCTGCATTGGGTTAGTGCTTCGCATTGTATCCCTGCAGAGGTGCGCCTCTACGATCGTCTTTTCCTGGATGAAGATCCTGCCGGTCATAAGGATAAAGATTTTAAAGAATTTCTTAATCCCGACTCTTTAAAAATCCTCACCAATTGCAAAGTAGAACCGTCATTAAAAGATTCAAAACCGCTGGATTTTTTCCAATTTCAAAGAGTTGGTTATTTTTGTGTAGATCCTGACACAACTGAAGACCATCTGGTTTTTAACAGGACGGTTTCGCTCAAAGATACCTGGGCCAAAATGGCGGGTAGAAAACAATAAGCAGGATGCAGTATGAGAAAAATTTCAGGGTTCCCAATATGAAAAAGAAAACCCGGTGATATCAAATACTTTTAGGTAAAGTTGGTGATTTTGTCGTGTATTCCGAACCTCGTTATGGATTGATAAGTAACCATAACGAGGTTCATTTATTTTTTAGAGGATTTAGGCTTAAAAGTATGCAAAAATCTTTTGACAAATCTTCGAAGCGTTGATGAAAACATTTGCCAGGCTATAAGCAAAAAAGCAAATCCGGCAGGATTGTTCCCCGAAGCCAAAGCATAACTTTCAGCCATTATCGAGAGTGGAATCGGTTGGTTGGTAAGTTTTTTCAAATTTCCAATACCTATACGAGGCGAAATATATTTCTTCTTCCGAATCCGGTTTAAATCTATGATTGAAAAGGTATAAGAATGATTTGAATTCTTTGTAATCAAGATGTTTCCGGGACTTAAATCCTCGTGCCAGAATCCGGCGGGATGCATCTTTGTCGCCATAAAACGGCCAAAAGCCATTAAAATAGCACGGGCTTCGTCACTCTCTTTCTCTATAACATCAGACATAATATATTCACCGGGTTCCCAAGAAGAAATGTAAAAACTTTGTTTCAGAATCCCACACGCTCCCTTTACCTCTACGTAGCCAATCGGCATAGGTGTTTTTATCCCCTTTTCCAACAACAACTTAGCTGTTTTATATGACCGCTTGGCTTTAGATGCCCGCACCCAGGAATACATTAACCTATTAAATAGGGTAATTTTATTAAAAGCTTTAACACACAACTCTCGACCCCCTACATTGATAACTCTTATTTCGTTTCTATCATCCTTTATAACAGTCCCTTCCCTCTTAAACACCTCCGGAAGATCCTTCATAAATTCATCTAAATCAACATCTTCAGTAAAATATTTAATACTTCTGACAGCCATAAAAAATGGTTTACAGTGTTAATTTCTTGCGCATAACATAGTATCAAGGATTATGCCTTATGACCCGCAAATGAAGTCAAAAAAGCTCTGTTGTTTGGCCAACTTCTAAAAAACCTGGCAAACACTTTAGGAATCTTTTCCACTTTCTTTTATTACACAAGTTAAACATATTTTCAACCTTCTTTCAGAGAAAAGCGGTAAAACGATATTATTACCGGATAACCAAACAAAATAACCTGATAAAAACAACAGAAAAAACCGGAGCAGAAAATGGAAGGCATTAGCCATACCTGCTCCGGACTTAAAGGAAATAGACCTCATACAAGAACTAATCACTTAGTCTGTCAATCAGTCAACCATTACCTGGATCTATCTTCAAATTTACTTATCCCCAATTGTATTGACCACAAATATTGAATTAACCATCAAAAAAAGGCATTGAATGGTTATTTTTTGAGGTTAAGATTAATCTTTTACACGACTAAAAGTTAACGTCTTTACCATCCAATCAGGCAAAGGTTTTCCCGGATCCCTCTTCCGAAGATTGATATACCAACCCAGTTTTTCCACAACCGGGAGTTTGTGCGTTTCTACAAACTCGATAGGTGTTCCGTCCGGATCGGAGATATATGAAAAATGACCGGCAGCATTACCCATATCAAAGCTATTGGCACTATCAACCGTAAAGGCATAACCTAATGCTTCGCACTCTTTTCTTAATGCTTCCATCCCGGTAATATCAAAACAGATATGAATAAAGCCCAGTTCGCCCCAGATTCTGTTAGCAAATATTTTTTTAGGTTTACGCTCTAATGACTGAATTAGCTCAATGACCGACGGCCCTAACAATTTACTGAAAGGTCCACGCCGTGGTTTACTATGTTTAAGTAATACCCTCCGGTATTTTTCTTTTCCGCCTGGTAAGGATTGAAGGTCATCGAAGGTTCCGGTTTCATCATAAACAACCTCATCATATTGTAATATTTGCGAATAAACTTCTCTGGCATGATCCACATCCGACACCCCTATAACAGCACCCAGCACTCCGCCTGTTGGCGACTTTTGTTCCATAAAACAACTGGGATGCTCTACTACCTCAAATATATTTTGATAGGGATCAGACAAAAAATAATGCCACTGACCGGCAGGATTAACCATGGGTTCACTCAGCAGTTTTACCTTCATTTCCCGGTGGCGTTTATAGGCAGCCGACAAATCACGGCATTTCATTTTCACAATAAAAATACCGGTATCCCCCAAACGCACGTCAAAATTGGGTGGCGAAGGCTCCATTTGGGTATGTTGCCAGACTTCAAACCCGCCACCACCTTCCATATTCATGGCCAGGGCGGCATAACGTTCACAATCCTTGCCGTTGGTATAATGATGCATTAACCGGGCTGTAGCCACATCTTCAAAAACACTAATATCCATACCAAAAACGCGTCGATACCAACGCCAAGCTTCTTTTGCATCTTTTAAGCCGATACCAACTTGTTGTATTCCACAAATGTTTTTTTCCATGCTTAAAGGCTTTTAGTTTTTAATTTTGGTTACCATAAAGTGATAAAGTACCGGAAGAAAGCGACGGATATAAACCATAATAAGCTCCGCTTGTCCTACCAATAGTTCCCTGCGCCGGTTTCGGATGGCTTTTACCATTTTTTTTGCACATCTTTCTGCCGGCATACCACCTGCCTGCCCCGGATCCATCTTGTTATAAGACTCGCCGCTGGCGGTTAGGGCATTTATTGAAATATTAGTATTTATCCTTCCGGGCGAAATAATGGTAACTTTAATATTGTCGTTTTTCAGCTCGGCCCTCAATGACTCAAAAAAGCCCTGCAGAGCATGCTTCGCGGCCGAATAAGCCGTACGCCACGGAAATCCGAACTTACCGGCAATGCTACTTACGGCAACAATATGCCCCTGGCCCTGCTTCAACATATGTGGCAAAACCAGCTTGGTGAATTGCACTACCCCAAAAAAATTAACCTCCATAATCTTTCGGTCTATCTCAACGGGGGTCTCTTTGGCCAGCGACCGCTGACTCTGACCGGCATTATTTATAAGAATATCAACACCCTGGCTTTTCTCTATCAATTGAGCAACCACCGCTTCCATCTCCTCCGGTTTGGTAAGATCCAATATCTCAACTTCACAATATGAAGTGTGTTTCAAACAAATATCCCTAACCTTTTCCAACTCTTGACGGTTGCGAGACAAAAGCATAAGTTTTGCGCCTTCACGAGCCAACTCGATAGCTAATGCTTTCCCTATTCCCGAAGACGCACCGGTGATCCAGATTCTTTTATCTCTTAGTTTCTGCATACTCAATAAAGCTTTCTATAACTTTATTCTCCCAATAAAAAGCACTTAACCACTTTATTCCTATAACAATGGGAAAACAAATGATATATCTTTTATATAAATTGAATTCTTTCAATAGCAGATGTTTGTTTAGATTGCTTTAAAAACTCATTTCCGCCCTTATGCGGATTCCGTCTTTATCCGTAAATCCTTCATTAAGATAATGATTTCCCAACAAACGTACATACTCAACACGCAAAACTTTAAAAATATTAGTAACTCCTACTCCAATTTCGGCATAGGGAACCTTCGAATCGGTACTGTTATAATAATCCGGAAGGTCAAACACGCCCTTATAAGCATCGGTAAGAGTACCGTAATGACCTTTAAATGACACAATTTCCCGCAGCTTAAGTTGCCGGATCAGAGGCACTCTGTTTAAAATAATCCCTCCCCCGTTAAAATGGAAATGCGTATTGGTATACAAATTATGCGCAAATGAAGCATGATGCAACAAATTATACCTGTATTTCGCATAACCGAGCGACATAGATCCTACCGGTTGATCCAAAAGGTCATAAGGTGCTTTCCCCTGCAGGAAACCTGCATTAAGCATATAGTGCATAAATACCTGCCCCATATTGATACGACCCTTAACAGAACCGTGCAAATGGGCATAAAGTCCGGAATGACGCATGCTGCCACCGGGCAATAAAGTTTGACCTATATCCAAACTTAAATTTATAACAGGAATAGGGTCCAAATAATAGATTCGGTCAAAATAAAACTTATCGTAGTGCTGACCCGAAACAATTCTCAGATTCACTAACAATCCGTAATTTTTATACGAATCATACTCAATGTTGCCCGAAAAAAAACGTACTTCCGGTGTTGCTTTGCTCTCAAGATAGTATGGTGAGAATTCTAATTGATAATCATCATTAACGTTGTATTCAAATCGCAAATCAAGGCTACGCTCGTCTTTCAAATAAGGATTTTTTTTGCGGGTAGTAAGAGCCGCAATAAAATTGCCATTCCCTTTGTTATTGGGATTATTCTTAATAAACCTGTAAAACTTGTCGTGAGATATCAGCGAATAATCGTTGGAATAATTAATCCTGAAAATAAATTTATCGGTTTCACCGGGCTGCCATATAATATTTCCGCCATACTTAAGTTCTTTACTTCGGGTACCCGCCCCAACAAACCCGCCAACAGAGAAATGTTTGGACATTTGCTCGCTGGTCCTTAACGGAAGTGTAAACCTATGTCCTTCAATAGCATTAGATGAGTATAGGTCAAATGCAGGTCCTATATCGATTTTACCGGCATTGACAAAACCGGTTAAGGCCAGACCGCCAACGGCATCAACACCTTGAACCAATCTTTGGTCTTTTAACATATCGATACGATAATAATCTTGTTCCTGCAGGTGGCCGTTACCAAACTCAGCTTGTTGACTCCACTCTTTGGCATCGATACGGTCAAGCCTTTCCGATACAGAATATTGTGTTAATTTGTTGACAATCCAATTTCCACCGGCAATATCATCCACTCGCCGTGAACTATATACCGAAACAGAATCCTTCTCCGGGTTGAGCGATAAATTAATACGAACATCTTGCTTATCGTAGAACCATCGACCTTCGGGAAGCAATTTATATTTAACCTTTCCGCGAAATCCTTTGACAAAATTCAGATTAGCCTCACCGGGGATATGAACCTCTATTTCCGTAAGGGCAAAACTCTCATCTTCTACCACGAAATTACCTGAAAAAAGCGGGTCAAATCGGTTTTTGGGTGCAAAGGAAAAATGAAAATACTTTTTCCCTTCAATTTGTGTACTATCGTTGAGATATAAGTTGTACCGCGATAAAGCATTTTTGCCTATCGGTGACAGAAAGGAACGGTCCAGAATGTTTATTTGCTCGTTATAAAAATTCAAATCAACCACTACGTTGCGCAACACATATGTTTCAATAGCCTGATTAATGCGGGGAAAAATTCCTGCTTTCGTTTGATAAAGTACGAGCGTAGTGTCTTCCGATACGGCCTCTGCCGTTTCGGAAAGATAAACAGGCGAAAAACGTATTTGCCGGTTATCTGCTTCTACCGTTACCTCTTCAAAGTTGTCAATCCACCGAGTGACATTGGATGCTGTATCTATAGCCACATAAACGTTAGTGACCGAAAAGGTTTTGTAATTCTTATAACTTTGAATCTGTAATTTGTTTTCTGCTTTTCTTTCCTGAATCTTATTAAAAAGAACCACGGCGCGTTCCACTTCGGGTTTCACGGTAACCTCTCCAATGGTTCTCACATTTTGCTGAAGATAGACCGTTAGCTGCTGATTCCCGTAACGATTAATTCCAATTTCTTTAGGGTAAAACCCTATCGAAGAAAAAACAATAGTATCACCCTGCGGGGAATCTAAAGAAAAAGTTCCGTCAGCATCAGTAGTGGTTCCCTGCAGAGTGCCTTTTACCACTACATTCACAAAAGGAACTGGCTCACCGTTTCCTTCTTCCCGTACTACTCCCCAAACTTTCTGCGCATTCAGGTTAAGACTAAATGTAGCCAACCAAAACACAACCACTAAAAACTTTTGGACCATAAACCCCTCATCTTTTCCCGCTATCTCTCATCAACCAGTAGAGACCTTTAACACCAATTTTAATGTCATCCAATTTCAATAAAACAAAAATCTTTTCGATGTAGGCTATAGCACCCCATCCAACAGCCAGATAGTAAAACCAAGGAATAAAACCATATACAAAAAGAACAAAGAAGAACACCCCCTGCAGGTAGCCGGCCGAAACAGCCGAATATAAATGTAGCCCCGGAATTTTCCCGAACCGCACAAACGAAACAAAATAACTAATTACAAAAACAGTGAGAAAAAGGTATAAAACCCAGGCATGGGGCTCTATATCGGTCCACTTAAAAAGAAACAGACCCAGCAATGCCATGGCATAGGTCACTATATCCGCCAAATTATCCAGTGCTGCCCCAAAATGAGTTTGTAAATGAAAAATTCGTGCTATGTTCCCGTCTAATATATCACTCACCAAACTGATACATAACAATACAACAAAAGTAGACTCCCTACCTGTTAGTGCCATATACAATATAACCGGAAATACCAGCAACCGGTACAAACTCAACAAATTGGGAACATTTAATACTTTTTCGCCTTTAATTGTTAATTGCTTCATTCCTATAAAGTTTGTTTAATTTATTAGTTTAAATCCTGTTTTGGCAAACACTCACACCCGCCGACTCACATGCGGCTAAGCTCAGGTGAAAGATTAAGCACCCAACATGAGCCCGGTAAAATGAAACTTCAGCTTCAATCCCGGCATATTACTCCCTGCGAGCTGTAATACTTTACTTCTTTAGTGGTAAAAGACACCATGTCAGCATCAAGATTAATATTAATGTTTTCCAACCACTACTGCTTCCTTTTTCCCACTTTTTTCACAAACATTATCGATAAACCATGCCAACATTTTATGTACAATGGCTTCATCCATATTATCCTTCCCCTGAACAATTACCTCATCTCTGCGTGAAGTATCAAAACGAATATCCAAATTACTATAACTCCCGGTAAAGGACATGCCGACGGCCATCAAACGCTCAAGAGCATTCATATCCGAATGTTTCAGGCCGGGATGAGGCACAATGGTTATAGGTAATTTACTATTCAGACTGTTAATAACATATTTGTTTTTAACAGGTTCTTTAGCCACAAAATTCATTATCACCGGCACCTCTTCCCTTTTAATTGTCTGCATCAGGTAATCCACCACTGTATTTACCGGAATCAGATTTTGTGTGGCCTCCGGTGCAATCCGGGCCCTTATCGTTTGTCCTGGATATCGTTTGGCAAGTCGATGCACCCGCTTGGCAAAATCAAATATACCATAATCGGTAAAGGTTTCACCGGTCTCATTATTTCCTGCCACCTGAGACAAGCGAATAATATGACCTCTGAATTTTGGGTCACTACTCATGTGTCTTTGCACCACATTTTCGGACAGGCGTTTCGACCATTCATAATAATTACGAAAAGCAGATACGTCCATGTCCGGATAAAAGCGTTCTTCAAATACTTCGTTAATATGGCCGCACGAATAAGCAGTTCCAACTAAAAAGAAGCGTGAAGCCCCCTGCGCATATTGCTTAAAAACCCGGACTGAGTTATCCACCCCTTCCACATTTGTTGAATAAATCTCTTCTTTCGATTTTTGGTCATATTTCAGACTGGCAGCAAAATGAAAGAAGTCAGCTTCTTTTTCAAATATTTTGTTCAGATGGGTCTGCGGCAGAGCATAATCCTTTTCCAACAATGAATAATTGTAAACAGAAAGGTTTTCAATATCAGGAAGCTGTCCTCTATTTACCTGCATCAATGATTGTTCAACCCGCTCTCGGGCCGATAATTTTCCGTTTCCCCGCACTAATGCCACCACCTCGTAGTCGTTTTTCAATAAATCATTGATGAAATTGGACGCTACAAATCCGTTGGCCCCATTAACAATTATTCGCTTCATATTTTATAGATTTAATATCAATTTTAGAGAAATATCAATAATACAGCAATTACACTCAAAGGAATGGACAGGTTATCGGACCCTCTCCAACTTATCAACTCTGCCAAAGTACCGACTCCGGCGACCAACACCGACAACCAAATGGTTTTAAAATCAAAAAATTCACGCTGAAAGTAGATGGCTATCATCGTAATAACAACGCTGGTAACAAAAAAGGCGGCCGTACCCAACCACGTCTTCTGAAGTTTCCTGCCCCTAAATTTAATTCTACCATTATGTTTTTTTATGTTGATGCCCAAAATAGCAGCCATTGGGTCACATACGGCCAGTATCAACATGGGCAGAATAAATAAAAATTTATTGTCTAACAAATTAGATATCAAAAAAGTAATGTATATCGATAATGGCAACAAATAACTGCCCATCGATTTGCGACTAATATCATGTATCGATTTCAATTGACGGCTTTTTTGAGTGACTGCCAGCACCACAAAAAACACCATTGCCAGAACAAAAACATACCAATGTGAAGAGAAAATATAAGGAAAGGGCAAAGTGGCCAGCGTGGCAGAAAAATGGGCAAACTTGCGGGTTATTTCTCCTTTTACATGTAAACGCCTGTAATTTAACTCATTAAAAGTCAACAAAATACTTATTCCTATCAAATATACGATAGCAATACCGAGTATATTATCCATGACAATTTTTATTTATCTTTTACTTTTTCAAATAAAATGAAACGAGCATGGCGGCTTTTGCCACAAAAAACATGTATAAATTTTATTAAGCCATGCGAGTTCCATTAGACCAATGAATTAGATAAATTTTATACTAATTAAATATAAGACCAAAAAGACTAACCCATGTGCCTCCGGCAATTAAACTGTCGAATCGGTCAAGAATTCCTCCATGACCCGGAATCAAACGACTAAAATCCTTTACTTGATATTTACGCTTATAACAGGATGCCAACAAGTCACCGAAAAATGCAAATATGATGATGCCCACAGAAAGTATCAATAACCGGCTTGTTGACATAGTGAGTAAGTCTCGCAAATATAACGAACTTATTAATGCAATCAGAAAACCACCTACCAGTCCTCCAACAGTCTTATTCGGACTTATAGCCGGAAATAGCTTGCGACGGCCCCACAACTGTCCGGTAATTTGACTAAAACTGTCAAAAATGGATACTATCAAAAAAGAAAATAACAGCAAGCCTTCATCTTTTACGCTGAAATGGCTCAGGCCAACCGACAAAAAACCATAAACCACCAGCGATACAATAAAAAAAGCCTTATGCCGGTAACCGGAATTCCGAAATAATCCAAACATTTCGGCAAACCCTCCTCCTATTATAAACAAGGCAACATATTTGAAGGCTACCGGATTAATAGTAATGCTGAAAAACAAAATATTGATAATGATGAAATAGACAAAGAATTTAGTATAACTCTTTCGGGCTATCGATGGTTCCTTGTGGCGGTTAATAAAATAAAACCCTATTCCTCCCAATACAAAATAGGTTAAAATGAAAATATAAATCAATTTTACCATTATTCCTGTGTATTTATATTCCTCTTAACTTAAACCCTTATTCATTTTCGATACCTAAAGGGTTATTTAAAATAATACTTGAAATTTTATTGAACACCAAATGTGTCTTTTTTAATTTTTTATTTCACAGAGCTATCAAACTCACTACGCAAAAAACTATTTTAGACAACTTCATTTCTCAGGTTAAAAATCACCTTGTTTTTGCTCATAATATTATTTCAATTGCTGTAAGACATTGCCCTCCCATTCATATTTAAACAATACCATGACCAATTCAAAAGCAAAGTTAAAAAACAGCAAGTTAAATAAATTATTGTAAAAGAAAATGCAAAAGTAAATGAACCCCTCTTTAAATATCACATAATTTCATCGAAACATAAAAAAAGACCCATGAAACGACAATTATTCCGGACAGGTTGCCCGCCTGTCGTTAACGTACTTTAACCGGAACATCAACTATCTTTTTACAGTGATTTAGATATAAGATTCATAGAATTAAGATAAAAGAGTTCATTATATATAAAATTTGAGGTTGCGGTGTTTAAACTATCGGAAATTTCAGATGATTAAATTAATAGATGTCAAATTTAAGATTCTTAATTATATTGTATTCATCTACCATGCCAGAACATCAATCTCCTCAATTTACATAGCCTGAAGGTCTATTATTTTCTACCTGTCCAGCCATTTCTTTACCTCACCGGCCTTATTTCGGCTAACGACAATTTTTTGAGAGGCATTTATATTAGGCAAAAGCTTAATAACCAGCCTACTGCCAAAGTAATTTTCTACCTTATGGATGGCATTGACGTTAAGAATGAACTGCCGATTTACACGAAAAAAGGTTTCAGGGTCCAATTCTTCCTCCAGCTCACTTAATGTTGAATCCAGAATATGTTCTCTTTGCTTAAAAGTTGTTGCAACCGTTACTTTACCCTCTATAGAGAAGTAAGCTATTTCCTCAACCGGAACCTGAATAAAGCCATCTCCGCGCGAAACCAAAATACGTTTCCGGTATTTATTCTGAAGTTGGGTAACCTGCATGGCCAGTTCACGGTAATCAATTTCAGGCGACCTATTAAATGGCTTAACAACATCTACAATTGTTTCTATCTTTTCAAATACCCGCACTAAGGCCTCTGTTTTAATAGGTTTCAACAGATAAGCAATACTGTTTACTTCAAAAGCTTCAAGGGCATATTCATCATAGGCAGTGGTAAAAACAATGCCTTTATTAGTAACTTCTACCTGCTCGAATATGGAAAAACAGATGCCATCAGCCAGCTGAATGTCCATAAATATTATCGCCGGTTCCGGATGGGCTTTGAGCCAGGCCACGGTATCTTCAACTGTACGTAACTCACCTGCTATTTCTAACTCAGGCTTTATTGTTTCTATCTTTTTTCGTAATGAGGCAGATAATAGCGGCTCATCTTCAACGATCAAAATCTTGTAATTCATACACATTCTTTTTATCAATAAGCGGAACAGTTACCACAAAGCGATTGCCGGTATTGAAAATTTCAACATTATCGCCAAGATTCAAATATTGGTAACGTTTCTTCAGGTTCTCCAGACCTGTATTGGTTGAATAGGTCGATGCTTTAAGATTAAGGTTGTTGGATACCTCCACTTTCTCATCCTTGACAGAAATTATTATGGAAAGAGGCTGTTCCGATGTGGCCACATTGTGCTTAATAGCATTTTCTACCAAATACTGCAGACTCAGAGGTGGCAACATTTTGGAATCCTTTCCGGCTTCAATATCAACAGAATAACTAAGACCTTTCCCCAACCGTTCTTGATGCAAATCAAGATAGGCTTTAATAAAACTCAATTCCTCCTCCAGCGATATAAGCTTCACCCTCGAGCTCCTCAACACATAACGATACACATCGGTAAAATTTTCCGTAAACCTGAGTGCCTTATCCTGGTCTTCCGGGATTATGGCCATTAAAGTACTCAGGTTATTAAACAGAAAATGGGGATTTAACTGATCCTGTAACGCAAAATAATCCATTCGAAGTTTTTCTCTTCTTAGTTTTTCATTCTCCATGACAAAGAAATGAAGAGATTTATGATAGTTTGCCGATATTAAGGCAGAGACATATATAGCCATGAACAGGACCAGAATTGTAATCCCCAAACTAAAAGAATCATTATCCACGATGACTTCATCGGGGATAAAAAAAGGACGTACAAAATTGCCAAA
Organism: Thermophagus xiamenensis; assembly: GCF_900112795.1. GTDB lineage: Bacteria > Bacteroidota > Bacteroidia > Bacteroidales > Marinilabiliaceae > Thermophagus > Thermophagus xiamenensis. The sequence continues at coordinate 45,527 of NZ_FONA01000019.1, forward strand.
AACACCGACCACCAGCAACCAAACAAACGCGAAACTCAATAGTATAAAGACCCTTTTGGCCGGTGAATAATGCCAGGGATACTTTTTGGCGACAAGAGTATCAAAGACAAAGATACCCTCGCTTAGCAACACAAACATGATAATTGAAAAAAGCACCCCCATCTTACTCATCTCTTTTATCGTTTCATGATTGTTGAGCGCAACGATAAGAGAGACAAACAACAGCGAAACTAAAATCTCCGCGATTAGTCGTTTATAAAATGCTATCTTTCGCGGAAATTGGTTTATATCACAACAAATGTTACGGTCCTTTAATTGAGGTAAATGTACCATTAAATCATCATTTTTATTGCGATACATCGGCCAGCCGACCGATAGCCTTAAGCCATGCCGATTTCAACACCTGATAATTGGATTTGGCTTCAACCAGCGAGGCTTCGGCTCTTTGTCGGGCAGCCTGAGCATTTAACAAATCGGTTATGGTATTTAACCCGGCATTATAACTAATTTCAACTTCAGAGAGTGATTCGACGGCTTCATCAACGTTTTTTTGCGCCAGTCGGATTTTTTCAACACCTTCCTGCAATTTAAGCCAGGCTTGTTGGATTTCCAAGTTGATTAATTCCCGATTATTTTCCAGCTCTAAAATAGCCAATTGTTCGCTAATTTTGGCCTTGTCCATTTTATGTTTCTTCTCACGCCAATGAATAATAGGGATTGATAATTGAGCTCCGGCATTTAATTGCCACGTCCCCGAAACAATATCAGGGACATTCAAATAACCGTAACTAACTTGTGCCCCCAATTGTGGAAGATAATCGGCGCGGGTCATCTTCTTCTGAAGCTCACTTAAAAACACCTTATCTTCCAATATTTTAATTTCAGGCCGCTCAGAAGCATCACTCAAAGCATTGCCAGGGGCCATGGTATCAATCTGAAAAATAAAATCAGAATCGACCACAGCCTTAATTGGTTCATTCAATGGCCGCCCGATAATTTGAGCCAGATTCATCTGAAGAAGTCGCACTGCATTATCTACTTCAACAGCTGTAACTTCTGTTTCGTTCTTTTGAACCCTTACCTTCAACAGTTCACTTTTGGGAACCAAGCCAAGTTCATAGCTCAGCGCCAACTGTTGCTCCAGCGAGTCGAGGGCTTGCTTGTAACGCATCAAAACTTTTTGCTGTTCTTGCATGGCAACAAGCGACCAGAAGGCCTCATCAGTCTGAAGAATAATCTCTGCCGTTTTCATCTCCCGGGCATTTTGGGCCATAGAAACACTTGTTTTGGCCATTTTATTGGCCAACCGTATTTTCCCACCTACATAAACAGGCTGTTGAGCTGTAAACTGCGCTTGATATAATTCCAAATCATCTCTGGAGATACCAAACATTCGAAGCTCTTCCAAATCGGGGATATATAAAGCCGATGCACTTCCATCAATGGCAGGTAAATAGGCCGTTCGGGCTTCTTTAACTCCAGCTTCAGCTTTAAGCACATCAAGTATGGACGAACGAATGGTTTTATTGTTTTCCAGTGCTTCCCGACGACTCTCTTCCAGCGTCAATGTTGTTTGAGAAAAACCTGTTATGGGAAGAATAATCATCAAGACTAAATATATTTTGTATTTGCTCATAATTGATATTGTATTATCCTTCGTATAAAATTTACTTATCTCTCTGAACTATTGGTTCTTAAAATTAGTCATTAGTGGGTTAGTCATTAGTCGCTAGTGATTAGTCACTAATTCATTAACACTAATGACTAAAAACTGACCACTAATGACTGCTGACTAATGACAAATCACTCCTTCTGCCTGTGCACTTCTGCCTTGGGCTTTTTATACATGTTCTTTTGTGGCAAAAGTAGCCATGCCCGTTTCATTAAACATCTTCCTCGTGAACCAGTACTTTTGTATTTACCTTATAAAAAACAGCGTAAAGAACCGGCATGACAATAAGCGTTATAATTGTACCAAACATTAACCCGAACATAATGGCAACAGCCATTCCCTGAAACAATTCATCAAATAATAAAGGGAACATTCCAAAAATGGTAGTAAAAGAGGCCATAGTTACCGGCCTAACTCTTGAAACAGTAGCATCGATAATGGCCTTGAGCTTATCTTTTCCATTTTGCACTTCGATATTAACTTGGTCGAGCAATACCACTGCATTTTTTATCATCATACCTATCAACCCCAGACCACCAACGATGGCTACATAACCAAAATTCATGCGGGTCACCAAAAAGCCGAAAATAATCCCAATAAAAGCCAAAGGAACAATCATGAATATGAGAACGGGTTGCCGGAAATTATTGAACAGACCAATGGTGATTAATACCATTAACAATAAAGCCAGTGGCAGATTCTCCATAAGTGCTTTATTGGCTTTTTGACTATCTTTCAGTTCTCCCAGCCATTCCAACGTATATCCTTCCGGAAGGGGTATGGCTTCAATTTTTGGTCTTATTTTTTCCAGAACCTGAGGTGCCGTTGCTCCCCGAGCCGGGTCACATTGGGCCTTAACAGACCGTATACCATCGTACCGGTAGATGAGATAATTTTGTCCTTCCAAAGCGAGAGAGTCAATTACCTGTCCCATCGGGACACTATTTTGTGAATAAGGGCCCCATACCGGGACAGATTCAATTGCCGACGGGTCTTCTGCCAGCGAAGGTTCCAACTTTAGAAGTATTGGCAGGCGGGTATCATCTTCATAATAAGCACCCACCGGCATTCCTTCGGAAGCAATTGACAGTGCCGAGGCCAGAGAACTTCTGCTAATATTTAAAGGTCGAGCCTTCCTGGGCGAATAAACAGGCACCAGATTCTTCACCTTATTTCCCCAATTGTCGTTCACATATACCGCTGATGGTTCTTCCCGCATAATCGATTTGGCCTGTTCAGCCAAATTTCTTAATACATCGGGGTCCGGTCCTGAAAACATGGCCTGCACCTTATAGTCACCCCCAATAGCTGAATATTGCCTGCATCGGATTGTGGCATTGGGAAATTTATCCTTAAACACCTTTTCTATTTTGGGCAACACTTCCATGGCCTCTTCATAGGTGGAAGTTTCCACGATTAACTCACCATACGATGGGTTATAATTATTCATTGGTCGCAACAGCGTGTAACGCACAGGTGAACTGGCCAATGCCGAAGTCACTTTTTTTATTTCCTTCCATGACCGCAGGGAATCCTGTATGGCAGCCAGGTCTTTTTCAACCTGATAGATATCACTTCCGTTAGGCAAACTATATTCCACCATAAACTGATTGTACCTGGCCACCGGGAAGAAATCTTTGTTTATCCAATTAAAAGCCATAAAGGACAGAAACAGTATGATACCGGTTAAAATCGAAACAAGCGACTTATGCCACAAAGCATATCTGATAATTTTTCGGAAAATGTCATATATTTTCCCGGAATAGATCTCTTCACCTTGTGGCTTATTTTTCTTTATACCATTCCGGTAGAACAAAGATGCCATAAAGGGCGCCTGAATCAATGCCAGAATCCAACTCAACAATAGAGATACGGCCAACACATAAAACAGCGGTTTTAAAAACTCTCCGGCCTCAGTGGTATTGAATGCCATAGGCATAAAGGCCAAAATAGCAATGAGGGTGGCCCCCAACAACGGCATGGCGTTTTGCCTGGCAGCCAAGACAAAGGCTTTATGGCGTTCTATCCCTTTCTGGATATCAGCAAGGATGCCATCCACCACCACAATGGCATTATCAACCAACATCCCCATTGCAATGATAAAAGCAGCCAGGGATACTCTATCGAGCGTCATATCCATGAATCCCATGACAATGAAGGTACCAAGGATGGTGAACACCAGACTGCTGGCTATCAGCAATCCGGCTCTAAATCCCATGGCCAGCAACAACACTACAATAACAATCAACACCGACTCTATCAGATTGATGGTAAAGTCATTGATAGCTTCCTTCACCCTAGATGGCTGGTCATAAACTTTATGCACTTCTATCCCCACCGGAATATCACCCATCAATTCCATCAACCGGGCATCAATACGCTCGCCAAGTTTTATAATGTTTCCTCCCGATTCCATAGAAATGGCAAGCCCCAAGGCCGGATTAGAATTAAAGGTCAATCCGGTTTGTTTGGGGCGATAAAACCCCTTTGATATTTTAGCAATATCACCTAAACGAAAACTTCTGCCATCAGGGGTGAAAACATTCAATTCCTCAATCTCTTCCAATGAGCGCAGTTTAGTACCAACGTTCAGGCGTATGCGTTCGCTCCCTGCCACAACACTACCGGCATCTACCACTTCACCCTCATCATTAAGGGTTTGAACTATCGCCATGGGATTAATACCTAAATGAGCAAATTCTTCGGCAGAAAAGGTAATGTTTAGTACTTCCGTTTGTTTTCCTACAACTTCTATACGTTTAACCCCCTCTACTTTCAACAGTTCCCGGCGCAGAAAATCGACATAATCGTCCAGTTCCTCATAGGAATATCCGTCACTGCTGACGGCCAGGAAAATTCCATATACGTCACCAAAATCATCATTTACAATAGGTTCACCTGCGCCCCCTGGCAGTTCGGAACGAACGTCATTCACTTTGCGGCGCAGATGGTCCCAAAGCTGTGGTAGTTCTGCAGTCGTCACATATCCCTCCACAAAAACCGTAACCTGCGACATGCCGGGCAACGAACGCGATTCTATATAATCAATATGTTCCAGTTTCTGAATAGCCTTTTCCATGGGTTCGGTCACCTCCTTATCCACCTCTTCGGCCGAAGCGCCCGGATAAGGGGTTATCACTACAGCCGCTTTCACCGGAATCTCAGGGTCCTCTAATTTGCTTAGTCCGGAATATGACCCCAACCCTCCTATTACCAGAATTATCAATAAAGTAATAAGCAACGATTTCTTATGTAGTATCCTATCTAACATCTTTATTTATTATTTATCATCCGATAAAATTCACTTAAATCACTGTGCAAATTTTATGTTAGCACGTTTTCACGTTAACATATTCATCCACTCCAAACAACCGTTTAAATCACAACGGTTTCACTTTTTGTCCTTCTTCCAATGAATGAACACCTGCTACAACAATCTTTTCTCCGACATTCAGCCCATTAAGGATTTCAATTCGGCCACTGACGGCAATTTTACCTGCTATAACTTTACGACGGACAACACTTTGGGTATTCGAATCATAAACCCATACATATGTTTGGTCACCCAAATAGAAGATAGCTTCAGCCGGCACCAACACTATATCTTTATGCCCGGTTTCATTAATGCGAGGAATAAATACTTTGGCAGTCATCCCCGGTTTTATTTTCGTTACATCCGGATTTTCCATGTCTAAACGCACAGTAAACAAACGGTCGCCACCGGCTTTATGACTAACAGATTTTATGGTAGCAGGGTAACGCTCTTCCGAAGCATTAACGGTCACTTCTACTTCCTGCCCAACCGATAATTCATTTACAATGCTTTCGGGGACACCAAAGCTCACCTCCAGTGTATTGGTATCGATAAGAATAAAAGCGGGTTGACCGGGACCTACCACTTCATGATTATTGATAAGTTTATCGAAGACAAAGCCCGAGAAAGGGGCCGTCAAACGGGTATCAGCCAAAGCATTACGTGCTTTCTCCCAGTTACTTTTGGCAGCCATAAAAGCTGTTTCAATTTTCTCATAAGTATTGGCAGGCAATTTATTTTGTTTGTAAAGTTGAGTGTACCGTTCCAATTCACCTTTAGCCTGACGGTATTGTGCTTCGGCAGCCGTCAGCATAGTTTTATAATCACGCTGGTCCAGGCGTGCCAATAGTGTTCCTGCCTTCACATAATCTCCCTCATCAAAAAAGATTTCTTCTACAGTTCCACCTACACGGAAAGAGACCGACGACTCTCGTTTTTCTTTAATAACAGCATTAAAGGACCGTTCTCCAACATCTGAGACACTCTCTACTTCGGTAACTTTCACATATCTAATTACCTTATTTTCTTCCGGCTTGTGATTAGCACATCCCGAATTAAAAAGCAACAATGTTGTCAAACTCACTAAGCAAACTAAAACTCTCATTTTCTACTTTTTTATAGAATTTGATTTTACAGAACTCTTTTTTCCCGCAGCAAAAATAAAGTTACCCTTTTCGTGAGGCGGAATTGTTATGGGCAATTGGTTAATATTGAACATGAAAATACATTTTACCCATCTGAATTGTTTGTTCCGGGGTCCAACAATATTTAATTTTAGACATGAATAAAGACCTAAACATGGATACCATTAATGAAGATAAACCGTCACTCCCACGCTAACAGCCCAAATCTCATCAAACTGAACAAATTCACTTTCAACTGCCTCTTTAATAGCCGAATCGACCGTAGACACCTCCACAAACAAACTACTTTTTCGGCGTTGCCGGTTAAAATACCACTCCCCGCTGATAAAAGGCATTGAATAAATACGCTCTTGAAAATAAAACATGGCCCGATGGTAAAATGTAATTTTTCCCGGAATCGCATCCTCTAATAAGAAATTTACCGACACCCCGCTTTTAATTGCCATTCGCTCCATTATCCGTGGTCCTAAAAGGATGAAGCTATTTTTTAAAGTTATTACTGACGCTCTTCCATTTTTTAGCTTCATGGGTTTATACATATAACCAATCAAAAGAGAAGGTTCATAAATATTATGTATTCGGTATCCGGCACCTGCCGATAACTGTCCTGCCTTTTTGAGGTATTGGAAATGAACATAATCGGGTGCTAATGATGAATGTGATTTCAATTTTTTCTCATCTTCAAAGTGAGTCAAGTGCCGGGCCCATACATCAAAGCTGTCATTACCGTAAACGGCACATTGCGGTGCTTCCACCCCGCCAAAAGCATAAAGACATTGAACCATAAAAAAGAAAACAATCAATATCGTGCAAGTCCGGGTCATCGGTTCCCCTCTTTATTAAATTTTTATTTCAAAGGATGCCCGTATACCAAACCGGGGTGCTTTGTCACTCTCGGTTAGTCGCCAGATGGCATCAAATCTAAAAAACCTCAATACATTTTCTACTCCGGCACCTATTTCCAAATAGGGTTTATTGTTATAATCGGAATAAGTCAAAGGAAAAGATAGTAATTGACTATGCCTGTTGTCTACACTTCCTATCATGGCTTTGGCACTAATCACTTCACGCAGGCCTAAACGATATAACCCGGGTATCCGCTTAAACCAAAAACCATTCAGATTGCACTCGGTAAAAACATGTAAATAGCGGTCATGAAAAAATTCTATGTTATCCATAAGGTTGAATCGATACCTACTTATACCATAAGTCTCATTACCACGAGGGATATCGAGCAGTGGATAAGGTACGCGTCCCAGTATCCATCCCCCTTCCACGGCATAATTGATACGTGCCTGCCCCAGGTAAAAGTGATGTTTATAGGTGGAATGTATCTTGCCGTAGTATTCGCGCTCATCGCCTGCCTCCGTTACTCCGCCTGAAAAAACCAGGTTTACGACAGGTTTTGGTGAAGAAAGATAAATCCTTCGATATCCATAATCGAGATACTTTTCCAGCCACGACCATCTCAACCGGATTCTCACCTCGGATGCATCAAAATGGTCCAATAAATTACCATTGGAAAGAAATGGATAAAACTGAGGGGAATAAATTCTCGATGCCGTAGCGCTTGTCTTTAGGCTAAATCCTGTTCTTACCTCATGCTCGAAAGATGCAGTCAGTTTTTTCACCTGATACAATTCATCCAGCTCATCTCTTAGAAATAGATAACTGATAAGATTGGAAGTAGAGGGACTCTGCTTGTTTTCGTACAGGTAGAGAATATTCTCGCTTTCCCCCATCAGAATCATGTCATTATTATACTCGGCACTTATTAAGTTTCGACGCGAAGCAGGCAATAAAAAACCGGCACCTACTCTCCCGAGCCACTGTTTATTACGCGTGCCATATCCAACGCCACCCCAAAGACTAAAATTTTCAGACACCTCCTCACTGGTACGGCCGCCAATAAAAAGATGAGTCCCTTCTACTTCATTAAATAATATAGTTTTATCGTATGGTCCCCATTCAAAATATCCCAAATCATAATATCCCGTCATAGCCATATCGGCAACATTATCAAGCAACTTTACCAAAGGCAAACGGTTGACAGAATCTATTGCAGCTTTCATTTCCCAATCGTTGGCATCCAACGCAACGGGTCGTATCGACTGCCAATATGTTGAATCTTTCTTTTTATAATCCCGCGCTTTTACCGATTCATATGAAAGTTGTCGATGACTCAGTTCAACCTCCCGGTTTAAACCAATATTTGCATCCCGAAAATGCATGTAATTTATGGCCTTTAACTCTACCCTTTTTTGATTTTTTTTAAACTCTACAGGCAAATAATCGATGGAAAAGATAATTCTTGATTGGCCATAAAACGGGACAGAATCATTCAACAAATGATAATCAGCCTGAATTTCCAAATCTTTTATGAAATTTAAATGCTCCGGATTGACAAGGGTAGCTTTTATTTGCGTAATGGCAAAACTACTGTCAACAACAGTCATTTCGCCTCTAAAAGTATTATCTCCTTTACGGCGGGGCGTGAAACGTATTTGGTAGGCCTTTCCGTACCTGGTCATCACCGAATCCAGCAAATAGTATTTATAATAAAACCACCCGTTACTATGAGCCGGACTAATAAATTGATGTCCTAAAAATGGAATGGTGTTATTATAAAAATTAATACCATCGTCGAGGCCCGAAGTAAACCCGGAAATTTCAGTCTCCTGCAACAGGCCCAAACCTTGTGTATGGTCGGCTTCTATGGTTGACTTACGTTTTAGTGGCTCTTTCTGATATTCATTGAATACCACTTGCTCCGAAAAATATACCGGCAAATATCGGGTTCCCTTATCATCATATTTAAAAATTCCACCGGCATGCCTGAAAATATTCCATGCCGTCATTTTATCCGTGACATTATTAATTCGATAATCCCATTTGGTATAACGACGGTAAGAATAGCCCGGAAGTCTTGCCGGATTATTCTTTTCTCTGTTTGTCACCACCCCCGTCATTATCCGGCGTACAGGACCTTCATCGGGCTTCACTTTAATTTCGGCCAAACTTATTTGCGTAGGTTGTAACCATACCTCTAATGATTGTTCTTTTCCTTTTTCTACCTTATGCTTTTGCATAACATAACCCAAGGAAGAAAAAACAATGGTATCGACAGGAATATTGGCACTTAAAGAAAAATAACCGGCAGTATCACTGGCGGTTCCTATGGTTGTCCCCTGAAAACTGATATTTACCAACGGTAAAGGGTCATGTGTTTCGCCATCATAAACCCTCCCTTCTACAACTGTGGTTTGACTTGTCCCATTGACTTCTGCAAGACAAATAACAAAACACAATATCAACAACTTGGGCAAAGGGTTAATCGCTACCTTTTCAAAAAATAAAACAGACTTGTTATTATTCAACTTCTGCATATTCATCAAACGGCTATGGCCTCCTTCCACATCAATTTAACAGAATTAATTTTAGAAGAAGGACCTTTTACAGCCGTCAAAACTACATTATTGATAGATTCACCTAATCTTATTTTCGTTAAACCACAAAAAAAAGATGACGGAAATGCATTTTATAAGCCTGAAATGTTTTATTCGCGGCAGAAAAAAGTGGTAAACATACGAGGCGATTAGTCGTTAGTTATTTAACACTAACCACCTGACCCATCCTGACACATATGTCCTCTGCCCAAAATGCACGGTTAAAACTTCCACTGAAAAGAATTTTTAACCGTGTAGAACAGCTTATCTACATCAACTGCGGTATTGTCGTATTCCAGTTTGACGAATAAACCAAAATTAAAGTTTTTGGATATTTTAAGGGAGAGGTTGGATTCGCTCCATATCCGGTAGTCGGCCGGGTCGGAATAGTCGGGCTCGTAATAGGTGGTATGACTTAAGGAAGCCGAAGGACTGATGGTCCAGCTGAAGCTACCCATGGAACTAAATTTCACCAGACTTTTTTTGCGGTTGTAATCGGTGTATTCGTATAGCTCGTTGAGGTAGATGGTATAGCCCACCAGGAATAGCGAAAAATTATCATTGTCGGCAATGTTGAAGCGGGGTCCGCCACCAAGGATATATCGATGTTTCAAACTTTTGACGCGGTTATACTGGTATTGAAAGAAACTTTCGGCAATAATGATTTTATCGGGGACCCAGTAGTTATATTTCAACATAAGGCCACCGTTGTTAACGTTACGTTCGTTACCCACTTCGTTAAAGCTAAGGTCGGTAGAAAGCAGATAAGTGTTTAACTCATCATTGTATTGCAGTTTAAGCCTGGAACTAAGTTGTTTTTGGTCGGTAGAAGTATGAATCAAATTAAAACCCAGGTTAAACTCTCCCTGTAAACCTTTATTGGGGTCTTTTGTCCGGCGTTTATCGATACTTACAATTTGCGCATCCAATGAAAAAAAATTACCCGTTAAAAAAATAAAAATCAGGAAGAATACTAAGCGATGATTGCCCATGATAATTTTAATATGATTAGTTTTTAGTTCTTATTTCAAAGTTTTTAGTTATCAGGCTTCAAGCCCCTAAATCAACATCAGCATATTAGCTTATCAATCTCTTCAATCCATTAGCCTAACAAAATATAAGCCTATTGGCCTAACGACCTATCAGCCTATTAGCCTATCAGCCTATTAGCCTATTAACCTATCAGCCTATTAGCCTATTGACCTATTAGCCTAATTAGCCTATCGGCCTGTTGGCCTAATGCGTTTCAGCGCAACAAATTTATTTAAAATAGAATGGTATGCAATAGTCAACACAAATTGCATTTTCTAATACAACAATTATTAAACTATGTCAACGATCATTATATTTGTCGACCATCAGGTGTAAATTTGAATAAATAAATCAGGCATGGTTAAGAATGTCTTTAAATGGTTCTCCTCTTTTAGGAACTCAACAAAGGCAGGCCATGCGTGTTCGCCATACCTGTTCCGGTTAATCAGGGAAAGTATGGGAAATAATTTAACACAAATGTAAAAATATAGGACAATGCCCAAAATCTCTCAGCGTGGCGGCTCGATGCCTGCCTCACCCATTCGGAAGCTGGTGCCTTATGCCGAGGCTGCCAAACAAAAAGGAATTAATGTAATTCATTTGAACATTGGTCAACCCGACATCTTTACACCTGAAGTAGCTTTTGATGCCTTGCATAACCTTAACCTAAAAGTTATCGAGTACAGCCATTCGGCAGGAAATGAATCGTATCGGAGAAAACTGGCAGCCTATTATCGTTCCATTGGTATTGATGTTGACCATAACGAAATATTAATTACCACCGGCGGTTCGGAAGCGCTCACCTTTGCTTTTCTTAGCTGTTTGAATCCGGGTGACGAAATAATCATGCCTGAACCTTTTTATGCCAACTATAATGGTTTTGCTACGCTTGCCGGCATAAACATTGTTCCTATAACTTCATCCATTGAAAATGACTTTGCCTTACCGCCAGTGGCCGAATTTGAAAAATTAATAACTCCACGCACAAAAGGAATTTTGATTTGCAATCCCAATAATCCCACCGGATACCTCTATTCCGAATCGGAATTAAAGGCTTTGCGCGACCTGGTCGTCAAACATGACCTATATTTCTTTTCCGATGAGGTGTACCGCGAGTTTTGTTACGATAATCACCAGCATCTTTCGGTGCTTCATCTAAAGGGAATAGAAGAACACGCCGTAATGATTGATTCGGTATCGAAACGCTACAGCGAATGCGGCGTGCGTATTGGGGCATTGGTATCAAAAAATCATCAACTTATCGAAACAGCACTTAAGTTTGGGCAGGCACGATTAAGTCCTCCCGGACTGGGACAAATTGTCGGAGAGGCATCATTGGATACTCCGCCTGACTATTTTATCTCTGTTAAAGAAGAATATCTTAAGCGACGCGACTTTCTGGTTAATGCCCTCAATAAAATTCCGGGCGTTACATGCCCACAACCAAAGGGGGCTTTTTACACCATGGTAAAATTACCGGTTGATGATGCCGATGAATTTTGCCGATGGATTTTAAGTGATTTTAATTTTGAAGGACATACCGTAATGATGGCTCCCGGGTCAGGGTTCTATTCATCTAATGATAAAGGCCGTAACGAGGTGCGTATTGCCTATGTTTTGAAGCAGGAAGATTTGGCTAAAGCCGTAATGGTACTGCAAAAGGCTCTGGAAGCTTATCCGGGAAGAACCACAGGCCGTTAGGCAATTAGGTCAATAGGCTGATTGGCTAATGGATTGATGAGATTGATGAGATTTAGGGGATTTGAAGAAGGGACATATCAACACTGGGGCGTTAGTGCCACATTGGAATTTTAACAACAGACCTTAAAACTCATTGAGCATAAACTGTCTGGAGTTTTTTAACCAAAAAAATCCATTTTTTCGTGCAATTAGACAACAAATGTCTTAACTTGCACAATGGTATTGATAAAATACGGTAATGCTCCTTCTGAAAAATTGAGCTTTGCGGTAGTTTTATTGGTAACCAACAATTATTAATTATTTCTATTTTATTATGAACATTTTTGTAGCAAAGCTCAGCGCCCGCACCAAGAGTGAGGATCTGGAGCAATTGTTTAGTGAATTTGGAGAAGTAAGCTCCGCTAAAGTTATTATGGACCGTGCAACGGGTTATTCAAAGCGTTTTGGCTTTGTTGAGATGCCCAACGACGACGAAGCTCAAACTGCCATTGACAATCTTGATGACAAAGAATTTGACGGCAGTCGTATTGTGGTAAAGAAAGCTCGCCCCCGCGAAGAAGTTAGCGGACGAAGCGATCGTAATTTTGGTTAGTCCCTTAACCCGGATGAAGTAAAGAGGGTGCCTGTAAATGTTGGAATTCTTCGAGTCAATTTTATTATGTTTTGAGAAATGTGTCTTTCCCAAATTCAATATAAATTATTGACTCATGGTAAAATTTCAGCCTTTTAAGACAGCCTCTTTTTTTCGTACAAAACATACTTACTTCATTAATATATTGATTATTTAAATTAGTCATTAGTGGTTAGTAGTTAGTAGTTAGTAGTTAGTGGGTTAGTAATTAGTGGTTAGTGGTTAGTGGTTAGTGGTTAGTAGTTAGTTCCAATTTATCTTCTGTTAGCCGATAACGTCTTAACCCTATCAATCAATTTAATAAACATCAACACATTAGCACATTAGCATATCAGCACATCAATCCATTAGCCTATCAGCCTAATGACCTATTGACCTAATGGCCTATCAGCCTAATAGCCTATTGGCCTAATGGCCTATCAGCCTAATAACCTATTGGCCTAATGGCCTATCAGCCTAATAACCTATTGGCCTAATGGCCTATCAGCCTAACAGCCTATTGGCCTATCAGCCTATTGGCCTATTAGCAGCTTTTCTGCCTCACTTTATTACACATCCTTGTCTTTATATGTCAAAAGGTCGGCGACTTTTTGTATTTTTGCATTTTCTATAAAAAAAGAAAGTTCATCGTATTATGGAAATTGCAAGCAAATACAGTCCGGCCGAAACAGAAGAGAAATGGTATCAATACTGGATGGAACAGAAATTCTTTAAGTCTGTTCCCGACGAGCGTGAACCCTACACCATCGTTATACCTCCGCCCAATGTAACAGGGGTATTGCATATGGGACACATGCTTAACAACACCATCCAGGACATTCTGGTGCGCCGGGCGCGTATGCAGGGCAAAAATGCTTGCTGGGTGCCGGGAACCGACCACGCATCTATTGCTACCGAAGCCAAAGTGGTCAACAAGCTACGGGAAGAAGGCATCTCCAAGCAATCCCTTTCCCGTGAAGAATTCCTGAAACATGCATGGGACTGGACCCACAAGCATGGCGGCATCATCCTCGAACAGCTCAAAAAACTGGGCGCCTCCTGCGACTGGGACCGTACCTGCTTCACCATGGACGAAATACGCAGCAAAGGCGTCATCAAAGTATTCGTAGACCTTTATCGTAAGGGCCTCATCTATCGCGGCATCCGTATGGTCAACTGGGACCCGGTTGCAAAAACCGCCCTGTCCGATGAAGAAGTCATCTATCGTGAAGAACAATCCAAACTCTATTATATCCGCTATCAGGTAGAGGGTGAAAGTGAGCAGTATGTCACCATTGCTACTACCCGTCCCGAAACCATATTGGGCGACACGGCCGTATGTGTCAATCCCAATGACGAACGATTCCGACATCTGGTGGGCAAAAAGGTGCTGGTACCCCTCATCGGAAGAGCCATTCCTGTCATCGAAGACGAGTACGTTGATATGGAATTTGGAACCGGATGCCTTAAAATCACTCCTGCCCACGATATCAACGACTATGAAATAGGGATGCGTCATAACCTGGAATCGATAGATATCCTCAACGATGACGGAACATTAAATGAGGCGGCACAACTCTATGTGGGCGAAGACCGCTTCGTGGTACGTGATAAGATTGCCGTTGACCTGGAAAAATCGGGTAACCTGGTTAAAATCGAAGACTACACCAACAAAGTGGGCTTTTCGGAACGTACCGATGCCGTCATAGAGCCGCGACTGAGCACCCAATGGTTTCTGAAGATGTCGGAATTGGCCAAACCGGCATTGAAAGCGGTGATGGAAGATGAAGTACGTTTTCATCCGGCCAAGTTTAAAAATCTTTACCGCCATTGGATGGAGAATGTAAAAGACTGGTGTATCTCACGCCAGCTGTGGTGGGGACATCGCATACCTGTCTATTACCTGGAAGATGGCAGCTACGTGGTTGCTGAAACCCCGGAAGAAGCCGTTGAGCTTGCACGCGAAAAAACGGGGAACCCCTCCCTCACCGAAAAAGACCTGAAGCAGGACGAAGATGTTCTCGACACCTGGGCCTCATCATGGTTATGGCCCATCACTGTTTTTGATGGGTTTAATCCCGATAACAAAGAAATCGATTATTACTATCCCACCAACGATTTGGTGACGGCACCCGAAATTATCTTCTTCTGGGTGGCACGGATGATTATGGCCGGATACGAATATCGCGGCACTTATCCATTTAAAAACGTATATTTTACCGGTATAGTACGCGACAGTAAGCGGCGTAAGATGTCCAAATCGCTTGGTAACTCACCCGAACCGCTTGAACTTATCAAAAAATATGGTGCCGACGGCGTTCGTATGGGTATGCTTCTCTGTTCGCCCGCCGGTAACGACCTCCTCTTTGACGAGAGCCTCACCGAACAGGGACGTAACTTTTCCAACAAGATATGGAACGCCTTCCGACTGGTAAAAACCTGGAAGGTGGATGAAAAGCAGGAACAACCCGAAAGTTCTGCTTTGGCCATCGAATGGTTCCGAAATAAACTGAACGAGGCCATTAACACCCTTGACAACCATTTCGAGAAATACCGTATTTCCGATGCTTTGATGGAAGTCTATCTTCTTTTCCGCGAAGAGTTCTCATCATGGTATCTGGAAATGATTAAACCCGCCTATCAGCAGCCCATCGACAGCAAGACTTACAAGGCTACCTTAAACTTTTTCGATGAGCTGATGCGCCTTCTGCATCCTTTTATGCCATTCATTACCGAAGAAATTTGGCATCACCTCGAACCACGTAAAGAGGGCGAAAGCATTATGGTGAGTCTGCAACCCAAGGCAGGACCGGTTAATGCCGATATGCTTCAACAGTTCGAATACGTGAAAGAAGCTATTGCTGCCATACGTAACCTGCGGCAAGAGAAAAACCTCTCGGCTCATGAGCCCCTCACCCTAAAAGTAATGATGGGGAAAGATGGTTACTTTAAGCAATTTAACCCTGTTCTGAAAAAAATGGCCAACCTGGAAGCCATTGAAGAGGTAGAGGAAAAAGTTGATGGGGCAGGTTCATTCCTCATCAAATCTTCAGAATATTTTATCCCCCTTCATGGCTTAATAAATATCGAAGAAGAAATTGAAAAGTTAGAGAAAGAGCTTAACCGGATGAAGGGATTCCTCAATGGGGTTATGAAAAAACTCAGCAACGAAAAATTTGTTGCCAATGCGCCGGCAAAAGTGGTGGAAATGGAAAAGAAGAAAAAAGCCGATGCCGAAGCCAAAATTGAAGTGCTCACCGAGAGCATCCGAAATTTGAAAGGGTAAGACGAAGACTATAGCAAATTTGTCGCTTTCTTATTACCCGAACAACTTCAAATTCAATAATTTGAAGCTTTCTAACAACAAAGACATGAAGGCTTACATGACTGCCAAAAACAAAAAACTATCACTTACCGCCCAAAGGACGGTAAGTGATTTTATTGATTTTTTGCTTTATAAGGAAAAAGAAGAAAAATCAAAAAGAGCTTCAAACTATAAAAAAAGAATTCTCGAAGTATCTCAATGGGCAGAGGCAGATTGTAAGATTTTTGAAGAAAATCGGAAATTGTTTAATCAATGGCCACCTCCAAAATGGT
Organism: Thermophagus xiamenensis; assembly: GCF_900112795.1. GTDB lineage: Bacteria > Bacteroidota > Bacteroidia > Bacteroidales > Marinilabiliaceae > Thermophagus > Thermophagus xiamenensis. The sequence goes on from NZ_FONA01000019.1 coordinate 62,043, forward strand.
AGTTGATACTGGAATTTTTATTGAGTTTTTAAGAGCAAAAGACAAAACAAAGACTCAACTGTATCAAATCGCTGATGAAGATATATCCCTATCAGCAATTACTTTAAATCTCTCATTGTCATGCTCGTTTCATCCCTACATTTTTTTGGCTAACTTTGAAGTCATAGAGCATCGGAACTATTGCAGATAAAGTTCATTTTACCCGTAAACAACGGGAATATAAAATATTAGTTATAGTCATAATCGACTTATTCGCATGCCTCGATGTGACGCAATCGCATGCTTCGATGCGACGCAATCACATGCTTCGATGTGACACAATCGCATGCTTCGATGCGACGCAATCGCATGCTTCGATGTGATGCAATCGCATGCTTCGATGTGATGCAATCACATGCTTCGATGTGACGCAATCGCATGCCTCGATGCGACACAATCGCATGCTTCGAGGTGACTCGTTCGGCTGAAATGAGCCCGGCGCTCAAGGTTTGCTATAAGAAGGAAATGTATAAGCTTAAACCATGTGCATTTCATTGCGCACAATGAATTAAATCTTTTCGGATGACACACAAACAAAAAAGTACCGGCTTTAAGACATTAGATGTTTTCCTGATTTCGTTAACCCATCATATTCATGACATATATACTTCGTTTCCGGCGCCGATTCAGGTGTTATTAATGGAAAAACTGTCTATCAACTATACTCTTTTCGGGTTGTTATCGGTGATTCAGAGGATGCCAACCCTGTTGAATCCGTTTGTTGGTATATTGGCCGACAAAGTAAGAATCCGCTACCTGATGATAGTGGCGCCCTCGCTGACGGCCATATCGATGAGTCTGATAGGACTGGCCCCCTCCTATTCCTTTTTAGTTATAATGATGTTAGTATCAGGCATTAGTTCAACCATGTTTCATGTTCCCACGCCGGTAATGATAAGACATATAGCCGGTAACAGAACCGGCCGGGGCATGAGCTTCTATATGGTAGGTGGTGAGCTGGCCCGCACCCTCGGACCGGTGGTTATATTGGGCGCCATCGATTTATGGGGTCTGGAAGGTACTTTCCGGTTAATTCCGGCCGGAATATTGGCTTCGTTAATACTGTTTTTCCGCTTTAGACATGTAGACCTAAGGAAAAAAATTTCAAAGGATAGTCACCAAAACAACAGATACCTGAAGACATTAAAACAGTACCTGCCGGTGTTGCTGATTATAGGAAGTATCACACTTACCCGCGGCTTTATGAAAAGTTGTCTTACTTACTATTTGCCGGGTTATCTGGAAAGCACCGGCTCATCCCGCTGGATGGCCGGTATCTCATTATCGGTAATATTTTTATCGGGAACAGTCGGCACCTTTCTTTCAGGCACCATATCCGATTTCATAGGTCGCAGGAATACGCTGTTGATTGTATCCGTAGTTTCCCCACTGTTAATGGGTCTGTTTATTCTGGCCAAAGGGGCTTATACACTTCCTCTGCTTATTGTCATGGGCTTCTTTCTACTGGCTCCGACACCGGTATTTCTGGCCATCATCAACAGCCTGAAAACCGACCACCTGCCTTTTGTGAACGGACTTTATATGACCAGTAACTTTTTGTTCAACTCCATTACAACCCTTGCCACGGGTTACGGCTTCGACCATTTCGGTCATCAAACCACATTCATTTTTGCAGCTTTGGCAGCCTTTTTGGCCATTCCTGCAGCCTTAAACATCAACAAAATTCACTAAATGGCTTTAAGGCTCATATCCAGGCTGCGGATATGATGCGTCAAAGCCCCTACCGATATATAATCTACCCCGCATTCGGCATAGCTTCGGATGGTTTCTTTGGTGATACCTCCGGAAGATTCTGTCTCATACTTGCCATCGATCAGCTTCACCGCTTCACGAGTGGTTTGGGGATCGAAATTATCGAGCATAATACGGTCAACCCCTCCAACTTTCAGTACTTGGTGTAACTCATCCATGTTACGGACTTCTATCTCTATCTTTAGGCTTTTACCAAGTTTCTTTAAATATTCATGAGTGGTTTTAATAGCTTTTTCTATTCCCCCGGCAAAATCGACATGGTTATCTTTAAGCATAATCATATCATAGAGGCCCATACGGTGATTTTGACCACCACCAATTCTGACAGCTTCTTTTTCGAGCAGACGCATCCCGGGCGTGGTTTTCCGAGTATCTAAAATTTTGGTATTAGTACCTTCCAAAAGTTTAACATACTTACGCGTTTGTGTAGCTATGCCACTCATCCGCTGCATGATGTTCAGCACCAACCTTTCAGCTTTTAGCAGGGTTAGCACTTTCCCTTTCACGGTAAAAGCCACATCGCCGGGTTTCACCAACGTGCCGTCACTTAATATTGGGGTTATCTCTATATCCGGTTCCAGATGACGAAACACTTCAAAGGCTACCTCAACCCCGGCCAAAACGCCCGTTTCCTTAACCAAAAGCTGTACTTTACCTTCTGCTTCGGCAGGTATACAAGCCTGCGACGAGTGGTCGCCATCTCCCACATCCTCATTCAATGCATTTGTGATAAATGTTTTCAGGTATTCGTTGTTCATTCGCATAAGGTTTACTTACTTCTTTGATATATTGATTTTTAAATTAGTTATTAGTGGTTAGTCGTTAGTGATTAGTCAATAGTCGTTAGTGGTTAGTGGTTAGTGATTAGTATTTAGTTCCAATTTATCTTCTGTTAGCCGATAACGTCTTATCCCTACCAATCAATTTATTAAACACCTAAACACCAAAACATAAACGCATTAGCACATCAGCACATTAACAAATCAGCACATCAATCTCGTCAATCCCTTCAATCTCTTCAATCTAATAACCTAATGGCCTAAAGGCCTATCGGCCTTTTCAGCCTGTGCACTTCTGCCTCAGTGTTTATACACATCTTTTCTGGCAAAAGCCGCCATGCTCGTTTCATTCGCATAAAATTAGCTTATACAATTAATTTAAAGTTTATCACATCCACCGCTCACCCCTTAATCCCCTAAAGGGGAAATACCCAACCCGCAAACATTAAAATCAAAAAATTCCTCTTCTGCCTTCTGCCTGTGCACTTCTGCCTGTGTCGTTTATACACATCTTTTGTGGCAAAAGCCCCCATGCTCGTTTCATTCGAAAATATTAAATATTTAGTTCCAATTTATCTTCAGTTAGCCGATAACGTCTTATCCCTATCAATCAATTTAATAAACACCAAACATCAACGCAATAGCACATCAGCACATTAACAAATCAGCACATCAATCTAGTCAATCCCCTCAATCTAATAACCTATTGGCCTAAAGGCCTATCGGCCTTTTCAGCCTGTGCACTTCTGCCTCAGAGTTTTATACATGTTCTTTTGTAGAAAAAAGTCGCCAGATTCGTTTCATTCGCATAAAATTAGCTTATACAATTAATTTAAAGTTTATCACATCCACCGCTCACCCCTTAATCCCCTAAAGGGGAAATACCCAACCCGCAAACATTAAAATCAAAAAATTCCTCTTCTGCCTTCTGCCTGTGCACTTCTGCCTCTGTCGTTTATACACATCTTTTGTGGCAAAAGCCCCCAGGCTCGTTTCATTCGAAAATATTAAATATTTAGTTCCAATTTATCTTCAGTTAGCCGATAACGTCTTATCCCTATCAATCAATTTAATAAACACCAAACATCAACGCATTAGCACATCAGCACATTAACAAATCAGCACATCAATCCCCTCAATCTAATAGCCTATTCGCCTAACAACCTAAAGGCCAAATGGCCCAATCACTCCTGTTTCTCAATCCTGATTTGATGTATGAGGGGACGATTTTCTTTACCGGTTTTCACCAAAAAGTAGATTCGATAATGCTCATTGATACATTTGTATTCACCGATGGCAAAGGTAGCACTTTGACGTGTTCCATAATGCAGCACCTGAAAGGATGAGACCTTATTGTCGGCAAAAAAATTTTTCAGGATGAAATGAGCCTGTTCTTTGCTGAAGATACCCGATTCACCGGGAAGTACCAACTCTATTTTGTCGTTCAGGTATGGCGTTAGACGTGTAACGTCACCCTTTCTGACGGCCTCCACCACCTGAGGGGGCAAGGGGGCTTGCCGAACGCCCTGGGACAATAACCACCACGGGGTCAGCAAAAAAATCACAAATGGCAGAAGTTGTTTTATCTTTTCCATATTTGATAAATATTGGGTTCTCTATCCTTGCCGACGCACCGCTCATCATCCAGATTTCACTTTCAGACCATATCATTAAAACATTTTTCGTGTCCGCATCCCCACTTTACGCCTGCAAAATAACCATAAAGGCTATACAAAAGTAAAAGATTGCAAAAACTAAACCACAAAAACTAAACTCTTTTTTGGAATACGAAAAAATGGTGCTTTGGTTTTCACTTACGCAAAATTATTCTATTAAATGTAACAACTTAAAAGGGAATCTTTTCAGGAAGAAGTTAATATTCGATTCTCTTGCTATCTTTGCAATACAAAATGTCCGGAGGCAGAAGTGCACAGGCAGAAAAGGCCACTAGGCCAATAGGTCAATAGGCTATTAGGTTGTTAGATAATGAGATTGAAGAGATTGAGGTGATTGATGTGATTGATGTACTAAATAGACAATTGACTAACGACTAACCACTAATCACTAACCACTAACGACTATTGACTAACCACTAATGACTATTTTTAAGAACCAATATATCAATAAAATAAGTAAATTTTATACGAATGAAACGAGCATGGCGGCTGTTGCCACAAAAGGACATGTATAAACGACACAGGCAGAAAAGGCCACTAGGCCAATAGGTCAATAGGCTATTAGGTTGTTAGATAATGAGATTGAAGAGATTGAGGTGATTGATGTGATTGATGTACTAAATAGACAATTGACTAACGACTAACCACTAATCACTAACCACTAACGACTATTGACTAACCACTAATGACTATTTTTAAGAACCAATATATCAATAAAGTAAGTAAATTTTATACGGATGAAACGAGCATGACAATGATAGATTTTCACAAAAGAGAATGTATAAAACTCTTTGTCATGCGAGTTCCATCCGACCAATGATTTAAGTAAATTTTATACGAATGAATTTGGAACTCTTTATCGCCAACAGGATTCGCACCGGGGGTATCTCAGGCAAAAGGCTTGCGCAACCGGTGGTAAAGGTGTCTATTGCCGGAATTATCATCGGCATGGTGGTTATGCTCATCTCTATAGCTACCGGTATGGGGTTCCAGAAGGAAATTCGGGAAAAGATTATCGGTTTCGGCAGTCATATTCAGGTGGTAAGCTATGACTTTAACCTTAGCTACGAAACCAATCCTATCAATCGGGACTCGTTACTGGAAAAACAACTTTCTGAAGTCCCGGGGATACTTCATATTCAACGCTTTGCCACCAAACCCGGAATACTGAAAACCAATAACCAAATGCAGGGAATGATATTGAGGGGGGTAGGTCCGGAATTCGACTGGTCTTTCTTCCGAACCATCATTAAAGAAGGGGATACTTTGACACTGAGTGATGATAAAACCTCTTCAGGAATTCTTATTTCCGACGATGTGGCTAAGATGCTTCAACTGAAAGTGGGTGATAAGGCGCCAATGTATTTTTTTGAAGACCAAATCAGAGCCAGAAATTTCAGAGTGGCAGGAATCTTCGACAGTAACCTGCCCGACCTGGATAAGACTTTTATCCTTTGTGACATCCGGCAGGTGCAGCGTCTTAACAACTGGAGCTACAACCAGATTGCCGGTTATGAACTGCTGGCCCAAGACTTTGAAAACATCATGGAAACAGGTGCTATGGTCGCTGATGTGGTGGCCGGTTACATCTCTCCCGACGGTGCCATGCTCAGAACACGAACCATTCAGCAAACTCAACCCCAAATATTCGGCTGGCTCGACCTGCTCGACATGAATATCGCCGTTATCATCGGACTCATCGTCCTCGTCGCCGGTTTCAACATGATTACCGGACTGCTCATCCTAATCCTCGAACGTACCAACATGATTGGCATCCTAAAAGCTATGGGTCTGGCCGACTGGCCTCTACGTAAAGTGTTCCTCACCCTGGCCTCTCACATCGCCCTCAAAGGTCTCTTCTGGGGTAACCTCGCCGGCCTAACCTTCTGCATGCTTCAAAAACAGTTCGGTATTATTAAACTAAATCCCGAAAACTATTTCCTCGAAACCGTTCCCATCCACCTCACCTGGACCTCCATCCTTCTCCTAAACGCCGGCGCCATCCTCGCCATCTTCCTTATGATGCTCGGCCCATCCTACCTCGCCGCTAAAATATCGCCCGTAAAGGCGATTAGGTTTGAGTAGAGACAGCGGAGATATCACAAACTAGCAAATCCATTAAAATCGGCTTATTCACAACTTGTTAATTTAACCAGACTTTAACAGACCCGCCTAAAATAGAAAAAAAATCATACGTCCTCCTAACCTATAATAATGATTCAATAACATCAGAATATTCCTTAGAAATTTTACTCCAAGTATATTTTCGGTTTGCAATCTGTTTCATTTTATCCCTATTTTTTTCCAATACATCATTGGAGGCTTTGGTTAAAGCTTGATTTAAACTTGTTGCATCCTTAAAAAAAATTGCACAACCCTCTGTCGTTTCCCTATTTGTAGGTACATCAAAGGAAAAAATTGCTAATCTCAAATGCATTGCTTCCACCAAACTTGGTGCAGTTCCACAGAAAGAATGAGAATGAATATAACAAAACGCATTGCCACGAATATAATCCAATTCTTTCTTATCGTATATAGCATCAAGCAAAATCATGTTTGGATGATCCTGATACTTTCTTTTAAGTTTTCTTCCATACTCAGAAATTTCCCAATTTGAGATTAAAACAATTTGAAATTGTGAAAAATTCTCGAATGCCTCTAAAACTATATGTATATTGTTGTCTATCTGTGCACGAGAAACACTGACAGCATACTTCTTCGGAAGAAAAGAATATTTTCTGGCGTATTTTTCATCATTTCTATCAATAAAGTGTACATGATCTCCCCCATATCTTATTACTTGGGATTCTGCATTGAAGTTTAACTTAAGACTCTTTCTATACTCCTCATTATCTGCAATATTGACATCTGAAAAAGAAGACGCAACTTTATGGTTTAATTTTGCCCACTTTTTTTGAAATGAGTTTAATTTTGGTCGATCCCATTCGTTTAAACCACCATGATTAACAATAACTTTGGTCTTAAAAAAAAGTTTTAGAGGTATTATAATACCAGAACCAACAGGACTTAAATACAATATAATATCTGAGGATACAAGAGCCCGGCAAAAAGTTATAAAATCGTAGAACAAACCAGAAAAGCCACTGGCATCTATATTAAGGTACTTTAATTTAGCACCATAATATTCTTTTTTTCTTTCTGAATACTTCTTTGCGTTACAATAAACTGTTATTTCATATTTCTCTGAAAGATTTTGGCAAAGAAAATCAGCGAGGGTTTCAAAACCTCCATATTTTGCCGGAACTCCATGTGTCCCTATAATATGTAATTTTTTTCTATTCAAGGTACCCGACATAATAATTTTCTATATATTCTTTCAATGCAACTTTCCAATTACGCATTTTATTGATTCCCCTTAAGTCCAATTTCTTCGTAATTAATCTTTCGGAAGCAGGTCGTTCTGCAAAATAAACATCCTTGAAATAATCTGAACTAACAGTTGTAATCTTAATATCATTTTCTTTCCCCAGAATTTGCAATAATTCTTTAGCCACTTCTAATCTGCTCGTTTGTCCTCCACAGACACAATTATAGAGCCCCCAAAATTCCTTTTTTATTAATTCTTTAACAGTTCTGGCAAAGTCATGAGTATAAGTGGGTGTTCCATCCTTATCATTTACAATAAAAAGTTCCCTTTTCCCTTCTTTTAATTGCTTCATGAGCTTTTGAATAAACTTTTTATCCTTTTTTGGTCCAGAGCCCATCATCCATCCTGCACGACAGACCAGGTAACGTTTGGCATTTTCGACCACAAATCGCTCACCCATATATTTTGACCGCGCATAAACACCTAAAGGATTAGGGATATCCCAATCATCATAAAACTCTTTTTTCCCATCAAAAATTCCGGCCGTACTTATATAAAGTATAGGAATATTAAGAGAATTAGCTATATAAACTGCATTTTCTACGGCCAAAGTATTAGTTACATAAGTTTCATCAGGATTTTTTTCACAAAATTCTAAATCTGTATATGCACCTAAATGAAACAAGTAATCAGGATTAAATTTTTCAACATCCTTTTTGTATAAATCGAAATCTCTAAAATCTAGGTATGACAACCAATCTTCGTTAACATCTTTATCTGTACACTTTAATTCATACTCGTCCTTAAATTGAGTATAAAAAGCTTCACCCAACATACCTCCGCAACCTGCGATGTAAATTTTTTTTTTCATTTCTCATTAATTTTATATTATCAAATTCCTTAACTTCTATAAATTTCAAATAAGGTTCTGAAAATCCAGAATCCATATATCTTTTCTATAAAAATCATGAACAATAATATATTCTGCTCATAACTTGGGCAACAATTACTATTTCACTCTATTTATTGCTTGTTTATAAACTTGAACAATTTTTTCGTAATATCTTTCAGAAGAAAATTTCTCTTGCGCATCAAAAGAAATTTTAGCCCTGTCAAAACTTGAAAAAAACATTTTGTTTATCCCTGAAACCAAATCTTCCAAATTTCCAGGTTTAAAACAGAAACCATTTTTACCTTCTGATATTAATTCTGGTATACCTCCTATTTTTGCTCCTAAAATAGGTGTCCCTAGAACCAAAGCCTCTATTACGGAAAGTGGATTATTCTCATACCACTCTGAGGGAACAACAAGAAATCTTGCTGTACTTAATTGTTCTTGAATGATCTCCCATGACTGAAATCCCAAAAACTCTACATTTCTGCTATCCGAATATGTATCTTTCAGTAAACTACAAATAGGGCCATCACCTATTATTTTTAATTTTTTATCAGGAAATTGCTGCATTGCACGCAATAATAATTCAACACCTTTTTCTTTACTTATTCTCCCCACATAAAGTATAAAATCGTCTATTTTCTTTTTTGTAAAGGGGATTACTTTTTCTTCAGGGTAAAAATTACATAAATGCATTATAGAACTTTCTCGAAATCCACCCTTTACCATTTGGTTCTTCAAAAAAACCGAAGGTGCAATAAAAGTAGAAGTGTAATCTTGTAATTTTCTTTTATTCCATTTTTTAATCTCAAAAAATCCCAATAGACTTGCCGCAAAATTATTTTTAATACACCTATTCTTAACAACAGAAAATTGATTCGTAATACAAAGGTCACAAGGCCTATTGTTTCTTAGCATTAAATAAGAAGGACAAATTAACTTATAATCATGCAATGTCCACACAACAGGTATTTTTTTTTCTATAGATATTTTTGCAACAATTGGAGAAATTTGTGAATGAATATTATGCAAATGAACAACATCGGGCTTAAAATGGGTTATAAAATATTTCCATTTTTTAATTACCTCGGATGCTCCAAAAGGACGGATAACTTTCTTTACTATACTATTAAATGAATTTGCAGAAAAATCAACGAACGTGGGCCAATATTCATCCTCAACTAATTTAATATTCTGTTTGTAATCCATACTAAAAACATACACTTGATGCCCATTTTTCTCAAGAAGTTTTTTTAATTGAATCACATGGATACAATCTCCTCCTCGGGGATAATAGAATTTATTTACTAAAACTATTTTCATTAAAACCCAATTATTTCCGTATACTTTTGAGAAATTTTATCCCAATTATAATGGCTTTTCACAAATCGTCTACGCAACAAACATCGCTCTCTCTTATGTTTTTTTTCATGCTCTAAATATTCTTCAATTTCTAAGCACCAATAATCTAAATCAAGATCCAGAATTCTCCCATATTCATAATTTTTAATTATATCCTTTGGTCCTGCTGTAGGAGTTGAAAATACAGGAATTCCAAAATATAAAGCCTCAAGAACTACCATCCCAAAAATTTCATATAATGAAGGAAGAAGTAAGAGATCACATTTAGAAAAAACACTTCCAATTAATTTATTAGGGATTGAATCAAAAATTAGTACTTTATTTTGTAAATTATAGGCTCTGACTAAATTTTTAATAAATTCCTTTTCTGGACCTTGCCCTATAATTAACAAACCATATTTTCCCCCTTTAACTTCATCCTTAGACAGTCTCTTTAAAACGTCAATTAAAAAAGAAACATTTCTTCTTTTTTCTAAAATTCCAACGTATAAAAAAATATTTTCAAAATTGTTTGTAAATTCCTCAACTAACTCGTTTCTAAAACAAGTCTCGGAATAAACATCAATATCTAGTCCAACAGGAAGCACTTTTATATCCCGGAATCCTTTTTTTTCAAGATATTTTTTTGCCATTGTAGTTTTCGCAAAAACATAATCACTATTACATTTCAACGTTTTCTGAAAAATAGTATCCAAGATATACTGATAAAAACGTCCTATCCCTGAATAATCTTGATACACCCCTTGATACAAAACAGTTTTAATCCCTAGCTTTTTAGCCTTTTTTAAAATATAGGCGTTCATTAATTGAGAAGTTTCATGAACTTGAATAACATCATAATCCTCACAAGAGAGATGTTTGGAAATACCCTCAATGACAGATATACGACCTCCAATACTTATCCCTTTTAATGGGATAAGCCTTAGCCTTAAACCATCATAAGAATAATAAATTGTTGTGTTCTCAACGTCTTCAAAAAATGAAAAAACGTCCACCGAATATCCCTGCTTCAAAAGGCCTTTGGCCAACCCAATTTCTTGAATATTATATAACTTTAATTTTAAAGGTATCGGGAAAGTTCTGAAAATTCCTATTCGCATAAAAAAAAATTAAGCCACCACGCCAGTATCCAATTTTATTACCCAAAGTCTATATAATTAAATACAACAAAAAACTACCTAAAATAACAGTCAACCATATAATTAAAAAAATATTAATTGACCACCGAATGAGTACAAAACTTACATTTAAATCCTGCTTGAAGTCTAAAAATCTACGAAACATTAGCAATAATAAAAGATGGTTCTTTATAAAAAACTTTCAAAATAGCTTTTTGCATGAAAAAAATAAATTGAGAATAACTACCGTCAACATTAAAAATCATTTTCAGATTCTCATTTCTTAAAAGAAAAGCTTTATTGACACACCTGTACCCAGACTAAATAAACTTCAAACATATTTATAACAGCTAAATACTCCCAATTCGTTTAATTTATTCAGTTTATTTAAGACTTAAAAACAAAACTGTCACCTATTTCTGTTCTAAATTGAAACTCAATTAAACCTATTAATATTTTAATTAATTATCAAACCCACCAAAAATTAATTCGATTTCTTTAACCTTAAATGCCATAAAAAAACCTTTTCAAAATATTTATACTTTCACATTTTAATATCAAAATATTCACATAACCGCCTAAACTGAAAATCATTTAGTTTTTCTTCTCCCACATTTCTTCGCATAAGGGCGCTTTTTTTAGTGGATGGAATTACCATTGGATGCGCAAAAAAATCACCTGTTGCAACATTTACATTATTCTTAAATTCAATAACTTTTAGCCATAAATCATCAGCATAAGGAGCTAATTCCATAAATAGATTCTCTTTGAATAAGTCAAAAGGCTTAAAAAATGGTGGATAAAGAATTCCTCCACAACCGATGGCAACAAATGATGAATCACACCCAGGATAAATCACTCGTTCCCAACACTCATAAGGCAAAACACCCTCTGAATTTTTGAGTATCCGTACTGCCCTATTTGCAATAATACAATTCGGAAATTTCCTATAAACTTCAAGTAACCTATAAATTGTATCTTCAGGATAAATCAAATCATCGTCAATAGTAACAATTATACTATTTTTTAAATCTTGCAATGCATAATAAAACTTTTTATATGATCGGATATTATTTTCAACAAACTTTACTTCCAGCCCATATTCCATCAATTTTTTTAAAGTTGAAGGAATATCATTTATTCCTCCTGGAAATTCCTCTAATGATAAATATAACAAAATTCGTGATGGCTTAACTTTTTGATTTCCGATAGACATAATAGTAAGCCAAACCGTTTTAATTCTATCAGGGAAAGAAGTCATTGATATTACTACATTCCCTTCAGTATTAATTAATTTCCTCTTGAAAAATTTATACTTTAAAAAGAAAATGAAAATTATTCCATAAACACAAAGTCTTTTTATAATTTTGATAGAAATTAAATAACAGTTTCTTCTTTGCAAAGGCTTCTTTAATTCCTCAATTGAGGCCAGATAAAAATACAACTTATTAAAAATCCACATACATAGAAATAATTTTTTATATATACCTAAATGACGAATTTAATACAAAAAATATAGAGTTTTCCACTTTCCTTAGCGAGAGAGTTCCCAGCTAATCATTACTTATTCAACCTATATCTTTTTATTACCAAAAAGAAATTTGGAAAAAAATTCCTAAAATACTTGGAAAAGTATTTTTTTAGGAAAAAAAAGCAACGTGCAAAAAAAAACCAAATTTTAAATTGCATAGTATTATCGATCCCTATTACAATTGCATCTTCTTTCCAAGCTTGGATTTGATTTTTTTTTGAAATTCCATCATCAATTTTATACATACTAATAGGCATTTCCAAATATTGGAAATGATATCCAGCTTGGTAGATATCGTATAGCATTTTAAAATCAGCAGAAATTTTTAAATTATGGTTAAACTTATATTTTAAAGCAACATCCCTTCTTACAAATACACTTTGGTGGCAAATCCCTTTACTTTTTATAAATGAATCCATTTGGAAAAAAGGACGGTCAGATTTAGAATAAATTGCTCCCACACTAGAATCAAGGATGGTATCTCCATAAATTACTGCTGAATCCTCACAATAAATTTTCGATTTAAAAACATTTTCTAACACATATTTATCACAAAATTGATCCCCTGAATTTATAAAAATAACCCATTCCCCTCTCGCATAATTTAGCCCCTTATTCATTGCATCATAAACACCTGCATCAGGTTCTGAAATAAATTCGCTAAAATATTTCTTATATTTTTCAAGTAATTCCAATGTACCATCATTACTTCCGCCATCAATGCAAATGTATTCAAAATTATCAAAGCTCTGTCCTATAACACTTTTTAATGTGGTTTCAATAGAAGAATACTCATTAAAAACTACCGTAATAACACTAACAACCACCTTATTCTTTCTACTCCCCATAAACAAATTAATATTATGAATCAATAAGAATTACCAAAAATTATTTTATTCATATATCTATCAAGCAATTACAAAATGAACATTTTCTTTTTCAAAAAAACAAATTCCTAATTTCATATTTAAGGAACAAACATAGCTGTCTAGAATACCGTTTATATACTCTTGACAAGTTCTCAATACTCCCTTCCTTTGTTGTCTAAAACTTGGTTGGACTTTTCCTTATCATTTCCAACAGTCCCAATACCACCTAAAGAATCATAAGGTCGGGAATTATTAAAGTTATCCATTCACCATTGCTCGATAAAATCAATATCTACATCTAATAATCCAAACAGGAATACAATCAAGGACATCTCCCCCTTAACGTTCGGTTCAAACGTTCTATTAATGCATTTTAAGTCGGCTTGTTTTGTTGAGTATGTAGCAACTCGACCTCATTCATTTCACTCAACTCTTAAAAAATCTCTGATAAATATTAAGGACCGTTGCCCATTTGTATTCTGAATGTTTAACCTAGCCTTTTTATCAAATGGTAAAACAAAAACACAGCCTCTTTAGCATAGATTGAATAATCCAGTTCCCTATACAAGGACTCCTGGCTATTATCATCTATAACGTTAAATGCCTTTATTTTTTTGCCTTTTCCAATGCATTGTGCATGGAATCCATCGTTCATGTGTATTTTTTGTTTTATAGTATTTTCTATGGTACTTTTACCCATTCCTACCCCACTTTCGGAAAATAAACTTCAACAAACCCTGAACCCTTTGAACACTTTAAGGTTTCATCAAACATAACTTTCAGTCTTTAATCTTCCGTACTCTTTACAATAACCTTCTGTTAGATGATCTTTGCTTTTTTTCTAATGTTCCCTTCACAGCTCCATCTTCTCGTTTGCCTTGGAAATAAAAAACGTGCCTGACTTAAATTTAATATACAACCCCCTACTGATATCTCCAGAAACTAAATTAAAATCTTTTAATTCGAAAAATTTTTCTCGCGGGGCCTAAAATCGTTTTTTCTAATATTTTCTTTACTATATTATGATTTAGAGGAAGCTAGTCAAACATCATTTAGCCTGCGATCTTTTTCTTCACGTTCCTTCAGAAATTCCAATTGTGAAGCTTCCATCTCACCTTTTGGTTGGCTCCATTTATAAGGTGCAACTTCGCTAACCCAATGTTTCCCTAAAAGCTCATCTTCAAAGCTACTTCTTTTAATATGGAAGAAATGTTTTTTAGAGTAAACCTATTTCTTTTCAAAATACTGCTTAATATTATCACTAATTTTTCTTTTTCAAATTGTCCAATTTTGGAGAGAAGCTTACTAATTCAGAACTATATTACTAGCATTCTTAAAGTCCTCTATCGTATTGCTATAATGTTGCGATGTGTGTTCACTATTCTGGATGTACTGCCTATGCAAATAAAATAAGTGGTCTACAAGTATTGAACACAACCCTTTCCCTGCAAGGTTTAAACCTTTTTTCTAACATATTTTTATCTTTTTATTATCCAATCTGGCATTTGCATACATCTGTTTGAACTTCCTGAATTCTTCTTCCAATTCTTTTTAAACATATAAGTTGGGCCATTTTCACCCCGAAACACCTCTTTATCAATCACTAAAGGCAACTCAATATATATAATTTACCCGACAAAGGCTTTTTGCTTCAAAACCATTTCATCCTTAAAAATTTTATCAAAATTAATAGTCTAAAGGGACTAAAATAACATATTTTTTACACTTTATTAATTTGGGACTCATATTTGCCATGCACGTATCATTCTCGTTAAGAATTTTTACCTACAAACAATCTTTAAATTTCGTCTTACTCATAACTTCTATTGAAAGCTAAAAACAAATTTTTGTCTAATATTAAGCTGCCAAATATTAAAAAAAAATTGTTTAATGAGATGCAAAAAATTATCAAGCGAGTTCTTTCCTAGATAAAAATCCATCCTGTAACACTTTTGCACATAGCACAAATACTGAAATAACTGTAGTACTATACGCTAAAGAGTTATTTGTTGAGGCTATCACAAAAAATACAGCAAAAACAAATTTTTTTGAAAAAGATGAATAGTTTGAAATCAGCTTCCAACAAAAAGAAATAAAATAATAAGACAATAAAATTGTAAAAGGTATTCCAAACCAAAGGACCCATAAGATCCAGAAATTCTCTATATGATTTCCTAACCCGGAAACTCTCATATAACTAATAATCAGATCTGTATTAACGCCAAAAACAAATTCTTTAAAGGAGAGGTATCTCAAAATATTGAAAACATCAACACGGGCCAAAATACTTTTGTCAATTGTCAAATTATTAAGAATCCTATCTGCTATACTAGAGTTGAATAATAAAACACTAATAATAACCGTTGCAGTAAAAAAAAGGAAATATAATACAAATGTATTCTTCTTTATACAAAAACTTCCCGAAGCTTTATGTAGTGATTGGTATTTAAAAATAAAAACAATTAAAAATAATATCATTAATCCTGATGAACTCCGAGACCCAAAGCATAAAAGAGCCACATACCCCAACATAAATAAAGTTATTTTATTAAATAACTTCATCTCAGAAACCAACAAAAAACCCATTATAACAGAGGTTATCAAAGAATTATTAAGAGGATGATCATTAAATGATGTTGATCGAAATTCACCGATGCTAATATTATTTCTCAAAAAACCAGAAGAAAAAATATGAATATGTAAAATTTTCTCAAATATAGCTAACAAAGAACTGAGGACAAAAAAAAGAATTAGAATCTTTCTTGCAATTTTTATTTCCTCTTTAGTAGAACACGACAGTGTAATAAGCACAAGGATTGGTAGAAAAAAATTATTCGGCAAAAATGAAATGGGAACACTTTTTAAGGAAAAAATAGAAAAGATTATCAACAAAGAAAAAATTAAAAGATAGAATTTAATCCGTTTTATCGTATTAAATAATACTCGTATACGTTTAAAAAACAATCCAATAATAAGAAATAAAAAAAAATAAATAGAAGGATAAAGTTTTTGCCAAAAAGGAGATTCTGAAATTCCGATTCCATATCCCATAAATGATAAAACATTTTCTCCCATAAATAACAAGCAAAAAAATGACAAAATAAAAACTAATCGATACATTTAATTTTAGATTATTAAAATTTCATGGGGAAAATTACATTCTAAAATGCAACATCAGTTCAATAAATTAAAGGTCTAAAAAAAGACATCATCTCCACTAAACTGACGTCAAATAGAACTATAAATTCAATCAAATTGACCTAAGCAAAGCTCCTATCAATCCTTGCATAAAAAAAACCTAAACTACCTCAAATAAAAAACTCTTCTAAAAATTAAATGAAGGCAACCACCGATATTAATTGCCAAATAATAATTTTTGATAAATATTATAAACTTTTTTTGCACAAATTTTAGAATGAAATTGTTCTTTCGCATACTTAAAAGCTTTTTTGGCCAGATATTCTCTGAAAACAGCATTTCCAACTAGTAAATCAATTTTATTAGCTAACTCTAAATAGTCCCCAAGAGAATATATTAATCCATTTTTCTTGTTTTGAACAAGTTCAACATTTGCCCCTGAATTGGAAGCTATTACAGCAACATTATGCATCATATACTCAACAGTAACTAAACCAAACCCTTCAGACTTAGAAGCTACAACTCCTATATGCATTTTTTCCAACAAAGAATACACATCTTCTCGGAAACCTAAAATTTTAACATAAGCAAATAAATCATTCATTTTTATAAAATCATACATTGCAGAAAGATATTTTGCATCCCCATCGCCTATAATATATAATAATATTTGCTCACGGACACTTTCCCGGAGAAACTTTAAAGCTTTAAGTACTTCCATTTGGTTTTTACCACGGCTAATTCTGCCAACAACACATAAATTTATTTTCCTCGCATCTTTTTTGAAGGTCGAAAAAGTTCTTTCTTCTCCAAAAGAAATTCCATCATATATTATTTCAATTTCTCTTCCTTTTATTATTGTGGCATAATAATTTTTTATAGCATGACTAATGGCTACAACACAATCTGAAGTATAGCTCATAAATTTCCCCGATAACTTTTTCCCAAAATAAAAATAGTTATCATAATGCATTCCTTCACCAAATTCTCTTAAATGCCAAACATGAGGAATTCTAAGTAGTTTCGCCATTAATCCGCCTATTGGGATCATGCTGCTATTAGTATGAATTAGACTAATTCTTTTTCTTTTTAATATCCAGTAAAAAGGCAAAATGTTAAGAAAGTCATAAAAAATATAATAACCTAACTTTAAATATCGAATAACAAATTTATCTTTTTTTGAATCATATCTCCAATTATGAAAGTTCTTAATTATGAATTCAATATTATGAGACTTTAACACTTTACAAAAGGGGCCATCACAAGGAACTAAAACTAAAGGATTAATATTTTCCCCTCTTAAATCTAAAATTAATTGTAGCAAAGCTTTATTAGCTCCATAAAACCCTACATAATGAGTAATATATAAAACCTTCATATTTTTTAAAATTAAAGTCTTTTTATATTACTCAAAAAAAGATCTATTTAAAAATTCAGTTGACTTAATAAGTTCTTTCTCTAACAGATTATTCACCTTCTGATAATTCACATTATTTACAACACTATTGTTTCTTATAATATCAGAAACCGAATTCACAATTACATTAGACAAATCAAATCGGTTCATAAAATCAAGAAATCTAGATTTACGTTTTTCTTCTGAATAAAAAGCAATAAAAGGTTTCTGATATTTTAAAGCAAAAGCCATACCATGGAATGAATCAGTATATAAGAAGGTACAAGAATGAATTAAGCTAAGCCATTCAAAAGGAGATAGATTCCAATAAACTTGGTCAGCCCAAGAAAAATATTTTAAAGTTTCAGGCGTAGACAAGGTTATAGCAATAACGGGAATATCACCATACACAATTTTAATTTCTTCAATTGCATTTTCATTTCCACCGTTAATCTCTTCCCCAATCAAATAAGTTAAAATGAACTTTTTATAAGGAACAACAAAACTATTTTTTTCTTTTTCAAAATCATACAAAAATATTGGGTCTTGCACTATTGGAACATCAACATTAATTAAATCTCGAACAAATGTCTGTGTTTCAGAATTTCTAACAGATATTGAATCAAACTGTTGTAATAAATGAGACAAACAAGACTTATCATTTTCATTAACTTTATTGTATGCACAACATGGAGCATAACTAATTTTTTTACCATGAAATGAAGGCATATTACCCAAAAAATAAACTTTTGTTCCATGGAAAGCTGGTCCCCAAACTTGATCACTCCCAACTACAATAGCATCAAAATCTTTAACAAGATCATCTATGGTTTCCTTATTGCATTCTATTGTCAAATTAAGATAGTTATGTTGAAAATCCTTTATTTTTTTTTTTCGCTTTATTGACATATAACAATCTAAGAAATAATACTCGCAAAGCATATAAGATTCCATATTTTCTAACTCCTAATCCTTTATACAATTTCATTCCCTTTTTTTCATCAGGAATATAGTTAATTATCATAACATTAAAACCTTTACTTTCCAAAAATTTCTGCAACGCAAAACATTGCAATTGAGCACCAAAATTGATGGAATGCTGAAAAGTAAGAATGCCTATATTCATTTTTTTCGTTTTTTTAATCCCCAATAATGATACACTTTTGTTAAATACTTAAGAAAAAGCAAAAATTTTCTCATCTTTTTATCAAACACCACAGCATTAGGATTACTATTCCACAATTCCAAGCTTTTCCTTCGGACAATCATTCTCATCCTTTGAACCAACATAAAACTAAAACTAATCTTCTCATTAAATCTTTTGGGCGGAATAAAACCCTTCTTCTTTGCAATTTTAAGTCGAAATGAAAGACCGAGGTGCCTATGATTGAAACTTCCTTGCTGAGAAGTTAAAAATCGCTCCAATGCCAATGATTCTATTACTAATTTATTGTCCTTAATCCCAGATTGAATTATCTCATTGGCTAAAAAAGATCGAGTTACAATAACATTGGTCCCAGCCCCGTCCTTATCATACGGAGGTAGCCATGCATCGCCTAAAGAAACATCTGCTAGCTCAGTGGTTACATCATCACAAAAATCACATGCATTAGCTTTAAATAATCCTGTTCCCCACATATCGCCGACGGATCTCATTCTAAGAGTATGTTCTGATTGTCTATTTTTATTAATACAACCAAATAAATAATCTCCAGCAGTGCTTTCAATATTTTTAATACGATACTTTGGCTTTTCAATGTTTTGCTTTAGAACACCAGATTTTTCAGCTAAATACTCTGTAAAAAAACTACTTTTAACTCCACCGCAAATAATTCCTACTAAAAAAGGTATTTTCTCTTTCAACTCTGGTTTTTTATGTTGAGCTAAACGAACAGCTTTTATAAAGCAACCTACACCCACCACAGCAATTTTCCCTTTTAAATCTTGAATTTTCGACATTACTTCGCTAAGCGATACCGGAAAATATTTGGTTTTAGATGAGTTTATTAATTCTTCTTTTGAGTGACTAACCCCATATTCATAATATACTCCTTTCTTAGTCGATTCTTTTACACAAAAAACATTATCAACAATACCCCTTTCAAGCAATTCAGATAAAATAAAAGTTGCAATTCCCCCAGAAGAAGAATTTAAACGAAATTCCTTTGAATATCCAGCATAAATATCAAAATATTTTCCAATCCTTTTATGATATTTTGGAGCTCTTTTTAGAAAACTCTCAGCAAGTTCATTCTCGGTTCTTACTTCTTTGTTTGGGAAAGGGTTAAAAGGACAAACTAATAAACAAGCCCCATTACTATCACATTTGTCTGATAATTCAGGTATTAAAAAACCATATTTATTCCATTTCATTTCCAGTGCATTGTTTGGACAAATGTAAACACAAAGTCCACAACCAATACAAAGGTCATTATTAACTACATTGCCTAAAACTTTTGGAATGTTCATTGACCTTTTATTTTAAAAAAAATTAATTTTAGCTTTTTATTTACAAAAATTTGTTCTGTTTTATCTAAACCAACAAAATAAACAGCCAACCCCACAGAGAACAAAGCAACTACTATACTTATAAATAATCTAAAAAATCCACTTTGTAAATAAATATTTGTAAAACAGGGAATAATTATTGAAATTATCGATACAAAAATTATTCTTAATAAAACTTCTTTAAAAAATTTCATAACATTTAATTTCACCAAAGGACTAATAATCTTCAATCGAACAAATAATGCAATTATTGAAATTACAATGCCAATCCATAACGAAGATTCAGGAGCAAAGCCTAACTTCAAAAATAAATAAGATACTGGAAGATTAAATAGCAATAAAGAACCTACAGCAGTTTGATATAACCTGATTTTACCAGAAGCTTGAGCAGCAGTCATTAATGGCCGTGAAATACTTTCAATTAGTATATTCACAACAACTAATTTTGTAAATATAACACTATAAACAGGCAAGGTTTTTAGCCAAATTTTTAAAATTATTTCTGTTTCAAATAAAATAGGCAGAGACAAAGAAAATAACAAAAAAAAAGAGTATTTGGCGCCTCTGAAAATTAACTGATGCATGTATTTTAAATTGTTGGCAGCAAAAGATTTAACAATAGGAGGATTAAGTGCTATTTGAAAATTTTGCACAAACTGATTAACAGCATTTTTTACACGAAAAGCAATTCCATAAGCTGCATTAACAACTGGGCCGAAAAATATATTTAACAAAACATTAATACCCTGTCCCATAATTACCCCAGCAGAATTTCCCCATAGATTCCAGCCGGCATAACTAAAAAGAATTTTAAAGAGTGATGAATTCCAATAAAAACGAAACTTACTCTCTTCATATTTAATATGACAATATACTCCTGTTAAAAACTTTATGAGAAAAATAACCCCAAATAACAATACAGCATAAAATTTCAATTTATCTAATCCAAACATTTGCAAAACAAATACAACAAAAAGCTTTAAACTTACTTCAGCTATACTTATCCATGCAAAAATATCCATTCTTTCGTGAGCAATAATTATTGCTTTGTATGGAACACTAATCATTTCAATAATTAACATTGCTAAGGAAAAATGGTACACCCAAGCCGCAGCTTCCATTCGATCCACTGGAATAGTTAACTGTGTCTTGAGAAACCATAATCCAATAGTTTCACCGAGTATAAAAATTACAAAGGAAATAAGAAGATGAATATTTATACTCATATTAAACACATTATGAAGCTTTGTTTTATCTTCCTTCCCAAGTTCAAAAGCTAAAAACCGTTGAGTTGCTGAAGCCATAGCGTTATTCAGGAAGGAAAGCATGGTCACAAAACCTGCCACTGCATTGTAAATACCAAAATCCTCAATCCCCAAGGTATTAAGCACAATACGAGAGGTATACAATGACACTCCCATAATCAGGAACATCCGTATATATAACATGAATGTATTCTTGGCAATTCTTTTTGTTCTCTGGTCTACCATTCAAAAAACACCTTACTAAAAATCTACAATGACAAAAACCCATTCTTAAAACTTAATTTTAAGTCTAATGGGACCTTTACCCAAAGCATTGCATTTATTAGAAAAACAAATTTAACGATGAAAAACTTATCCTTTCCTATATTTAAATTCTCTATTTTTAAATCAATAGATTGCAATCTCAAAAGACTATAGCACCAGCACTACACACGTTTGAACCTATTTCATTTATTAAAGACCCTCAATATTCAGCAACTTATATCTATAGATACAAGGCAAGGAATAACACTATTTCTATATCAATCAAATTTCATCAATCCATCTCCTTCACCCAATCCTCACCCCCACTCTATCAATATGCTCTTTAAGTGCCTGTTCTTTAATATTTTTATAAATAACAACATCCAAATGGTAGGGCAGCGAGAGTTCGTCAAGTTCCAGCTCAATTTTTCTAAGAGAGGTCATGTTCAATTTATCACCAATCAGAGCTATGTCTATATCACTTCCTTCCTTAAAAGTACCTTTAGCCCTGGAGCCGAACAGAATAACGCCTTCGACATCTTTGTTTTTGGAAAAAACGCTGCGTAAGGCATCCATTGTTTTTTTGGTTAAACCGTATTTGTTCCTGCTCTCCATAAAGGTGCTGAATATTCTTCTGATTATAATCGCAATGCAATTAAATTTAAATACAATACTTTAGTTACACTTAATTTGTTCTGCCTTCCTGCCTGACCTATCATAAATATTGCCTAAGATTGCTATCCAACTGACAGAAAAGAGAGTAATAAACCTGACGTATTGCATCAATAATTTCTTGGGCAGTATCTTCATCATAAGTATGAGAGGACCGATTACGATCCTTAAGCATCTCCATCCATTTTTCACCATCTGATATCAATCCATCCTTAAAAGCTTGTTTAATCACAGGGCGAGGGCCTTTAATTCCTTCATAACCTGATTCTTCTTCCAAAACATCTTGTAGCGTTTTCCATGCCAGTTCAAAGGTATATTCAAAGGCCTGAATAAGCCCTTGCTCTTCCATTTCATTTAGCGTAGTGTGCTTAAGGAACCTTGAAAGCTGTTCCAAGGCTTTTTTATAATTATTGTATCGTTGTTTCCAGCGAATATCCATGAAAAAGTGTTATGAGCAAAGAATTTTTAATTTTTCATCCGTCAGGTACCCACCCTCGCGGCAGGTATCTCCCAACCCACTGAAATTCTCACCAGGCCTCTTTAAACTTCCTGACCATCATTTGTCCAAAGATAACGCCGATACCTAAAAAGCCCCCCAGGAAGATACTAACAACCATTATGAGCGATCTTTTAGGTGCCGATTTTTCGATTGGGATTTTAACCGGTTCAATGATTGAGAATGCCGGTGTATCCTGTTTAACTGCTATTTCGGCCTGTTCCAGCTGTTCGGCAAGGTTTTGGTAAACCTGAGCAGCAAGATTGTAGGCATCGCTCAACTCCTGATAACGCATATCGGTGCGCTCTTCAACAACATTACGGTTGCGGTTGCGGTAATCGAAAAAAGCAGCTCTTGCCTTTTCAAACTCTGCCTTTTTCTCGTTGTATCTGGCCTGAATAAATTCCAGATTATTGCGTGCTTGCCGGGTCTTGTATTCAATAATATACTTTTGAAGTAATTCTACTGTCTTTTGAGCTACCTGCGCAGAAAGTAACGGTTCTTCCATTTCTGTTGATATGGTGACCAGGCCTGTCTCTTGATCTACCTCAACAGAAATTCGCTCCATCATGGTTTCAAAAATCCTCTGCTCTTCTTTACTCAACTTTTTAATAGGACCAGATTCTATATCGCTTCCCAACTCATCTTTTTTACCCATCAAAGCATTCTTGATGGTCCATGGCAATTTAATAGTGAACTTAATAAGATAATCGGCCAATCCGGGAATGGTATCTTTAATCATTTTATCGTAAATAGAAACAGGTTCCGGCTCATCTTCATATTGGAAAGGCTGATGTACCAGTTCATTAAGAAAAGGATAACTTTGAATAACTTTAGGATACAAATCGGGCTGTATTCCGCCGTTGTTCCCCATCATGGAGCTTATGTTAATGCCGGCCATACTTGCCAGTCCACTGAGGCCACCCAAATCATTTTTTTCATCGGTCTGAGGGAGGATGGTAGCTGAAGCACTAAATTTTACAGGGCTTAGAAGAGCTACAAGCAAACCTATAACAATAGCCACTCCTATCGAATAAAAAATAGTCTTACGCTTATCCCAAATAACGTGAGCCAGCGCAATAAAATCAATTTCATCATCTTTTATGATGGGTCGTTCGTTAGACGAAACATTATAGCGGGTTTCATTCTCCATAATAAAAAAATTATGCCTGAAAAAACAGGAAATAAAAATCGTATTCTATCTAATTATCAGTTAATGGCATTAACAATAGTAACTACAGTCAGAGCCAGCGAAGCCACACTGCTGCCTATGCTAATCCACGCTGAGGCTGGTAAAGGCTCTCTTTGTCTTTTTGCTGGTACAATAATTTCGCAACCCGGAAAAACTTTAGGATAGTTTCGAACAAATAAAAATTTTGTAGTAGCAGCAGCTTTACCATTAGGATAAACAACATAAGTTTTTCCTTTCTTGGCAGAATCGGAAAATCCTCCGCTTTGATTGATATAATACCGTAAAGTACGACCTTTCACAAATGGGGTACTGTTGGGATTCAGCACCTCACCCTGAATTCTAACTGTTTGTAGTTCCCTCGGGATAATAATTTCATCTCCATCCTGCAAAAAAATGTCATCTTTACTTCCCGGATTTTTTAAAGCCTCTCTCAAATCAATAGCCACCACCTCAAAACCAAGATTTTCAAATTGTAAAGAAGTATCTTGTTTCATCAATTTCTCTCTAAGCCGTTTTACTTTGGGGGAAACTTCAACTTTTCTGGTAAGAATAGCACCTTCGGGAAATGCTTCAGGTGTCAGACCACCGGCTCGTTTAATCAGAGCAGAAATCCTTTCCTTTCTGTTGGTAAGCGTGTAATCCCCGGCATAAATCACCTCACCTGCAATTTTCACGGAACCGGTTGTAACAAAACCGGGGGCTTTACGAACATATACTTTATCAAATGGCTGAAGAACAAACTCCTGATCCTCAGCGTTAAGTTTCAAGTCCCTGGATACGGCAAACTGGAACAAATGCCCTGTTCGCACCTGATACATAGAGGCTTCTTCGTAACTTAAACGACGGGATATTTCTATATAAGAGTTGGAAGCTGACTCAAGAAAACCACCTGACAAAGCGATAAGATCGGCTAAGGTCATCCCTTCTCGATATTCATAAGCACCTGGAGAAGCTACTTCGCCTCTTATTTCCAATGTTCTCTGTTGCCGCAGATCGTCAATGGAATAAATGGTGACAATATCTTCGCGTTGCAATTTCAGATCAAAGTTTCCGGCAATCAACTCTTTAACGCTGAAAGGAATATTTTGTAACTGATTATTTTCATCAAGACGCAGAATTTGAGCACGCTCCATAAAAGCATCTTCTCTCAATCCATCAGCTTGATTCAACAATTCAGAAAGCATCAGGCCGTCCCCCAGCTCATAATTACCGGGACGCATAACGGCACCTTCCAGAATTACCCTATTTTCTATGCGTTGTGTCATTACTCCGGCATATAAACTATCACCGTTTTGAACCAATTCTGATTCAAACTGGTCGGTTGTAAGACTCCGGAACAGCATACGCCGGGATTCGTTTCTGAAAATTTCCACCCGGTCATGGTACGCCTTATCGGTGAAACCTCCGGCATATTTAATCATATCGGCAACCGTTTCGCCCTCTTTTGCTTCAAAGATTCCGGTTCGTTTAAATTCCCCTCCAACCCGGATTCGATTAAGGTATGCCGGAACCAAAATAACATCATCATCGCGGAGGGTAATATTATGGGAAGCATTACCATTAATCAGGTAATCATATACATCCAAAGTTTTAATAACCTTACCTTCGCGGATCACTTTAATGTTTCTAAACGAACCATTAAGGTTGGGACCTCCGGCCAGATAAAGAGCATTAAAAACCGTGGCTGTTCCGGGAAGGGTATAACTGCCCGGAGCAAAGACATCACCAATGACATGAACTTTAATGGGCCTAATTTGTCCCAGATAAATATTAGCGAAAGTTTTAGGATTATCACCTTTTAGTTCACTATAAATAAGGACCAACTTATTAAAAACCTTCTCTCTGGCTTTTCCCAGAGTAAGTCCCTCAATCTGAACGGCACCAACACCGGGGATATTAATATTCCCGGAATTATCAACCGTTAACTGGTAGCTTTGTTCCGACACACCCCAAATATCGATATAAATTACGTCGCCGGGACCTATAATATAGGAATCGGAAACAGGTAAGTTAACACTCGGTTCAAAAGTTAAATTCTCAGAATTAAAAAAGCTAAAACCAAACAAATTCCTTTCTTCCTCCCCCGGTATAATTACTTTTTTCTCGGATAATTGTTCACCAAAAGATGTTTCACCACCTAAAGATTGAATTGAATCCTGGCCGGATGAGTCGGCACCCAGGCCTAAAGCTTCAAATCTTTGACGCAGCTCATTAATCTGTTGACTAGTAAAGCCACGTGCTAAAGCCAGTGACATGGCTTGCTCCTCAGACAGTCCCCGGCTCATTATTTCATTATAAATTTGCTGAATCTGGCTATCGCTCAATTCGGAAATTTTTATTTCCCTGGGGTTAATATTCTGCTGGGCATAACCCTCTATGGAAAAAAACGAAGCCACTACCAGAAAAAAAAGAATAATCTGTTTCCGCATAATAATTAAAGGATAAGATAAATTGACTGATAACTTTTTGGCACACTACCGCTTCCTGACTCCCATTAAAGGTATGTCAGTAAAAAAATAACACCTAATAAGTATGACAAGAGAAGATAACGATTTAATCAGGCTAATGTTTTTCTTCTGTTGCGTTTTATAATGATTTCCTTACAAAAAGGTTCATTTTTAGCAGCACAAATTTATTAAAAAAGCGTTCCAAGCCACGAAAAAAAAACAAAAACTTTCCTTTTTCCGCATAAAGCTATCTAATTCGACAGTATAAAATTTATCTAAGTAATATTTATACGGATGAAACGAGCATGGCCAAGAAAACTTGTCACAACAAGAACATGTATAAACTTTAGGTCGTGCGAGTTCCATCCAACCAATAACTTAAGTAATATTACGGATGAAACGAGCATGGCGGCATTTTGCCACAAAAGGACATGTATAAAAAGCCCTGGGCAGAAGTGCACAGGCAGAAGGCAGAAGAAGTGATTAGTCATTAGTTAACAAGTGGTTAGTATTAAATAACTAATGACTAACGACTATCCACTAACGACTACTTATAAGAAGCAATATATCAACGAAGTAAGTAAAATTTATACGAATAAAAAACATCACTAAAGCTTCAAGCGAAACACTTAAAGAAGTAAAATAGAAGAATTTTGATTGTAAAAGCCAACAGCAATATCGTAAAATATAGCAAAGTGTAACTCACTAATCAGCACAGCCGGTTGCAGTAATAAACATGTAAACTAATCTCAAACAGCTAATTTTTCGTTTTTGAAAAACTGCTTCTGAAAAATAAAAATAGAAATAATTCCTAAGGTAATAGATGAGTCCGCAATGTTAAAAACCGGTCTGAAAAAAATAAATTCTTTTCCTCCCAAGACGGGTAACCATTGGGGATAATGACCTGAGATAAGAGGGAAATAGAACATATCCACCACTCTGCCGTGCAGAAAAGGGGCGTAACCACCACCATCGGGGAAGAGAGTTGCCACCTGGGAATAACTGTGGCTAAAAATCATTCCGTAAAACATACTGTCAATAATATTACCTAAGGCACCGGCCAGCACCATACTAATGCTGATTATCAAACCTTTGGGTGCTCCCTTACAGGAAAGTTTATACAAATACCAACCAATACCTGTAACTGCCACAATACGGAACAAACTCAGAAAAATCTTTCCCCAGTCCCCCCCCAATTCCATGCCAAAAGCCATCCCGTTATTTTCGACAAAATGAATATAAAACCAGTCACCAATAACGGGAAACTCATCTCCCAGCATCATATTGGTTTTAACCCATATTTTAAGAGACTGATCAATGATTAATATTGCTAAAATAATTAGTATTGGTGTTTTTAGTTTTCCCATTCCCCCGACATTAAAAAGATTAGATAATTAGCTATAAGATTGTTGGATGTTTAGATATAAGATGTTGGAAAATAAGGTCGGGCAGGAAATCATCTTATAGAGATGATAACAATGCCCGAACAAAACAATCATAAAAATTTTACCGGAAGGCATATGATACCTTCCGTATCAAAAAATTCCGTTTTATCACCTTTGTGACACCACACTGCTTGAATACAAAACCTGTTATTTCTGAGCTTTTTTAGCTTCAATACTCAGGGTAGCATGAGGAACAGCTCTAAGCCGCTCTTTGGAAATAAGTTTTCCGGTTTCACGGCAGATGCCATAAGTTTTGTTTTCAATTCTCACCAAAGCAGCCTGCAAGTGTTGAATAAACTTTTGCTGCCGCTGAGCCAGTTTTCCGGCTTCTTCCTTTGAAAGGACCGAAGCACCTTCCTCCAAAACTTTAAACGTGGGAGAAGTATCCTGCGTATCGTTACCATCTCCCATGGTTATGGTATTTCTAAGCAATTCGTAATCACGTTTTGCTTTTTCGAGCTTGGCAAGAATTAATTCCTTAAATTCTTGCAGCTCCTCATCTGAATAACGGGTCTTTTCTGCCATAATGACAAACTTTATTAAGATAAAAGGTTAAACCTTACTAATTTCGAGCAATGTATTCACATTATCATCGATTTCGACGGAATGAACATTGCTACTATTACAGACATCAACCAGATTAATTTCAAGGGCTAGTGTTTGGGTTGAAATATAATTTTTATGGCGATTCACAGCAGAATCAATTTTTCCGTTTTTCTGAATATTGATTCTGATTTTATCTGTGACTTCAAACCCACTGTCCTTACGAATATTCTGGATACGATTTATCAGCTCCCGAGCGATACCTTCTTCCTTTAACTCAGGGGTGACGGTTACATCCAATGCCACCGTTATCTTCCCTTCGTTAGCAACGAGCATGCCGGGAATATCTTCGCTAATAATTTCAGCATCCTCACGTGTCAATTCCACTACCTGACCATCAACCTGAAGGTCGAATCGACCATCCTTTTCAAACCGGGCAATATCTTCCTGACTCATCTGCCCAAAAGCTTTACTGATGCCCTTCATCATTTTACCAAATCTGGGCCCCAAGGTTTTAAAATTGGGCTTGATTTTTTTCACCAGCACGCCGGTAACATCTTTAAGATACTCAATTTCTTTGACATTGACCTCGGTTTTAATCAAATCTTTAACGGCATCGAGCTGTTGTTCAAAATGATGGTCGAAAACCGGCACCATAATTTTTTGAAGAGGCTGCCGAACCTTAATATTGACTTTACGACGCAGGGCCAAAACCATAGAAGAAATTTGCTGAGCATATCCCATTCGTTCTTCCAGGGAACGGTCAATAAGCGTTTCATCGGCTACAGGGAATTGGGCCAGATGAACCGATTGCACGTCATGTCGTCCTGACCGTTTATTCAAATCACAAAAGAGACGGTCCATATAAAAAGGTGCAATTGGCGCAGCTAATATGGCAACGGTTTCCAGCGCCTCGTACAATGTCTGGTAAGCTGCCAATTTGTCTCTGTCAAAATCACCGCCCCAGAAGCGTTTACGGTTTAATCGCACATACCAGTTACTCAAGTTTTCGGTAACGAATTCCTGGACGGCACGACCGGCCCTGGTAGGTTCGAAATTATCTAAAGCTTCGTTAACTTCTTTTTTCAGGGTATTAAGCAGTGAAATAATCCAACGGTCAATTTCGGGACGTTCAGAAACAGGCACCACATCCTCTTTGCCGGTAAATCCATCTATATTGGCATACAAAGCAAAGAAGGAATAGGTATTATAGAGGGTTCCGAAAAATTTACGTTTCACTTCATCCACACCTGAAATATCAAATTTCAGGTTATCCCATGGCTGTGCATTGGTAATCATGTACCAGCGTAATGGGTCGGAACCATATTGTTCAATAACTTCGAAGGGGTCAACGGCATTGCCCAGACGCTTCGACATTTTATTACCATTCTTATCGAGCACCAGCCCATTGGATATAATATTCTTAAATGCCACGCTATCAAAAAGCATGGTTGCCAGCGCATGCAATGTAAAGAACCACCCACGGGTTTGGTCTACACCTTCTGCTATAAAATCAGCGGGGAACGGAAATCCTTTGCCCTTTTCTCCATCCGTGATGTTGCACTCAAATGGGTAATGTACCTGTGCGTAGGGCATGGCACCGGAATCGAACCAAACATCAATGAGGTCGGGCTCCCGGTACATTGGTTTCCCTTCTTCCGATACCAGCACCACTTCATCAACAAAAGGTCTGTGCAGGTCTATTTTGCTGTAGTTTTCTTCACTATAATCGCCGGGTCGAAAGCCTTCAAATGGATTCTTTTCCATTAATCCGGCTTTTACAGACCGATCTATTTCTTGTATTAGCTCTTCTACCGACCCGATACATTTTTCTTCTTTTCCATCTTCAGTCCGCCAAATAGGAAGGGGTGTACCCCAGAAGCGTGAACGGCTGAGATTCCAGTCAACAAGATTTTCGAGCCATTTACCAAAGCGACCGGTACCGGTAGATTGAGGTTTCCAATTGATGGTATTGTTTAATTCAATCATTCGGTCGCGGACAGCCGTAGTACGAATAAACCAACTGTCAAGAGGATAGTAGAGTACGGGTTTATCGGTACGCCAGCAATGAGGATAGCTGTGTACATATTTCTCTATCCGAAAAGCTTTGTTTTCCTTTTTCAGCAATACGGCGATATCCACATCAAGAGACGCATCCGCATCGGAAAGGTTCTCATCATAGGCATTTTTTACATATCGGCCTGAAAACTCACTATAAGCCTCCAGATCAATATTAGTTTTCACAAACTGAGGGTCCAGGTCTTTAATGAGGAAAAATTTCCCGGTACGATCCACCATTGGCTGAAGTTTTCCATCTTTGTCTCTTAACAGCAACGGGGCGATGCCGGACTCTTTCGCCACTCGATCGTCATCAGCACCAAAGGTGGGGGCAATATGAACAATTCCGGTACCATCATCGGTGGTAACAAAATCACCTGCAATAACACGGAAAGCATCCCCATCGGGTTTTACCCAGGGAATTAATTGTTCATAACGCAAGCCAACCAATTTTTCACCGTCAAACTCATCCAATATTTTAAAAGGTATTTTCTTGTCTCCGGGTTTGTAATCCTCCAACGGTTGGTCTGCATTCTTCAAATCGAACCACGATGACATTAAATCTTTTGCCAAAACTACCACCAATGGCTCTCCGGTATATTGATTAAAGGTTCTTACTTTCACATACCGTATTGAAGGTCCTACGGCCAGGGCGGTATTTGACGGAAGTGTCCAGGGTGTTGTTGTCCATGCCAAGAAGTATAACGGGGCATCGCAACCATCAAAAAGAAATTCAGAGTCCTGATTTCTCACTACCTTAAACTGCCCTGTACAGGTAGTATCCTTAACATCACGATAGCATCCCGGTTGGTTCAGTTCATGGGTAGACAAACCTGTACCTGCTGCCGGTGAATATGGCTGAATGGTATAACCTTTATAGAGAAGACCTTTCTTATAAAGTTCTTTTAGCATCCACCACAAGGTTTCGATATATTTTGTATCGTAGGTGATATATGGATGCTCCATATCGACCCAATAGCCCATTTTATGGGTAAGGTCTTCCCACATATCGGTATATTTCATGACATCCTTGCGGCAGGCCCGGTTGTATTCTGCAACAGAAATGGATTTTCCAATATCTTCTTTGGTGATACCAAGAGCCTTTTCAACTCCCAGTTCAACCGGAAGGCCATGCGTATCCCATCCGGCTTTTCGCTCTACATAATATCCTCTTTGTGTTTTATATCGACAAATAATATCTTTAATAGTACGGGCCATGACATGATGGATTCCCGGCATACCATTGGCCGAGGGCGGCCCTTCATAAAAAACAAAAGATGGAGAGCCTTCACGGCTGGTCAGACTTTTCTCGAAAGTTTTATTCTCTTCCCACTCTTTCAGAACCTCCTGATTGATTTTGGCGAGGTCCAATCCTTTGTATTCAGGAAATTTATTGCTCATTTATAATATTGTTTTAACCTCCGTTTTAAAAGCATACAAATATATCGTTTGACTGAAACAAAAGCAAATAGAAATGAGGCAAACAAAAACCGTCGGCCAAGCAAATAAATGCTCCCGGCCGACGGTAATGCCTGAAATATAATTCTATATGTTAAAAAATCGCTATATTTTATAAAAGTTCTAATTTTCCAATATCAGGCTAAAGCGCTGAAAATTCCTTAATCTTCTTTCTTTCCTCGATTTTAAAAATTTAGCACCTGTTATTGCTTTTGTTTTCCCATTCCCAATTAAAAGAAAAATTTCAGGACAAACAGAATGGAAAGCAAAATCATAATCCAGGATATCTCTTTACCTCTGCCCGATAATAATTTAAGAGCTACATAAGACAACATTCCAAAAACAATACCCTCAGCAATACTATAGGCTAAAGGCATCATGATAATGGTTAAAAATACCGGTATCGATTCGGTATAATCGTCAAAATTAATTTTCAGGATTGGAGACATCATAAATGAACCTACCAAAATAAGTGCGGGAGCTGTTGCTGCGGCAGGTACCATAAGGAACAAAGGCGATAAAAATAAAGCCAAAAAAAACATCCCTGTGGTAGTTAGTGCCGTTAATCCGGTACGTCCGCCTTCGGCAACCCCAGAGGCACTTTCAACATAGGTTGTAACAGTAGAGGTACCGAGCATAGCACCAACGGTAGTTCCTACCGCATCGGCAAACAAAGCCTGTTTGGCGCGAGGCAACGTACCATCTTCCCTAATCATATCGGCCTTTGAAGCCACACCTATTAAAGTTCCTACTGTATCAAACATGTCCACAAAAAGAAAGGTGAACAACACTATAAGCATATCAACACTAAAGATGTTGGAAAAATCAAATTTAAAAGCAATAGGTTCGATAGAAGGCGGTAACGTCAGCCAGGACCCTTCGGGTAAGTGCGTCACCCCTAGTGGAATGCCTGCTATAGTAGCGGCAAAAATACCAATCAACAAAGCGCCACGTACTTTTAGTGCCAATAAAACGCCAATAACCACCAGACCGAATAAAGTAATCCAAACGGTATGAGAGCTCATATCGCCAAGCGTAACCAAGGTGGCATCGCTGTTAACAATGAGTCCGGTGTTTTGCATTCCTATAAACGCAATAAACAAACCTATCCCTGCAGAAATGGCATGCTTCATATTCATAGGGATGGCATTTACTATCACTTCCCGGATATTAAAGGCGGTAAGAATTAAAAATATAATTCCTTCCAATAATACCGCAGTTAAAGCAAACTGCCAACTATATCCCATACCTAAAACTACGGTGAAGGCAAAAAAGGCATTCAAGCCCATCCCGGGGGCTAATGCAAAAGGCAAACGAGCCCATAGGGCCATTACAAGGGTTCCAACAATTGCAGACAAAGTGGTAGCGGTAAAAACCGCACTTTTATCCATGCCCGTGGCCGATAGGATGTCTGGATTAACAGCCAAAATGTAGGCCATGGTCATAAAAGTGGTAATCCCGGCAATAACTTCGGTCCGAACAGTAGTCTTATTCGCTTTGAGATTAAAAAACTTTTCTAACATATCATTATGCGTTTAGTCTTAAAAATTCCATTTAACAGCAACGGTTGGGCACACTTTAAATCCTTTATGTCCAGCAAAATTGGATGCTATTTCGATCTCACTACCCAGTGAAAGATGTTCATTGGCATTATACCATATTTGCGGTTCTGTAAGAAAGACAAAATCGGTTGTTTCTATATTAGGTTCCGCACCAAAGAAATTTTCCTCTTTCCAGAAGTCGGCAAAACCGGAAAAAGTAAATTTTTTGTTGTTAAAATGCATTGTCCAGACCCCTGTTATTTGAAAAGAAGCATCTTCTTTATCACGAATATTTTTATACATAGCCTGAAGAGTAAATATACGATTGAAATCAGGGCTATTCCAGGTATAGTTTCCACCAAGCAACCAGGCATCATTAATGGAATACGAACGGCCAGGGGCATATTGTCCAAATCCTCCATTGTATTCAACATGTATTTCGAATGGACTATCCCAGAATTTAATTCCTCTTGCAATTTCCATATATGCCAGCGAAACGCTTTCACCTACATCGGTGTTATAGTCAAAATCAACAAAGAAAAAAGTGCTTCCCCATTGATCGGGTTTAAACATTTCGAGAGTAGTGGTAACATATCCCCTGTCCTCTCCCATGTCGTAATGCACCTGAAGATTTTGGGCAAAATTGTTTAGGGTAAAAAGGCTAAGAGCAAGAATGACAACAACTTTTTTCATATTTTTTTAATGGTTTAAAATTAAAGCGCCAAAAATAGAGAAAAATATTCAAATTATTATTATCCCTCGCTATAACAGAAGGTTATTTAAAAAAATATAAAAAATAAAACCTAATCCCCCTGGAAAAAACAGAGTAAGTAAAAGAAGGGATATATAATATGAAAGAAATGCGAAAAACGTCATTGGCCTCAAAAAACAGAACCATTCCTTTTAAAGGAACGAAACCAGGTGATTGAATCGCATCGAAGCAGGTGACTGTGTCACATCGATAGAGGTGATGAATTCGCATCGAAGCAGGAGAGTGAGTCGCCTTTATGCAGGCGATTGTGTCGCATCGAGGCAGCTTTAAACCTTTTCTGCCGGTTCTTCTATTTGTTCCCAATATAATACAACAGGGCATTTCTCTCCTTTTTCAACTCTGCGCCTTTGCGTCTTTGCGTTGTTACGGCCACCACAAAAGAAAAAGCTCCGACTCATTTTCATGAATCGGAGCTCTATTTTCTTTTAAAGTCGGCGGCGACCTACTCTCCCGCTTTTACGCAGTACCATCGGCGCTAACAGGC
>NZ_FONA01000018.1 GCF_900112795.1 Thermophagus xiamenensis
GCCTGTTAGCGCCGATGGTACTGCGTAAAAGCGGGAGAGTAGGTCGCCGCCGACTTTAAAAGAAAATAGAGCTCCGATTCATGAAAATGAGTCGGAGCTTTTTTTTGTGACCGTAACAAGGCAAAAACGCAAAGACGCAGAGGCGCAGAGTTGAAATAGGTGAGAATTGCCCTGTTGTATTATATTGAGAAGAAATAAAAGAACCGGCAGAAAAGATTTAAAGCTGCCTCGATGCGACACAATTGCCTGCATAAAGGTGACTCACTCGCTTGCATAGAGGCGACACAGTCACCTGCTTCGATGCGATTCAATCACCTGCCCCGATGCGACACAGTCGCCTGCCTCGATGTGACACAGTCGCATGTTTCGGTGTTCCATTGTAGGAAACTTAATTATATAATAGTAAATAATAAAAAGTTATTTTTGCTTTTAAATTAAATGATGGTGTAGGCCACTAATACTTTTGGTTTTTATGAAGAAAAGGACTATAATCAATAATCATCTGGAATAGTGTTTATTATTCGGCCAATATTGTTTCTTAATAATGAAGGGAATTCACTGTTAGAGTTGAAAATATTAAATGGTGAGGTGTTGATTGAATTATATAGGAATTAGAGTTCTGGAAAAGGAATCTTGAAATAAGTAAAATTTGACGGACATCCACATTAGGATTTTGTGTGCTAAAAATATGGTTGATAAATGTTTTTATTTTGGTAAAGAAGAATTATGAGTCAATCTTCAAAAGGTCTATTTTATGCTACAATTACTGCCCTGTTATGGGGTGTTTTAGCCATAGTATTAAAAGTTTCATTAAACTATTTCGATTCTTATACAATAGTATGGTGGCGGTTCACTATGGCGTTTACTTTTTTGATAGCTTATTTTGGTATAAAGAGCCGCCGCCAATTGTTAATATTAAAAAAACCTCCGTTATTATTGCTTTTAGCTGGATTATTGTTAGGGGTAAACTACATTGGTTTTATGCAGGGTGTTCATTATGCCGGACCTGCCGTAACACAGGTTATGATACAAATTGGTCCAATAATGCTTGCACTAACAGGCTTTTTGATATTTAAAGAGCAATTGACGCGGCTTAGAGCCATTGGATTTTTTTTGGCGCTGATTGGCTTTATTTTTTTTTATTACCAACAACTACAAACCATTGTAAGTGATGTTGACTTATTAAACGAAGGTGTTATTTGGGTATTAACAGGTGCTTTGGCGTGGACTGCCTATGCCATATTAAACAAAATTCTGGTTCGACATATTTCTTCCGGACAAATTAACTTAATTCTGTATGGTGTTCCTGCTCTTCTTTTTTTACCATTTGCCAATTTTTCCTCTTTATTAGAAATTGAATCGATATGGGAGGTTGTATTGTTATTGTTTTTGGGTGGTAACACTTTGGTTGCTTACGGTTCTCTATCGTTGGCCTTGAAGTATGCCGATGCCAATAAGGTAAGTATGGTAATTACCATAAATCCGGTAATCACCTTTATTTTGATGGAAGTGCTTTTATGGAACCAGGTTACTTGGTTTACTGCTCCTCCGGTTCAGGCAATGTCGTATGTGGGTGCAGCAATGGTTCTTGTTGGGGCAATGCTGGCTATTGGTGCCATTGACCGTAAAAAGAAAAAATAATTTTTGCTGTTGAGTGGTTGTTTTACTGATAAACAATAATCAAACAGATTTTAGCTTGGACGTAAGGTTTGTGGTAAATAAGAAAAACATAACTAACGTTTTTTAAGATATTAAGTTTATCGTTGAACTTCTTGAATACAGTATTATAACCTAAAAGTCAAAAAATCGTAAAAAATAATAATTGCAAAAGTCGCCTTAAGCCAAAGAATGAGAAAGACAAAAGACGTTAATCTTGAATAGGGTGGATGTGGAAAGGTGAAATGGGCGGACTATTCATTAACAATTAGTGGATGGTAGTTTAGGGTTTCCCCATTTTTAGTAATTACAACCCTGTTGGTTGTAGATATTAATTTATGCATAAAATCACCAGAGAGAAGGTGAGTATTTTAGGTGTGCATTGCTTTTTTAACAAAAAATCATAAATTAGGTAGTTAGAATGAGGCAGATAGAATTATTCTAAATACTCAATTAATGTTATCCATTATTCGATATATTGATTATGTTTTTGCATTTCTTGCAATTGCTTTAATAGTTGTTTTGTTTTTCCAAATAAAAGAAGACAAATCAAAAAGTACTTCTGATGGCTTATCTGAAAATTTAATTCCCCAGTGGCTTAACCGGCGGTTTACAATTATTATTCTTTCATTAATTATTTTGATTGGTGGGTGGGTGATCTCGGGTGAAGTATCACGCCGACAGGAGGTTTATATGCAGGATGTTTTCATGAACCGGTCAAGGGATTTGTTAACCTTTTTTCCTTCCGAATATATAGAACAGCTAACATTTTCCAACGAAGACAAAGAGACGGTCTATTTTAAGATCGTTTCGGATTTATTAAACAATTATACTTACCATACAGGAATTACACATATTTACACATTGAAAAAGCGGGGCGCCAACTACTATTTAGGGCCGATGAGCCTTTTGCCTGATGGTAGTACCTATTTTGAGCCGGGAAGCAAATATCATTACAACGTACAACTGTTAGATAGGGTAGTCTCAACCTGTACCATTCAATTTGCAAATATAAATGAGGATGGTTTCGGGGAAAATGTAACCTATTATATTCCTTTGTTTGATAAATACAAAAAAGAGGTTTTATCAATTATAGGTGTTAGTATTTCTGCTCGATTATGGAAGTCTAATTTATTTCGTGTGAAACTGATTCCTTTAGCTCTTACTTTGTTTTTGCTGATTATAGTATTCATTAATGCCAGATGGTTACGAAAAAGGAAGAAAAAATCAGAAAGGCCATTTTACAAAGAAATATTTCATTATAGAGAAGGTGTCTTAATTTTATTATCTGGTCTTATAATTTCTTTATTTATAGCTTTTGTTTCTTATCAAAATGGTTTTCGATACCATCGTACGGTTTTTTCACAACAGGCCCATGCACATGGAACTGCTATATCAGAATCGATAAAAACCATTCATATTGCATTACAAGGTTTGGCCCGGTTATTTGAAGTG
Source organism: Thermophagus xiamenensis (assembly GCF_900112795.1). Lineage (GTDB taxonomy): Bacteria > Bacteroidota > Bacteroidia > Bacteroidales > Marinilabiliaceae > Thermophagus > Thermophagus xiamenensis. The sequence continues at coordinate 3,112 of NZ_FONA01000018.1, forward strand.
AGTGAGAGGGTTACAAACGAGGAATTCATTCATTATATCGAAGAAACCATAAGCTATCCATTTGTTGATGCTGTAGGGTGGGCCAAACATATCAGGGATAACCATTATGAGCTGGAATATATTTATTCGCCAAAAGCAATAGTATCCGGAGTGGATTTTTTTACTATAGAGAGAGACTCTTTAAAGCTGCAACCTGTTTGGGAGACTCTTAACAGTGAGTGTGTCACCGTTGTTCATGGTCGTTTTAACGATAACCGGGAGAGGGTAAATTTGTTTTTACAAACAAAGGATAATAGCCTGAATATTAACGGGCTTGTGTTTTTTGCTGTAGATTTTACAAAGCTTATTAATAATGTTTTTGCGGAAAATGCAGGGAATGATACCTATTTCCAGGTTTCACTAATACCGGCAGATAGACAGGAAGGAAAAAGGTGTGATGATGATAAATTGTTTTTTCTGCCACTATTCAGGAATAAAGATGCATATTGCTATGGGTATTATGGTTTCTTTTTTGGTGAGATGTATAGAATTTTAGTAACCCCTTTGTCTGCGTATTACAAAGTATATGGCAATAAAACTTTTTTTTCGGTTTTGATTTTAGGATTATTGGTAAGTATTGTAGTATCAGTCATTTTCTTCATCCTTATAAATAGAAGATATCTTTTAGAGAAACAAATCGATAAATTTTCTGCCAAACTTCGAGAAAGTCAGAGCCGATTTATGTCTCTTTTCTCACATATGTTGGAAGGAGTTGCCTTTTACAAAGCCACCATTGATCGGGATGGAAATCCTGATAAGTTTATAATTCAGGATGTTAATAAATCATTTGAAACATTAACAACCCTTTCTTATGATAAAGTTGTTGGTAAAGATGCACAAAAAGTATTAGGTTGGTCAAAGTACATACAATATTTTAAAAAGGTAGTTAAGCAGAAAGAATCAGTGATTTTTGATGTTTATTTTGAACCGGCCAATAAATTTATGAAAATATCTGCTGCCCCATGGGGCGATAAAGGGTTTGCCACCTTTTTTTCAGATATTACCAAGCAAGTAATAGCCGAGAAAAAACTTAAGAAAAGTGAAGAACGGTATCGCCTAATATCTGAAAATGCCGGTGATCTTATTGCCATTTACAATATTCGGTCTAATCGAATTAGTTATATCAGTCCTTCGGTAAAAAAAATATCTGGTTATTCATATTATGAGGTGGTTGGAAAAAAATTGGAAGAAGTCATTTCTAAGAAATCTTTCGATGAGATAAAAGATCGAATAGCCAAAAGGATAGAACGTTTTGAAGGAGGGGAAGATTCTGAGAGGGTTAAAAATATTTTGTTGGAGATTAAAACTAAATCAGGTGGTTCGGTGCCGGTAGAAGTGGTTACAACATTGTTAACCGATAAAGAACAAAAAGTTATTTCTATTTTAGGAGTAGGCAGGGATATAAGAGATCGTCTTAAAGCGGAAGAGGCTCTTAGAAAAAGTGAAAAAAAATTCAGGTTGTTGGTCGAAAACCAAAATGATTTGGTGGTTAAAGTGGATAAGGATGGTTTTTTGATTTATGTAAGCCCCTCTTATTGCAAATTGTTTGGAAAATCAGAATCGGAGTTGTTAAATAAGGCGTTTCTTCCATTAGTCCATCCCGAAGATAGAGAGAAGACTAAAGAAGGCATGAAAAAATTATTGAATCCGCCATATCAGGTAACAATAGAGCAACGTGCGAAGACAGTAAATGGATGGAGATGGATTTCGTGGAATGATACTGCTGTTTTTGATAAGTCAGGGCATTTAAAAGAGATTATTGGTATAGGGCGAGATATCACTGAGCAAAAGGAGGCCGAAATAGCCCTTCAGAAAAGTAGGGAATTGTTAAAACGTCAGAATGAAGAATATGCTGCCTTAAATGAAGAATATATGGCAATGAACGAAGAATTGTCGAAGATCAATGATGAACTTAGCGCTGCCATTGAGAAAGCGGAAGAAAGTGAAAAGTTAAAAACGGCCTTTTTGCAAAATATGTCTCATGAGATCAGGACTCCATTAAATGCAATTATTGGCTTTTCAGAGATGTTGGGGATGGATCATCTTACTGATTCAGAAAGAAAGGAGTTTATAACTATTATTGTAAATAGTGGCCGTCAGTTGCTCGACTTAGTAAACGATATATTGACTTTATCAGCCATTGAAACCAATCAGGATAAGGTAAACCTTTCTTTGGTGAATTTGAACCATTTGCTTAAGGAATTATTTACCATCTTTAAATCAAAAGCCGAAGAAAAAGGGATCGAACTTAAAATGGCCAAAAGTGCTTCCGATGAAGATGTGAGCATAGAGACCGATGAACTGAAATTGAGGCAAATTTTTGTTAATTTGCTGGGTAATGCTATAAAGTTTACATCACATGGAAGTGTTGAGTTTGGTTATGAATTGGAAAGGGAGGATGAAATTTTATGTTATGTTAAAGATACAGGAATAGGAATACCCCAAGAAATTCAAAATCGAATATTCGATCGATTTGTACAAGCCGACAAAAGCACAAAGTCAACATATGGGGGTACCGGGCTAGGCCTCGCCATATGTAAAGGTCATGTAGAAATGCTGGGTGGGAAAATTTGGCTTAAATCTACCTATGGAAAAGGTTCTGTTTTTTATTTCACTCTTCATCGTTAGTTGATTCATCTTGATTGATCAGCTCTTCTTGATTGCTGTTATTCACATCTTGATTAAAAAAGTCCATGAATTTTTTTAGTCGGTTATTGTTTCCAAGTTGGAAGATATAATTGTCTTGTCCCAATCCGGTTTTCATTTTACGTTGTTCTATATCCAGCGCTTGAATGGCCGAATTAAATTCTTTGGATGATGATAATACCATCATTTTTTCGTTATTGTAGCTAAAGAAAAACCAGTTATTGTCATCTGCCTGAATGTGGATTTCGAAAGAATTTCCTCCTCTGCTTCTTTTGATTAAGGCTTTTACATCAACTTCTTTAGCAATTCCATGATTTTCTATCCAGGCCAGAGTGGCTTTCCCATTGGTAAAATAAGAGCGTGCCGGAGTATCCCATTCAAATTTTATGTCGGAAAAACAGAGCGTATGTTGCAGATCAGGTGACAGAGCCTCAGAAAGGTCGGATGCCGGCTTTAAATGTTCGACAATTTTTTGGGCGCTATTTGAATTGGTCCATTCTCTTAATCTTTTTTCCAACGTTAATTTATCGATCTGAGCATCGGGCGCCTTTGATTGGAGGATAATGTCAACCATTGTTTGAATGCTATTGGGGTCGAGCATGAAATTAGCACCAAATAAGGCCTCAAAATCTACCTTATTGTTGTTTCTGTCGTGCCGAATAACGCCGGAGCTATGTAATGTTACCTGTTCTAAGTCAAGGGCAGTATTTATGATCCCCGTCCCGGAAACGATGCATCCTTTACTGTCGAAACGTAAAATATTGCCGGCCGAATCGGGATAAGCCAACTTTTCTTTTTCTGCGATTTCGAAACTGTTTAAATTCTCGTTATATCTCAGATAGCCATGAGAATCAAATACAGTAGAATTATTTATCCCATTTGTTTTTTCCAGGAAGGTGCTATACAGGTAAGTAGAGTCGAGTTGCAGAAAAAAATGGTGGCTCAGTTTTTCCATATCCGTATTAACGGGTTTTTCTTCAATGGGAATTTGGATGTCATTGGGGTTAATTTTTGCTGTAAATCGGATATAGTCCTGTGGACCCAATTGATGACATGAATGTAATAGTTGTGTGCCACCGTCAAAGGTTAGAAGGGGATCTTTGGCATTTAATTCCACATCACCCTTAAAGGCAAAGTGTCGGTTAAAAGTAATATCGTCCGGTACAGTTCCTTGGGCAATAGTTGTCTGGTTTTTATCGTCGAAGGTAATGTTACTAAAGGTTATGGTGTAAGTTTTGTTATCTCCGTTAACAAAATCATATTCTCCCGAACCTTTATAACTGTATTTCCCTTCAATGGATACTTGTGCATTTTTAAATTGGTGAGGTGAATCATTAATTAAAATGATGGTTGAGTCGAGTGGTTCCATTTCTGCATTTTGATGGATACGAATGGTTCCGTCATTAAGAAGAATGTCGGCATCAGCAACATTAATATGGGATACTTCCTTTGCAACAATGGTTTTATTTTGTACGTCGTAAACAGCTATAGGGGCAATAAAGTCGAGAGAATCCTGACGTCGGTGTACCGAGACAAAGCGATTGCCTTCGGAGCCACTGGCACCCATCACAATTTCATTGTTATCCATGTTCCAGGTAAAGGCATTGATATAAGCAATGTATTTGTTATCGGTAAATTCAACAATGTTGGCTAAATCCCGGGACTGGAATTGTCCAATTCTTTTTTCAAAATCGAGATGAGCTTTAAGGTCATTGGTTTTGAAAGATATCCCGTCCACGTTTTGGCCGCCAACGAGGTGGAAATCGGCACTGTCGGCCATTAATGCGTGATGTGTTAGATCCATTTTCTCTGAAATAAGATTGGCGGTAGGCATTAAAATTTTACCACTAGCTTCCAGTCCGTTTGGAGAATAGACGAGACTACCTTCTAACGCAGTTTCTTCGTTAAAAAGAATAAATTGTTTGTCGGTTTGTTTGGCGAGTAGTTGGTCTTCGAAGGGGAGGAATTTAATAGATATATTTTTCCCCTGCACATCGGGTAATTCAATGCCGGTAGTTTGAGGTTCAATGGAAAAGGATTGTGCAATACCCGTTGTTTGGTCGGGCAGAAAAGTGAAAGCTTCCGAATCGGCAACTGTATTTCCGTAACGTAGGCTTCCTTTTCCTATAAGTCCCTGGTTACTTAAATCAATGATATTTGTGAAAGTGGCTTTATTTTGATATATGGGATAGCCTTGGGGAGGTGATTGTTTCACAAAACCTAAAGAGAAATCCTTGCGCACGCGGAGTTGATCTTGTATATCAGGAAAGATATTGCTTTTAAGAGTCCCGTTGAATACGATGTTTCTTTTGTTTAGTTCGTTGAGACTGTCAATCTCAAACGGTTGAATTTCAAAGTGGAAATTTTCTTTTGTATACGCCCCGTTTTGAATGTCGGGTCGATCATAATAGACATAAGATTTTTTGTTGCTGACCAGTACCGGGAACTTGGGATAATGAACCAACCCTGATTTATTGTTGGCTGTATCAATTTGGAGGTAACCGGATAATTTGGCAATGGTATTGTCGATGGGGCGAAGAACAGGTCGGCCGTACTGATCAATTTGATCTGTTCCAATATTCATACGCATGGAATCGATAGTTGTTAAATCAATCCGGAAGTCATCGTATGAGAAAAAGAAACCATCACCGAAGAGTTCGATCATCCCTGCAATGATTTTGCCGTTAAAACTGAAATTTCGGTTGTATTTAAGTGTAACTTCCTGGTTATCCGGAATAAAACTTACATTTTGACGATCGCTGATAGAGATGTTATTGACGCCTTTAAGTGCCAAATCATAATTTTTCAGGTCAAATCGGGCATTGGGAATATTTTTGGGGGTTATGGAATTAAAACGAATGACGTCATGGTCTTTTTTCCCCATTCGAAAGAGGATATAGTCATTCAGTCTTTTTTGAATTTTTATGGTATCGGTGTTGGTATTGTAGTCAATAAATCCGTAAAACGATAATTGAAGGAGCTGTTGTCTGACCTGGCTAACCGGTTTGTTGAGGTACCGGGCATAATGCTCTGCTGAAAAAGGTTGTTTATTATTTTGGAGATAGCACTTTCTTAGGCCAAAAAGAGGATGAATGGCGTCCATTCCCTGAAGTTTGGTAAAAAATGCTTCACGGTAATAATCCATTGATTCAAAGAATGAATAATTTTTTGCGGAACCCGGAAGCATTCTCAGTTCCATGTAGTCGGTGTCTAATTGCCAGTATATTACTTCTGAATCAATAGTGACATTATGATAGGTATCAAAGAATGGACTTTGAGAAATTCCTTCTCCATTCCTTATCATATATAATTCCCGCGATGGAACCATAAATTTAAATTCCAGGCCTGGATGACGTATTTCACCGGTATCGAGATGAATGGTGATTTGGGTTTTACGGCTCAAAATTTCATCATCACGAAGCGAGAAAATAAGTGATTTTGCTGTGATGAAAGCTTGGTCGTTTCTGAAAATGGTAATGGTTGCCGGATGCGAATTGGTCCCTGAACCCAAAAATTTAGCTCCATGTTGGGAAAAGCCGCCTTTATAATTTATGTTCGGATGAATATTTTCGATTTGAAACATCTGCTTATGAGAGGTGAATTGGGGATAGGTACTTGCAGAGGGTTCACGTATAAACATTACTTTGTGCTTTACCCTTCCTATTAGTGATTGGTTAAAGTAATATTTATTGTAGAATGTGACATCTTGAACTTCGAAGTCGGGACGGTTCATATTAATGGTGTATTGCTTAAATGTGGCATACACCTTATCCTCGGGGAAACCACTTCTTTCCCAGGTTATTTTGCCGGAAGTACCATCCCAAATTCCTGTAACTACGTTAAGCCTGCCACTTGTATTAAAAACTTGAATACTATCGTTTTTAGAGTGGCAAACCAGAGTGGTATTGTTGAGGACTAAAAAGAGAGAATCGTTTTCAAATTTGAAAGTATAGTCAGGGTTTCTGGAATACCATTTTACACTTGAAGTGCTGTAAATTTTTTGTTCTTCTACGATACCCTTTGTGATATTTAGCAGCTCTACAAAATGGCGAACATAATATCGCCGTTGATTAAGAAAATTGAGGGCTGCCTCTTTCCACGTATAAAAATTGGGATTGGGTGCACCATTATTTACAAATGATTGTATGGTTTCGAGAAATAGATAATAGTCGGGGAAGGCTCTTGCCTGCTTTAAATAAAGTTTGTCTGATATTTCGATAATAGTTGTTTTAATATCATCGGAAGTGGATGGTGAATTCCAGAATTCTTCGAAATGGTCTAAAAATTCTTTGGCTCTTTTCTTTTCGGCTGAGACTTTGAAAATGGATTCTATTTTGTTGAAATACTCAGATTCGCCTGAGGAGGAAAAATAATTTTCGTTGCTTTGAGAAAAAGCCGATAAATAGGTAAAGAAAAATAATAAAATAAAATGATAAGCTGCTCGGGGTTTATTGAACAAACAATTGAATTTTTTCATATTCAAAAGCGTGCCTAAGAAACAATATAATGTCTTATGGAATAATTTTTCTAATTGAAATAATATATCCATTAAATTAAAAAATAGTAACCTATGTTGGTTATGAATACACTTTTATCAGACAGCAGCCGGGTAAAGAGAATAGATTCCTTTTCTAATTTACCGGCCAAATATTATTTGCCTGTGATGTTTTTTCTATACGATAGAGCGATCCAATTGTTTTGTTCTTTTGTGGAAATGTGTTGCCAATTTAGTTTTTTAGCCACTTTGTTTATTTGTTCGAAGTCGGAGTTAAAGAAGCCGCTGAGTAATACATATCCATTGTTTTTGAGGACTTTATCATAGATGGGCATATCCTGGAGAATGATGTTTCGGTTAATATTGGCCAGGATAAGATTAAAAGGCATTTTGTTGTTAAGGCAAGATGCATCGCCCTGTTCGACCACGACATTGGCTATTTTGTTGAGTTTAAGGTTTTCAATGGCATTTTGGGTGGCCCATGAATCGATGTCTATGGCGGTAATTTTGGATGCGCCACGAAGCGAAGCCAGAATACTCAAAATGGCGGTTCCACACCCCATATCTAATACATTCATTCCTTTCAACTCCATCTTTAGTAGTTGTCGAACCATTAAAGTGGTTGTTTCATGGTGTCCGGTTCCAAACGACATTTGGGGGTTAATTAAAATTTCGTATGGCGGTTTTTGTGACGGCGCTTCGTGAAATGTGGACCGCACCAGGCATTGCCCATCAATAATGACTGGCTTAAAATAGTTTTTTTCCCATTCGATGTTCCAGTTTTTTTCCTCTAATTTTTCGGTTGAGATAGAGAATCGATATTGAGGCGAAGAGAGAAATGGCAGGTTTTCGGGATTAATTGGTGAAAATTGTTGCGATGAGATATAAGCTTCTACACCTGAATCAGTTTCCATAAAACTGTCGTATCCCAGTTGACTTAACTGGGCGATCAGAATTTCCCGGGCTATGGCGTCAACAGGTTCTATTTTAATTGTTGTTTTTATATAATAATCCATTTGTCCACAATAATAAATTTTGGTTCCGGTTTGCTTTTAAGGTCAAATTTTTAGAGGGTATTTCTATTAACCTCCTAAAATACAAACAGTGCCAAACGGTAATTAGTAGAAATACCATTTGGCACCAACTTGGTTAATTGTATGGCTGATTCTAAAAACAAAAAATAATAATCATTTTATTTTTTGAATTTGCTTTCTGCCTATACCTTAATGTCCTAATAAACTTAACCTAAATAGAATTTTAGGATTTGTAATAGGGACGAAATCTAAAATCAAAAAGCATTAATAATACCCATGAAGTCTTCTGCTTTAAGAGAAGCCCCCCCTATTAAACCACCATCCACATCCGGATTGGCAAACAGTTCCTTGGCATTTGATGGTTTACAACTACCACCATAAAGAATTGAAATTTCATCAGCAACACTTTGTTGGTACTTTTCTGCCAACGTTTTGCGAATAAATGCATGCATTTCCTGCGCTTGTTCAGGAGAAGCCGTTTTTCCGGTTCCAATAGCCCAGACAGGTTCATAAGCTAAAATGATTTTCTTAAATTCATCTGCAGAAAGGTGGAATAATGCTTCTTCAATCTGGCTTTTCACAACATCAAAGTGTTTGTTACTTTCTCTTTCTTCCAGAACCTCTCCGATGCAGAAAATAGGCGTTAAACCGTTTTTCAATGCCAGGTCAACTTTTGTTTTCAAAATGGCATTATCTTCATGGTAGTATGCTCTACGTTCACTATGACCAAGAATAACGTAAGTGGCACCGGTTGATTTAACCATTTGAGCCGATACTTCACCGGTGTAGGCCCCTGACTCATGATCGGCACAATTTTGAGCTGATACACCTATAAGGTCTTGGTCAACGATTTTACAAACTTCAGTCAGATGAATGAAAGGAGTTCCAATAATTACTCTGCAATTAGGTTTTTGAGCCTGCAAGGCTTCCTTGAGTTCTTTAGCCAATTCAACTCCTTCTTGCAGGGTTTTGTTCATTTTCCAGTTTCCGGCTACAATGTTTTGTCTCATTGTTTTTGCTTGTTTTATTGTTTTACTTAATTCTAAAATTCAAAATCATAGCTGCTGCGAAGACAAGGGCTGCCATTTGGCCGAAGATTAATAAATTATTCTTCTTTTTTTGTTGCTGTTGTATGGCTAAACTAAGCGGATGTTCCATTTGAGATGGCTTGGGCAGATCTTTAAAATGCCATTTACCAACAACGGTCCCTTTAAGAATCATTACCAGTCCGGGGTTAGAGCGTATAATGGTTTTCAGATTGGTTTCATCACCTTGAAGAAAGGTAAAATTTATTTGGTACTCTTGATTGATTTTTTCTGCCTCGGCCAGGGTTGAGGATGTAACAACGTAAAATTGTGCATTCTGCATATTGGCCGTTTGTTGCAATTCAGCCAATTGGAGGGCGGTTTCTTCTTTTAACCGGGTGATGTCAGACGAAATCACAAGAAATAGAGGAACATCCAAATCCATTAATCGATCGGTAATGTTGCCTTCAAGTGGGTGTTGCAATACAAAGTCATGAATTGGGGGCTGGTAGCCCTCAGAAATAACTTTTGTTTTACTGTCGATGAAAACCCAGGTGGTATCATCGTAGGGATAATTTTCTTCGGTGAACTCTTTCCTGATATTGTCTTTTTCAAGGATAAATGTGGTTTTATATTCCGGCTGAGGAGCCCCTTCCGGGATTTCCATGCCTGAAGGGATATGAGTTCCGATGGCATAAGGTCTGAAATCCAAAATGGGAAGGTGATTTAAGCTATATATTGCTATACTTATAATCCATATTACAGTTATTCCCCCAAAAATAGTTTGACGTTTTAGCGAATATGAGCAGATAAGGTTGTCTTTATTGAAAAATAAGAAGGTTGCGAAAACCATAATAATCATATTCTTCCAAAAGGTTTGCCAGTTGGTCAGTTTAATGGCATCACCAAAACACCCACAGTCGGTCACTGGATTGAAGATGGCCAAAATCAATGTGAGCAGCGTGAAAAAACTAAGAAAATAAAAGGCAGCAGTGGTTGCCAGGCGCGGAAATACGTTGAATACCAGCAAAACGCCCATAACGAACTCAAGTGCGGCCAGGCCTATCCCCAAAGGAAGGCTAAGCGGCGATAACCATTCAAAATGGAAGGCCTGAAAATAATCTTGGAATTTAATACTACTTCCAACCGGATCAACGGCTTTTACAAAGCCGGAAAAAACAAATGTTAAACCAACTAAAATACGGCTAAACGTTCGTAAAAAATTCCACATTTTACTGATTTGTTTTGAGGTTAATTAATTTCCTTTTCTGAAGAAAAGGTATCAATATCATCTTCAGGGAATTCGAGTTTAATAAGTCCAAAAACCGCGTAATTAATGATGTCCATATAATTGGCATCTATTCCTTCCGACACGATGGTCTTACCATGATTGTCTTCGATTTGTTTGGTTCTGTGTATTTTCATTAAGATAAGATCGGTAAACGAACTGATACGCATATTTCGCCAGGCTTCGTCATAATCGTGATTTTTGTTGTCCATTAATCGTTTAGCCTGATAAATATATTTATCGTAAAGTTCTATTGCTTCCTGCGGTTTCATGGATGGTTGATCGCTGGGACCCAAATCCAGCTGGATAAGCCCCATTGTGGCATAATTAACTATACCGATAAATTCGGAACGAATATCTTCATCAATTTTTGCCTGACCCTTAGTTTCGATGCTGCGGATCCGCTGCGCTTTAATAAATAGCTGGTCGGTCATGGAACTGGGACGAAGGATGCGCCAGGCGGTGCCATAATCTTTCATTTTTTTTTTGAAAACATCCCTGCACAGCGAAATGACATGTTCGTATTGTTGGTCTGTTTTTTCGGGCATAGTTTTATTTTGAGCTGTAAAAATACAAAAAAGCTGTGTAAAGTATGGAGCTAACGCACTATTTTTGTCATTTAATGGTCGGACAATTGAATGGGTTGTTTGGTGGCTATAAGCTCAAAACGATTTTGCAGGCGGCATGATATAGCTTTACTGGTTTCATGATTGGAAATAACTTTTAATCGTATTAATATTATCTATGTTGTTGTCCGAAAGGAACTCGTATGGCTTAACCAATTTTATGCATCTTATTTAATGACCAAAGCTGCCATGTTCGTTTCATTTATTCTCTTGAATTATTATTCCGGATGTTTGAAAAAAATATTGATATTTAAAATGATATAAGCAGAAGGATGAAGAATTTTGAAGTAAAAAATAGTTGTTTAGCCAATAGGTTTACAATAAATTGCCGAGGCAAATTAATAGATCTTTCTAAGCCGGTAGTGATGGGAATTTTAAACCTTACGCCCGACAGTTTTTATTCCGGAAGCAGGATTACCACACTGGATGATTCGGTGCAACGGGTGGAGGAGATAATATCGGAAGGCGGCGTAATAGTTGATATCGGCGCTTATTCGTCTCGTCCCGGTGCCAATGATGTTTCGGAACAGGAAGAAGGACGTCGCCTTTGGCCAATATTGGACGCTATTCGAAAGCGTTGGCCTGACATTATAATATCTGTTGACACGTTTCGTAGTACCATAGCTCAAAAGGCGGTAGCCGAATATGAGGTGGATATTATTAATGATATCTCTGCCGGGATGATGGATGCAGCCATGTTTGAGACCATTGCACGACTGAATGTTCCTTACATATTGATGCATATGAAGGGGACACCTCAAAATATGCAGAAGCACCCCCAATATGAGGATGTTACCGGTGAAGTGTTGTTGTTTTTGTCGGAAAAGGTTAACCAGTTACGAGCATTGGGTGTTGCTGATATAATAATAGACCCTGGCTTTGGATTTGGTAAAACTCTAGAGCATAATTATCAATTATTGAGGGATTTGCAGCAGTTTAGGATGTTTGAGTTGCCTCTGTTGGTCGGGGTGTCGCGTAAGTCTATGATATATAATGCACTAAACTCTAAACCCGAGGAGGCTCTCAATGGTACCACTGTTTTGCATGCATGGGCTTTGACCAAAGGAGCAAACATTTTAAGGGTGCATGATGTGAAAGAAGCTGTAGAATGTGTTAAATTAGTATCAAAAATTATGGAATAAAATGAGCCTGACCTACAAAACTAAGGCAGAAGTGCACAGGCCGAAGGCAGAAGAAGTCAATAGTTATTAGTCAACAGTCATTAGTGTTAATGGACTAGTGACTAATGACTAACCACTAATGACTACTTTTAAGAAACAATATATCAAATGAAGTAAGTAAAATTTATACGGATGAAACGAGCATGACAATGAGAGATTTTCACAAAAGAGAATGTATAAAACTCTTTGTCATGCGAGTTCCATCCGGCCCATAACTTGGATAAATTTTATACGGATGAAACGAGCATGGCAGCTTTTGCCACAAAAGAACATGTATAAATTTTATTAAGCCATGCGAGTTCCATTCGGCCAATGAGTTAAATAAATTATATACGAATGAAACGAGCATGGCGACTTTTGCCACAAAAGAGCATGTATAAAATGATATAGGCAGAAGTGCACAGGCAGAAGGCAGAAGTGAGATTTATCGATTTTATGATTGCGGGTTGGGAAATTTCCCCTTTAGGGGATTAAGGGGTGAGGGATGGCCATAATGGACTTTAAACTAATTATATAAGTAAATTTTATACGAATGAAAACTTTGTTTTTTCTCTATTGATTGGAAAAGTAAGCACTAATATTTTAAATAGAATTACAGGGAATGAAGACACAAGTAAAATTATAAAGAATTAGTATGACTTTCTTAGAGATTCGTTTTATCGATTTAGTCGATATATTTTTAGTAGCCTATTTAATGTTCCGGCTCTATAAATTAATAAAAGGGACAGTTGCGCTCAATATATTCATCGGCATATTTTCCTTTATAGTTTTCTGGCTTTTGATCAAATCCCTCAAAATGGAATTATCTTCTACCATTCTGGATAATTTTGTAAATGTTGGGGTGCTGGCCATTATTGTAGTTTTTCAGCAGGAGATAAGACGATTTTTGCTTTTACTGGGAAGTCGTTACAATTTACACAATAAGTTTTCGTTTGAGCGCTTTTTTGAAGGGAAATCACGAGGAGCCGGAATGATGAACATATATATCAAACCCGTTGTACAGGCCTGTGATTATTTTACCCGTACCCGTACCGGTGCTTTGATTGTGATAACTAAAAACTCCGAATTGCTTGACTTTGTGCATACCGGCGAATTGCTCAATGCGGTTATTTCGCGTCGGTTACTGGAGACTATATTTTTTAAAAACAACCCGCTTCACGATGGTGCAGTAATTATTAATAGAAATAAAATTAAAGCTGCCGGATGTATTTTACCCGTTTCACAAAACATGGATATTCCCAAACGTTTTGGGCTTCGTCACCGCGCCGGGATGGGCATTACCGAATCAACCGATGCTGTGGCAATTGTGGTATCGGAAGAGCGGGGAAGAATTAGTTTTTTCCAAAATGGAAGAGGCGAATTTAATATTTCGGTCGAAGAGTTGGAAAAACGCCTCGAAGCAGCAGGTTTGACACGTTGAAAAGATTATTAGGCTATTGGGTTAGTAGAAAAGATGAGGTTGAAAATATGCAGCTTGAAGTTAGAAAAAATTAGTAGTAAATTGATGTTTTATAGAAATAGGTTAGTAATATAAATTTCGGACGACAGGCTTGAATCGCTAAAATCCGGCCATCAAAGGGCGAAGCCTAAGTTGATGCAATAAATAGCTTGGTACAAATTACTAAGGTTATTCGAAATAATCATCATGAAAATAGCCATAAGCGGAATAACAGGACTTATTGGGAGTTCCTTGTCTGAACATTTTAAAAGGCAGGGACATGAGGTAGTCGGTTTGTATCGCCGGGATTTTGAAAAAGGAGAAAGTCATTTGGCTCAGAAATTACAGGAATGCCGGGTGGTGGTTAATTTGGCAGGTGCACCTATTTTGAAAAGATGGAGTGTTGCCTGGAAAGAGAACATTTATACCAGTCGCGTCAATACTACTTCGAAAATAATAGGCGCCTTCAATAAAATGCGCATTTGCCCTCATACATTTGTGTCGGCATCGGCAGTTGGAATTTATGACACGCAGAATGTGCATGATGAGTATTCTACCAGTTATTCGGAAGGCTTTTTGGGGAAGGTATGCAAAGATTGGGAAGAGGAAGCACTTAAAGCTACCAGGTTAGGTATCCGTGTGTGCCTCACCCGGTATGGCGTTGTTTTGTCGAACAAAGGTGGAGCACTTAAGAAAATGATTCTTCCTTTTAAGTTGGGTTTGGGTGGAAAAATTGGAAATGGTTTGCAGCCCATGCCCTTTATTCATATTGAAGATGCCGTGTCGGCTGTTGAATGGCTATTAATGAACGAACAGCAAGAGGGTATTTTCAATATGGTGGCCCCTCAAATAATTTCAAATAAAGATTTTACAAAGGCATTAAGTGGCATACTGCATAGACCGGCATTAATGACTGTTCCTGCCTGGGTCTTAAGGATGGTCTATGGCGAGGGCGTTGAAGTATTGACAGAAGGTCAGAAAGTTGTATGTCGCCGCTTACAGGAAGGTGGTTTTCAATTCTCATATGCCGATATCAAGTCTGCGTTAATGGATTTAATTTCGTGAATCAATTATTTATTAAATCATAAAAAAGGGACAGAAATTTGTAAAACAAACCCTGTCCCTTTTATTTAAAATTTTACTGGCGTGTCTTTCTAAAAAGATGAGCCATTAAACATTAGTCTAATTGAGGACCAGCAGCAACAAGAGCCTTGCCTTCTTCGTTGTCAGTATATTTTTCGAAGTTTTTGATGAATCTGGCGGCCAGGTCTTTGGCGCGTTTTTCCCATTCAGCAGGATCGGCATAGGTGTTGCGAGGATCCAGAATTTCGGTGTTAACGCCTTCCAGTTCAACAGGGATTTCCAGGTTGAAAATAGGAATAACTTTGGTTTCAGCTTTTTCAATAGATCCATCAAGAATACGGTCGATAATGGCTCGGGTATCCTTAATTGAAATTCGTTTTCCGGTACCATTCCATCCGGTATTTACCAGATAAGCTTCGGCACCCACTGCTTCCATTCTCTTAACCAACTCTTCCGCATATTTTGTGGGGTGGAGGGAAAGGAAAGCTTCACCGAAACAAGCAGAGAAGGTAGGAACAGGTTCAGTAACACCACGCTCAGTACCGGCTAATTTAGCGGTAAAACCTGAAAGGAAGTGATATTTGGTTTGTTCTGATGTCAGTTTAGATACCGGGGGCATTACACCAAAAGCATCTGCTGTTAAGAAGATAACTTTTTTGGCATGTCCGGCTCTTGAAACAGGTTTTACAATATTTTTAATGTGGTAAATGGGGTAAGAAACCCTGGTATTTTCGGTTTTTGAACCGTCGCTGAAATCAACTTTTCCGTTTTCATCAACCACAACATTTTCCAACAAAGCATCGCGCTTGATGGCATTGTAAATGTCGGGCTCAGCTTCAGGATCGAGGTTGATGGTTTTGGCATAGCAACCACCTTCAAAGTTAAATACGCCATCGTCATCCCATCCGTGTTCGTCATCACCGATAAGGGCACGTTTGGGGTCGGTTGACAAGGTGGTTTTACCTGTTCCTGAAAGACCAAAGAAGATAGCGGTGTCACCATCTTTACCTACATTAGCGGAGCAGTGCATAGAGGCAATACCACGTAATGGCAGATAGTAGTTCATCATTGCGAACATACCCTTTTTCATTTCACCGCCATACCATGTGCCACCAAGAACATGCATCTTTTCAGTAAGGTTGAACACAGTGAATACTTCTGAATTCAAACCATGCTCTTTCCATTTGGGATTGGTGGTTTTTGCGGCATTCAATGAAACAAAATCGGGTTCACCAAAGTTTTCCAATTCTTCTTTGGTTGGACGAATAAACATATTGGTAACGAAATGAGCCTGCCAGGCCACTTCCATGATGAAACGGATCTTGAGCCGTGTCTCGGGATTAGCACCACAGAAAACATCTACAACAAACAATCTTTTCCCTGAGAGCTGTTTTACTGCTAATTCTTTCAGTTCTTTCCATACTTCGGGCGATACCGGTTTGTTGTCGTTTGGTGCATGTTCTGAAGTCCACCAGATGGTATCTTTGGTCGTCTCGTCTTTTACTATGTATTTGTCTTTGGGAGACCGACCAGTGAAAATACCGGTGTCTACTGCTACGGCACCTAATTCCGTAACTACACCTTTTTCATAACCTTCCAAATCAGGACGGGTCTCTTCCTTAAATAACTCTTCATACGAGGGATTGTGGACAATTTCTTTCACATCCGTAATCCCGTACTTACTCAAATCCAAATTTTGCATATTTCTATGAGTTTAAATTAAATTATTAGGATATTTGATTATGCGATTTGATTTCTTTTGCGTCAAAAGTATAAAAAAAGGTATTAAAGAAAAATATCTTTAATGTTTTTTTAATCCGAATGAACAATTTTTAATGTTGGACAGGAGTTTTTGTATCCTGAATTATATTACCAAACAGATGCTGTTTCCTAGTTCCAGACAAGGAAGAGATTATCCAATCAATAACATTATTTTGGGCGATTGACGGGGTTGTTTTTTGGGTCGGTTAAAAATAGATATTAGTGATTAAATAGGCAACCTTTTAATTGTTATATAATATAAAAAGTCTTCAACAATTTTGAAAAAGTGGCTGTTGCCAAATTTTCAAAAACTGTTGAAGACTTAAATGCTTTAATATCTATATCTTCCCTTAAAAAGGGAAAAAGTTATGACCTTGGATGGTACTGAATAATGGTATTTTTCAGGTACTCTTTATCCAGATGGGTATAAATTTCCGTTGTAATGATTGATTCGTGCCCCAGCATTTCCTGAACCGCTCTCAGGTTTGCACCTCCATCGATGAGGTGGGTAGCAAATGAATGACGGAAAGTGTGAGGACTGATATTCTTTTCAATTCCTAATTTTCTGGTAATGTTTTTAATAATCGTAAAAATCATTACTCTTGAAAGCTTTTTACCTCGTCGATTTAAGAAAAGAATATCTTCGTGGTCGGGGTGAATTTTTAAATTCCGCCGATATTCGCTAAGATAAAGGTTAATTTCCTTTATGGCTTTGGTACTGATGGGAACTAACCTTTCTTTACTTCCTTTGCCTTCAATTTTAACAAACCCCGACTCAAAGAAGAGGTTTGAAATTTTCAGGTCAATCAGTTCGGAAACCCTGAGGCCGCAGCTGTATAAAGTTTCAAGAATGGCCTTGTTGCGTTGTCCTTCCGGTTTTTTTGTGTCGACCGCATTAATAATGGTATCAATTTCTTCGACCGAAAGAATTTCCGGAAGTTTGCGCCCCACTTTAGGGGTTTCAAGCAGTGCAGTAGGATCTCTGTCGACTTTTTCTTCTATCAACAAATATTTATAAAACGATTTAATACCACTAATAATACGGGCCTGGGTCCGTGGGCTGATGCCTTTATCATTAACCCACTCAATCATTTCTTTTAGGTGCTCAAGTTTTACTTGCTCAGGACTAACATCATATTCCTTCTCTTTTAAAAACTGAACCAGTTTAAGAAGGTCAGTGATGTAGGCATGAATGGAATTATCCGAAAGGCCCTTTTCTACTTTTAAATAATTCCGAAATCCGTTAATTTCATTTTCCCAATTCATGTCGCTGTTCATTTTATTTATAATTCAAAAATAATAGATTTATCAACTCTTTTTTTATCATATAGTGTTATAGTGTTTGGTTTGCATTGATGAATGGCCGACTTTAAAGTAAATATACAATACAATTTAATAAAAGTACAATATTAATTTTACTGTAGACCTGTAAATTGATAATAAGTTAAAAAGCTTAATTTCTAAACCTTTAAAAATTAGCAATTACCAAAATTGAACTTGTGCCTCAATTTTTATTAATGGGATAGGGTCGAATTTAAAAAGTCTTACAACTCAGTTAATTGTGATTATATATTTGCCGTTTTATGGTCTGAAGTGGATTGAGTTATGTTGAAATATTCTTATTGTTCTAACAATGAATTTGTTGAGTTGTAATAAAATTAGTTATATCTGATTTTTTTAAGTTAGATATTTATGCATGCATTAAGTTACCCGGGTTTACTAAAATGTATCTTTTTGTTTTTAAACCAATTAAAGCTTATTTCCTTCTTTTGTTTATTTCTGCGAAGATAATAATTAATTAGTTAAAAATAAACAGTAAATTGTTGAAAATTTATTTTGATATGATAGGGTTTATCTTTCACCCATGTTTAAAATAATTTATAAAAACATTGGAGTTAAGTTAATTATCAAGTCGGATTTCAAAGAGTGTGCCAAATATTTTGATGGTTGTTTCAATTTATAAGTGAAAAGTGTAATGAATTGTTATTGTATGCAAATTTTTGAATTGATTCTTTAATGGATAATGGATTGTTTATCAATGGCATATAATTTAAGGGGATGGCAGTTTTTTATTTTATATCGATATCTTATTTTTGCAAACAATTAAATCAGGAAAATTCATGAAAATTCTCATTATCAATGGCCCAAATTTAAATTTATTGGGAAAGCGTGAACCGCATATTTACGGAAATGAATCTTTTGAGAACTACCTTGCTACATTACAAAAGAAATATTCAGCTATCCCCATTGAGTATTATCAGTCAAATATAGAAGGCGAGTTGATCAATAAGATTCAGGAATGTGGCTTTTCTGACTATGGTATTGTGTTAAATGCCGGCGCTTATACACATACCTCTGTTGCATTGGCCGATGCTATTGCTACCGTCACTGCACCCGTAATTGAGGTTCATATTTCAAATGTATTTAAACGAGAAAGTTTTCGACACCACTCATTTCTTTCGCCGGTTTGTAGGGGAGTGATATGTGGTTTTGGCCTTGATTCCTATCGATTGGCTATAGAAGCACTTTTAAATCAATAAATTGAAACAGGAGAACGAGTTAAAAAAATTAGGGAATGAAGAAATTCACGAAAATTGTTGCAACCATTTCAGACAAAAGGTGTGAAACAAGTTTTATAAGAGAACTTTTTGAGGCAGGGATGAATGTGGCCAGGCTAAATACAGCCCACCTCGATTTTGATGGGTTAAACAAAATTGTTACCAATATTCGGGAAGTATCTGATGCCATAGCAATATTGATAGATACCAAAGGTCCGGAGATTAGGACAACTAAGACCGACCAGGATTTCGAACTGAAGGCCGGCAGTGAAATTCTTTTGGTCGGCAATCCCGATTGTGAAACCACTTCCGAAAAAATTTGTGTCTCTTATCCGAAAATAGCTGAAGATGTTTCGGTTGGTACCAATATTTTGATTGACGATGGAGAAATAGGATTGGTTGTGCTGGAGAAAAAGTCTGATGGTTTAATATGTAAGGTTTTAAACGATGGATTGCTGGGAAGCCGCAAAAGTGTTAATGTTCCCGGGGTGCGAATTAATTTACCATCATTGACACAGCGTGATATCGGTTTTATTAAATACGCCATAGAAAATGATTTGGATTTTATTGCCCACTCTTTTGTCAGAAATAAGGAAGATGTTTTGGAAGTCCAAAAAATCCTGGATGAGTATGATAGTCCGGTTAAAATTATAGCCAAAATAGAAAATCAGGAAGGGGTCGAAAAAATCGATGAAATTTTAGAGCATGTATATGGTGTAATGGTTGCCAGAGGTGACCTTGGTATAGAAATCCCTCAGGAAAAGATTCCGGGCTTGCAGCGGCAACTGATTCGGAAATGCGTGGAAGCCAAAAAGCCGGTAATTGTTGCAACGCAGATGTTGCATTCCATGATTCATAATCCTCGACCTACACGGGCCGAAGTGACCGATGTGGCCAATGCAATTTACTATCGTACCGATGCCATAATGTTGAGTGGTGAAACGGCTTACGGAAAATATGCCGTTGAATCGGTAAAAACCATGTCGCGCATTGCGGAAGAGGTTGAAGCGGCAAAAGATAGCCGAAACGATATTCCGGTAGATGTTGTTAAACATGATATTACCGCCTATTTGGCCGATACAGCGGTTAAAGCTTCGAAAGAGTTGGATATAAAGGCTGTTTTGACAGATAGCTTAACCGGAAAAACGGCGCGCTATTTGGCTGCCTTTAGAGGACCTAACCCCGTTATTGCTCTTTGCTATAATAAAAGGGTGGGCCGTCAGCTGGCCCTCTCATATGGCGTTTTCCCTGAATTAACAGAGCCGGGACGTTCAAAAAGTGAGATTTTAAGCAATACACTTTTACGGTTGAAAAAATTCCATACCATACAAAACGATGAATTGGTGGCTTATCTTGGCGGAAGTTTTGGCATTGGCGGGGGAACAACCTATTTGGAAATAATGACCGTTGGAGGATTGCTTAAAAAGCATAACCGATTTTCAAACAATGAGTAGGAATCGATAATTTAACTAGTCATTAGTTATTTAGTCATTTAGTCATTAGTGCTGTGTGTAACCAACACTAATGACTATTGACTAACCATTAATGACTAATAAATGTTGCCTACTCCTCCTTCTGTCTGTGCTCTTCAGCATTTATATTATTATTCATGCGCTTATGAGGTAAAAGTCACCAGGTTGGTTTCATTTTCAGACATGGACGGCTCTACCAAAAGAAAAAATTGAAAAAAAAAATTACATTTTCGATGGGATATCTATTGCAGAATAAAAAAGAACCGTTATCTTTGCAACGCTTTTAAAACAAAGGGGTGCATCCCCATCCGGTCTGGTAGTTCAGATGGTTAGAATGCCGGCCTGTCACGCCGGAGGTCGCGGGTTCAAGTCCCGTCCAGACCGCCACCGGAGATTTTATTGAAAACAACCTTTTTGGTCTGGTAGTTCAGATGGTTAGAATGCCGGCCTGTCACGCCGGAGGTCGCGGGTTCAAGTCCCGTCCAGACCGCCATCAAAAAAGCTATTCACTTACGAATAGCTTTTTTTTGTTTTATACATGATTAAAAATAATTCTTATTGTCTTCTCTTTTAAGTTTGATGGGGAGTATCGTTGACGAAAGATACAATTCTTCCGGTTATTTTCTGCTTCTTCCGGTATAATTTTAAGCTGTAAAATTTATTCTTAGAATTATGAGTTGAGGCTATCGGAAAAAAGTAAAATTTACTTTCCCGTAACGACGATTTTGCCAAAAATGTGGGCTGTCCTCAAAGTTATATTCCGGTCCGTGTTCAAGGATAAAAAGGCCATTTTCCAATAACAATTGGGAATTAAAAACCATTTGAGGCAAATCTGTGATGGTGGATAGAGCAAAAGGTGGATCGGCAAATATTAATGTGTAATTACCTTCCATTTTATTGAGGACTTTAAACACGTCTGCCTTGATAACTTGTATTTGTTTGTTTAGGCCCCACGAGCTTACCGTTTTTTTTATAAAAGAAAAATAAGCATAGTTTTTTTCAACGGCGGTAATTGACTGACATCCTCGTGAGGCAAATTCCAGCGATATGGCACCGGTACCGCTAAAAAGATCTAATACAATTTGGCTCTTGAAATCGATCAAGTTATTGAGTATGTTGAAGAGACTTTCTCTGGCCCGGTCGGTAGTAGGTCTGGCACGAAACGAGGCCGGAGGAGAAAGTTTTCGTCCTTTTAATTCCCCACTTACGATACGCATGATGCCAAAGTTAACAAGTTGTAATATCTGTGCCCCGGAACGCTTTTAAAAAGGTAGCTGTATTGAAATCCTGATGGTAACCCGGGAAATTTAACATGTTTTACATATTTCTCAATGGTTTGCTTTATTTCATTAAAATTGTGATGATACCCTGTGATTTGGACATCAGTTTTTGAAGGTGAAAGCTGTAGCTGATCAAAAATAAATAAAGTATAATAGAGTAAATCGTTTTTCCCTTTAATTTGAAACGAATTGCAAAGCTTTAAGTTGTTATTTTCTATAACAACTACATCGAAATAGTCTTTTTGCAGATTAATAATAAATTGAATTTTTCCCATGCCGGGCCGGCTGATAGCCAGTTTTGACTCTGTCATTGGAACGTACTGCTGAAAAATTATCGGTTCGGGAAATTGCCTTTCAAATATATCATAAAGAGTGGCAGGAATAGCGAAAATATTCCATGCATCGGCTAATTTCATTTGAGAACTAACAACTTTGTAATTGCCTGGTACTTGATGAGTAAAAAACAACCATTGGGAAGCTTCTTCGTGGTTAAATAAACCCGACGGAACCACAGTTGAATATCGTGTAGGTATTAAAATGAATACTTTTTTGAACGGTAAATTAAGCAATTCATTTTCTTCAAATACCTTATTGGTCAGCTTTGGTAAATCCGCTTCTGTTATATGATCCTGCAAGGCATAACTACTGAACTGTATGTATTTGTTGCGTATAGGATCGAGGATAGAAAAAGAAAATCCATCCAGGCTGGCCTGGATGGATAAAAAATAAGATGATGAAATATTAGCATCAAAGGTTTCGTCTACAATCGAAAGGTCGGGAACCATCATAGTTGCATTTGTATTTATTCCCAGTTCCCGGCACTGTTGTTGGCTTCGGTCAATGATCCAACTTTAAGACCGGGATATTTTTCGTAAGCTTCAGCTTCTTCGTTTATGTTAACAATAAGTTGTCGGTCAAGACCTTGGAGGAAAACGTTGTTGTGTACCTTGGCTTCAAATACTGGTACTTCTACGCCTGATGCCGTTTTTAGAGTTGTTGCGGCCATCTCAAATTCTACCTGGTCGGTAAAAGGCACGTATCTAATTGAATCAGCTATAAAATTTCTGCCAAAAAGAGAATCTTTTACAGCTACATAGGAAGTATCCCGTTTGATAATGCCAAGTTTCAGAGCTTTTAACTCTGTTATCCCTTCTTCTATCATACTATCCGTTAACCGGCCTTCCATACGAATCAACGGCAGAGAATCTTTGTCGATGAAGCTTATGAGCGTATCAAAGCTACCAGTGAATTTTCCATATACGGATTTATAGGCTCTCTGTGCTTTCCTGATTTGTTGAAGGCGCTCAATAACTTTCTCCTGCCTCATCAATCTGGCGGCTTTAAATCGTACGGGTTTCTGAATGCTCTCCCAACACAAGTATCCTAAAGTAAGGATGGCAATAGTCAGAATGATCTGGATGGCTGTTTTCATTATCTATACAATTTTATTTTTTTGATTGCACAAATTTAAAAAAAAAATCAAACCGCTATTTCTTTATGGGAAATTATTCTAAAATCTTTGTCTCGACATGGGTTTTTTTCATTTCTTTGAGTGGATATTTGAAACAACAATTCTGCTGGTTTTGGCGATTGGTTCTGTGTTGAAGATGTTTTTCTTAAAAAGGATGATAATACGCTCTTTTACATTTATCGTAGATAAATAGCTTGTTGCTTCAATATTATTGCCTACTGGTTTTACTTTTGCGGTATTAAAGATTAATTTGAGGTTAAGAAATACTATGTTAATAGATTTTTTAAAAGACAAAATATTAAAAGAATTCAATTTTAAACCAACCCAATCACAATTTCAATGTATTGACAGGTTGGTAAGCTTCTTAACCGATGAGCAGGAAAAATCTGCCTTTGTGTTAAAAGGTTATGCCGGAACCGGTAAAACAACATTGGTGCGGAGTGTAATAAAGGTATTGAACCAATTGGGCCAAAAGTCGGTGCTTCTGGCTCCTACCGGTAGAGCCGCAAAAATTTTGGGTAGCAATATTGGGATGTCGGCCTTTACCATTCATAAGATGATTTACCGGCAAAAGTCATCAAATGATGGTTTTGGTGCTTTTGACCTGGATCGTAATTTGTTTAAGAATGCTTTATTTGTAGTTGATGAAGCGTCAATGATTGCGAATGATGGCGGTGGATTTTTTGGTTCGGGTCGTTTGCTCGACGATTTGATAAAGTATGTTTATAGCGGTAATCATTGCCGGTTGCTGCTGGTTGGTGATGATGCTCAGCTGCCGCCCGTCGGGTCGCCTTATAGTCCAGGACTTGAAACCACCAATGTTGAAGCATATGGATTAAAGGTTTATACGGCCACTTTGACCGACGTGGTTCGGCAAAAAAGTGACAGTGGAATTATTTTTAATGCTACCCATCTTAGAGAAATATTGGATCATAATTCTGATGTTTTTGACTACCCAAAGTTCCGTGCCGACGGATTTCCTGATGTTTTTCGTATTACGGGCAGTGAGTTGATCGAGGAGTTGGATTATTGTTATAACCATTACGGTTTGGAAGAAACATTGGTGATTTGCCGGTCCAATAAAAGGGCCAACCTATATAATCAAGGTATCCGTAATTCTATTCTTTATCGTGAGGAACAGCTTGCCGTTGGAGATTATCTACTTATAATGAAAAATAATTATCACTGGATAAAAGATCACAAAGAGATTAACTTCATTGCCAATGGTGATATTGCCGAAGTAAGCAGAATACTTCACTACCGGAACCTTTACGGTTATCATTTTGCCGATGTGGTATTGCGTCTGGTCGACTATAAAGAAATTGAAATTGATGCCCGTATTATTTTGGATTCGCTTATGAGCAACGGGGCAGGGCTGAGCCAGGAAGAACAGGAGAAATTTTTCTATGAAGTTAAGAAAGATTATGAGGAGCTGGGTGATGCAAAAAAAATCTATAAACAAACCCGTGAAAATGACTTTTACAATGCACTACAGGTGAAGTTTGCCTATGCCATGACCTGTCATAAATCACAGGGCGGTCAGTGGAAAGCTGTTTTTGTGGATTTGGGATATTTTACTGAAGATTACTTGTCACGCGATCTGTATCGCTGGCTGTATACCGCATTGACGAGGGCAACCGAGCGCCTTTATTTTGTTAATTTCCCGGATACTTTCTTTGAATAACAAATATTAAATTGTTATGGAATAATAATAAAAAAACCGGGACCAATCCCGGTTTTTTTATTATCGCTTTTATCTAAAAATCTAATTATCTAACTTATACTCCCATATCCTCCATAATCTGGTCGATTTTCTTCAAGGCTTTTTCGGTTACTGCATTAAACTCTTCACGGCTATTAAGTTGATCTTTGACTTCAAAGTAGAATTTAATCTTTGGTTCGGTGCCGGAGGGTCGTACCGAAACTTTAGAGCCATCCTCGGTAAAAAATTGAAGAACATTTGATGTTACCGGTTTGTCGGTAATTTTGGTTTCTTCCCCGGTGGAGGTGTTTTTAGTTTTCAGTGTCAGGTAATCTTTAATTAGGGTAACTTTTGAGCCACCTAATTGTGCCGGTGGTGTTTCTCTGAATTTCTTCATTAGCGCTTCAATCTCTTCGGCACCGCTTTTCCCTTTACGAACAATGTATTTCATTTTTTCTTGTGAAAAGCCGTGGGTAATATATATATCCAAAAGCAGTTCGAAGAGGCTTTTGCCCTGATCTTTGGCCCATGCAGCTATTTCACTGATCATAACTACCGAACCTACCGAATCTTTGTCACGAACATAATCGCCCGGCAAGAATCCGTAACTCTCTTCACCGCCGCAAATGTATTTTTTCTTGCCTTCCAGTTCACGGATGATGCTGGCAATCCATTTAAAACCTGTATAGGTGTCAAAACATTCAACCCCGGCAGCATCGGCAATGGTTTTTATCATTTCAGATGTTACAATGGTCTTAATGGTAAATTCATTTCCTGTTAATCGACCTTTTTCTTTCCATTGATTAAGCATATACCAGGTAAGCAAAATGGCTGTTTGGTTTCCGTTGAGCAGCACAAATTTTCCGGTTTCGTTACGGACGGCTACCCCCAGCCGGTCACCATCGGGGTCGGTAGCAACAACCAGATCGGCATTGGTTGCTTCAGCTTTGGCAATGGCCATTTCCAGAGCTGCCGGTTCTTCGGGGTTGGGTGAAACAACCGTGGGGAAATCGCCGCTTACAACATCCTGTTCCGGTACATGGATGATGTTTTCAAAACCTATGCGATTCAGTGCTGCCGGAAGAATTTTGACAGTGGTGCCGTGGATGGGACTGAAAACTATCTTCATCTCTTTTTGACGCTTAATAACGTCGGGATTAAAAGAGAGTGAAGCAACAGTATCGATGAATTTTTCATCCATTTCGGCCCCGAGAATTTCTATGAGTTCCGGATTACCATCAAATTTAATGCTACTAACATCTGATATTTTTCGTACTTCTTCGATGATGTTTTTATCGTGGGGTGCCACAATTTGAGCGCCGTCGTTCCAGTAGGCTTTATAGCCATTATATTCTTTGGGGTTATGTGAGGCCGTCAGGATAACACCACTCTGGCATCCTAATTCTCTAATGGCAAATGAAATTTCGGGTGTGGGACGTAAATCTTCAAACAAAAAAGCTTTAATGCCGTTGGCTGAAAATATGTTGGCTACCGTTTCTGCAAAATAACGACTGTTGTTTCGACAATCGTGACCAATCACTACTTTGATTTCCTCAAGGTCAGAAAACTCTTTTTTCAAATAATTGGCCAGCCCTTGTGTTGCTGCCCCAATGGTATATTTGTTCATCCGGTTGCTGCCTACCCCCATTATGCCACGCAACCCTCCGGTACCAAATTCCAAATCTTTATAAAAGGCATCGACCAGTTCAGTAGGGTCATCACTTTCTAACATCTCTTGCACTTTGGCCCGGGTTTCAGCGTCGTATTTTTCAGTGAGCCATTCTTGCGCTTTTTGTTTTACTTGTTCCGGAATGTTTTGTGTTGTCATATTTTAACTTTTTTATAATTCAATTATTTATAATTTTAATATTGCAAAGGTCATTCAGGTTTTAATGAGGCTATTTATTTGTATAATATACCTCTATGGTTTCGATTTGGAAACTGTAAAATTACTGAAATTTTCTGTTTGGCAGACCTTTTTTGCGAAATTAAACCAAGTTGCAATTAATATCCATAAGCAAAATGTCGAATCTTGTTAAAATTGCCGGTATAAGAATGTTTTTACTGGTTTCGATGATTGTATGGTTATTTGTTTAAATGGTTTAGACAAGAAAATCAGTTGCCGAAATCGAATCTAAAAAATTTTAGGACGAAAATCAGCGGTTAAAATCGAATCTAAAAAATTTTAGGTCGAAAATTGGCGGTTGAAATTGAATCTAAAAAATTTTAGGACGAAAATTGACGGCCGAAATTGAATCTGTAAAATTACAGGACGAAAATCGACGGCCGAAATCGAATCTGTAAAATTACAGGACGAAAATCGGCGGTTGAAAACGAATCTGTAAAATTACAGGTCGAAAATCGGCGGTCAAAAATGAATCTGTAAAATTACAGGTCGAAAATTGACGGTCAAAATTGAATCTGTAAAATTACAGGACGAAAATTGACGGTTGAAAACGAATCTGTAAAATTACAGGACGAAAATCGGCGGTCAAAATTGAATCTGTAAAATTACAGGACGAAAATTGACGGTTGAAAACGAATCTGTAAAATTACAGGACGAAAATTGACGATTAAAAACAAATCACTACCATAGATAAAAGATAAAAATATAAAAACGTGCTACTTAATTTATTCGTTTTTTAAAGCATTGATACATTTAATCAAACTGTCCTGCCAATGAGGTATTGAGATATTATAATTTTGTTTGATAAGAGATTTATCAAGAACAGAGTAAAAAGGCCGTTTGGCTTTTGTGGGAAATTGGTCGGATGTTACGGGAAAAACCTGACAATTGATGCCGGTAATTTTGAAAATTGCTTGTGCGAAGTCGTACCAACTGCATACTCCTTCGTTGGAAAAATGGTAAATTCCCGGCCGTAAGTTACTTTTATCTGTTGATACCTTATAGATTATAGAAAGAATGGCAGCTGCCAAATCTTCGGCATAAGTGGGAGTGCCAATCTGGTCGAAGACAACGTTTAAGGATGATTTTTCCTGCCCCAAACGGATCATGGTTTTCAAAAAGTTTTGACCAAAGGGTGAATAAAGCCATGAAGTTCGAATAATTATACTGTTGGGATGAATTTCAAGCACCTCTTTTTCGCCTTGTAATTTGGATTTACCGTAAACCGAAACGGGGTTAGGATTATCATCCGGAGTGAGCGGACGATAATGGTTTCCGTCAAAAACGTAGTCGGTAGAAATGTGTATAAAAACAGCATTTATACGTTTTGCTTCATGCGCGAGCAGGGCAGGGGCCTCGGCGTTAAGACGGAATGCCGCATCAGAATCTTCTTCGGCCTTGTCAACAGCGGTATAGGCGGCACAATTAACTATAAAATCGAAAGATTTACCGGCAAAAAACTGCTTTATCGACCGTGGTTCCATAAGATTTAACTGGTCGATTGTGGAAAAGGTGAAGTTATCCTGTGGATACTGTTCAGATAACTTATAAAAGGTGGTTCCTAATTGTCCTTCTTTACCAATAATAAGTATATGGGGCATAATAAATTAGTTGTTAAATACAAAGTTGTGTTCAGCCTCTTTAAAAGCGGGCAGGATACTATCTTTTGCGGAAACAATAACTTCGTTTTCGGGTAGTTGCCAGTCAATATTTAAAACCGGGTCATTGTAATGGATGCCTCTTTCGGCTTCTTTGTTATAGAAATTATCGCATTTATATGAGAAAATAACCTCATTGCTCAAAACCGAAAAGCCGTGAGCCATACCTCTGGGAATAAAGAACTGTTTATGATTATCATCACTCAGTTCTACGGCAACATATTCACCAAAAGTAGGAGAACCTTGGCGTAAGTCGACCGCGACATCGAGCACTTTTCCTTTAAGAACCTGTATCAACTTAGCCTGAGCATATGGTGCCAGCTGATAATGCAATCCGCGGATTACCCCTCTGGATGAGGAGGAAACATTATCCTGCACAAAATGTGTGGGTATACCCAGCTTTTGGTAACGTTCTTCATGATACGACTCGAAAAAAAATCCTCTTTGATCTTTATGTACTACCGGTTCAATGATTACCAGACCGGGAATTTTTGTCTCTTGTATTTTCATGAACAATTATAGTTGTTGTTGAATATTTTTCAGGTTTTGTTGGGCAATTTTTACCAGGTATTGTCCATAATCGTTTTTCTTGAGCGGCTCGGCCAATTTAAGGAGTTGTTGTTTGTTGATAAATTGCTTTTTGTATGCAATTTCTTCAATGCAGGCAATTTTAAGGCCTTGTCGTTTTTCGATGGTAGCAATGAAATTTGAGGCCTGCAGGAGGCTATCGTGTGTTCCGGTGTCGAGCCAGGCCATTCCACGTCCCAGCAATTTGGTTTTAAGTCTTTTTTCATTCAGGAAAAGGCGGTTCAAATCGGTAATTTCCAATTCACCGCGCCGGCTGGGTTTTAAGGTTTTAGCCTTTTCTACCACATCGGGAGGATAAAAGTAGAGCCCTGTAATGGCATAGTTGGATTTTGGCTTAGATGGTTTTTCTTCAATGCTCAGCACATTACCATTGTCATCAAACTCCGCTACCCCGTATCGTTCGGGATCTTTGACATAATAGCCAAAGATCACTGCCTGGTCATCCCTGGCATCAATGCTGTTGAGTACTTTGCTAAACTCATAACCAAAAAAAATATTGTCGCCCAGAATCAGGCAAACCGGATCGCTGCCTATAAACTCCTCGCCAATGATAAAAGCTTGTGCCAATCCATCGGGTGAGGGCTGCTCGGCATATTCAAATTTCAACCCCCATTGGGATCCGTCTTTGAATAATTTGCGATACAACGGAAGATCATGGGGTGTAGAAATAATAAGAATTTCGCGAATACCTGCCAGCATTAATACAGACAGCGGATAGTAGATCATTGGTTTGTCGTAAATGGGAATGATCTGTTTAGAAATGCTCTGAGTGGCGGGATAAAGGCGTGTTCCGGAACCCCCTGCCAGAATTATACCCTTGTAGTTGGTCATGTGGTTAATGGTTTATTTTTGATTTTTCAGCAATTGATCAAAATATTCGATGGTTTTGGTCAACCCTTCGCGCAATTGCACTTTGGGTTCCCAATTATTCAACTCTTTTTTTGCCAGCGAAATATCGGGCTGACGCTGTGTGGGGTCATCTTCGGGTAAGGGTTTAAAAACAATTTTGGACCGAGACCCGGTTAAGTCAAGTACTTCTTTGGCCAGTTCGAGCATAGAAAACTCATTGGGGTTTCCGATGTTTACCGGTCCGCAGAAATCTTCACGCGTTTCCATCATTCGCATCATGGCCTCAACAAGGTCGTCGATGTACTGAAAACTTCTGGTTTGATGCCCGTCACCAAAGATGGTTATGGGTTGATTTTTCAGTGCCTGAACGATAAAGTTGGAAACCACCCGTCCGTCATTGGGATGCATCCGTGGTCCGTAAGTATTGAAGATTCTGATGATTTTTATGGTTACCTGATTTTGTCGGTGATAGTTCATAAACAAACTTTCGGCACACCGTTTCCCTTCATCATAACAAGAGCGGACACCTATAGGATTAACATTACCCCAATAATTTTCGACCTGAGGGTGTGTCAGCGGATCACCATACACTTCGCTGGTAGATGCTTGCAAAATTTTCGCTTTAATGCGTTTGGCCAACCCCAACATATTGATGGCACCCATCACCGAGGTTTTGATGGTTTTTATGGGATTGTATTGATAGTGAATGGGAGAGGCGGGACAGGCAAGGTTATATATTTCGTCCACCTCCGCGAAATAGGGATGAGTAACATCATGCCTTACCAACTCGAAGTATGGACTATCCAACAGGTGAATGATGTTTTGTTTCGACCCGGTGAAATAATTATCAAGGCAGATTACATCATGTCCTTGTGCAATAAGAGTATCACACAAATGCGACCCGATGAATCCGGCACCTCCGGTAACTAATATTCGTTTCATTAGAGTTTTTGATTTACTTGTTTTATTGAACTATTGGTGCTTAGAATTAGTCATTAGTGGTTAGTCGTTAGTCACTAGTTCATTAACACTAATGACTGTTCACTAATGACTATTGACTACTTCTGCCTTCTGTCTGTGCACTTCTGCCTTTGTCTTTTATACATGTTCTTTTGTGGCGAAAGCCGTCATGCTCATTTCATTATCTTTTATTAAGAGAGCGTCCAATTCCGAAGTAATCAAACCCTTTTTCTTCCATTTCGGCAGCATCATAAATATTACGACCATCGAAAACCACTTTATGGTTCATTAACTTGGCCATCACTTTGTAATTGGGGATACGGAATTCGGGCCATTCAGTTAAGAGTAATAAACCGTCGGCATCTATGAGCACGTCATAAGGATCTTGTCCATACTGTATGGTGTTGCCAAACTCTTTTTTGGCTTCGTTCATTGCAACGGGGTCGTAAGCCTTTACTTTGGCACCGGCTTGCATCAACTCGTTAATGATAACTTTAGAGGGCGCTTCACGCATATCATCGGTATGTGGCTTAAAGCTAAGGCCCCAAATGGCAAAGGTTTTTCCTTTTACATCGTCATTAAAGTATTTTTTAACTTTTGTTACCAGGATGCGTTTTTGGTCTTCATTGATGTCTTCAACAGCCTGGAGCAACCGCAAATGGTAATTGTATGATTTAGCTGTTCGAATAATGGCTTTAACGTCTTTGGGGAAACAACTACCTCCATAACCAATGCCGGGATAGATAAATTTGTTGCCGATGCGGCTGTCACTTCCAATACCTTTCCGTACCATATTAACATCGGCCCCAACCAGTTCGCACAAATTGGCAATATCGTTCATGAAACTAATTTTTGTGGCCAACATGGCATTGGCAGCATATTTGGTAAGTTCGGCCGAGGGGATGTCCATGAACAATATGGGGTGGTTGTTTAAAAGGAAAGGTTTATACAGTCGACGAATCACTTTTTCGGCTTCTTCGGAATCGGTACCCACAACAATGCGGTCGGGTTTCAGGAAATCTTCTACTGCATTACCTTCTTTCAGGAATTCCGGGTTGGAAGCCACGTAAAAGGTTATGTCTACGCCTCGTTTTTCCAACTCTTCGCGTATCGCTTTACGTACTTTTTCGGCGGTACCAATGGGCACGGTACTTTTGGTAACTACCACCATGGTGTGGTCGAGGTGTTTGCCTATTTCGTGGGCAACATTTAACACGTGACTTAAATCGGCACTTCCGTCTT
Source organism: Thermophagus xiamenensis (assembly GCF_900112795.1). Lineage (GTDB taxonomy): Bacteria > Bacteroidota > Bacteroidia > Bacteroidales > Marinilabiliaceae > Thermophagus > Thermophagus xiamenensis. Next base: position 35,414 of record NZ_FONA01000018.1, read on the forward strand.
CGCCGGGAGGTGTTCCTACTGCGATAAAAATCACTTCAGCCTGGTCAAGGCTTTCTTTCAGGCTGGTGGTGAAATGTAGCCTGCCCTTTTCAACATTGTTTTTTATCATATTTTCCAGGCCCGGCTCATATATGGGTATTATACCTTTTTTAAGTTTGGATATTTTTTCTTCGTCAATATCCACGCATGTAACATTGACGCCTGTATCGGAAAAACATGTTCCTGTTACTAAACCTACGTAACCGGTTCCTACTATCGATATTTTCATAGTTTATTGTTAATTTTTAATTAGTGGTTCGATCTTTAGTCATTAGTCATTAGTGGTTAGCCATTATTTAGTGTAATCAGCACTCATGACATTTCACTAATCACTAAAAACATCTTTTAGCTATGCACTTTTTAAGGATTTTGTCTTAATTCAAAACTCAAAAGTATGAAAAATTATTGCCGGAAGTAAATTTTTTTGTTCAAGAGCAAATATAATTCAATGTTTTCAGTTCAAAGTACAGCTTCTGGTTTTAGATAATACTTAAATCAAAGTGCATTAAAATTTGTTCAGAACAGATAGAATTACTCATGGCATTTTATTTTAATTGATTGACTTTTTCCCCTTTAAAGACTAAATTTAAGGCCTGTAGAATGAATCGGTTGTTTTGAATGAGTTGGAAAGTCCTATAGATAATTAAAAAGTTATTTAACGGTGAGAAAATTAGGAGATTATTATTTGTTTTGTAAGAAAAGTTCCTATTTTTGCAGCGATTTTCAAACAACATAATGTCTAACCAATAGATTTTGCGAGGTTTAATTTAATGGCAGAATTAGAAGGAAAAGAAAACGTACAGGAGCAGGAAAAAGTTTCGGACGTTAACGAAAATGTTGAAAAACAAGAAGTAAAAAGTTCCGAAATGAGCAAACAAGAGCTCCAAAGAGAAAAACAAAAGTTTGAAACCGTTGAAACAGCTGATGCTGATTTCGACTGGGACAAGTATGAAAATGGCGATCTAAGTCATGAAACCGGCGATGTTAAAGCCGAAGATTTAGAGAAACTTTATGACCAAACCCTTTCGCCCATATCCGAAAAAGAGGTTATTGAGGGTACCGTTATTGCTATGAACAAGCGGGAGGTGGTTATTAACATCGGATTTAAGTCTGATGGTATTGTTAGCCGTAATGAATTTCGGTACAATCCTGACTTAAAAGTAGGTGACAAAGTTGAAGTCTATGTAGAAAGTCAGGAAGACAAAAAAGGGCAGCTGGTATTGTCACACAAAAAAGCCAGAGCTTTGCGCTCCTGGGATCGTGTGAATGAAGCCCTTGAAAAAGACGAAGTTATTAAGGGTTACATCAAGTGCCGTACCAAAGGGGGTATGATTGTTGATGTGTTTGGTATCGAAGCGTTCCTCCCGGGTTCACAAATTGATGTTAAACCCATCCGGGATTACGATGTATTTGTGGGTAAGACCATGGAATTTAAAGTGGTGAAGATTAATCCCGAATTCAAGAATGTTGTGGTTTCGCATAAAGCCCTCATTGAAGCTGAACTTGAACAACAGAAGAAAGAAATTATTTCTAAACTGGAAAAAGGTCAGGTACTCGAAGGAACTGTCAAAAACATCACCTCTTATGGTGTATTTATCGACCTTGGTGGTGTTGACGGACTAATCCATATTACCGACCTGTCATGGGGTAGAGTATCTCATCCCGAAGAGATTGTACAGCTTGATCAAAAGCTCAACGTTGTAATTCTTGATTTTGACGACGAAAAGAAACGTATTGCCTTAGGATTAAAACAATTAACCCCGCATCCGTGGGATTCGCTTGATCCCAACCTGAAAGTTGGTGATGTAGTAAAAGGAAAAGTGGTTGTAATGGCCGACTATGGTGCTTTTGTTGAAATTGCACCCGGCGTGGAAGGTTTAATTCACGTTTCCGAAATGTCATGGTCTCAGCACTTGCGTAGTGCTCAAGACTTCCTTAAGGTTGGCGATGAAGTAGAAGCTCAGATATTGACCCTCGACAGGGAAGAGCGCAAAATGTCGCTGGGCATGAAGCAACTGAAGCCTGATCCCTGGGATAATATCGAGGAAAAATATCCTGTTGGCAGCAAACATAAAGCCAAAGTCCGTAACTTCACTAACTTTGGTGTATTCGTGGAAATTGAAGAGGGGATTGACGGTTTGATTCATATTTCAGATCTTTCCTGGACCAAGAAAGTAAAACATCCTGCTGAATTTACCAACGTTGGCGAAGATATCGAAGTAGTTGTTCTTGACATCGACAAGGAAAATCGCCGGTTGAGTTTGGGACACAAACAACTGGAAGAAAATCCATGGGATGTTTTCGAATCTATTTTCACAATAGATTCTGTTCATGAAGGAACAATTGTTGACATTTTCGATAAAGGTGCCGTAATTGCATTACCATACGGTGTAGAAGGTTTTGCAACACCTCGTCATCTGGTTAAAGAAGACGGAACTCAGGCTAAAGTTGATGAAAAATTGCCATTTAAGGTTATTGAATTCAACAAAGCCACCAAACGTATCATATTGTCGCATTCGCGGGTCTTCGAGGATGAAAAACGTTCTGAAGAGCAATCGGCAAAAAGTGCACAAGCCAAGAATACTAAAAAAGGTGTTCGTAAGCTTAAAGAAAGTTTGGAAAAAACCACACTTGGTGACATCACCGATTTAGCGGCTCTTAAAGATCAAATGGAAGCCTCTGAAAAAAATGATGAAGCCAAGGAACAAAAAAATGAAGAATAGATTTTTTAATAAAGGGGTGACAAATTATGGACTTTAAAATTGACAAACTGGATGGATTTATGGTGGTTAAAGTGTTGAAAGAAAAACTCGACACCAATATAGCCCCCAACCTTAAGTCGGAAATTGTTTTGCTTTCCGGAAACGGAGAGAAAAACATATTGCTTGATTTGAGTCAATGTAACTATTGTGACTCTTCAGGATTAAGTTCCATACTTGTCGCCAACCGGTTGTGTAAAAATGCCGATGGAGTGTTTATCATTTCTGGATTGCAACCCGCGGTTGAAAGATTAATAGCGGTATCACAACTCGATACGGTGTTAAATATTGCACCTGATGTTGAGGATGGAATCCAAATGATGAGACAATCGATCGGGGAAAAATAATGTGTAATGGGATTATCTGTCACGATACTTGGCAGTAATTCTGCACTTCCCACATCCGAAAGAAATCCGACCGCCCAGGTGCTGCGTGCATCCGGGCGGTTTTTTTTGATCGACTGTGGCGAAGGAACGCAGCTTCAGTTACGCCGTAATAGGGTACATTTTGGTCGAATCCATCATATTTTTATATCTCATTTACATGGCGACCATGTTTTTGGATTGCCCGGGCTAATTTCATCTTTGGCCTTGTTGGGTCGTACTGCCGATTTACATGTCTATGCCATGGCCGATTTAGAAAAACTACTAAATCCATGGTTAGACTATTTTTGTAAAAATATGCCATTTGTAGTGGTTTTTCATGCTGTTGAGCCGGATGTGTCGAAAGTAATTTATGAAGATGAACTTCTGGAAGTAGTTACAATTCCTTTGGAGCATAGGATTCCTACTGTTGGTTTTTTGTTTCGTGAGAAACCTAAAGAGCGGAAAATTAACAAGGGAAAGTGTGATTTTTATCAAATACCGCTTCGATGGTTGCCCCGGCTTAAAAAAGGCGAAGATTTTAATGAGGATGGGCGTTTTATTTCTAATGAGGAACTTACGCTTCCTCCACCTCCAGCAAAAAGTTATGCTTTTTGTTCTGATACCAGATATAGTGAAAAAATTGTTTCCTTATTGCAAAATGTAGATTTATTATATCATGAGTCCACTTTTTTGACAGATCAGGAAGAATTAGCGGCAAAAACCTTTCATAGTACTGCCCGGCAGGCAGCATCAATAGCGCATCAAGCCAATGTGGGGAAATTATTGCTGGGCCATTTTTCTTCCCGATACCGTGACCTGGAACCTTTTCTGGAAGAGGCGCGTGCCGTTTTCGATAATGCCTGGATAGCCACCGAAGGCTCTACTTTTGAGATATAGGGGCAGTAGTTGAAGGCTAATCTCTTCTGACAAAAAATGACAAATGGATAATATCATTTAATAAGTAACTACATGCACTGTTGTTTGAATATGAATGTCGGGGGAAGGGCTGGCCGTTGAAGTTTCAATCTGTTGTTTAATAAAAGAAAAAGGTTCAATCTGTTTATATTTGCACTGATTTTTAATTCAATTTATTTTATACCGATGCAGGAAAAAATTCTCATTCTTGATTTTGGGTCTCAATATACACAGTTGATAGCCCGCCGTGTTCGTGAGTTGAATGTTTATTGTGAAATTCATCCGTACAATAATTTTCCCTGGCCCGATGAAACGGTAAAAGGTGTTATTCTTTCGGGTAGCCCTTTTAGCGTTCGGGATAAAGAAGCACCAATACCGGACTTGGGTCAAATTAAAGGGAAGTTACCCTTATTGGGCGTATGTTATGGCGCACAGTTTATGGCTCACCACTATGGAGGAAAGGTAGAAGCATCAGAAACCAGAGAATATGGCCGGGCCAATTTGAAATTTATTGACCAGACAAATGAGCTGTTCTTTGAAATTGAAAAAGATTCGCAAGTATGGATGTCGCATGGTGATACGATAATAAGACTTCCCGAAAATTATCGGGTCATTGCCAGCACCGCAGATGTGGAGGTGGCCGGCTATAAAATAGAGGGTGAGCCAACTTATGGTATACAGTTTCATCCCGAAGTTTATCATACTGAACAAGGCCTTCAGCTATTATATAATTTTGTTATTGATATATGTGGATGTAAGAGGTCGTGGACCCCGGCTTCTTTTGTAGAAGAGACAGTGGCTTCTTTAAAACAGCAAATTGGTAACGACAAAGTAGTTTTGGGCTTGTCGGGGGGTGTCGATAGTTCCGTTGCGGCCATGCTTTTACACAGGGCAATAGGAGAACAGCTGACTTGCTTGTTTGTGGATAACGGACTTTTGCGCAAAGGGGAATACGAAAAGGTGCTGGATTCATATAAACACATGGGTTTAAATGTTGTCGGTATAGATGCACGGGAACGTTTTTTAGGCGAGTTAAAAGGTGTTTCCGATCCGGAGCAAAAACGCAAAACCATAGGTCGGGTATTTATTGAAGTTTTTGATGGCGAGGCGCAAAAAATTAAAGGCGTCAAATGGTTGGCGCAAGGAACTATTTATCCGGATGTTATTGAGTCCATGTCGGTCAATGGTCCGTCGGCTACGATTAAATCTCACCATAACGTGGGCGGATTGCCAGAAAGAATGAACCTTAAAGTGGTTGAACCTCTTAAATTGCTATTTAAGGATGAGGTTCGGAAAGTAGGGCAAGAATTAAACATTTCGCCCACTATTTTAGGTAGACATCCATTTCCGGGTCCGGGACTAGCCATCCGTATTATTGGTGAAGTTACGGCCGAAAAGGTAGCGCTGCTTCAGGAAGTGGATAACATCTTTATTGAAGGACTGCGTAAACATGACCTTTACGATAAAGTGTGGCAGGCCGGAGCCATTCTTCTTCCGATTCAGTCGGTAGGTGTTATGGGTGATGAACGCACCTATGAAAATGTGGTGGCTCTTAGAGCCGTTACATCTACTGACGGGATGACTGCTGACTGGGTGCATCTTCCTTTTGAATTTTTGGGACGTATATCCAGTGAAATAATTAACCGTGTTAAGGGTGTAAATAGGGTGGTTTATGATATCAGTTCCAAACCACCGGCAACCATTGAGTGGGAGTGATGGGTCCAATACTTCGGATAGAGATAATTGTATCTTTTTTATTCGTATAAAATTTGTTTAACTCATTGGCCTAATGGAACGCGCATGGCTTAGCCAAATTTATACATGTCCTTTTGTGGCAAAAGTCGCCATGCTCGTTTCATTTCCCTATGTTTCATTGCAAAGATGTAGGTGAAAGAAGGCGTCAAAAAAAACTGTTGATATTGGCCAATATTAGGCTATTCTTAAAAATATTGTTTTGGTGTGTTAACCTCAGTCATACGTCATTGTACAGAGTAAAACAGCAGTATTTTTGGAAATCTTTTTTACTTGGCATTTAACTCTGGATATACAGAACCTTTTTTGACCTGCAAAGTTTACCAATTTTTACTAAGAATTGTTTGAAAAATGACTCAATGGTTGTTGCAACACTGGATGGAACTGACTGGTACGGTATTGTCGCTCATATATCTCTATTTTTCGGTTCGTGAAAACATCTGGTTATGGGTTACCGGCTTTTTCTCTTCACTTTTTTACCTCATTATTTTTTTCCATGAGCGACTTTATGCCGATATGGGGCTGCAGGTTTACTATCTAATCATAAGTATCTATGGATGGATAGTCTGGACGATGGGTCGCCAACGGTCGGGAAGGAAAAAGATGCCCATCCGCAAAACCGGAATTAGAAAAGGGCTTATTTTGTTAATTGCGGGAGGTGGTATTTATCTTATTGTGCTCCTAATACTTTTAAAACTTCCGGCAAAGATTGATATTCCGGCTTCCGATTTGCCCTATTGGGATGCTTTTACCACAACTGGCGGCATTGTTGCAACGTGGATGTTGGCCAAAAAATATCTAGAACACTGGTTAATATGGATTATTGTGGATGCAGTAAGCAGTGGAATGTATCTTTATAAGGGGTTAAATATTACAGTTTTGCTTTATTTGGTGTATACTGTTGTTGCGGTTGTTGGATATTATGAGTGGCGTCAGAGTATGATAAAAGGGGAGAAGCTGTAGTGTCAGGTAATTAATTGATTTAATTTGTAATAGATGATTTCAGTAGTAATAACAGGACCTGAATCTACAGGAAAATCGGTATTAACTCAGCAGTTGGCCAAACATTTTAACGGTTTTGGAGTTAAAGAATATGCACGTCGGTATGTGGAGAATTTAAAGAGACCTTATACATTACATGATGTGGAAGTTATTGCGCAAAGGCAGATAGAGGAATATAATATTATGAAAGCCAAGGCCGGGGAAAGGCAATTGGTATTTTTTGATACCTTTTTGATAATCACCAAGGTGTGGTTTGAGGCGGTATTTCAAATTTGCCCTCAATGGCTTCATCATGCCTTGAAAAATATGCACATTGATATGGCATTGCTTTGTTATCCTGATCTGCCATGGGTTCCCGATGGTGTGAGAGAGAATCCTGACAAACGAGCTTATCTCTATCAAAGATATCTTGAGGAGTTAGAGTTTTATAACATTCCCTACCGGATTGTTAAAGGAGAGGGGGAAAAAAGGACTGAACGTGCCATTAATTATATTAACAAATTGAAATTTAAACTTCATTAAAAAGGAAAATACTTATGCGCTATATGGAATATCCCAGGAGATTAAAAGATGTGATTGAAGAGCTATCGAGAGAAGAATCCTATCAATCGGTATGTCATCGGCATCATCCGGATCAACCTATGCCTTCATCCCGGGTGCTGGGTGAGATTGTGGATTTATTGCGTGAAATAATCTTTCCGGGATATTTTGGAGAATCCTCTACTCGAGCTGAAAGTATTCGCTATTATCAAGGTGTAAATGTTGAAAAGCTTTATGAATTATTGCGCCAACAAATCTATGCGGGATTATGTTTTGATTGTAAGATGGCGAATCAAAAAGATTTGTGGATGCGGAAAGAGAAGGCAGCCGAAATCACATTGAAGTTTATTGAAAAATTACCTCAAATTCGGAGGTTGTTAGCTACTGATGTAGAAGCTGCTTATCTGGGTGATCCTGCGGCGCAAAGCACTGCCGAAGTTATTTTTTGTTATCCGGCTATCCGTGCCATTACTAATTATAGAATAGCACACGCGTTGTTGGAACTTGGTGTGCCGTTGATTCCGCGCATCATATCTGAGATGGCTCATTCTGAAACAGGGATTGATATACATCCCAGAGCCCGGATTGGCCATCATTTCACCATTGACCATGGGACAGGCGTGGTTATTGGGGCCACTTCCATTATTGGCAATCATGTTAAGATATATCAAGGTGTTACTTTAGGGGCAAAAAGTTTTCCGCTGGATGAAAACGGAAACCCAATTAAAGGCATTGATCGACACCCAATTGTAGAAGATAATGTTATTATTTATGCCCAGGCCACAATTTTAGGACGAATAAGAGTCGGTGCCAATTCAATTATAGGTGGAAATGTGTGGTTAACTACCTCTGTGCCACCCAATAGTAAAATTTTGCAGGAAAAATACCGGCATAGTGGTTTTATGGACGGTGACGGCATTTAATTTATCATGATTTTGATGAATTTGACCAAAAGTTTTTTTGTCTTAGCCAAAAAAGATAAAATAACAAGGGCTTATTTGAATATAAATGATTAAACTTCGTTGATTTTAAAGACTATAAAAATAATATTTTAATATATTTGCGAGGGATCAATGGTGGACATTAGGATGGGATTTAATCTCGAAGAATGGTATGCACATAAACTTCAGGGTGATGTAATTCTTAAACATGTAGGAAGTATTTCTCCCGAGATGATAACCCATGCTTTGGACGCAGTTGAAACCCATTCGCAGTTTAAGCATCAAAGATTACAGACCCGCAAAAAACTCTACAATGTTTTTGTCGAATGCATGCAAAATCTGTATCATCATGTAGATCCGCCACCTGCTGATCTTTCGGTTGAGGGAACCTCCAATTTTGGTATTGTAATTGTTGTTCAGGATGGTTCCTTTTTTCGTATTACAACAGGAAACTTTATAAATCGGTCAAAGGTTAGTTTTATTAAGGATCGAATAGAGCAATTAAATTCATTGTCGGATGAGGAAGTGCGGCTATTATATCGTGATATATTAGGGAACGAAAGTATTTCAGAAAAAGGGGGCGGAGGCCTTGGAATGTTGGATATTGTTAGAAAAACCGGGAATAAATTGGAATATTTTTTATATCCTTACGACGAAGAACACGTGTTTTTTTCATTAGATGTGTATATTAGTTAAAAGAGATAATTTCATTATGGAAACAATTATTCGTGAAGATACGCCGAAAACACCTTTTGTAAGACTGGATGGAGAAAAAGGGTTTGTTGAAATTAAAGGACGGTCGATTCCCGAAAATTCTGTCGATTTTTATAAACCGTTAATCGACTGGATTGATCAGTATGCCAAGTCACCACAAGAAAATACGGTAATTAATATTCAGCTGGAATACTTTAACACATCTTCTTCGAAATGCATTTTGGATATTTTTAAAAAACTGGAACTGTTGCATAAAAAAGGGCATAAAGTGCAAGTTAACTGGTATTATGAAGAGGATGATGAAGATATGTTTGAGGCCGGCGAGGATTATCAGTCAATCATCAACCTGCCTTTCAAGATGATTGAAATGGAAGAATAATAAATACTTTTGGTAGAAGAAGACATAAAACCACAGGATTTTTCCCTGTGGTTTTTTATTGTATGGTTTATCCTTTATTCTTCGGTCAAGACTAACTTACGTTGTCAACCTCGTTTCTTTTTTGCTTTTCGCAAAAAACTTTTGGCGTTATATTTTCCCTTAGAGAGTATTTTATTCAATGTTTGATGGTATAATAGCAGGAATAAAATGAAATTCATCAACCATATCACCATTAAATTAACCCCAAAGGTATCTATTTCCAATGATCCGATTTTTTTGATGGGGGCCATGAAATGTGCTCTAAGAAAATTATTTTCGGGTTTTTTATAAATGGGGTCAACTTTTTGGATGAATCGGTTCTTGTACCGAATAATTCTTTTGGAAAAGAAATCATCGGTTTTTCGTACAAATCGTTCCAGCCCGTTGTTGTGATAAGTATTTTTTAGCTTTGTTAGATTAGTCTCTTTTTCTTCAGGGTAACGGGCAATGATATCCATGCGACGTTCATCTTGCTTAAGATCTGCCTCATTGTAAAGGGCGATGTAATAATTCTTAATTTTATCCAGGAAATTGCGGGATGCTGCTATATCTTCAGTGTTAGAATTTATGGAAAGTAAGGGTGTTGCCTGGGCCTGAAGATAAAGAGGTAACTCAGGCTTTATTGCTGAAAATTCATTATTGAGTAATTGGACCGTACTTTTAAAAAGAACAGAATCTTGCAAAGTTTCCAACAACTGAAGTTCCGATTTCATGGCAGGATACCAGAAATCTTTTCGGTAAGCTGCACTACTTTTTAATTGTTCGTAAAGAAAAAATTGCTTTTGATAAGGATTATCCTTGAATTGTGATACAGCCAAAGCTTCAAATGCCCACCGGGCGGTTATCAACTCCCCGTACCAGGGAATATCTGATATGGATGAAAATTTGGGATTGAGACGGTCATATGAAACAAATACTCCACTTAATACAAGTTGAGGAATGATGAGAAAAGGAATCAAAATATAAATGTTTACAGATTTTTTGAGTGAATCGGAAATTATTAAACCAAGCAGGTTGGCAAAAACGGCCGATGAAAACAAAATAAGCCAATAAGAAGCAAACATTTCTTTTATTTGAAGAATATGATTGCCTATCCCAACCAGCAGAAAAACCTGAATGGCTGAAATAATGGCCAGAATGGCCACCTTTGATAATAAATAGCTGAATCGGCTTAAGTTCAAAAAGGCTTCGCGCTTCAGGATTTTTTTGTCATTGATAATTTCTTCAGCACTAACCGTTAAGCCAACAAAAAGGGCTATTATTACTGTAATTATTATATATAAAACTATATTGGGGTTATTATAATAGATGTATGAGCTGTTAGGGCCATCCACAGGATAATAAAAGAGTAATCCGGCCAAAATAAAAGCCAACGCGGGCATTATAGAAAGATTGATAACTAAATACTGCAAATTGGCCAGTTTGGATTGTATATCGCGCGCAAAGAATATTTTAAATTGCCCCCATCTGTTGGGAACACGGAAAGTGATTTCTGGTAGAGGTAATCTTTTAATTTCTTTTTTCGGCGGGGAAGGGTGTCGCTTTTTAAAAATGCCAAACCATTCGGATGGTTGGATTTTTCTGGCCGGGGTAGGTATTCCGTATTCATTTAGAACACGGTCATTAACTATATTGAGTATTTGTTCCGGATTGACATTCCCACATACCGGACATTCATTTTCATCCTTATTAGCATGATTTACACACGATTTAAAATAGTTGATGGCCCCAACCGGATCCCCATTGTATATTAAATAACCACCGGTATCAAGAACCAACAATTGGTTAAACATTTTAAATATTTCGGACGAGGGTTGGTGGATAACCACAAAAATCAACTTTCCTTTTACCGACATATCTTTTAATAGGTCGATAATGTTTTCAGAATCTCGTGATGATAATCCTGACGTTGGTTCGTCTAAAAATAGTACCGATGGTTCCCGAACTAATTCCAAGGCTATGTTTAGTCGTTTTCTTTGTCCACCGCTTATTTTTTTATTGAGTGTGGAACCAACTTTCATATCTCGTATTTCATACAAGCCTAGAGTTTTTAAAAGTTGCTCTACTTTTTCCTTAATTTCCTGAGGACTAAGGTGCTCATAGCACAATTTGGTGTTGTAGTATAAATTTTGGAATACCGTAAGATCTTCCATTAACAGATCATCCTGCGAAACATAGCCAATGAGCCCTTTAATTTTTTCCGGGAATAGGTGTAAATCAATGCCATTAAGTAAAACTTCGCCCGATGAGGGTAGGTAAATGCCCGTAAGAAGATTAATTAAAGTACTTTTTCCTGCTCCCGAATCCCCCATTATACCCACCAATTGTCCGGAATGGCACGTAAAACTCATCGGATGCAAGCCTGTTTTTCCATTTTTATCAAATGAAAAAGAGATGTCTCTTGCTTCAAACAATATGGGCGTTTTGTCGGCACTATAGTTGAAGTGTGTTGCAATATCGCTAAAAGTAATAGGTGTTCCATTTTTAAACCGGATGGAACCACCCGGCCTTAAATATTGAATACGTTGAGGAACCATTAACTGACCATTTATGGTGAACTGGTCGTTATGATTGGTTTTTAACAGCAATAATGTTTCTGATCGGAGGTTTAATACATATATTTCTGATTTTATGAATTCGCGATATATGTACCGTTCTTGATTCTTTTTTTCCTTGGCGTTGCCTATTACTAAAATATTCTGATCTTTGGGAGGAATTTCATGAATACTAAAATTCTTAATAGAAATATAATCTTCCTGCGGAATGTTGAAGGCAGAAGCAATGGTATCTGCAAATTCATTTTCGATGCCGGTGCCGGTGCTATGCCTTTTTTTCAAATTGAGAAATTCCAGGAGCTGGGTTATTACAATAGTCTTTTGATAATGTGTCAACTCTTCATTAATGGCCGTGGCAATACGGAGCACTTTTACCGAGTTGGCAGCATAAAGTTTGTGTATACGCGTTTTTTCTTTAAGTTTTTCGTGATAGGACTGACAATGGTAATCGAACAGATTTAAATACTCCTCTATAAGTTGGTTATTTAGGTGAAGAGATAGATAGTCTTTAACAATATTGCGCCTGGAAACAGCATCCTTAACCGGAACGGCAACAAGGGCAAATAATTGCATTAAAGCTTTTAAGATACCTTCACTCATTCTGTTAACCGAGTTAAGATTTAAGTAATCTATCCAATTTGCAGTCAGAATTTGACCTAAAAAGAGGAAAGGCCATGTTTGGTGCTTGTATATAGAAAAATGTTAATAATTTTGGTATATAGTTTTCATCAGACAGCTGCCAAAATCTTTAAGCAATAATATATGCCCAGGGGGATTAAAGACAAGAATAATGGTAAATAAAAGATAACCACTAAAAAGAACTTTTCTCAAGACTTTTTACGCCAATGAGAATTACCGCCATCCCCGAATTACCTTCGCCGGGCATCAATCCGGCTTCTATTTTGCATTCCAGATTTCCTTTAATTTGAAAATCCCATGATGATGAATAGTTATGACGCGTTGTAGAAAACAGTAAATTGTTATTGGTATCATATATTGAAAACCAAATTTTTTTATTGGTTGGCGAACAGGTGGCAATTCTATAAACATTTCCTTCGAACAATGTGGTTCTGAATTCAGCCACCTCTGATCCGGTAAGTAAAGCTTTCATGGGTTGACTATTGTGAATAAAACCCTCATCCATTTGTTTCAAACAATCAGAATAGACGGGCAGTGTAGCAGAAGGCTGACCCATTGCCATCATTACCATTAGGGTTATAAAAAGCAGAGTTAAGGGTAGTGTTTTTTCGGAATTCATGGTGCACTAAATTCTTTAAATATTAAGCAATACTTTGTCTTAAGCCAAAGATATTCAAAAAAAAATTATTATTCGATAAATACTTAAAAAATAATCACTTTGTTAATGTCGAAAATTATTATAGATAAAAACGAGAATGGTTAAAATATTGTTTAAAAAAATTCTATTTTAATTTTAAAAATAACCAACAGATAATTAAGACAGATAAAAAATGTGTTTAGCTTGTTGCAACATTTGAATGATGAGCTTCTAAAAACTTGTTTGTATTGTGTTCATTAATAGTAAATGGGAGATCCGGGTTGGTCGGGTACAAAATTATTAAAGTCACGGGTTGATTCTCCGGAAATTCTTAAACTAAAGGGTAATTGTCCGGATGGTACTCTTGGCATTATGGCCAATATGATTTGGAGAGTGTTGAATACCAAATTGTCATTTCTGATTCTTAACCCACCACCAAAACTGAAGTAGGGTGAATGATGAAAAAGGTTTTTTTCACTTTCTTTTAAGAAGGCGGTGTCGAAAAAGGTAAAAGCTGCAAATTTAAACCCTAATGGTTGTACATTGGTAAAAAACACTTGCTCGGTTTTAAAAACAATTTTTTCACTTCCTTTTATGGCATTTTTGTAATCAAAACGATGTAACCCATCTTCATCTTCATCGATGAAAAGATATTCGCCCGGTAATCGTCTAAAGCCATTTACATATTGGATTTCTAAAAAGTTTCTAAATTGACCGTTGCCAATATTTATTAATGGTGATATATATTCAGTCAAAACTTTCAGATGCCCTTGTTCGGCCCTATTGCGTTTAAAAAAAGTACCAATGTCGCCACTAAAATAGAGGTATCCTTTTGAAGGGATTAAAGCTTTTCCTACAGAATGATGAAATTCCAAATAGTGGCGATTTCCATAATTCCCTTTTTGATATCCATAATTTAAAGATGTGAGTGACCCATATGGCACATCTTCTGTGCGACCAAAAGAATAGATAAGATTGTTTTTGTAATATCCCCTTCTGGAAAAGGAAAACCCACCGAAAAAAAACTTTCCTTCAGGAAGAAATTCCTGTGGCTCTATCTGATCATAGAAATTTACATCAAGATAACGAGTCATAATATATAAATTGGACCGAATAGGTCGATCAGAAGCCCCTAAAAGAAAAGAACGGCCAGCCCAAAAATTTTGCCTTCGATAGTCGAGGGGTGGTTCCCATTCAATAGAGGGATAGTCTATTATGCCGGCATTAAGGTATGACCGGTTAATATTGATACCACCGGCATACTTTATTTCGGGAAGAACAAAGTTTTTTTCAATATTGGCCGAAACCATTTTCAGGTCACTAGTCCTTGCATAATCTATATCAAAATTTACGTATTGACCCGGAAAATTTTCAGCACCAAAACGCTCTCTGAAACCCCAGTCTTTAATGTCTGTGGTGGGCGTTAATAATGTACTGGAAAGATAAAAACCGCGACCTAATAAATTTTTGTTGATTAATGTGAAGGAGGGTTGTTGATTGCTTAAACCCAAAGAGATGGCTAGTGGATAACGGTCTTGCACATATACGCTAACATTAACCAAATCTGGATGATTGGGTACGTTCCAAACGACTATTTTGGCATCGTTAATAAAAGAAAGTGCACGAAGTAGCCGTTCGCTGTCCAAGATATCAGTTTTTTCAAGTGTTTCTCCAGGCTGAAAAGTAAGCGTTTTTAGTATAATACCCGGTGCTGTTTCGAATCTAAGATTGTTCCCAAGTTTTACGAGCCATGAATCTGAAATTTCAGATGTGTCATTTATCGATGTTCCAAAAGGTGGAATGCTCCGAATGTCGATGTAATTAATTTTTTTTCCATAAAATTTTAAATAGTCGGGCGCCGGTTTTACTTCTTCAGCAGATTCTAAACTACTTTTTACGAGCCATTCATGTAGTTTTCTGGAAAAGAAATTTTTTTCAGAGTATTGCTTTAATATCTCTTCAAGTTTCTTTCCATCATTGTTATTTATTTTACTTAAACTACCTGGCGTTATTAACCGAATAATTGTGTCATTTTTCAAAAAAGTTAAAGTATCGGTTGTTTGTGCCTTCAGGGTAATACAGCCCGAAAACACAATACACAACCAAAACAAAAAAAAGTTTTTTTTAGGTATGTGTGTGATTGGAAACAGGAATAAATAATCACTAATATATAATATTGGCATATTCGGCTTTTTAATTTGAATTCCATACATCTTTGGGGTTTAGTGCAATTCCGGAAAGTCCGTATATAATAGTCATTCCGGTGAAAAACAACCAAGATGCCGGAGAATGGCGTTACTTTTTCTTCGTGGGTTGGTGTTCATTTTTAATTCGCTCGATTTTCTTTTTGTTTTATTCTTCTAGGGCTAAATTACATATTTTTTTAAGGATTAGGGTGATTATTGCAAGCTGAAAAAATGGCATTATTTGTAAAAAAACATAAGACAAAATGACAGTTTGCTGATTTTGGCAGAGACATTGAATGAAATGTATTCGCGAAAAAAAGAACGATTATGAATCTGGAAAAATTTACCATTAAAGCACAGGAAGCCATTCAACAGGCTTTTCAAATAGCAGCTGGTCATGAGCATCAGGCCATAGAAGATGCTCATTTGCTGAAGGGAATTATTCAAACAGAAGAAAACATACCCCGCTACTTGTTTAACAAGATGGGGGCTGGTGTTGTTTTTCCGGTACTGGATAAAATGATAGAGTCCTTTCCGCGGGTAAGAGGCGGAGAAGCATATTTAAGTCAAAATGCCAATCAGACACTTCAACAAGCCATTGCCTTTACAAAGGAGATGGGTGACCAGTTTACAAGTATCGAGCATCTTATTATGGGGCTGTTGAAAAGTGGAGGGCAGGTTTCCAAGATGCTTAAGGATGCCGGCATTACCGAAAAAGGACTCAAACAAGCTATTTTGGAACTTCGTAAAGGTCGAAAAGTAGAGAGCCCTACTGCCGAGGATACCTATAATTCATTGGGGCGTTTTGCCATTGATTTGAATGAGATGGCACGTACCGGTAAACTGGATCCCGTCATTGGCCGTGATGATGAGATTCGGCGTATATTGCAAATTCTTTCCCGACGCACCAAAAACAATCCCATATTAATTGGGGAACCTGGCGTGGGGAAAACGGCTATTGCCGAAGGTCTGGCTCATCGTATTATAAACGGTGATGTTCCGGAAAATCTGAAAAGCAAACGCATTTTTTCACTCGACATGGGTGCTTTGATTGCCGGTGCCAAATATAAGGGTGAATTTGAAGAACGACTAAAGTCGGTTGTAAAAGAAGTGGTGGATAGTGATGGTGAAGTTATATTGTTTATCGATGAAATTCACACCCTGGTGGGTGCAGGCAAAAGTGAGGGTGCCATGGATGCAGCCAACATTCTCAAACCTGCTCTCGCGCGAGGAGAATTAAGAGCTATTGGTGCTACCACTTTGGCCGAATACCAAAAGTATTTTGAGAAAGATAAAGCTCTGGAGCGTCGCTTCCAGATTGTGATGGTGGATGAGCCCGACTTAACATCTGCCATATCCATATTAAGAGGGTTGAAGGAGCGTTATGAAAATCATCATAAAGTAAGGATTCGGGATGAAGCCATTATTGCTGCTGCTGAGCTATCAAAACGTTACATCTCCGATCGGTTCCTTCCCGACAAAGCTATTGATTTAATTGATGAGGCAGCTTCTAAGTTGAGACTTGAGATGAATTCCGTTCCTGAAGATATAGATGAAATAGAAAGAAAAATACAGCAATTGGAGATTGAACGGGAAGCAATCCGACGGGAGGGCAACCAGCCAAAAGTAGATGAATTAAGCAAAGAAATTTCTGATTTAAAAGGTGAGAGAGATTCTTTGCGTGCACGGTGGGAAGCTGAAAGAAATATTATTGAACAAATTCAAAAGAATAAGGAACTAATTGAACAATATAAGTTTGAGGCCCAACAAGCTGAGCGGGAAGGTCTTTATGAAAAAGTAGCAGAATTGCGCTATGGGCGTATTAAAGAAGCCAATGAAACCATTGAAAGACTCAAAAAAGAGTTGTCGGAACGGCAAGCTGACAGACCGATGATTAAAGAAGAGGTCGATGCTGAAGATGTGGCTCAAATAGTAAGTCGGTGGACAGGAATTCCCGTGACGCGGATGCTGCAAAGCGAACGCCAAAAATTATTGAACCTTGAGGTTGAATTGCATAAGCGGGTAATTGGTCAGGAAGAGGCCATCGCTGCCGTTGCAGATGCTGTCCGCCGAAGCAGGGCCGGATTGCAGGATGCCCGGCGGCCCATCGGTTCATTTATATTTCTTGGGATGACTGGTGTTGGAAAAACTGAACTGGCGAGGGCTTTGGCTGAATTCCTCTTTAATGATGAGGACTTGATGACACGGATAGATATGTCGGAGTATCAGGAGCGGCACTCGGTATCCAGGTTGATTGGTGCTCCTCCAGGTTATGTGGGCTATGATGAAGGCGGTCAACTTACTGAAGCCGTGCGTCGTAAACCTTACTCCGTGGTTTTATTGGATGAAATTGAAAAAGCTCATCCCGATGTGTTTAATATTTTGCTTCAGGTGCTTGATGACGGACGGTTGACCGACAATAAAGGTCGGCATGCCGATTTTAAGAATACAATAATAATTATGACCTCTAACGTAGGGTCACATTTGATTCAGAAAAATTTTGAAGAGGCAGGTCGGGAAGGTTTTAGTGAAAGAGTGGCCGAAAAAACCCGTCAGGAGGTGATGTCGTTGCTAAGGCAAACCATACGTCCTGAATTTTTGAATCGTATCGATGATATTATAATGTTTAAGCCTTTGACGCGTAATGAGATTAAGGAAATTGTGAAGTTGCAGTTTGGCTTGGTGGCAACGCAATTGAAAAAGCAAGGCGTGGAAATTAATATGAGTGACGATGCCGTTAAATACATTGCAGAGGCCGGATTTGATCCATTGTTTGGTGCACGACCTATTAAAAGAGCTATGCAACGATGGGTGCTAAATGATTTATCAAAAAAGTTACTGGCCGATGAGGTCAACAAGGAAAAACCTATACTGGTTGACTACAATGGCGAAAAGCTGTTGTTTAAAAATTAATGGAATTAAAAAGACAATAATATTGCGATATTTTGAGATTAAAAGTATCGCAATATTATGATTTATATATAGGTTATTGACAAAAGATAATAAATCAAGCGAGCATGGCAACTATTGTCACAAAAGGGAATGTATATAGGCAGAAGTGCACAGGCAGAAGGCAGAAGAAATTTCTAGTCATTAGTCAACAGTCATTATTCATTAGTTAATCAACACTAATGTCAAATAACTAACCACTAATCACTAACTTTAAGTCCCATTAGGCCAATAACTCAAGTGATTTTTATACGAATAAAAAATACCTCCATAACAATGTTGTAATTTTAAAAAACATTGTTAAGCATTTTAGCAATCAAAAGGCGAGAAAGATTTTAAATTATTCTTCGAAATAATCGAAAACTTTATCAAGTTTCATAAGGGCTAGAAGGTCTTTAACTTCTTTTTGAATGTTAGCCAGGTAAAAGGTTCGGTTGTTTTGGCGAGCAGTTTTAAGGGCTGAGATTAAAACAGCAATACCAGTGCTGTCGATGAATCTAATATTTTGGAGATCCAATACAAAACTGACATCCGATTTATTTAATTGGTTATTTAGTTGATCCTTGATTTCTGGAGCAATTGTGGCATTTAACCTATCAGAGTGGTTAATGGTGCCAACCATGAGGTTGTTTTTCCGAGTTATTGTAAGTTTTGTATCCATTATTTGCGAATTTCTGATTTAAGTTCTTCTTCAGCTTTTGTAAGAGCAGTTTTGAATGTATCAATGATTGATGCTACAGTTTCCTCGGAAGCATGGGTTTTTACCCATTTTTGCCGTTCTTCATCGTAATCCCTAAGGTTTTTTTCTAATTGTTGAGAAGTCTCTATTTCTTTAATGTCTGGGTTGTCTTTACTTGAAATTTCTCTAACATAAAGTTCTTTTGCAATAAGTTCCAGGTTTTTAAGATCACGATTCCCTAACTCTTCCATTCCAATTGAAAGGACTGATGATTTTGCTTTATGGGCCAACGCAGCTAACTCGAGCCATCGCTTTTCTGTGAAACTTTTATCTACGCCTTCTGTGAATTCCGGTATCTGTTCTAAAAAAATGTTAATTAGTTCTTCTATAATGCTTTCATCACCTTCGGCGATACTTTCCAGATAGCTTAGGTTAATCCATTTATATTGATTTGACATAAAAAATAGCTTTTTTCAAGATTGAATAGGTCAAATTTAATAAAAATAGAATAAGAAGTAAAAAGCATTGGCAACAAATAATTATCATTTGGGCATCTTCTTTTTTATCCTTAATTTGCATTTTCTTTAGTAAAATGAAAATAATATTTCCGTTTCAACAATTTTTTGTGGAAAAGAGCTGCTCAGAACTATGTAAAAATTTAAAACCATGCAAAAAACAGTTTTGAATGAAATTCATAAACAATTAGGTGCCAGGATGGTTCCTTTTGCAGGCTTTGAAATGCCTGTAGAATATTCAGGAATTACTTCCGAACATATGGCGGTTCGTCGAGCTGCCGGTATGTTCGATGTTTCTCATATGGGCGAGTTTTTGGTTAAAGGCCCTCATGCTTTTGATTTTGTTCAATATATTACAACCAATAATGTATCCGACCTGCCTGTTGGTAAAGCACAATATTCCTGTATGCCCAATAATGAAGGGGGCATTGTGGACGATTTAATCGTTTATCACCTGGATGAGGAACTTTTTATGTTGGTGGTGAATGCCTCCAATATAGAGAAAGACTGGAATTGGTGCAAAACCAATAATCATTTTGGTGCTGAATTGGTCGATATTAGTCAACAAACTTCGTTATTGGCAGTTCAGGGACCAAAAGCAAAAGAAATTTTGCAACCCCTGACCGCCATCAATCTTTCCGATATTCCATATTATGCATTTGAAACAGGTAATTTTGCAGGTATTAATGATGTCATTATTTCGAATACCGGATATACTGGTTCAGGAGGATTTGAACTTTATATTGATAATAAGCATGCCGAATTTGTTTGGACAACATTGATGAAGCAAGGCCATGAAAAGGGTTTAGTCCCTGCCGGTTTAGGGGCTCGTGACACTTTACGCCTGGAGGCCGGGTTTGCTTTGTATGGAAACGATTTAAATGACACTACCACACCCATTGAAGCCGGGTTGGGATGGATTACCAAGTTGGTCGAGGGAAACAACTTTATTTCGCGTCACATCTTAGAAAAACAAAAAAAGGAAGGTGTTAACAGACGGTTAAAAGGATTTGTTCTGGAAGAGCGTGGAATTCCACGTAAAGGCTATGAAATTCGTGATGATAAAGGGAATGTAATTGGAGAGGTTACTTCCGGAACTATGTCGCCAATGCTGAAAAAAGGTATTGGTATGGGGTATGTGAATAAAGGCTTTTGGAAAGAAGAGAGTGAAATTTTTATAAGAATACGTAATAAAGATGTAAAAGCTAAGATTGTTAAGCCACCATTCGTGAAATTGAAATAAATTATATTTTTACGAGCGAATTAGAAACAATTTTAACCGATAGTGGTTTATTATCCAATATTTCATGTGTTTAGATGGATTATACGAACAGGGCCAATAAAAGTTGTCACTACAGGCATATGTAAAAAAAAGAGCAAAGGCAGGCGGGAAGTGGTAAATAGAGGAAGGAAGTCTGAAGCTGATGATAGTTTTATCGGTTTTTGTTGATAGATGAAGGGATTTATAATAGAAGTATAATGGATAAATCAAGAGCCCATAGACAAAGAGTTTCTAAGCACAAATATTCTAGTTTCATTAGACCAATAAGTTAATCAAATTATATACTGATGAAGCATAACCTGGAAGTTTGTTTTTCTCCTGCGTTATATGATTTATACCACCGGCCGGAAGCTGTAGTGGTTGTTATTGATGTTTTAAGAGCTACCTCGGCCATTTGTACAGCATTTATGAATGGTGCAAAGCATATCATTCCGGTTGGAGATTTGGAAGAAGCCAGAGCCTGGAAAGCTAAAGGCCATTTGGTGGCCGCCGAACGCGATGGAATTGTTTTAGATTTTGCAGATTTTGGAAATTCACCGTTTAATTTTACCCCCGAACGTGTACAGCAACATGATATAGTTTATAGTACCACCAATGGTACCAAGGCCATTCATAAGGCTGCATCGGCTTATGCCGTAGCTATCGGATCATATTTGAATCTTTCGGCCCTTTCGTTTTGGTTGCAAGAGCAACATCGGGATGTGATTATTCTCTGTGCGGCATGGAAAGATAAATTCAGTCTGGAAGATGCTTTGTTCGCCGGTGCTTTATCGAAAAAGTTGTTGGATTCGGGATTATTCACCACTATTTGTGATTCAGTTCATGCTTCACTTGATCTTTGGAAGTCTGCTCAGCCTAATGTTTATCGGTATATTTTAAAGGCAGCACAAAAACAACGACTGGCAAAAAACGGTTTAGACGATGTAATTGAATTCTGTCATACCCCTGATCAAACATCCATCGTTCCTGTGTTAAAGGGTGACCGTCTGGTCGGAGAAACTGTCGGGAAGATTTCCTATATTTGACAAAAACAATCAACAATGCCGTTCATTTCTTTTATAATACCTGTATATAATCGTCCACAGGAAGTTGATGAATTGCTGGATTCATTTTCTCGTCAAACAGTCAAAGATTTTGAAATTATCGTTGTTGAAGATGGCTCAACCTTGTCATCGCAGGATATTGTGGACGAATGGTCAGGTTCTTTGACTGTTCGTTACATCTTTCAACCTAATGCCGGGCCAGGTCCGGCAAGGAATACCGGAGCATCCGAAGCAGTAGGTGAGTGGCTTATATTTTTAGACTCTGACTGTTTGTTACCACCCGATTATACCGAGAAAGTAATTTCAGAACTAAAGAGCGCAGATTTTGATTGTTTTGGTGGACCCGATCGTCCCCATGAAGGGTTTAATGCTACCCAAAAAGCAATAGGACACACCATGAGCAGTTTTCTAACCACAGGTGGCATACGTGGAGGAAAAGAAAAAGTGGATAAGTTTTATCCGCGAAGTTTTAACCTGGGGGTTAGAAATAGCGTTTTTCATGCGATAAACGGGTTTACCAATATGCGTTTTGGTGAGGATATCGATTTTAGCATGCGTCTGCTGGAAGCGGGGTATAAAACCGCTTTGCTTCAAGATGTTTGGATATGGCATAAACGTCGAACTAATTTTCGTTCCTTTTTTAAGCAGGTTTTTAATTCAGGAATTGCACGTATAAATCTGGAGGCCCGACATCCCGGAACCACCAAATTGGTTCATCTGTTGCCTTCCTGTTTTTCAATAGGATATCCCATTATTTTTATTTTTGCGTTGTTTTTTCCAGTGCTTTTTTTCTTGTTATTGCTTCCTCCGATAATTGTTTTTATAGATGCTCTTGTCGCTCTCAGGCAATTGAAATCTGCGATTTTGGCTATTCCCGCTTTTTTTACACAGATGTATGGGTATGGAACGGGGTTTATTTATGCCTGGATAAAGAGAAATATTTTTAAGGAAAAGGAATTCAATGCTTTTGAGGAGAGCTTTTACAAGTAGAGGCAAAAAAAAGGGCTTTAATTTTTAAATTGCTTACCTTTGGCCGGTATTTTTAAAAACAATAATTGAGATGCTACATACTTGGTTCGAGTGCAAAGTTAAATATATCAAAATAGACGAAAATAGCGGTAAAGAAAAGAAAGTAACTGAACCATATCTGGTCGATGCAGTTTCATTTACCGAAGCTGAACAGAGGATTCACGAAGAGATGCAATCCATGATTAGAGGCGAATTCCAGGTGACCAATATTCGCAAAGCCGATTATACCGATTTATTCCCTAATTTTCCCGGCGATAAGTGGTATAAATGTAAAGTTAGCCATTTGGCCATCGATGAAAATGCACAGAAAGAAAAAAAGGTGACCAGCAATATGTTGGTTATGGCCGATAATGTGCGGGATGCCTACGAGCATTTGATGGAAGGACTTTCGGATATGGTTGTTGACTTCCATGTGATTAGCATTTCTGAAAGTCCTTTGATGGATGTTTTTCCTTATGAAGCTGATAAAGCCTTTTCTAAAAATTTGGAGCCCCAACTCAACAATGATGAGGCGTAAGCATTTTATAGCCAGTCATTAGTGGTTAGTCATTAGTCCATTAACACTAATGACTGTTCACTCGTGACTAATGATGTCTTCTGCCTTTTCTATGTGCACTTCTGCCTATATATTATTGTTGTGACAAACTTTCCTGATTAAGTTTGTTTTATTTTGAATTTCAGTGTTTTGGGGATGTCTGATTCTTTTAATATTAATAATCAAAGTTTCTTTTAATTAATCTGTCCTCAACATTCCTTCTTTTTTTCTGTTTACTGTAGGAATTGATTTTAGTGAATAATCTTTTATGACCAAACGTAAGCAAAAAGATCTTTTTCCGGTTAAGATAATTGATAATCAGGAGATAGTTCCGGGAGTGTTTTCTTTGGAAACAGAAAAAAAATTTGACTTCATTCCCGGGCAGGTGGTTGCCGTGGCAATGAATCCAACTGATGAACCTCGACTTTATAGTATTGCCAGTGGAAACAAAAAAGATTTTATCCGTTTAATATTCGATGTTAACCCGCACGGAAAGCTTACACCCCAATTGGCAAAACTTTCTAAAGGGGATAAGCTGTATATGTCAAAACCTTTCGGCAAATTTTTAGGTACTGTTGAGCCTGCCTGGTGGATTGCAACCGGCACGGGAATAGCGCCTTTTATTAGTATGGCAGAATCGGACATGTATGTGGGGAAAAAGTTAATTCATGGTGCTAAAACACCCGCAGAATTTTTGTTTTCTGAGCTGTTTGTTCAAACTCTTGGGGAGAGTTATCTGCGATTTGCTACTCGGGAAGTTGGACCAGGTATTAATAGTGGTCGCCTAACCTCATGGTTAAAAGATCTTAAGGAGTTGCCTGGAGATGTACTATTTTATTTATGTGGCAATCCTGACATGGTTGTTGAGGTTCGGGATATTTTGGTGGGTAAAGGTATTGCTATCGAAAAGGTAATAGCTGAAATTTATTTTTAACCGGAATTGACTTTCTCATTTGGTCTCTAAAATCATATAGCATTTCAATAGCTTTGATTTAGGGATTTTTATTATTATCCGGAAATTTTCATAAGTATATAATTTATCAAAATTATTGGCCGAATAGAATTCGCATGACCATCATTTCCTACATGTTCTGGTTGATCTGGTTGAGACAAAATTTCTTGGTCATGCTCGTTTTATTCGTATAAAATTTACTTACTTCATTGATATATTGTTTCTTAAAAGTAGTCATTAGTGGTTAGTCATTAGTCACTAGTCCATTAACACTAATGACTGTTGACTAATGACTATAAACATTTTCTGCCTTCTGCCTGTGCACTTCTGCCTTTATCCATGTTCTTGTTGTGTCAAACTTTCTGATCATGCTTGTTTTATTTGCTAAAGCAAAATTAAATTGTGCATATTCAAAAAACAAATAGAGTAATATGTTGAATTTTAAATTGTAATGCTCTATCTTATCCCAGAAAAACAAATATTTTTTAAATGGATTTAAAAAAATCTTTCGGGATTTCCGAAAATGGAATTAATGAAACTCCAAAACCCAAGCGGCTCATCGAGTATATTAATCTTAAACTGGCAGCAATGGGGCAACCCATCTATAAGTCCCAGTCTCGTATGGGGTTTTTGGAATTGGCCAATGACTTAATAAAAAATTATAAAGAAAAAAATCAGTTGTTAGCCTCCTATCTTTGTCCGGCCGATCAACGAATTCAAAATTTCCTTGATAATTATTTAGCCGATTATAAAACTGATATCGATATTAGATTACCGGATAATACTTTTATTGTAGACTATCACGGCGTGGCAAGAGCTTTGTCGCTCCCTCCTGATAAGCCTTCGTTCAAATCAGATATTATTGAGAGTTATAGAGTAAAGCAAGGTATTCTCAATAATCCTAAAAATGATCGACGTACTACCAAAGGGGTATTTCATATTACTGAAGGAGGCTTGCCTATTCCTTACGATAAAAAAGCGGTTCCTAAAATTACTTTTGCAAAACTGCTGGAACAAGCTGTTAATCCTCCCCGCCAATTGCTGGAGCTACCCTTTACCTCATCTCAGAAAGAAAAGGCGGCTACCTTTGTTTCTCTTCTTTTGAAACCTGTGGTGGAACCATGTGTGGGTAATTGCAAAGAGAGGAGAATGGAGATACGCTTTTTTGTCCCCGGTAATTTAGTGAGTAATCTCGATTTTGTTGAATCTATCTTTGGCAATGCCGGCGATCCCTTTTTACCTGAGAACGATTCGGCACTCGATGTAGAAGGCTGGACGGGTCATACCGGCTGCGTTATACTAGCACCTCACCTTACTAAACTAAAAAAAAGGGATTTAGGTCTTCCTCATGTCAGCAAGGCGAATGAACGGCAGATGCGCGATGGAATGTGCTGGCAGGAAGAGAATGAATTGTATAATGATGGTGAAGCTTTTAAAATCACTGCCAGAACTTCTGATGGTGTTATCGTAACAATAATTGCCGATAATTATTATGGTTATTCAAAAAAAGAAGTAAAAACCCAAATAAGTTTTGCAGCCAATCTTTTGGGTAATGTTGAAGAAGAACATGCCGGCGGGGCTATTGCTTTTCCTGCTTATAATTTGGGGGATGAATTTTCTGATCGCAATCAATTTTCAGGAAATGATTTATCCTTCGATGAAATGGTGAAAATTTATGCCGATTTCATGGAGGAACAGCCTGAGGGTTACGCCATTGATAAGATGTATAGAAATATTATTTATGTTCCTGAAAATGCTGCATTCAGCCTTATTAATCAGAAAATTTCGTGGATAAGAAATCGTAAGGAACAAAGTATTAGTCTTAAACCCCAATATACCTATATTCTTCCGGCTGGATATAAAGTGAGGATGAATAAAAACCCGTATGTGCCGTCCTGGCGACTTATTGGTTCGGTGGCCGAGGGAACATTTTGTCACAAACCTTGTACTGTATCGGGAGGCGGCAAGTCGGAAATTTCTAAATCTATTAGCGATGCAATTATATATGGCCCTTTCTTTACAGCTGATTTTGTAAATGACTTCAAAAAAGTTGAGGAAATAATCAATAAAGATTATTCAGACGTATATTTGGATCATATACACACCGAAAAAGACAGACCCATTTTAAGTCCTAAACGTTCGTTGGGTTCTGTCATTAAATTATTAACTCCTGCAGCTAACCGATATAAACCTGAATATAATGAATGGTTGAAACGTATCCCATATCATATTAAAGGCTTGGTTTATATTGTTAAACGCTTTTACAAAGAAGAATGGGGAAACAATTGGAAAGAATATTTTTCAGTTGATATTGTTGATGGACGACACGGAAATGAACTTAAGTTTAAAAACCGCAAGTTGGTCGCCAGTTATCTCCGTGTTGGTTTAACCAATGATGGCGCCTGGAGAACATTCAAATTACGACAGGATTTTATTGCCTCCGATAAGCTGCAAATGGAAGATGATATATCAGTTTCAACGGTTGTTCCAAATTCTAAGTTGAAATATTTATCGCCAAATTTTTCTTATCCTGCGGCTAAATTTACCAATAACTGTGAATTTCGTTTTTTTCAAAGACCTGATGATGCAATTCATAGAGGATATGATAAACAGGCCGAAAAAGATTTGGCGACACCAAATACTTTTATATCCAATTTTGCACCTTTAAATGCGGATGATGCAAGGAAAATCACTGATAATGCTATTGAATTTGATAAGTATAGCAAACCCATGAAAGTTCTTATCCGTGAAGTAGTGGATAAGAAAGAGAGTACCTTTTTTGTTTCATCATCCCATCCGCGTATTGTTGATGGTAAGCCCTCGGCAAATGTTAGATACCTTCAAAACAGACCCAATTTAATCCAACATCGTGATAATTATATTGCAGAGATAGGTTCCCGGTTATTTCGGAAAATTCCGCCTAATCAGCCAGTATTGTATCCTGTCAATGCCGTATTGGCCGGACGAAGAAATAATCCGCCTCAACCGGGCATTCGTTCCCTTGCCGTATATAATCCCATACATTATCAAGAATTGCCTGAATTGTTTATGGATTTCATTTGCAGCCTCACCGGAAAATCCCCTTCGACCACCGGTACCGGGTCAGAAGGTGCATTGACCAAAGGGCCTTTCAATGCCTTAAGTCCTGTTTCTGACCTCAATAATGCTTTGGTGTCATTTATTCTTACCGGTTATCCGGGGTTTACTTCTGCCGCCGGTTATATTGGACCCAAGTTCCGTGTAGATCATGATATCAGCCTCCTGGTGCCTGAAATCTGGAGTCGTTTGCATCCCGAAGAAAGCCGGCCTGAGTTTCTTATTGAGCACCGATATCTGGAAAAATTGGAAGATTTTAATTTTGAAGGACAAAAAGTTCTTGCTTCAAGACTTGGTTACAGAATAACCGCTAAATTTGCCAGAACTTTTTTAGGGAGAATATTTGAAAATCCGGACGCCATATTTGACCAGGAGATTTTGAAACCGGAAACTCAGGATTTAGCTGTTTTTGTTGATGGAATCAACAATATAGTTGATACGCAACAGCAGATTGCCGAAAGTTATTTCCTGGATGGGAGTGTCGAAGGCGCTATTCCGCCGCTAAAGGCATTATTGCATATTATGGCTTATGGTGAATATAACGGGAAAGATATCAACCATCCTGATATCCGGAATCTGTTTCTACGCGATAATATGTTGGATAGTGAATGGTATCATCAGCGACTGAAAAATAAGCAGAAGAGTGATATTGGTTTATGGCAAAAGCATTTGAAATATTTAAAAAATTACAGAGAGTTAAGGTCCAATATTGAACAAAGTGTACTAAATAAGGTTAACTTCAACATTGATATAGCTGAAAAAAAAATTAAGCGTTATCAATCTTCTAATTATTTGAAATCACTTGAAGGTTTTATCGGCCTTGATTCTTTTGTGGTGTAACAGGTTGTTTAGCTCTTTGGAGGACAAGTTAAGTAAGATGAGATAAAGGCGATTGGCTTTGCTAAAAGATTTTTTTTGTAAAGTTGTTGGTTGTTGTGGTTTAGACCGGTGAAACGAGTATAGTGACTTTTGCCAAAAAGTACATGTTTGAAAAGTACAGTGGCAGAAGGGTGGTAGTTTTTAGTAAAAAGTCATTGGTGTTGGTTACAGCTGCAACTATAAACAAAGAATTAATGACTGAGCACTATTTATAAGTTTCAATTGTCTAATGAATAAGATGAACTTTATACTGGTGTATTAAAACGGAAGTAAATTATTATGGAATCTTTGTTGGGAAAAACATTAACAGAGTTTAAAGCAATAGCATTAGAAAATAACTTGCCCGCATTTGCCGCGAAAGAATTGGCCAGGTGGATATACCAAAAGGGAATTTCAGATATTGATCAAATGACCAATATTTCTAAGAAAGCCAGAGAGGCGCTAAAAAAGAAATATGAGATAGGGAGATTTGAGCCCACCAAAGTACAGACTTCTGCTGACGGAACAAAAAAGTATCTTTACCCGGCTTTAAAAGGATTGTTTATTGAAGCTGCATATATACCCGACAAAGATCGTCATACCCTTTGTGTTTCATCACAAGTGGGATGTAAAATGGGTTGTTTGTTTTGTATGACAGGCAAGCAAGGCTTTCAGGGGCAATTAACGGCAGGTGAAATTCTTAACCAGGTATTGAGTTTGCCGGAAAGTAATTTGCTCACCAATATCGTCTTTATGGGTATGGGGGAACCCATGGATAATATTGATAATGTATTGCAAAGTCTGGAAATATTTACCGCCGACTGGGGCTTAGGGTGGAGCCCACGCCGAATAACAGTTTCAACGGTGGGCGTAGAGCCTGCGATGCGTCGTTTTATTGAGGAGAGCGAAGCCCACCTGGCCATTAGCCTTCATTCTCCTTTCAATGAAGAACGACGTCGTTTGATGCCTGTTGAGCATGTATATCCCGTGGAATCTATTATAAATACCCTGCGTGAATATGACTTTGGACGTCAAAGGCGGGTTTCTTTCGAATATATCATGTTTGATGGGGTGAATGATACTTCAAAACATATTAAAGGTTTAACCAAACTTCTGAATGGACTGCGCTGTCGTGTGAATCTTATTCGGTTTCATGCTATTCCGGGTTCGCCCCTTAATGGCTCTCTCCCTGAAAAAATGAAATGGTTTGCCGATGAGTTAAATAAAAAAGGATTGATTACTACTATCCGTAAGTCAAGAGGTGAAGATATTTTTGCGGCTTGTGGTTTGCTTTCTACAAAAAATATGGTCAAGCAAAATGTTGATTTAGATTATTGATTCCTCGTTTGTTTTTTCTCAAATGTGGTCAGAGAGAATTTACCCATTGTTCTGCCTGTTATTTATACTTGTATCAACAAAATCATTTATGATTCTTATGATAAAAAATGCTTATTTTTGAGGTTTGTCTGGTATTTGATTATAGTGGTTGTGAAGTGTTGATTTCATTTTATCGAGAAATTCTTTCCGCGGCGCAGGGAACTTTTCTTTTATTTTAGATTTGGGTACTTTAGAAAATAGATGTTGAATGTAAAGACTTTTCCTGACTAGAAAATCCAAATCAATTGTGGTAGAATTATTCATATGAGAAGAGTTTAAATTTTTCTGAATTATCCTCCCGATTAATGGGGTTGGTAATTGTTAGGGCGATTTCTACGAAAGATTGTAAAGTTTGTTCTCTTTGTATAAAATTTCCTTGTTTTATTGAACTATTGATTCTTAAAATTAGTCATTAGTGGTTAGTCGTTAGTTATTAGTTGTTCAACACTAACCACTTGTTGACTAATGACTAATCACTTCTTCTGCCTTCTGCCTGTGCACTTCTGCCATTATATTTTTATACATGTTCTTATTTTGAAAAACCTACTATCCAAGCAAGTTTCATTGATAATATTTCACTTTTGTTTCACCTAAAAGCATTTTAGTTTGGGGTATAGGGTTTTTCTAGGTTAATGAGTGAAAATAATGATATAAAAATAAGGGTGGGTTTAAACTATTTTGTTTCATTGTGGGTCAAAATACATGCGAAATTATAATTAAAAACGGAGAATTTATTGAAAAATTATAAAGTGTGAAATGAAATTTAATTAAAAAGAACCAGAGATAAGTTGATGAAATTTTCCCATTTTTGTAGCATTAAAGAATGTGGTCCGATGTGGAGTGGAAAAAAAGTCATAAAATTTTTTAAATCTAATGGCTCTATCAGTCAAAAAGTACTTGGCGGATACTTAATCAATTTGCTATTATTGATATTTGTTGCCGGCGCAAGTCTGCTGGGAACATTTAGATTGAAAGTTTGGGTAAAGAGTACTGAGAAGGTAGACCAACTTCTTGATCAGATATATATATCACGAATCCAGGCTGAAAAGTTAACACTAAAGAATGATACCACCACCAAGCTGGAAGTGGATAGTTTAACTCTGCGTATTGAGATGCTGCTTCATGACGCTCAGGAAAGTTCTCTTAATGCCAAAAGCCAGGAAGAGCTTTCTTCTGTCGTTAATTGGTTGGAAAAATATAAACAATATTGGCTTCTGGTTATCGATTTAAAAGATCGGCGTAAAGAAGTTGAACATCAGATGGATTCTTTATTTCAGGATGTTTTTTCAGCGGCAAGGGAACCGTTTCCCCGTCGATTAAGCTGGGACCATCAAGCATCCAGAAGAGAGGAGGCCGAACTTTATAACGACTTGATCTTCCAATTGCTTCATTTAAAGGAGATAGAAAAGCAGTTATGGAATTATCCGGCCGAAAGGGTTACCCAAGAATCGGTGGAGCTCGTATTTAGACGTATTTTAAGTTTGATTCCACCCGATGGTGTTGTTCCCCCTGGCTCCTCGGCATATCAACCACTGATGCGGATGCGTCGTGGCCTCGCCACTTATCAAACACGAATGCAGGAGTTGGTGCAAGCCATCGACGATATTGAAAGAATTCAAAAATTGATGGATCAAAGTTCACAGAGTATTCAACATTCTGGTGAACAGGCTTATTATTATCAAAACCTGGCGATGGAGCGTTGGGTTTTAATAAGCTTTGTGGTTTTATCGGTTTTTATGTCTCTGGCAATTATTTTAGGCATTTGGCTTGCCGTTATTTTTTATCGTAAAATTAAGCGGGATGAAGAGACCAGAGAGTTGGCCGCTCGTCAGTTACAAACCAATCGTCAGTTACTTAACGATATAATTAACAATAGCTCTTCTTTAATTTATGTTAAGGATTTGGACGGCCGATATACGCTAATCAACCAACCCATGGAAGAAACCCTGGGGCTTGAAGCACATCGTATAATAGGCCGTACTGACAAGGAGATTTTCCCTGACGAGGTGGCAAAAGTGCACCATAAAAATGATGATGAAGTTATCAAAGCAGGGTGTTCCATTCAAAAAGAAGAGTTTTTCCCTGCAGGGGATACAAAACGTATTTTTCTTTCCAATAAATTTCCCATTAAAGATCGGGACGGCAAAATTACGGCCATTTGCGGTGTGTCGACAGATATTACGCAATTGAGGCAGGCCTTGCATGATTTAGAAAGGAGCCGTGAAAATTATCGTAATATCGTTACCAATGTTCCCGGCATCGTTTACCATTGCCGTAACGATAAAAAGCGAACAATGTTGTTTATTAGCGGCGGCGTTGAAAAAATTATCGGTTTAGGAATTAATGCCTTTATTCAGGAAGGGCAATCTATTATTCCGTTCATCGAAAAAGAGGATGTTCCAAAAGTGATGAATACCCTCGAAGAGGCTGTTCGTAATGGGAGACCTTATGAAATGGAATACCGTATTCGGGATCTTTTTGGAAATCGTAAATGGCTTTATGAGAAAGGATTGCCTGTTAACGACAAAGTTACCGGTCAAACTACATTTCAAGGGGTTATTATTGATACCACGGCTCAAAAAGAGGCGGTCAACGAAATAATGGTAAGAGACCGTTTATTGCAAGGAGTTTCTGAGGCCCTTAAAGAACTTATTGCCAGTGTCAATTTTAAGGAAGCACTTCAACGTGCTCTTCGCGTTTTGGGCGAAGGAGCCGGTGTAGGGTGTGCTTTTGCTTTTAGAAATTATCGTAACGAACCGGGAAAGCTTCTTTTTAAGCATTTTGTGGAGTGGGAACAATCGTCGGTAGAACCGGTGCAACGTAAAGATATGGCCGGTCTCTCTTATGAAAATATAAATCCTTCTTGGTATTTTAAGTTAAGTGATCAGAAAGAAGTAGTTGTAGATGTAAATACTGCCACTCCCAGGGAGCAATCTTTTCTCAGGAAAATGGGAGCTGCTTCTATGTTGATAGTCCCGGTTTTTGTGCATGATTCATTTTGGGGTTTTATTGGTTTTGCCAGGGAATATAAAGCTGAAGAATGGCCTGAGTCTCAGAAAACGCTATTCAAAGCCTTTGCCGTAACCATGGGGTTAATGATTGCGCGCTATGAAAGCGGAAGAGAACTTCAAAAAGCCAAAGAAGCGGCCGAAGCTGCCACCAGGGCCAAAAGCGACTTTTTGGCCAGAATGAGTCATGAAATTCGTACACCCCTTAATGCAATTATTGGATGGACCCATTTGGCTCTTGAGAAAGATAATACTCAAGGACAAACGGAGTATCTGAAACGTATTCAATCTTCTTCCCGGTCTTTGTTAGGTATCATTAATGATATTCTCGATTTCTCAAAGATTGAAGCCGGAAGACTTGAATTGGAATATATTGACTTTGACCTGGAACAAGTGCTTCAGAACTTAGCGGATATGGTATTGTTTCGGGTCAACGAAAAAAATCTGGAACTGGTTTTCGATATAGCTCCCGATGTGCCTTTGAGCCTGGTTGGGGACCCCTTACGGTTGGAACAAGTGCTGGTTAATCTGGTAAACAATGCGGTTAAATTTACCGATAAGGGTTATGTAAGTGTAAAAATTGAAGTTAAGTCGCTTAAAGGAGAAAAGGCTGAATTATTATTTGCCATTGAAGATACCGGTATCGGGCTTAAGGAAGAGCAAAAAAATAATTTGTTTAAGGCTTTTTCACAGGCGGATGTTTCTACCACCAGAAAATATGGAGGCTCCGGACTTGGACTGGCCATATGCAAGCGCCTTACACATATGATGGATGGAGAAATTTGGGTAGAGAGTGAGTATGGCAAAGGAAGTACCTTTTATTTTACCGCAATTATTGATCGTCAACTTATTCAGAAAAAAGATCAGATGCGGCATGCCTTTGAAGTAGAGGGTGATGGCGCAATGGTGGCCTGTTTAAATGTGAAGACCGCCTTGAGTATTAAAAGTATGCTTGGTGACTTTGGCTTTCGCGTTATGCGTACTTGTTCTTACCCAACTTTAATCTCACGGCTTAAGCAGATCAATACCGAGTCTCCTTTGTGGCTTTTATTTTTGGATTGGAGTCTTATTGCGGGTAATAGCAATCAGGCTCTTAAGGATTTATTAGAATTTAAGGATCGTTTTGAGCATTTGGTCATAATGTCATCACCTTTTCATGTGTCCGATATTCAAAAGCAATGGAGTGAGGCGGGGCTTTCGTTCGTCGTCATGCATAAGCCCGCTAATTATACTATTTTATTTGATGCTTTGATGGATGCCATGGGGGGTGGAGAGGCTCAAGACCACGACGAGCAAATTAAAGAGAATAATTACCGCGACTACCTCAAGCAGAAACGCCCATTGCGTTTGTTAATGGTTGAGGATAATGAAACAAACAGACAATTGACAGTGGAATTACTGTCGATGGCCAATATTACCACTGATGTGGCAACCAATGGACAGGAGGCACTGGATTTGGCAAACAACAGCAATGGGCATTGTCCTTATGATGTAATATTGATGGACATTCATATGCCGGGTATGAACGGATATACGGCTACCCGAAGGTTGAAGAGAATTGAAGGATGGAAAGAGGTGCCCGTTGTTGCCATGACTGCCGAAGCCTTGGGAGATGTTGAGGCGCAATGTTTGCAGGCCGGCATGGCAGGCTTGGTTGGAAAACCCATCGATCCCGATGATTTGTTCAGAGTTATTTTTCGTGTCGTTTTCGGCGAACCCGACGTTTCAGGGAAAGCATTGAAACGTTCTGAAAAAGGTAGAGAATACAGATTCCCCAAAATTGAAGGGCTCGATGTCCAGGCCGGCATTCGTCGAATGGGAGGACGTTCTGATTTGTATCGACGACTTCTCGAAGGTTTTTGTCATGATTATAAAGATTTGGGCGATAAAATCAACCAATTACTGGAAAGAGATAACTTTGACGAGGTGGCCAGGATACTTCATTCCTTAAAGGGGATTGTGGGTACCATGGAAGCTACAGGTTTATACGAGCTTGCACAAAAAACTGAAAAATCTTTTAAAGAAAAGGCCCCGGTTTATAACTTATTATTAGAAAAACTCGTAAAAGAAATCAATCGACAAATTAAACACATTAAAAAAAGCAAAATTATCACGCAGAATTAAGCTGTTTTTCGACCTTTTTCTAATACCTTTTGGAGTAGTAGTGTTATAGTCGTAGCTATTTTATGCATTTAATTTTGCTGAATAAAATCTGGATACAGCCGGGGCCTATTACCGGATATTTTTTGCCAAATCGAATTGGTCTGCTTATCCCAGATAGTTCTTTTTAATTGTAGGTTTAACTTTCAATTTATTAAATCTGAGAGATTCAGGTTTGGATTTTTGTTTATTTTTTTGTTATTTCGTTCCGATTTATAAAGAAAATTATTTATTAACCTTTAAAATATATCGCCTATAGAACACTTTTACAAGCTAACTCTAAACTATTGATCATGGTAGAACTTAAGACGCTGTCTGATGAGGAGCTTGTAAAAAAGTTTATATCAGGCGATGCCAAATCTATTGATTTATTAATTGATCGGCACCATCAACAGATATATACTTTCATTTTTTTGATGGTTCGCCAACGCGATTTGGCAGAGGATATATTCCAGGATGTTTTCGTTAAAGTAATTCATTCCCTGAAATCAGGGAAGTATGCAGAAAATGGCCGTTTTTTGTCATGGGTAATGCGCATTGCTCATAACCTGGTAATCGATTATTTTCGGAAGAAGAAAAATTTACAAATGGTATCGAATGATCAGTATTCATTCGATATTTTGAATCATCCGAAATTTTCGGAACATACAGTAGAAGATAAAATCGTTTATGAGCAGATGCTTTCCGAAGTTGCGCAACTGGTAGAATTGCTTCCTAAATCTCAACGAGAGGTTGTTAAACTTCGCCACTATTTTGGACTCTCATTCAAAGAAATTGCCGAAGAGACCAATGTTAGTATCAATACAGCACTGGGGAGGATGCGCTATGCATTGATTAATATGCGCAAAATGATGGAAGAGCGGAAAATGTCTTTAACTTTCTAAAAAAACTTAGTTTCTTTATACGTGTTTCTTCCTTTTGCATTGTCATATTATTGAGTTATTTCAAAAGCTAATGGCACTATGAATGCAAAAGAAATTAGGAGAAACCTGTATAAGGTTTTCAGAAAGACTGGCATACCACGCGAAGTGATTGACGAAAAGGCTTCATTGAAAGAGGACCTGTTTATGGATGATGTTGATATGACCTGTTTCCTCTTTTATCTGGAAACAAGATTTAATGTTGAGGTTAAAAATGAGGAATTGCCAAAGTTAAATTCTGTGGGATCAACCATCAATTTTCTGCAGCAACATTGTGCTTAATATCACAATTTGGTTTTAAAACAACAACACGCGAAGCTGGCCGGTTAGCTTTAATTGGTAAGTTTTCCGGCTAGGTTTATTTTTGTTTGTTTTGACTCTCTGTTGTTGGGCTGAATATTTTTTTTATGGATTCATCCGGAGCTATTATGTTATATTGTGACCAAAAATCGGGATCGTAGGTCTCAATTTGGTCAGATAAAATATAATTTTCTTTAAAGGAATCGGACCATTTTATTGCTTTCCATTGTACCTCTCGCAAATCGGTAATTAGCATTTCCGAAACGGTATTAAAAATTGATCTTACTTTATTTTTCCGGTCTGTTATTTTCATTTTCAACTCTCCCCGAACACTGTTAAGTATCAATTTATCCTTCCATGGGCGATAGTCAATATGGTATTTGGCAAAATATGGTCGGGCCCGGTAGCGTCGACTGTCTTTTCGGATCAAATATGTTCTGCTCTTGCGAATGGTTTTTTTTGTCATTTGGAAATCTACACTAATGATGGCAAAGTTTTTTTCATCAACTCTTATTTCTCCTTCATAAAGTAATTCGCCATCGTCAATTACCGGTTCGAAGCCTACCACAAAAACATTGCGTCCTTGTTCATAATCCATTCCATTAAAGGTGTATTTGTATTTGAAATTACCTGCCTGGTGGGGTAAAAATCCGCCTGCTCGTATCACATCTATGCGGCTAAAAAGCAATGGGCCCCCTTGCAATTTAAAGTCGATCAATTTCATATCACCTTCGGTTTTCCCTTTCCTGCCTTTGACAAATCTCACTTTTTCATGTCCAAAACTATGATTATAGGGTGGTTTGTATATTTCAATTACCGCCTCAGAAACATCTACATATACTTGGTCTTGTTGTATACTTTCCCTGAAAAATGCAGAAAGCAGGAGGGGAGAGCTGGAGTAATTTTGTGGAATACGTCTGACAACCTCCTCCATTATTTTGTTCGGGTTAATATATCTGACCAGTACTTCGGGAAGGGGAATTGAGGTTTCTTGTAATGTAATATTTAAAAAGGTATCAACAGGTGGTATGGGGATGGTTTTCCGAAGGTAACCCAGGTTGGAAAAGACCAAATTTTCATCGATCAGTTTTTGAGGAAGTGAAACGCTAAAGTATCCCTGGTTGTTGGTTGTTGTTCCAATGGTTTTGCCTTCCACGCCAATATTGACCATTGGCAAGGGACTATTATTTAGTGCATCTTTAACAATGCCTTCAATGTGAATGGTTCCGGGTGGAAGTCGAAAGGGATCATACGATATGATGATTTGATTGGCTCTTTGATGAATCCTTATTTGCTTGTTTTTTAATAGTTCTAGTAGCCATTCATCTAAATTGACTGAATCGGCAACTGCATAAATTATACTATCACCGTTTACAACTGAGGCATCATACGAAAATGAAATGGCAAAATTAGTGGCCAATGAATCCATGAAAGCTGAAATGGAAATGCTGTCGTATGAAAACGAATATTTTTGGTCAAATACTTTTGTTGTCGATTGCGAAAAGCTGTTAAACAGCCCACCTATGATAATGTATATTGTTATTAGAAATTTCCGAGAAAAATATAAGTTATTCTGATTAGCCATATGTGTTGAACAGTAAGCCATTTGAATAAAATTTACTTATTATTGGCCAATGGGGAAAAATACTTGGTTTTTCGTTACTTGTTCTTAGTATTTTATGGAAGAGAACGTATGTATTAGAACTCTTTATTGCCCCTACAAACAGCCCAAAGGCTTTGTGGTTTAACAGCCACATTGTTATTTTTCCTGTTTCCTTTTTCTTTCTATGTTAATGATTATGTTCTTGTAGTAACAAGCTTTCGCGGTCATGCTCGTTTCATTCATTAAAAGCATTTTTGGATAAAAAAATGGTATCACCTTCTTGTCTTTGATTTAAATTAAAGGTAATACAAACCACGTCAAGAACAAAATCTAAAGAATTATTGCTGAAACGGGCCGTAAGTTTTTGATCCAGAAGTGTGGGGTCCGATATTTGGATGGTAACACCATAAACCCTTTCAAGAGTTTTTGCAACTTCGTTTAAAGGTGTTTCATTAAAATTGATTTTCCCTGTGAGCCACGCCAAAATATTGGGGTCGGTAGATGATACTATTTTTAACTCACCCGTTAATTTATCAAATAAAGCAGTTTCTCCTTTGTTTAACAGTGCTTGGGGCTGTTTTGAGGAAGCTGAAATTTCAACCTTTCCTTCCAGAACAGCAACCTCCGTTACATTAAGGTTCGGATAGGCGCGCACATTGAAACGCGTTCCGGTTACCTTGATGGTTATACCACCGGCATGAACAATAAATGGCCATTCACTATTGCCTTGTACCTGAAAATAACCTTCGCCGTCAAGTTCTACCACTCTTTGGTCTGAATCAAAGGGTTGTACACAGGCAATTTTTGAGCCTCTGTTTAGGGTTACGGTACTTCCATCATTCAGTACCATTTTTTCATGAGGGTTGTTCGATACAATCAAAGAGGATGATGCCTGTTTATTATTAGGCAATAGCCACCACAAAATCCCTAATACCAGTAAGAATATAGCTGCTATTGAAATCCATTTATTAGAAAAAGTCCTGGGATGAGTTATATTGGGCTCAGTGCCGTCAGTGGTAAAGTTTCGTACTTTATTCCATGCTGTAGAGCTGTCAATTTCTTCTTTCAGCAAGGCTTCCTGACCCAGTTCCCAGCTTTCTTGTATTTTCTTCCATTCTTCTTTATTGGCAGGATTCTCGTTTAACCATTTTTTCAATAATCCATGGTCTATTTCATCCGCTTCGCCACTTAGTATTCGTGCCGCCAATGCCCAGTCAATATGTGGTTTCTTTTCTGTCATTATTTTTTATTTGTTGTTCTTTTTTAAATTCCCGGATTATTAAATATTCTATATTATCCAATTTCAGATTTTTAGCTTTTACGGTTAGCTTTTTTCTTTTCCCTAA
This sequence comes from Thermophagus xiamenensis, assembly GCF_900112795.1. GTDB lineage: Bacteria > Bacteroidota > Bacteroidia > Bacteroidales > Marinilabiliaceae > Thermophagus > Thermophagus xiamenensis. Next base: position 74,528 of record NZ_FONA01000018.1, read on the forward strand.
TGCGTGTTTTTCTGTTTTATTGTTCCAAAAGCAATTGTTTCACGTAACGTTTTTAATGCTTTCCCCATTTGTGCTTCAACAGTTTTGGGCGATATATTCAGAATATTAGCAATTTCTTTATACTTTAGTCCGTCTAATCGACTCATTTTGAATATCTTCTTACGTTGGAGAGGCATCGTGTCGATAATAGAATAGACCAACTTCAACATTTCCTCTTTCTGTTGAATATCGTTTTCCTCAACGTCCGGAAGTTGAGGAAGGTTATCTACAGAATAGTGATATCGTGACCGCTTTATAACATTCAGACAATGGTTTCGTACCGTCATCATTAGATAAGCGTTCAACGATTTAATTTTTAATACATTACGTTTTTCCCATAATTTAATAAACACCATTTGAACAATGTTTTCCGCTTCCATCCGGTCGGGAATCATCTTCATTGCAAATAGCACTAAATGAGCGTATTTGGCATGAAACAACTGTTCGAAAACATGTTCATCACCTTTGGCTATACGTTTTACTATTTGCTTGTCTGTTAGTGACTTTTTCATTTAAATTCATTTCACCCACAGGGCGATTTTATAGCTTTGTGTTTTGAATGTTGATGTTATTTCCAATAACCTCATAATGTTCAATCATTAATATGACACAAAATTTACAATAAACCCTTATTGTAGGAGATATTTTTTTGACCGAAAGAAGGTTGAATGGACAAAAATAAATAATTTGGGATTAATTTTTTTTCGGTTAAATAGCCCCGGAACTGACAATAAATATTTAAAAGCTTTTGTGAATTTAAACCAAATCTCTAATCATATTATAGGACTAAAATGGTTAATTTTGGACGATTTAAAATCAAATTCAAATGGCATTAAATTTACGAGCTTGGATTATATCCTTCCGATTGAGAACCTTGCCCTTAGCTTTGTCTACAATTTTTATGGGTTCGCTTGTCGCGGCCGGACAGGGTCAATTTAGGCTGTCCGTATTAATATGGGCCTCTTTGACTACTCTGTTTCTTCAGATATTATCTAATATGGCCAACGACTACGGCGATGCGGTATCGGGGACGGATAATGAGGAAAGACAAGGTCCGCAACGAATGATTCAGAAAGGGGTTATAACATTAAAACAAATGAAAAAGGCCATGGTGCTATTTGGTTTATTGGCCTTGATATCGGGTATAATTTTAATCTTTAAGGCTTTATCCGGTCACATTTTGATGATTGTTACTTTTTTCCTTTTAGGAATTTCGGCATTAATTGCAGCCATAAAATATACCGTTGGTTCTAAGCCATATGGATATCGAGGCTTAGGCGACCTTTTTGTTTTTATATTTTTTGGTTTGTTAGGCGTAGGGGGTACTTATTATCTACATGCCGGCAGCTGGCAATGGCCTGTGTTGCTGCCTGCTGTTTCAATAGGTGCCTTTAGTACGGGCGTTCTTAACCTTAACAATATTCGTGACATAAATAGTGACATTAAGGCCGGCAAGAGAACCATCCCGGTAATGATTGGCAGAAAAATGGCTGCTTTCTACCATTTATTTCTTATTTTATGCGGATGGATGGCTTTAATTGTATGGTGCATTGTTTATGAGCCTTCTCGCGGTCCATGGTTAGCTCTTTTGGCATTACCGCCTTTTTTTGTTAATGGTATTGCAGTGCTACGTTTTAAAGCACCTTTGTCCGGGCTTGATGGTCAACTAAAGAATCTGACTCTTGGAACTTTACTCATGGTCATCCTGTATGGAATTGGATTATATCTATTTTAAAAGTTATGCTTAAAGCCGAATATAAACCTTATACATTAAAATTTAAGACACCGGGAGGAACATCGAGGGGAGTACTAACCCAAAAATCAGGTTGGTTCATTTATTTGTACCATGCAAATAACCCTTTAAAAAAAGGTATTGGAGAATGTTCTATCCTGCCTAAATTAAGCCCGGATGATAAGCCCGGGATTGAAGATAAAATAAAATTTGTTTGCGAAAATATAGATTCTCTTCAAGACCGTTATCATGAAGTTTTAAAGGATTGGCCTGCGGTTCGATTTGCTGTGGAAACAGCGATGATAGATTTGAAGGGTAGTAAAAGCGGCATCCTTTATCCTTCCGACTTCACGCAAGGGAAGTGCGGAATACCTATAAACGGGCTTATCTGGATGGGGACAATTGATTATATGTTGCAACAGATAGAGGACAAAATAGAGGCCGGATTTACTTGTCTGAAGATGAAAATTGGCGCTTTGGATTTTGAGGCGGAGTATAAAATACTTCAACAGCTTAGAAAGCGTTTTTCTAAAGAGTTTCTTGAATTAAGAGTTGATGCCAATGGGGCTTTTACACCGGCCGAAGCACCGGGTATTTTGGAGCGGTTGGCAAAACTGGATATCCACTCAATTGAACAGCCCATTATGGCGGGACAATGGCAGGAAATGGCTCTTTTATGTGAAAATACGCCGCTTCCCATAGCTCTGGATGAAGAACTTATCGGTGTCTTCGAAATAGATGAAAAAAGAAAACTTGCTGAAACCATTCGTCCTCAATATTTAATTTTAAAACCGGGTTTACTTGGAGGCTTTAAAGCTTCGCTCGAATGGATTGAAGTGGCTAATCAGATTAATGCCGGATGGTGGGTTACTTCGGCGCTTGAAAGTAATATAGGTCTCAATGCCATTGCTCAATGGACTTTTACACTCAACAATCCAATGCCTCAGGGCTTGGGAACGGGACAAGTCTTTACTAATAATGTGACAGTCCCTTTATTTATTAAAAACGGTCAGTTGTGGAGGCATGCCTGAATTATGCAATACAATTTTAAAGCATACAGACAATTAACCATTTATGGTGAAACTTATCATTTTGAAGATTTGATGACTTTGTGTCATCAAAAACTTGCCGACGCTCAAACCTCTGAATGGGAAAGAGCACTATATGCCTTTATTGCTGAATGGCTTAGTGATGATGAGTATGTGGAGATTCAAACTTCCGGCTCAACAGGGAAGCCTAAAAAGATGAAAGCGGCTAAGAGTGCTATGTTGCATTCGGCTTTTAACACCATCGAATTTTTTAGGTTGAAACCGGGGATGAAGGCTTTACTTTGCCTTCCTGCCGGTTATATAGCCGGGAAAATGATGGTGGTCAGAGCTTTTGCCGGAGAACTTAACCTGTTGCCTGTTCCTGTCTGTGGAAGGCCGTTGCAGTATCTTTCCGAATCTGTGGATTTTGCTGCTTTAACACCCATGCAAATGATGAATGAACTAACAGATGGCAAAAGTGCCTTACATCTGTTAAAAAGGGTTATTTTGGGTGGAAGTGCGGTGACAGCCCTATTGGAAAATAAATTAAAATCTCAGCCTTTTCGGGCATGGGAAACATACGGAATGACTGAAACATTGTCACATATCGCTTTAAGACCTTTGAACGGGCCAAAAGAAGTAGCTTTTTTTACACCTTTGAATAATGTTAAGGTGACGACAGATTCTCGAGGATGTTTAATGTTAAAGGCCGGAGGTATTACCAATGATTGGATAGTAACGAATGATTTGGCTGAAATTAATGAGGATGGAACATTTCGAATTAACGGAAGATTCGATAATATTATCAATACCGGAGGAATAAAAGTATCGCCCGAAGTAATCGAAAAAAAAATAGAAGGGATTATTCCCGGACCTTTTTATATCTCTTCGCGTCCTCATGCTTCGTTAGGGCAAGAAATTGTGCTTGTGGTTGAAAAAAAACCTAAGGATGTTCATACTATACTTAAACAATTAAAAAATATTCTGCCACCCTATCAGGCCCCAAGAGATATTGTTGAAAAAAGACCTTTCCCGATGACCGCGAATGGGAAAATTAAAAGAGTGTGACCATTCCTGCCTATCTTTTGGTATCTTTGCTGGTCAATTTTGATTGTAATACGATGCGTAAAAGAAAATTCGATAATTCCAATTACATATCCATTAAAGGGGCCCGGGTACATAATCTTAAAAATATCGACCTGGATATTCCCCGAAATAAGTTTATCGTTATTACCGGTGTTTCCGGTTCCGGTAAGAGTTCTCTTGCTTTCGATACACTATATGCGGAAGGACAACGCCGGTATGTAGAAAGCCTCAGTGCTTATGCCCGACAATTTCTCGGACGGCTCGACAAACCCGAAGTAGATTATATTAAAGGCATTCCACCAGCTATTGCCATTGAGCAAAAGGTAAATACCAGAAATCCCAGGTCTACCGTTGGAACTTCCACCGAAATTTATGACTATCTCAAACTATTATTTGCCAGGATTGGTAAAACTTATTCACCCATCTCGGGAAAAGAGGTGAAAAAACATAATACCACTGATGTTCTGAATTTTATCAATGGGTACGATGACGGCACCAAAATGGCTGTACTGGCTCGGGTCTCTATTCCTGAAAACCGTACCTGCCACGAACATTTACAGGTATTATTACAGCAAGGGTTCAGCAGAGTAGAGTCAGAAGGTAATTTTATACGTATTCAAGAATTATTAAAGGATGATGAAAAACTGAAACGGTGCAAGGAGCTAAACCTGGTAATTGACAGAATAAGTGTCAGTAAAGAAGATGAAGATACCGTTTCGCGAATTGCCGATTCTGTTCAAACTGCATTTTATGAGGGGAAAGGTGAGTGTTTGATAAAAATTTTCAAGGGTGATACTACAGAAGGCTTTACTTTTTCTAATAGGTTTGAAGAAGATGGCATTGCCTTCGAAGAGCCTTCCGAACATATGTTTTCGTTTAACAATCCCATTGGTGCCTGTCCTACTTGCGAAGGTTTCGGAAATGTTATCGGCATTGACGAAGACCTTGTTGTTCCCGATAAAAATTTGTCTGTTTATGATGATGCCATTGCTTGCTGGCGGGGTGAGAAAATGGGTGAATGGAAAAATCTTTTGGTGCGTAATGCGCATAAATTCGGGTTCCCCGTTCATAAACCATACTATCAGCTGACGCCGGAACAAAGACGCCTGTTATGGACCGGCAATCAGTATTTTCATGGATTGGATGAATTTTTTAAACATCTTGAATCCAAACAATATAAAATTCAGTATAGAGTAATGCTTTCCCGTTACAGAGGAAAGACGGTTTGTCGGGATTGTAACGGGACACGCCTTAAAAAGGAGGCCATGTATGTTAAGGTAGGGGGGAAGAGCATCCATGAGCTGGTCTTAATGCCGGTATCGGAGTTGGCAGAATTTTTCCGTAATCTTTCTTTAACCGACCATGAATTAAAAGTAGCAAAACGATTGCTTACCGAAATCAATGCCCGATTACAGTTTCTTAATGAGGTAGGATTAGGGTATTTAACTCTGAACAGACTTTCATCGACGCTTTCGGGTGGTGAGAGTCAACGTATTAACCTGGCAACCTCTTTGGGTAGTAGTTTGGTCGGGTCATTGTACATTTTGGACGAGCCAAGTATTGGTCTGCATCCTCGTGACACTCATCTTCTGATAAATGTGCTCAGGCATTTAAAGGCCTTAGGAAATACAGTGATTGTGGTAGAGCACGATGAAGAGATTATTCGTGCAAGTGACGAAATCATTGATATTGGGCCGGGGGCCGGTCAGCATGGCGGAAACGTTGTTTTTCAGGGAGATTATAGAGCATTGGAGCAAGCAGATAGTCTCACAACACAATATCTTAACGGGACCAGAAAAATAGAAGTTCCTTCGTCCCGACGCTCGTGGAATTTGGCATTGGAAGTTGCAGGGGCCCGTGAAAATAACCTTAAAAATATTAATGTAAAATTTCCCTTAAATGTTTTGCATGTAATAACAGGTGTTAGTGGGTCCGGAAAATCGTCGTTAGTGAGGAAAATACTTTTTCCTGCATTGAAGAAAATAAAGGGTGGAACTGCTGAAAAAGCCGGAGACTTCGATTTGCTGAGAGGGAATACCGAAGCCATTGCAGATGTTGAATTTGTTGACCAAAATCCAATTGGAAAATCTTCCAGGTCTAATCCTGCCACATATTTAAAAGCCTATGATGAGATTCGAAAGCTAATGGCCGAACAACAGGCTTCAAAAATTAATGGATTTAAACCGGCCAGTTTTTCTTTCAATGTGGAGGGTGGACGTTGCGATGAGTGCCAGGGCGAAGGTACTATAAAGATTGAAATGCAATTCATGGCCGATATCGTTTTGACTTGTGAAAGTTGCCATGGGAAACGTTTTAAACCCGAAATTCTTGACGTAAAATATCGTGGTAAAAATATATACGATATTCTGGAGATGACGGTTGATGAGAGCATTGCTTTTTTCGGGGAAGCACAGGGAACAATTGAAAAAAGAATCGTCACCAGGTTAAAGCCACTATCGGAAGTAGGCCTTGGTTATGTGCGTTTGGGACAATCGTCGAGTACGTTAAGCGGTGGTGAGAGTCAACGTGTTAAGCTGGCTTCATTCCTGGCTCTGGAGAAAACCGAACCAACGCTTTTTATTTTTGATGAACCCACAACAGGTTTACATTTCCATGATATCCAAAAGTTGCTGAAAGCGTTCCGGGCATTGATAGAAAAAGGGCATTCTATTATTGTGGTCGAGCACAATATGGAGGTGATTAAATCTGCCGATTGGATTACCGACCTTGGTCCCGAAGGAGGTAAAAATGGTGGTAATGTAGTGTTTGCCGGAACACCCGAGGATATGGTAAAAAGTGGTCATGGGTACACTTCACGGTATTTGGCGCCATATTTATCGGTTGGGGTCAATGCCTACTAAGATGGCAACACATCCGCCTTTCTGAGTTTGTGAGTTGTCATCTTCGGTTACTGTTACTTCTATGGATATGGTACGCGTAGCTTCGGCCGTAAAATCCCATTTCGAAGCATAATCGTAACGGGCATTATCAAACAATATCTGGTTGTCGTGAAGGATTCGGAAATGTATGGGAGGTAAATCTGCTATACCTTTTACCACAAAACGGTATTTTTGACCTTGAAAAATTGTCTTTCTTAGAATAACCGTTTCACCTTCACCCAATATGGTTGCAGTGAAGTTTCCGTCATGGACATAGGGCGAAAGTTCCGGTTTGGACAAAGCCCTGGCAAAGCCGCTACATTGGGGTGAGGCACTCGGCAAAATGCCCGTTAAAAAGGATACCATTAAAATACCAATGTACCATTCTTTTTTGAGTTTTTTTAGGGCTTTAATTCTGTATTTGTATTTTGCGGGCATTGTCAGGATACAAAGTCAGACCTAATTTCTTCAATTTTTTTACATAAGCGGACAAAATCTTCCGGTTCAATTTCAATTTCACTTTCTGCCCGGATGGTTGTTAAGCGACGAACAGTATCGGTAATTGCTTCTATCGGGGAAGTATTCACAATTGTTACTTTATCGAAGGCTGCTTGCAGTTCTTTAAATATGCCAATCAATTTGGCTATATCGGGATTATCCTGATATGTTTCCAACATGTTAAGCAGGGTTTCCAATGATAACTTTTGATATAAAATTCTCTCAACCAAATTTTTATTGTTTTCCACAGAACCATTGGTGAGGGAAGATGCCAGGTACAGGCCTTCAATCCATCCGCCGGCTAACACCATGACCGAAACTGCTGCTCTGTTATTATCAGAGAGGTATGCATTGGCATTCATGTATGTTTCGGAAATAATATCCATCACCACCTCTCTGTTGTTCATGTTCTCTTCCAGCTTTTTGATGGTTGCTTCATCCACAATACCTAAAACACCAAGTTCTTCAGCCAGTTGACGGGCAACATTCATGTATTCAATGGTTGTTTCCGACTGGTCAAAGAGACTGGAATAACTCAAATCGGCACTGTATATTCCTAAATTAAGTGCCATTTTTAAATTGGTATTGTATTTTGAAATGTTACCCGGTGAGTTTAACCGCGTTTTATCAAAAGTGGCACCGGCTTTCTTTATAAGCATTGAAGTCTCTAACGGTGAGGGAAGAGAATACAATATCAATTTCGATTTTTTTAAATCTTCTTTCAATTGATTTTCTATAGCTGCAGATTCTATCTCTTCTTTTTCCGATTTTTCTGATTGCTTTTTTTCACCCTGTGAATGACAGGCTGAAAAGAATATCATAATGGTCAGCAATAATCCGAAACTACTGAATGAACATTTTAAATGGTAATAATGCTTCATGTCGAAAAAATTATCTTTAATGGCTTCCGAATTCCCGTGGTTTATGCCTGAATGTTGAATGTCAACGAAACAAGCATTACATTTGACGGGTTACATTTTTCAATAAAAAGGAAATATCATTATACTTTTACCCCGGCACAATGGTCGGGTAATTTTTATCCTTTTTTTATTTATAACTACAGGTTGTTACAAGATAGTACAATAAATTCTCATTTTCAAACCCATATAAGATTTGAAAAAAATGGTGTCCGGAAATTTGCCCTAAGATAACCTTTGTCTGTAAGATTGTTCAAAAAGGAATTTTATTCAAAATTAGAAAAATATTTCATAAACTGTGACCGTTCGTACATCACCGGATTTTTAATACTGCTATAATTCATTTTCCCTCTGAAATCTTCTACCGAGTTAAACTTCTTGTCATCCATCCATTGTTTCATAAAATCATTTATCCGGGTGATAACGGAGGGACCGTTTTTGTAAATAGCGGAACAAACCTGAACTGTTTGTGCACCGGCAAGTAATAACTTAATGGCAGCAGTGCCGTCATGAACCCCTGTAGAGGCTGAAATATCAATGTTTTTAATTTTGGCACTGGTTATTGCGACCCATCGTAAGGATTGTCTGATGTCAGCAGGAGTGCTAAATACTTCTGCCGATTTGAGCTGAAGAGTATTTATGTCGATATCCGGTTCATAGAAACGATTGAAAAGTACAGCACCTTTAACCCCCGAGACGGAGATTCGGTTAATTACACCAACCAGGTTAGAAAAATAGGGGCCTATCTTCATGGCTACCGGAATGGTTACCACTTTACTAACCATTTCGGCAATCTGAAAATAGAGCTTTTCGTAATCAGCTGATTGGCTGTTTTTGTCGGTGTTGATTCGGAAAACATTCAATTCCAGGGCATCGGCACCGGCATTTTCAATCTCCTGTGCAAAATTCACCCATTCATCAGCCGAAAAACAGTTAATACTGGCTATAACGGGAATCTTTACTGCTGCCTTAGCATCGCGAATTAATTTCAGATAAGCACTTACCGAATGTTCTCTGGTATATGCTTGTATATAATCCATAGCCTCAGGATAATCCATCCCATGACCTCTGTCTATTTCGTGATTTATTTCGTGGGATATTTGTTCTTCAAATAAAGATTTTAACACCACTGCCCCGGCACCGGCATCTTCCAATTGTTTTATTTTTTCAATGCTGTTGGTTAATCCTGAGCTGCTTACAATTACCGGGTTTTTTAGTTCTATACCCAGATAGGTGGTCTTTAAATTTGCCATGGATTATTGATATTATGTTGTGATAATTATATCGTTTGATTCGTTTATTTATCCGTACTTAATACCTGATAATGTTCTGTAAAATCTAACGCGTCAAAAAAATAAATATTTTAATGACAGCCGGTTAAAACATTTTTTGCATCAAAAATGATATCGTAACAGGTTAACAAATATAATCAAAAGCTGCGAAGTTTCAATGATTACTGATACCGGCGTTCACCAAAAATTGCGCTGCCAACCCTTATCATATTGCTCCCTTCTTCTATGGCTATCTGATAATCACCGGACATGCCCATGCTAAGGACAGAGAAGGTGCTATTATCACTGAAATATCGATTTTTTACCGTATCAAAAAGGTTTTTCAATGTTTTAAACTCTGAACGTATTTTTTCCTTATCTTCTGTAAAGGTTGCCATTCCCATTAACCCATTGATGGTTATGTGGTTAAGGTTTTTGATTTCATCGCCATCCAGGATTTCGAAAAGCTCTGTCTCATTAAGGCCAAACTTAGTTTCCTCTTTTGCTATGTGAATTTGAAGCAGGCAAGGTATAACACGATTGTTTTTAGCCCCCTCCTTATTAATGGTCTGGAGCAACCGCAGGCTGTCAACACTGTGTATTAGTGAAACGTAGGGTGCTATGTATTTTACTTTGTTACGCTGCAGGTGACCAATCATGTGCCATTGAATATCTTTGGGCAGTTGTTCGTATTTTTTTGTCATTTCTTGCACCTTATTTTCTCCAAAAATACGATGGCCCGATTGGTAGGCTTCCATAATTTGTTCTGCCGGCTTGGTCTTCGAGACAGCCACTAAGGTTACATTTGCCGGCAACTGCTTTTTTAACTCCGTAAGATTTTGTGACACTGTTGACATGGTTGATGAATAATATTTTACAGACTTTCGTTTTCCAATATTTTTTCAAAGTTTTTTAGTCATTAGTGATTAGTCGTTAGTTCATAGGTCAATTTGAAACCAAACTAATAACTAACCACTAACGACTAATCAAAAACTTAAATTTTGTGATTAAAGTTCATGTATGACTAATCCGGAACGTAATTTGGGTTCGAACCATGTCGTTTTAGGTGGCATAATGTTACCCGTATCGGCAATGTTAATGAGTTGTTGCATGGAGACGGGAAAGAGAGCAAAAGCGACCTTCATCTCTCCCGAATCAACTCTGCGTTGCAACTCTTCCAATCCCCGGATACCACCTACAAAATCAATGCGTTTTGAAGTTCGCAGGTCTTTTATGTCCAGGATTTTATCGAGAACATGTCTCGACAGAATACTTACATCCAAAACACCGATTGGGTCCTGGTCGTCAAAAGTTCCCGGTCGGGCGGAGAGTTTATACCATTTGCCCTCAAGGTACATGCTAAATTCATGTAGTTGGGAAGGCTTATATGCCCGGCCACCCATTTCTTTAACCTCAAAAACCTTTTCAATTTTTTCCAGAAAGGCTTGTGTCGACAGGCCGTTTAAATCTTTAACCACTCTGTTATAATCGATAATTTGCAGCTGATTATCCGGGAAGTGAACGGCCATAAAAAAGTTATACTCCTCTTTGCCGGTATGATTGGGGTTATTTGCCTTTTTTTCCAATCCTACTCTTGCGGCTGCTGCGGTGCGATGGTGACCGTCAGCCACATAGGTACAGGGAACTTTGGTTGCGAAAAGCTCTTCTAATTTTCGGTTGGTGTCGGAATCCCAGACTACCCAGAAATGGTGACCAAAGCCATTCTCTTCAGATGTGAAATCGTACTCAGGTTCCTGGTTGTCAACAATATTTTTTACGATGGCATCGATTTCCGGGACAGCCTTATAGCTGAAAAATACGGGTTCCAGATTGGCGTTGTTGGTGCGGATATGTATCATCCGGTCTTCTTCCTTATCGGGCCTGGTTAATTCATGCTTTTTGATGATGCCTTTTTCATAGTCGGAGCAAGCAGCACAACCCACAATCCCGTACTGGGTATGGCCATTCATCGTCTGAGCGTAAATATAGAAGCGGGGTTCATCGTCCTGGACCAGCCAACCTTTTTCTTTGAATTTTCTATAGTTTTCAGCCGACTTTTTATATACCGTTTCGGAATGAATATTGACTTCAGGGGGACAGTCAATTTCGGCACGGGTAATATGCAGTAAGGAATAATCTTTCCCTTTGGCCATTTCAGCGGCTTCGTGGCGGTTCATAACATCATAGGGGAGACATGAAAGACCGGCGGCGATAGTCTTTGGTGGGCGAAGGCCCCTAAAAGGCTTAACAATAGTCATACAGATTAATTTTATTTGTTTACTCTATAGGTTTCATCTCCGGTTTTAAAGAATTTAATAATTTGGTTGGCAGCCGCCACGCCGGCATTGATATTAGCTTCGGCTGTTTGTGCACCCATCTTTTTGGGTGTGAAAAAACATCGGTCGCTGAATTTTTCTTCAAAAAGAGATTTATTATCCGGTGCTATGTCGGAGATATAGGTAAAGTCAGTTCTTTTTTCCATTAAGAGGGCCAAACTCTCTTCGTCTATAACTTCTTTTCGGGCTGTGTTGACCAACACTGCTCCCGAGGGCATAAGCTCTAATAGTGAAGCTTTAATAGATTTTTTGGTTTGCTCATTGGCCGGGATATGAAGAGATACATATTGGCAGGTTTGGTAAAGTTCTTCAACCGTTTTCACGGGTGTTATGCCGTCGTTTTTAATTTTTTCGGCGGGGACAAAAGGGTCAAACGCAAAAACCTCCATGCCAAAGCCCCTGGCTATTTGGGCTACATATTTTCCCACATTGCCATAAGCATGTATCCCCAGTGTTTTGCCTCTTAATTCGGTACCTGCCGTGCCGTTAAATTTGTTGCGGGCCATATAGACCATCATCCCAAAAGCCAGTTCGGCAACAGCATTCGAATTTTGGCCTGGTGTATTCATGGCTACAATGCCTTTGGCACTACAAGCATCTAAATCGAGGTTGTCATATCCGGCACCGGCCCGAACCACAATTTTTAGATTTTTAGCCGCTTCAATTACTTCGGCAGTTACCTTATCTGACCTTACTATTAATGCCTCTGCATCTGCAACCGCTGTTTTCAGCTCCTCGGCGGTTGAATATTTTTCCAGAAGGCTTAGCTCATAGCCTTCCCTGTCGGTTATTTCTTTAATCTTTTTAATTGCTTCTGATGCAAATGGCTTTTGTGTGGCAACAAGTATCTTTTCCATTGATATATTTTTTTGTTATTGGTTGAATGAAACGAGCATGACTAAAAAGAATTGTCACAATAAGGACATCTATAAACTTTAAGTCATGCGAGTTCCATCAGACCAATGAATTAGATAAATTTTATACTGATGAAATTTAAAGTTAGTGATTAGTCATTAGTTTATTGGTTATTAGTTCATTAACACTAATCACTAACCACTAACCACTAATGTACTAATCACTAATCACTAATCACTAATGAACTAACCACTAATGAACTAACCACTAATGCCTTCTTCTGCCTTCTGCCTGTGCACTTCTGCCTGAATATATCATTATGGCAAACGCTCACCCCTTAATCCCCTAAAGGGGAAATCCCCCGCTCGCAAATACGGAATAAATAAATTCCCCTTCTGCCTTCTGCCTGTGCACTTCTGCCTGAATATAGCATTATGGCAAACGCTCACCCCTTAATCCCCTAAAGGGGAAATCCCCCGCTCGCAAATTACGGAATAAATAAATTCCCCTTCTGCCTTCTGCCTGTGCACTTCTGCCTGAATATATCATTATGGCAAACGCTCACCCCTTAATCCCCTAAAGGGGAAATTTCCCGCTCGCAAATACGGAATTAATAAATTCCCTTCTGCCTTCTGCCTGTGCACTTCTGCCTTACATTTAGTGCTTCCTTTCAAATTCCTGCATCACTTCTACCAGCGCTTTAACGCTTTCAATAGGCAATGCATTATAGGTAGAGGCTCTGAAACCACCTACACTTCTGTGACCTTTAATTCCAACCATACCACGTTGCGTAGCGAAGTCAAGGAATTCTTTTTCCAGGTCGGCATATTCTTCATTCATTACAAAGCATATGTTCATAAGGGAACGGTCTTCGTGGTTGGTGACGGTGGCTTTGAACAATTTGTTTCGGTCGATTTCATCATAAAGTAGTGCTGCCTTTTCCCGGTTGCGTTTTTGCATTTCAGCAACGCCTCCCTGTTGTTTCAGCCATTTCAGTGTTTGGAGGGCTGCAAAGACAGGAAGCACCGGAGGTGTGTTAAACATCGACCCTTTTTCAACATGGGTGCGATAATCCAGCATTGTTGGAATGGGGCGGTCAACCTTTCCCAAAATGTCGGTTTTTACAACTACAAAAGCCACGCCGGCCGGAGCCAGATTTTTCTGGGCACCTCCATATATCAATGCATATTTGGATACATCTACCGGGCGAGAAAAAATATCAGACGACATATCGGCCACCAACGGAACATTTACATCCAGGTCCTCTTTTATTTCGGTACCATAAATGGTGTTGTTGGTGGTTATATGAAGGTAGTCGGCATCTTCGGGTACAGAAAATCCTTTAGGGATATAGTTATAGTTGGCATCTTTGGATGAAGCCACCTCCACAACTTCCCCAAAAAGATGAGCTTCTTTTTGCGCTTTTGAGGCCCATGCTCCGGTATTTAAATAAGCAGCCTTCTTGTTCAATAAGTTGTAAGGAACCATGCAAAACTGTGTGCTGGCACCACCTCCTAGAAAAAGTACCTCATAGCCTTGCGGAATATCTAGTATCTCTTTGAAAAGCGCGCGCGCTTCGTCCATTACTGCCACAAATTCTTTCCCACGGTGCGATACTTCCATTACCGACAAGCCGGTACCTGCAAAATTCAGCACAGCTTCGGCGGTGTTTTTGATCGTATATTCCGGTAAAATGGATGGGCCTGCATAAAAGTTGTGTTTCTTCATTCCCTGTTAATTTTAATGATGATTATACATTGATTTAATATTCGATTAATGCTACTGTGATGTTCTAAAACTTAAAATTGCATAAATGCAAGCTTTTGGCATATGATTTTAATCAGCCCAAAGTTAGTGAATAATGGTTTTCCCCGGCTTCCTTTTGCTGATTTTTTTCATTAATTAGGATAGAAGACAGAGGTCGGAAGCCAGAGGACAGAAGTCAGAAGCCAGAGGCCGGAAGCCGGAAGTCAGAAATAATTAGAGGATATAAGTTGATATAAATGGAAATATGTAGATATAAAATAGCCAATGGCCTATTGGCCTAACAACCTAACGGCCTGGTAGGCTATTAGCACTCTGTGAAACTCTGTGTTACCACTGTGAAACTCTGTGATATATTAAATTACACAGAGTACCACAGAGGACTTCACAGTGTTTCACAGTGGAAATAACTGAGAATTAAAAGATACAAGTAGAAATAGAGTAGATAAAAACAGCCCTTTTGGCCAATAGGTCATTAGGCCGTTAGGCTGTTTTGCGGTGATATTGAGGGGATTGATGTGCTAATATGCTAATTTTGAAAGAATGTTTCTGTGAAATATTCATCTTATATCTTATATCTAAAAATCTAATAATCTAATAATCTAATAATCTAATAATCTAATAGAAGCCAGAGGCCAGAAGACAGAAATAATTAGAGGATATAAGTTGATATAAATAGAAATAAGGTAGATATAAATAGTCTAACAGCCTATTGGCCTATTAACCTATTGGCCTAATAGCCTAGTGGCCTATTGCTCGCCACCCTTTTTACCTTTGAAAAGGATTGTCATCGAAGCTATTCTGCTTTAAAATATCTTCATCCTCATTGTTATAATCAGTGGAAGTGGAATTAATTTCACTATCGAGAGTAGAGAAAAGCCCGCCCTGACCAGGAGGCCCATCTTCAGATGCCGCCAGTAATAAAAAATGACGGTCTAAACTCACCTCTTGCAGTTCAGGTCTTGTATATGGCTTTTTGCATTTATGCATTCCTGTGAAATTTATCTAATTCATTTGGTATAATGAGCTTAAAATAGTAATTTGTGGATAGTCATTATTTAATCAACACTAAGGACTAATGACTATTTACTAATCACTACAAACTTCTTCTGCCTTCTGAATGTAACAAAGCCCATATCAGCACATTCATTAATGCTCATTTTTTTAGTCTAAAGGGATGGCCATCCCAACCCTCATTAAATACAATTAGTTATATATTGATTTTTTCTGCCATTCCTTCGGGACTTAGGCCTCTAGGTCATTAGGCCATTACCTACTTTACATCTATCATATCTCTCTATCTCTTTTCATCTGTCATCTGAAATTAAAAAACCGTTTTATATTCAAGTTTTTCCTTTTCCGATTCAACAATCAGTATTACCATTCCCTTGTTTGAGACTTTAATTCTGTTTTCCGATTGCGGTTTAAGCTCTCCGGTGGCAATTATTTTGCCTTTTATATCAATTAATTTGTATCCGGGATTCTTTAGTGTGCCGATATATGCAATTATTTCAGAATCGGTAGAATAAATTGAGGTCTTGTTTTCGTTTGAGTTATTGGTGTTTTCTTCTATGTCGGTTGGAATATATTTTGATCCGGAGACATAAAGCACGAAACGGTCGTTGTATGTTCCCGTATTTTCTGCCATGAAATGGTATGATCCGTTTTCTGAAAGATTAATTATTTCCCCTGTTGTCTTATCTTCCAGTAAAACTTTGGAATTGGAAGGCAGCGTGTTTTCCTTTATTTTAATTTCTACGTTTCCTGTTTTATCAATTTTGTAACCCAGCGGGATGATTATATCCGTTGTAGAAGGTATTAGGCCGTTAATGGCTAATGATTTTGCGCTTAGTAGCGTGTAAATTTGACAATATTGAGGGCTGTAAGTAAACATTTTGTCGGTGTCATAGGTATCACCGTAGTCGTTTGATGCATTTTCGGCAAAGACCACCGCTGTTTCATCGGTTTTGCCATCTATTATGGATTCCAACTTGAGTATCGGATATTTGGTAGATGTAGATTTAAGATAAGAGGTGGTATTAGCCTTTAAAGCACCGGTACTAAAACCTACCGATGCTGAAGAGTAGCCTATCTGTACTTTCATCCAGAACGCCTGATGAGAAGGTATATCCGGTGTATTGTTGGGAATACCTATGCCCACTCCGGAGGTGGCATTATAGGTGTTGTACTTTTCATTAACGTTATCCCAAATCCAAAAAGAAGGAGCTACCGCGGAAGTATCAAATTCCAATTGAGTGAAATCAAGGGTGGCAGAATATGGATTGGCGACAAGGTTCCAGCCCAGACCGGCATTGCTGCGTAACAACGTCTTCGTAAAGTCCCAGGTTACCGGTGTTCCTGAAAATATCATATCCTGGTCGCTCCGGCAAATATAGCCCGTACCGGGAATTAATGTTTCATCGGCCCCTTTAAGAATGTAACTATCCGCACTATTTTGATATTCATACAGTAAATTGGTTATGCCAATGTTACTTTTGTTGGTCCCAATTACGGGTACCCCGAAATTATAGTTACGGGTTGGCGAGGCAACCTTTTGATAAAACATAACGTTTTCGGGATTTACTATGAGCGAATCGCCCTGCGGAATGAAGGAGGCGTTAACTTCGGATGATGATTGAAGCATAAATACGCCGGTTATGGTGAGGGTCCCGTCACTTTGTGTTAATGAAGCACCGGGTTCAATGTACAGATTTTTTACCGATAAGTCGCTGTTTAAATCGGGGTAAATTGACAATCCGGTAGGTATCAGCACGCTTTCGCCATCGGGATAAACGGTGTCATCCCAGTTATCGGGATTGGTCCAGTCGGAGCCCTGTTCGCCCGTCCAGATGATTAAATCTTCGGTAGTGAATGTTTTGGTGCTCGACAGTTCCGTTTGTTTGTTTCCCGATACGTCTTCAAATTTTTGCAAAAAAGTGATTGAATAGGTCGTGTTATCTTCCAATGGTGATTCGGGTGTCAGGGTGAGTGTTTTGCCGTCATCGCTAACAGATAACGTGTAAGGCACTTCGCCTTCTCCATTCAATAATCTGATATAATCAGTGATGTTAGACTGGGCTAATGAATCACCATTGCTGCCTAAAATTTTTTCGGAATAGGAAAGAATGATGGTTGAATAGATTGAGATATTTTCAGCCCCATCATCCGGCTCAACTTCGTTCAATATTGGAGGGATTAGATCTATAGCATATGTTTTAACTTCACTGAACCCTGAGCTGTTCTGCGCAACAACATGCAGAAAATAGATGTTTCCGTACGATAGGGCAGAAACATTTATGGTTTCTGAAAATGGGGTGTCGGCGGTCATAGATCCACTTCCTGATAATTCGGCAGGACTACCATATAGATTATATCCGCCGGCTATTTGTGTTTCGGAAGGAGCAGTAAAGTCAGTGGTTATGACATAATAATAGGTGCCGTCCTTGTTGGTTTGACCGTTGAGGGTAACACTGGTCGGACTTTGATTGGAAATATTGGGATAGCCTTCATACCATGAGGGAAATCCACCGGTGGTGGTGAATGTCCAATACGGTTGATTGGGATTTCCGAAATATAAATCGTTCCAGTAACTGCCGTTGACCTGAATGGCATTTTCAGTTGTAGTTACATAGTATTCAGTTTCTTCATTTAGATTATAGCCGGAAAGATCTATGGTCAGGACATTATCCGAAATGGAAAGAGCCTCATCCGGTCCAAATCTGTCTGAGCCTGTAGATAAATAAAATATAACGTCTTCTTGAGTTTCTAAATATATGAATTTTCCTGAAGAAAATTCAATTTCAGTTCCGGGATCGAAAGTGATGGTTAGGACGGGTGAAGTGGAAACATTTACTGCCCCGATTTCGGGTGAATAAGTTTGCCCGTTCAATTGTGAGGAAGACACTAGACAAGCAAAAATAATCCCACCAATTATTTGTAATAGTTTATTCATGCTTATTAATAAATTTTATTTCAAAGTAACCATGTTCAAAAGCTATTGAATTATCGACCAATTAATGGAGATAATCGATACCAAAATTATTTAATTTTATGCGGAAGGATTACTCTATGAAAGTGATAGTTGATGAAAGATTATAAAGTTTTGACTAAAGGATAATCTTAATGAACTAAGTGGGATTATTTGCCGATAAAGAAGATGTAAAAGTTCGCAGGCAGAAGGGGCGACAGAACGGTAACCCGGTAAAAACTCCCCACCTTCACCCCCCAACCCCCTGAAGGGGGTGCGCCGGCCCGCAGAAGCCAGTTAGGCCAATAGGTCATTAGGCCGCTAGGCGATTAGGCCATTAGACCATTAGGCCATTAGGCTATTAGGCTATTAGAAACGGAGTCCGAAGGACTCCTATGTATATAGCTTAGATGCAATTAACCAGAAGCCAGATGTCAGAAACCAGAAGCCAGATGTCAGAATAAAAGATATAAGTAGAAATAAATAGAAATATGTAGATATAAATTGTTTATTGCAAAATCAGCCTAATGGCCTATTAACCTATTAGCCTAATAGCCTTTTTTGCCAGCCGCGAAGGGGCGAAAGCTTTGTAGCAAATATAAGCAACAAAAACCATCGACGCCGTAGGTGTCGAATAATTATTGGTCACAAATGGTAGGGTCAAATGGTGGAAAGGTTGAAAGGCGAAATGGCAGAATGGCAGCCCCAACGTAACAGCAGAACGTTAAGGCAGAAATAATTAAAGGATATAGGATAGAAATAAGGTGGAAATAAAATAGATATAAATTGCATGCTTCAAAATCAGCACATCAAATAATAGATAATTAGATTTTTAGATGCAAGATATTAGATGAACATTTTACGGAATTATTTTTTGCATTAGCAAATCAGCACATTAGCAAATCAATCCCTTCAATCACCTCAATCTCTTCAATCTCATCGCCTAACAGCCTAACAACCTATTGGCCTAATAACCTAATGGCCTACCAGCCTAACAGCCCATTGGCCTAATAGCCTAGTGGCCTTTATTGCCAGCCGCGGAGCGGCGACCGAACGATAGGACTAGGTTTGTGGCGTAAGGCGTGCCAGATAATCGTAATGATTGCCCAACGCCAGACGTTCCATCCGAAAGCCGTGTTTTCCGGCATAAAACTCCAGCAGTTGATCGTCGATGAAAAGCCACGGGAAGCGACGTCCTTTTTCACCTTTGTAGCTCATCCGGTATTCCACTTCACCGTAATATTTGTTATTGAGTTGTATGAGTAATGAGCCGTCATCTTGCAGAAAAAGATAACGAAGGTCGGAACTGTCTACCACTATTTGTCCGCCGGGGGCCAGCAAGCGTCTGGCTTTGGCGAAAAAGGTTCCCAAACGGTTAATACTGCCAACAATGCCCATCCCGTTCATCATCATCAACAAAGTATCATACTGGCAGTTCGCCGATAATCTGAAAAAATCATCATGTATGATATTGCGCACCCCACGCTTTTGCATTATCTCACAAGCGCCGGGTGAGGTCTCCAACGCGGTGACTTTATGGCCATGTTCCTGAAGCCATAACGAATGGGGACCGGCACAGGCGCCGATGTCCAGCACATGTCCCCGACAATGTTGCAGAGCCGTTATTTCCAGTGCCGGCATTTGGTGATACGACCGAAACAGATAGTTTACGGGGATTACGTCCGTCTCAGCCACATTGCTCCATACTTCTATATTTAAACTATCATCGGAAGTATGGTAGTAATCGACACAGGCCCGCCCCATAATATCAGGGGATGTTGAAATGCTATTGGACGAATTTGTTTTTTTCACTCAGTTTGTCGTTTCTGCAAAGATAAGGATTTATAAAGAACCGGAAATCAATTAGGCCACTAGGCCATTAGGCGATTAGGCCAATAGGTCATTAGGCCGCTAGGCGATTAGGCCATTAGACCATTAGGCCATTAGGCTATTAGGCTATTAGGCGATGAGATTGAAGAGATTGAAGGGATTGATGTGCTGATGTGCTAATGTGCTTATTAAAAAAGAATGTTTCTGTAATATATTCATCTTAAATCTTACATCTAAAAATCTAATAATCTATTTTCTGATGTGCTGATGATATTGGAATTTAGAAGTCTGAAATAATTATTGGATATAAGTTGATATAAATGGAAATATGATAGATATAATTAGATATAAATAGCCTAATGGCCTATTAACCTATTGACCTAATGGCCTAAAAGAGCCGCAGAGCGGCGACATCTTTGTAGCAATAGTCCAACCATATACAACCGGAGCCCCAGCGGGGCGGTAGAATGACAGACCGGATGCCAGAGGCCAGAAGCCAGAAACCAGATAAAAGGATATAAGTAGAAATACGGTGGAAATAAAATAGATATAAATTGTATGATGTAAAAATGGTCTAATGGTCTAACGGCCCATTAGCCTAATGGCCTATTTTCTAATGGCCTATCAGCCTAATAACCCATTGGCCTACCGGCCTACCGGCCCATTGGCCTAATAGCCTGGTGGCCTTTTTTTCCACCTATATCAATTTGTATCTACATTATTTCTATTTATTTCAACCTATATCTTATGTCTGGCTTCTGACTTCTGACCTCTGACCTTTGGTCTCGTTTCAACCGGTCGTGAATTTAGTAAAAATGACTAAAGATTGTGCTGTGAATTTAGTAAAAATTACTAAATTTAGACTTGAATTAAATTCCTGAAGCTATTGGTGATGAAACGAGCATGGCGGCTGTTGCCACAAAAGGACATGTATAAAAATTAAGGCAGAAGTGCACAGGCAGAAGGCAGAAGAGGTCAATAGTCATTAGTGATTAGTGGTTAGTCCTTAGTCAACAGTCTTTAGTGACTAGTGTTGATTAACTAATGACTAAAGACTAACCACTAAAGACTAATCACTAAAGACTAATCACTAAGCACTAATCACTAACCACTAATGACTAACCTTAGTTCCATTCGGCCAATGAGTTAAATAAATTATATACGAATGAAACAACAACTAAAAGAAATCATCCTGGAAAACCAACAGTTTGAGCCCGGAAACATAATAGAAAGGGAGCCATATAAAATACCAATAAAGTCAGGTAAGATTATTTCTTTGGTGGGGGCCCGACGCAGCGGCAAAACCTTTATGTTGTATCAACTTGTTAATCAGCTTAGGAAGAACGGGGTAATACCTGAAAAGATTGTGTTTATCAACTTTGAGGATGAACGCCTCAATTTGCAGGCCGCTGATCTGGACCTCATATTACAAGCCTATCAGGAACTATTTCCTGAGGTTGACCTTCGTGATGCCTTTTTTTTCTTCGATGAGATACAAAATGTGAAGGGATGGGAGAAGTTTGTGCGCCGTATTTATGATACCAAATGCAAGAATTTGTTTATCACGGGTTCCAACTCCCGACTGTTAAGTACCGAAATAGCTACTGAATTACGAGGAAGAACTGTTAGCTATTCCATTTATCCGTTTAGTTTTTCTGAATTTGTAAGAGCCCATCATGGTCCATCCAACTTGAATACCACATCTAACCGTGCCGGGGTCATTCATCTGGCGGAGCAGTTCCTTCTCGGGGGTGGTTTTCCCGAGCTTATTGCCTTCGACCATTCTTTTAAAATCAAAGTTCTGCAGGAGTATTTCAACGTTATGATTTACCGTGATATTATAGAACGTTATTCCATCGCCAATCCCGAAGTGTTGAAATTCTTCATTAAAAAAATATTTGCTGCCGTTACCGGAACCCTCTCGGTCAATAAGGCCTATAACGACCTGAAATCGATGGGATATAAAATCAGCAATAAATACCTGTACGAATATCTTGAATATTGTAATGCGGTATTCCTGACCCAAAGCATCAGTAGATTCGACTATTCGGAGATTAAACAGGCCAAAAGTGATAAAAAAGTTTATGTCATCGACAACGGTCTGTTGACAGCCGTGGACTTCCACATTTCTTCCAACAGGGGAAAACTCTTCGAAAATATGGTGGCACTGGAACTGATAAAATTGGGGTATCAACTGTTCTATTTGAAAAATAAGGTGGAATGCGATTTTATTGTTCAGGAGCAAGATTCACACTCTTTTATTCCCATCCAGGTGGCTTTTTCCTTGCAGCAGCACGACACCCGTAAGCGTGAAATCAGCGGGCTGATCAATGCCTGTAAAAAGCTAAAACTTAACCATGGATACATCATTACTTTCGATGAGGAAGAGTCGCTCTCCTTTAACGGTTGTTCCGTTGACGTGATCCCCTTCTATAAGACGTTCTTCCGGACCGAGAGGCTTTTGACCAATAGGCCCTTAGCCAGTTAGGCCAATAGGCTATTAGGCTGTTAGGTGGGTAGGCCAATAGGCCAATAGGCCATTGGGTTATTAGGCCGATAGGCCGATAGGCCATTAGGCCAATAGGTCATTAGGCTATTAGGCTATTAGATACGGAGTCCGAAGGACTCCAATGTATATAGCTTAGATGCAATTAACCAGAAGCCAGATGTCAGAAACCAGAAGCCAGATGTCAGAATAAAAGATATAAGTAGAAATAAATAGAAATATGTAGATATAAATTGTTTATTGCAAAATCAGCCTAACATCCTATTACCTAACAGCCTAACGGCCTATTGGCCTTTATTTTCAGCTGTTAAAATAAGGAAGAAGTATACCAGGAATGTTCACGAAAAGTATACCACTAAAATAGGGGAAAATTAATCAATTTTCGCATAATCTTTAATTC
>NZ_FONA01000016.1 GCF_900112795.1 Thermophagus xiamenensis
AGGCAAATGTGCCTAATTTCGGGGTTTTTTGTTTGCTCAAAGATAGTGATAATAGCTTTTCCGTCAAAGAAATAGAGTATTTCGGAATTTCCCTAAATAAACCCTTTAAATAGTATAATAATTTATTATTCTTGTGTTTTAATGAACTTATTTGCTGAAAAAAATTCATAAGTCAAAAATAATAAATTATCGAAGAAAATCATCACACAACAGTTCATCAAGCTTTTTTACCATTCCCTGAATGGGAAAACTTTGTGATACAAATTGTTTGGCTTTTTGACCAATCTGAAAAATATCCTTTCTTTTATTTATGACGTTTTCTAAAGCCAAGAAAAGTTCTTGCGTATTTTCAGGATTTACCGTGTAACCATTCACGCCCGGATGGATAATTTCCGAAATGCCATTGACATTTGTTGACACTACAACCAATCCATGCGCCATAGCTTCAAGCACTGCATTGGGCATCCCTTCATAGAGGGATGAAAAAACAAAAACATCGGCACCTTCCAACAGGGGATGGATGTTATCAAAAAATCCTAGTAAGATAAAATTTTTGCTGATACCTAATTGATTGATTTGCCGCTTAAGTTTTTTTTCCAATTTTCCTTGACCGGCCAGGAAGAAATAGGCGTTGGAATGTTTTTTTATTATTTGAGCCGCCGCGTCTATAAGATATTTAAAGCCTTTTTGTTTGGCCAGTCGCCCTGTAGTCAATATTATCAGGGGATTTTTTTCGTTGGCCGGTAAGTATCGGGAATAATCGAATGGTTCTATGTTTTGCGGGATTTCTTCTACTCCGTTATAAACGACCTTCACAAAATCAGGTTCTACCGGAAGAAAAGAATCATAAACTTCCTTAATACTGTATGTATTTGTAATTATTCCGTGGCAAAACGTTTTTACCGACCATTTATACCACCATTTATTTTTTAACTGTTGCAATCCTTGGCGGGCATAAACTTTAGCTTCGGAACCGATAATTTTAAGAGCCAACGAAGCCACTCTCCAGTCTTTGTTTTGGCATCCAATAATAACATCGGGATTAAATGATTTAAAGAAGCGGCAAAACTTTATGCAGGCAATAAAATCCAGGTCAGAATTGTTGTCAATTTCTTTTACATGAATCTGTTGTTGTTTGGCCTTTTGTGCCAATCGGGATTTTTTTCGGCAAATAGCCACTACATTATGACCTAAAGAGATAAGCCCGGAGGCGGCCATAATCATCCATTTTTCTCCTCCCCCCCATTTGTTTTTTCCAATTGAGTTGATAAAAACAATGTTCATCCGGGCAAAACATTTTTGTTTTGTATTTTATTTAAAACCATTTCGGGGGTGATGCGCATCATGCAAGCAAAATCTTTACGGTGACAGGGTTTATTCCCAAAAACCGAACAGGGCCGGCATTCCAAGTCAATTTGTACAGCATCTTCGGGCGATTGTCCGTAACCATAAAATCCGGCATATGGATGGGTGGCACCCCAAATACTAACAACTCTGGTTCCAACCAGGCTGGCCAGATGCATGTTGGCCGAATCCATGGAAATCATCACATCGAGCTTAGCCATTAATTGTAACTCCTCCTCCAGATTTAATCTGCCTGCAAAAGTACATCCTTTTTTTAATTGCGAAGCCCATTTTTCCAGTGTTTTCTGCTCTTCTCCTCTTCCACCAAACAATATTAAGCTGTTGTTTCCATCGTCTAATTTTTGAATAAGCTGCTGCATTTTATCGGTTGGCCACATTTTCCATTTATGACGGGCAAATGGAGCTATGCCAATGAAAATTCCGCCATTATGGGGTAAAGGCGGAGAAACCAATGGTTCGGCCTTTTTATCAGATGCATCTTTACCCATTGGTTGCGTTACTCCAAAAATTTCTTTCCCGGGGAAAGGAATCAGATCAAAAGATAATCCGGCCCTCTGAAAGGTGTTTTGATATCTGGCAAAAGTTCCGGGGAGAGGATCAAATACCTTGTTGTGTTTCCGGGTTAAGGCTTTCTTTTCGTTGCGGCCTTTGTCTATTTTAACCGTTTTGATACCTGACAACCTGAAAAGAGTGGTTAAAACGTGAGTTCTGAGTACGCTATGAAGATCAATCACCGCGTCGAAGGGGCCATTTTTATTTAACTCCCTGAAGAGTCGAAAAAGGCCACGTAAACCTTTATGGCGACCATTCAAATCGACCGGGAAAAATTGAATATTGGGCAAAGGTTTTACCAGGTTTCCGGCAAATGGGCGCGAGACAAACAAAATTTCATATTCGGAATATTGTTTCGAAAATGACCACAGAACAGGAATTGTCATTGCTACGTCGCCCAGGGCGCTGAACCTGAAAACAAGAATTCTTTTTGATTGAGTCACAGGCTATGGTATTAAACAAGGTAAGCGATTACTTTTTTTGTTTGTACAGTACGGGGTTCAGCGACGGATCGTTGTACATTTTCATTTGTTTGTAGGTTTTCATGTACTTTTTACCCATTTCTATGTCGGCAATTAACTGGTCGATGGCCAGACTAAGATCTTCTCTTTGTTGAAGGAGTACCGATAATTTCATCCGGCATTTCTGGAGATGTTCGGCTGTGGCATCGGTACGTTCAACTTCCTGTTGCATATGATATATTTTAAGCGCCAGGATTGAGAGGCGATCGATGGCCCATGCCGGACTTTCGGTGTTGATGGTAGCGTCGGGCGCGACCGTGATATCTTTATATTTTTCTAAGAAAAAGTCATCAATCAATTCCACTAAATCGGTACGGTCTTGATTCGACCGGTCGATACGCCGTTTGATTTTTAATGCTTCTTCCGGCCGAATTTCCGGATCACGGATGATATCTTCAAGGTGCCATTGCACAGCATCGATCCAGTTTTTTTTGAAGAGCAGATATTCAATAGATCCTTCTTTATATGGATTTTGAGGGATAGCATCTACATCATCGAATTCATGGTAGTGCTCTGTTGTTTCGTTAAAAATCTTGTTGCAAATGGAGCTAATTGTCATAACTGATAATTTTTAGGAAAGCAGAATCCCTATATAGGCTGTAAAATATTGCTTCCCGGTTAATTGTTTACAAAAATAGGGAAAGTATGGACAATTAACAGTAAAAGTGGAAGGAAAAATAAATGACCGGCAAACAGGGTTTAACAATATAGAGACAGAAATGAACAGGCAAAAGAAGTGATTAGTCATTAGTCATTAGTCAACAGTGGGTTAGTGTTAAATAACTAACGACTAACCACTAATGACTACTTTTAAGAAACAATATATCAATGAAGTAAATAAAATCTATACGAATGTAACGAGTATGACTACAAAGGGTTGTGTGCCATATAGCACCTCAATGGGAAGTTTTTACCTATTCCTGGGCACGGGTGAATATCGATCTTTATTGTGCCGTTTATTTTTCATAGTGAATAATTTTCTGAATTCTTTTTTTTGGTTTTCGTCGCAAAGTTGGTAAATGTCCAGAAAATGATTCCAGTTGGCTTTTTGAATCATTCCGTTGATTAGGGTCATTTCCCTGAAGATGGAATCTGCTTTTTGTGATTCAAAGTCGGGGCTAATGATGAGAGAAATATATTCATCTCTGAGAAGCTTATATTGTTGATCAAATTTGCGCAATCGGGTAAAATGCTGTTTTTGCATTTTTTCGAATTCCTGAATTTGGGTTTCAGAAAAACCCAATCTTTTTATCAGAAAATTGCCCGGTCTGGAAAAGGTTGTTTCCTTTTTGGCCAAAGGTCTCTCATTTTGAGGTCTGTCTTGAGTCCATAACAATCCCCACGAGAAGATGTTTAAAACAATGAGAACAACAACGGCAACTAATATGTATCTATCTTTATTCTTCATTTGTAATAGTGGTTTCGAGTTCATCTACAGAAAAATAGTTTTGCCAATCGGATGCAGAGGTGAGCTGATAATTTTCCAGTATCTGCTCTATCTCTTGATCATCGATATAGCTGTTAGCAGGATCTTTGTAAAAGAATAGTGAGATATTGATGACGAACATTACCATTGCCGCCCATCCTACCAATTGACGTAAATAAGGGGAAAAGGTGTAGCTGTTTTGATTTTGAATTGCTGTCATAATTTTTTCATCCAAAGCAGCAGATCCACCATAATGGGGAGGATGAGTTAACTGATTCATTAAGCTTTCTACAAATAAATCTTGTTCTTTCTTCTTCATGACCGATTGTGATAATAGTTATAAAGTAATTCACGTAACCTCTTATTTGCCCTTGTAATAAGCGATTCAACGGCCGACTCGGAAGTGTTTAATATTGTACCGATTTCGGCATTGGAAAGCCCTTCGTTACGTGAAAGGATAAAGGCTTTTTGTTGACGTTCGGGCAATCGTGAAATAACAGTTGCCAATAATTCCGATAATTCTTTTTGTTCCATATTACTGGACGCATCCGAGTCGGTTGGTAACTGCCAGGTATTTTCATTATCTATGAAAAAATTTTTAAACCCTGACCATCTTTTTTTACGGGTCTTTGTTCGTATAAAATCAATACTTTTTTGCATAGATAAACGATAAAGCCATACATGAATTGGCACCTGCCCGTTAAATTTATCAATGCTTTGGTATACTTCCAAAAAAACATCCTGAGCCACCTCTTCGGCATCCTGTTCATTGCGGACAAATCCGAAGCAAGTATTTACCACCCTCGGCCGAAATCTGGCCAGGAGAGTGGTAAAGGCCTGTTCCCGCCTTTCTTTTAGACCTTTTATGAGTAAATCATCATTCAAAAACAGAAAGCTTTTTGCGTTTATGGCAGGATATTATTCTTCCACATTTTCGGGAATGGGTCTGTGAAATCTCTGAGGTTGTCTTGGCGGACGTTGGTGGAACCTTCTATTAAATCTTTCCGGACGATATCCGGGACGTCTGTGAAATCTAGAGTTTCCCCCTCGACCACTACGATTTTTTAGTTTTTTCTCAAATTCCTCATAAGTTTTAAGTTGTTCTTCAGTTAAAGTTGATTTAATGCCTTGGTTTAAAGCTTCTCGGTTTTCTTTCAGCTTTTCCCGGTGAGCCTTCAACTGTTCTTTAAAGGCTTCATTCTCTGCTTGCATCTCTTGTTGATGCTTTAGCATCAAATCTTTGATTTCGGCACTTTGTTTTTCAGTTAAATTTAATTTTTCGGCCATTAAATCAACTCTTTTTTGAATCATCTCTTCGGTGGTTGGTTTTTCTTTGTCCATTTCACCACCCTTGCGAGGTCTTTGAGCCGTTAAGGTAGTAAAACCAATAAAGATAAAAGCCAAAAAGAGTGTCAATCTTCTGATTCGAATAGTTTTCGATGATAAAATGAGCCGGGCGCTATTAGACCCCGAGTGTTTCTTGAGTTTGGAAATTGCTTGTTTCATCTTTCAAATATTTTAAATTAAACAATACTAATTGATGTTCTCTGTAATAAGTATCGACGAAAAAACAATTTCCCTGCGCTCAAATTGCAACTTTTTTCACCACAGTAGTTTTTGGGGATATATTTTGTTGATTTACCGGGTGGTTTGGTGAGCTAAGAATATTCGCTTTTTTGGTATAATTTTAAGTTTAGGTGAGATATCGGAGAAACTAAATTAATGGAAGTGCACAGGCAGAAGGCAGAAGAAGTCAATAGTCATTAGTCAACAGTCATTAGTGACTAGTGTTGATTAATTAACGACTAACCACTAATTACTAAATTTAAGTTCCATTCGGCTAATAGGATAGATAAACTTATATACGAATAAAAGTGTTTGTTTACAAATCGGCCTTATTTTCATCCGGTAGCTCATTCATAAGAATTACAGCGTGGTTATTATGACATTCAATAACCCCTTCCTTGCACGAAAAGAGGTGATCGTATCCATCTTTCCCAATAACTCTTACCTTTCCTCTAACCAAGGTCGAAATTACGGGGGCATGGTCGCGCAACAATACAAACCGGCCTTTGGCCCCCGGAACCTCTACTAGTCCTACAGGACCGTCATATAAAATTTTTTCAGGTGTGATTATTTCGAGATAGAGGTCATCCATAGCTAAATATTATTGTCTTGCTTCTTTCAACAACCTTTCACCTTTTTCAATGGCCTGTTCGATGGTACCAACCAGGTTAAAGGCCGCTTCAGGGTATTTGTCGGTTTCACCATCCATAATCATGTTAAAACCTTTAATGGTATCTTCAATAGAAACAAATTCACCTTTAATGCCTGTGAATTGTTCAGCCACATGGAATGGTTGGGACAGAAATCTTTGCACCCTTCTGGCTCGTGAAACAATTAATTTATCTTCTTCCGACAATTCCTCCATTCCAAGAATGGCGATGATATCCTGTAATTCTTTATACTTTTGAAGTATTGCTTTAACTCTCTGTGCCGTATTATAGTGTTCTTCCCCAACAATTTCAGGTGTCAGAATTCGAGACGTTGAATCCAGAGGATCTACGGCAGGATAAATACCCAGCTCGGCAATTTTACGGCTAAGAACGGTTGTGGCGTCTAAGTGGGTAAACGTGGTAGCAGGCGCGGGATCGGTAAGGTCGTCGGCCGGCACATATACTGCCTGTACCGAAGTTATGGATCCCGTATTGGTAGAGGTGATTCTTTCCTGAAGGGCACCCATTTCCGATGAAAGTGTGGGTTGATAACCTACTGCCGAAGGCATTCTTCCTAAAAGTGCAGACACTTCGGACCCGGCCTGGGTGAAACGAAATATGTTGTCGATGAAAAGGAGAATGTCATTTTTTCCTCCTTCTTTTGCTCCACTGTCACGGAATGTTTCGGCAATGGTTAAGGCCGACAAAGCTACTCGGGCACGTGCCCCGGGCGGTTCATTCATCTGACCAAAAACCATTGATACCTGTGAATTTTTTAAGGCATCCAGGTCTACTTTATCCAAATCCCAATGGCCCGCCTCCATGCTTTTTTTAAATTCTTCTCCATAATTTACGATGCCGGCTTCCACCATTTCCCGCAAAAGGTCATTCCCTTCGCGCGTGCGCTCACCAACGCCCCCAAAAACAGAAAAGCCATTATACCCTTTGGCAATGTTATTGATAAGTTCTTGAATAAGTACGGTTTTCCCTACTCCGGCACCACCAAACAGACCAATTTTTCCTCCTTTGGCATAAGGTTCAATAAGATCAATTACTTTAATGCCGGTGTAAAGAATTTCGGTTTCGGTGGATAGCGTGTCATACTTCGGCGCAGGTTTATGGATAGGACTACTTTGGTCGGTTTTTATCTCCGGCAGGCCGTCAATGGGCCGGCCTACTACATTCATTAATCGTCCTTTAACAATTTCGCCGGCCGGCATGCTAATGGGGTGTCCCGTAGCAATTACTTCCATCCCGCGCTTTAGTCCATCCGTAGAATCCATTGCAATGCAGCGGATAGTATGTTCGCCGATATGTTGCTCACATTCGAGAATTAAGACACTGTTGTCTTCCCTTTTTATTTCAAGAGCTTCATTGATTTTGGGAAGATGTTCGTCTTTTACATCAAAACTAACGTCAACAACAGGTCCGATTACTTGTGTGATGGTGCCTTTTATTTGAGTCATGACAAAATCTTTTTCAGTTTCGGTAATAAATGATACCCATCATCATCTGGAACGAGCCATCAATTTATGCACGAAATTTTCTATTTCTTGTTTCATTTCATGGTCTCCATTTATTTTTCCCAGATTTTCCAGCGACCGTGTAAAGTAATCGTCTCTTTTTTGGATTAATACTTCAGAAACACCGGCTTCCTGAAAGAGGCGAGTTACGGCATTGATTTTTTCATGGGCTTCATACTCTTTACGGTTTATCCAATGCAAAAGTTCCTTTTTAGAGGCTTTTTCCAATCTATTTAATGCAGAAATTAACAGGAATGTTTTTTTGTTATTTAGGATGTCGCTGCCGATTTTCTTTCCAAATGTTTCCTGGTCGCCAAAAACATCAAGCCAATCATCCTGAAGCTGGAAGGCCATGCCGATATCTAAACCAAACTTATATAAAAGTGCACAATCACGAAGACTGCCACCACCAAGAATGCCACCAATTTTCATACTTCCTCCTATTAAAACGGCGGTTTTCAGCCGGATCATATCGAGGTATCCTTCTTCTGTTACATCGCTGGTTTTTTCGAATTCCATATCAAATTGTTGGCCTTCACATACTTCTATTGCAGTTTTATTAAATACTTCCAACACTTGCGGCAGGACACCCACAGGGCTTTTGCTAATTAACTCGTAGGCTTTAATTAACATGGCATCTCCGGATAGTATGGCGGTATTATTATCCCATTTTTTATGCACGGTGGGATGGTTACGTCTGACATCCGATTGGTCCATGATGTCATCATGTAGAAGTGTGAAGTTGTGAAAGACTTCGATGCCCAGGGCTGGCATGAGCGCAGCGCTGTACTCACCAAATAGCGAGGCCGAAGCCAGACATAGAACAGGTCTTAGTCGCTTCCCGCCTAATGAAAGAATATATCTGACAGGGTCGTAAAGACCCTCCGGCCTTTTCATGCCACCAAGCATTTGAATCTGCTCATCTATTATTTGTCGATATTCTTCAATTTTCAACATGAGCTTCCATTTTTATTTCTTGCTCTTTAGGATCAATATTTTCAACCGGTTTCTTAATCTTTAACTCATCCATGTCAATATCTTCATCTTCGTCGTAGATGGTTAGCATAGGTTCTTTAAACGACTGGTTGGTAATAAGTCGTTCTAATCCGAGTAGCAGCGATGGCAATAATATGAGATTTGAAAAGAGTGCCACCAATAAGGTCAAAGCTACCAGGGCCCCTAATGCCACTGTTCCTCCAAAACTTGATACTGTAAATATACCAAAACCAAAGAAAAGAATCACGGAAGTATAGATCATACTTCGACCGGTTTCTTTCAAAGCCAGGACTGTTGCGGCCCGGATACTCCAATTGGTTTCCCCGAGTTCCTGCCGGTATTTGGAAAGAAAATGTATTGTATCATCTACCGAAATTCCAAAAGCAATGCTAAATACCAATATGGTTGAAGGCTTTATCGGTATATTAAATACCCCCATTAAGGCGGCGGTGGTTATCAACGGAACCAAATTGGGAATCAAAGATACCAGTACCATTCTTTTTGAGCGGAACATCCAGGACATAAAAGAGGCAATAAGCAGGATGGCCAATCCTAAGCTGATAAAAAGATTACGAACCAAGTATTCGGTTCCCTTAAAAAATACTACGCTTGAACCGGTGAGGGAGGTGACATATTTTGATGGTGTGAATACTGAATCAACTATTGCACCAATTTTGTTATTCAGTACTTCCATTTTGTTGGTGCCAACATCTGCCATCCTGAAGCTGATTCTGGTTTTTTGTCCGGTAGAGTCCACAAAGGAATTGACTACCCCCGGAATGGTTGTATTGCTTTGAGGTACATATGACATGATGAACTTATGTTCCATTGACCCGGGAAGCGAATAAAAACCGGGGTTCCCATTATAGAATGCCTGACGGGCAAATTTAACGACTTCAGCTATAGATAACCCTTTTGATATTTCCGGAAACTCTGTTAGCTTTTGTTGCAATGCATCAATTTTCCGTAAGTTTTGCGGCTGCATTACGCCTTTGGGTTTTTGTGTATCAATCATTATTTCCAAAGGCATCAGACCGCTAAAATGCTTCTCAAAAAAGTCAAGGTCTTTATATAGTGTATGGTCGTGCGGGATATCATCGAGCATGTATCCGGTAGTTTTCATTTGTGAAATGCCATATCCTCCAAAAATGATGAGTCCTAAGGCACCTGAGTAAACAACCTTTTTATGATTGAGAGAAATATGAACCAATTTATTGATAATTACTTCAAAAAACCGATTGTTCAGATGGCGGACATGCTTTTCGCGGGGATCGGAGAGAAAACTAAAGATGATAGGAATAAGCGTTAATGAGAGTATAAAAACTACCATGATGTTGATGGCAGCCATAATCCCAAATTCTATCAAGAGTTTACTGCTGGTAAAAACGAAGGTGGCGAAACCACTGGCTGTAGTCAGGTTGGTTAAAAATGTGGCATTGCCGATTTTCTGGATGACACGTTGCAATGATTTTATTTTGTTCCCGTGCTTTCGAAATTCATAGTGAAATTTGTTTAAGAAAAAAACCGAATTGGGAATGCCTATAACTATTATCAGAGGGGGAATCATACCGGTAAGGATGGTGATTTTGAATCCTGCCAATGCCTGAATTCCCAATGCCCAAATCACGGCCATGCCAACTACAAGCATGGAAAATATTACTACTTTAAATGACCTGAAAAACAAAAATATGATAACCGCCGTGATAGCCAGGGCCAGCCAAATAAACATATTAAGCTCTTTCTTTATCATTTCGGCCGTTTCGACACGTATATACGGCAGACCGGAAATATGGACCTTATTGCCTGTTGAAAGAGCATATGCGTTTGCACATTTTTTAATTTCATTTATTAGAGGCACTCTGGCTTCGCTTTCCAGCACTTCCCTGTCTAAGGTGATGGCCATTAAGTAACTATGCGTCTCGGGGTTGTAAATTAAATATTTGTAAAATGGTAGCGCATCGAATGTTTGGTAAAGAGAGTCAAGAACGGATTGATTGTTTATTTCCCGGAAAACAGGTGATAGTTCAAACTTTTTCTTTTGTAGGTTCTTTTTTAATGTAAAGGCATCAGACACAGAAAAAACTGAAGTGATACCATTTATCTTTTTTAAATTTTGGGTAAGCTGTTCCCAGGCACTAAAATGTTGTACCTCGAAAAAAGTGCTGTCCTGAATCCCAAGTACAATGAGATTTCCTTCATTGCCAAATTCTTTAATAAAATCCTGATAGTCCAGGCTTGCCGGATCATCTTCCGGCAACAAAGGTGCATATTGATATGACATCTCTATTTCCCGTGATTGAACCCCTAAAAATACTGTGAGTATGGTCAGAACAATCAGAATAGGGAATCTATTTCGAAGAATAAAACTGGCAGTACGAATCCACATAAATCAACCGGTTACCTCAACATTTCAAACAAACGGTGCGAATTTAGGAAAATTTCAGGAGTTTACGGCTCTTTTAAAACATCTGTTGTTTAAAGAGTCCGCGTTGCCTGTCTTGTTTCTTCCCAAAGTAAAAAGCAATATCCAAAAATGGCAGAAGTTTTAGAGAGTTGGGGCCTATATTACCAACCCCTAAAATATAACCGGCCGATACCGATAGGTTATTAACAGGAAAATATTCTAATGAAGATTGTTGCTCAAAGGTAAGGTTGGATGGAAAATCACCCGTCAGAAGCCTTATTTCGCCCCGGCCATATAGTTGTGTCACAATGTGCCAGTCGGCCCTAAACGAGAATGTGCCGAACCATCCGGTACCCGCATACGACATGCTCCGCGGCGTTTTGAAGAGATTATCTTCAAGATAAATTTCTTCGTCATCGAAGGGAATACCAAAATCCAATGCCAGGGATGCCGATAATATTAAATTGGGCTGATGGGGGTAACAAGACAATTTGTTGAAGAAAGGTTTGCTGATGATAATTTGATTTCGGAATGATACCACTCGCGGAACATTGGATACCGAGTCGGCAAGCAAAAAGTTTTTTTCATTATAAACCATTTTTAAGCCCGGCCAGGATGTATAAACACCATGCAGAGAGGATACCCATATTTTGCCTCTGCTTATTTCATTTTTTACAAAAATATTGGGTGCCCAGTAGTTTAAAATGGGGATGGTGGATAGTTCAAGGCCTTGTTTAATGCCATAGCGGGCAGGAGTGGTGACACTGATATTGCCTGCGTGGGGATACGAAGTTGCCGCAGTTGCTGCCGACCAAATGTAGTCATCTCTCATGTTCTCTCTTGATTGTCCGAAAGGCTGAAGTCGATTAAATTGATTTCCTTCACCCGCTTCCTGTTTTCTTTTTTCAAGGTCTTTGGTGGCTTTTTCAACCTGGCTTTTCTTTCTAAACGGCCATATCTGGGCTTGTGACCTGTCCGGCAGCGTGAAACATATTAAAATTAATACTATTAAATAATGCTTTACCATCAATTTAAGGGAATTTAAACCTAAACATTGTTAAAAATAATAAATTATCTCCCTTTTGGTCAAAGATATATGCGTTTTTTCCGTTACTTGTCTGTTTATAACAGATTAAACGTAAATTGTTCTTATTTATTCTTTTATCTAACTAATAATGAATGTAAACAAGATTTTATTTTCAGAACCTTAGCGCGGGTTCTTATAATTATTTGAGTATGATAAACCTAATTGGTTAATATAAAAGTTGTTGTGTGGTTCTTCCGGCCTGTGTTCATTGTCCCGAATTCGCTGAATGGCTGAATATCTTTCCCCGAAATTGAATTAGACCACTTCCGCCTCCTGACCGTGCACTTTCTGCATGCCCTTATCCAACAAATCTCATTTAAACCGGGAAATCCTTTTGCTTAATAGTACGAGTCTTTTTTTAAATGAGGTGAATTTTGGTTCCGGTTAGTAATGATTCGTTGTTTATCGTCCAATTTCGCTTGTTCGGCGGAAACTCAGGAAACTTTTTACAGTGCATGAGTTTTCGGTGCGCTATACTACTTACCTTTGCTGCAAAATCAATGGTTTAAAAAAATGATAACCTGAATATTGCAATGATTGGTTTTGGTTTTTGCCGACCATCTGTACATGATGAAGATGGCAACAAATGGGAATGCAGGTAGGAGATATGAGTTTTTTTGTCTCTCATTAATAAGTTGTTAACAAATAGTATGAATAAATAAAATAGGGAATGAGGTTTAAGAGTTTATTGTTAATAGTTGCAATTTTAAGTACCAACGTTTTTGCACAGTCGAATGCCGATACACTGTCATTTTCTTTAGAAGATGCCATGAGTTATGCATCTAAACATGCTTATCAAAAAATAAGCTCGGAACTTGATATTAAGTCGGCCAGGAAAAAACTATGGGAAACCATTGCTTCGGGATTGCCGCAAATTGACTTTTCGGCTCAATACAACCATTCTATCGATGTGCCTGTAAGTCTGCTTCCCGCCGAAATAATTCCTGAGGATATGCTTCCACCCGGAATCGGACCCGGTGATAAAGTACCAATATCGTTTTCTACGGCTTATGATGGTTCCTATTCTGTTTCGGCCATGCAAATGATTTTTAAGGGTTCATATTTTGTTGGTCTCGAAGCCACCAAAGTTTTTCTTGACCTTACCCGACATCAGGACGAAAAGACCGAAATTCAAATTCGTGATGCCGTAGCCAAAGCGTATTTTCTGGTTTTGGCGGCTCGTGAAAATTACAATGCCTTTAAAGAGAATCTGGAAATTAATAAGGGAACCTTAAAAGAGACCGAAGCCATGTTTGATAATGGTTTTCGTGAATCGATGGATGTATCGCAGATTAAACTAATGGTGCGGGAAGCTGAAAAACAAATTGTAGAGACGAAACGAAATGAAGAGGTGGCTTTAGCAGTTTTACGCTTTTCAATGGGATTGGATGAAGACCGCCAGCTAATCCTTACCGACAAGTTAGAAACTTTATCGCAAAGGTTAGTCGAACAGCAAGAGACTGAAAAATGGGCCCCCGTTGAACACATCGATTATAAAATTGCGAATACCAATGCCGAAAGTCAACGATTGCTACTCAAAAATGCTAAAGCACAGTACCTGCCCGAAATAAGTGCATTTTATACTTATCAGAAAAGCGGATATGGTGACAGCTGGAATATTTTTAAAGAACAATGGTACAAGGCCCAGTTTGTGGGGATAACCGTTTCTATGCCGCTATTCTCATCAGGGATGAGACATGCTCAGGTTCAGCAACAAAAACTGGCATGGGATAAAAGCCTCAATGAGCAACAACAAACTTTAAGGAATATTCAGACCCAAAGTTTAACCGCTCTGACCAATTATTATAGTGCCCTTGACCAACTTGATATTGCCAAAGAAAGTAAAGCATTAGCCGAAGACATCTATTCCAAAACCAGGGTGAAATTTTCTAATGGCATTGTGGGAAGCTTCGAGCTCAATCAGCTGCAGGGACAATTTGTTCAAGCACAAATAAATTACGTGAACGCCATTCTTAACCTAATGAATGCCAAAATCGATTACTTAAAAGCCATTGGGAAATTGTAGTCTGACGGCTTGACAAAACCGGATGCAACATTTTACCTTTCTCAGGTATCGATTGACCTATGGATTAGAAAAAATAAATTATCAGTTAATTATGAAACATCTATTATTTGTATTTCTACTTTTTTCATTGGTAATTGCCGGGGTGGGTTGTAGTGCCGATCTTCCTGCCAATGAACGTGAGATAAAAAAACAGCAATTAGAAACATTAAAGAAACAACTCGCCGAAATAAAATCCAAGATTGATGAGTTGGAAGCAGAATTGAGAAATGAAGAAAAATTGGACAACCGTGTTAACGTTGAAGTGCTACGGTTAAATCCTACACGGTTTGAACAATTTATTGAAGTTACCGGGAATGTGGCTACCGATCAAAATATTATTGTAAGCCCCGAAACAGCAGGAGTTATTGAATCTGTTTCCGTAAAAGAGGGTCAGGTTGTTAGCCGGGGGCAGGTGCTTGGCCGGTTAAATACCGATATTATAGAACAGTCTATTGATGAGGTTAAAGTGAATTTGCAGCTGGCACGTACACTCTATCAGCGAAGAAAAAACTTATGGGACCAGAATATTGGCAGCGAAGTAGAGTTTTTGCAGGCAGAGTCAAATATGAAGGCTTTGGAAAAGCGCTTGCAAGGCCTGGAGGCTCAATTGGAAATGGCGGTTATTAAAGCACCTATCAATGGTGTGGTGGATGAGCTTATTCAAAGACAAGGTGAAATGGCCGGACCGGCTATCCCTTTTGCCCGGATTGTCAACCTCAGTGATGTTTATATCACTGCCGATGTATCGGAACAATATTTGGGAAAAATTCATCAGGGTGATACGGTTTTAGTTAGTTTCCCGGTGTTGGGCATCAATACCACGGAAGCCATTTACCGGACCTCTTCGGTTATCGACCCGGATAGCAGAACTTTCTCGTTGCGGGTTAATTTGACCAATCAAAATCAAAAATTACAGCCCAACCTGATGGGTGAGTTAAAAATCAGAGTAGCTGAAATCACCAAGGCTCTGGTTGTCCCTTCACTTTTTGTTAAGAAAGATTTTAAGGGTGAATTCCTTTTTGTCGCCGAGAATGATTCCAATAATGTTTTCATTGCCCGAAAAAAATACATTACTACCAGTTTCCGGGATAATAATCAGTCGGTTGTTGATAGTGGCCTGGTGCCCGGAACTTTAGTTATTTCAAGTGGGTATGACCAGGTTACTGACGGAACGTTTTTGAATATTGATAAACAACTTTGATTTATAATTAGAAATGCAAGAATATTCCGAAAACAATTTGAAGAAAGTAGTTGAGAGAAAATTTGGCCCTACCCTGGCGGCACTAAAGAATAAAAATACAGTCTTTGTTCTTACCATTTTTCTCTTTATAGCAGGTCTGATTTCCTATAATAGTATGCAACGAGAGTTGTTCCCCGAAATTGTTGTACCCTATATCATGGTTTCAACACCTTATCCGGGGAACAGTCCCCTCGATATTGAAAATCTTATTACACGACCTATTGAAAAGGAGCTGAAAGATTTGACAGGGGTAAAGCGTTTCTCTTCTGCCTCTTTCCAGGATATTAGTTTGATTTTGGTGGAATTCGAAACCGATGTGGAAGTTCAAAAGGCGTTGCAGGATACAAAAGACCAGGTAGATAAGGCAAAAAGTGAACTGCCCGAAGATTTGGATACCGACCCCATTACTGAAGATATTGATTTTTCTGAATTTCCTGTGCTCAATATTAACTTGTCAGGCAATTATAGTATTGTAGAATTAAAGAAGTTTGCAGAGGAGCTGCAAGACGACTTTGAATCATTGCGTGAGGTGCGTGAAGCCGACATTAAAGGTGTTGACGAACGAGAAATAAAAGTTCATGTAGACCCTCTGAAATTAGAGAATGCCAATTTGGAATTCAGTGATATTGAATTCGCCCTGAGGTCGGAAAATGTTACCATAGGTGCCGGCGAAGTCGTTGTTGACGGTACCCGACGATCGGTACGTACCGATGCCGATTACAAAAACATGGAGGAGATTCGAAACACAATCGTGAAAAGCGAAAACGGTAAAGTGGTCTATTTGCGCGATGTGGCAGAGGTAATTGACGGGTTTGAAGAGCGTTCTTCCATTTCGCGCCTTGACAAACAACCGGTGGTTACTCTGTCGATTGTGAAAAAAAGTGGTGAAAACCTGTTGGATGCTACCGATAAAATATTCAATATCATAAAACAAAAACAAGCAACTAAATCATTGCCGCCCGACTTGAATATTACTATTACCGATGACCAATCGGTTTATATCCGTGACCAAATCAGCAATCTGGAGAATTCCATAATTATGGGGATGCTCTTTGTTATGGTGGTGCTGTATCTTTTTATGGGCTTGCGTAATGCACTTTTTACGGGTTTGGCTATCCCTATGTCTATGTTCATTTCTTTTTTGATATTAGGGGAGTTAGGATATACTATTAATACCATGATTCTTTTTGGATTGTTGATGGCTTTGGGAATGTTGGTCGACAATGCCATTGTAGCCGTTGAGAATACTTATCGACATTTTGAAGAGGGATATCCTCGCTTTAAAGCTGTTCAGAAAGGGGTTAGTGAAATAGCCATGCCCATAATTAGTTCTACAGCGACAACCCTTGCAGCTTTTTTCCCGCTATTGCTATGGCCCGGCATAATGGGTGAGTTTATGAAGTATCTGCCCATAACCTTAATTATTGTATTATCATCGTCTCTTTTCGTGGCTCTTATTTTGAATCCTGTGTTTGCTTTGCAGTTTATGAAGCACGAAAAAGCCGTTAATGAGAAAGGGAATAATCGTCGATTGTTTTGGATATGCGGTAGTTTGGCTTTGATTGGGATAATAAGTTATATAGCCGGCAGTATTCTGTGGGGTAACCTGTTGATATTACCTCTTCTGTTAACCCTTTTAAATCTTTATGTCCTTAAACCGGCGGCATATCACTTTCAGCACAAATTATTGCTTCAATTAGAGCATTTGTACGAATTGACACTGAAAAAAGCGTTGGGGCGGCGTACTTCTAAGTGGTTGTTTGGCGGAATGATACTTCTTTTATTCTTTTCAATTGTATTTTTCGCCATGACCAAACCTTATGTTGTCTTTTTCCCTGAGAATGAACCTAAAACCGTTTTTGTTACCATGGAGTTGCCTTTAGGCACCGACATTGATAAAACCAATGAAATCTCTGTCGAAGCTGAGAAAATTATCGACAAAGTACTCGAACCCTATCGACATATCGTACAGTCGGTAGTCGTAAATGTGGGAAATGGGAAAGGGGGATTTTTCGAGTCTAACCGAAGTCCTAATAAGTCTTTAACTACCATAACATTTGTCGATTATCAGTATCGGGAGGGTATTAATACCTCAAAAATTATGAAAGAATTAAGTGATTCGCTTCGAAATTTTACAGGTGCTAAATTCTTTGTTGAGAAAGAAGAAAATGGCCCGCCGGTTGGTAAACCCATCAATATTGAAATTTCGGGTGATGAATTTGAAAAGTTGGTTGAGGTGGCTTCTCAAATTAAAAACACTATTGATAACAGTCATATCGAAGGTATTGAGAATCTGGAGATGGATATTAACATGAATAAACCTGAAATGGAGATACACATCGACCGCGATAAGGTGCGGCGAATGGGCCTCTCTACTCAGATGGTTGCCGGTGCCCTTCGGACAGCCTTGTACGGTTCGAAGGCCGATACCTATAAGGATGGCGAAGACGAATATGATATTATGGTCAGATTGGCGGATCGATTTCGTCACGATGTTTCTGCTTTGATGAATTTTAAAATCAAGGTGGAAAAGAATGGGAATAGTTATCATATCCCCATATCATCGGTGGCCGATTATTCGTATGGGTCTACTTATGAGGATATTAAAAGAAAGGATAATACGAGGGTCATTACTCTTTCTTCCAATCTTATTGAGGGTTATAACGGCAACCTGATCAATGCCCGGATTCGGCAACTTTTGAACAACTTTGAAATGCCACCGGGCTATCGTTGGGAAATGACCGGGGAGCAGGAAGACCAGAAAGAAACTTCCGATTTTTTGTTTAAAGCCTTGCTTATTGCCATTGCGTTGATAGCAATGATTCTTATTACACAGTTTAATTCAGCAGCCAAACCGGCCATTATTCTCACAACTGTAGTTCTTAGTACCATCGGTGTTTTTATGGGTCTTGGAACTTTCGGAATGGACTTTGTCATTCTGATGACCGGTGTGGGTATTGTTTCCCTGGCAGGGATTGTGGTGAACAACGGAATTGTGCTGATTGATTATATTGACATTGTAAGGAAAGAAAAGAAAATGGAAAGAAATATCGGTGAAGGAGAGCGACTTTCACCTCAGGAGGAAATCGACAGTGTTATTAAGGCCGGGAAAACACGTTTACGACCCGTCCTTTTGACGGCCATTACAACGGTTTTAGGATTGTTGCCTTTAGCTACTGGTATGAATTTCGACTTTTTCGGATTATTCACCCGCCTCGACCCAAACATTTATTTTGGTGGCGACAATGCCGACTTTTGGGGACCCATGGCTTGGACCATAATTTTTGGACTTACTACTGCTACCTTCCTGACTCTGGTGATGGTGCCCGTTATGTATAATTTGGCTGTGCGGGTAAGAAATAAATTTTCCAATACCGGCCAGAGATGATTCTTCCCAAAGCGAAGAAAGGACATCTGTTTTTAAGCCAAAGATATTCGTGTCGAGAAAAGGGAGACCTTCCCTGGCCGGCTAGGGAGAGTCTCCCTTCGGGGCTAGGGAGAGTTTCCCTTCGAGGCTAGGGAGAGTCTCCCTTCGGGGCTAGGGAGAGTTTCCCTTCGAGGCTAGGGAGAGTCTCCCTTCGGGGCTAGGGAGAGTTTCCCTTCGAGGCTAGGGAGAGTCTCCCTTCGGGGCTAGGGAAAGATTCCCTCCGAGCGGAGTGAGAGGTTCCCTCCGAGCGGAGTGAGAGTCTCACTCCGAGGGGAGTGAGAGGTTCCCTCCGAAGGGAGTGAGAGTCTCACTCCGAGGGGAGTGAGAGGTTCCCTCCGAGGGGTGGCGACATTTCTTCCGAAGCAAATGGTCCCCACTTCTCCCGACATAAAAGAGCCTCTTGCGATGGTAAGGGAGATCTTTTTTCCGGGTGAGATTGGTTTTAGGTTAAAAGTACTGTTCCCAAAAATTATCGAGAGGAAAGGGGGTACTTGATAAGTAATTAGTCTTTATAATCTATTAAATGAAATAGGGTTGTTGTGGCATAAAAAAGGCTGTCTGCAACCTTGGGGACAGCCTTTGATTTAATGATTTTCTAATAAAAAGGATATCTCATTATTGATTAATAGCTTTTCGGATTGCATTCACGCCCGGAAATCCGGTGTATCGGGCGGTTTGTTTGCCCTCTTTATTAATAATCATAAAGGTGGGAACGCCTTTTATTTCGAAGGTTTCATACCAATATTTCCACTGGGCATCACTAACTCTGAAATGATGTCCGTGGATATCGGGTATCATTTTGTTCCATGCGCCCTTTGTTGTGACAAACTTTTTTGGTCATTCTCGTTTCATTTCAAAATGTGATGTACCTTTGTAGCATTCATTCATACCCAAATCGATGAACCATCGTATCAAAGTATTTGCAGCCCTGACGGGCGCCATGCTCTTTTGGGCTTTTTCATTTGTGTGGACAAAGGTGGCTTTTACCGTTTTTACCCCGGTATCCACCATCTGGCTTCGGTTGGTAATCAGTTCTGTTTTTATTTTTGGCTATTTGTTTTTGACCGGTCAGTATCAGCCGTTGCGAAAGCATGACCTGACGGGAATGATTGCCCTCTCATTTTTTCAACCCTTTCTTTATTTTATGGGTGAGAGTAATGGATTGAATTACCTCTCTTCTACGATGGGTTCGGTTATTGTGAGTACTATTCCGTTATTTTCACCTATCCCGGGGATGATTT
This sequence comes from Thermophagus xiamenensis, assembly GCF_900112795.1. Classification (GTDB taxonomy): domain Bacteria; phylum Bacteroidota; class Bacteroidia; order Bacteroidales; family Marinilabiliaceae; genus Thermophagus; species Thermophagus xiamenensis. Next base: position 20,064 of record NZ_FONA01000016.1, read on the forward strand.
TTATGAAAGAGCGGTTTTCATTTCTTAACCTGGTTGGATTGGTGATTTCGTTTGTTGGGGTGGCATTGATATTGTTTGAGAATGGGTTTGAACTTTCTGCACCAATCGAAGGGCTTCTTTTTATGGCTTTGGCTATTTTTGCAGCCTTGTCGGCTTCGGTGATGATAAAAAAGATGGCAACACGCTATTCGCCTGTAAACCTTACTGCCTGGCAAAATTTATTCGGGATAGGGTTTTTCTTTCCTTTCTTTTATTTTAATGAGTTGGATGGTCTGGTTTCTAAGCCTGTAAGTGGTGAGGCGATAAAGGCTCTTTTGTTGCTGGCCATTTTTGCATCTTCTTTTGCTTTTATCTTTTTTGCTTACGGCATATCGCAGGTAGGTATAACCCGGGCTAATGTTTTTACCAATATGATTCCGGTCTTTACTGCGGTGTTCGCGTGGATGATTTTGGATGAGGTCCTTACTGTCAGAAAACTGGTTGGTATAGCCATTGTTATGAGTGGTTTGTTTATCTCTCAGTGGCAAACACGAAAAAGTCATTGATGATTTCCGGATTTAACTTTTTAGTTGGGAATGAGTTATTTGTTTAATCTTCGTAAGTAAGAGTAGTCTTTTTTATAGCCAAAACTATTTTTTCTGTATATCATATAGTATGTAGAAGTTATGAACCTGGAGAAATTTAAAACTATATCTCGCAATCAGTCAGAAGAAAACAAGGCGTTTTTAAAAAGGTTGGGTCGCCGAAAGCCAAAAAATCTGGATGAAGTAGTGCATCGACTGCATGAGGAAACTTTTCAGGAGGTCAATTGTCTGGAATGTGCCAACTGCTGCAAGACAACCAGTCCGATTGTTATCGACAGAGATATTGACCGCATTGCCAAACACCTGAAGATGAAACCTTCCGAATTGATAACCCAATATCTGAGATTGGACGAAGAGGGTGATTATGTGTTCCGTCAGGCCCCTTGTCCCTTTTTAATGGGCGACAACTATTGTATGATTTATGAGGTTCGTCCCCGCGCCTGCCGTGAATACCCGCATACCAACCGTAAACGGTTTCATCAAATATTGAATCTAACGTGGCGGAATACGCTGGTATGCCCGGCAGTACTCGATATTGTGAATGGATTGAAAAAAGAGTATTAAACCTCGGTCACTTTTTTTCCAATACCAATACTACTTTGTTAAAGTCGGCCTAAATAACATATTTATAGTAATTTTACCGGCAATAAAGCCCAATGGCATAGCGTTTATTTAAAATTGTAAATATTACGGTTGGATGCGAATTAAAGAGTACATCGTTTTTTTCTTGTTTGTAATGTTATTGCCGCTTTCATCGCCAGGGCAAATTGGTGGTGAAGCAATTTTCGGGATACTGTACCTTACACCTTCTGCGCACATGAATGCTTTGGGGGGCTATCAGGCAGCCCTTTACGACCGTGACCCATCGTTGGCTTTGTTTAATCCTTCTCTGGCCGATTCTTCAATGCATAATAATACCGCCCTGGGCGTTTCACCTTATATTGCCGATATTAATTATGGTTACGTTTCATATGTATGGCATAAGGCAGGAATAGGAACCTTTTTTGGCGGCCTTAATCATTTAGGATATGGGAATATGATAATGGCCGACCAGGCCGGGGTCATTAGCGGGAATTTTAGTGCTTCGGAAACAGTAATGTTTTTGGGATATTCGATGGCTCTTTCACCACGACTATCGGCAGGCATCACCTTTAAACCGGTCTTTAGTACTATTGAAAGTTATCATTCCTGGGGTTTGGCGGCCGATGCCGGGATACATTACCATCATCGCAACGGCCGTTTTCGTGCCGGATTGTTGTTGCGTAATGTTGGTCGTCAGCTCAGTTCTTATAGCGATAGTCCTACCGAGTCAATACCGGCCGATTTGCTTGTAGGCGCCTCTTTAAAGCTGGCCCATGCACCCTTTCGGTTCTCGTTAACAGCCAGAGATTTGCTGTCAGGTTCCCTGGATTTTGAGATACCGGACAACGAATATGGAATCACTTTGACTCAACCCGAGAGTGCCAATGCCGGATTTGGGGAACTTGTACTTAGGCATTTGGTTTTTGGTGTTGAGTTTGTTCCAACCGATAATTTTTATATAGCAGCAGGATTGAATGCCCGGAGAAGACACGAGCTTAAAATCGATTCAAACATGTCGACAGTGGGCTATTCCTGGGGCTTTGGGTTGCGAATTTATAAGTTTCGTTTTGGATATAGCTCAGCACGTTATCATTTGGCATCTTCATCCAATCATTTTTCCATTTCAACCAATATTTCCGAATTTTAATCAGGAAGGTAAAAGCCTTTCATTATCTTTGCCTACTATTATGAAAAAAGATATTCGTTCCATTATAATAGCTATAGATGGTCATTCTTCATGCGGGAAGAGTACTGTAGCACGTGATTTGGCAAAGATGTTAAACATTGCCTATATCGATACCGGTGCCATGTACCGGGCTGTTACTTTATTTGCCTTACGTCAAAATATGATTGTCGACGGAAAAATAAATGAAGAACAACTACGGAATAATTTAGAGAATATTGTAATTGATTTCCGTCTTAATCCGGATAAAAAGTTGAATGAGACTTATCTGAACGGGGAAAATGTAGAAGAAAAAATCCGGAGTTTAGAGGTTAGTAACAATGTGAGTCCGATAAGTGCATTGGGTTTTGTACGAAAGCATTTGGTGGCGTTGCAGCGACGAATGGGAGAAAAAGGAGGTGTTGTATTAGATGGCCGTGACATAGGTACTGTTGTCTTTCCCAATGCCGACTTAAAAATTTTCATGACAGCATCACCTGAAATCCGTGCTAAAAGACGGTATGATGAGATGGTCGCAAAGGGACTTACCCCTAAGTTTGAAGAGATACTTGAAAATATCAAAGAACGTGATAAAATTGACAGCACACGTTCTGAGAGCCCCTTAAAACAGGCTGATGATGCATTAGTTCTCGACAATAGCCATATGACCCGCCGGGAACAATTGGAGTGGATTTTAAACAAGATAAATGATATAGATAAAAGTGCACAGACAGAAGGTGGAAAAAGTTTTTTGTGATTAGTGTACAGTCAAAAGTGCAATTATCACAATGACTATCGATTAACCACTAAAAACTAATTTTAAGTTACATTTGGGCAATGAGTTAGGTAAATATTGTGCGAATGCAACGAGCATGATTAAGAAGTTTTGGTACAATATGTACATGTATAAACTTTTGCCATGCGCGTTCCATCAGACCAATTAATTTGATATACCGATGAATTTTTTTGCCGGAAGGGAAAAAAGTAGACCAATGCATGTAGAGATAGATGATAAGTCGGGATTCTGTTTTGGTGTAATAAGAGCCATCACCAAGGCAGAAGAAGAACTGGGTAGTGGTCGTCCTATATATTCTTTGGGCGATATTGTGCATAACGACAGGGAAGTGGCAAGGCTTAATTCAATGGGACTGGCCGGAATTGGTCATAATACATTTAATGAATTACAGGAAGGGACAGTATTGTTTCGTGCTCATGGCGAGCCACCAGAGTCCTATGCCACCATCCGAAAGAATCAGCTCAAACTTATTGATGCTACTTGTCCGGTTGTGCTTCAGCTTCAGAAAAAGGTGAAACGCGCTTGGGAAGAGATGAAAGAAAAAGGTGGTCAGGTGGCCATATACGGGAAAAAGGGACATGCTGAAGTAAGAGGTTTGGCGGGACAAACCGATTATGAAGCGATTATAATTGAGAGTGAGGAAGATATTAAGAGGGTCGATGCCGAACGTCCGGTGGTATTGTTTTCACAAACCACCAAAAGTCCTGCCGGATTTAAAAAAATTGCCGAAGCCTTAATACAACAGGCCAGGAAAGGTGTTGAGGTTAGAATTCATGATACTATTTGCCGGCAGGTATCCAATCGGGCACCTCATTTACAAAAGTTTGCATCCCGACATGAGGTAGTTATCTTTGTGGGCGGTACCAAAAGCAGCAATGCAAAATCACTTTATCAGGCGTGTGTGGCTGTTAATCCGAAAACCTATTTTATTACGGGCCCGGAAGAACTGCAGGCTGCCTGGTTTGATATATATCCGGCAAGTGTGGGCGTTTGTGGTGCTACCTCTACGCCCCAGTGGTTAATGGAAAAAGTGGCCGAAAAAATAAGGTCTTTTTAATAGTAAAGAAACATAGAATTCACAGATTCGGACCAAAAAATATTACTATGAGTTCAATTAAATGTGTTGGTGTATTAACATCGGGAGGTGACGCCCCCGGTATGAATGCAGCCATCCGTGCGGTGGTAAGAGGCAGTATCTATAATAACTTAAGAGTTATCGGAATTAAAAAAGGGTACCAGGGCCTGATAAATGATGAAATGGAGGAGATGTTTTCCAAATCGGTTAGTAATATTATTCAGACCGGTGGAACCATTTTGAAATCGGCCCGAAGCATGGAATTTAAAACCAAAGAAGGACGAAAAAAAGCTTATGAAAACCTTCAGAAAAGAGGAATAGATGCTTTGGTGGTAATAGGTGGCGATGGAACCTTTACCGGTGCCAGAATTTTTGGTGAAGAGTTTAACATCCCCATTGTTGGCATCCCCGGAACCATTGATAATGACCTCTATGGTACCGATTATACCATAGGATATGATACCGCGCTGAATACCGTTGTGCAGGCTGTTGATAAAATAAGGGATACGGCAACTGCTCACAGCCGGTTGTTTTTTATTGAAGTGATGGGGCGCGATGCCGGCTTCCTGGCACTTAGAAGCGGAATTGCCTCAGGTGCAGAAGCTATCCTTGTGCCTGAGATTAAGACCGATTATTCACAGTTGGACCGTTTCTTACAAAATGAATACCGAAAGACCAAATCGAGTAGCATTGTTTTGGTGGCTGAGGGCGATGAAATAGGTGGTGCCATTAAAATAGCGGAAAGAGTTGGCAGAGACCATCCTGAATATGATGTACGTGTTACCATTTTGGGTCATATACAACGAGGGGGCTCTCCTTCTGCTTTTGACAGAGTAGTGGCCAGTCAGTTGGGGGTTGCTGCGGTATCGGCTCTTCTGGATGGTCAACGAAATATTATGGTAGGATTATCTGACCGCAAAGTGGTGCATACACCTTTCAACCAGGCATTGAAAAATAAAAAGTCATTGAATCCTCAATTATTAGAGTTGACCAATATTCTTTCAATTTAGGTTCGTCTTGCCGGCCTTGATTTGAAATTTTCCCTGATAATGTGAGTACCATTGGCAGAGGGGTTTTTTTAATTAGTGAAAAGTCAATAGTCATTAGTTATGGCTATACCAAAGACTATTGACCGAAGGCTAATTATCTGTTTCATCAGGCCAATGAGTTAGATAAATTTTATACTGATGAAACGAGCATGGCGGCTGTTGCCACAAAAGGACATGTATAAATTTTATTAAGCCATGCGAGTTCCATTCGGCCAATGAGTTAAATAAATTATATACGAATGAATTATCTGGCACATCTATATTTGTCGGGGGATGATAGCGGATTGCTTGTTGGTAATTTCATTGGCGACTATGTAAAAGGCCGGCAATTTACCCGATATACCGGGACAATTCAGCAGGGGATTCTTTTACATCGTCATATTGACACATTTACCGATTGCCATCCTGAGGTATTGAAAAGTGCCGCGCTTTTTAAAGAGGGGTATCATCGATATGCGGGAGTGGTGTGTGATATCGTTTATGACCATTTTCTGGCGGCTAACTGGTCGAACTATTCAAACATCCCATTGCATGATTTTGTGAACCGTGCCCACAGGATTTTATTGAGGCACTATTTTTCCCTGCCTTTAAAGGTTAAGCAGTTTCTTCCTTTTTTAATTAAAAGCCGAAGACTGGAAAATTATCAATATTTGGAGGGTGTGGAGAAAACTTTGCGCATTATGTCGTCGCACTCATCCCTGCCCGATAAATCGGATTATGCACTTGAACAACTTCAAAATCATTATACCGACCTTCAACAACAGTTTTTCAAGTTTATGCCTTCCATAGAAGCCTCAGTGACACAATTTCTGGCATCACACCAACGGTTTACGGACTTTAACCATGCGGCACTTTCCGGATAGGTCGTGACGAAGTTCTATTTTATCGAAGCCATATTCGGTTAATAGTTTTTTTACTTCTTCCCCAAAAGCGCTGTTAATTTCAAAAAAGAGGGTCCCCTGTTGGGTTAATTTCTTTTGCGCAAATAAAGTGATTGCACGATAAAATATTAAAGGGTCCGAATCTTTTACAAAAAGTGCCAGATGAGGTTCATAATCCAATACATGAGGTTGTATTAATTTTTTCTCTGATTCTCTCACATAGGGAGGATTACTTACAATTATATCCCATTTATGTTCAATGTTTAGTAGTGCCGGACTTAAGATATCTTTTTGTTCGAAATTTACCTTTACCCCGTTGATTTGTGCGTTATCACTTGCTGTTTTTAATGCCTCTTCAGATACATCCCATGCAAATACGGAGGCATTGGGCAAAGCTTTGGCCAATGCTATGGCGATGCATCCGCTTCCGGTACCTATGTCCAAAATAGCAGGTGCCATACTGCCCGATTCCCATGCACTTTGAATTATCCATTCAACCAGCTCTTCGGTTTCGGGACGGGGTATGAGTACCGAAGGATTGACCCGGATGGGGAGACCATAAAATTCTGTTTTGCCAAGAATATATTGAATGGGTTCCCTCTTTTTTAATCTTTCCAGTGCTTTTTGAACAAATAAGTAATCCGAATCGGTTAATTTTGTGTTATCATTTAGTAATAGTTCTGTTTTTGACCAGCCGTAGAGGTGCTCAAAAATCAGCCATGCCATTTGAAACGCTTCGTGAGAGGAATATAACGCAGAAAGTTCCTTTCGGATGGTTTTTACAATATCTTTTACTGTTGATGGCATAGGCATATTTTTCTGCTGTAAAATTAGTGAGATGGAACAACAACACCAAGATGAATTTTATATGAGACGGTGCCTTCAACTGGCCCGTATGGCCGAAGGTAATACATATCCCAATCCTATGGTGGGCTCGGTGATTGTACACGACGGGAAAATTATTGGGGAAGGATATCACCATAAGGCTGGTCAGCCCCATGCCGAGGTTAATGCCATTAATGCCGTAAAAAACCAGTCACTGTTGAAGGAGTCTACGTTGTATGTTAACCTCGAGCCTTGTGCTCATTACGGAAAAACACCACCTTGCTCACTGCTGATACGTGAAAAAAAGATTCCCCGTGTCGTAGTGGGATGTCAAGATACCTATTCGGAAGTATCGGGGAAAGGTATCGAGATGTTACGTTCATCAGGAGCTGAGGTGGTGGTAGGCGTTTTGGAGAAAGAGAGCAGGGAATTAAACCGTCGGTTTTTTACTTATCATGAAAAGAAGCGTCCATATGTTTTATTGAAATGGGCTCAAACACGTGATGGATTACTGGATGTCGACAGACCTATCGGGGCAGATGCACGTCCAACATGGATTACTGACACGTGGGCCAAGCGAATGGTACATAAATGGCGGAGTGTTGAGCAAGCCATTCTTGTTGGAACAGTTACGGCAATGAAAGATAATCCTTCATTAACAGTAAGGGATTGGACAGGACCAGACCCTCTGCGACTGGTAATAGACAGGTATGGAAAATTGCCACACACCCTTTCACTCTTTGACGGAAAAGTACCCACGTTGGTTTTTACTTCAAAAGGTCAATCTTTTCCTGCGGGGGTAGAGGCAGTCCCTGTTTCTTCACAGGGAAATATCCCCTCTCAAGTATTGGCAGAATTATATCGACGTAATATACAATCGGTAATGATAGAGGGTGGTAGTCTAATCCTAAAGGCGTTTTTAGATGCCGGATTATGGGATGAAGCCCGCATTTTTGTGGGTGAGAAATGGTTTATTTCCGGTGTTAAGGCACCGGTGATTCATCAAAAACCTGAGTGCGAAGAGAAATTTGGCAACAGTAGGCTGTTTGTTTTTCGAAACAAATAGTTAATTTACATTCAAATTATTATAATGAAATTAGCATGGCTACTTTGGATACAAAAGTATAAAAGATAAAGGCAGAAGAAGTTTTTAGTCCTTAGTCAACAGTCATTAGTGACTAATGTTGATTAACTAATGACTAATGACTAACCACTAATGACTGCTTTTAAGGGTCAATATATCAATGAAGTAAGTAAAATTTATACTGATGAAACGAGCATGACAATGAGAGATTTTCACAAAAGAGAATGTATAAAACTCTTTGTCATGCGAGTTCCATCCGACCAATGATTTAAGTAAATTTTATACGGATGAAACCGTAACGGATTCAGAACGCAATAAAAGTCTTCCGGGTATGGATATTATTAACGGTATTTTTTCCAGTCGTATTTTGTCTTATTTATTATTGGGTTATGCCATAAGTATTCTTGTGGTTGTGATTATGATTGTGCTGGAAAACCGTAGTCCGTTAAAAACCATTTCGTGGATACTTGTACTACTTTTGTTACCGGGATTAGGCTTTCTGTTTTATATCTTCTTTGGACAAAACTTTCGTAAAGAGAAGATTATAGCCCGCAAAGGCATGCGTAATCAACACCGGTTGCATTACCTGGCTCATTCGCAAATTATACAACTTACCGAGGGGAACTTAAAAGGTAATGAAATTGCATCCGACACCACGGGTATTGTCCGTTTGTTATTGAATAACAGCAGTTCTATAGTGACTTCCGGGAATGATGTTACTTTTTTAAATAACGGTAAAGATAAGTTTGAAGCTCTACTTAGGGAACTAAATAATGCCCAAAAATTTATTCACCTGGAATATTATATTTTTGAGGAAGACAATATTGGTTATCAAATTAAACAAATTCTTAAAGAAAAAGCTCGAGCCGGTGTAGAAGTTCGTTTGATTGTTGATGATGTGGGAAGCTGGAAATTGAAACGTTCTTTCTTTGACGAGATGAATGAGGCGGGAGTAGAAGCTTATTCCTTTTTGCCGGTTCGGTTTCCGCTGCTTACCAGCAAGGTGAATTATCGTAATCACAGAAAAATTGTAGTTATTGACGGGCGTGTAGGGTTTATTGGGGGTTATAATATTGCCGACAGGTACAAGGATGGGGATATGAAATCTTATGGCATTTGGCGCGATACCCACATAATGATACGAGGCAGTGCTGTAAACTCTCTGCAATCTATTTTTCTGACCGATTGGTTTTTTGTGAGTGAGACCGAATTGACCGACCCCGGTTATTTCCCTGTATCTGAACCGGTCAACAATAAGGTTATTCAAATTGTGGCCAGTGGTCCCGACTCTGACTGGCCCGCTATTATGATGGGCATTTTTCATACCATTGTGAGAGCCCGCGACTACCTATATATTGCCACACCCTATTTTATGCCCAGCGAAAGTGTTCTTTTTGCTTTAAAAACAGCGGCATTGAGTGGCGTTGATGTTCGAATCATCATTCCTGAAAAGAGTGATGCTTTTATCACCCTTCTTTGTTCAAGGTCCTATATACGTGAACTGTTGGAGGCCGGTGTTCAGGTATATTTTTATCAAAAAGGATTTTTACATGCCAAGACCATTGTTTGCGATGATAAGATTAGTATCGTTGGTTCGGCAAATATGGACTTCCGAAGCTTTGAGCAAAATTTTGAAGCTACCGCTTTTATTTATGATAAGGCTACAGCTCAGGAAATGAAGGAAACCTTTTTGGAAGACCAACGGAATAGCGAAATTATTCTTCTTCCCGAATGGATTGAACGCCCATATATTGAAAAAGTAAAAGAATCCTTTGCCCGCTTGTTTAGTCCCCTGCTTTAGTCAAACTGTCGAAAGTTTCTTTAGTTATATTACCACCGCTAAGTATCAGCCCAATCTTTTTATTTTTAAAGATTTCTTTGTTTTCCATTATTGCGGCCAGAGGTACTGCCGACGATGGTTCGGCCAACATTCCGGTATGTTGTTGTAGCAACACCATTGCTTTACGTATAGCCTCTTCGGAAACAGTAATAATTTTATCAACAAATTGGTTGATAATTTGGAAGTTTAGTTTTCCGAGAGAGGTTTTAAGGCCATCCGCTATGGTGTCGGGATTTTGCGAGGGGATAATATGTCCGGCATTTAAAGAGCGAAAGGCGTCATCGGCATTGGCAGGCTCTCCGGCAATAACCTGAACATTACGAAGCATGCTTTTTGCAGCCAACGCTGTTCCACTGAGGAGCCCCCCTCCACCTACAGGCGTCATTATTATATCAAAAGAACCATAATCCTCAATCATTTCCATGGTTGCGGTGCCCTGTCCGCAAATCACTTCAGCACAATCGTAGGGATGAATAAATGTTGCATCGGTCTTTTCAACTACCTTTTTAAGCTCTTCTTCTCGTGCCTGAAGAGTAGGTTCACAAAAAGTAATTTTGCCACCATGACGTTCTACATTTTCAACTTTAGTTTTCGGGGCATCACGAGGCATGACAATATATGCCGGGATGTTGCGTTGCATAGCTGCCATTGCAAGGGCCGCAGCATGGTTGCCCGATGAATGGGTGGCCACGCCGTTTTTTGCCTGTTCCGGAGTAAGGGATTGGACGGCATTGGTTGCACCCCGGAATTTAAAAACCCCACATTTTTGACGGTTTTCGCACTTAAAATAGATAGTTGTTTCCAGCAGGGTGTTTAAAGATGCATTGGTTACCACCGGTGTACGGTTAATAAATGGGTGAATGCGTTGGTATGCCTGCTGTATTTCCCGAAAAGTAATTATTGTTGACATAGAACAATTGTTAAGCCTAACATATATTTAACGGCATACAAAGGTAAGATTGGCATTAGATTTATAAAATTATGTCGCATCTTCATAGTGATTGTTTAGGCTTCAATCACCCGAAGATGCGACACCAAAATTATTATTCAAAAATATTTAAAATAAAGAAAAGGCTACCGTTAAACCGGCCATTACTACCGATACCATTGACATCAATTTAATAAGAATGTTTAATGATGGACCGGAAGTATCTTTAAAAGGGTCACCAACGGTATCACCAACCACTGTAGCACGGTGTGCATCACTATTTTTACCGCCATGATTTCCTTTTTCAATGAACTTTTTGGCATTATCCCATGCACCGCCGGCATTATTCAGCATAATGGCCAGCGTAAAACCTGCTGTTAGTCCTCCGGCTAAGAGACCCACAACACCCGGAACACCAAATATTACGCCAACAATAACAGGCACAGCAATAGCCAGTAGTGAGGGTAATATCATTTCGCGTTGAGCACCTTTGGTTGATATTTCAACGCAGCGGGCATAGTCGGGTTTGTTTTTGCGTTCCATAATACCGGGTATTTCCTTAAACTGGCGACGCACTTCGTCAACCATTTTACTGGCGGCACGTCCAACGGCTTTCATCGTCATTGAACTAAAAACAAAAGCCATCATGGCACCGGTAAAGAGCCCTGCCAGCAACAACGGATTAAAGAGCGATAAATCATAGGCTGCGGCAAAGTCACGAATGGTAGCTGCTGATATTTCTACGGCTTTTTGTCCTTTTTCCACAACGGGTTCCGGGTTATCAGCCAGGTAGAAGATGTAATTACCTACTTGTTGGATGCCTTCAACCGAAGCTTTTGCCAGTTTTCCCAGCCACAAGCGTATCTCTTCCATATAAGCTGCCAATAGGGCCATGGCTGTTAACGCTGCCGACCCAATTGCAAAGCCTTTACCGGTGGCAGCAGTTGTATTACCTAACATATCCAGTGCATCGGTGCGTTCGCGTACTTCGGGTGGTAGTTCCGACATCTCAGCATTACCCCCGGCATTATCGGCAATTGGGCCAAATGCATCAGTAGCCAGAGTGATACCTAATGTTGACAACATTCCTACGGCCGCAAATCCAATACCGTAAACTCCCATGGCGAAATTGGAGAATCCACCGGCAAAACCAAATGAACCAACAATACCTGCAACAATGGTGACTACCGGTATCCAGGTTGAAAACATCCCAACGGAAATTCCTTCAATGATAGTGGTTGCCGGTCCTTGAAGTCCTTGGCGTGCTATCCCTTTTGTTGGGCTGTATTCATCAGAAGTGAAATATTCGGTTCCCTGACCAATGATAACACCTGCCAACAGACCTACTACTACCGAACCAAAAATTCCCCAGGTTATCCAGCCCAAATAAGCCAGTATTGCCAAAGCTATTAGTATCAGGAATGAACTACCGCCTGTCCCCAACAATAAAGAAGTGAGCAGATTTTTTTGCGTGGCCGACTCTTTGGCCCTAACAAAGAAGATTCCTGCAATAGAAAGTAATATACCTACAGCTGCCACAATCATCGGGGCCAACACCACTTGCATTTGTTCTGTAGGTGTAAGTGCCGGGAGAGAAGCCCCTAATGCTGCTGTGGCAAGAATAGAACCGCAATAAGATTCATAAAGGTCGGCACCCATACCAGCTACGTCTCCAACGTTATCACCAACGTTATCGGCAATGGTAGCAGGGTTACGCGGGTCATCTTCCGGTATGCCGGCTTCTACTTTCCCTACCAAATCGGCACCAACATCTGCTGCTTTAGTGAAAATTCCGCCACCTACACGGGCAAATAAGGCCTGAGTGGAAGCACCCATACCAAAGGTTAGCATTGTTACGGTTATCTCAATCATTTTCTCTCTTTCGGTGATACCCGGGTGAACAAAGGTGAGTCCGGCAAATTCTAACCCCGTACGCATGTGTTCAGGGGTAAAAATCCATTCGTTGAGAACGTAAAACCACATTGCTATGTCGAGAAGACCAAAACCTACGACCACCAGTCCCATAACGGCACCACTACGAAAAGCGATTTTAAGCCCTTGATTTAGCGATTTTGAAGCACCATGCGCTGTTCGGGCTGAAGCATAAGTGGCGGTTTTCATCCCTAAATAACCACAAAGTCCCGAGAAAAAACCACCGGTAAGAAATGCCAAAGGCACAAAGGGATTTTGAACGTTAAAATAAGCCAAAATGGCCAGCAAAATGACCAATACAACAAATACCTTACCCACAACTTTGTACTGACTGCGCAGGTAGGCATTGGCACCTTCCCTTACATGGCGGGCAATCTCTTTCATGGTATCATTGCCTTCGGAACTCTTCATCATCTGCTTGAAGAAGAACCAGGCAAAAAACAACGCTATCAAAGAAGCGAGAGGAACAAACCAAAATACTGGATTTAGCATAGTTCTAAAATTTATTGGTTATTATAATTAATACTGATTTTTATCTTTTGGTTAAAAAGGTGAACCCTTTCCCCTCTGTTATTTTATTTATTATTCTCCTCTAATCGCCTCAGGTATTCTTGTTTTATTGGGTGGTTGGCTTCAAAAAAAGACAAAACAGCCACAAGATAAAAAATTTATCGGTTTGTCGGTCCGGGTTGAATGTTTAAATTTTTAGTGGATAATTGATTTTATTTTCGAATTTCAGTGGCGGGATTATTGTCTTTTGCTTAATTAAGACGTGTGAGTTATCCGGAAAATCCCTATTTCAAAGTCGGTTGGTTGGTATGTATTGGCAGGTTTGGGATTATGTTCCGTTGGTTAGCTGGAATCTCTCCCTGTTTGGCATTTATCCAATGGTTGTATCTGGCAAAAAGTGTGTAAAAGGGTTGCTGACTTATTGATGCAGATGGTAGTGTCTCATCGATGCAAGCGACTACGTCGACATTATGCAGGTGACTGAATCGACTGTAAGCAAGCGATTCAGTAGATTTATGTCAGGAAATGATTTTAGCCTTTTGCTCACAAATGCCAAGTTTAACTGGTCCGGTTTTATGAGATGTGCCTATATGCTATTCGGTGTGGGACAGAGATATAAAAAAGGTTGGCTACAAAATAGTCAACCTTCAAATAAATGTAGTTTTTTTAATCTGGTTAAGATTCTGCTTTGAACTGTTTTATGAAGCGAATATCGTTTTCAAAAAAGAGTCGAATGTCATTAATCTGATACTTTAACATGGCAATGCGTTCAATTCCCATTCCGAAGGCAAAACCTGTGTATTCGTGCGGGTCAATTTTGCAATTGGACAAAACAGCAGGGTCGACCATTCCGCAACCTAATATTTCTACCCACCCGGTGTGCTTGCAAATATTACAGCCTTTGCCACCACAGAGGGTACAAGAGATGTCCATTTCGGCCGATGGTTCTGTGAAAGGGAAATAAGAAGGCCGCAGACGAATGCGCGTATCTTGACCAAACATTTCTTTTGCAAAGTAAAGTAAAGTTTGACGTAAATCAGCAAAAGAAACATCCTTGTCAATGTATAGCCCTTCAACCTGATGGAAGATACAATGCGCCCGTGCCGATATGGCTTCGTTACGGAAAACCCTGCCCGGGAAGATTGCCCTGATAGGTGGCTTTTGTTGTTCCATGGTTCTAATCTGAACCGAGGAAGTATGGGTTCTAAGTAAAATGTCGGGATTTTGAGTTATGAAGAAGGTGTCTTGCATGTCACGGGCGGGATGTTCGGGTGGAAAATTAAGAGCCTCAAATACATGCCAGTCGTCTTCTATTTCGGGTCCTTCGGCAACCGAAAAACCAATACGACCAAATATATTTGTAATTTGTTGCCGAATGATGGAAAGCGGATGTCGACTACCCAATGGCACCACGGTTCCCGGAAGGGTAAGGTCGGTTACATCAGAAACCGGTTGTGATTGTTCAAATTGTTCCTTCAGATTATTTATTTTTTCCAGCGCAAGGCTCTTCAACTGGTTAATGGCCTGACCTATTACTTTCTTTTGTTCGTTAGGAACGGTTTTGAATTCGTTGAATAATTGTGGTATTATCCCTTTCTTACTTAGGTATTTAATTCGTAACTGTTCGGCTTCTTCAGCTGAAGCGGCTGAGAGTTCTTTTATTTCTTTGAGTAAGTCGTTGATTTTATCAAGCATTGTATCTCTTTTTTGGAACAATTTTTGGGCCTGACTGAATGGGTTACAGGACTATTAAAATTTATAAATCACAAAAGTAATAAATTTTTTGGGGCTTGTTTCAATTCTTTACTTTTTGATAATTTCAATCGTTTTTATTCTGATATCGTCTACAGGTCTGTTCTCACCATAGGTTTTAACGGCCGCAATTTTGTCGACCACATCCATTCCGCTGATAACTTCGCCAAAAACTGTGTAGTCACCGTCGAGGTAAGGAGCACCACCTATAGTTGTATAGGTTTCGCGTTGTGAAGGTGTGAATTTAAATCCTTTTTCCTGTTCTATTTCATCCAATTCATCATGAGTAAACCGTCGTCCTGAAATGATATAAAATTGTGAACCATCGGAACGGTTTCGTGGGTTTCTTTCGGGCGGTAGTTTGGATGCAGCAACAGCACCTCTTTTGTGATAAAGAGAAGGTACAATATGGGTTGGTAAATTATATCCCGGGCCTTGCCAACCAACAACATCATCTTTTCCTGCATATTTAGAGTCGGCTGCCCCCATTTGAATGAGAAAATCTTTTAATACGCGGTGGACAAGGAGGCTGTCATAAAACTGGTCACTCACCAGCTTTATGAAATTGTCACGGAATTTGGGTGTTTCATTGTACAATCGTATAGTAATATCGCCCATTGTTGTTTTAATTCGGAAACCTTTCACCTTTTTGTAAGAGATATAAGTTTTATTGGTTTTGGTACGTAACTCCCAAATTGATTTGGGTTGAGAAGACTGTCGGCTCATTAGTGTTTTAATATATTTCAACGGGAGGATTACTTTTTTCAGTGAATCATTAATATTCCGTTGTTGTACAATTCCTAAGAGTTGATGGTCGTAACGAAATGCGGGCTTTCCGGCAACCATTGGGCCGGGAGCTTCCCAAAAAGAGATTGAATCCCGGTTGTGAAAAGGTCCCGTTTTACCTTTGCGAACCAAGAGTTTTCGAGAGGGTCTGAGTAAAGTGTATATTGAATCAGGAGGTTGATTATTGGTGTTTAGTTTTAGATACTTGGGGTTGTTTCGATTTACTTTAAGTATTAAGATGTTAAGGTTGTGGTCGTAAATGGTATAGCCTCTTACATCACGAAAATCTTTTGTTCCGGGTGGGGCTATTTTGGCTTTGTAGCTTCCCTTTAGCCAATTGAAGTTAGTTACAACCAGGTCTCGGTCAATAAAAAAACCAAAACCTTTTTTTAAGGGTCGGTTGTAATGGTCGTAGGTGTATATTTCAACCATCCCTTTTATGTTGTCCTGATATGAGCCTTTGAAAATGGGAGTAGATGTTTTTTTGGAAGCGGTGTTTTGACAGGCAGGGAGCCATAAGGCCAGTATCGTAATCAAAGATGTTGTTTGTAAAAGAATTTTAGTTTTGACACTACAGAATGGCTTCATGAATTAAATGTTTATTTGGCGAAAATATTTCCTAATGCCAAGGCCTTAAATATTCTAACTGAGTGATGTTTATTTATGGATAAGTTTAAAACAAGAAAAAAATTAATTTGATACTTCCTCAATTTTAATAACCACATCAGTAAAGGGTCTGTCGTTTTTATCGGTTTTAAGGTTGGCAATTTTATCAATAACATCCAGTCCTTCAACAACCTCACCAAAAACGGTGTATTCACCGTCGAGGTCAGGCAGTCCGCCTATGGTGGTATAGGCTTTTCTTTGTTCTTCGGTGAATTTTAAATAGTCGGATAAAGAATATTCGAAATTGATTTTTTCTTTAATTTGGCGAAGCAGTTTATTAAATTCTTGTGGGTCTTCTTGTTTGAGTTTTGCCAGTTCTTCTTTTCGCGGCAAATAATATTTTCGTTTGAGTTCGTTTTTGATAGGTATATTGTTGTTTTTTTCAAGAATATCCAGTTCTTCATTAGTCCATACCCGTCCTTGAACAATATAGAACTGAGAAATATCCGACATTTTAAACTGATTGATATTTTCAGGTTGGCGTGGGGCACATAGAGCACCTTTTTTATGGAAGTGGTTTTCGCGGTATTCGGCATCAATATTAACGGCAGAGGTTCCATAACCGATATGTTTTCCCGGCGGGGCATTACGCGAGTCGGAGGAACCACCTTGAATGACAAAGTTTTTAATTACACGATAGAAGAGTGTGCCGTCAAAGTGGCCGCTATTGACCAGTTTTAGAAATTCGTTACGGTGGTTGGGCGTATCGTTGTAAAGCATCACCTTCATGTTGCCCATGTTGGTTTTGATAAGCACGTAGTATGTATATTCTTGTGCTTTTAAAGAACCGGCTAAAAAAATAATTACAACAAGTGATTGAATGAACTTTAGCATGGTTTTTATACTTCAGGTTATTATTGCCCTGAGGCGTTTTTTAGGCAGTGAAAGGCTGAAAAGACTAAATAAATGTTGGTGAATGTTGATTTATATTGGGCTTCTCAACCTTTCACGGTGTATTAGTGCTAATTGGTTACTTTTAACAAGTGTCTTATGTTGATATTCAAGACATGGAATCTTGACAATTGACTATTCTTCAATAATTTCCATAGTCATTTCAATGTTTTCGAGAGGACGGTCCATGGGGTCGGTGGCTACTGACGCGATAGAGTCGATAACCTCCAGCCCTTCCTCTACTTCACCAAAAACGGTGTATTCACCATCCAGGAAAGGTGTCCCGCCAATGGTGGTATAAGCTTCACGAATTTGGTCGGGGAAGGAGAAATTGGCCGAATCGCCCAGTGTTTCGATGGCACTTTGTTCGATTTGCGAAATGAGAGCATTAAATCCTTCACGGTCGTTTCGTTGTCTCATGGCCATTAATGAATCCTGGTAAGGGGTGAGCATTTCAAACATTTTGGACTGAATGCGACGTTGCGATAATTGTTCTTCCATAGAGCTTAATTCTTCATCAGAATAGGTCTTGCCTTGAACAATATAGAACTGAGAACCTGATGATTCCTTTTCCGGATTTACCTGGTCGCCCTGGCGGGCAGCGGCAAGAGCTCCTTTTTTATGAAAATGTGTTGGAAAGTTAATTTCTGCCGGGATAGTGTATCCCGGGCCACCGCTTCCCAAGCGCGCGTTTTTAGGTGCATCTTTCGACTCAGGGTCACCACCTTGAATCATAAAGCCATCGATAACACGGTGAAATAAAAGATTGTCGTAAAAGCCTTCCTCTACCAGTTTGAGAAAATTATCGCGGTGTTTGGGAGTGTCATCATAAAGCCTGATTTTCATGTTCCCATAAGGGGTTTTAATGAGCACCTTTTTTTCCGGTTTATCACATTGAACCAGTATAATCCCTAAAAAAAGCACCAAAAGGGGCAAAAAAGATTTTCTACATTTTACAAATGAGGTCATAATAAAAAGTTTAAAGATTAAGTTGTTGTTTAAGATATTCGAATGCAGACTTTTTTAGCATATAATTAATAAGTGAAGGCGTTAAATTTTTAAGTGTTTTAATTTCTTTGAATTTGGGCCATCCCTCGATGTCAATTCCATCGGGCTTTAGATATCCTTCGCGGCATAGAAGAGTGCATTTCCCAAGATTGATGAGGTCCATCTTTTCTTGCCGTGAATAGCTGCGCATTCCCTGTCCCAACTCTTGAATGCCAATCAAAAAAAGTATAAAATCAAAATCGGCTGTAACTTTAAAACGTTTACTTAATTCCAGCACCAATCGGTCCCAATTCTCTTCGTTATAAATCATTTCGTTTTGTCTTGTGTTGGGTTTTGAGACTACTACAACAAATCTGCGAAAATTCAAAAATAATAAAAGTTACAGATATGCAACAGATCAATAAGTTTTAAGACAGTACTAAATTATTACCCTATGACTAATTTTTGTTTGGATAGTTTGAGGAAATTTTAAGGATGTACAGTGATGTGAGATTTGCCTATTTTTAGATTACTTTAAAAGAAAAAAGCCGGACAGAATATCTCTGTCGGCTTTTTGTGGGTTGTACTGGATTCGAACCAGTGACCCCTACCCTGTCAAGGTAGTGCTCTAAACCAACTGAGCTAACAACCCGTCATGGGCTTGCAAAAATACAAAAAAACATAAATCTGTATCAATTTTTTGATACATTTTATGACCCTGCGGTTTTAACTATTGTTTATAACCAATTAATCCCTGTTGTAAGTGATAGATTACAGCCTTTTTATGGAAAGGTTTTGAAGGAAATTAATAGGCAGTTAATTATTTATCAGGCGACAAAATTAATCAGTAAAAAAGGTCCGAAACACATCGAACCTTTTTCTGGATTTTCTGATTTAAGGGAAAGGCTTAATTTTCTGTTTGCAAATATAGACAAAAATTAACAAATAATGCAAGAGTTATTTTTTTCGATGATATTCCTTTGGCGACACACCAAATTTTGCTTTAAAACTTTTTGAGAAGCTTGACAGGCTGGTGAAACCGACGGCATACATCACTTCAGTGATATTGACATCCTTGGTTTTAAGCATATTGGCAGCTTTTTGCATTCGATAGTTGTTGAGAATATCTCTTGTTGATTGTCCAGTAATGGTTTTCAGTTTGCGATACAGATGCGTGCTGCTCATTCCCAGGGTTTTGCTGATCACTTCTACCGAGAAGTCGGGATTTTCTATGTTTTGTTCGATGATTGACATTACCTTTTTCAGAAATAATTTGTCCGGATCTTCTTTAATATCCTCTTTTTTCGGTGAGAGCATCAAACGTGTTTCAATATAGCGTGTAAGTTGTTCCTCGCGTCTGAAAATACTTTGGATGCTTGATCGAAGATAATCAATATCAAAAGGTTTGGTAATGTACATGTCGGCCCCTTTTTTCATGCCTTCGGTTTTGTCGATATCGAGCGTTTTGGCAGTTAGCAAGATGATTGGGATATGCGAAGTTGCCGATTCGGATTTCAAGGTGCTGCATAATTCCGTACCGCTCATGCCAGGCATCATCACATCGGATATTACCAGATCAGGTAAAGTTTTTTGTGCCAGAGCTAGGCCACTTGTCCCATCGTATGCATATTCCACTTGATATTCTTGCCCCAGATTTATTTTAAGGTAATCCAAAAAATCGGGGTTGTCATCCACGATCAGGATCTTTTTTGCACTGGTTGATATTGAAGGCATTTTGTCTTTATATTCAGGCTGTTTATGTGGGGAACTGCTAATAATTTTAGATTGGGGATCTTTCGATGGAGTATTAACAAGTGGTAATTGCAGAATGAATCGGCTTCCTTTGCCTGGTTCACTCTCTAGTTTAATGTTACCTCCATGTAGTCGTGCATACTCCAACGACATAGTGAGACCTATTCCCGATCCGGAGTTGGTATTCTTTCCGGCAGGAGATTGATAGAAAAGATCAAATATCTTTTTTTGATCAGCCTTCGATATGCCCATTCCGGTATCGGTTACACTAAGTTCAATTGTTTTTTTACTGTTGTTGGTTTTTATATTCAAACATACTGTAATTTTTCCTCCTTCTTGAGTAAATTTAAATGCGTTGGAGAGAAGGTTAAAAAGAATGGTTTCAACCTTTTCGCGATCAATACTGCAATCAAGCGAAGATACTTCAGATTGAAACTGAAATTCTATCTGGTGTCGGGTGGCCAGATCATTGAATGATTCAAAAATTGAATTAATAAAGCTGACTAATTCTGTGTTCTGAAGATGGATCTGTAATTCTGATGATTCAATTTTTCTAAAATCGAGAAGTTGGTTGATGAGTTTGTAGAGTCTTCCGGCATTGCGATATGCCAATTCAATCATGTGTTGCAATTTGGCATCACCAAGTCCCGCATTAACCAATTGTTTGAGTGGGGCCAGTATTAATCCGAGAGGGGTTCTGAATTCATGTGAAATGTTGGTAAAGAATTGTATTTTGGCCTGGTATAGGGCTTCGCTGTGCTGCTTTTCGATCTTAACGATTTGCAATTCGTTACGTAATCTTTGACGGTAACTGTATATTCTGAAAACAATATAGGTCATTGCGACCACAAGCAGTGCGTAAAGGAAGAAAAATCCCTTACTTAACCAGATGGAGGGCGCAATATGGATGTGAAGTTCTCTGGTTTCGCTCCAAATTCCCAAATGATTTGTTCCCTGAACTTGTAAAATGTAGGTGCCGGGTTTAATATTGGCAAAAACGGCGAAATTATTATTCCCGCTGTTATAAATCCAGTCGGTTTGAGCAGGTGTTAGCCGGTAACGGAATTGCCCTTTGTCCGGGAAAAGATAATCCAATGTCGAAAATTCGAATGTGAGTGAATTTTGATAATGGCTGAGGTTGATAGAATTGGTAAAAGCTATATTACTCTTTAAGGTGCCCAAAGAAGCAGGAAGTATGTTTTGATTATTGATTCTCAGTCCGGTAATGTGAACCTTCGGTTTCATCTTGGGAGTATCTATCTGTCGTGGATCAATTTCCAGAAAGGCATTGTCTCCGCCAAACAGAATGTGTCCCGTATTGGTTAAGGCACTGCAGAAGGGATAGAAGCCTCTGAAGGGAGAGCCTTGATTTACGGGGATGGTAATCATGCTATTATTGACCACATCGATACGTACGATGACGTTTTGTGTGGTTCCCCATATATTCCCGGCCAAATCTTTTTCCAGATTGATTAATTTTTGAGGACGTGTAAGGTTCAATTCAATTGAGGATATACTATCGGAAAGGATGTTATATTTAAAAAGCATATCTTCGGCTGCAATCCAAATGTAATTGTTTTGTCCCGAAAGTAATGCTGTAATGTTCTTCCCGTTAATTATTTGGTTGATTTTTTTTAGTGATGTTTTTTCGAGGGTGTTTTTGTTTATCCTCCACATACGATCACCACTGGCATAATAAATTTCACCATTGTGTGCCAGTAATCTGCCATCCCCATCGTTGTCAACTTTTAAAAATTGTATTTTCCCGGGGGATAAATCCTTGTTCATGATTTTAAAAACACCGCCTTCCCAGGCGCTTACCCAAAAGTTTCCCTTTTGGTCTTTTGCAAAGCTACTTATATAATTAGAAGTTAATCCGTTGAGAGGTCCTGCTGTTATGGCAAGCATCTTATTCCTGGTTGGATCCCAGATATTAATGCCTCCGGCGGTACCGATCCATATTCGTCCGAAATTGTCTTCTTCGAGGGTATAAACATTATCCAGCAGTAATCGTCTGGGGGGATCCGAAGTGGTCGAGAAATACTCTCTTTCGTTCGAGAGGGAGCGCTTGACTACTCCGTGAATGGTGGCCAGCCAGATGTTTCCTTGATGGTCGGTCAGGATGTCACGAATCTGGTTTCCAATCCTGGGTTCTTCAAATTTAAAAAATTCTTCATGAAGATAGTAATAGGGAGCCCCTCTGCCTATCAGGCTAACTCCTCCCGAAGTAATGAGCCATATTCGTTCCTGACGGTCTTCATAAATTTCCCAAACCACGTTGCTGGCTATGGTATTGTCGACCATAGGATCGTGAAAAAAAGCGGATGCTTCACCTGTAATGGTGTTAAAGATATTTAATCCGAAATCGGTTCCGAGCCAAAGTATTGAATCATTCTGAAGATAGATAGTTTTGATAACTTCATTACTTAAAGTGGTATTGGATGCATTGTACAATTGGTACTGCCCGGTATGTGTGTTGAAGCTGGCCAGGCCGGTCTCTGTGCCAACCCATATCAAGGAGTCCTTTGTTTTGGGATTTCCATTAATGGAAAGCACAAGGTTATTTTTCAACAGGGGTTTATAATTGCCCTTTACATCAAAAGCCTTGATGGTATCGTTGCGATATCGGTTTAGGCCATCGTAAGTACCGATCCAAAGGTCCCCGTTTTCTGCTTCATAGAACGAACGGATGGTGTTGTGTGACAACCCTGAGTTGAAAGTGTCGTAAAATTGGTAAGTGTTGCGTTTGACATCAAACTTAAGTAATCCGCTTGCCGTTCCAATCCAGACATTTCCCGATCTATCGGTATACAACGTTCTGATGATCCGATGGTCGCCTACATTAATCTGTTTGATTTGAAAGGTTCTTACATTGATGGTGCATAGCCCGTCCCATGTGCCAACCCATAATACATCGTTGTTACAGGTTAGTGCGGATATATTGTTGGAGGGTATTGAGCCGGGAGTGGCTGATTCCTGGAAAGTAATCATTTTAAAACCATCGTATCGACACAATCCTTCGGCGGTACCAATCCAAATAAATCCATAAGGATCCTGAACTATTGAGTTGGTGATGTTGGAAGGTAGGCCTTGCTCAATGGTCAGATTGGTGAAATAGAGTGGATATGATGGTTGACTTCTCGCAACGTAAGGTAATAACCAAAGAAAAAACAGAATTAATGGAATAAGGGCAATATAATCGATTTGAAAAGAACTAGATTGATGGGTCTTTCGATTCAACATTGATAGGGGTTTTTGTTTTTTCGGATTATTAAGTTGGTCGTACCTGAAATCAAAATTAGAAATATTTTAACAATAGTAATGGGTTATGATTGATTAGAGCTAATTTTTGTAAGAAACAGACAAGTTCTGTAAAAGGCATAAAATCAAACAAATAATAATGATTTGTGTCTTTTGTTTCCAAAAATGTAAGAAACGGACAAATATAGGAACGAACAGAATAAATACACTTTTTAATGCTTTTTTATATTTGAGACTAATAATTAAAATGAAAATAGAATGAGAAAGTTTCCAATATTGTTAGTCGTATTTTCTTTAATTACTATTCTAACGTATGGCTGTTCAGGAAAGGAACAACCGGATCCAACGGGCAACGAAGAGCAGGATATTGAACTCAAACCTTATATTTTGGGAGTGGATCTTTCATACGTCAACCAGATTGAAGACCATGGCGGAATTTATAAAAGGGATAATAAGCCGGAGGATCCCTTTATGCTACTGGCAGCCAAAGGTGCCAATCTTGTCAGGGTTAGGTTATGGCACAGCCCCAATTGGATTAAAGAGATATATGGTGAGAGTACCGTTATTTACAGTGGTCCCGAAGATGTGGCAAAAACCATCAAGCGGGCACATGATGCAGGAATGTCGGCATTGCTCGATTTCCACTATTCCGACACCTGGGCCGATCCCGGATATCAGGCAGTTCCTGAGGCCTGGGAAAATATTCAGGATATAGAAACATTGGAGGATTCGGTTTATAATTATACCTATCGCATCTTAAACTGGCTGAACAATCAGGATTTGCTTCCCCAGATGGTGCAGATCGGCAACGAAACCAATTGTGGAATGATGACTACCGATTCCAATCCAAATTTTCCTAACCTGAACCTTTGCGATGGACATTGGGGTAATTTTGGAAAGGTTGTGAATGCCGGCATACGTGCTGTTCGTGATATGGAAAACGAAACAGGCCAGCCAATAAAAGTCGCCCTTCATGTGGCCGATCCCAAAAACCTGGATTGGTGGGTGAAAGATGCCATTAATCTGGGAGAAATTACGGATTTCGATATTATAGGTTTCTCTTATTATCCGCTATGGCATACCGATATTGCTTTTGAGAACCTGCCTCAAATGGTTTCGGATGTAAAGAGTAAATACCAAAAAGAAGTAATGATTCTGGAAACGGCTTATCCCTTCACCACCGAAAATAATGATCACTACGGAAACCTTTGGTCGGCCCAACATCCTCCTCTTGAAGGATATCCATATACAATTGAGGGACAAAAAAACTTCCTCATCGATTTAAACCAAAATATGGCAGATGCCGGTGCTATTGGGGTAGTGTATTGGGAACCGGCCTGGATAACCAGTGCTATGAAGGATTTATGGGGAACCGGTTCCAGCTGGGAAAATTGTGCCTTGTTTGATTTTCAGGCCAATTTATCTGTTGCAGCTGACTATTTGAGTGAGAAGTATAAATAATTTTAATGATTTAGATAAGAAACTATGCAAAAAGTCATTACCTCTTTTCTGTTTCTGTTGATAATGCTTTCATGCAAAAATCAAACAGGTCAAATTGAAGGGTTTCAACGTGAAAATCTTTTTAACCATGATTGGGAATTTGTTAAAGATCTTTCCCCAGAAGATGTTTTGAAGCCTTCTTCACATTCTGCCCAGGTAAAATGGGAAAAAGTAACTCTGCCTCATACTGCCAATATTGAACCTTTGGTGATTAAAGATCAGCAATGGCAGGGCAATTGTTTTTACCGGAAAGTTTTTACACTTCCCGAAACTCTTAGAGGAAAGCATATCGCCCTAAAGTTTGAAGGGGCTATGCAAGTAGCAGAGGTATTTCTAAACGGTGAAAAAATAGCTACACATTACGGAGGATATCTCCCTTTTTATGTGGTCATCAGTGACAAAATAAAGTACGACAGGGAAAATATTTTGGTTGTTAAGTTGAACAATGAAAACAATCCTCAGGTTCCGCCCGGAAAGCCTATAGAAAATCTGGATTTTAACTGGTATAGCGGATTATATCGTAACGTATGGCTCATTGTTAAAGAACCGATACATATATCTGATCCCATAGGTGCCGATCGGGTTGCGGCAGGTGGTATTTTAGTTCGTTATCCGGAAGTAACGAAAGAACAGGCAACTGTCTGGGTGCAGACAGATGTAAATAACGAGACTAATCAGTCGGTTTCAACCAGGATTGAAGTGGAACTGTTCGACGAAAATGGCAACAAGGTAGCCGAACAAAGCTCAAAAGGACAAAAAATCGGGGCAGAAACCAATAGGCTTTTTATTGTATCATTGAAAGTGAAGAATCCCCAATTATGGTCACCTGATTTTCCTCATCTGTACCAACTTAGGGTATCACTGTTTCAAGGAAATAAAGAGTTGGATCGTGTGACAGAAAAAATTGGGATAAGAACCGTTCGTTGGGAGGCCGGTCAATTCTATCTTAATGGCGAACCATTATTTTTGAGAGGGACCAATCGACATCAGGAATACCCCTATATTGGCTATGCATTGTCTGACAATGCCAATTATCGGGATGCCTATAAGATAAAGCAGGCGGGTTTCAATTTTGTGCGGTTGTCGCACTATCCTCAATCCAAATCTTTTATGAGGGCCTGTGATGAGTTGGGGTTACTTACCATGAATGCCATCCCAGGCTGGCAGTTTTTTGGCGATGAGACGTTTCAGGAAAATGCCATCAAGGATGTTCGTAACATGGTTCGTCGTGACCGCAATCATCCATCTGTTGCAGTATGGGAAGCATCGTTAAACGAATCCGGCATGTCACGGGAATTTATGCTACGAGCACATAATGCTGTGCATGAGGAATTGCCGGGCGATGATGTTTATACTTGCGGATGGATTGATGATGTTTATGATGTATTTATTCCGGCCAGGCAGCATAGCAAACCTCCCCACTACTGGAATCGGTATAAAAAGAATAAACCTCTCTTTATTGCTGAGTATGGCGATTGGGAATATTACGCTCAAAATGCCGGATTTAATCAAAAAGCCTTTAAGGACCTTACCCCTGAAGAAAGGAACTCACGTCAGCTTCGGGGTTACGGACAAAAACGTTTGGCACAGCAGGCCCGTAATTACCAGGAAGCTCACAACAGCAATCTTCAAGGACCTGCTTGTGGCGATGCAAACTGGCTTATGTTTGATTATAATCGCGGATACGCACCTGATATCGAAGCATCAGGTATTATGGATATCTTTCGATTACCCAAATTTGCCTATTATTTTTATAAGAGTCAGGCGGATATTAAGCCCCATGTAAGCGAAGAATTTTACAAGCCTTTTATTGAAATCGCCAACTATTATAATGATCCCTCTTTTACCGAGGTGAAGGTATACAGTAACTGCGAAGAAGTGGAACTGTTCGTGAACGGGCGGTCGGTAGGCAGACAAAAGCCCGACCGTGATCGCATGAGTACCCACTTGAATCATCCACCCTTTACGTTTCATTTAAAGGCTTTTGAACCAGGGGAATTGACTGCCAAAGGATATGTCAATAATCAGGAAGTAACTTCTGTTACTCGCCGAACGCCCGGAGAGGCCGCCAAACTGAATGTTTGGATCGATGAAAGCGGGAAACCATTGGAAAAAGGGGTGAATGATGTGGTGTTTGTATATGCTTCCATCGTAGATGATGCCGGGACTATAGTTCCCGATGCAACTCAAAGTGTCGTATTCAATGTTGAAGGTGATGCCGAACTCATAGGAACTAATCCTATAAATGCTGAGGCCGGTATTGCAACTGTATTGCTTAAAGCCGGAGACATTGGAGGTATTCTAAAACTTTCTGCTCGTACTAATGGACTGAAAACCGGGTATATTGAAGTTACCGTTGATTGATTCATATAAAGGTATAAATGCATCAACTTATTTGATAAGTAGATTAAAATTCAAAAAACCAAATAGAATTCCTATGAGAAAGAAAATAACAAAAATGATGTCGCCGGGTATTTTAATTCTGCTTTGGTGTGTAACCACCATGGTCAATGCCCAGCAATTAACCGTTGAAGGAACGGTACGGGATGCAAAAACAGGAGAAACGATACCCGGGGCAACCGTTCTTATTCAAGGAACGACTCAGGGGACCGTAACCGATGTGAACGGGTCATTTATTCTTAACTTAAATGAATCGGATGTATTGAGAATTTCCTACATCGGATACAAAACGCTTGAAGTGCCGGTTAACGGACAAAGAAAACTTGTATTGGAACTGGAGCCCGATGTAATCAGCTTTGATGAGGTGGTTGTCATTGGATACGGTCAGCAGCGTAAGGGTGATCTAACCGGATCAGTGGCAAATGTCAATAGCAAAGATTTTAAAAAAGGGATCATCAGTACGCCCGAACAGTTAATTAACGGAAAGGTTTCAGGGGTACAGATCATGTCGAACAGTGGCTCACCCACCTCGGGAAGCACTATTAGAATCAGAGGGGGAGCTTCTCTTAATGCCAGTAACGATCCTCTGATTGTTTTGGATGGTGTTCCGCTTGAACCGGGAGGAATTAGTGGTAATAGCGGAAATTTTCTAAGCCTGATTAATCCTAATGATATAGAAAGTATGACGGTTTTGAAAGATGCATCCTCTACGGCGATTTATGGGTCACGAGCCTCAAACGGCGTTATTCTTATAACGACCAAAAAGGGATCGCAAGGGGCGTTGCAGATCAATGCCAGCACCACCCATTCATTGCAGGTTAAAACCAAACTGGCAGATATGCTTTCTACCGAAGAGTTTCGTAACGTCGTCGAAACGCAGGGTTCTGTTGCTCAGAAAGCACTATTAGGTGATTATAATACCGATTGGAACGATGAAATCTTTAAGATCGCTTACGGGACCGACAATAACTTCAGTATGTCGGGGACTTTTAAAGATATTCCATTCCGTTTTTCCACCGGTTATTTTAATCAGGACGGAATATTAAAGACTGATAATGTTAAGAGAATGACTGGAAACCTGTCGGTTTCTCCCTCTTTTTTCGATGAAAATTTGAAGCTTTCTGTTGGTATAAAGGGATCCTTGAACAAAAACAGATTTGCAAATACCGATGCCATATGGGGCGGAGCTACCTATAATCCAACAATCCCTGTTTATTCGGGGGAAAATGATTTTGGCGGATACAATGAAGCCATAGACAATAATGGTATCCCTGTTACTAGTGCCGTTCTAAATCCGGTGGGATTATTAAAACAGAATGAGTCAACAAGCAGGGTTAGCCGGATTATTGGGAATTTTGATATGGATTATATTATGCCATTCCTTCCCGAGCTAAAATTTCATGCTACTCTGGGCTATGATTATGCACAGGGAGAGGGTAAAGTATATGTTCCGGAAACGGCCGCACAATTCTACCTTTCAAATGGACGTGATTATGAGTATGGTCCTGAGAAAAAAGAAAACAGATTATTGACCACTTATCTGAACTACAATAAAGATCTGGAATCCATAAACAGCACCTTGGATGTTACTGCAGGATACGATTATCAATACTGGAAGAGTACAACTCCCTACTATGAAGAACTGAATGTTTTAGGGGAGGTGCAAAATTCTTCTGCAGCCACAGATCAAAGGCATGCATTAATCTCTTATTATGGCCGGATTAATTATTCATTGGCAACAAAGTATATGTTAACTGCCACCATTCGCCGTGACGGAACATCCCGTTTCAGTGATGCCCAACGGTGGGGAACATTTCCCTCGGTAGCGTTGGCCTGGCGACTTTCGGAAGAACCATTCCTTAGCAATCTTGATATCCTTTCCAATTTAAAGCTTCGGGGTAGTTATGGAGTTACCGGGCAGCAGGAAGGTATTGGAAACTATAATTATATTCCGGTATATACCATCAGTCAAACGGGTGCACAATATATTTTTGGTTCGGATATCATTAATACCTATCGTCCTGAAGCCTATGTTGCCGATTTGAAATGGGAAACTACCAAAGCATGGAATTATGGGCTTGATTTTGGTTTCTTCAATAATCGTTTCTCAGGATCCGTAGATTATTATACCCGTCAAACCGAAGACCTGCTGGCAACAGTACCATCACCTGCCGGAACCAACTTTGACAAAAACATTCTTACCAATGTTGGTAATGTGGATAGTGAAGGGCTCGAAGTCTCTTTTAATGCAATTCCTGTCGCTAATAATGACTGGACATGGGAAGTAAGTTTTAATGCGGCATGGCAGAAACAGAAAATTAAAAATCTTTCTCTTTCAGAGGATGCTGAAATCACCAATACTTCAGTTGGACCAACCATTGACAGCTATTATTTTCAGGTGCTGACAGAAGGCTATGAACCTTACATGTTTTACGTTTATCATCAATTGTATGATGAAAGTGGAAAGCCAATTGAAGGTGCTTTCGCCGATGTTAATAATGACGGACTCATCAATTCCAAAGATTTGTATCGTTACCATTCCCCAACACCTGATTATATTCTGGGATTTAGCACTTCAATTCGTTATAAAGATTGGACCTTAAGCACAAATCTTCGAGCCAATATCGGGAATTATGTCTATAACGGAATGGCCATGAATACCGGCGCTTTTGGAACCATGTCCTATAATGCCTATCAGCTCAATAACCTTCATTCAAGCTATCTGGAAACAGGATTTCAGAGCAGACAATACCTCTCGGACTATTATGTCGAGAATGCCTCCTTCCTGAAAATGGACAACCTGGTTTTAGACTATAATTTGGGTGAGATATTCCCGGGATTTGCGGTTAATGCTTCTGCTATGGTTCAAAATGTTTTTACCATCACAGAGTACACAGGAGTCGATCCTGAAGTCCCTAATGGGATGGATCTCTCTTTTTATCCGCGTCCAAGGATATTTTCTTTAAGTCTTGGTTTGCAGTTTTAACCGAATAAAAAGAATTTAAAATGAGAAAGTTAATTTATATTATACTGGGAATAATATTTGGCGGAGTAGTTGGTTGTACCGATGACCTGGATCAATATCCAAAGATTCAGGAGACATCCCAATCAGTTTATTCCGATCCCGACAACTATGTTTCGGCTCTGGCTAAATGTTACGCTTCTTTTGTTACAGCCGGACAAGAAAAGGGGGGTGGTAACCCTGATTTGGTTAGTAATAATGGTTACGACTATATGCGTTGTTATTTTAATATGCAAGAGGCCGGAACCGATGAAATTGGTTCTACCTGGATTGAGGGTGATAATACCGCAGATCTCACGTTCCTGACCTGGGATGCCAATGACCCATGGGTAGCCGATATGTACTATCGCTCTTATTATACCATTTCGCTGTGTAATGAATTCCTGAAGAATTCTACCGATGAGAAAATAGCAGGATTCACCGAACAAGAACAGACGGAGATAAAAACGTACCGAGCCGAAGCACGATTTTTAAGGGCTTTGGCTTATTATCATGCGCTTGACCTCTTTGGCGATATTCCTTTTGCGAATGAAGAATATATCGGCAGTTCCAAACTACCTGAACAATGGGAA
The DNA here is from genome assembly GCF_900112795.1 of Thermophagus xiamenensis. Classification (GTDB taxonomy): domain Bacteria; phylum Bacteroidota; class Bacteroidia; order Bacteroidales; family Marinilabiliaceae; genus Thermophagus; species Thermophagus xiamenensis. The sequence goes on from NZ_FONA01000016.1 coordinate 50,901, forward strand.
GCATCAGAGATATTTGACTTTATTGAAACCGAGTTAATTGAGTGTAGTCAAAATATGCTTAGTGCCGAAAATGCCGTTTATGGGAGAGCCCCAAGAGCAGCTGCATGGATGTTGCTGGCACGTCTATACCTGAATGCTGAAACCTATAATGCAGGTGAACATTATGAGGAATGTATGACCTACTGTCAGAAAGTGTTGGATGAAGGCTATGCTCTGGAAGCGGATTATGCCAAATTATTCAATGCAGACAACCACAAGCGGGTAGGTATTGGAAATGAAATTATCTTCCCTTTGGTAGTAGATAGCCGATATGTGGTATCCTGGGGAGCTACCACCTACCTGGTTTGTGGTGAAGTAGATACCGATTATGGTCCCCCGGCCGATAGCGTAGGCTGTGCCAGTGCATGGAGTATGTTTCGTATCAGGGGAGAAGTGCCGGCTTTGTTCGATATGGAAAATGATGACCGTGCCATGTTTTATACCGAAGGACAAAATCAATATATGGATGGGGGGGTTGATGATCGAACAGGTGGTTATTTTGTGTTGAAGTGGAGTAATCTGACCGACGACGGTGCCGTTGCCTCTAACACTAATAACGATGGCGTTGACACTGATTTCCCATTGTTCCGCCTGGCCGATGCTTATCTGATGTATGCCGAGGCGGCCGTGCGTTCGGGTAACGATATCGATGGAGCGCTTCAATATGTGAATGAATTGCGAAGACATCGTAATGCCGCCGAAGTTACAGAAAGTGAAATAACGGCTACCGTGGATGGCATACCCTTTAAGTTCTTTCTCGACGAAAGAGCTCGTGAATTGTACTGGGAAGGGGTTAGACGTACCGACCTCATTCGGTTCGACGCATTTACCACCGATAAATACATCTGGCAATGGAAGGGAGGAATAAAAGACGGTAAGGCCGTCGATGATAAATATAATCGTTATCCTATCCCGGCAACTGAGTTGTCGGCAAATCCCAATTTGTCCAATCAAAACTATTAAATCGATAGATCTATGAAGAGTATCAAGCAATATATGATCATTTTTATGGCTGTGCTGGCCCTTTCATCCTGTGAAAAAGATGGGGATATGATCATCCTTAAGGGACATGAAGCATCAGAACTGACAGCATCCGAAACTTCGGTTGTTCTTTCCAAAGATAATGATGATGAACCTGTTCTCTCCTTGAGTTGGTCGGGCAGTACCCTCTCAGTAACCGATGAATCCATGGGTGTTCCGTCCGGTGTTCCGGTATTCAGGCTGCAGGCTTCTGCTTCCGAAGATTTCCAATCTATTGTTGAACTAGAGCCCGACTTCTCATACTATACCTTTAGCGGAGCAAAACTCAATACCTGGGCGAAGGATGCCGGTTTGGAACCCGATGTTGCGTCACCTCTTTATTTTAGAGTACAGTCTCAGCTTGGCGAAAACATAGCCCCTATATTCAGCAATGTGGTTTCGGTGAATGTTACCCCCTATGTGATTGATATGTCACAACTTTTCTTAATTAGCACCGATAAGAGCGATACTTTGGGCATATTATATTCTCAGGACTGGAATGGTGAGTATAGTGGTTTTGTCCAGGCTACTTCGTGGATGAATTTCTATTTTCTGGAAGGAGATGATACCCTATGGGGTAACGACTCGGATCCGGGAACGGCCTTTGAATTGTCCAATGATGAAGCAACTATGTGGAATTGCTGGTTCCCAGGGAATGGTGGTGCATACTTTGTTACCATGAGTACCAACGAGTTTACCTGGAGTGCCACCTGGTTGCCCGAGATAGTGGCAACAGGTGATTTGGAAGAAAACGATACCCTCTCTTACTATAAATCGTTTGATCAGTGGGCCGGATTAATTGATCCTTCAACCGAAAACGCGCAAATCACTTTGTATTGCGATGGCTTGTTCTACAACGTTTCAACCGGTACCAATGATGTCGATGCCATTGCCACAACGTTGTACTTTGCCGATGCAGGTAGCGGTCTGTTGGCTATCGCCGAATCCCCGGGAACCTTTACAATTCCTACTGCTGAAACCCATACTTTAATACTGGATTTCAGCGACCCGACGCAATGGACCTTTAGTCTTACTGAGGGCAATCATCTGCCTCAGGAAGAGGAAGAAATTCCCTATCTCTATTTACCAGGATCTAAGGATGGTGAAACAGGTGGAGGATGGACCTTCGACAATTACATCCCTCAGGTCAACGATACTCTCTATGCCGGAGTGGTTTATGTGAACTCACAGTGGGGGTTCCAGATGTTTACTGCGGCCGACTGGGGCGCTGACTATTATACCATGGGTGAAACAGAAGGTTCATTGGTGAAAAACGGTGATGGAAATATTCCTGCACCGGAACCGGGTTTCTTCCTGATAACAGCCGATTTAAAGAACCTTACTTATTCATTGATTCCCTTAGGAGATGAAATATACCTTTCCGGCCTTAATGATGTTTGGGATTTTAATACTTCCATACCCAAAACCGGAGATGGGGTCTATTCCGGATCCATTGTCGTCACAACACCCTCCACTTACGGATTCCGAATTTATCCTGAGGTAGATAACTGGAATGATTATTTTGGGGGGGCAGATGGAAGTCTCTATTTTCTGGGAAGTAGTTTAACCGACGATTCGCAGGTCGGAACTTATACCCTCACCATCGATCTAATCAATATGACCTACCAGATGACCTTGAATTGAGGTATGGTTGACTTACAGTAAGAATTGTAGTGTGTTTCTCAAACAATAACCCCTGGCATCCCATTCATTTTGCCAGGGGTTTTATAATTTTCTAAAAAATTATTCTCATGCGAACTAAACTTTTTTTATTGATTTTGCTTTGGAATTGTTTCACTCTTTTTTCTCTCCTTGCTCAAAATAATAGCCACGCCTTTGTGGATGGGGAAGGTATATTGCGATGGAGTAACGACAGTTCGGAAATCCATGGCTTCGGTATCAATTATACCGTCCCCTTTGCGCATTCTTTTCGGATGGCCATGCGGATGGGGATTTCGCATGAAGAAGCGATCAGACAGGATGTTTATCACTTTGCCCGCCTGGACATGGACCTTTTTAGGGTGCATGTGTGGGATACCGAAATTTCTGATTCCGTTGGCAATCTTTTGGAGAATGAGCATCTACGTCTCTTTGATTTTGCCGTAAAGGAGATGAAAAAACGGGGTATGAAATTTATTATCACCCCGATTGCTTTTTGGGGTAATGGCTGGCCGGAGCCAGATGAGGAGACCCCCGGTTTTTCCCACCGGTACGGAAAAGCAGCCTGTTTAACCGATCCGGATGCCATAATGGCTCAGCAACGTTATCTGAAACAATTTCTTAACCATGTGAATCCCTATACCGGATTGGCTTATAAAGAGGATCCTGACGTAATTGCCTTCGAAATATCCAATGAGCCTCATCATCATCAACCTAAGAAGGAGGTTCGGGAATACATAAATAAAATGGTGCAGGCCATGAGATATACTGGCACACAAAAACCGATTTTCTATAACATGAGCCACAGTATCCATTTGGTGGATGCCTATCTGGAAGCCGATATTCAGGGCGGAACATTCCAGTGGTATCCTTCCGGGTTGGTGGCCGGCCATGCACTACGGGGAAACTTTCTTCCTTATGTTGATAAATATGTTATTCCTTTTGCCGGACATCCCGGATTTAAAAACAAGGCCAAAATAATTTACGAATTTGATCCTGCCGATGTGTCCGGTAATTATATCTATCCTGCAATGGCGAGAACCTTTAGGGAGGCGGGGTTTCAACTGGCCACTCAGTTTGCTTACGACGCCATGTTTTTGGCACCTTATAACACCAACTACGGAACCCATTTTATGAGCTTGCCTTATGCTCCACAAAAGGCCATTAGTCTGAAAATTGCTTCAGCCGTATTTCATGAAGTGCCTATGAAGAAGGATTTTGGCAGCTATCCCGAAAACACGCGATTTGAAGGCTTCAGGGTCAATTATGAAAAGGATCTGGCGGAATATTTGTCGGAAACCCGTTTCTTCTATTCCAACCACACCCGTTCCGAACCTCCTGCGCCGGAACATCTGAAGGAAATTGCAGGTTTTGGATGCTCTCCTCTGGTGAAGTATTCGGGGACGGGCGCCTATTTTCTTGATAAATTGGGGAATGGCATTTGGCGACTCGAGGTAATGCCAGATGCTTACTGGTTGGACGACCCTTATTCTCCGGTTAGCCCTAATCATCAAAAAGCTGCGGTAAATCATTCCTTACATGAGATGCAAATTATACTTCCCGATTTGGGAGAAAACTTTTCGGCTCAAAAAATTGCACCTTCCGCCAATAATGAATTAAAATGCGTCAACGGTAAATTGATGGTTTCACCGGGTGTATTCATCCTTCAAGCATGGGGTGCAAAGAGGAAGATTAATCCAACCGACTCCTACAAAAACATTCTTATCAATGAATATGTGGCGCCTGATACCAATTTAGATACAATCGTCATTAAAAACCTGACGCCACCCAGGGCAATAGTTGCTGATTCTGCATACATATCCTTTAAAATCATTGCCTCACAATTGCCTAAGCAAGTAAAGGTTTTTATTAAACGTCACAGGCGTACCATCGAGATATCGGCTTTTAAAACAGGAAGCAACACTTATCAGGCCATGTTACCGGCAGAGTTGACCCAGGCGGGAAGAGTGGACTATTTTATTTCAATAAAAACGGAAGAAAACCGTTGGTTGACATACCCTTCGAACTTGGAGGGGAAACCGGATGACTGGGATTTTGTTGCGAAAAAAAACTTTCATATAGATTTTTTGCCAGCCACAACCCCGATTCTTCTTTGGAAAGCCGAGAATCATTGGCCTAGAACCCTATCCGACGGAGTGGGGAATGTTGATCTGAAACCCTCGTTCAACGGCGATTATCTCCTATACCAAATTTCATTGCCTGAAACGAGGGAATTTGATGGATTGCCGCTTCATACTTTGAGATATTATTTCGGCAACGACATTAAGGGCTTAAGGACTCTTCTTAATGAAAAAGGTTATTTGATGGTTGAAGGACAGAACTTAGGAGACGATCAACCCGAATTGGAAATTGCGTTGGTCACAAGCGACGGCTCTGTTAGAAGTAAAGTGATAAAATTGAATCGTTCAGATCAGAAATACAAAATCCCCCTTCAAACTATGCAGCCCGGAAAATTTGTTCTGATACCTCGTGCCTTTCCTTCTTTTCTTCCCTATTATGTAAATATAAATGAGCAGGTGCCATTTGATATTCATAATATTGAAATTGTAAGGATCTCTCTTTTAAATAATGAGTCTACAAATCTGCAATTTGGATTGCATAAGATATGGTTGGAGTAGTTTTGAACAAAACAATCTTTTTTTAGTTCTTTTGAAGAAATCTAAAAAATTAAAGGTTATGAAAACAATAATCAAAAAAGACAAAGATTTGGCAGCATTGATATTGCGGATTGGATTTGGATTCTTTATAGCTTTTGGTCATGGCTTAGGTAAATTGCAAATGCTTTTGTCGGGGAATATCCAGTTTCCTGCACTTTTCGGCATTAGTCCAACAGTTAACCTGGTATTGGCAACACTGGCTGAATTTGTGGCCGGAATAATGGTGCTTATCGGGTTTAAAACTCGATTGGCTACTATTCCTTTAATGATTACCATGGCTACAGCTGTTTTCATTGTTCATTTGAGTGATCCGTTATTTGCCGGCAGTGGCGGTGCCAGTAAAGAATTTGCCTTTTTATACCTTTTAGGTTTTGCCGCTATATTTTTCCTTGGATCAGGAAAGTATTCGGTTGATGCAATTGGGGGACGACGTAGATAAGTGGTTGAATTAATTAAAAATAAATGTTTTAATTCTTGGTGGTAAAATGAATACCACGAATAATTTGGCCTTGGAAATACAGTTATTAATAGGTTAAATTAATGAATTATAAGCCTTGAGGCTAAATGCATGTCGATTAAGAAATAGGTTATTCGGAGAAATTCCGGATGACCTATTTTGTTATTGTTTTAATTTGTATATTATTTGTTAATAATGCTCTAAAGAGATTTTTTGGGTGAAGGAAAGATGTTTTGAATTTTTGACCTACTAATTCGATTGAGTCTAAGAGGTTATAACACTATAGTCTTTTTGGTGAATCCAATTAAAAAAAGATATCTTTGCCCGCTGAAATTATTAAAAGTTACTTCGTTTTGGTGCAGAAAAAAAACATATACTTTGCGTCAGATGTGCATTTGGGAGCACCGACCATAAAAGATTATCGCCAACACGAAAAGCGATTTGTAAGATGGCTCGACCAAATTAAAGAAGATGCTGATGAAATCTACCTTCTGGGTGATATTTTTGATTTTTGGTTTGAGTATAGACACGTTATACCTAAAGGTCAAACGCGTTTTTTAGGAAAGCTATGTGAATTGACCGATGCCGGGATATCAGTTCATTTTTTTACCGGCAACCATGATATTTGGGTTTTTGATTATCTGCCTCGGGAAATGGGAGTTGTGGTTCATACTGAACCCTATGTTACGACTCTTCACAATAAAAAATTCTATATGGCTCATGGTGATGGTTTAACACCTGATGAGAAAAGTTATAAACGTTTGAAAGCGGTTTTTACTAATCGCATGGCTCAACGATTGTTTCGGTGGTTACATCCCGACCTGGGGGTTGCTTTGGCGCGTTTTTGGTCACGTAAAAGCAGAGAGCGTAACCAACATTCTGAATTGGCCAAATTCCAGGGCGAGGAAAATGAATGGTTAATAAAATTCTCTAAAGAGATACTTAAGCAGGAACATTTTGACTTTTTTGTTTTCGGACATCGTCATGTGGCCATTGATCTCCCAATAGGAAACCATAGTCGAGTTTGTTATTTAGGTGACTGGGTTCGCTTATTTACTTATGCCGTGTGGGACGGAAAAACTTTTGAGTTAAAGCATTTCAAAAATTAAAAAACAGCTTATCAATTATGGGTGGTTCAAAATTGTATGCAGTAATAAAGGGGTCAGGAAGCTATGTGCCTCCTATTTCATTACCCAATAGTGCATTTGTGGACAGGAATTTTTTGAATGCAGATGGCACCAAGATAGAAACTCCTGGAAATGAAATAGTGATAAAGTTTGAACAAATTACCGACATTTCAGAGCGTCGATTGGCTGACGAGCAGCATGTTGCCTCTGATTTGGGGACATTTGCCGCTGAAGCAGCTCTAGAAAATGCCAATTACGACCGCGAAAAATTGGATTATATTATTGTCGCCCATAACCTGGGCGATATGGAAAGCGGGACTCTCTATCCTGATATTATGCCAACTCTCGCTTCTCGAATTAAGCAAAAACTTGGCATAAAAAATCCTCGAACTATTGCCTATGATATTACTTTTGGTTGTCCGGGTTGGACTCAGGCAATGATTCAAGCTAATTACTATTTGAAATCGGGAGATGCGCGCAGTGCATTGGTAATTGGTACCGATACTCTGAGCAGAGCGATGGATCCTCATGATCGAGATTCATTAATTTTCGGTGATGGAGCAGGCGCGGTTGTACTCGAGGCTGTAGAAAGTGATGAACCTATTGGTTTGTTGAAACATGTGGCGCGAACTGATACCGAAGAACATTTAAACCTCCTGAAAATGGGGGAATCTTATAATCCTGAACTAAAAAGGGGACCTAAGTATGTAAAGATGCTGGGCCGAAAGGTATATAATTATGGTCTTACCTATGTTCCTCTTGTTGCCAAGGAGTGTCTTGAAGTAAATAACTTGCATCTGAAAGATGTGAGCAAAATATTGATTCATCAGGCCAATGCCAAAATGGATGAAGCTATCCTGAAAAGAATTTTTAGATTATATGGCGAAAAAAATGTCGACTATAGTATTATGCCGATGACAATTCGCTCGTTTGGCAACAGCAGTGTGGCAACGGTACCAACACTTTATGATTTAGTTGTAAAAGGAAAATTAGAAGGACATTCATTGAATTCGGGGGACTATGTGATGATGACTTCCGTGGGAGCTGGGATGAATATCAATGCCTTTATGTATCGAATGCCTTAATTTATGTTTTGTTAATCAGGGCTTCAGCCACTTTTAAATCAAAAGGAGTGGTGATCTTGATATTTTCAAGATTACCCTCCACCAAAAAGATTGGGAAACCTGCTGCTTCAACTACTGATGCATCGTCGGTAAATGCATCGTTATAATTTAATTCATAAGCTTTGCAAATAATAGAACTTTTGAATACCTGAGGAGTCTGAACTAATCTGTAGTCAGAACGTTTTAGTCCAACGCTGGCTATGCCATTTTTTTCTATTTTTCTTAATGATTCTGATACGTTAATCACAGGAATTGCAGCTCCTTTTTCATCTGCAGCAGAAAAGCAGCGTTCTATAGTTTCTTGAGAAACAAAAGGGCGTACTCCGTCGTGAATTGCAATCAACTGTGAATCTCCAATATGTTGCAAACCATTTTTTACACTATGAAAACGGGTTTCACCACCAGCAACAAGGATATGTTTTTGAGTGAAATCATAGTTACGACATAAGGATTCCCAATAAGAAAACTGATTTTGAGGCAGCACTAATATTACCTTGAGGCTGTTATTCCAACTGAGAAACTTTTCTATGGTATGCATTAAAATAGGTCGTTGACCTATGGGTATAAATTGCTTAGGAATATCGGCGCCCATTCGAAGGCCTTGTCCGCCCGCTACAATAATAACACATTCTCCCCCCGGCATTTTATGAAGTTTTAATATTTGGACAAGGCATTTCTCAAATCTTCAAATCGAGCTTCATAATCTTTTATCGATAAACGAATCACTTCACGGGCTTCTTCTGCGTTATACACATGCGTTATCTCTGATTCCCTATTCATGCCCGGCATGTCTTTATATGTAAGGAAATAATGTTTTAATCGGCGAGTAACTAGTTCCGGTAAATCCGAAATATCTGTAAAATTGCCATATACCACATCCCCTTTCAAGACTGAAATTATTTTATCGTCCGCGGCTGTGCCATCAATCATTCGCAATCCTCCAATTGGAATTGCTTCAGCAATGATATCCCCATGGGTGATATCTTTTTCGGTAAGAACACAAATGTCCAGGGGATCACCGTCGCCTTTGATTTCTTTTTTTCCGGTTTTTTCAGCACAAAAACCACCAACTAAATCACCGCAATAAGTTTGAGGAATGAAACCATAAAGGGCCGGAACAACGTTTGAATATTTTTGAGGACGGTCAATCCTTAAATATCCACTTACTTTGTCAATTTCGTATTTAATAGTATCTGTAGGCACCACTTCTATAAAGCAGTTGACTATATCGGGTGCTTTATCTCCAATATCCACACCATGCCATGGATGTGATTTATATCTTAATCCCATAAGTCTTCCTATTGGATCCATTAAGCTGTTTGCAGACATAATGCGATCTTTTGTTTTTTTGGTCATAGTTTATAGCTAAGAACAGTTTATATGTTTAAAAAATTTTATTTGTGTGAAATTTAATTTTTAAAAAGATGCAAAGTTAATAAAAAGAGTTTTACCCACCCCACGAAGCCCTGTCGAGGTTCCTATATTGTACAGCCTCTGCTACGTGATGGGCTTCAATGTTTTGAGCTCCTTCCAGGTCGGCAATGGTACGTGACACCTTCAGTATACGATCATAAGCTCTAGCTGAGAGGTCAAGTTTTTCCATGGCATTTTTTAATATAGCCTGTCCGTTTTTGTCGGGAGTGGCATATTTGGCTAAGAGACGACTATTCATTTGTGCATTGCAATAAACATTTTTTATTTTTTTGAACCGTTCGGTTTGAATAGCCCTGGCTTTGATGACCCGTTCTCTGATGGCATGGCTGGTTTCAGTTGGCTGCTGGTTAGTCAGCTTGTCAAAGGGTACGGGAACTACTTCGATGTGAATGTCAATTCTGTCGAGCAGAGGTCCGGAGATACGACTCAGATATTTCTGGACCACACCGGGACTACAGACACATTTTTTTTCGGGATGGTTATAATAACCACAAGGGCAGGGATTCATGCTGGCTACCAGCATAAAACTGGCGGGATAATTAACGCTGAAACGTGCGCGGGAAATAGAGATGGTGCGATCTTCCAAAGGTTGACGCATTACTTCGAGGACGCTACGCTTGAATTCTGGTAATTCATCCAGAAAAAGTACCCCGTTATGAGCCAGCGAAATTTCACCGGGCTGTGGATACGAGCCTCCACCCACTAAAGCTACGTCCGATACAGAATGATGTGGAGAACGGAAAGGCCTGCGAGTAAGGAGTGAAATATGTCCACCCAATTTTCCGGCTACAGAGTGTATTTTGGTTGTTTCGAGGGCTTCGTCAAGCGAAAGCGGTGGCAAGATGGTTGGTAATCGTTTGGCTAACATTGATTTTCCGGCTCCTGGAGGACCAACCATCAATACATTATGTCCTCCTGCGGCTGCCACTTCCAGGGCTCTTTTAACGGTATCCTGCCCTTTTACATCGGCAAAGTCGATATCACTACGAGCTTGCTCTCTGAGAAATTCTGCATTAGTATCTACCACTTCTGCATGAAGAGGATTATTACCTGTAAGAAAATCCACCACTTCATTGAATGAATCTACACCATAAACTTCGAGTCCTTTAACCACCGCGGCTTCACGTGCATTGGCACGTGGTACTATGAAGCCTTTAAAACCGTCGGCCTTGGCTTTAATGGCTATAGGTAAGGCGCCTTTAATGGGATGTACCGAGCCATCGAGCGATAGTTCTCCCATCATCATATATTCACCTATACGAGAAGATTTGATCTGTTCATCGGCTGCCAGAATGCCCACGGCAATTGGTAAATCATAGGCAGATCCTTCTTTCCGGGTGTCGGCAGGCGCCATGTTGACCACTATCCGCTTCCCCGGCCATTTGAAGCCCGTCTCTTTAAATACCGATTCAATACGCTGTTGACTTTCTTTTACTGCATTATCGGGCAATCCGACCAAAAAAAACTTGATGCCTCGGGTAACATTTACTTCGATGGTTATGGTTATGGCATCGATACCTGTTACAGCAGCTCCGAAAGTTTTTATTAGCATGGTTAAGTTTTTGAACAGAAAGTTAAATAAAAAAATCTGACTAATAAAGTTTGTCTTTTTGATTTTCGTATATGTGCTTATTTGGTTTGAAACCAAAATATGAAAATAATTTAAACAAGTACAATGGGTTAGAGGTTTAATAGGTGTAAAGTATAGTTTTTTAGGGATAAAACGAGCATGACCAAACGGATTTGCTACAACAAGAACAGGTATAAAATATATTTAGGCAGAAGTACTCAGACCGAAGGTAGAAGAAGTTTCTAGTGGTTAGTCAACAGTCATTAGTGATTAGTGTTGATTGCCTAATGCTAATGTCTGTTTTTAAGAGCCGGTATTTCAGGGGAATAACTAATTTTTATACGAAAAAAGAGAAGTGGGTTTTTACTTTATGATTATTGGTCCGTTAAAAAGGGAAATAGGATTATTGACTTTTGTACTTATGATGGCCATTAGAGGAATAAATCACTAAAGAATTATTGTTATTTATTATTTTTGTATCTTTTATGGAACTAAAGACCATTTTATGAGATTGATATTTTTCAAAATACCAAGTCATCGGAGGTTTGATTATGATCCGATTTATTACGATCCGGCAAAGGAGAAGAGGGAAGAGCGGGAGCGTCGGATTCGGAAAGAGTTGGGTCTATCTAAGGAAGAAGGGCAAGAAAACAGAGCCTATGCTGAAAGAATCAGAGGCGGCATGCGCCGTCGGATAAAGTCTCATTTTGAAGTTACCAGAAGTGAGCGGAAAAAATCCAATTTACGCTTGATTATTATCCTTATACTATTAATAGCTTTGTTTTATTATTTGATGGATTCGGCTTATCAATGGTATGAGCAATTTTTCATGTAAACTTTTTCTTTGCCGTTGATTTTAGGAGATTCTCGCAAGGTTTGAGTGAAAAAACAAAATCAGAGAAGAAAATTCCATGTCAGATATTATCCAATTACTTCCCGATTCGGTTGCTAATCAGATAGCTGCAGGTGAAGTTATTCAACGACCAGCTTCTGTAGTAAAAGAGTTGGTAGAGAATGCCGTAGATGCCGGCAGCACTGAAATTCAAGTTATTATTAAGGATGCAGGACGTACGTTAATTCAGATTATTGATAACGGTTGCGGGATGTCTGAAACCGATGCCCGTTTGGCCTTTGAGCGGCATGCCACGTCAAAAATAAAGGAGGCTGAAGATCTGTTTTCCATTCGTACAATGGGTTTTCGAGGTGAAGCACTGGCTTCTATTGCCGCGGTGGCTCAGGTAGAGCTAAAAACACGACTTCATGGCGAAGAGTTGGGTACCAAAATAGAAATTGCCGGGTCGAAGGTTGAATCACAAGAGCAGGTGACTTGTGCCCCTGGCAGTAATTTTATGGTTAAAAACTTGTTTTTCAATGTGCCGGCCCGACGACGGTTTTTGAAAACCAATGCGACTGAATTGCGACATATTGTCAATGAGTTTCAGAGAATTGCCCTGGCTCACCCTTCTATCGCTTTTTCTTTGGTTCATAATGAACAGACAATCTTTAACCTTCCTCCTTCCAATTTACGTCAGCGCATCCTGGGGGTTATTGGAACACATGCCAATTCCATGCTTTTGCCGGTTGAGACCGATACTTCCATTGTTAAAATTAAAGGTTATGTAGGGAAACCCCGTTCCGCCAGAAAAACTATGGGTGACCAATATTTTTTTGTAAATAACAGGTATATGCGCAGCCCCTATTTTCATAAAGCGGTGATGGTTGCCTATGAAAATTTGGTGCCTGCAGAACATTGTCCACCATATTTTTTGTATTTTGAGGTTGATCCTCAAATTATTGATGTGAATATTCACCCTACAAAAACCGAAATAAAATTTGAGGATGAGCGGGCAGTTTGGAAAATTGTTGTTGCAGCCGTGCGGGAAGCTCTCGGAAAATTTAATATGGTTCCTTCAATAGATTTTTATGACGCTGCTGAGGTTCAAATACCTTCTGTTCAGAAAGAAGGTCCGGTAACTGAACCTACGGTTCATATTAATCCTGAATATAACCCTTTTAACACCAAGGTGAGGGGTAATCCGGACAATCATGCCCCCCAAATTCCATCTGACTGGCAGTCGCTTTATGAAGGTTTTGAATCTGGTGCTGGTAACAAAGATGATTCAACTTCCGATACGTTGATTCTGCCATCTAAAGAAAATGGTGATGAGGACCGTGAGTATGATGACTCTGAAGAGGTTAGCCTGGGTGAAAATATGGACGCCGGAGCCCTCTATTTTCAGGTAAAGAATAAATATATAATTACTTCTGTGAAGTCAGGAATAATGATAATTGACCAGAGAAGGGCTCATGAACGTATATTGTATGAGGGGTTTATAAAAAATATTCGGTCTGAGGCATCTGTTTCTCAACATTCACTTTTCCCGGAAGAACTAACTTTTAGTGAAGAAGATGCTATATTGCTCAGAGAAATATTGGATGAATTGCGGATTTTTGGTTTTGAACTAAAAGAAACGAAAGAGCGAACCTTTGCTATCTTAGGCCAGCCCTCATTGTTAAGAAATATTGATGCGTCAAAAGTTATTGATGCATTGCTTGCTGCTTTTAAAAGCGGTGAAGTGGACCCGCAGCAGGAAGTTAAGGAAAATATAGCGCTTGTTATGGCCAAAAATGCTTGTATGCCGCCGGGCGAGGTATTAACACAGGTCGAAATGGCGGAATTAATCAATAATTTGTTTCTTTGTAATTCGCCCAATTATACTCCCGATGGGAAACCGGTTTTTACTATTGTCGATAATGAAGAGCTGGAAAAACGGTTTTGTTGAGGTAATAGATGCTTGAAATGTGGCATTCAAATTGTTTAAATGCTACCATTTAATATTGTTAATGTATACGGAAAAAGAAAATGAATTTAGGAACCTCTTCTTTTGGCGGCATGACTCCCGCTGTTAAGAATCTGATAATTATCAATGTGATATTTTATCTGGCCAGCTTGGTATTTTTTAGTACGTTTGGCCTTGCTATTGAAGATTACCTGGGGCTTCATCTTCCCACCGCGGATGCTTTCAATCCGTTTCAGTTGGTGACCTACATGTTTCTGCATGCTTATTATTCGCCAAACGAAGGCATCATTTTCTTTCATCTTTTTTTTAATATGTTTGCCTTATTTATGTTTGGCCGAATGCTTGAAATGGTGTGGGGTACCAAACGGTTCCTGATATACTATTTTGTGACAGGTATTGGTGCTGCCGTGGTGCATGTTTTTACGCAATATTTGGAAGTGGTGCCCATGACCAACGCCATTACTCATTATCTTAATAATGCTTCGCCTGATGCATTAAAGGCTTTTTTGGACGAGCACCTTCAGCCCATGACTTATGAAATGAAATATAATTTCAATCAGTTTGTGGAAAGCTATAATCAATTAATTGGGACGGATCCCGATCGTGCAATTGCTCTTTCAAAAGATTATTTGGTTCAATATCGACATGACTATCTTAACAGTTTTGTGACCGTGGGTGCATCGGGTGCTGTTTTTGGCATACTGCTGGCTTTTGGCATGATGTTCCCAAATACTCAACTGATGCTTTTGTTCCCACCTATTCCCATACGAGCCAAGTATTTTGTGATAATTTACGGGTTAATAGAGTTATTTATGGGTATTCGTAATTTTTCTATGGACAATGTGGCCCATTGGGCTCATCTGGGTGGCATGTTATTTGGGTTTATTCTTATCAAATACTGGAAAAATCGAGGAATTTATTATTAATATTTGGATATGAGCATCTGGAATGAGATAAAGGCTTCTTATAGGGAGGGAAACATCCTGACCAAACTCATCTATGTAAATGTTGGCCTGTTTGTGGTCATAAAGTTGTTACAACTTATGCTTCTGCTTTTTGGCGCTGGTTCAACTTTTGCCAATGTTGTTGTGAGTTGGCTTTCCGTTCCTTCAAATCCTCTTTCCCTCTTGTTACGTCCATGGACTCTTCTGACTTATATGTTTTTACATTACGATTTTTTTCATTTGCTGTTCAACGTGCTTTATCTCTATTGGTTTGGTCGGTTGTTTGTTGATTTGATTGATGGAGGGAAATTATTAACGATTTATATTTTAGGCGGCATTGGTGGTGCTTTGGTTTTCCTTCTGGCATTTAATTTTTTGCCTGCGTTTTATCCCGGCGGTGGGGGTTCCATTCTGTTGGGAGCTTCGGCATCGGTGATGGCTATTTTATTTGCTGTAGCCAGAGTCAATCCTAATTTTGTTGTTTATGTGTTTTTGATTGGACCGGTAAAACTGAAATATTTGGCATTGGTAGCCTTTCTGATTGATTTGGTAAGTATCCCAGGGATGGCCAATGCCGGCGGTCATCTTGCTCATATTGGCGGGGCTCTTGTAGGACTATATTACGGTTGGAAATTATCTGAAGGAAAAATTAAAGGGAATTACTTTGACAGACTGGCCTCTCAGGTGGGCGGCCTATTCAGAAAGCGTTCACATATGCAAGTAACTTACCGGCGGCCACTTTCCGATATGGAATATAATGCTCAAAAAATTAGGCGACAAAAGGAATTGGATCGTATCTTGGAAAAAATTAAAAATAGCGGTTACGACAGTTTATCGAAAGAGGAGAAAGAAACTTTATTTAAAGCCAGTAAAGAGAATTAAATCGAAGTCCTTTGAAACGATTATTTAAATCCATATCATTTTTTATAACGCTCGTCTCTGCGATTTTGCTTTTGGTTTCGGTGGTACCGGTGTATCTCAGTCCGGGTAAAATATATATATTGGCACTGCTGGGGTTTTTGTTTCCGGCCTTGTGGCTTTTTAACCTTTTGATATTAGGTGTTCATGTTGTCCGAAAAAGTTTTTATTTTTTTATTCCCTTGTTGGTCTTGGTATTAACATGGAATCATTGGGAAAATGTATTTCAGGTAAAAGGAAAGTCTCTTTCGCAAGAGAATCAAAATACCATTAAGGTAATGACCTTTAATGTGCGGATGTTTGATTTTTATCGGTTTTCTCAATTACCTGATATGCCTTTTTTATTTTATGATTTTATCGGGAAAGCCAATCCCGATATTTTATGTGTACAGGAATTTTTTACATCGAAAAGGAAAGATGGGTATGATCCAAATTTTGTGAGGGTTCGTTTAGGACAATTTGACTATGCCCATGTGGAGTATAGAGACTATTCCGGGCAAAACATCGGATACGGTATTGCTACATTTTCTAAGTATCCTATTATTAATAAGGGAAAGCTTAATTTTAGTGAGAGTAAAAACATGGCTATTTTTTCCGATATTAATATTGACGGGAAGGTGGTCAGAGTTTTTAATAATCATCTGGAATCCATAGGTTTTCAAAGTCAAGATTTTAATGTAATTGACAGCTTGACGATTGAGCTAGGTCCCCGGCAAAAAGATGGATTAAAAGAAATTGTGCGTAAAATGGTAAGAGCGTTTAAGCAGCGTTCATCCCAGGCCGAACGAATTTCCAATCATGTAACTAATTCCCCGTACCCGGTGATTGTTTGCGGCGACTTTAACGATACCCCTATTTCTTACGTATACCGAAAAATGAGAGGAAATTTAAAGGATGCTTTTCGGGAATCGGGCACCGGATTTGGAGGAACTTATAATGGACGGCTTCCTTCATTAAGAATTGACTATATATTTCACGATCAGGAATTTGAATCATATGGATTTGAAAAATATAGAATTGATTTTTCGGACCATTTTCCTATTTCAACGTTATTGATTTTAGACCCAAAGAAATAGAAGCCCTGCTTATTAATTTTTTTAATGTGCCGGAAAAGTCTTTCCTATTTCATTGTTAAATAGATAATTGAATTATTCTCAACAATAACAATAAATTAAAATGCAACAATATAAAGAGCTTTTAAAAAGGGTGTTAGATGAAGGTGTCCGAAAGACCGATCGTACCGGAACCGGCACCATTAGTGTTTTTGGCCATCAGATGCGCTTTGACTTGCAACAGGGTTTTCCTTTGCTTACTACCAAAAAATTACATCTTAAATCCATCATTTATGAACTTTTGTGGTTTATAAAGGGCGGCACCAATGTTAAATATTTACAGGACAATGGTGTTCGCATCTGGAACGCTTGGGCAGATGAAAAGGGTAATCTGGGACCCATTTATGGCTATCAATGGCGATCGTGGCCCGATTATCATGGCGGGTATATAGATCAGTTGCAGCAAGTTATTGATTCAATACGGACCAATCCTGATTCCAGACGTCATATTGTTAGTGCATGGAATGTTGGGCAGCTGGATGAAATGCGCCTCCCACCTTGTCATATTCTTTTCCAGTTTTATGTGGCCAATGGAAAGTTAAGTTGTCAGCTTTATCAACGCAGTGCAGATATTTTCCTGGGGGTTCCGTTTAACATTGCTTCTTATGCCCTTTTAACCATGATGGTTGCTCAGGTTACTGAACTTCAGCCCGGAGAATTTATTCATACCTTAGGGGATGCTCATATATATCTAAATCATATTGAGCAGGTTAAGCTTCAGCTGACCCGCTCACCAAGACCTTTGCCTACGATGACCCTTAATTCAAACGTGAAAAATATCGATGAGTTCGATTTTGATGATTTCACGCTCAGTAATTATAACCCACATCCGCATATAAAAGGAGAAATTTCTGTTTAGTATGGTTTTGTCTTTAATTGTAGTTGTTGATGAAAATAATGGTATTGGAATTAATGGAACCCAACCGGCATATATTCGTGACGACCTGAAACGGTTTAAAGAATTAACGGTTGGTAATACCATTGTTATGGGGCGGAAGACCTTTCAAGCTCTTCCAAAGGGTGCTTTACCCAATCGAAGAAATGTGGTGTTAACTCGTCAGCAACATTTTATTGCAGATAAGTGTGAAATAATTCATTCTCCTGACGAGCTTTACAATTTATGTGCTCCTGAGGAAAAAGTTTTTGTAATTGGTGGAGGGGATATTTATCGTCTTTTTCTTAGTAAAGCCAATTATATTTATTTGACATTGATTCATTACCGTTTTGAAGAAATTGATACCTGGTTTCCGAAAATTAGTGAAGAGCTATGGCGAATTGAAATTAGAGAAGGACCGTTTACCGATGTAAAATCAGGTTTTTCTTATAGTTATATCAATTACATTCGTCGATAGGACGGTACGGTTTTTCTCCCATGCATTAAAAGTGGGTGCCTACGTGAGCATATTTGACTTTATCTTTATACTGTTGAGAGAACTGCATAAAGGCCTGGAGCCCGGTACAATGGCATAATCCATAATTGTCTATATCGAACGTTTCTAAGGTCTTAAGTGTTTGAACTATTCTTTCGTGGGAGGCATTTTTAAGGTGTGTACCTCCCAATACCGATTTTATTTTCTTTCCCCCGGAAACGTCTATGGCCGTTCGGCAAATATTTGCAATGCCTCGGTGAGCACAACCGGTAAAAACCGTTAAACTTTCACCTTCTTCATAAACCATAAAAAGTTCATCGTCAAAAGGATCTTTAAATTGTTGTCCGCCTTTCTCGACAATCATGTTGGATGAACCTTTTTCAAAAGGATAATATGAATTGATTTGGGTAACAATGGTTAGGCCGGGAGCAATTTCTTTGGTTTCATTTATAGTTTTAAAGCGAGATGCGTATTTTTTGATAACCTTTTTGTCCAGGCCGATATAACGAGGTTTTCCGGTCGTAAGAGACATCTTCTCTTCGAAAGCTTGAGGCTTAAGATAAACAGGAGCATTTTTGTTGATTTCGAAAAAAGCTTCAAGTCCTCCGGTATGGTCGTAGTGGCCATGACTGATAACTACCATATCGATGGCAGAAAGGTCGATATTCATGGCTTTTGCATTTTCTACCAACAGTCCGCTCTGTCCTGTATCAAATAGAATATTTTTATTATTGACCTTTATAAGTATCGAAAGACCATGTTCCCCCTTTGTCCCTTGCTTGTAAGCCAAATTTTCAACTAAAACGGTAATTTCCATAACGTAATAAATTGTGTGAAAAGGTTGGTCTCTCTCAGGAAAATTCAGGAAGTGGGAGAAACAGCGCTATTTTCAAGTTATTGTTAAAATTATGGGCGCAGTTACCTTTATGAGGTATACTTATATCGTTTAATACTTTTTTTAGGTGTTTTTTCGAATTCTTCCGGGAAAAGTACAATTTTGGAAATGTTCATAAAGGCCGGAAGTTCCTGGTTAACTTCTTTTTTTATGTTTTGAAGAATCTTCTCAAGGTCTTTATCGCTAAGTTTTTCAGCGTCCACAGCTTCATAATCAGGGTAAACTAATGCTTCTAGCTTACCATTGACTTCTCTGACCAGACATTCATGAACATACTCCTTGTTATTTATAACTGCTTCAATTTCTTCCGGATAAATGTTCTGACCCGAAGGTCCGAGAATCATATTTTTACTTCTTCCTTTGATATAGATGAAGTTGTCTTTATCCAACAAGCCTAAATCACCTGTGTGAAGCCATCCATCTTCATCCAAAATTTCGTTGGTGGCTTGCTTATTTTTATAGTAACCAATCATAACGTTATCACCTTTTACCAGTATTTCACCAACAGTGTTGTACGGGTCGCTGGAGTCGATACGAACTTCCATTCGATGTACAATGCGGCCGGCCGAATGTTGTTTGGTCTCATCCCAGGGTGCATAGCTAATAAGAGGTCCGCATTCGGTCATCCCATAACCTACAGTTATGGGAAATCCTATTTTACGCAAAAAGAGTTCAACATCTTTGTTTAATGGCGCCCCGCCAATAACTATTTCTCGAAATTCCCCACCAAAAACTTCTGATAATTTATTTTTTATTTTGCCATAAATAAATTTGTTGACCAGAGGAACTTTGAGTAAGGCTTTTATGGACGATTTTTCAAGTTTGGGAAGAATTTGTTTTTTAAATATTATCTCCAGGATTAGAGGTACAGAAAGGATTAAATGTGGTCTTACCTTTCTAAAGGCTTCAGTAATAATTTGAGGTGAAGGGGTCCGGGATAAGAAAGTGATATGACAACCCTCGGTGAAGGGCCATAAAAATTCGAATAGGCAACCATATGTATGGGCAAGGGGTAGAAAGGAAACAATTCGTTCGCCGGGGACAATGTCGAAGGTGTCACGGGCATATTGAACGTTTGACCAGATACTTCTGTGAGGGAGTAAAACGCCTTTAGAAAATCCGGAGGTGCCCGATGTATATGACAGTACCATAATATCGTCGGGTTTGGGATTGCAAAATTTAAGTTTTCCCGTAACAGGATGGCTGTTATTAGCTTTTACCTCATCGCGTGCCTTGTTAATGGCTTTTTTTACCTTACCATTATTGTCGACCAGTACCGACATATCATTAATTGAAATGATACCTTTGAGTTTAGGCATGCTGGTCTCATCAATTTTGTCAAATATTTGGTCGGTTGAAAATAATAGAAGCGATTCGGAGTGGTTAACGATGTGGCTAATATCCGAAGGATTAAAATCGGGAAGTATAGGCACCACAATTGCCCCATAAGTAACCGTGCCTAAGTAAACCAGTGCCCAGTTATTTGAGTTTCTGCCGATAAGGGCGATCTTATCCCCGGGTTTTATGCCAAGTAAATTGAAAACCCGATGGCATCGGTAAATTGATTGCCCTACTTCCCCATAAGTGAGGGTGTTTCCTTTAAAATCACTTAAAGCAGGGAGATCACTATAATTCTCTATGGCAGATTTGACCAATCCTATGTATCCGTTCTTTTCCATAATTTTCTGTGTTTAAATCGTTGAATTTTGATTCAACGAAAATAGTTCATTAAGCCTGTTTTGGTTGGCTTATCTGTGATTTGTAAATTAGGATAGGGCAATGTTTGAAGAAAGGTTGGATAAAGATAAGCAATTGCCACTAACAGGCTGAGGTATTTATTGAAAAATGATTCCGGTGGGAATTTGTTGGCTTACACCTTCATTTCTATAAAATTATAACCTGGTCTTATGAAACCTCCCATGGTTTATGTCATACATCGGTTTTGGGATGATAATTTTACATTTTCACGCTCGTTTCAACTACTTGATATTTTGTTTGAGTCCACCATTCTTAATTAAAACACTTAATCATATTACACTAAAGGCTGATCAACTTAAAAATGACCATTATAGCAATTTGTCGGAAGGGCAAAAGTCAAACTTTTTTTTTAATTGACCAAACATTTCAATACTTAGGTGAATTTAAGTTGTGTTACTGGCTTTTCAATTTAGGTTTTGTGTATTTCTAATGGGGGACCTTTGTTTATTGACTGCAATAAAATATCTTAAAGTTAAGCAAAAAGAAAATGTGGTGAATTGGATATTTAATTGTCATAAGGCAATTGAGGTCTGAGATTAATTTGTTAATTCGTATAAATTTAAATTCACATTTTACCCAAGTTGAACAGGAATACTATTTCTCTAGTTCTAAATTTTTGGTTTTAATGATTGGGGTGATTTTCTGTTTCTCCCTGTTATTGGCAATACAATAGCCTAATGAACAAATCCCTTTCTACCTTTTACCTGTTTCTTCTGCCTTAGTATATGTTTTTGTTGTAGCAAGTTGTTTTTTATTATTTGTTTAGACGTAAACATTTCCAATCTTGATGAGCTTTGGAATATTTAAAAGTCTAATTTTTCTACCATTTAATTCGATGAGGTTGTCTGCTTTAAATTCCGATAAAAGTCTAATTACAGATTCAGTAGCCGTACCTACCATGTTGGCCAGCTCCTCTCTCGTAAGGGTTATTTGTAAGGTATTATTTTCATCCAGGTCGAAGGTATCCATTAGCAGTAACAGCACTTCTGCCAGACGTTCTCGAACTGTTTTTTGGGCGATGTCGGTCAGATATTTATTGGATTCTCCAAGTTCCCGGCAAGTAAGACGCATGAGAGCCATGGCAAATTCCGGGTTTTTTTTGATGAAGTCGGTCATTAAATCTCCGGGGAAATAACAAAGTATTGCATCCTGTATGACTTCAGCGGTAGTGCAGGCTAATTCCTGACTGACAATTGAGCGAAACCCGATTAAATCTCCTTCTTTGGCAAAACGAATAATTTGTTCTTTGCCGTCGAAGCCGGTTTTATATATTTTTAAAATTCCACTTACTACAATATAGGCACCGTTAATGCGACTGCCTTCATTGTATATTACAGAGCTTCGTTTGAAACTTTTGCAAACCAAATTTTGGTTGAGCTTTTCCAATTCTTCTGAGGTTAAGCCATTGAAGATTTCAAACGATTTTAAATCAATGGTTTCAGGGCTGAATATTTCTTGGGATTTCTTCATAGTACATAAATAAAAGATAGAACATTATAAAATGACCTCTTTATTAATTTTAACTATTATACAAATATAAAAAGAAAGATAATATATGTGTAAATTATGCAATAATGTGTATATATGAAAATATTACCAAATGAGATAAACTTCCCCTGCTTGAATTTTTGATATCCTGCTTAAAATTAAGTGGCCCTGCTTAAATTCTTGTTGTCCTGCTTGAATTTTAGCCATCCCTGCTTGAATTCTTATAGTCCTGCTTAAATTAAACTCATCCTGCTTAAATCCTTACGTCCTGCTGCGGGTTTGAGAGGGTTCGGGGTAGTTGGTCGATGGCCATCATAAAAAAATTTTATTTTCTCTGCTACTTTTCGTACTTGTTTAAATTTAATATGCGTATGCTCATATGCAGATTCTAATATAAGAAACTTTTCCCGGCTTTTTTAAGAAAATTATTAATGTCACCATACCAAATGTCAATTATATCTTCTACTCTGAAGTTTTTGCTAAAGGCTTTTCTTACTTTGTCGGTCCCACACACTTTGTCAAACATGTTTAGTCTTGAGGGATCACACATTTCAAATACATTTTTATCCGGATGTAGCTTATGGACCTCTTGGAGAACATAAAACTGAATGAGGGACAGAGGTGCTTTTTGGACATTGGTTAAATGCACCTGCACGCCTTGAATTTCTTTCCCTTTATAAGTGCTGTAATAGGGCTTATAGTGTATAGGGCGAAAGATTATTCCCGGTAATTTAAGTTCGTTCAGGTTTCTGGCAAGTTGTCCGGCATCGATCCAGTCTGTCGCAAATGTTTGGAATGGGAGGGTGTAGCCAACGCCTATATTGAATACATAAAGTTCACCCAGGATTCCCGAAACCGGATAAAAGTAAGCAGAATGAGCATGAGGAATATGTGGTGATGAAGGAACCCATTGTAACCCTGTTTCCTCGAAAAGCATATCCCGATGCCAACCTTCCATCTTTACAACTGTTAATTGGCACTTCAAATTGTTCGGAAGTAAGTGGTTATTGTTTATAAAAGTAGCCAACTCACCTACTGTAAAACCGTGTACATAAGGAATGGGAAACTGACTGACAAAAGATGTAAAAGCTTCTTCTGTTAACGGTCCTTCGAATTTATTTCCACCCAGAGGGTTGGGACGATCCAGAACAATAAATTCTATGTTGTTTTCAGCAGCAGCCTCCATGGCCAGGCCTAAAGTGCTTATATATGTATAGGAACGTGAACCTATATCCTGAATGTCATAAACCAATGCATCGATACCTGATAGCATCTGGGGTGTTGGTTTCCGGGTTTTGCCATACAAACTAAAAACAGGCAGCCCTGTGGCTGGGTCTGTTAGATTCTCTACTTTTTCACCCGCGGCGACGTTGCCCCTAACCCCGTGTTCCGGGCCGAATAATGCCACTAAGTCAACCTCTGGGGCTTCATTTAGTACATCTATTGTTGATTTGAGACCTGCATCTACGCCCGTCGGATTTGTAATTAAGCCTACTTTTTTCCCTTTTAGTAGAAGAAAATTTTGATTTTTTAAGACTTCTATCCCTGTTTTTACTTGAGCATTTGTGGTTGCAAAAAATAGATGGATGGTTAATAGAAAAGCTAAAAATTTCATGGTTGGTGTGTTTTTTTAGGGGTTTAATTGAAAAAAAAGTGTAATTCGCTAGAGGGGGTATAAAAAATATGCCCCCAATTGATAATTTTCTTGTTTTTGGAAAATAATATTTGTAAGTTTGTAACATGTAATACAAAATACAAATATATAAAGTAATTTAAATTGATTTGATTTTTTATATAGAGAGAAATGAAGTTCAATTTATATATTTTTTGTTATTGGAAAACAATAAGGAACGAAGAAAGTCTTATGAAAAATGGGTATTAAGTCCTTATGGATTTGTAAACGTCTTTATTGCAAATGAATGGGTTGTTTAGGTTGGGATGATCATATTAAAGTGTGATTTGGAGTTAAGAAGTAGGAATATCTTTTTGTTTAATTATGCCTTAAAATACGCATGACATTTTCTTTTAAGTCTGTGGATTTAAAATTTCAATCAGCTTAATTATTTTTTTGACCTAATTGTTGGTTTTGCTTTCTGTAAGAGGTTGTAAAAACTCTTTATTACAGGCTTTTAGTCCGTGTGAATTATGTAATACATATCATATAATATAAAATAATTAAAAAATGTTTGTAGTTTGAAAATTTAACATTATTTTTGAAGCCAGTAATATGTAATACAAAAACCAATTATTGAACCAGAAAAAATATGAATAGATTAATTGGGAGTATTATAATAATATCGCTTTTCTTTTACGGATGTGTTGCAGATCAAAAGATTGATGAAATAATTAATCGGTTTCGAACAGAGTATGTTGGAGATTTAAGGGAGCATGTATTTGATATTTCATATGAGAGGTTGGGAGGTTTTTCTGTCATTTTGAGAGGCGAAACTGATAATTCGGAAGTTAAAATACAACTGTTAGATACTTTACGCTCCCATGGTTTTCAGATTCAAGACAGCATAATTGTATTACCTCATAATGTTTCTCAACCGTGGGCATTAATTGATTTAAGTGTGGCCACCATGCGGTCAAAAGCTTCGCATACTGCACCTGTGGTGAGCCAGGGGTTGATGGGAATGCCGGTAAAAATATTAAAAGAAGATGGTGGATGGGCTTTTATTCAGACTCCTGATCGTTATTTGGGATGGTGTGAGAAAGCTGCCCTTTGTTTTGTTGATTCTATTCGGTTGATGGAATGGAAAAAATCACCAAGAGTGATGATTACCAGTCGATCCACTACAATTAAAGATGTTGAAACCGGAAAGATATGTGGAGATGTTGTAGCCGGATGTCTGTTGGAAGAGGTGGAAAGAGATGGGAATAAAATAGTTGTTAAAACACCTTCCGGAATTATTGGGTATGTATTGAAGGATGAGGTATCCTCATTTAACCAGAAAGACTTTCCTCCTGAGGTGAATCCTCAAAAACTTAAGAATACAGCATTGAATTTTATTCGTACCCCTTATTTGTGGGGGGGTACTTCGGTACACGCCCTCGATTGTAGTGGCTTCATAAAAACAGTTTACCGTCTCCAAGGAATTGAGCTGGCTAGAGATGCTTCTTTACAAGCCAGATATGGACAGCTTATTCCGGTTAATCAAGGGTGGACTTTATTTCAAACAGGTGATTTACTCTTTTTTGCCCCTCGAAAAGGAAGCAAAAAGATAACACATGTGGGCATGTATCTGGGAGATTCGGAATTTATTCATGAAGCAGGAAAAGTAAAGGTAAATAGTCTTGACAGTACCCGTTCCAACTTTAGTTCATTTCGGAAGCTTACTCTGGTGAAAGCCAGACGGGTTTTACAGAATTTTGATTCAGAAGGTATTGTTCCTTTGCTGGAGCACCCATGGTACATTGAAAAATAGTTACGGTGATGAAAGGAAACAGACGCGAATTTTTGAAAGCTTCGGGTTGTATTGCCGGTTCTGCTTTGTTATCGGCAGGGTTTGCAGGTTGTTTGCCTGAAAATAAGAGTAAACAGAATAAAAAAGGAAAAAGAATGGTATTAAGGTTTTATCCATATGACCTTCAGCTAAAGCACGCATTTACCCTGGCAACGAGTAGTAGAACGACAACACCTGTGATGCTTACTCAAGTGGAATATGATGGAGTTGTTGGTTATGGCGAAGCTTCTATGCCTCCATACCTTGGTGAAAGCCATAAGTCAGTCAGTAACTTCTTGGAAAAGGTAGACTTGACTCAATTTAAAGAGCCGTTTTTATTAGAAGATATTCTTCAATATGTTGATGAGATTGCACCCGGCAATTACGCAGCAAAAGCTTCTGTGGATATCGCCTTGCACGACTTGGTCGGAAAACTGATGCAGCAGCCCTGGTATCGCATATGGGGCTTTAATCCAATGCATACCCCTTCCACTTCCTTTACCATTGGGATTGATAAACCACAAATCGTTAGAGAGAAAACTCGTGAAGCGGCACCATACAATATTCTTAAAGTTAAGTTGGGACGTGGAAACGACAAGGAAATGATTAATAATGTTCGTGCCATTACTGACAAACCGATTTGTGTTGATGTTAATCAGGGATGGAAAGATCGTCATCATGCTCTGGAGATGGTTCACTGGCTCAATGAGCAAGGAGTTGTTTTTGTGGAACAGCCTATGCCTAAAACAGCTGTTGATGATATTGCCTGGCTCACCCAAAACAGTCCGCTTCCAATAATAGCCGATGAAGCCATTCAAACCGTTAAAGACATTCCCAATATTCTGGGAGTGTATAGTGGTATAAATATAAAACTAATGAAATGCGGAGGAATGCGTGCCGCACATCAGATGGCGCTTACTGCTAAAGGATTGGGAATGAAAGTTATGCTCGGTTGCATGACCGAAACATCTTGTGCCGTAACAGCTGCAGCTCATCTGTCACCCTTGG
This sequence comes from Thermophagus xiamenensis, assembly GCF_900112795.1. Taxonomy (GTDB): domain Bacteria; phylum Bacteroidota; class Bacteroidia; order Bacteroidales; family Marinilabiliaceae; genus Thermophagus; species Thermophagus xiamenensis. The sequence continues at coordinate 77,749 of NZ_FONA01000016.1, forward strand.
CCGACTGGGCCGACCTGGATGGTAATCTTTTGATTAACAATGATGTGTTTGATGGATTGAAAATAGTTAATGGTAAAGTAAAATTACCTGATGGAGCCGGCATTGGAGTGGTTAAATTATGAGTTCGAAGGTTTTTACAAATTTTTATTCATGATTTAAAATCCTTGGCGATGAATAAATTAATGATTTGTTTTTGTATCTGTTTAATTTTAGTGGGTTGTAAATCTAAATCAGATACTTTCACTATTGCTCATTTGACAGATCTTCATGTTTCTCCGGGTTCAAAAGCCGAAGGTCAGCTAAATAAAGTAGTCGACGATATTAATAATCTAAAACCTGATGTTGTCTTTGTTACTGGCGATTTAACTAATACCGGATCAAATGCTGAATTGCAAACTGCTAAAAATGCATTGGATCGCTTGGTAGTACCCTATTATGTTATACCGGGAAATCACGAGACTAACTGGTCCGAATCGGCAGGACAAATGTTCAATCTGCTTTGGGGTAATGATAGGTTTCTTTTTTCTACGGATGATTTCCTGTTTGTAGGTTTTAACACAGGTCCGTACATGAAAATGGGAGATGGCCATGTGAAACAGGAAGACCTTCAATGGTTGAAAAAGGTACTTCGAAAATCAGATAATCACGGAAAAAAATTAATTGCTTTGGCCCATTATCCCTTGGCTGAAGGATTAGATAATTGGCCTGAGGTTGTACAAATTTTAAAGAAATATAATTGCAGACTAGTATTCTGTGGGCATGGACATCGACTTAAATTATTCAATTTTGATGGTATTCCAGGAATAATGGGACGCGCTCTTAATTCCCCACAATTTGACAATCCGGGGTTTACGTTGGTAGAACTCAAAAATGATAGTGCCATTGTTTTTAATAAAGAACCAGGTAAGGATGCTGGCAATCCGTTTTTTTCTTTCAGTTTAATTTCACCTGATACTTTGTTGTCATTGCCTAAATCTTCTTTACCTGATTACTCAGTTAATTCACAATATTCTGATGTGCAAGTAACTTTTGAATGGAAAGATACCGCCTCTATTTTTACCGGTCCATGTCTGATCGGGGATTCTTTATTGGTATATGGAAATTCACTTGGGTATATGAAATGTATAAACATACCCAAGATGAAAGTTATGTGGCAGCATCGTTACCATGGATCACTTTTCTCAACACCGGTTTTTGGTAATGGTATCCTTGCTTTTGGAAATATTGAAGGTGATATTATTGGCCTGGATGCAACTAATGGGAAAGAAATATGGAAGGTTAATGTAGGGTCACCGGTCATCGCTGAAGGAATTATTGAAAATGATGCATTATATATTGGTGGTGGAGATAGTACTTTTTTGAAAATTGATCTGGTTTCTGGAGACGTTTTATGGAAATTCAATGATATTTCTGGATTGGTTCAGGGGATTCCGGCAATAGGGAAAGAGGAAATTATATTTGGGGCTTGGGATCGTCATCTTTACTGTCTTGATAAAGAAACTGGATTATTAAAATGGAAATGGAATAATGGGTCACCGGTTAAACTTTTTTCCCCAGGGAACATTAGACCGGTTATTGCCGATGAAAAGGTTTTTATTGTTGCACCTGATCGTTATATGACAGCTCTTGACCTAAAAACCGGCAAAGAGGTTTGGAGAACCAATGAGCATAAAGTAAGGGAATCAATGGGGGTAAGCCCTGATGGCAAACAGGTCTACGCCAAACTGATGAATGATTCCATTATTGCAATGTCATCGCATACTTCATTCCCAAAAACGGTTTGGACCATTGATGCCGGTATCGGCTATGATCATAATCCGTGTCCAATTGCTGCTGGTGGAGGATGGGTAGCCGCTGCCACTAAAAATGGCTTGGTTACAGTTGTTTCTTCTCGGGGTGACCAATTATTGTGGCAATATAAAGCTGGAAATTCTTCAATTAACAAATTAGTCGCGGATGAAAAGGACGGTCTATGGCTAACATTGATGGAGGGTGTTGTCATTAATATTCGATATCCGATGGAGCGGACTTATTGATTTTGATTATGTGCACAACTTGTTCACCAGAAAAATTCGGAAGCCTTAATGTAAAAACTAAAACGATATAGATCAAGATGATTTTTAAAATTAAGAATTTGAATTTTTGATGATTTTGTAAGACTTACAATAAATCAAACTTTAATTGAATGGAATATAGAGCGTTAATTTAATTTTTAAATCAGTAAAATTAATTACTATGATGAATGGAAAAATCTCGTTTATTTTAGCTCTGTTCTGCTTTCTTTCTGTTTTTGCATCGGGGCAGAATGTGACGGGTAAGGTTCTGGACAAAGAGACAGAAGAACCAATACCCGGAGTTAATATTATTTTAGTTGGGACCGAGAGTGGTACCATTACTGATCCCGACGGTAATTTTGAGTTGAACGTTTCGACACAGCCGGCACAACTTCGCTTTTCTTTTATTGGATATGAAAATCAGGTTGTTGATGTTGAACCAGGTCAATTTCTGACCATTTATCTTCAACCTTCGGACCTTCTTCTTGGAGACGTAGTGGTGGTTGGTTATGGTAAAATGCGAAAAGAAAATCTTACCGGATCGGTTTCAAGTATTGACGTAGAAGAAACTCTTGAAGCTCGTCCAATCACTGATGTTGCCAGAGGTCTTCAAGGGGTTACACCTGGTCTGACGATTACAAGTTCTACAGGTGATTTGGGGCAAAACCCTGAAATTAGCCTACGGGGTATTAATGGGTCGCTGAACACCGAAGCTCAACCTTTGATTCTTGTGGATAATGTTGAAGTGCCCAATTTAATGATGATCAATCCCGATGATATTAAATCTATTTCTGTACTTAAAGATGCAGCTTCAGCTTCTATTTATGGTTCTCGAGGTGCTTGGGGGGTCATTCTCATTGAAACAAAAACCGGAGATAAAAGTGATAAAACCAATGTTACCTATTCCAATAACTTTTCCTGGAATACCCCTACCAAGATTCCGGAAATCGCCGGTACTGTTGAAGGCGCAGAAATGGCTTTCGCCGCTTATAAACGTATTAATCCCAATACCGATGTTATTGGTGCTTTGGGAATGTACGTCGACGAAACTGCTATTCAAAAGATGAAAGAATGGCGGGAACTTTACGGTGGACAAGATTTGGGTAGTGAAATGGTACTTGGAAGAGATTTTGAGTATCGTGATGGACGTTGGTTTTATTACCGGCCTTGGGATGTTCGTGAACTTTATCTTCGTGATTGGTCGCCCCAACAAAATCATAATTTGACTATAAGCGGCGGAAGCGAAAAAACCACTTATAACCTTTCTTTTGGATATCTTAATCAACGGGGTGCACTAAAAGTTAAACCGGATGAATATAATCGGTATAATGCCACCATTAATGTGCAAACACAGGTTACCGATTGGGCAAAATTTAGAGTTAAAGGAATGATGTCTAAATCTAATACTCAGACTCCTTTTTCCTATAGCGGGACTAAGGCTGATCCCTGGTATTATCTGCTTCGTTGGCCCAAATATTATCCTTATGGAACTTATGAAGGAAAACCATTCCGGAGTTCTATTACCGATGTTTCTCAAGCTAACATGATTGAAGACAAGGAAACATTTCAAAGGGTTTCTATAGGTACTACTTTGAATTTAGCAAAAGATCTTACATTGGATGCTGATTATACTTATACCGAGAATAATAATCATATTTATGAGCCTGGTGGATGGGCTGAAGGTTATAATTTTTGGGGGAATACCGGTATAAATAATTATATGGTTTATACTAGCTCGTCTTATAACGGTGTTGAATATATTTCTGCCTGGGATGAGACCAGTACTTTTAAAGCTTACACTACTTATGATCATGCTTTTGGAGATCATGCCCTGAAATTGATGGCTGGTACTGATGTAGAATCTTTTGAGTACTGGCGTCATAATTCGGAAAGAAGAGAACTTATTGACAAAGACAAAGCAGAACTCGGTCTTGCAACAGGCGACCAGTATGTGGATGGGGCTCGAAGTCATTGGTCTACTTTAGGTTTCTTTGGCCGGATTAACTATTCATACAAAAATCGTTATTTGTTTGAATTAAATGGCCGATATGATGGTTCTTCCAATTTCCCGTCTAACGACCAATGGGGCTTTTTCCCTTCTTTCTCGGTTGGATATCGTATTACTGAAGAGCCTTTTATGGATTTTGTAAAACCCTATGTTTCATCCTTTAAACTTAGAGGTTCATGGGGATCCATTGGAAATCATGATGTAGGATCCAATACTTATGTTGCAACTATGGCCTCCGGTAATTCCAATTGGTTAATTAACGGAGTTAATCAACTTACTATTTGGAGTCCACGTGTTGTGCCGGAATCTTTGACATGGGAAACTGTAACTACATTAGACATTGGTTTCGATGCTCGATTCCTGGATAACGCTTTGGGCTTAACATTTGACTGGTATCGCCGGACTACCAGTGATATGGTTACTAGTGGCGAAACCTTACCTAATACTTTTGGAGCCAGCGCGCCTCAACAAAATTTTGGGGAGGTACAGACCACTGGATGGGAAATTTCTGTTGACTGGAACCACCAATTTGCCAATGGTCTTAATATTAATGCTACTGCCTCCTTGTTTGACTTTAAGGAAGAGTTGACAAAGTTTGCTGGAAATAGTAAAAATATTTACGGTTATTACGAAGGGAAAGAAATTGGCGAAATATGGGGGTATGAAACCGATCGATTCTTTACCGAAGACGATTTCGTGAAAGATAGCAATGGAGATTTTGTTCTTGAAGAGGGGAAATATGTGCTTAAGGACGGTATTCCTTCACAATCGATTTTCGAAAGTGGATGGTTCTTTTATGGCCCGGGAGATATAAAATATAAAGATCTTAATGGTGATGGAAAAATCGATTATGGTTCAAATAGCATTGACGACCATGGAGATTTAAAAGTTATTGGAAATTCATTGCCACGGTATCAGTACAGCTTTAGGATTGGTGCTGACTGGAAAGGTGTTGATTTCAGTATTTTCTTCCAGGGTGTTGGCAAAAGAGATTATTGGGCTACAGGACCCGTCTTTATCCCCGGATATCGACCCGGTGAAGGATGGTATGAGCACCAGGAAGATTATTGGACACCAGAAAATCCCGATGCTTTTTATCCCCGTCCTACCAGCCATGATTGGACCAATAACGCCAGAAACTTCTTGCGTCAAACTAAATATTTGTTAGATATGTCTTACTTAAGGTGTAAAAACCTTACTGTAGGGTATACGCTTCCTCAATCCTTAGTTTCTCGTGTAGGCATCGATCGTTTGAGACTCTATTTCAGTGGTGAAAATTTATTTGAGTTTGATAACATGAATATTCCTATTGACCCTGAAACCGGAAACCGCGATGGTGCTTATGACTTCGCCTTTGGACGTTCTTATCCTTTCAGAAGAACTGTTTCTTTTGGGCTTCAATTGACTTTATAATTATGCAAAGGGAATCTTTAAGATGTCTAGTCTTCGGAGGTTTAATTACTTAAAAAATATTGGTGATATGAAATATTATAAAATATTATTTATATGTGTAACTCTATTGAATCTTTGGAGTTGCGATGATGATTTTCTGGATAAGCAGCCCATCGATGATATGACCGATGGGAACTATTGGACCAGTGAGGCCAATGTGAGAACTTTCTCGCTAGGTTTTTATGAACATTTCTTTACCGGATATGGTAGCGGATGGACTTGGGGGAGCTACTTTTCAGGTCAAAGTCTTAATGATGATTTTGCTCCTTCTAATCCTCCTCAATGGACCAAGAATGTTCCTACTTCTGGAGGCGGCTGGAGTTTTACTTATGTCCGTAAAGCAAACTTGTTTTTAGACAGAATTCAACAAGTTCCATTGGATGAAGAAGCCATGAACCATTGGATGGGGGTTGCACGTTTTTTTAGAGGTCTTGAATATGCACGTTTGGTTCAAAAATTTGGTGATGTGCCTTGGTTTGATCGTGTTCCTGAGCCGGAAGATAAAGATTATCTCTATAAACCCAGAGATTCCAGAACTTATGTCATGGAAAAGGTTTTGGAAGATTTTCAGTTTGCTGCTGAGAATGTAAGAGATGAAGACGGAGAACCTGGTTTGGTAGTAAACCGGGCAGTGGTTTTGGCTTTTATGTCACGAGTAATGCTTTGGGAAGGAACGTTTCAGAAATATCATGAAGTCCCGGATGCCAATGTTCAGAAATTACTGGAAGCGGCTAAATGGGCTGCTAATGAAGTTATGACGAAATTCAACTACCAGGTTGCTCCTGATTATCATGCAATGTTTAGTAGTTTGGATTTGGCAGGTAACCCTGAAATGATCTTATATAGAAGCTACGTTGAGGGTGTTTTAACCCATAGTCTTCTTTCATATGTAAATCAAGAAGCCCAAACGGGTGCTTCAAAAGATTTAATTGAATCTTATCTATGTTCCGATGGGTTGCCTGTTTCTTTATCCTCAGTTTATCAAGGTGACAAAGGCATTCATAATGTTATGGCCAATCGTGATCCCAGAATGTATGATACCTTTGTCGAAGATACCCTTAGAATTAATGGAGTTGTTTCCAATTATTCTACTACAGGATATGCTTGTGATAAATTTTTAAATTATGATATTAAGGATGATCCAATTGCTACCAATGCGTATAATCCTACTGATGCTCCGGTAATTAGATATGGTGAAGTTTTGCTTAACTATGCAGAGGCCTGCGCCGAACTTGGTACGCTTACTCAGGAAGATCTTGATCGGTCGATCAATCTGCTGAGAGGACGTTACGAAAATGGTTTACCGGATTTACAAATTATTGGTGGACAACCGGCTGTTAACGATGTTGTATATGATGATCCCGAAAGAGATCCCGAAGTGCCTGCAATGCTTTGGGAAATAAGAAGAGAGAGAAGAATAGAGCTGGTATTTGAAGGGCAACGACTTAGCGATCTAAAGAGATGGAAAAAGCTCGAATATACAGACACCAAGGAAAATACTGATATTAATCGTGGAGCTTACATTCGCGTAGAGGACTTCCCCGGTATGAAAAATGTTACTTTGGAAGGAGATGATGAAGGATATATAATTCCTGCGGTGGCAGAAGAAACTCAAAGACCCTTCACCGATCCTCGGGTTTACTTAGATCCTTTGCCTCTTGATCAAATTACTCTTTACGAGGATAATGGATATACTTTGGAGCAGAACCCAGGATGGGATGAAGTTGAATAGTTTCCTTTTTGTCTGAAATTTTTGTTAAAAGGCCACTTTAGGGTGGCCTTTTTTGGAATATTTAGGTATACTTGTTATAACTTATTTGCCAAAATGAGATGACAATTCGTCAGAAGAAAATGGAATGAGCATGATTAATTAAGATAATCACAAAGTAGTATGAATAAAAGTTGGGCATGCGAGTTCCATCAGGCCAATAATTTAAGAAAACGGTATACGGATAAAAGATAATTTGGTCGTTAGACATTTAATTAAATCATTCTTATAATGAGTCCTGTTAAATATTTTATATTGATTCTTTTCTTTTGCGGATTTTCAACACATTCCCAAAACGTACTTCCTGCAGCTTATCTTACAGAGCAATATTTTCCTTTATTAAAGAACCACCGTATCGCCATCTTTTCCAACCACACCGGCATGGTAGGCGACGAGCATCTTGTAGATCTTTTGCTGCGTAACGGTTTTGAAGTGATGGGGATCTTTGCGCCCGAGCATGGTTTCCGCGGAACTGCTGACGCCGGAGAACATGTTTCCAACTCGGTGGATAAAAAAACCGGACTTCCAATTTTTTCATTATATCAGGGAGGTAAGGAGACTATTAGCCGGGAAATTTTGGATGGTTTTGATGTTCTGGTGGTAGATATTCAGGATGTTGGTACCCGGTTTTATACCTATTATATTACGATGGTCAAGCTTATGGATATCTGTGCCCTTAACAACAAGTTGATGATTATCCTTGATAGACCTAACCCCAACGGCCATTATGTGGATGGCCCCATCCTTGATATGAAACATAAGTCGGGTGTCGGTTGGCTGCCTATCCCTGTGGTGCATGGAATGACCCTTGGAGAGCTTGCACTGATGGTGAATGGTGAAGGCTGGCTGCCGGAAGGACGATCATGCCCTTTGAAAGTTATCACTTGTGAGAATTATACCCATCATACTCTTTATCGGGTGCCCATACCGCCTTCGCCTAATCTGCCTAATATGAAATCAATCTATCTCTATCCCTCACTATGTTATTTTGAAGCTACCCCCGTTAGCTTAGGTCGGGGTACTTCCTTCCCGTTTCAGGTCTATGGTCATCCCGATATGAAAGGATATGACTTTAGTTTTATCCCCAGAAGTATGCCGGGTGCCAAAAATCCCCCTCAATTAAATAAAAAGTGTTTCGGTGTTGATCTTTCAGGCTTGTCCGATGAGGAAATACTTAAAAAGGGGATCGACCTGTCCTATCTTATAGATGCCTATCATAACTTGAACATTGGAGATGAATTTTTTACACCTTTTTTTGAAAAGCTGATAGGAGTGGATTACGTCAGGGAAATGATTATTCAAGGCAAATCGGCAGAAGAGATAAAAGCCATGTGGGCTGACGATGTTGATAAGTTTAAGGTGTTGAGAAAGAAATATTTACTTTACGAGAGATGAGGCGGACATGACCAATGGGAATTTTAAACAATAAAAACATGTATAAATTTAAGTCATGCGAGTTCCATCCAACTAATAACTTAAGGAAAATTTATACGGATGAATAACACCATTTGATTCTAATCAATAGCGCCATGTGATTCTAATTGGTAACACTATGTGATTCTAATCAATAAGACCATGTAATTACAATGAAAGACACCATCATATTTATAGTTGGGACTAAGAAGTGACCATGGTTGAGGGAATTTGGTTACATGTATGATATAATAACAGAATTAGAGCCACCGATAGGTGGCTTTTTATTTTAAAAGACAGAATATTATAGCTTGAATTTAAAAGAGGTGTGTTAATAAAAGTTAAAGGTTGAAAAAGTAAATTAAATACCCTAATTTACTTGAGATTAAAAATTAGGGATTGAAAAACAGCGCCAATTTTATTAACAATTAAATTCAAGTTTATGAAAAATCGAGGATTTTTTAAAAAGTGGTTGGGGATATCAGTTCTACTGTTTTGTGTAGGGATGGTTACGGCACAACAAATTGATGTTTCAGGTGTGGTAACCGATGCCATTTCAGGTGAACCTATTCCCGGTGTTTCTGTCGTACAAAAAAATACCATGATTGGTACCATAACTGATGTTGATGGTGTATATCGCATAGAGGTAGAAAGGGGCAGTACCATTGTCTTTTCATCTGTAGGTTACTTATCGAAAGAAGTTATTGTTGAATCGGCGGGAACTTATAATTTTGTTCTTGAATCCGCTATGTATGATGTGGATGAGGTCGTTGTAACAGCCCTTGGCATCTCGCGACAGAAAAAGTCATTAGGTTATACTGTTAGCGAAGTAGAGAGCGAGGAGGTATCAAGGGTTAAGGAAACCAATGTGATGAATTCTTTGGCGGGCCGTGTAGCCGGGGTAACCATAACCCAGGGTGCTTTTGGTCCAGGCGGTGGTTCCAGGGTGGTTATTCGAGGCAATAATTCCTTATCGCAGGATAACCAGCCATTGTATGTTGTTGATGGTGTCCCTTTTGACAACTCAGGCTATGGAACCGCCAATGAAAATGATGTTGGAAGTTATTCAAAAACCGATTATGGAACAGGTGTTTCTGACATAAATCCGGATGATATTGAATCCATATCCGTATTGAAAGGCCCAAATGCTGCCGCCCTTTATGGTAGTCGTGCCGCCAATGGTGTGATACTTATTACTACCAAGAGGGGAGGGGAATCCGATGGTTTGGGTGTGACGGTTTCTTCCAGCCTGACATTCGATAGGCCTATGGTTTTACCCAGTTACCAAAATCAATACGGACAGGGTACTCAGGGGTACGTACCTGAAAATATTGATGACCTTAAAGAAGCTGGTGGAAGCTGGGGCGCAAAACTCGATGGATCCGACAAATTATACTGGACAGGTGAAACGCGGCCGTATACGGCGCAACCTGATAACGTTAAAGACTTTTTTGAAACAGGGCAAACCCTTATTACTAACGTGGCAATTGATGGTGGCAATAAAGATCAAAATGTTCGTTTCTCATATACCAATACACATTCCGGCTCTATTCTTCCCAATTCAAGTATTGACAGGCATAATTTCACGCTTCGTGGTTATACCAAGCTTGCCGGAAAACTTACTTTGGATGCTAAGGCTACCTACTTTTTCCAACATGGTAAAAATCGTCCCAAGCTGGGAACTGAAGGTGTCATGGCGTATGTCTATGGAATACCGAGAAATGCCGATATTAACGACTACAAAGATTATCAGAATCCTGAGACGTTGGAGGCGGTATCCCATACCTCTTTGGGGGCTAATCCTTATTGGATGATGTATAATGATCGGCGGGAAGACTGGCGACACCGATTCCAGGGCTTCTTTAAAATTGAGTATCAGTTTAACGACTGGCTTAGCGCCCATGTTCGCGTAGGAACAGATTTAATTAAGCAAAATATCGAGAATGTTGAAGCCTATGGTCATTGGTTTTTTGGAACTGGTCGTTTTTCCTATAATCAATACCAGGATTCTGAAACGAATGCAGATTTTTTGTTTTTGTTCAATAAAGATTTGTCGAGCTCTTTAAATCTGAGCACTACTTTTGGTGGTAATCATATATATTCCGATGGTCGAAGTATGAGAATTAATGGTGATAGCTTTAGAATACCTGAAGGGCCTCCTGTGAGTATCGCCAGTAATGTTTATTATGGATATTCACCATTGAGCAAAAAGAAGATAAACTCATTGTACGGCACAGCCAGTCTGGGATATAATAACTGGTTTTACCTGGATGCTTCATTACGAAATGACTGGTCATCTACATTGCCCAAAGGTAATCGGTCTTATTCATATCCTTCTTTGAGTGGGTCGGTACTGCTAAATGAAATGCTAGATTTATCCGGCGGTATAATGTCTTTTTCCAAGATTCGTATGAGCTGGGCTCAGGTGGGGAATGATACCAGTCCTTATATGCTGGAAGATATATTGATGTTTGTCAATTGTACCGACGATTTCAGCGATATTAACCAGAATCCTTCGGCCATCAATGCCGGAGATATTTCTGCAAGATATTTTATAACAAAGAGCCAGGTTAAATTGATGGCTCCCGATCGTTATCCCTATTGGCGTGCTCATCTTATTCATTCCGACAGGTATGCCGGCCATTTTTGTTTTGGGCATTCTTCTTCATGGTGGTCAGATGAATTGGGCTATTCCTATAATGGAGGATATACCGATGCAGCCTGGGACTGGCTGGAAGGTTATACCGGAAATATTGTTACCTATCTTCAGCTTACCGGACCCGGTGGTGATAAGGAAAACTCTTTGGCCTATGCCACCGCTTTGATTTTAAAAAGCATCTATTACCAGTATTTTACCGATGTATTTGGCGATGTGCCATATTCCGAGGCCGGTAATCTTGATGTGTTACTGCCTAAATTTGATTCCCAGCGCGATATTTATGCCGGGATTATTGAAGATCTTGACCAGGCTATGGAATTGATAGGTAATGCCGAAAGAACCGGTGATGGCGAAGAAGATCTGGGAGCGAATGATCTTTTTTATGGAGGCGACCTGCAGCAGTGGAAAAAATTGGCCAATACGCTAAAACTCAGGGCAGGTTTAAGAGCCTTGGGGGCGGAAGATGCACAATTTGCCCAAACTGCTGTTACCGCGGCTTTGTCAGCGCCGTTACTTTCTTCAGAAGAAGACAACGCTTTATTGCCAAAAGATAACGTTATCAGCCAATGGAATAGTGCCTGCTATGGAGATATCTGGTATAATTTTATTGGGGGAGGAAACTGGACAGTAAGTCAACCTTTAATTAATTATTTGAAAGACAATGGCGATCCCCGACTGTCGAAATATGCACAGCCGGCCGTAGGTGGTGAAAATATTGAAATCCCCTGGCCGGAGAGTGATGACGAAGCTATGTATCAAAAACGAAAAAACTTTATTCTGGATGCCCTCGACCGGGCCGGGGCTGTTTATGAGGAAGTGGTTGATGAAAATGGAGTATCCTTTATTAATATGGCTGAAAATACTTACTATGTGGGACAGCCAGTCAGGTTAAGATCTGAAATGTCCAATTATGCAAGGTTTAGCCTGTTTAGTACACCTGCACAATATATTATTCAAGCCAAGGGTGAAGATGAGCCCATTGCCCCGGAAATCGTAATGACCACTGCCGAGTCTTATTTCTTGCAAGCCGAAGCCATTGTGAGAGGAATTGGTTCAGGCGATGCCAATGAACTTTACCGGCAAGGTCTTCGTCATGCCATGTTATTGTGGGACGTGGATCCTTCAGAAATTGCTGATTTCCTGGCAAATTCACCTATTGCCAATTTAGACGGCTCTGATGATTTGGAAAAAATTGCCATTCAACGATGGCTTGCTTATTACACAGAAGGTTTTCAAGCCTGGGCTGTTGTGCGAGACCTTGGATTTCCTTCAGACCTCGCCGATGGCGTCGACGATCCTGAAATTTTTGGCTACGGAAATATTGCCGGTAAGTATCCTGAAAGAATGAGATATGGTTCGAATGCTTATTCCAGAAATAATGAAAACCTTCAGGAAGCTATCGACCGTCAGGGTCCCGACCAGCAGGATACCGAACTGTGGTGGGCTAAATAGCGATAATAGGCCTTCCTGATGCTTACAACATGGTCTTGGAATGGTAATACATGTTTTTAAAGAGCTACCTTTTACGGGTGGCTCTTTTAATTTGGGGATGTAGGCTCTTTTAAATTTGTTCGGACAAGTTAAGCGTAAAATTTTAGAAAGTATATTTGTATAATATGTCAGAAGTATTATAACTTTGAACCTGTTAATGGGTTTTTAAATTAATATAAAAGCCAGGCTTTTACTATGGATACAGAAAATGCTATTACAAAAGAATTTAAGAAAGACATAAATAAGTTAATACCGAAATCCCGTATATATACCGATCCATTATATACACTCACCAAAGGAACAGATGCCGGATTTTACCGATTGATACCGCAGATGGTATTGAAGGTGGAAACAGAAGAAGAAATGGCCGGGGTGCTTGAAATATGTTCACGCCACCGTGTCCCCCTTACTTTTAAATCGGGCGGGACAAGTCTTAGCGGACAAACTATTTCCGATTCGGTATTGATTGAGACGGGCGAAGGTTTTTCTGACTACAGGATATCGGAAGATGGAAAGCTGGCTACATTTCAAAGTGGGATAACCGGTGCTATGGCCAATGCCCGGTTGTCGGTCTACGGACGAAAGTTAGGGCCTAGTCCTGCATCTATTAACTCGGCACGTATTGGAGGTATTGTTTCCAATAATGCCAGCGGATCGAGCTACGGTATCCGTTATAATAGCTATAATACGATTGAGGGTATGCGTATTGTAATGTACGATGGAACTGTTTTGGATACCCGTGATTCGGAATCGCGCAGGGAATTTAAAGCGACACATTCCCAAATGCTGGCACGATTAACAGAACTGTCACGATTGGCTAAATCTTCACAAAAAATAAAATCGAAAATTCAACATAAATATGAATTAAAGAATACCTGCGGTTATGGTGTTAATGCCCTCATCGATTTTGAGGACCCCATAGATATTTTACAGCACTTGATGGTTGGATCGGAGGGAACATTGGGATTTATCTCGGAGGTTACCTTTCGAACTGTGAAAGATTTCCCTTTGAAAGCGACGGCATTGGTCTTTTTTAGAAATATTAAATCTGCATGTGATGCAATAATGCCTCTTCGACAATGTGAGGTAAGTGCCGCCGAGTTGATGGACCGTAACGCTTTGAGGTCTGTGGAAAATAAACCGGGGATGCCTTCGGTATTGAAAACATTGGATGAGGAAGTGGTGGCTTTGCTGATTGAAACCTCTGCAAAAGACAACAATACCCTTAATGTTCAGATTAAAGCCATTGAAGAAGCTCTTAGTTCTTTTGAAACGGTTTATCCCGTCTCGTTTACTACCGATACTCTGGAATACAACCGAATATGGCGGGTCAGAAAAGGATTGTTTACCTCTGCTGCGGCTTCCCGGCCCAAAGGAACTGCTTGTATTATTGAAGATATTGCCTTTCGTGCCGAAGTGTTGGGTGACGCTTTGGTTGATCTGAAAGTGTTGTTGGAAAATTATGATTACGATGGTTATGTGATTTGGGGACATTTGCTGGATGGGAATATTCATTTTGTTATAATGCCCGATTTTAATGACCCTAAGGGTTTGGAAAAGTACCGTCGTTTTATGGATGACCTGGTTCATTTGGTGGTTGACCGGTATGACGGCAGCCTTAAGGCTGAACACGGTACCGGACGAAACATGGCACCTTTTGTGCGGAAAGAGTGGGGCGATGAGATTTATGAAATAATGAAACAGATTAAGACCCTGTTTGATCCTTTAAATATTTTGAATCCTGGTGTCATATTGAACGATGACCCAAAAATTCATTTGAAAAATCTTAAACCTTTACCCGTTGCCAATGACTTGATTGATAAATGTATTGAATGTGGTTTTTGCGAAGTGAACTGTCCATCACGCGGGTTAACGCTTACTCCCCGTCAGCGCATTGTGACTTATCGTGAGATGCATCGCCTGGCGCTGGAAAACAAAGATCACCTTCGTTTAAAAGAACTTCAAAAAAGATATCAATATAATGGTGAAGCCACTTGTGCTACCGATGGTCTTTGCGAACTGGCCTGCCCCGTCGATATTAACACCGGCAAGCTAATTAAAGAGCTTAGATTTGAAACAAATTCTTCTGCGGGAAATAAGATAGCATCATCGATTGCAACCCACATGGATAAGGTAACAAGGGGACTACGTTATTTTTTGGATGTTGTCGGTTTTATTCACAAAGTGATAGGAACTCCAATGATGAAAAGAGTTTCCGGATTATTGTATAAAGTCTCCGGCCGACGAATTCCTCTGTGGAATCCATATATGCCTCACGGTGGCCCTGCCCGACGAGTTTATCAACCTGGCGATGCTTTCGCTAAAGATACGGTTGTATATTTCCCCACCTGTATCAACCGTACCATGGGGAAATCGGTCGATTATAAAAGAGAGATGTCTGTGGTCCAGAAAACCAAACAATTACTTGAAAAGGCAGGGTTTAGGGTTATATTCCCTGAGGGATTAATGAATCTTTGCTGCGGAATGGCTTTCGACAGTAAAGGTTTTAAGACGCAAGGATTAGCTAAGGCCAAAGAGCTTAACGAGGCATTATTGAGGGCTTCTAACGATGGTAAATATCCCATTTATTGCGATATGAGCCCTTGCTTGCTGCGAATGAAGGAGACGCTCTCTTCTAAACTTGATTTGTACGAGCCGGTGGAGTTTATCTTAAAATATTTTCCTGACAGGTTACAGTTTGAACCCCTGCAGAAAAAAGTGGCTATCCATACCACCTGCAGTAGTACGAAAATGGGATTGGAAACAAAATTATTACATCTGGCAAAAATGTGTGCTTCTGAAGTGATTGTACCCGATGAGGTGGGGTGTTGCGGATGGGCAGGAGATCGTGGTTTTACCCACCCTGAATTAAATGCATCAGCACTGAAACCCCTCAAAAAACAACTTCCTAATGATGTTCAGGAGGGATATAGTACTAGTAGAACCTGTGAAATTGGTCTTTCATTGCACAGTGGTATTTCCTACAAATCTATTGTCTATTTAGTGGATGATGCAACAAAACCCATTAATTAAGCCAAAAGAATAGCAAGGATTGAAAGGTTTTAAATGGGTTGATAAGCAATGTTAATTCTGTGGTTGTATAAAAATGGGGGGATGATTCAAGGGAAAGGATGGGTGGTGGTTAAATTTCGATTTCTTCTGAATAGGAAATAAGGTGGGCAACTTTTCGTTTAAGGATATCAATATTAACCGGTTTGGATATAAAATCTGTTGTGCCAACTTTTTTGGCTTTGCGGATAAATTCTTTGTCTGAAAGGCCTGACATTAGAAGTATTGGACAACGAGATCTGAGTTGACGACGGATAAACCGCACAACATCCAGGCCCGAAAAACCCGGCATTATCATATCCGTTATAACTAAATCATAGTGATCCTTTTTTAGCTCTTCTATGGCTTCAGTTCCGTTACTGACAATTTTAATTTGGTGCTTTTGGTTATCAAGTATCTTTCCGATAATTCGGGCTATTAATTTATCATCTTCACAAAGTAATATTTGCGCCATAAAGATTTTGCTTGTTTATTCGTGTTTAATACGCATAAGAAATTAGAATGTTTCTAATAATTAGTTTCCGATTTCTTGATGAGACGGGATCTCTGTTGTATCCCGAGGGTAATATAGCTTTTGAGGTTGGCCAAATTTGTGAAATTCAAATTGATATGGGTGTGTGCTGTATTGAATTTCGGGAATGATTATAAAATTTATCTATAAAAAATGCAACACAGTTGCAAAGATTCGGGGAAAATTATACTTTTGTAATATGATTTCAAAGGATAATAATATTTCAGCCTTTCTAAGAGCGTATGGCCTATCGGGAACAGCTTTCCGAAAGCAAGTATTAAAACTTTTTGATGGGGAAGGTACAGCTTTGACACAAAAAGAATTGGAAGAAAGACTTCCTCAAGAAACCGATAGAGTAACCCTATACCGGACTTTGAAATTGTTTACAGAAAAGGGGATTTTACATAAAATAGTAATCGATGATACCACACAAAAATTTAAGCTTGCGGGGAAATTTAAAAGAAGTGATCATGCCCATTTTTATTGTATGAATTGTCACAAGATATTTTGCATGCCTCAGCTTGAAATTGACAAAAGTCAACTGCCAAGTGGCTTTGAATTTTATTCGGCCAGATTGGTGATTGAAGGGGTTTGTAGTAAATGTGGACGAAATAAAGCGCCTTAAGATTTAACATTTTACCTTATCAATGAATTTGTGTGGAAAAAGCATTTGCATGCAAAAGTCGAATTGCATTATGATTTCTCCCAGTTTGTTTTAGGTAGGTTTAAATGATTTAAGTGAGATAAGCCTGACAGAAAGATATTCCTATCTTAAGCCATTCGAGTTCCATCCAACCAATAACTTAAATAAACTTTATACGGATGAAAAGAAATTCTTTAATTATTTTATTTCCCTTTTTTATTGCATTGACATATATTTCTTTTTATGGATGTCAGAGCAAGAAAAAACAACAAAACAGCATTACGGTGTCCATTGAGCCGTTGAAGTATTTTGTTGATCAGCTTACATCCGGAAACGTACCTGTAAATGTTATGGTCCCTATGGGCGCGAGTCCGGCTACATATGCTCCAACCACGAAGCAATTGGTGAAATTATCTTCATCCAAAATTTATGTGGGAATAGGGTATTTGGGTTTTGAACAAGCCTGGATGAATAAAATGAAAGACCTTAATCCTGATATGAGTGTTTTGTTGCTTGCTAAAGAGATTGAACTTATTTCAGATGAGCATCATCATGATGGACATGACCATAAAGGTGTTGACCCGCATATATGGATGTCTCCCAAAACGGTGAAATCCTTTTTGCCTGCTTTAAGGGATTTTTTAATGAAATCTTTTCCCGAATACAGAGAAAACATAAAAGTCAACTATTCCTCTCTTATTAAGCAAGTATCAAATCTTGACGAAGATTTTGAAACAATGGCTCAAAATCTTACATACAGAAAATTTATTATTTATCATCCGGCTTTGTCCTACCTGGCCCGAGATTATGGTTTGGAACAGTTGTCTATTGAGATTGACGGGAAAGAACCATCACCTCGCCAACTTCAGGAATTAATTGAAGCGGCAAACCGTCATAATATTCGTTTGATATTTATTCAGCAAGAGTTTGATCAGCGGAATGCTTATACCGTTAAAGAAGCAACGGATGCTGAGTTGGTTACCATTAATCCGTTGGATTATGCCTGGGCCGATAATTTATCTCATCTTAAATTCCTATTGGAAAAACACCTTAAATAATATCGTCTGATGGACTCAAAACAACCGCTTGCTTCCATTAAAAATGTTTCCGTTGGATACGGCGGGACACCTGTATTGACGGATGTCAACCTGGATATTTATCCCCTTGATTTCATAGGTGTAATTGGACCCAATGGAGGAGGTAAAACCACATTGTCTAAAGTGTTGCTTGGTATTCTAAAGCCGTACAGAGGCAGGGTATTGTTTCCTTCCGGCCGTATTAATATTGGGTATTTACCTCAAATTTCCAGAATCGATCGCTCGTTTCCTATCACCGTTAAAGAGGTCATTTTATCCGGAGTATCTTCCCGTCGCAACTGGTGGAAATCTCTTTTTACCAAAACAGAGGGAATAGCTGAGAAATTATTGGATGAATTGGGGCTTGAAGGATATGAAGACCGGGCAATTGGTCAACTTTCGGGTGGGCAGTTACAGCGAGTTTTGCTGGCCAGAGCTATTGTAAATAATCCTCAGTTACTCATTTTGGATGAGCCAAACACTTTTGTTGATAGAAATTTTGAGGCTGAACTTTATAAAATATTAGAAAGATTAAATAAACGCATGTCAATAGTCCTTATTTCACATGATATAGGAACTATATCTTCTATTGTTAAAACTATTGCATGTGTAAATGGGACTTTACATTATCATCCTTCGAATGAACTAACAGAAGAAGTCCTTCACATTTATAATTGTCCTATTGATTTAATTACCCACGGTGAGCTTCCGCACCGGGTTCTCAAACAACATTCTTAACCATGGAAAATTTATTAGAACTTTTTGCCCATCGATTTTTCCAAAATGCCGTTTGGACCATATTGCTCACCAGCTTGTTATCTGCCATGATAGGTACCTATATTGTGAGCAGAAAAATTGTATTTATAAGTGGGGGAATCACCCATGCCTCATTTGGCGGTATTGGTTTAGCTTATTTTTTGGGCATTAATCCATTTTTGGGGGCAGTAGTTTTTGCTATTACCACGGCTTTGGGTATTGAATGGATCTCTTCAAAAGGTAAAATTAGAGAAGATAGTGCTATTGCCATATTATGGTCTTTAGGAATGGCATTGGGAATTATTTTCGTATTTCTAACCCCCGGATATACCCCCAATCTAATGAGTTTTCTTTTTGGCAGTATATTATCAGTGGACCGTTTCGATTTGTGGATACTTATTGCAGTGGTTTTGTTGACAGCCCTTTTGTTTATTTTATTGTACCGTCCGATTGTTTATACGGCATTTGATCCGGAGTTCTCCAAAACACGAGGTCTGCCCGTCTCTTTAATACGAAATATTATGGCTATTCTGATGGCATTGGCAATAGTGCTAAGCATACGTGTTATGGGCATTATCCTGGTTTTAAGTCTGTTTACCATTCCACAAAATACGGCGCTGTTGTTTACTAATGATTTTAAGCGAATTGTTGCGGGTTCTATTTTATGGAGTATTACCGGCTCGTTAACAGGACTTCTGGTGGCTTACTTTTTGAATATTCCGGGAGGTGCAGCCATTATTTTTGTATTAACCATTCAGTTTTTCTTAGTTAAAGTATTCCTTTTGTTAAGGAGTTCAAAAAATCGATGATTACATAGAGTAAGGACTTTTTATTTTCCTTGTCTTCTTTTCCATTGTTCTTTTTTTATTAAGGCACTCAATGCTGTAAAAACCAAGTAATAAGGATATATGAATGAAAAAGGAATATACCAGCAGGAGAGTGTCCTGATTGAGAAAAATTTTTTGCCATTGGTTAATAAAAGAGCATCTAATGATATTTTAAAAACCCAAAAGCCAATTACGTACATTAATTTAGTATTTTGCAAAATGGTTGTTATGGGTAATAAGGCCATCGAAAAATTGGATAGAAACACAATAGCTACCGTTATTAATGTGAAAAAATCTTTATATCCTTTGCTTTTCCCACCCCATCTGATTCTTTGTTCCAGAAATTTCTGTGTTGTTGGTGCCGGCTGAGCTTCCACAATAACTTTCTGTGATTTTAAATAAGAAATTTTTTGGTTGTGCTTTTTGAATGCATGCAAAAGAAAAACATCATCTCCTGATAAATAATCTTGGCCTGCCATTGAGGGAGATGTTTTCAGATAAGCTTCTTTAGTAAATGCAAGGTTAGCACCACTGCAAATTATTGGTTTTCCAATTCCAGTGGCACCTGCAGTAACTATTTGCATGGCAAGGTAATCCATTTGCTGAAATATATCCAGGATACTACTGCCGTCTTTCAGCTTAACCGGCATTACAATCATGTCGGGGTTGTTGAGCTGGTAAAAATCGCATATGGTTTGGAGCCAACTTTCTCCTATAATGCAATCAGCATCGGTGGTTACAATCAATTCTCCTTTTGCATGTTTTATGCCATGCCTGATAGCTGCTTTTTTCCCCACGCCATCGGAGCGTGACATTTTGAGCCAGGTATATTGCTCTTTTAATTTTTTTATCAAATTAGGTCCATGGTCTTTGGAACCGTCATCGACCATAATTGCCTCAAACTGACCGGAAAAACGTTGGTTCGCTAATCCCCTTATTAAGGATTTAAGATTATGTGCTTCATCACGATAGGGGACTATAATTGAAATATAAACAACTTTATTATCCGGTGGTTGTGTTTTTAGGGGCTTTAATTGCCACCAACCCCATAAAAAGTATATTATAAGCCAGCCATATATAATTAAAATAAATAATGTAGCATACTGAAGGTAGTCCATAATAGTAAAAAAATACGGGTAGCTCATTCGTAATAAACCACCCGTTATACAAGAAATAATAAATCTATACTTTACTGTCTTAAAGTAAGTATCCAGTTTTCCAACCTTTCTTTCTCAACAAACATTTCCTGCGCTTTCCGAGCATCTATCAATGACTGATACGAAGCAGCACTTACCATAAATAAACCGTTTCGTTCAAATTTATAGGCATTAATATATCCTTTTTGTTTAAGCTTTTTAACCAGTTGTTCTGCATTGTTAGCATTTTTAAAGCTACCTACAATAATGTGGTGTCGGGGCCCCGTATAATCTACCTTTTCCTCTTCTTTTTCTTCGATCTGCGTCCGGGTTACCCCTTCTTCTGCAGTTAAACTGATGCTGTCGGGAGTTGCACTTGTTTCATTGTCTGCCTTTAAAGTGTCAACAACATTAGAAGTCACCGGTACTTCTATTTCTTTAGTTTCATTTCTGTGTCTAAAATATTTAAAGTAAATAAACAGAAAAGCGGCTATAATAAATAAAATGACTAGAATAATCCACCAATTACGGCCATTATTTTTAGACTCCGGTTCATCGTTTATTACGGCAGAATCTTTTCTCGGAGGTGGAGGTATTATATTGGAAGAACGAACGCTTTGAGAAGAAGTTGTGGCAGCTTTAGAATCTTCCAAACTAAGTAAGTTGTCTCCTTTTTTCGAAGAATCTGTTGATTCCGTTTTATGCGATGGCTCATCTTTACTTAGATCTTCAATTTTAGAGTGTGGTTCATTCTCGATATCGAGCAATTCAGAAACTTCAGAGGGATTGCTGGTTTCATTTTCAGTATCCAGAATTAGATTGGTAATGCCGGGATCTTGAGTAAATCTTAAAATCCCATTTTGGTCTTTGATGAAACGCCCTATGTTTTCAAGATGATATTCACCTTTTTCATCTAATTCCTTCTTGATTTTATTTACAAATTCTGAAACACGTTGTGTGGCTTCTTCCGGTTCAATCCCTTCTCGTTCGCTTAAATGGTTGGTTACTAAGCCATCATTAAAGGTTAGGAAGTTATTGAACAATACGGTAGTCCCCGCATCACGTGATATGATAAATGCCCCGAATTCAGGTATAATCACGCGATTATTATTTTTTATTAACTCTAGCAGATACTGTTCCATATTGGTTATGTGCTTTTAAAACTATCATTTTCAGGATATAAATATAAATAGTTTTATAGAAAAACAAAATTTCTTATAATTTTCTCTTTTTCTTAATTATTGTAACCGTAACTAGAAGATTCCTTGTTGAGATGAATTAAACATTTATACCTTTGCAAAAATTAGAAAAATCCGTTTTCTGGACAATGGTAAAACTAATATCTAATCTAAAAGGGTTTTATGCCAATAATCCTGTTGTGGCGATGGGGATGTTTGATGGTGTGCATCAAGGACATAAAGCCCTGTTAACACGTTTGATTGAGAAGGCTCGCGAGTTTAATGGTGATTCTGTTGTTTTAACTTTTTGGCCTCATCCCAGACTGGTTTTAGAACAAGACCCCAAAGAATTAAAGTTGTTAAGCACTATTGAGGAAAAAACATTATTACTTAGTGAGACAGGTATTGATAAGATTGTTGTATTGCCATTTACCAAAGAGCTTTCGTTGCTGCCGGCAGAGGCTTTCATTCGTCAATATCTGCTGGATAAAATTGGGATGAGACATCTCATTGTAGGCTATAATCATCGTTTTGGACATGGTGGCATTGATAAATCTCAACTACGTACTTTGTCTGAAGAACTTCACTTTAGTTTTGACTTTTTTGGCCCTGCGGTAATTGATGGCGTTAAACCCAGTTCTACTATTATACGGAAGATGATTGGCGATGGTGATGTTTGGGAGGCCTCTAAATTGTTGGGACGCTTTTATGGGCTTAAAGGTCGTATCGGTCGTGGACGAAAATTGGGGCGGGAGTTAGGTTTCCCTACGGCAAATATCGAAATTGGAGACACTATTAAACTAATTCCTCATGATGGTGTTTATGCCTGTAGAGTGCATCTTCTTGGGAAAAATTATGGGGGAATGATTAACATCGGAGGACGCCCTACTATTGATGGCCTTTCCGGAGAAAAATCTTTAGAAGTACATATTTTTGATTTTGCCCGTGAAGTATATGCCGAAGAAATAACTGTTGAGTTTATAAAAAGAACTCGGCCCGAAATAAAATTTCCAAACATTAATGCCCTTAAAGAGAGATTAAAAAAGGATGAAGTGGAAGTGAAAGAAATCCTTAAGAAAGCAGGTGTGATCCATTGAGTGATTTTGGGGAATTACCTATAAAACTATTCCGGAAAAAGGATTGTTTTAATATGCTGATTTTTCGTTATTCCCCTGATAGAAATTATTTTGGGTATTTCTCTTAACAATTTCGTAGATTTGCAGTTACGTAGTATTGATAATCAATTAGGATAAATTAAATATGGATTATAAAGTTAAAGACATATCTCTGGCTGATTTTGGACGCAAAGAGATTGAAATTGCAGAAAAGGAGATGCCGGGACTTATGGCACTGCGGGAAAAATATGGTTCTGAAGCACCTCTAAAAGGAGCCAAAATTATGGGGTCGTTGCATATGACTGTTCAAACGGCCGTTTTAATTGAAACTTTAACAGCTTTGGGGGCGGAAGTTCGATGGGCCAGTTGTAATATATATTCTACCCAGGATCATGCTGCTGCTGCCATAGCTAAAGCCGGGGTGCCTGTTTTTGCCTGGAAGGGTGAGACCTTGGAAGATTATTGGTGGTGCACCGAACGGGCTCTTGATTTTGGTGATGGCCAGGGCCCTCATTTGATCGTGGATGATGGTGGTGATGCTACTTTAATGATACATAAAGGTGTGGAGGTTGAGAAAAATCCTTCCTTACTTGAGCAGGATTATAGTCACGAAGGAGAAGATTTTCGTGAGTTGATGATTCGATTAAAAAAGATTTACGAGAAAGACCCGCAACGTTGGCATAACGTTGTTAAGCGTGTGAAAGGAGTCAGTGAAGAGACTACTACCGGTGTTCATCGGCTTTATCAGATGATGGATCGCAAAGAGTTGCTTTTCCCTGCAATAAATGTAAACGATTCTGTGACCAAATCTAAGTTTGACAACCTGTATGGGTGTCGGGAGAGTCTGGCTGACGGGATAAAAAGGGCAACCGATGTGATGGTTGCAGGTAAAACCGTGGTAGTATGTGGTTATGGTGATGTGGGAAAAGGATGTGCACAAAGTATGAGAGGTTTTGGTGCACGCGTTCTGGTTACTGAAATTGACCCCATTTGTGCTTTGCAGGCCGCAATGGAAGGGTATGAAGTTACTACACTGGATGATGCTGTTTCTGAAGCCGATATTTTTGTTACCGCTACCGGAAATCGGGATGTCATTACGGTAGAACATATGGCCGCGATGAAAGATATGGCCATTGTATGTAATATTGGTCACTTTGACAATGAAATTCAGGTAGATAAATTAACATTGCTGCCCGGAATTAAAGAAACCAACATAAAGCCACAGGTTGATAAGTTTACTTTTAGCGATGGGCATAGCATTATTTTGTTGTCCAGAGGACGACTTGTCAATTTAGGGAATGCAACCGGTCATCCCAGTTTTGTTATGAGCAACTCTTTTACAAATCAAACCTTGGCGCAAATGGAGTTGTGGAAAAATGATTATGACGTAGGGGTTTATACTCTTCCTAAGAGGCTTGATGAAGAAGTGGCGCGACTTCATCTGGAAAAATTGGGCGTGAAATTAACTAAGTTAACCCCCGAACAGGCAGATTATATTGGCGTTAGTGTGGATGGTCCTTTTAAACCTGACCATTATAGATACTAGGTTTTTATTTTAGCAAAGATGAAACGAGCATGGCGGCTTTTGTCACAAAAGAACATGTATAAAAGACAAAGGCAGAAGTGCACAGGCAGAAGGCAGAAGAAGTTTTTAGTCATTAGTCAACTGTCATTAGTGACTAGTGTTGATTAACTAATGACTTACGACTAATCACTAATTACTAACTTTAAGTTTCATCAAGCCAATGAATTAGATAAATTATATACTAATGAAAGAGCTGTTGGTAGAAATTACTGGCAGCTCTTTGATTTTCCACGGGTTAATAAGATGAATTTATAATCAAAGTGTTCTGAACCACCTTTGTATTATATTTTTTCAGACCATGAGGGGCAGGTCCGCTTATTAAATCGCCATCCGGTGAAGCCACTAAAAATGTGGAACCACAGCATTTACAGGTTACAATAGTTTCTTCATCCGAATCAATTTCTACGCTGCAAGTTTCCTTCTTTTCGTATGGACACATTATATCAAAGGCATAGTATTGATTTCCCTGTTTATATACAACCACGCCGTTGATACCAAGGTAATTTCCGTAACTATCCCTTCGCACTATAAAAATACTCTTTTGTGAATAATTTGGATCGGTTAGGTCAATATATCCGATAAATTGTCTTTCCGGAAAGTCGTTGCTGTCGCCGCAACCCGAAAGTAGAAAGATAATGTTTGTAATAATTGATAAAAGTAATGATCTTTGTATATATGAATTTTTTGGTAAGTATTGACTGTTCATGAGGATGGTTTTTTAATCGAATTTTACCTCTTTTTTTGCTTATATCAATTGTAGGAGCTAAATTAGGACTTTAAAATTAAACGATAGGTCGGATAATGGACGATGTTTTTGGAGAAATATTGTACATCATTATAATGCTGGCCATTTTTATCTTCTCGGCTCTCAGGAAAAAGAAAGTCGCAGGAGGTAACATGCCTGAAGAGAAGGAATTTAATCCTATGGAGGAAATTTTTACTCCTTTTGAGGATTTGATTGAAGAACCAGAGGAGGATCCCAAACCACCAAAAGAAGAAGCTACCTTATCAAGTGCACCCAATACTATTGAAAATTATCCCTTTGTAAAGGAAGATTACGTATTTACTTCTAATACCTCGCCGGAAGATATTCGGCGACAAAGAAAAAATAAAAAATCGAAGCGGCAAACTGTTTTGAGGTCGGAAGAGGAAAATCTTAAATTTGATGAGCTTTCTGACGAACATCCCTTAAAAAATTTTGATCTAAGGAAAGCCGTCATTTATTCCGAAATTCTCAAAAGACCCGAGTATTAGGAATTTCAGTTTGCCGGGACTCATCTTTTTTTATCCAAAGAACATTTGCTAAATTTGCAGCAAAGGGTCCCGGACATTTATTTGTCTTGGGATTCTTTTCTTTTATATACTCTAAACTAAAAATCAAAAATAAATAGGAGGAATTAAAAATGTCTAGTGTAAATTACATTTCCCAGAGCGGGCTAAATAAATTGAGAGAAGAGCTTGCTCATTTAGAATCGGTTGAGCGCCCAAAAATTTCAAAACAAATTGCAGAAGCCCGTGATAAAGGTGACCTTTCCGAAAACGCCGAATATGATGCAGCTAAAGAAGCTCAGGGGTTGCTCGAAATGCGTATTGCCAAACTTAAAGAGACAATTGCAAACAGCCGTGTGATTGATGAATCGAAAATTGATACCACTAAGGTACAAATGATGAATAAGGTAAAAATCAAAAACCTGAAAAATAATGCTGTTATGACCTATACTTTGGTTTCTGATTCGGAAGCTGACCTTAAAGCCGGAAAAATTGCTGTCTCTACGCCTATCGCTCAGGGTTTGATGGGTAAAAAAGTTGGTGATAAGGTAGAGATTAAAGTGCCTTCCGGTGTTGTACCTTTTGAAATTATTGATATTTCGTTGTAATTTTAGAGGTCATTAAAGTCATAAGGATTTTTAATTGTATTGCGTTATAGAATATTTTTAGAGGTTTAAGCTATGGCTACCATTTTTTCTAAAATAGTTAAAGGGGAAATTCCCTGTTATAAAGTTGCAGAAAACGATAATTTCTTTGCGTTTTTGGATATTAATCCATTACGTGAAGGTCACACCCTGGTAATTCCTAAACAGGAAATTGATTATTTGTTTGATATAGATGATGATAACCTTGCGGAAATGATTAAGTTTTCCAAGAGAGTGGCTAAAGCCATTGAAAAGGTTATCTCATGTAAACGTGTTGGCGTTGTAGTGCTGGGTCTGGAAGTTCCTCATGCACATATTCATTTGATTCCTATTAATGATGAAGCTGATGTAAGCTTTTCTAAGCCCAGGGTGAAACTTTCCGACGAAGAAATGGAAGCCATCGCTGAGAAAATAAGAAATGCTTTTTAAATTATCAGAGTTATTTTTCTGATCAAAGCAGCAGTCCCTCAAATATATTTTTGGGGGACTGCTGCTTTGGTATAAATTAAAATGGGAAACGAGCGCATGGCAAGAAGCTTTTCCACAATAAGAACATGTATAAAAGACAAAGGCAGAAGCGCACAGGCAGAAGGGAGAAGAAGTCAATAGTCGTTAGTGATTAGTCAATAGTCAATAGTCAACAGTCATTAGTGATTAGTATTGATTAACTAATGACTCGTATGTTTGCCACATAAAAGAAGGGCTCAATTATCACTATATTTGTAGCATAGTGAATTAAATTGAGGAAAGGCAGGATAATGA
>NZ_FONA01000038.1 GCF_900112795.1 Thermophagus xiamenensis
TATCAAACTCTTGTATTGGGACGGTGATGGTTTTGCCATGTTTTACAAACGCCTGGAACGAGGCAGATACTCTGTTGACCGGGGGGATAAACCGGTACCATCACGACTTATTACCCGGGAAGAGTTGATGATGATTTTGAAAGGTCTTTCCTTTGAAGATTTAAAATAGTTGTTTTCTTGATAGGGGATTCTTTGGGGGGCAGGAACAATAGTGGCTATTGTCTATTTCCTCCGGTAGTTTTTTGAAGCGTCTTGAAATTATAAGTCCAAAGCATAAAACGTTTAATAATCAGTGTAATATGTAAGAATAAAAAGAAATTGACTGAAAAAGAGAAACTATCAATTTTGAATGCCGGCTATTATGGCGCTTTGTTAGGCAGTGGAATTGCTCTGATTGTCTTTATTGGTTATGCCTTTTTTGAGAGGTTGGAGCTGAATTTGAAATTTTGAATGAATATATTATGGAAGCAGGACTATTTGCACTTTTGGTGTTTTTACAGAGGGGATTTGGTTCTTATTTTATAGTATTAAAGAAGGTGGAAGCAGGGTGATAGATAAAACTCTGGATCATCTTTTTCTTTTCTCATCTTGTAATTTTTTTATTTTATTTTTATATTTACTTTCGATATATAATTAAAAATCCTTAAATCATGCAAAAGTATTACTTCCTTGCGGGATTTTTTTAATATCCATTTCTTCTTTTTCAAAAAGATCTTTTGATTCCCCTTTAGCTTAACATTTTAACCCTTATTCCTATGAATTTAATAAAGCATATTGAGCGTCTCGAAAAGATTGACAAGCTTATCCGGACACGAAGAACCGGGACTCCTGATGAATTTGCAGATCAGGTTGGTATTAGCCGTCGGCAGTTGTATAATTATCTCGATGAGTTGAGAAGTTATGGTGTTGAGGTAAGTTATTCACGTGTTTGCCATAGTTTCGAATATAGAAACAATAAAAGACTGCGGGTTTATTTTGATTGTGAAGAGATTGAGAGAAGTCAGGCGAACCAGATTACGGGGGGATACCGTATTTTTGCTCCAAACTCTTTCACCTTTGGTTTTATCGGCTTCGCAACTGCCGTTTAAATTTTGATAGATTATATAACCTTCTCCATGTCTCTTTAAAGCACGGAGGTGGACTTTATTTATCTGTAATATTCTAACCCAAAAATAATCATGTCACAACAACTTTTCCCCCCCGAAATTATTGAGAATACCTCTGAGGCTCATTTTCATAAAAATAACAGATCTTTTCATTGGATTTATTTAAGTCTTTTGGTATTAGTGTTGACAGGAATAGCATTACTTCCTGTTATTTCGGTGGATGTAACTTCTCAAAGTCGTGGTGTTATTCGTACTAAAAGTGAAAATGCGTCCATCGTTCCTGTTTTCTATGGACGAGTGACGAAAACCTTTTTGGAAGAAGGACGCCATATTCAATATGGTGATACTCTTGTGATCCTTGAATCAGACCGATTAGATGCCCAATTGGAAAATTCCTTGAAGCTGCTTGAAACGAATCTTCTTTTTTTGGAAGATCTGAAAAGATTATCTCTGGATCAACCTCAGCAGCTCAAAACGCCAAAATATAAAAATGAATGGAATAAATATACTGCGGGCATAAGGGAGTTTGATATTAAACTGGAATTGTTGCAGGAAGATTTTGATCAACAAAAATATCTTTACTCGGAAAAGGTAATTGCTGAGATAGATTTTTTGAAAAGCAAAAATAATTTGGAGACTGTAAAGTCGCAATTAGAACTATTTAAACAGGAGATGAAGAATAACTGGCAATCTGAGATTTCTCGCCTTCAATTGGAAAATGAAGATATTAGATCCTCCATTAAACAACTGCGGGACGAGAGAAGTCAATATGTCATCACTGCTCCTGCATCAGGTTCTTTGCTGGGAGTTGTTGGTGTACAAGCCGGAAGTTTTGTAAGTCCCGGACAGAAACTCGCGGAGATATCACCTGATGAAGCTTTAATTGCAGAGTGTTATGTGAATTCATCCGATATTGGATTTTTACGAAGCGGACAAATGGTGCGTTTTCAAATTGATGCATTTAATTATAATCAATGGGGATTGTTGGAAGGAAAAGTCTCCAAAATTTCTGAAGATGTTATTGTTATTGAAAATCAGCCGGTTTTTAAGGTCCGTTGTGAATTGTCCTCTACCTATCTCCAGTTGAAAACAGGTCATAAAGGGGTTTTAAAAAAAGGAATGACCCTGACCGGACGATTTGTGATAACGCGGCGCACTTTATTTCAGCTGCTTTTTGATAAAGTTGATGATTGGCTTAACCCAAAAATTATTTGAAATGTCAGTAAAAATTAAACAAAGAGATATTACCGATTGTGGGGCCGCCTGCCTCGCATCTGTAGCGGCTCATTATAAATTGAAGCTTCCGGTTTCGCGTATTCGGCAAATGGCCGAGACAGATAAAAAAGGAACTAATATGTTGGGGCTCCTGAAAGCCTCCGAAAAGATGGGATTCACAGCCAAAGGGGTCAAAGGAGGCGTGGATGCTCTTCCGAAAATTCCTTTGCCCGCCATTGCTCATGTGGTGGTAAATAGAGTTTTGCATCATTATGTGGTTATCTATAAGGTTAAGGATGACCGTGTTGAATATATGGATCCGGGTGATGGACAGATGCATAAAATTACTGTTTCTGAATTTGCCGAAATATGGACAGGCGTGTTATTATTGATGGTACCCGGGGAGGATTTTACTCAGGCCAATGAAAAAGTTTCCAATCTCAGGAGGTTTGTTTTTTTACTTAAACCTCATAAGAGTATTTTGATTCAGGCACTATTGGGAGCTGTTATTTATACAATATTAGGATTGTCCACCTCGGTCTATATTCAGAAAATTACAGATAATGTTTTAGTTTATGGCAATACCAATTTGCTGAATGTGTTGAGCATTGGTATGGTGGTGCTGCTGATCTTCCAGATTTTTATCGGAGCATCTAAAAGTGTTTTAATGCTCCGGACCGGACAGAAAATTGATGCTCAGCTTATACTTGGGTATTACAAGCATCTTTTAAAGTTACCCCAGCGTTTTTTTGATACCATGCGTGTGGGGGAAATAATTTCCCGCATTAATGACGCGGTAAAAATTCGGGTCTTCATTAACGATACTGCTGTTTCATTGATAGTGAATGTATTCATTGTTATTTTTTCATTTTCTCTCATGTTTATCTACAGTTGGAAGCTGGCACTGATAATGGCCCTTGTAATTCCACTGTATTCTGTGGTTTATTATCTGGTGAATTATTTAAACAGAAAGCGTGAACGTAAGCTGATGGAAAATGCTGCTGACCTTGAAAGTCAGTTGGTGGAGTCCCTTAACTCCGTGAAAACCATAAAACAATTTGGTCTGGAAGATTTTGCCAATATCAAAACAGAAACCCGTTTTATTACACTCCTAAAAACGGTTTACAAATCGGGGATCAATTCGGTTTTTGCCGGGAATTCTTCTGAATTTTTAAATCGGGCATTCATTATTATTTTGTTGTGGACAGGTTCATATTTTGTCATCGATCAATCTATTACTCCTGGAGAATTACTCTCTTTTTATGCCATTTTGGGCTATTTTACTTCCCCGGCAGCCCAATTGGTTGGGGTGAACAAGACCATTCAGAATGCACTTATCGCTTCTGATCGTCTTTTTGAAATAATGGATCTGGAAAGAGAGGCTGATGATGATAAAATTGAACTTCGGGAGGATTTAATCGGCGATATACGTTTTGCAAATATAAAATTTAGCTATGGCACACGTGTGGATGTTTTTGATAATTTTAGCTTGCTTATCCCCAAAGGAAAACTTACAGCTATCATAGGTGAGAGTGGCTCCGGGAAAACTACTCTGGCTTCCTTATTGCAAAAACTCTATCCCTTAACTGACGGAAGTATATACATTGGAGACCACAACATTAATTACTTTACCAACCAGAGTTTGCGAAGGTTGGTTGCCAGTGTGCCTCAAAAGCTGGACTTGTTTGCAGGAAATGTTATCGAAAATATTGCGGTGGGCGAATTTCATCCCGACATGGAGCGGATTCTGACAATATGCAGGCAACTGGGAATCTTGGATTTTATTGAAAAACTTCCGGCAGGTTTTGAAACTTATTTGGGAGAAAACGGGGCTTCAGTCTCCGGCGGACAAAAGCAGCGCCTGGCGATAGCCAGAGCACTTTACAAGAATCCTGAAATCCTTTTGCTTGATGAGGCAACCTCTTCCCTTGATCCCGAATCGGAAAGTTATGTACAAAAGGCCATCGATCAATTGAAATCGGAAGGCAAAACCATCATTGTTATTGCTCACAGATTAAGTACAGTCATGGAAGCAGACAAAATTGTGGTGCTGGGAAACGGCCGGCTGATCGAGGAGGGAACCCACTTTGATTTATATAAAAAACATGGGAAATATTTTCAAATGTGGCAAAAACAAATGCCGCCAGTTTTATCTGAATTTTAATTTTTCCGTGCTTTTTTTGTGCACGGAGCAGGACTATTTTAGCAATATGATTAGAAACATTCAACATGCCGGCTAACAGAATGTTTCTGAGATTGGGAGGTGGTCAACGCCCGGAAAAGGTTGAGGAATTAAAATTTTAAAACCATGGAAAACTTGGATAATTTAGATGTACCGGAATTGTGTACAATGGAAATGAAGGAAATTGATGGTGGTATTGAAGATGTGTTGTTTTGGGTTGGAATGGCACTATCTTTAGTACCAGGTGGCGTTCTTGCCGGCCAATTAGTTGCTGGCGCCAGTTATGGGATAAGTCAAGGTGGAGGGACTTCTCCAAATAATTTTGCAAAATATTATTAAAAAATAATTGCACACAAGGGTAACTATCAAGCCCTTGTGTGTAACAAATATTAAATATGGTGAATTACATTACGTTTTATCAATCAAATGAAGCATTTAAGTATGGGATAAAAAAATATCTATTTTTATTGATTAATGAGGTTTTAATACCTTCAGATAAGGTTGATAAAATAATTATTATAAATACCAGCATTGATGAAAAAGAATTAGAAAAGCTTAGGAAGGTTAAAAAGATAGTTATAATTGATATACATAAGTTATACTCTATTCACAGTATTAATGATATAAAGAAAATAGTGCCTTTGGTTGTTGAAAAAGTAGTAGAGAACGTAAAGTCAAATAATGCTGTACTTCACATTAATGATCCTTATATGCAACCTCTTGCCTTTTATTTAAAAAATATAATTGAAAATTTAAAAGTAATATACACAATCCATAAAAATAGAATCAATTATTTTAAACGCAAAAATGTAGATGATGTCTTTTTTCAAAAATTTACAATTGCCGAATGTTCAATACTAAAAATGACAGATGTAAATATATTCTTAACAGATAAAACAAAAAATGAATATGAAAAATTTTATTCTTTAGATCAAAAAAAATCTCTTATTATTAAAAATAGTATCCCAAACCATTTAAATGAAAATCGGCTTTCAAAAGAAAGCCTGAAAGTAAAATATGGATTTAGCCAAGATGATTTTTTATTACTATATGTTGGAAGATTAGATATTGAAAAAGGGATTGATTTACTTTTTAGTATTTTTGAAAAATTAGAACCTTTACATAAACAAATACATCTTGTAATAATAGGGAATGGAGATTATGTACCTCCTGAAATGTCATTAAAAAATATTCATTTATTCGGATATTTAAGTAGTGAAGAAATAATGAATGTTTATCAAATAGCAGATATAGGAATTATAACCTCAAAAGATGAAGAATGTAGTTTTGTCTGTATTGAAATGTTAAGATTTGGATTACCTATTATATCATTAGCTAACGCCGGCCAATCGGAAATTCTTGATACTGGATTGTATTCAGAATTTCTGGTTAGATACAAACCTCATAATTATTCAGACAGTCATGTAATAGAAGAGTTTATCCATAAACTGAATAAATTGATTGACTCTTCTGATACTAGGAGAAGCTTAGGCAATGAATCACTAAGTATTTACAACAATTCATTAAGTTTTAATAAGTTTTTCCAAAACTATCATAATCTGATTTGTTCAGTTGTCATGTAATATTAGAGCCTTATTGTGATATGCCCCTATGATAAAATTTTTAATTTAGGTAAAAAATACTGTCAGGAATGAAAACATGTTTTATTATATCTATTACTGTGTTTGTTTTAGTTTCTTGCAATTACACTCATGAAACAAGCCCATTAGTTGGTGAGTGGTCGTTTGTTGAAGGTTTTTCCAATGGCAAACCAAATTTTGTTAATGAAGAATATAGAACTAAAGTTTTTAATTCAGATGGGACGTTTTATATCTCTAATAGTGAGAATGCCCATGAAAATATAGATATTAAAGGAAAGTTTGAGACAATTGATAATACCCGTTTTAAAGAAATATTGGATTCATCAACATCAGTCATTTATGCGTATGAGATTAAAAATGACACATTAACATTTGAAGGAGAAATTAAAATTCCAATGAAAAATGGAAATCATAGATATGTATTAGTCAAAGAAAAGTGGGTAAGGAGATGATTGAGTATGTAGCTAACCCGGTAAAGAAGTAAGACAGGAATTGATATCATTTATTTGGTTATAATTTTCATGATGAAGGATACTCAAAAAAAATCAACAGAAACTATGGAGGAATCATTGAAAACAGGATTCTTTATAGATAAAAATGATCTCAATGAACAAAGTTTTTCAGTGTTAAAAAGAAGACTTAGGCATAAAATGTTAAGCTACTTTCTGCCAGTGTTAGCTGGCTTCACAGCACTATTCTTATTAAAAGAAAAAAACAACTATGATTATGTCCTGTTTTTTCTTATTTTAATTTTTAGTATTATTCTGTATTATTTAATCTATAAAAATAACCTGTTAAAATTGAAACTATATTTTTTTTCAAAGGATAAAAGATAGCATTAGGAGGTTTTTATAAATATAAGTGGGAATGTAAATTTAAGCCGCATTATGTAATAGGATTTAATAACAGTGATAAAAGGTATCCACCCCAACCCCATCTTTCCAGTCATGAAAGTGGTTATTAGCTTTGTCACAAAAAAATCATGATACACAGAAAATTTTTGAACCGTAGCATGCTTGAGCATGTGGTTCTACAGCAGGAAAGTGGTCAGACAATAGGAAGTTACGCTAAACAAATTGGAGTAACACTCTCGAAAATGCAATACTGGGTAAGCAAATACAAAGCCCTTGAAAAGACTCAAAAAACAGAATACGACACCAGCCTGAAATTTATTGGCCTTAACTCATTCGGTCTTCAAAATGCACAGGTTGATTCTTT
>NZ_FONA01000015.1 GCF_900112795.1 Thermophagus xiamenensis
CTAAAGGGGAAATTTCCCAACCCGCAATCATAAAATCGATAAATCTCACTTCTGCCTTCTGCCTGTGCACTTCTGCCTATATCATTTTATACATGCTCTTTTGTGGCAAAAGCCGCCATGCTCGTTTCATTCGTATATAATTTACTTATATAATTAGTTTAAAGTCCATTATGGCCATCCCTCACCCCTTAATCCCCTAAAGGGGAAATTTCCCAACCCGCAATCATAAAATCGATAAATCTCACTTCTGCCTTCTGCCTGTGCACTTCTGCCTATATCATTTTATACATGTTCTTTTGTGACAAATCTTTTTAGTCATGCTCGTTTTATTTGTATTTAATTTACTTATTTAATTGAATTATTGGTTCTTAAAGTTAGTCATTAGTTCTTTGTGTAACCGGCACTAATGACTATTGACTAATGACTAATCACTAACCACTAATGACTAATCACTAACCACTAAAAACTTCTTCTCCCGGGGCACTTCTGCCTCAACATTACTTTACCATCTCATACAAATCTATTGAATTGTATGACTTTTTGTTATGAAAAATGTCAGGTATTCATATCTCTTTGAATATTTGTTGTTCAAATGTTTTGGCTGCAGGTATGTGGATGAATGGGTGATGGTTTAAATACAATAGTCCGAAGGGGTAATAACTGGCTCATTCTGATGTCTTGTCAATAACTTTTCACTCCTGAAATGGGTGCTTAAGGACTCGATTTGGCACTAAAAATTTTTTGTGTATTTTTTTTGAAAAATATTTGTAAAAATATTAAATTAGGACTCGTAATTAAAGCTCTCCGACAATGGTCCGGAGTCAATCTTTATCTTATGAAATAATGGGTTCTTTTGGTACTAAGTGACGTGTAAGCTGATTGTTTTTTGCTCTTTTTGTTGGGTTAAAAATTAAGTTTTTTAAACCTTTAAAAGAGTTCAGTTATGGCAGATTCTAAAAACAGGGTAATTGTTGAGTTGTATGACTTGGCAATTACCGGGAGAAAAGACGATCGGTTTGGCAGAGTCGTTGTTACCAGGAGACTCAACGAAACCGATCTGGCAAGAATCGCCGAAGAGCGTGGCTCTCCCCTGAGCTCTAATATTTTGCTGACCTCGATGGATATCATGAGGGATGTCGCCAAGGAGCAGATAGGGTATGGTGCCAACGTTACTTTCGGCCTGGGTACTTTCGGACTAAAAGTTAATGGTGTTTTTATTGGCGATAATGCCGGTTGGGATTCTTCCAAGCACTCTCTTTCCGTTGTTGTTTATCCTTCACCCGAATTAAGGGCTTTTGTTAATGATATTGCAGTAGAAGTAAGAGGTATGGCTCCTGCCGCCATGGTAATTAATGCTGTGGTAAATGTCTCTACCAATGAGGAGAATACATCTCTTACTCCGGGTGGAGGTGCTAATGTTTTTGGTAGTGGTATTAAGATTGTCGGCGATGGCGAAGGCGTGGGACTGTCGCTCACCAATGTGCAAACCGGTGATGTGGTTACTATTCCTATGAATTCCATTCTGGTTAATGAACCGTCGCGGGTTTCTTTCATTGTTCCTGCCGATTTGCCATCAGGTGAGTATCAACTGACTATTACTACGCAGTATTCTCCCAGTACTTTATTGAAGGAACCACGTTCCTATACGCTGGAATATGTGCTCACCGTTCAGAATAATGCTTGATGACTAAGTGTTTTAATTGACTTCGGACTATAAAGAGGGCTTAAATATATGGGTTGTCCCGTTTGTTAGCGGGGCAACCTTTTTATTTGTCCTTGTTTTCCGGAACTTTTCTTATCGGGGTGCAAAAAATTTTCTTATCAAGGGAGGGAAAGTTTCCCTCCGAGAGGAGGGAGAGTCTCGCTCCGGGGGGAGGGAATGTCTCACTCCGGGGGGAGGGAAAGTCTCACTCCGAGGGGAGGGAATGTCTCACTCCGAAGGGAGGGAAAGTCTCACTCCGAGGGGAGGGAAAGTCTCACTCCGAGAGGAGGGAATGTCTCACTCCGAAGGGAGGGAAAGTCTCACTCCCTAGCTAGTGAACGTAGCCCTGTAAAAAACAAGGCCTCATTCCCGCCCTTCGGCGGGAATGAGGCCTGTTAATGTTTATATCCGTCCTCTAAATTCCCTGTTTTTTATTTTATATGTTTTGAAAGGTTCTCTTAATATATTGGCAGGAACTTTTGAGGGAAATCCTCGGCCATGAGGTCGTAGATGGTTTCATAGACATCTTCGGCATTGGGGTTGCTGAAGTAGTCTCCATCAGTACCGTAAGCGGGCCGGTGGTCTTTGGCGGTGATGGTCACCGGTCTGTTGGCCAGGTGATAAAATCCTCCTTGTTCTTCTATGACCTTTTGCATCATAAAAGCTGTGGCACCACCGGGAACATCTTCATCGAAGAATACGATACGGTTGGTTTTTTTCAGTGAGTTGAGAATTATTCCCCTAATGTCAAAAGGCAGTAGGGTTTGAACATCAATCAGCTCAACGGAAATACCTGCTTTTTCCAGTTGCTCAACGGCCTCTATGGCTATACGGACACACGATCCGTAGGTAACGAGCGTTACATCGCTACCTTCGCGGATAACTTCGGGTACGCCTAAAGGAATTTTGTACTCACCGAAATTGGCAGGTTGTTTTTCCCGAATACGATATCCGTTAAGAGGTTCGATAACCAGTGCAGGGTCGTCGCCTTCAAGAATGGTATTGTACATTCCTGCTGCACGGGTCATGTCGCGTGGCACACATACATGTACACCACGTATGCTGTTAATGACCATACTCAGAGGTGAGCCGGAGTGCCAGATTCCTTCGAGGCGATGGCCACGTGTACGGACGATGAGCGGCACTTTTTGTCCGCCTTTTGTACGGTAATGGGTTGTGGCCAAATCATCGCTAATCACATGAAGTGCGTAAAGAATGTAGTCGAAATATTGAATTTCGGCGATGGGTCGAAGTCCCCGCAAAGCCAGCCCGATACCTTGCCCTATAATGGTGGCTTCATGAATGCCTGTGTCGCGGACCCGCCACTGTCCGTATTTTTCTTGGAGGCCTTCGAGGGTTCGGTTAACGTCGCCCAGCTTACCGGTATCTTCGCCCAGCGTCAGGATTCGCGGGTTTTTGGCAAACAGGGCATCAAAATTGTCGCGGATAATTTCTCTTCCGGGAACCATTGGCGCATCGTCGGCATACCGGGGCGGTACCGGTTCTACCTTTAGGGGCGAATGGTCTGACTCATCGTACAGGTATTGGTTATATTTTTCTTTCCCCATTCGGAAATAGTCGGCAACCCATTGTTTGAGCCGGTCTTTGAAAGGATCTTGTGAGCTGCACGAAGCACAGGAGTGCCGAAGTATTTTCCTGGCGGCACTGAGAATTTCTTTTCGGTTGAGGGTTACAGCTTTATTCAGGTTATCAATGATAGCCTTTATTTCTTGTTCGCCTTTGGTTCCGCAGTCGCATTTTTTGTTTTGAACCAGTTCTACCAGTTGTCGTCGTTCCTGACGCATGGGGGCCATGTATTCCTTGAAAGCTTCCTTTTGAGCAGAATGAGCTTCGGTGGTAGCCTCTTTTTCGAGCGTGTTGAGGGTTTGGTCATCGGCCAGGTTAGTTTCCAGCAGCCATTGGCGCATTTTAACGATGCAGTCGTTTTCTTTTTCCCATTCCAGCCGCTCTTTGGATTTATATCGCTCATGCGAGCCGGAAGTAGAGTGACCCGTGGGTTGAGTCAATTCTTTAACATGGAACAATACGGGCACATGATTTTGACGACATTGGCTGATACCTTCTTCATACATTTGACAGAGGCCGGCATAATCCCATCCATATCCTTCGAATATGAGGATGCCGTTTTTGTCTTTTTTTTGTTTTTCAAAGCCTCGAAGTGCTTTAGAGATACTGGCCTTAACGGTTTGAAGGTCCACCGGTACCGATATGCCAAATCCGTCATCCCATACCGATACGGCCATGGGAATTTGCAGAACGGCGGCAGCATTCATGGTTTCAAAAAATAAGCCTTCGGAGGTGCTGGAATCACCAATGGTACCAAAAGCCACCTCGTTG
Source organism: Thermophagus xiamenensis (assembly GCF_900112795.1). Classification (GTDB taxonomy): domain Bacteria; phylum Bacteroidota; class Bacteroidia; order Bacteroidales; family Marinilabiliaceae; genus Thermophagus; species Thermophagus xiamenensis. The sequence goes on from NZ_FONA01000015.1 coordinate 4,061, forward strand.
CCATTGTTAGAGAATTGCGTAAGATGACTCAGCTCCGGTTGTTGGCGGTAAAGCTTAGAAGCCAGCGCCAACCCCACCAGCCGAGGCATTTGTCCGGCGGTAGGACTGATGTCTGAAGCGGTATTGCCCATGGTTGTTTGTGGGAGCCAGTTACCGTTATCATCAATCAGTCTGGTGCCAAAGTGATTGTTCATGGAACGCCCGCCATTATCGGGGTTAAGGTGTGTCCGGGTTTCGCCATAGAGCATGGCAAAGAACTTTTTAGGGGTAGTCATGCCTGTGGCCAACATAAAGGTTTGATCGCGGTAGTAGCCCGATCGCCAATCTCCTTTTCTGAATTGTTTGGCCATGGCTATTTGAGCAATTTCTTTGCCATCACCAAAGATGCCAAATTTGGCTTTTCCGGTAAGTACTTCCCGTCGAGCGATGAAGCTCATTTGTCGACTGAGAAAAGCCAGTTTGTAGTCGTTAAGCACTTCCTGCCTGAACTCTTCAAACTTAAGAGCTTTGTTTTCTTGGTTGTTGTGGGCAGGATGTTTGATCGGTTTTCTTTCCTTTGATTTTGTTGTGATCATTTCTTTTTTGTTGTGTTGGTTTGGCTCTCCATAAGCAATCCAACATGGCAAAGGTAATTGTTTGATTCGATAATTTAATGGTTTTAACACGGATACTGCTCCCTTTTTGGCAGGCCAAAACAGCATTTGGTTTATTAACAAGGAAGTAAGTGCCAATTCTAAATTTTTGGTGCCTGGTGTTTCGTTCTTAGCGCTTAGTTTTCGCAGGCCTCTGTAAGCATTGCATGGGTGTGAATGTGTCTACAACTAAGGGCTAAGGGTTAATTTGTCTCTTTTGCTTATATCGCTATATGTGTTCTTTTTAAGGCAAACATTTTGGATTGAGCTTCTACTTATTTTTCTTCCAAATGCTGATTCCGAAGTGTTATTTCGGACGTTTTGGGTCTATTCCGTAAAGGTGTAACAGCTGTTTGTTGCGAAACAACCTTTTTATTCGGTTTATGGCAATTTAAAAACAATGTTAATGGGTCTTTGTTGCGTTTTCGAGTTATTACTCAAACAGTATTTGGGTGAAAAATGTTTAATCCCTATCTTTTTTTGTAGCTTTGTCATTAAAATAAGTGATTGCAGATGGTTTCGAAAATTTTTCTTTTAGTGCTGCTAAGCGTGATCTTGCTTGGTGTTATTTTTATTCTTTTTGCGGTACGCATACTATTAAAAAAGAACGGGAAGTTTCCGCATACACATATCGGAGGGAATAAGGAGATGGCTCGTCGTGGCATATACTGTGCCTCCACCGTTGATAAGATGGAGCAGAAGGACCGCCGTCATTTGTTAAAGGAGATTAGGTAGATCAGAGGAAAATTTTCCGGGGTAATGCATTAACGACAAGGTAAGGGTGAGGCAGGGGCCAGGCTTCCCAATCTCATCAATCCCCTCAATCTCATTAATCCTAAAAGAGACATTTGTGTCCGGAATAAAAAATGATTACCTTTGTTGTATAGTAACCAGGTAGCTATTAATCATTAAAAAAGGAAAGAGGAGGATGGTTATGAGTACCATATTAATAATGCTAGTAATAAGTATAGTGTTGGTAGGATTGGCAGTAGCTGGTCTGGCCATCAAAAGTTTTTTTAAGAAAGATGCAACTTTGACCACCTGTAGCGGTGGTTCCTGCAGTTGTGCTTCCGGCGTTGAAAGTTGTGAATTAGAAAGCAAATAAAAACATTTATTGCCGGAAGCCCTTTTCGCCACAAATCATATTCATCGGTTGGTGCCGGATTAATTATCTGCCAGGTATTTTTCAAATCCCGGCGTGTGGATGGTTTTCATACCTTGGGGAGTGTCATAGATAAAATAACCTTCCAATTCGGGGTGTTGAGAAAATAGTTCCATGCTTTTTTCCAATCCCATGACCATACAAGCGGTGGCATAGGCGTCGGCCGTCATGCAGTCGTTGGCGATGACCGATGCACTCAGGAGAGAATGATTAACCGGATTACCGGTTCTCGGGTCGATGGTATGGGCATATTTGATACCTGTATTTTCGTCGATATAGAACTGCCGGTAATTACCACTAGTAGCCAAGGCTTTTCCGGAAAGATTGACGACGGTTTGAATTTGGCGGTTTGAGGCTGCCGGGTCGTCAATGGGCTTGTCGATACCTACTCTCCAAGGCTTGCTTTGAGGATTGTGGCCTTTAGAATAAACCTCACCTCCAATTTCCACCAGATAATTGGCACATCCATTTATTTCCAGAACTTTAGCGGCAATGTCGACACCGTATCCTTTTGCGATGGCCGATGCATCGATCATTAAACCGGGTTTTAGCTTAATCAGCGAGTCGCCCCGTAACAGAACCTTTTGCATTCCTACCAAAGAGGTTAAGGAATCGAGAAGGTGGGGCGTAATGGTTTGTTTTTTTGAGAAACCAAATCCCCAGGCATTTACCAGTGGGGCAACAGTCATGTCGAAAGCGCCATCGGTGGCTTTGGTAATGGCCTGAGCTGCTTCAACCACGGTTTTAAAATGGTGGTTGGTAACAGCGATGCCCTTATCCGATTGATTAAAACGGGAGATTACAGATGCAGAATCATAGGTTGAAAGGGCGTGGTTGACAGAATCCAATGCCTGGAGGACGGCTGCCTGCAGGTCTTTACCGCCGGGGCTTTCATACACCAGGTGGTAGTAGGTGCCGAATACGGCTCCCTGGTTTTTTATCCATTTTTCTTTTGGAGCACATGATACAACCATCAAAAGTATGAAGGTGGAGGAAACAATAACCCGGGTGAGTGAAAAAGGATGCTTTTTCATTTTGTAGGAAATTAAGAGGTTTTAATGGGTCTATGACCTTTGGATTGTATTGCCCTGATGAGTCAGGTTAAAAGGCCGCAAAAGGCTAAAAAAGATGTCGCTTCATGGAAATATTAATGGCTGCATCAGCTATCCTGTATGACAAAAATAAGAGACAGGATAGGGGAAGATTGGCTTAATAAGCGCCTTAAAGCTTCTATGAAGCGACGAGAAAAAAACCCACGAACCATTTAATAAATGAAGCAGGTTCATGGGTTTATCAGTGCTGTTTTAGGATCCAAAGTCGTCAAACATAATCATTTCATCGGGAACCCCTAAATCGTAAAGCATTTTCTGAACGGCAGCAATCATCATTGGCGGCCCGCAAAGATAATATTCTATTTCTTCGGGTTCTTCATGTTTGCTGAGGTACTCCTCGAAGATAACCGAGTGAATGAATCCTGTGGGTCCGTCCCAGTTATCTTCGGGCAGTGGTTCAGAAAGGGCAATGGTGAACTTAAAGTTGTCGAAATTCTTTTCGATGTTGTGGAAATCATCATAGTAGAAGATTTCTCTTTTAGAGCGTGCACCATACCAGAAAGAGACCTTACGGTCGGTTTTAAGGGTATGGAACAGGTGGAATATGTGTGAGCGCATGGGTGCCATACCTGCACCACCGCCAATAAACATCATTTCACGGTTGGTGTCTTTCAGGAAGAATTCGCCGTAAGGTCCGGAAATGGTTACCTTGTCACCGGGTTTGCGGGAGAAGATATAAGAAGAGCAAACACCCGGGTTAACCTTTTGGAATCCACCGTTAACGCGGTCGAAGGGCGGGGTAGCTATCCGCACATTGAGCATGATGATGTTATTCTCGGCGGGATGGTTGGCCATAGAATAAGCCCTAAAAGTGGGTTCCGGATTATGCATCTTGAGGTCAAACATTTTGTATTTTTCCCAGTCGCCACGGAACTCTTCTTCCACTTCGATATCTTTGAAATCAACATCGATTTTAGGAACATCAATCTGGATATAACCTCCCGATTTGAAATCGAGCGTTTCGTTTTCGGGGAGCTGTACCACAAACTCTTTAATAAAGGTTGCCACATTTTTATTGGAGAGAACAGTACATTCCCATTTCTTGATACCCAGTATTTCCTGCGGGATTTCCATTTTAATGTTGTCTCTCACCTTAACCTGACAGGCCAGGCGCCAGTCCTGCATCTGTTCTTTGCGGGTAAAGTGTCCTGTTTCGGTAGGCAGTATAGAGCCGGCCCCTTCGTGGACCTGACAACGACACATGGCGCATGTACCCCCACCGCCGCAGGCTGAGGGCAAGAAAATTTTATTATTACCTAAAGCAGTAAGCAAGGTTTGTCCACTATCTACTTCCAGCGTCTTTTCTCCATTGTTAATGTCGATGGTTACTTTCCCCTGCGGGGTAAGTTTTTTCTTGGCAAACAGAAGAATCGAAACCAACAATATGATCACCGTCAGAAAGACAACAGCACTGGTTACGATTACTTGTGTGGAAATAACTAATATATTCATTTTAGAGTGCTCTTTTTTTAAAGTTGAATACCCATGAAACTCATAAATGCTATACCCATCAATCCGGTAATGATGAAGGTAATGCCGAGGCCGCGCAACGGAGCCGGTACATCGGAATACCTGATTTTTTCACGTATGGCGGCAATACCAACGATGGCCAAAAGCCAGCCTACACCCGAACCGAATCCAAAGACGGCAGCTTCGCCAATGTTGGCATAAGCCCGCTCTTGCATGAAGAGTGATCCACCAAGGATGGCGCAGTTAACGGCTATCAATGGGAGGAAAATTCCCAATGAAGTATAAAGGGCCGGCGCAAACTTTTCAACAATCATTTCCACCAGCTGCACCATAGAGGCGATGACGGCAATAAACATGATAAAGCTTAAGAAGCTGAGGTTGATATCTTCAAACCCTTCGCCCAGCCAGCTCAACGCTCCTTCTTTCAAGATGTAATTCTCTAACAGGTAGTTGACGGGTACGGTGATGCTTAATACAAATACAACGGCAATACCAAGACCAAATGAGGTCTTCACGGTTTTGGATACTGCCAGATAGGAACACATGCCTAAGAAGTAGGCAAAAATCATGTTCTCTATGAAAATGGACTTTACAAATATATTTAGCAGATTTTCCATTGCTCTTATTAATTATACATGATTTTACTATTTTTTTAACGATATATTATCCTATGGGATAGAGGTCTTAAGCAGGTTAACTGGCATCAATTAAATCCTTATTTCGACTTCTTTGCACCCAGATGATAATACCTACCGTTATCAATGCCATTGGCGGCAGGATCATTAATCCGTTATTAACATATCCGGCGTTATAGAGCGCATCGGGAATAATCTGTATTTCACCAATGCCGGGGAGGGTAAGATTACCTGTTCCCAGTAATTCGCGGAAGAAAGCAACAATCACCAGAATAAGTCCATAGCCGGCACCGTTACCTAAACCATCGAGAACCGAAGGCCAGGGTTTGTTGCCCAATGCAAAAGCTTCGAGCCTACCCATGATGATACAGTTGGTAATTATCAATCCCACGAAAACCGATAACTGTTTGCTTACTTCATAGGCAAAAGCTTTCAGTACCTGGTCGACTAATATAACCAATGAAGCAACAATGGTCAGCTGAACAATGATACGAATACGCGACGGGATGGTATTTCGTAACAGAGATATAATAAGGTTTGAAAAGATCAGGACAAAGATCACTGAAAGCGACATGACGATAGCCGGTTCCAGTTTGGCTGTGACCGCCAGAGCCGAACAGATTCCCAACACCTGAACGGTAATGGGGTTTTGGCTTCCCAGCGGATTGGTTAACAATTTAAGGTTCTTCGATGAGAACAAAGGTTCTTTTTCACTACTCATAGTTCTCCTGTTTTATTTTTTTAAAAATGCTTCGTAACCTTTAAAATAATCTTTCAGCATGTTTTCCACACCACGGCTGGTAATGGTACCTCCCGAGATAGCATCGACCTGGTGTGGTGCCTCATCGGGTGCTCCCCCTTTGACCACAGCCACAGAAACCAGATTTCCGCTTTCATCGAAAATGGTTTTTCCTTTGAACTGTTGCTGAAACGCTTCGGTAGCAATTTCGGCACCCAATCCGGGTGTTTCACCTTTGTGAGAAAAGGTTGTACCGAAAATGGTGTTTTTATCGGCATTAAGGGCAATATACCCCCAAATGGGTCCCCAGAGACCGGTACCTCTGACGGGCAGGATGTATTTGACATCGCCGTTGTCGAGGTGGCATTCGTAAACCGGGTATTGACGTTCGGTCAGTGGTTTTCGGATTTCTACACTAAGGTCTACATCGAAAGCCGTTTTAGCATCGGCTTCTTGTCGTTGACCGTCGTACGAAACGATAAAAACATTGTCACCTATATATTTCTGATATTTTTCGGCCACATCGGCTGTTGTGGTTTGGATGTTTACCGATCTGAGAATATCAGCCATTTTAGACTCTTCTTCATTTTTTTTCTGGATGGGTCGTAGTGCTTCCGATACAAAAGCCAGCAATGTAGCCACCACTATTACCATCACTGAAGCATAGAGAAAAGTATATTTATTTCCTTGTCTGTCCATTGTTTCAAATGTTATGCGGTTATACTTGCTCTTTTCAGACGACGTCTGATGTTGCTTTCAACAATAAAATGGTCAATCAGTGGTGCAAAAGTGTTCATCAGGAGGATGGCCAACATCACCCCTTCGGGATAAGCAGGGTTGAACACCCTGATCATGATACTTAACACACCGATAAGAAAGCCATAAATGTATTTCCCTTTATTGGTTCGGGTAGCCGAAACGGGATCGGTAGCCATGAAAACGGCACCAAAGGCGAAACCGCCGAGTACCAGATGATGCCATGCGGGGATTTGCATCAGCGGTGTAGAACCTATGGCATTAAAGCCTAAGGCCATCAGGAAACCTCCCACAAAGACCGAGAGCATAATGCGCCAGCTACCAACACCTGTATAAATAAGGATAGCAGCACCAATGAGTATTGCCAACGTTGAGGTTTCACCAATAGAACCGGGAATGAAACCCAGGAAACTATCGATGAACGAGTATTTGTCGATATCACCGGTAGTAACGGCAGCACCTAAAGCGGTGGCACCGGAAAACCCGTCGACAATACCTTCACCTTGGGATAGTCCGCTAATCCAGATGGTATCTCCCGACATATAGGCGGGATAAGCAAAAAATAAAAAAGCCCTGGCTAATAGGGCGGGATTCCAGATATTCATACCGGTACCACCGAATACTTCTTTGCCAATAATAACGGCAAAAGCGGTAGCTACGAAAACCATCCACAGCGGGATATCTACCGGCAGTACCAGAGGTATAAGCATCCCGGTAACCAGAAAACCTTCGTTAACTTCGTGACCGCGAATTTGTGCGAAGATAAATTCAATGGTCAGTCCGGTGACGTAGGATACAACTAAAATCGGGAAGACTTTCAAAAAGCCGTGGCCAACCATGGGCCAGAAGTCGGGTTGCTGTCCTGTGGCCAGAAAGTGCTGGTATCCGGCGTTCCAGATGCCGAAAAGTAAGGCCGGTATCAGGGCAATAACAACCGTAGCCATGGTACGTTTCATGTCCATGGCATCACGCACATGCACTCCGTTCTTATTGGTTGTATTCGGGACAAATAGGAGCGTCTCGAATGCTTCGAATGTGGATTGCAGTTTTTCATATTTCCCCCCTTTTTCGAAGTGGGGTTTAATCTTATCGATATAATTTCGTAATGCCTTCATTCGAAAGTATTTGTTTGTTTTTTTATCGAGCTAATATTAAAAATTAAAACCTATAAAAAAGATTAAACAACTTACCCCAGCTCTTTAATCATTAAGTCAATGCCTTTGCGAAGTATCTTTTGCAAGTTCATTTTCGAGGGGCAAACAAATTCGCAAAGGGCAACATCTTCTTCCGCAAGCTCATAAATGCCCAGTTGTTCCATTTTGTCAATATCCTCGACCAGAATGGATTTAAACAACTGTTCGGGCAGAATGTCCATGGGGAGTACTTTTTCGTAGACACCAGATACCACGAAAGGTCGTACACCACCCATCATATTGGCATTAAGTCGGTACTCTTTATTAGGCGCGAGCCAGCTGAAGTAGGACCGTGAAATACTAAATTTACCGAATCCGGGTTTAGCCCACCCCATGAATTCGAACTCATCACCTTCGGGGATGGCTGTAATTTGGGAATGGTAAAATCCGAGAAAACCGTCGTCGTTGATTTGGGTTCCTGTGAGTACATTACCGCTGATTATGCGTACATGCTCTTCAGTATTAAGGTTGTCGTTAAGATAGGGCTTAACGCATGCACCAAGAATGGTTTTGTAATAAGCGGGTTTTTTGATTTCGGAACCGGCAACCACAATAGTACGAGAGAAATCATGCTTACCGGTGGTAAAAAGTTTACCAATGGTAGCCACCTCCTGTGGTTGAATGGTCCATACCACCTCTCCTTTGTTGATAGGCATAACATGATGAATTTGTACACCCACATTACCGGCGGGATGGGGTCCGTTGAACCGGTGGATCTTAACCCCTTTTGTATTGACAAAAAGCTTTGAAGCAGCCTGGGCATTGATACCGATGTGTATGTTATCACAAAGCGTTTTAAGCACATCAATACCAGCCTGAAATTCTTTTTCCTTACCGGTCATTATGAAATCATAATCCGGTGCAAGAGGAGCACTGTCGAAAGCGGAGATGAAAATAGCTTTGGGCGCATCATCTTTTTTAGCCAGGATATTATATGGTCTTCTCAGTAAATAAGGCCATGCACCTGCTTCCTGTAACTTTGCCACCACCGCATCCCTGCTCAAAGTAGATAAGTCTTCTGCCCCGAAGTCGATAGTGTCGTTTGTTCCGTCCGATTGAATGACCACTTCCAGAATTTTTCTGCGTTCACCGCGGATCACACTCTTGAGTTGGCCGCTAACGGGCGAAACAAATTTCACATCGGGCTGGTTCTTGTCGAAAAACAATACCGAGCCAGCTTTTACTTTCTCCCCTTCTTTGACCACCATCTTAGGCACCACGCCGTGAAAATCGGTGGGCTTAATGGCAAACAAATCGGGTAATTGGGCCTGTCCAAAGACTTTGTCAGACTTGCCTTTGAGCGGGATATCCAATCCTTTTTTTATTTTGATTACCTCAGACATGTTTTATAAACGGTTTTGAATTTGCCTGCAAAAATAGTTAAATTTATCACTTTAGAGTATTAAATGGGAAAATGAAACCACTTAAAAATGAGCATTTATAACTTTTTCACATTGCCCAAACAAATTGTAGGGGACTTTGGTTCTCTATATTTGCGTAAAAATTTCTTTAATTTTTGGGTGGTTATTTTTTTGTTGGGACCTACATTGGTGACAGCTCGTACATTAAAGGATATTTCCGACCCTGAAAAAACTGATGAAAATATAAAAACGGTACTATTCCACCGGACAGGTTGGCCCATGTCATATCCATTTATTGAGTTAAATTCTGGTCAATCTTTAACGCTTTCTTTTGATGAGTTGGGTACGGAGATAAAAAATTACTATTATACCGTTGAACTTTGCGATGCCGACTGGCAGCCATCTGTATTGATGCGGACGGAATATTTCCGGGGGAATGATATGGTTCCTGTAGAAATATTTCGACGTTCGTTTAATACAACCTTTGATTATGTGCATTATGAACTGGAATTTCCCAATGAAGAAATCCGGCTGCTTGTGTCAGGCAATTATTTAGTAAAAGTATTCGAAAACGGGAATCGAGAAGAACCGGTGATTATTCGGCGCTTTTGGGTTACTGAACAAGCTGTTAGTATTAATGCCGAAGTTAAATATACCATGTTTTCATCGGACCGTTCCAATTATCAGGAAATAGATTTTGAGGTACAACATCCTGGCATAAATATCATGGATCCGGCCAACGAAGTAAATGTAACGATAATTCAAAACGGTAGAGTTGATAATGCCATACGCGGTTTACGGCCTCTGTTTTATGGTAACGGCGTGATGGATTTTAATTATAACCGGGAAGTGGTGTTTGAAGGTGGAAATGAGTTCCGATGGGTAGACTTAAGGAGTTTTCGTTTTCAGTCGGACCATGTGAAAGATATTGTTTATTCTGACCCTTTTTATCATATTCAGGTCTTTCCAGACCAACCACGCAGTAAGAAGCCGTATTATTACCATGAAGATTTTAATGGTCGATATTATATTGATGTGCAAGAGGAAGAAGATGCAGAGGTATCGGCCGATTATGCCTTCGTTCATTTTTCGTTTAAGTGGGAGCCCCCCTTAAACCAAACCGAAGTATATATGACCGGTGGCTTGACCAACTGGAAACTCGACCAGCGGGCAAAAATGATATATGACTATGATGACCATTTGTATCATTTAACATTGTTGTTGAAACAAGGTTATTATAACTATCAGTATGTAGTTAAAAAAGGAATGTCTGAGGGAAAGACAACGGTAATACCTTCGGAAGGTAGTTTTGGTCGTGCCGAAAATGATTATTTGATATTGGTCTATTATCGTCCTGTTGGTCAGAGATATGATCGTTTGATAGGTTTGCAGATAGTTAATTCGGTCAATAAATCCGGTTAGCCATAGTATCCACTTTTTTTGAAGCGACTATAGCCGTAACCATAACCATATTGAGAAAGAGAGTTGTAACCCTTCGGCGTTGTTATATCATTCATTAAAATACCTGTTTTATTGAGCCGTCCTGCTTCAACCAGATGATTGAGGAAATTAATGGCATGTTTTCGTGAAAATTTTTGTCGGACCACAAAAATGGTCAGTTCAGCCATTCTTGTGATAAGCAAGGTATCGGACACGAGAGCCAGCGGCGGCGTGTCGAGAATAATTACATCGAATTGTTCTTTAGCGGTTTTTATGAAATTGTCCATCTTATCGGACTGTATAAGTTCTGCCGGGTTTGGCGGGATAGGCCCGGAAGGGACAACACTAAGGCCTTTAATGTCCGACTCTTTAACCACCTGTTCGAAGGAAGAGGTGCCCAGTAAATAGTTGCTAAGGCCGTTAATGTTTTCAATCATAAATTCTTTGTGGGTACGCGGTTTTCTGAGGTCCAGTCCCACGACAAGCACTTTTTTGCCGGTAATGGCTATAATAGCCCCCAGGTTAGCCGCGCAAAAAGACTTTCCTTCGCCCGATACGGAAGAGGTGACGGCAATAACGGGGGAGGGGATGTTTTTCCCTATCATAAAATCAATATTGGTTCTAAGCGCTCTGAACGATTCGGCCAAAGGCGAAGAAGGATGTTGTATAACGGGGATTTTTTCGTCGTATCGATTGTGTTCAATATATCCCAATAAGGGAATTGAAGTATGCTCTTCAACAACATAGTTACTGTTGATACGGGTATTAAGATTGTCGCCAATAATTAAACCTAAAGCGGGAATGATAAGCCCCAGGAATGCGGCGATAATAAGGTTGGCCGTTGGCTTTGGCGTTGTTTGATAGGTATTGCGCACAAAGGCGGGATCAATAATTTTGTGGTCCGGAATATTGGATGCCAGGGCAATTCCGGCTTCGGCACGTTTTTGTAATAAGAAAGTGTAAATGTTATCGTTGAGTTGGAAGTCCCGCTGAATATTAATGTATTTTCTTTCGGTTCCCGGAAGTTTTTGAATTTGTTGGTTTACCTCTTCAATTTGTTGATTGATTTGTTCCATTTCAATTTCAGAGGTGTTAATAATATTGCGGACATTTTCGATAAGCGAATGGCGAATGGATTCAATTTCGCTGTTGATTTGGCGTACCTGCGGACTGGTTTCGCGGGTGGTCATTAACAGTCGGTTACGTGTGGCGTATGCTTCGGCCAGGTTAGTTACCAGACGATTAAGCGACTGGTCTGAGATGCCCATTGTAGAAGGAACTATGATATCGTTAAATTCGGTTTTGGTTTGGATATAATCGTAGAGATACTCAAAATATTTGAGCATTCGCTGCAAGTTACTTTTTTCGGTAACGAGAGCTTCGAGTTTTTCCATGGCAAAATTGCCTTCGGTGCTGATGTTGATGAGTTTGTTTTGGGAGCGGAATTTCTGAAAGTCCGACTCAGCTGCTTGCAAAGAATCGGAAATGCCACTGATTTGGTTATCGATAAATTGTATAGTGGCGTTGGCAATGCGGTTTTTTTCTTCCAACCCACTTTCGATGAATGAACGTGTATGTTGATTAAGGAAGTCGGCAACCAATTTGGGGTGGGTGTCCTCTAAGCTTAATTCCAGAATTGAGGCATCATCAAAGTAAAAGTTCACTTTCAGTTTTTGAGCGTATTGAGCGGCTAACTTTTCGATGTCAAGAAAAATAAAACTGAAATCATTCTTAATTAAACTTGATTTGTTTGCCTGAAATTGCCGGTTTGCTTCATCCCGCCAATGAATCGAAAAAGAGAAATAAGGGTTGTTAATGATTTGTCCAAATTGTAATGTGTCGATTTCTGAAAATTCTATATCGTTAATGGTGGTTTTGACTTCGAGAACATATTTGTCTTGAGAAAGAATATGGACAAAAAAAGGAATATCTTTAAGTATTCGGTTTCCGGAGAAGTTTTTTACCACGATAGGTGAATCTTGATAAATATTACGCGCCAGGGCATTTATGCGCCATTTGCCCAGCATGCGTGGCATTTTAAAGTAACTGACTTTTAAGTCGAGGGTTTCTAATGTACGTTTAGCCAGGGAGTATGATTTTAGGATGCCAATTTGATTCCGGATATTATCGCGAGTGTCGAAGGATAGGTCTTGAATTAAGGCTTGCGCACCAATGGGTTTGGTTTGTTCAGAACGAATCAGGAGTGTAGTACTGCCTTTGTAAAGCGGGTGAGAAAAATGGTTAATAACGACTGCAATGGCGATAAAGAAAAGCAAATTAAAGAGAAATAAATACCACTTTCCGGAAAATCGGGCAATCAGTTTGGAAAAGTCCTGAGAATGTTTTCCGGAAAAGGAATCGGTTTCCGTGCTGACAGTTTTTATAGATTGGTTTTGTTTCATAACTATCATGTGGTTTTAAGGGCTTCTGTAGGTTATTGATTTTCGAAATATTGTAACAAAACAATAACGGTTGTAAGTGAAGAGAGGAAAATACTCATTATTGGCAGGTTGATGCGGAACGCTTTACTGCCGGATGGCTTCACATATATTACGTCATTGGGTTTAACGAAAAAGGCGGGAGAAGTGAGGAGTTCTTTTTTAGTTAAATCCACCTGATAAGTAACTTGGCCTTCGGGTACGGACCGTATGACCATAACATTTCGTTTATCACCCAGGTCGGTAATATCTCCGGCTTTACCAATGGCCTGTAGGATGGTCATTTGGTCGTTATAGTGGCTGTACACCCCGGGTTGAGCCACTTCACCCAAAACGGTAACTTTGTAATTCAACAATCTGACAATAACAGTTGCATCTATAAGATATTGGTCGGCAAGTTGCTGAATTCTTTTTTCGGCATCAAACAGGGTGAGACCTTCCACCGAAACCGTTCCTAAAACGGGTAGTCTGATTTTTCCTTCTTTATCTACCGTAAAACCATTAATGTATTGGTCGGCTTCTGAACTCATGGAAATACTGAACCCCGATGCAGGGACGTTGTTATAAAGAGCAGATATTTCAGGATTTCCGGTAAGGATGCGTACATAAAGCACATCATTGACGGCGATGTTGTAATCTTTATGAGGCTGTTGAAAAATCTGCGTTGAGTCTTTTTTTGCGGCCTTTCTCAGGTAAACCATTTTTCTTGGGCTTTGACATCCTGACATAAGCATCAATACGATGAGAAAGGATAGCCCTGATTTAATAAATGAAGATTTGAATATCATGGTATTGTTGAAAATTTGACAGGTTAATAGCATCAGAGTTGCATAAAATAACGACCCCCGTTGAATGCAAATCTATGTAATTTAACATCGATTATCTACCTTTTGGTTTTGAGTGCGGTCCCATTTTTGATAAATGAATGTTTTTAGGCGGCAAACTTTTGGCTTGGGAATGTTTTTTCCTTAATTTAGATAACGGAAGGAAGAATTGGTTCGTTAAAAATTAGGTGGGAAATAATATAATTTGTTGTTTTACACAGTTCCCCCGAGAAAATAAATAGAGTAAAAAGAGACCAGTTCTGATAGCTTCAACATGAATGGCAGCAATTATTTTGAAATTATTGCATGACCATTGCTCTTAATAATAGATTAAAGTTCCTTTGCGATGATAAAAAACCACAATTATTGGTTAAGGTTTGATACAAAAGGAAAAAGAAGTCAAAAAAATGTATGACCATGAAGAATTTAGATTTCAATATTTTCCAGCCGACCCGAACCAATTTAGAACCGGCAGTTGGGCGCGTACTTATTGCCGAACCTTTTTTACCCGGGCCTTACTTTGGGCGTTCCATTGTGTTGCTTACCGAGCATAATGAACACGGAACGGTAGGGTTTGTGCTCAATAAACCCACCGAACTTTACCCGGATGAGATAGTGGATGATATATTGAGCTTTGAAGGTGAGTTGTTTGTGGGCGGCCCTGTTTCATCCAATACATTAAGCTTTTTGCATACCTTGGGGGAGCAATTACCCGGCGCCACAAAGATTACTTCCACCGTTTATTGGGGCGGAGATTTTGAATGTCTAAAGAAAATGATAAATCGAGGCGAGGCTTCCAGCCAATCGGTCAAGTTTTTTATGGGCTATTCGGGGTGGGCACCCGGTCAGCTGGATGATGAGATTGCTGAAAATAGTTGGGTGGTATCCACTTTGCGCGATGAGCTTATTATGACACGGGATGTTAAAAATATTTGGGAGACAGCCATGCATGAGCTGGGGGATATATATAAGACGTGGACTAATTTTCCGCGAAATCCTTCATTTAATTAGTGAAAGAGAGTATGTAAAGCACTTTGGTTAAAAGCAAATTTGTGTAGTGTTGGGGATGAGGTGTATGTTTAGTGGCTAAAAAAGATTTTAGCTGGTAATTTTTGATATTTCTTCATTAAGCCATTGGGTAATAACCTTAGGTAACCGGTTATAATAACGTTTGTTTTCAAAAGCTACTACCCATTGTATTCCTTGAATAGCATTACTTAGAAATAATTCATCAGCATTTAGCAATTCTTCTTTTGTCGCCCCGGTGGTTTCTTTAGCAGGGATGTTGTTTAAGGCAGCAAATCTCAATACCTGTTTGCGCATGATACCGTCGACACACCCTGCAGCAACAGAGGGGGTATAGAGAACCTGGTCTTTTGTCCAAAAGAGATTGGAACTGATGGTTTCAATCCATTTTTTGTTTTGGTTCAGAATAAGGCAGTCGTCAAGGTGGTTTTCCTTTTTGTAAATTCCTGCGAGGATGTAGGGCGTAGCCGAGAGTGTTTTGAAAGGGGCTGTTAGGCTCCAGGCTTTAGGGAAGCCATCGAAAGTTCCAATTTTAAGTCCTCTATCGTTTAAAAGAAAACCTTTATTTGGGAGCGGGGTTGCTTCAATAAGCCATGCAGGGCGGTTATTTTCGGGGGTATACAATCCACCACTGCGACGAAACACCGAAATGCGAACTCTGGCATCGTAAAAAATGCGATTGCGGACAATTAGTCGTTCGATGTATGATTTAAACATATCCGGACCGGGTAAATCGGCTACGGATAATTTTAAGATAGCCATTCCTCGTATCAATCGGTCGTAGTGTTGGTCGAAAAACAAAGGAATGGTTTTATGGCACCGTATGGTTTCAAACAAACCATCGCCGTACCTGAAAGCCCTGTTTTCGTGCGTGAAGAGAGCTTTGCCACATTCATACTGATGCCCGTTAAGAATCAGGTGTTTCTTATTGGAAGGTGGCATAGTGTCAGAAATTAAAGCTTAATAATTGGTTAATAAAATGAATGGCAAGCTTGGGTTCATAGAGAATAGGGAAAATAAGACCATAAAGAGCACCGTAATAATGAGCATCATGTCCGATGTTGTCAATGTTTTTCCCTGCCATGTACTTGGAATAGACCAGATACAGTATTCCAAAAATAATTCCCGGAACAGGAATGATTCCAAAAAATAGTATGGGGTTGTATGGTGCAAAGAGGATGGAAGCAAACACTACTGCCGATACAGCACCCGAAGCACCAACGGCATTGTAGTTTGGATTATCTTTTTCTTTTTTTAGAGTTACAAGGGTGGATACTACCAGGGCACTAACGAAAAGAATCAGGTAACGAATGGCAGAGCCGGTAATATAAGCCGCTTTGAAGTAATAAAGAACTGCCTCACCAAACGAGTATAATACAAACATGTTGATTAATAGGTGCATCCAGTTGCCATGAACAAACCCATACGAAAGAATCCGGTAATATTCTTTGCGGTGAATAATTTGCCAGGCATTGAACTGTAGGCGATAGACGATTATGGGCCGGCCAAATCCTATGATGCTGACAACTGATATGGCAATTATAATAATCAGGTTAATGCTTAAGCTTAAGTTCATGTTATGTCCTTTTTTATTGTCGCTATTTTTTACTGGTGGTCATCGTATCAACTTTGCCGTTATTAGGGGATGATTACTGTTATCGCATCTAAAATACAAACTGCTTAAAACGAGCCTTTAATCCTCATATTTAAAATCTAAATATCTTAAATCTAAAAATCTATATTTCTGATTGTCTTGTATTAAATTAATGCATGATTTTAAAAATCATTTCCTGTAACAGTTCGCCATCAGAGGCAGAATTGTTGTTAACCCCTTTTGATCGCAAATCATATTCCCGTAAAAGAGAAATAACACGCCGAGTTTTTGCCCAGTTGAATCGCCGAGCGGCATTATGGTAGTCTTTAACAAAAAAGGGATTGACCTTCAGAACCGATGCAAGGTTATGTTGGCTTTTGTCTTTTGTGACGTGAAAAGTCAGTAATTTCCGGAAAAATGCAAATAAGGTGGCGATTGTGAAGGTCAAAGGATATTTTTGCGGGTTTTTACCAAATATCCGGGCAATTTGGTAGGCCTTAACCACATTGCCGTTTATGATGGCTTTTTGGAGCTCAAAGTTGTTAAAGTCTTTGCTTATGCCAATATATTTGTCGACATGTTCAGGGGTAATATTTTTAATTTGGGGGCCAATGGCAATTTTAAGTTTATCTAAGGCATTAACAATTTTGCTGAGATCGGTTCCCAGGTGGTCAACCAGAATTTGTGTGGCACTTGCCTCAATGGTTAACCCCATGCTTTTTAGATAGTCGTTAATCCAATCGCCTATCTGGCTGTCATATAGTTTTTTAGTTTCAAGGGTGACGAAGTTTTCGTTTTTCTTCTGAGTTAATTCTTTGTAAAAAGCCTTCTTGTCTTTTGGTCGTTTATCGAAATTATCGCGATAATTTATTACCAGAATTGTAGCAGGGGCAGGGGCCTTTAAATAAGACACTAAAGGCTCAAAATTTTTCAAATGCTGAGCTTCTTTAATGATTACCACTTGCCGTGGGGCCATCATAGGATAGCGTCGGGCGGCATGAACAATATCCATGGGGTTGGTGTCACGGCCATATAAAATGGTTTGGTTAAAAGCTTTTTCTTCTTCTTTTAACGCATGTGTGGCAATGTAATCGGTTATGAAATCGGCAAACCAGGGCTCTTCGCCTGATAAAAAATAGACCTGGGCAAAGACCTTCTTTTTTAGGTTATCAACTATTTTTTTAAAGTTGTTGGACATAATCGGTAATTCATTAAAGAGGCAAAGTTAGCACTAACGGTTAAAATTTAAGGTGTTTTACCGATTTTCCGTTGTTAATGATTTCTTTAAGCGAGTCGATACCGATTTTAAGGTGCTCATGAACAAATTCCCGGGTCACGCGTTGGTCGCTTTTTTCGGTTTTAATACCGGTAGAAATCATGGGTTGGTCAGATACGAGCAAAAGTGCGCCGGAAGGAATTGAGTTGGCGAACCCGACGGTGAAGATGGTTGCCGATTCCATGTCGATAGCCATGGCTCTTGTTTTGGCCAGATATTTTTTAAACCGGTCATCATATTCCCACACTCGTTTATTGGTAGTGAATACTGTGCCGGTATAATAGTCTCTTCCGTAATCCCGGATAGTTGTGGAAACGGCTCTTTGAAGGCTAAAAGCGGGTAGGGCCGGCACTTCTGGTGGCAGATAATCATTGGAGGTACCATCGCTACGAATGGCTGCAATAGGAAGGATTAAGTCGCCGAGGGTGTTTTTTTTCTTTAAACCACCGCATTTACCCAGAAATAATACGGCCTTGGGTTTTATGGCACTGAGCAGGTCCATTATAGTTGCCGCATTGGGACTTCCCATTCCAAAATTGATAATGGTAATCCCATCGGCACTACAATTGGGCATGTTATGATTTTCGCCAACGATGGGGACATTATTCCATTTAGAAAATAAATCAATATAATATTGGAAATTGGTTAGCAGAATGTACTGCGTGAAATCACTTAAAGGACGGCCGGTATAGCGCGGCAACCAGTTCTCTACGATTTCTTGTTTGGTTTTCATAAATGTTTTGTTTTTTACGAATATAATTGAATTTTTTATTGCACACGAAGTATTGTTCTTAATTTTACCACATGGAACCACTGAATTTACCCCATTATAATTTTCGATATAAGGAAATAGGCGGCAAAATGTTCATCTTTGATGAGGTACGCCAAAAGTTTGTAAGTCTGACACCTGAGGAGTGGGTTCGCCAGCATTTTTTGCAATTTATGAAAAGGAACTTAAACTACCCTTCCAATCTAACGGGAGTAGAAAGAAAGGTAAATGTCAACGGCCTGACTCAACGATGCGACATTATTTTATACAACCGAAAGGGGCAGCCGGTTATGATTGTTGAATGTAAAGCCCCTTCGGTAAATATTGATGAAACTACGTTGGCCCAGGCTGCCAGGTATAATACGACCTTGGGTGTTCCATATTTAGTATTGACCAATGGTTTAAAGCATTACTGCATTCGTATCGAGAATGATAAGGGGAGATATTCTCTTGAGCGTCAATTTCCTACATTTGATTCGTTGCAATAAGGTTTAGTTCCCTGCAATTTTTTGGTACATAAGTTCATCTTTGTAACCATCGGGTGTTTTGCGCCAATCTTTTTTTCGGCCGACGAATTTAAACCCCAAACTTTCGAATAGTTTTATGCTGGGCAGATTATCTTCGGAAATATCACAGAAAACCTGATGAAGGCCCAAATGAGAAAATGCATAGTCGGTAAAGAGCGCAATAGCTTCTTTGGCATATCCTTTCCCTCGTTCCGGTTTGTAAATCATAATACCAATACCTCCACGACTATGGTAGGGGTCGAAGTCGAAGAGGTCAATCATACCGATGGTTTTGTGTTTTTCTTTTCCGGGGATATCAATCATCAGTCGCAATTGCTTGGTTTGGTATATGTCAAGGGAAGTTTGGTTGATGTAAGTAATAATTTTATGTCGGCTAAAGGGGGTTAAGGTATTACTCACCGGCCAGAGGTCCATCTGGTTTTCCCAATGATAAAGTAAATCGGCATCAGATGGTTCAAGGGCCCGTAGGATGATTTTGTCGTTTTTTATCATATCCTGCTTTTTAGCCGGCAAAAATAGTTGATGCCGGATATAAGAACAAAAGATTGGTTCGGGTAATTTTAGGTAAAAAGTAATTTGCTTTATGACCGGATATTAGTTGTTTATATTATTGTTGTCTTGTGTGTTGTCTAATTTCGGTTTAAGAGTAATTGCCGGAAGATAGATGGCTCTGTTTTTCGATTTATAATCGTCTTTCATTCCCAGTTTAAAATTTTGTGAATAGGGTTGGTGACCTTCGCACTCGATAAGCAATTTATATTCTTGGAAAGAAGGGATTATGGTTACAAGTTTACCGGTTGTAGGATTTACTTTGTATGCCCCGAGTCGTTCATTGGTTTTGCTGTTTATGATGTAAATGACAGCCTTTTCGGCAGGTTGATTTTGGCTGTTAAAGATGTGAGTTGAAACCACTGCCATTGAGCGTTCGTTGTCTTCAGGGAAATGAAGCAAAAAGAGGTCGGATTGACCGATAGTTCCTTCTTTTCTGGAAGAGAAGTAAACACGTTGCCCATTAGGAGTAGGGACGTAAAAAACATCATCAGACGGGGAGTTTATGGGATAACCGATATTTTCTGCTTTAGACCATCCCTTTTCGGTTTTGGTGCTCTTAAAGATATCGTATCCACCCATAGAATTGTGACCGGTAGAGGAGAAATAAAGGGTTTTATTGTCAGGATGGATGAAGGGTCCCTCTTCATCCATTTCGGTATTGATATTTTCACCGGCATTGATAGGTTTACCCCATGTACCATCGGGCAGGCGATGAGAATAGTAAATATCTTTTCCACCAAATCCACCAGGTCGTTCGCTGGAAAAATAAATGGTATTACCATCCGGGGAGAAGGATGCATGCGTTTCATTATATCCAGAGTTTACCGGTTGGGGCAGAGGTTCTGGTTCTCCCCATCCGTCAAATGTTTTTCTGGAGATAAAGAGCGCACCGTTTAACCCGTCGTTTTGAAAAAAGATGAGCCCTTGTCCGTCAGGAGTTAAGCCTACAGTGGCCCGGTTAACATTTTTATAGCCTGGTATTTTCAGAACTTTTGGTTTGGTCCAACCATTATTACGCCAATGACTGACAAAAATGTTCTCGAAATAAGCTCCTTCGTTGTCATCTTCATTTATAGGTCTGGTAGAAGTAAAATAAATAGTAGATTCATCGTACAAGGTAATTGGACTATGGTCTTCGTATTTGCTATTGAGCACTTCTCCCAGATGTTCAATCCTAATAGAAACGGGATGAGCCATAAGCTCTTTCATGTTAAGACAGTATTGAATTTCCTGTTCAATGTCTGCTTTTAATTGTTTATCAACAACAACTTGCTTAAGTTTTTCAAACTCTTTTAATGCTTTATCGGGGTTTTCATTGAGGCGATATGCTTGTCCAAGATAAAAATGGGCTTCAATCGCGGCAACGTTTTTCCCATTTTCTAAAGGATAATTAGGCATTGTTTTTTCCAGTACCGAAATAGCCTGGTCCATTTTTTCCTGGGCCATTAGAGCAAAACCTTTAAGCAGTAAAGCTTCCGGATGTTCTTTTTGAATAAGAGGAGTAAGCTTTTCTATGGCTTCGTCATATAATTCCAGATTTATAAGTTCGTTAGCCTCGCGAATTAATTTACGAGGTGACTGTGCATTAACCATGGGCAAAAACAATAGGAAACACCCTAAAAGTATTGTTGAAACTACTGTTTTTTTTATTAGTATCATCATAGAAAATTTTATCTAATTAATAGATTAAAGCTTTGTTATGATTGGCGAATAAACCAATATAATCCTTTAGGGAAATGACTTGCCTTCCGGCAATTAACAAATTAATTATATGCCTGTCCGTTTTAACTTTTTAAGCATGTTTTTGCGATTGATAAAGCCGCTATGTTTGGCTTTTCACGGTTATAGTACACGTATAACACAAAAAGTATGTGTTTTTGGATGTACCAATTGTAAAGGGTTTAGTTAAGATGTAACAGTAAAAAACTAAAATATACCACCTTAATAATGTAACTGGTTGTAGGATACAAAGTACAAAAAAATAGTTGGAGGGTTGTATGAAAGTAGTACGGAGTTTTTTTAACGGCTGTTTTTTTGTGATGAATAGAGGTTTTTCCTTGATTTCTGAATCAAATTGGCTGTATTCAATCGTGGGGAAAAGAATAGTATAAGATTATAAAGATATATTTATGGAGTGAATAAGAGGAGCAAAATGAGTTAACTATCTCAAGGATAATTTCAATTCTATATTTCAGTAATAACCTATTATTAAATTTCAGAGATTTGAGAATCAGAAGAATCAATTAAAGAATAAAGCGTAATTAGGGATAATTTTTACAAAATAGAGATTTAATAAATCCACAGAAAGTTTTTCTTTCAGCTTTTCTAAACCGAGAAAGGAATATTTCACGTTCATTTTGAGGTACATCCTGACAGAGCATATGGTAAATTTCGCCCCATCCCGGGAAACCCCCAATATTTTTATCATCTATGAAAACATCGGCATTGATTTTTCGGCTAACGGTTGCTTCATCAAATTTTTCTTCAGGAAAGTTTTTGTTAACGGCATAAAATTCAACTCCGTGTTTTGCGCAAAATTCAACGGCCTCTTCTAATTTCTTCCCGGTTCTGAAAGTCCACAAAATCAAAAGGTGCCCTTGCTTTTGCAGAGCTTTTAAAGTTTCAAACGCAAACAACTTTTCTTTTCCTATTTCCGGATATCGATGCTCTACTATGGTACCATCAAAATCAACGGCTATAATCATCGGAGTCGTTTTTATCAGGTTTTTCGCCATATTTTTCATTCAATGTTTCAGGCCTAATTTCTTTTTCTATACTATAGCGAGTTGGCCGATTAATAAGATAAGCCAAAAATAATAAGCCAAAAACATAAATAAAAGTGAAGTCGGCGGTAAGCATGTATCCAATTAACCCCAAGAGGGCTAAAGCTTCGAGGGTAACTATTTTAATAAAAAAACTGCGTTTAAATTGTTGCAGTTGATTAACGAAAGGTAGGTCCTGGTCTATATGTTTAACTTTTTTTGAATGAAAGATATAGCTGGCAGGGATTCCACCCAATGAGAGAAGAAGGATAACAGCTTTAAAGTTTTCCTTAAATGTTAAGTTCCATTCTACTACCGGGCCTATTTTATTTACTACAACTAAGGCTACCAGAAGCATTATCAGTAAGGCTACCAAAATGCTCCAGAAAAGAAACTTGATTTGTTTAAATACGGTATTGGCTTCCATCTATGTTTTTTTATTGTACATTTTTTTCAAAGGGTTGTCTGTCGACAAGAGAGCGCCCAAGAGTGACTTCATCAGCATATTCCAATTCATCACCTATGGCTACACCTCTGGCAATGGTGGTGAATTTTACCGGGTAATTTTGAAATTTTCTATAAAGATAAAAATTGGTGGTATCTCCTTCCATCGTTGTGCTCAGTGCAAAAATAATTTCTTTGATTTCCCCTTTTTTAAGTTTCTCTTCCAATGGGGCAATGGTTAAATCATCAGGCCCGGTACCATCCATGGGCGATATTAATCCACCTAATACATGATAAATACCATTATATTGATGCGTGTTTTCAATAGCCATTACATCTCTGACATTTTCGACCACGCACACCAGGCTATGGTCTCGCCGGGGGTTGGAACAAATAGAGCAAATGTCGCTGTCGGAAATATTAAAACAGTTTTGGCAATATTTAATTTCATCGATAAGGGTGGTAATGGCTTCTGCAAAACGATAAACCGATTCCTTATCCTGTTTCAGGATATGTAAAGAAAGTCTTAAGGCACTTTTTTTCCCTATTCCCGGTAGCCTTGAGAATTCGTTAACGGCATTTTCCAGTATTTTGGAAGGAAATTCTATGTCGGACATTGGTTATGCTTTTGGGTTTCAAAGTTAATAAAAAAATGGAGGGATAAATGAGCTTGTTTTCGGTACTCGATTAATCGCCTTAAAATATGGTTATGATTGATTTAAATTGTTTTTTTGTAGAGCAAAAAGAGGGGGGGATGAAAATTCTGGAGTCTGTTGAAAATATTAAGTGGGGCCCTTTTGTTAACAGTGTTTTAACGAGTAAAAGTGAACTTTTATCAGGGCATCTTCAGAAGTAATTTAAATTAATATTCATGAATTCTGTATTAGTTTTATCTCTGTTAGGGGTTTATTTTGTGGTGCTTATATCCATATCTGTAATTACCGGACGGCGTGCGGATAACGAGAGTTTTTTTCTAGGGAACCGGCGTTCACCGTGGGCAGTTGTTGCTATTGGAATGGTTGGCGCTTCCTTGTCGGGTGTTACTTTTGTTTCGGTGCCGGGCTATGTTACTTCGGTAGGATTTACGTATATGCAAATGGTAGCCGGATTTTTTGTGGGCTACATTGTTATTGCACATGTTTTACTGCCGCTTTATTACAAGATGCGGTTAACATCCATTTATACGTATTTGGAAGAGCGTTTCGGCCAGAGCTCTTATCGTTCGGGAGCCATACTATTTCAGGCCAGTAAGGTTGTTGGTGCTTCTGCACGTTTGTATTTGATGACGGTGGTTTTGCAAATAGCGCTTTTTAATGAGTTGAGAGTCTCTTTTGAGGTTACTGCCATGGTTCTTGTGTTACTGATTTGGCTTTATACATTTCGGGGAGGAATTAAAACCATTATATGGACCGATGCGTTGCAAACCATTCTGTTTTTAGTTGCTGTGGTTGTAACCATTTATCATATAGGCCATCAATTAGGTGCTGATGGTAAGACGCTGGTTCGCTACGTTACGGAAAGTGAGTTTTTTAAAATTTTTGAGTTTAAAGATTGGCGGTCGCCGCAGCATTTTGTTAAACAGTTTTTGTCGGGGATATTTATCACAATTGTAATGACCGGTCTGGACCAGGATATGATGCAGAAAAATCTGAGCTGCCGGTCACTTAAAGAAGCCAAAAGAAATATGTTGTCATATGGTTTTGCTTTTATTCCTGTAAATCTTTTGTTTTTAACCCTTGGAACGCTTTTGGTGATATTTATGCGTCATCAGGGAATAGCCATGCCTGACAGGGCCGATGATATTTATCCTGTTATTGCGACGGGAGGATATTTACCCTTGTCGGTTGGGGTATTATTTATTCTGGGATTGATGAGTGCTGCCATGTCGAGTGCCGATTCTGCACTAACGTCGCTTACCACTTCTTTTACGGTAGATATATTAAGGATTGATGGATTTAATACGTCTCGCGCGAAAAAGATAAGAATGATTATTCATTTGGGTTTTGCCTTACTTGTAGGTTTGGTCATTATTATTTTTGGGGCAATAGGTCAGGACAGTATTATTGATACGGTTTATACTTTAGCGGGCTATACTTATGGCCCATTATTGGGCTTATATGCCTTTGGATTGTTTACTCGTCGAAAAGTACGGGATGGTATAGTACCCTGGCTGGCTATATTAGCCCCGGTAATAACAGGGATAATTGATTTTAATTCACAGGAATGGCTGGGATTTGTGTTGGGATATGAGAAATTGATGCTTAACGGGGCAATTGTTTTTGCCGGTCTGTGGATGTTTTCTACCGCCGAATCGTGACAGGATGGCATCAATGCCTGTGTTGGTGTTATTTTTGATATTAACGGAATTGTCCATAAATTAGAGACTGATTATAAATGAATGGAGTTTGAAATTATCTGGTACGACAGGCTCATAACTTTTGGATTATATCTATTAAAACAACCTATTGCGAAACATATTCTCAAATAGTGAAATTTAGTGTAAACAAATAGAAGAAAAGCGTATGCGGTATTTAAAGTTAATTGTTTTAGCGGTTATAACATTTCCTCTGCTTACGAGTTGCGGATATAACCGTATGGTGGAATTAGAAGAAAGTATTGATGCCCAGTGGTCTCAGGTAGAAAATGTATATCAAAGGCGGGCTGATCTAATACCTAATCTGGTAAATACTGTTAAGGGGTATGCCAGTCATGAACAGGAAACACTACAAGCTGTCATAGAGGCTCGTTCGAAAGCTACAAGCATCAATTTATCTGCCGGTGAGTTGAATGAACAGACCTTAAAAAACTTTCAACAGGCACAGGAAGGATTATCGTCAGCTATTTCGCGGTTAATGGTGGTTGTAGAGCGCTATCCTGACCTGAAGGCGAATCAGAACTTTTTGGATTTACAGGCACAGCTGGAAGGGACTGAAAACCGGATAGCCGTGGAGCGAAGAAAGTTTAACGAAGCCACGCGAGCCTATAATACCTATATTCGCAAGTTTCCCAAAAATATAATTGCTGGGATATTCAATTTTGAGCCACGACCTTATTTCGAAGCCGATGAAGGAGCCAGTAAAGCACCTGAGGTCCAGTTTTAAAAAAAAGGAATTTATGGCTGTAAATATTTTTACTGAAGCGGAGAAGCAAGAGATTACCAATGCCATTAAAGAGGCGGAGTTAAATACTTCAGGAGAGATACGCGTTCATATCGAAAAAAGCTGTCCCGGCGATGTATTGGACCGGGCAGCCTTTATCTTTGAAAAACTGAAGATGCATAAAACGAAGCTTCGAAATGGTGTTTTGTTTTATTTGGCGGTAAAAGACCGTAAGTTTGCCATTTTGGGTGATGCCGGAATTAATGCCAGGGTACCTGAAGGATTTTGGGATGAGGTAAAAGAGCTCATGGTTGCTCATTTTAAAAACGGAGAACTTGCCAAAGGACTGGAAGAAGGTATTAAAATGGCAGGGGAACAGTTAAAAACTTATTTCCCCTGGCAAAAGGATGATGTTAATGAACTTTCGGATGAGATTTCATTCGAGTAAAATTTTATTAGTTATTGGCCGAATATAACTATCTGGTTTAAGGTTTAGTATAACTTCTATATAAACCGAAAAATCTTACCATTTAACCTTAAAATAAACAATATAATTTGCTGATAGATGATACGACTATACTCTATATTATTGGTTGTGTTGTTTCTGGGGCCTGTTGCATCATCAGGACAGGATTTTCCGGAGCGACCTCAGCCGCCAAGACTCATAAATGATTTTGCCGATGTTCTGGATAGCAGAGCAGAAAATTTGTTGGAACAGGAGTTGGTAGCATTTGCCCGTCAAACCAGCACTCAAATAGCAGTGGTTACTATTTCTGACCTGGAAGGATATGATAAAGCAGACTATGCTTTTCAATTGGCGGAAAAATGGGGTATAGGACAAAAAGGTAAGGACAACGGCGTTCTAATATTGGTTCAACCTAAAATTGGGAATAAACGGGGACAAGCCTTTATTGCTACAGGATATGGATTGGAAGGTGTCGTACCTGATGCGGTAGCCCGTAGGATTGTGGATAATGAAATGATACCACGATTTAAGAGGAATGATTATGCGGGAGGTATTGCTGCAGGGGTGTCGGTATTAATGGAGTTAACCAGAGGGGAATATACTGCTGAGGGATATTTGAAAAAAACAGGTAGTTCGGGTTCAATGTTAGGGGGGATTGGAATAATAGTTTTCTTTTTTATAATTCTGCTAACATCTTTGGGCCGACAGCGAGCCCGTCATAGTTCTATTGGTCACGACTTGCCATTTTGGGTATTATTGTCCATGTTAGGTTCCGGCAGTAGAAGTCAAACCGGTAGTTGGGGCAGTTTTTCTTCAGGGAGTGGTCCATTTGGCGGTTCCGGTGGCGGCTTTGGCGGTTTTGGGGGTGGTAGTTTTGGCGGTGGTGGTGCCGGTGGTAGCTGGTAAACATTAATGCCAGTCTTATTTGAAATACTGTTATGAAATTAGATACAAAAAAACGGGTTTTAAACCCGTTTTTTTGTATATCAAAATTATCCTGGTTCCAGTCCAACAATCAATTGTATATTAAAAATCAATATTATAATTCACTATCGACCAGAATTCTTCCGCAATATTCACAGACAATAATTTTTTTACGAGATTGAATGTCGAGATGTCGCTGGGGCGGAATTTTATTAAAGCAACCGCCGCATGCATCTCTTTCAATGGTTACAACAGCGAGTCCGTTACGGGCATTTTTTCTGATTCTTTTGAAAGCAGAGAGTAAACGCTCGTCGATGTCTTTTTCTATTTCTTTTGCTTTTTTTCTTAATTTATCTTCGTCCTCTTTGGTGTCGTTAACGATGCTATCCAGTTCGTTTTTTTTGTTTTCGAGGTCAATTTTTCGTTCCTCGAGGAGCGTTTCGGATTTGGCCAAAGTTTCCTGTTTGGCTTTCATCTCTGCCTCGAATTCTCGAATCCTTTTTTTACAGAGTTCTTTTTCGAGATTTTGATATTCAATTTCCTTATTAAGAGATTCAAATTCTCTGTTGTTGCGCACACCTGCCTGCTGCGATTCATATTTTTTGATTAACAGGTCTGCTTCTTTAATACCATTTTTCTTTTCTTGAATAGCGGTATTGAGATTTTTAATCTCTGTATTAAGGTTACTGATACGGGTTTCCAGTCCTTCTATTTCATCTTCCAGGTCCTGAACTTCCAGAGGCAATTCACCCCGCAGGGTTTTTATTTTATCAATCTCGCTCATCACCTTCTGAAGGTTGAACAGAGCGCGAAGTTTATCTTCAACGCTTTTCTCACTGCTAGTTTTCTTTGTTCCAGTTTTTGCCATGCTGCTAAAAATATTTTACGGGATTGGTAGTAACGTTCGTCAAACGGACTGCAAAATTAGGGAATTTTTTTGTAAGTAACTCAAAAAAAACTTCTTTAGTCAACTGTTCACTTTCGTAATGCCCAATATCGGCGATTACGATTTTATTGTCTGCTTCTTGAAACTGGTGATATTTGAAGTCTGAACTAACAAAAACATCCGCACCTTCCTGAATGGCCTTATTCAAGAGGAAACTGCCTGAACCACCACATACAGCCACTTTTTTTACCGGTTTATTTAAAAGGTTTGTATGCCGAATACATTCAGCACCTGTCACCTCTTTGATTCTTTTTAAAACTTCATTTTCGGAAAGGGGATTTTTCAATTCTCCAATTGCACCGAAGCCAACTTTATTCCAAACATTCTCCAAAGGGTACAGGTCGTATGCCACTTCTTCGTAAGGATGAACGTCAAAAAGTGCTTTCAGAACCTGCTTAGTTAAATGCTTGGGTATTACTGTTTCGATGCGCTCTTCCTTTTCGAAATGGATGTTGCCTTGCTCGCCAACAAAAGGATTAGTTCCTTCACCTGCCCGAAAAGTGCCTATTCCTTCGAGGTTATAACTGCAGCAGTCGTAATTTCCTATTACGCCTGCACCTGCCTCGAAGATTGCAGTGCGCACCTTCTCAGCATATCGGGTTGGGACAAAAGTGACCAGTTTCAGTAATAAATTGGAACGTGGTGATAAAACTCTGATGTTGTTAAGTTCTAATTTTTTCGCCAGAATACCACTAACGCCATTTTCAACACTGTCAATACTGGTGTGTGAAGAATAAATGGCGATATTTTTTTTTATGGCTTTAATTAAAATCCGTTCCGGCGGTGTTTGTCCAGTTAATTTTTTTACTCCTTTAAGTGTTATTGGATGGTGAGAAACAATCAGATTTTCACCATTTTTTGATGCGTCGTCAATAACTTCTTCTGTTACGTCCAATGTAATCAAAACACCCTTGATTTCCATATCGGGAGTGCCGGTTTGCAGTCCGGTGTTATCGTAATCTTCCTGAAAGGCCGGCGGGGCAAATTTTTCAATTTCTGCAATAATATGCTTTAGCAATACCATAAATGCAAGCAATCTAGATATTCTCTTTTATTTCTATCAGTGTTTGTCGGATTTCCTGTAGGCGTTTTACTACTTCAAAATTGTTTTCAGTTTCTTCTTTATTCTCTTTGAGTTTTTTTTTGGCCCCTTTAAGGGTCATTCCACGTTCTTTTACCAGGTGGTAGATTAGATGAAAGTTGTCAATGTCTTTTTGGGTAAATAATCGGTTTCCTTTTTTGTTTTTGTGAGGTTTTATAATGTCAAATTCCTTTTCCCAAAAGCGAATAAGAGAAGTGTTAACATTAAAAATTTTGGCCACTTCTCCGATAGAGTAATATAATTTTTCGATTTTAGGTTCTTTGTACGGCATTATTAATCAAAGCGTTTTAATAAGAGGTTCCCGGAAACAATAATTGCTGCCTGAAAGAAAACAGGCAGCTAATGCAATAATAATTCTTTTTTTTGTGGAGTGCAAATTTAGGTTAATATGCAGTGAGGATGTGAAATTAATCAAAGGTTTGGTGACTGTTACTGGCTATTTGTATCATTTTTTCAAATTGATCTGGTGTTAGATCCTGGAAATAATAATGAGCGGGATTAACCGGTCTGCCTTTAACCCTTACCTCGTAATGGAGATGGGGTCCGGTAGATTTTCCCGTGTTTCCAACAAAACCAATGACATCACCACGTTTAACTTTCTGGCCTTTTTTTACATTAAAACGGTCGAGGTGGGCATACAAAGTAGTATATCCAAACCCATGATCTATTTCAATGTGGTTACCATATCCTCCAAAAGATTTGACGACTCTTTTAACGACTCCTTCCCCGGTGGCATAAACTTCGGTCCCTATTGGTGCCGAGAAATCCATACCTTCATGAAACTTTTTGACTTTATAAATGGGGTCAATTCTCCATCCGTAACCAGAGGCGGTTCTGCGCAAATCTTTATTGGACACCGGCTGAATAGCAGGAATGCATCGTAACATTTCTTCTTTGCGTAACGTAAGATCGATGATCTCATCGAAAGATTTACTCTGAACGTAGAGCTGTTTCATGATGATGTCCAATTTCCTGGCGGTATTGATAACCAAATCTGCATTGTCGAGATTTTCCAAATGCTTGTAACGGTTCATACCTCCAAAACCTGCCCGCCTGATAGAATTAGGGATTGAATCGGCCTGATAAATAACCCGGTAAATTTTTTCATCCCGCTGTTGTATGTCATCTAGAGCAATTTGAATTTGCTGAAGTTTTTTATCCATTATTTCGTATTGCGAAAGAAGGCGGGAATTTTCTCTGGCAAGTCGTTTTTCTTTAGGACTGTCAAAAATATAAGAGAAGCCCAAAAAGTAAAAAATACCTAAAATAGCAGAAGAAGAGGCAAACTGAAAGAATCGTTTTACTTTGTAACGAATTCCTTGTTCTATTGGTTCATATGTTAATGTTTCAGTATTGTATCGGTATTTTACTTTTGACATACGGAAATGTTTTGCTGTCCAAAAATAGAAAAAAATGTTTTCAATAACTATTTGTTAGATGTTTAACCTATTTTTGTGGCTCAGGGAAACAAATTTTTATTATTGTTACCCCTTATTGTGTTGATGGTTTAGTGGTTGATTGATAAAAGTTTATATTTGTTTTGCCTGACGAAAAGCAGATCATAATGCCAGAGTTGTTTTACGGGATAATGGGAAAAAGGTTATCATTTTTTGGCAAAAAGTAATTTATGTAGGAGTTAACAATTAGAGGATTATATAGACTATGAGAGCGAAAGAAGTTCGACAAAAATTTTTTGATTTTTTTAGAGCCAATCAACATGTAATAGTACCCTCCGCCCCGATGGTTTTAAAAAACGATCCTACGCTAATGTTCACCAATGCCGGGATGAATCAGTTTAAGGATATCTTCCTTGGGAATCATAAGCCGGAACATCTCAGAGTTGCAAATGCACAAAAGTGTTTGAGGGTTTCAGGTAAACATAATGACCTGGAAGAAGTTGGGCGTGACAGTTATCACCATACCATGTTTGAAATGCTCGGGAACTGGTCGTTTGGTGATTACTTTAAAGAGAAGGCTATTGATTTGGCCTGGACTTTTTTAACCCGGGAATTGGGGATTGATAAAAGCAGACTTTATGCCACCATTTTTGAGGGAGATGACACCGATAAGCTTGCTCGGGATGATGAGGCGGCGACCGCCTGGGCGAAATATCTTCCTGAAAAACATATTATTAATGGCAGTAAGAAGGATAATTTTTGGGAAATGGGAGATACCGGTCCTTGCGGTCCTTGTTCCGAAATACATATAGATTTAAGAGATGAGTATCAACGAAAAAGTCAACCCGGATATGAATTGGTAAACAAAGACCATCCCGAAGTTATTGAAATTTGGAATTTGGTATTTATCCAATACAATCGTAAAGCAGATGGTACTCTAATACCATTGCCTCAAAAGCATATCGATACCGGCATGGGTTTTGAACGCTTGTGTCGTGTGCTTCAGGGGAAAAAATCCAATTACGATACCGATATCTTTCAGCCCGTCATCAGGCAAATATCTTCAATTTCGGGTGTTGAGTACGGAGCTTCCGATGAAACGGATATTGCCATGCGGGTTATTGCTGACCATATTCGAACCATAGCCTTTTCAATTACCGATGGTCAGCTGCCTTCCAATAATAAAGCCGGATATGTCATTCGTCGTATTCTTCGGAGAGCTGTTCGGTATGGGTATACTTTTTTAAATATGAACCGCCCATTTATGAGTGGTTTGTTGCCGGCTTTAATCGAGACCATGGGCGAGGCTTATCCGGAGCTTAAGGCTCAGCAAGAGCTCATAGATAAGGTGATTTATGAGGAGGAGGAGTCTTTTCTGAAAACTCTGGAAACAGGGATTACTCTTCTGAACCGGATTATCGAGGATATGCTCGGTAAGAATTATAAAGTGGTAAGTGGGAAGGTTGCCTTTGAGCTATATGATACCTATGGTTTCCCGTTGGATTTAACTGAATTAATCCTTTCAGAAAAAGGTTTGGTGGTAAACCGTCAGGAATTTGAAAAGGAGATGAATGCACAGAAAGCACGTGCCCGAAACGCAGCTTCTGTTGAGACGGGTGACTGGATTCAGCTAAAGGAAGATGACCAGGAAGAATTTGTGGGGTATGACTATTTTGAAACCGATGTGTATATTACCCGCTATCGCCAAATACAAGCCAAAAATAAAACTCAATATCAATTAGTTTTTAATATCACACCATTTTATGCCGAGAGTGGAGGACAAGTTGGTGACACCGGTGTCCTGAAAAATGAAAAAGAAACTATTCCTATTCTGGATACCAAAAAGGAAAATGACCTTATTGTTCATATCACCAATAAATTGCCTTCTGATTTGGGTAGTACATTTCGGGCTGTGGTAGATGTAAGTAAACGGAAAAATGCTGCCCGTAATCATACTGCCACCCACCTTTTGCATAAAGCTTTGAGAAAAGTGTTGGGACCTCATGTGGAACAGCGTGGTTCTTTGGTTCATCCAGATTATTTGAGGTTTGATTTTTCACATTTCCAAAAGGTTTCGCCTGATGAGCTGCGGCAAATTGAAAAACTCGTTAATGCCGATATTCGTGCAAATATTAAAAGGGAAGAACATCGGGAAGTGCCGATAGATAAAGCTCGTGAAATGGGCGCCATAGCTCTTTTTGGTGAAAAATATGGTGATGTGGTACGTACCATAGGTTTTGGCGATTCCATTGAATTGTGCGGGGGGACGCATGTAGATGCTACCGGAGAAATAGGTTTTTTCAGAATTGTTGGTGAAACAGCTGTCTCGGCAGGTGTCCGGCGAATAGAAGCGGTTTCGGGCGAGAAAGCTGAAGAGTTGTCATATATTCAATCCGACCTTATAAACGAATTAGGAACATTGGTTAAGAGTAAAGGACAACTTCGCAAAAGCATCGAAAATTTGTTGCAACAAAATGCCCAACTGTCCAAACAGCTGGATGGCATGATGCAAAATTTCCTGAAAATTGAAAAACAATCACTTATTGATTCGGCAAGTGATGAAAAAGGGGTTAAAATTATTGCCTCTATTGTAAAACCTCAACTGAGTGGGAATCTGAAGGATTTGGCTTTTCAATTAAGAAATGAATTATCTGGTGATATGATTGCTGTGTTGGGTGGCGAAGTAAAAGGAAAACCTCAAATAGCTGTTATCCTGTCTGACTCATTAGTAAAATCCGGTAAGCTGAATGCCGTAAATCTGGTTCGTGAAATAGCAGTTGATATTCAAGGAGGAGGTGGCGGCCAACCATTTTTTGCCAGTGCCGGCGGAAAAAATCTTCAGGGTTTAGCTTCTGCTGTTGATAAAGCCCGAAAAATTATTGTAGAGAAATTAGAGGCCTAACCTATAATTTGTAAACAAATTTTGGGAAGGTGTTAATCCTAAGCATGCATTTAGGGGAGATAATTTTACTTTTTAATTATTAAACCTTCATAGCTTTAAAATATTCATCTTTCCGCTATGGCCTATACCCTGTCCTCTTTTTGTTTTAAGAAGATTTACAATCGACTAAGTGAACATGAGAATAACCAGAACATTTGATTTACTGGAGAATCTCAGGCAAAATCACAACAAGTCTGATATTCTGGCAACCAAACGTGACGGCAACTGGATTAAATTCAGTGCCGATGATTATTCCCGAAATGCCAAAAACTTTGCTTATGGTTTGTTGGCGCTGGGATTTAAAAAAGGAGATAAGATAGCCACCATTTCCAATAACCGTCCTGAGTGGAACTTTGTGGATATGGGAATGGCCATGGCTGGCGTAGTGCACGTTCCTGTTTATCCCACCCTTGGCGAAGATGACTTTAAACACATCCTTTCCCATTCAGATGCCAAAATGCTTATCGTGGCTGATTTGGGTACTTACAGGCGGCTTCAGCCAATAGCGCGGAAAATTAGTAAGCTTAAAAAAGTTTATACTTTTAACTATTATGAGGGTATTCCGCACTGGAGTGAGATTTCAAAAGAGGGCGAGGACGCCAAAATGAAATATAAAGAAAAGCTCCAAAAGATCTCCGAATCCATTAAGCCGGATGATTTGCTAACCATCATTTATACATCTGGCACTACCGGACTACCCAAGGGAGTAATGCTTTCTCACCGCAATATCCTGAGTAATGTTGAAGGGGTTTTCAATCTCTATCCTTTGGGACCTGACGACCGTATTTTAAGTTTCCTGCCGCTGTGTCATGTCTACGAACGCATGGTTAACTATCTTTTTCAGTGGAAGGGATGCGGTATTTATTATGCCGAAAATTTGGGTACTATTGCACAAAACCTTGCGGAGGTGCGGGCATCGGCTTTCGTAACTGTCCCCCGGGTTATGGAGCGTATCTATGACCGCATAGTTTCGAAGGGTGAGGATTTGAGGGGTATAAAACGACGCATCTTTTTTATGGCTCTGAAAATAGGAGAGAGGTACAGAGTCAACGGGAAACATGGTCCCTGGTATGGTCTTCGTCTGTGGATTGCCCGAAAACTGGTCTTTGCCAAATGGCAGCAAACATTTGGCGGTAAGCTGAAATTTGTTATCTCCGGCGGTGCCGCCTTGCAACCAAGGCTAAGTCGTCTTTTTTTCGCTGCAGGCATCCCACTTATGGAAGGATATGGCATGACTGAAACCTCACCTGTTATCGCTGCTAATCATCTTAGCGAGCCCAACAGTTTGTTGATTGGCACTGTCGGGCCTGTTCTCAAAAACATTCAGGTGAAGATCGACGACGACGGAGAAATATTGGTAAAAGGGCCGAGTGTGATGATGGGGTATTACAAGGACAAGAAAAATACCGCCGAAGTATTAGATAAAGATGGTTGGTTACATACCGGCGATATCGGAACTTTTGAAAAGGGTAAATTTCTGAAGATCACCGATCGTAAGAAAGAGATGTTTAAAACATCCAGCGGAAAGTATATTGCACCTCAGGCCATTGAGAATATACTTAAGGAATCTTTTTTTATCGAACAGGCCATGGTGGTGGGTGAGAACGAAAAATTTGCCAGTGCTTTGATCTCTCCCAATTTTGAATACTTGCACGTCTGGGCCAACGATCGTCATATTCATTTTCGTGATAATCAGGAATTGATACGTCATCCTGATGTTCTAAAGGTCTTTCAGAAAGAGGTTGAAAAGTACAACAAACAGCTGGGGCGCACCGAACAGATTAAAAGATTCCGACTGGTGCATGAAGAGTGGTCGCCCGCTACCGGTGAATTGTCGCCAACCCTTAAGCTGAGACGGCGTGTGATCTATAACAAATATGCCAATCTGCTAAGGGAAATATATAATTATGCCCCCGGTGAGGAAAACCGTGGATCCATTAAGTTTAACGATCTTTGATTTTTAGGCGTTCCGGCTTGTTGTGTATCTGGTGATTTTGAGGTAACTTCGGGGTAAATCAGATTAACTTTTGTATTATGGAAGAAGATCAACTGGTTACCATTGCCACATTTAGCTTTGCCCCTCAAATGGGGCTGGTACGCAGCAAGCTGGAGTCGGAAGGGATCGAATGCTTTGTTAAAGATGAACTTGTTTCGCAAACCTACATCTATAATGCCGTGGGGGGAATAAAGCTTCAGGTAAAGGCGAGTGATGCTCAACGAGCCACCTCCATTGTAGAAGAGATGGGTATCTTCGATATACCCGACCCCAAGCCTTCCCGCATGGTAAGATTCGACAGGATGACCCGTCGGCTCCCATTGTTCGGAAAGCTTGATTTGGGCATCCGTTTCTTCGCTTTCCTGGTCCTTTTGGCCGTGGTGCTTGTGTTTGTTTATATCTTGCTGATAGTATAATTCATTTTGTCGGTAATATTTGTCGTCTTTCCTCTGAATCTCCCGATAATAGTTTTGTTAAGTGCTTAGGAACCAATTTTCCTGAGCACTCCCTCTTTCTGTAAAGGGAAAGCGTTTCCCCCGATAAAGGGAAAGTGTTTCCCCCGGAAAAGGGAAAGCGTTTCCCCCGATAAAGGGAAAGCGTTTCCCCCGGTAAAGGGAAAGCGTTTCCCCCGATAAAGGGAAAGTGTTTCCCCCGGAAAAGGGAAAGCGTTTCCCCCGATAAAGGGAAAGCGTTTCCCTCGGTAAAGGGAAAGTGTTTCCCTCGATAAAGGGAAAGCGTTTCCCCCGGTAAAGGGAAAGTGTTTCCCCCGATAAAGGGAAAGCGTTTCCCCCGATAAAGGGAAAGTGTTTCCCCCGATAAAGGGAAAGCGTTTCCCCCGGTAAAGGGAAAGTGTTTCCCCCGATAAAGGGAAAGCGTTTCCCCCGATAAAGGGAAAGTGTTTCCCCCGATAAAGGGAAAGCGTTTCCCCCGGTAAAGGGAAAGTGTTTCCCCCGATAAAGGGAAAGCGTTTCCCCCGATAAAGGGAAAGTGTTTCCCCCGATAAAGGGAAAGCGTTTCCCCCGGTAAAGGGAAAGCGTTTCCCCCGATAAAGGGAAAGCGTTTCCCCCGATAAAGGGAAAGTGTTTCCCCCGATAAAGGGAAAGCGTTTCCCTCGATAAAGGGAAAGTGTTTCCCCCGGTAAAGGTTAGTCATTTACATTTTACAAAGAGTTGGAAATTTGTTTTTACCGGTATTTGTCAGAATTCCACCCTGTGGTAGTGTTTAAACCCGCATTATGCATTTAGAATTTTGGTTTCAAAAAAAGAAAAATGTCTGTTTTAGAGTTGTCCTATAAAGGGTAAGTCTACACATATTTTCTAAATAATTATAAATTCAACAAATAAATAATTGAAGGAGAAACCCCACAATCATTAGGGTGTGCATGGAGTCTCAACAACCATAAGAAAAATGGAAAAATACAAAAACAAATACCGTATTGCCTCTGCCCGCGCCCCCTTTGGGGATTACAGATGGAATGCCGCCTGTTTTGTTACCATTTGCACCAAAAACCGGATTTGTTGGTTTGGAAAAATTTCTAACGGGGTGATGAAATTATCTGCCATTGGGGAAATTGTTAATGCCGAATGGTTGAAAACATTCAAAATACGCCCTGATATGAATTTATTCATGGGCGAATATGTTGTAATGCCCAACCATTTTCACGCCATTATTGGCATCGGGGAAAATCAATACAATACGCAACGGGAAATGCAACGGGGGGCCCAATGGTGGGCCCAACGTAGGGACGCAATGCATTGCGTCCCTACCGATAAAACCGACAAAACCAACGATAACAATCATCCCATGAACCAATTTGGGCCCCAATCCAAAAATTTGGCATCCATCATTCGTGGTTTCAAATCTGCCATCACCCAAAAGGCCCGTCAAATTTATCCCGATTTTGCGTGGCAACCCAGATATTACGACCATATTATTAGAAACAAACAATCATTTCAAAAAATAACAACCTATATTAAAAACAACCCTGCCAAATGGAAAAATGATAAATTTCACAGATAAAATCAGAAAACATTGAACAGACGCAATGCATTGCAACGCTGCAGCGAGGTTTCGGCGACTCCCGAAGGCCATTGCAACGCTGCAGGAAGGTTTCGGCAACTCCCGAAGGCCATTACATCGCTGCAGGAAGGTTTCGGCAACTCCCGAAGGCCATTACAACTCTGCAGGAAGGTTTCGGGAACTCCCGAAGGTCATTGCAACGCTGCAGGAAGGTTTCAAATCACTCTGGAAGCCATTGCAACGCTGCAGCGAGGTTTCAAAGAAAATATTCACTGAGCTGTGTTCCCGGTAAAATAATTAGTATAACGTCATGGCAAAATCATAGTTCAACTTCTCTGGTTTTGAGAAAAAATTAATCAGGACACAGTTAGATGAACACTACCTCAAGCGGGTTATTATGCAATTGTTATGATGATTTAACGATGTCGGTCGTTGTTAAAAGTCAGAAAGGGGTTAAATTTAGCCTGGATTTGTTGAATGGTTAATTTGTTGAATAGATGATGATTCGCCGGAAAGAATCTGTATGGAGGAAGATAAATTTACGCGGCAGGTGGCTGCGGGTCTTTTTGATGCATCCCGATTGGTTGATGGCCGCCAAGGCAACGGCAGTGATGGGCGTTGTAATACTTCCGCTGGAAATATTGGGTTATTCGTTTTTTGCAGTGACAACCGCCTTAGGGGTTCTTGCCGGCGCATTGTCGGAGACGGATGACCATCCGCGGGGTCGGGTCAAATCGTTGGCCTTAAAGGTGGTGAGTTTTGGGGTGTCCAGTCTGTCGGTGGAGCTGTTGCGACCCTGGCCGGTTTTGCTGGGTGGAGGTCTGGGCTTATCAACCATCGTGTTTATTTTGGCGGGCGGCATGGGCGAACGATACCGGGGTGTCACTTTCGGAGCAATATTGGTGGGGATATATGCCATGATAGGTTCCGGAATCAGCCCTGCCTGGTATTGGCAACCCATATTATTGCCTGGTGGTGCATTGTTTTACGGTCTTATATCGTTGGGTATTCTTTATCTTCATCCATACCGGTTACTGGACGAACATCTCGGGCGCGGCTATATGGCGCTGTCGCGTTACCTGGATGAAAAATCGCATCTGTTCCCAAGTGATAGGGATAATCAGCGGGAGGTGAGGGCAAGGCTGGCATTACTCAACGTTGAAATGGTTAATACTCTCGATAGGATTAAAGAGGTGTTGAACAGCTATCGCGATGCAATGGACGATGAGTCGGATTTGGCACCATGGTTTCATTATTTCATGGTTTTACAGGCGTTGCATGAGCGGGCGGCCTCTTCGCACGAGCGTTACGACCTGTTGAGTAACGATCCTCGTAGCCGAGAGATGATGGAAATGATTGGTCATACCCTGCATGAACTGGCGCATGCTTCACGTAAGTTTGCCGATGCTCTGTTGACTGGTAGCGATTATCAGCCGCCGGCATCTGTGGGGTGGATCATTCAGTCCCTTTTTAATAAAATAGAGACCTTTGGTCTGGAGAAGAATCATCCGTTGCGCCTTCTGGCAGCCAATCTGGAACAAGCCAATGCATCCTTTTCGAGGCTGGCATCGGTCCCCCGGGTCCCTGTTTTGCCCCGACTGTTGCGCGATGATCGTCCGTTGTGGAAGAAGTTTCAGGATCAGCTAAGCTGGAGACATCCCAGATTACGTTATGCCATTCGACTTGCCATCTGTTTCTGGATAGGATTTTTGATCAGTGAGGTGGCGGACATTGAAAAGGGAGAATGGATCATTCTGACGGTTTTGTTTGTGTTACAGCCCAGCTACAGTGCCACCCGACGACGTTTGTTCCAGCGGGTAATCGGCACCCTTTCGGGTGTGATTTCAGGTATTCTTATCGTTAAATTACTGACGTTACCGGGACAGGTATTGCTAATGCTGACCTCTGCCTTTTTATTCTTTGTATGGCTAAAACGTCAATATTCAGTTTCTGTGGTGTTTATCACCATTTTTGTTTTGTGCGCTTTTAATCTGATATCCAATATGGGGGTTGCCGTAATGTGGCCTCGACTGGCTGATACGCTGATAGGAGCTTTTCTGGCCATGGCGAGTGTTCGTTTATTCTGGCACCAGTGGCAATACAAAAAACTGCCGCAGTTATTGTCCGATGCGTTGGAGAAAAACAGAGCCTATTTTAAGGCGATACTTGCCGAATATGAACATCCAAATACAACAGATGACCTGGCATACCGTATAGCCAGGCGAAAAGCGCATCAGGCGGATAATGCCCTGGCAATGGCATGGCAGGATATTCAAACCGAGCCTAAGAAATATCGGCAGTTTCATCAAAGGGCATTTAAGATGACTTACCTGAATCACGCCTTGCTATCCTTTATCTCAGCTTTTGGTGCTCATCGAGGAAGTGTCATTGATAATACGGGTGAAATCATTATTCCCGGCAAAAAAATCCTTGATTTACTGGGGAATAAATCTCTGTCACCCCAAGAAAGACATGCCCACATGCGTGATGTGGTCAATGAGTTGCAGGAACGGTTGAAACACCATCCTTCAAAAACCTTTCAGCAACAGCAAATTCTTCTGTATAATATTGCAGATATCGGTCGCCGGTTAGCAGAAGAGACTGCGGATGACTACTCTTCTTCAAACATCATAGAATAGGGGCGCTCAATGGCCTGTGCCAGCTCCTCAACCCCCATGTTGCGACTGAAACGAAAAGTTTCTCTGCCCTCAAAGAAGACCAGCACGGTGGGAACGGCAAAGATGCGGTTCTGTGCCGCCACTTCAGGTTGCTCCACTGTGTTGCAGTAATACATGCTCATGGAGGGATAATTCTCCTTTAGCATTTTCTCTACTTTTGGTTTCAATACCTTGCATACACCACATTGTTCATGAGAGAAATAGACCAGAACGGCCGGTTCAGAAGATACTACTTGATTAAAGTGTTCGGGTGATTGTATGTTGTTCATCGAAGTATCTGGTTTAAAGTTAATGGTAGTTATCGGTTGAATGTTGACGAGTAATGCCAAGGGTTAGACAGCTAAGGGTGGTTTATAATTTAACCACCAAAACAGAGGCGTAGGCGGCAATACCTTTGCCTTCACCCACAAAACCCATTTTTTCGGTGGTAGTGGCCTTTATCGAAATTTGAGAGGGGTGAACCGCCATTACCCGTGCAAGAGTTTCCTGCATTTTAGGAATGTGAGGGTTCAATTTCGGGGACTGGAGGCAGATAGTAGAATCCAAATTTCCCAAATCATAGCCTTTTTCACGAATGAAGTGCATTGTTTTTTGCAATAATATTTTGCTGTCAATACCCTTTAGAGCCGGGTCATTATCCGGAAAGTGATAGCCTATATCTCTCAAGGCTAATGCCCCCAGGAGGGCATCACATATGGCATGAATTAATACATCTCCATCTGAATGGCCTACCGACCCTTTGTCAGAAGATATTTTGATACCGCCAATCCACAAGTCGTGCCCGGCAGCCAGTTGATGAACGTCATAGCCCATTCCGATACGTACAGACATGATGTTTTAGATTAATAGATGTTAGATGATAGATTAACAGATATGTTAGATTAAAGATAATAGATTAATGGATGTTAGATGATATTTTTAAAATAAGGGAAGGGTCAGGATTTTGGGATGGATATTATAAGTGATTTAAATCTCATCTATTGGCGAGCATTTGGTCCAGGTCAAACCCCAGAGTGAATCGTACTGTGTTGGCAAGCGGATTGTCCTGAACTACCGGGATAATATAAGATGCATCAATATTTAACATGTTAAATTTAATGCCAACGCCGGCTGTGAAAAACTTGCGGTTACCCTTGTTTTCATGTTCGTGAAAATAACCTGTTCGCAAGGCAAATTGCTTAGCGTAAAGATATTCCACTCCAACGCTTATATTGATTTCTTCCAATTCTTCTTCCAGCCCACGTGGCGCATCACTAAAAGATTTAAAAATGCCGCTAACAACTGAAACGTCAGAAGTAACAAAACCGGCGGAATCGTTAGGCGTAGGAACCAATAGTTTATTCAGATCCAAAGAAAATGCTATTTGGTTGTAATCATCTATTTGGGTTGTAACAGATGTCCCAATACGTAAGTTGGTTGGAATAAAATATTCTTCATCATTTCCATAAGAAAGCTTAGTTCCTATATTTGAGATATTTATTCCGGCTGCGAGGTTGCTTTCTTTTCCACTTATTTCTATGTCATTTTGATAAAAAAATGCCAGATCAGCAGCAAAAGAGTTTCCCGCTTTATAGGTTTCACTACCTGAAAATGCTCCAAGACTTAATTGGAGGTCGGATCGTATATATCGAAAAGCAACAGCACCGGAAAAATGTTCTGAAAGAAGGCGGCTATAGGCAATGTCGATGGCAAATTCGTTAGGATTGGCATTGCCAATATATTCACCATAGCTGTCATTAAATGTAATATCACCTAAAGAAAAATACCTTAAGGAAGCACTCACTGCCTGAAGATTGTCTAAACGTTTAAATCCGGCCAAATAATATAGATTGATGTCGTTAACTAATTTTCGTAACCAGGGAGTATAAGATAAGGAAGCACCCATTTCTTTTTCAATGAAAACATATTTTGCAGGATTCCAATGCTGAGAATTAACATCGGGGGAAGTGGCGACACCTGTATTTCCCATTCCTCCTCCTCTTGATTCAGGAGCAATATCTAAAAAGGGTACGGCAGTACTAATAATGTTGACCTGACCTCCCAAGGTAATATCGTCGTCTTGAGCATAAGCTGAACTCAGCCAAATTAATAAAGTAAATAGAGTAAAAATCGTTTTGAATACTTTATTTTCCATTTATATCAAATTTATAAGGACCTAAAATTATTAAAATTAGTTGTTTGCCAATCATTTTTTTGTTGGTATTAGGGATTAGTAGGCGGAATTAGTCTTAATCACTTTTCATACATGTTCTTATTGTGATTAAAAAAAGTATCTTAGTCGTTTTGTTTTCAAATTTAGAAATAAGGTAAAAGTTTTACCGTAAATTGTTCTTTGCTTTCGGTCTGTGACTCTAATATAATTCTTACAAAACAAACACCATTATAATTCCATCCTGATTGTTCAATAGGTAATTTATATGGTCCAACAGTATTGCCGTCAGTTATAAGTTCATCTTTTGCTGTGCCGGTAATTTGTCCGGCCGCATTAAAAAATTGAATTGTGACAGACAGCAAATCATTGGGAATATCGGTGGTTAAGGTAACGTAAACATCATCTCCGGGCTTTACCGGATTTGGATAAAGTTTAATGTTATGACCATTAATACCATGATTTTTCGAAACCTTAAATTGTAACGTACTTGACGATGAATTATTATAATTATCCCATACTTTAAGGGTTAGGGTGTGGACACCTTCATCCAGTTCTGGCACCTGGTAATCTATCATGCCACTTTTATAATCATCGATATCTGCGGTAAAATAATCATTTAAAATTACAGGGTTATTTATATCCTCATCAATAACCAGTGTGACATCATGTCCTATGCCTATTCCGGAAGTGTTAATTCCTGACTCGTCAAACAACCGGGCATAAAGCATGGGGCGATCGGTCGTTTGGTCTCCATCCTTGAATTGCGAATGGTTAAGATACATTTGTATTTCGGGACCGGTAGTATCGGTGTCAATATTTTCACTGATGCCTCCTACCACAATATCACTAAAGGCACCAAAGGCTTCTCTGTTATCATCCGCCAGGGCATAGTAGCTTATCCTTCCCTGGTCGAAATTATAACGGATATCTTGAGGCACCACAAATGAAATTTGAAATAGGCCATTTTTGACAGTAGCTCTACCACTGAAAAGGATGTTGGCATATTCGCTGAATTCGAAGGGCGTATTACCGTCATTGCCTAATGTTTGGCGGGTTATTTCCTTGTCATAAACGGTGATAAAAGCAGTTCCGTTAAAATCGGTTATGACATTACCCTTTGAATCAGTAATCTGAGCAACGAGTGTATTGTGCGATAGTGCTTTTATTGTATCTGTTTGATCGGCAACAGGAGTGTTGTTAATTTCAACGGTGGTGATATGATATGGTGGGAAGATTAATTGGAGTGCAGGGTCACCCAAAAGGGTGAAATTTAATTTGTTAGTATTTGACCCTGATTCCAGTTTGGTTCGTCGCATCATTTCCCCAAGCCGAAGGGGTTCACCTGTTTCGTCATATTCAAATGCATGATTGTAAAAAGCATTGTTCAGCGTATAGTTGAGGCTTGCATAGACAATCCGTGTGGTTGACAGAAGAGCAATAGCCCCCCCATTGGGAGAAAGAAATACTTTTTCTCCGGCCGAAGTATATTCATGATTGTCGAATCGGCTAAATTCGCAAGTTGCCGTCACAAAAAGAGGTAATCTGTTTTTATTGGTCCATGTTTCGATGTCGGCCATGGTGATAATTTTCTCATGAGCTAAAGCCGATTCACTACCATGTCCTGAAAAATTCCAGATTAATGTTCCTTCGGTAATTGCTTCCTGAGCGTCAATTTTTGCATTTGGGAATTCGCGTCCCGTAGCACTTGTATAAGCCTGATAATTATCCAGGTAAATTTTGTTGAGGTCAAATTCGGGGTGTGTTTGAGCAATTTTTTGTGCAAGTTTATCTGCGTCTTGCATATGAATATTGTTATCACCATCATCACCCACAAAAGTTAGCCGGGTTTTCCATCTTCCCATTTCCTGATTCAGGAGATAGGCTTCAGTTTTATCGACAGCAATTTTAGCTTCATCAACAGAATTGACGGGGAAACGACCAATCCCAATATCCAGTCGGTCACTTTGAAGATTATCACCTTCTTCATCATCCAGAAAACCAAAAAAATCATCGGTAACGAAAGAAGCTGTTTGGTAGAATGAGGATTCAGACTGATAGGTGGGTAAGGGTGCTGCCGGTTGGTTGTCAATATGTCGGTTATCATAGCTACCGTCACCGAAAAGAAGGAGTAGTTTGGGTGCCTTATCCATATCATCTCCGGCGCGGTCATAAAGCATT
This sequence comes from Thermophagus xiamenensis, assembly GCF_900112795.1. Lineage (GTDB taxonomy): Bacteria > Bacteroidota > Bacteroidia > Bacteroidales > Marinilabiliaceae > Thermophagus > Thermophagus xiamenensis. The sequence goes on from NZ_FONA01000015.1 coordinate 48,670, forward strand.
TTAAGAAATGCTCTGATAGCACCCGGATCAGGGTGTCCCCATGAAAATTCATTGTATATCTGGTCTCTTTGGGCTACTAATACCGACAAACCGGAATAGGTAGCATGAAGATTGGCAAGGCGTACGGCTTGTTCTGAAAATTCTTCCGGGGTTACAATAATCAAATCTGCAGAAGTAGAAGCATGCAGGTTTTGATTGGTAACAGCTTCAATAAATTCAGGTACAGGGATGTCCATATCCGGGGAAAAGGCAACATATTCTTTAAGGATGTTGGAACTATCTTTAAAAGTTATAGTATTAGTATTGTCGTTCGTTATTGTTGTCATCTGCCTAATAAGAAGCGGATTGGTAACATCCCAAATAACTGCGTTGGATGGGGCATCGGTTAACCGGTATTCAGTAATTCTATCAGAGGCTACTGAATTGTGGTCACGAAAAACCAAAGGCCCGTTTTGTAAGGTTAGAAGATTTCTGGCTTGTAAAATAAAGAAATCGAGCCAGCCAACTGATGATGTTGAAGAAGGCACATATTGATAAGATAAACTAATTGATGAAGCAGCGGAAAATGAGACTTTTCCTTCGGCTGTTCTGGCGTAATATCCTAAATAGTCGCTCAAAGAAACTGTGGATAGTGTGAGGGTTTGAACAATGGCGTCATTAATGCTGATATTGAAGTAATGGGAGGAATTAGACCTTCCGGCGACCCGGGAGTATAATATAACTTCAGAATCGGGGACAAAATTGGGGATATCAAAAGTGAAAGTTCTTTCTAAAGTTCCTGACGGACTAAATTTTTCACCCAACCATTGAGAGCCTGAGTTGAGCAGGTTTTCTTTTTCATTCTCATGGAAAACAATATAATCGTATGTTGTGGATTGGTAATTAGCTTCAGAATCAATAGGCTCTTGTATTTGAGGCGATAAAAGGTTGTCGGCTTCGGATAAAAAATAAAATGCCGATGGCGAATAGGGATGTTGAGAATACTCAAACATGTTTCGTTCTTCATTCCATTTCCATTGCCATGGGCCATTACTGAAAAAAAACAATGCGTCGTTTTGATGCCAACAGGGGACAGGTGGTAAGTCGTCGGGTCGCTCTTCACTATTTTTCATTGGAACCATCATTCCCCCATAACCATATACCTGAATTTTTTCAGGGTTATTAAATCCCCAATTCCGGAGGGTGGTATAAGGGATTTTATGAATGCCTCTTTGGGTAGTTCCTATTTTAACCCAATTTCCGGAAGATAGCATTGAGGTAAAAGTATATTTTTGCTCAGCGCTTTTAAGCGATATGGCAGAAGTACTATCTGTGGCTTGAATTGAAACGGAATATTTTAGTAATCTTTGCCATAAATTTGGTTCAGTATTACTTTTCCTAAACGGAATAATTTCTAGTTCGATGTAAGGAACTTTCCGAATAAAAATAATTTTATGGTTGAAAATATGAGGGTTTTCTTTAACCGAAGTATCGTTTAAAAATGAGTAATCATCTTCTATGTTTTGCCATTCCAATGCCCGGGGAGCAATAACAGCTTGTTGATAATTAAGAGACGAAGGAAAAGGGATAAGAACAACCAGTACCGGCCATTGGTTATTGTTCGTATAATACCCTTGTCCTTTAAATGGAAGTTCAGGATAATTAGCACTTTGCCATTCAATATTTTTAAGTATTTGTACAGAGGCTTTTTCGCCAGCACAAATGGTAATATTCAAACCGAACAGGGAAATAAGAATGGCTGCTATGAAACCTCTTGTGTTGGGCATATTGTCTAAAAGTGATGTCTTTATAAAAACTGATTTTAAAAGAAAAGGTTTAGTGGACAAAAATAAGTAAAAAATAGTCAGTTTTTTATTTCATAGGTGTAACAAGGATTTAATTGTGTCATGGTGTTGGCCAAATTGACACAATCAACCAATAGAATAAATAATTAAATGCTAACATCTTTTATATGTGGGTGATTCTGTTTTGTAAGTTATTGTTTTATAGGGAAATTAATGGCTTTGGTTTATGTTTAATGAGAAAAATAGCGTCAAAAAAGCAATTAAAGTTGCTTTAAGGGTATAACCTTTTTCTATTTTTGTAGTATAAAAACAATGAATTCATATAGCTTTCGTTCTATATAAAAGCAATATTGTCAACAAATTGGATTTATTTTGTTGAAATATAGTGTTTTAGTATTAATGGCTGAGATTGCTTAAAGAAAAATAAGTAGTCGAAAGTTATTGTGTTATTAAAGGAGTAAAAGTAAAAGAATTACAAGAAAATAAGTTATGAGATTGAATTCCAGACTTTTTGTTCCCAGTATGATTTTGGGATTAATGGTTTTAGCCTCATGTGGTGGTGGTGCCAGAAAAAGTGTTTCATCGACCACTGGGTGGGCGTATAATGACCCCGAGACCGGCGGATTTGAATATAAGGCTGATTTTGAACAGGAAACAGGACCCGGCCTTGTTTTTATTGAAGGTGGAACATTTATTATGGGGAGTGTGGAAGAAGATGTGATGAAAAATTGGAATAATCCACCTCGCAGGGTAACTGTTAGGTCGTTTTATATGGATGAAACGGAAGTAAGGAATGTGGATTATCGGGAGTATTTGTATTGGATTAACAGAGTGTTTGTTGATATGCCTGAAGTTTATAGAAATGCACTCCCTGATACGTTGGTCTGGCGCCGTTCTTTGGCATATAATGAACCTTTAGTAGAGAATTACTTTCGACATCCGGCGTACAGTGAATATCCCGTTGTTGGAGTTAATTGGCTGCAAGCCAATGATTATGCTGCCTGGCGTACCGACCGCGTGAATGAAATGATATTGGTGGAAAGAGGTATTCTGGAATTGGATCTGCAGCAGTCGGGACAGAACAATTTTGATACAGAAGCATACTTATTAGGAAAGTACGAGGGCGTGGCAGGTAAGAATCCCTTAAAGGATTTAGATCCCAACAAAGATACAAGACGAGTTAGGCCTAGTGACGGAATCTTATTACCTCGCTACCGTCTCCCAACTGAAGCAGAGTGGGAATATGCAGCCTACGGATTGGTTGGTAATTCATATGAAGAAAGACTTACCGATAGAAGAATTTATCCATGGGATGGACATTATTTAAGAAATCCTTCCAAAAATGAAAGAGGTCGGTTTATGGCCAACTTTGTACGAAGCAGAGGTGATTATATGGGGATGGCAGGTGACTTGAATGACGGAGGTGATATTACCGTACCGGTACATTCATATTATCCCAACGATTTTGGGCTATATTGTATGGCTGGAAATGTGAATGAGTGGGTTGCGGATGTTTATAGACCTTTGTCGCATGAAGATGTGGATGAGTTCAGTCCTTTTAGGGGCAATGTTTTTAAAACAAAAGTTCTGGATGAAGAAGGATATGTAGTTGAACCAGATGAATATGGTAATATTCAATATCGCCTTGAGACCGCGGAGGATATACAAGATCGTAGTAACTATCGTACTGCCGATAACCGGAACTATCTGGACGGTGATGCCAGGTCTAATATTTCAACGGGTGGTAATTGGTCTGCCAGTGAATTGACTACTGAAGATATGTATAGTGCCAGCCCCGGAAATTTAAGTAGTACCATCTCTGACCGTGCTAGAGTGTATAAAGGCGGTTCGTGGCGAGATCGTGCTTATTGGTTAAGCCCTGGAACCCGACGTTTCCTGGATGAACGTGAAGCCAGGGATGATATTGGTTTTCGCTGTGCCATGACACGGGTAGGGTTGCCATATAAGAGCAAAAAGTAATTCGGAATTCTATCAATAGTGAGGGTAAAGGCTGTTCCTGAAAATGGGAACAGCCTTTTTTGTGGCTAATGATAACACTTTTCTAAAAAGTATTACAAAATCAAGAGTGTAAAGGTATTGTCTTAAAAAAATTGTTTCGATAGTTTCATCATAAATGCCCATATTTGTTTTATAAAAGTATTTTTGTGATTGAGATAGATCAACTGGCTTGCCAAATTTGGTAATAGACAGGGCAAATGACACAAGTAGGACTCCAAAAGTTTGTTGTTATAAGCAATGACTTTAATCCAGCTTTAGGATATGCAAGTTCGGGCAGGCCAATGAATTAGATAAACTTTAAACAGATGAGCAATATTCATGATTTGTATGAAGCCTACTTAGCAAGCGGAAAAGTTATCACCGATACACGTAAGCTGGAACCTGAAAGTATTTATTTTGCATTAAAAGGCCAACATTTTGATGGCAATAATTTTGCCAAGGAAGCTTTATCCTCTGGATGTAGGCTGGCTGTAGTGGATGATGAACGGTTGAAGAATGAAAAAGGTTGTTTTTGGGTTCCGAATGCCTTAAAAATGCTACAAAACCTGGCGAGATACCATCGTGAAAAATTAAGTATTCCGGTTATAGGTATTACCGGAAGCAATGGAAAAACCACCACTAAAGAATTAATTGCAGCTGTTCTAAAGAAGAAATATAATGTTTGGTATACACAAGGTAATTTAAATAATCACATAGGAGTTCCTCTCACAATATTATCCATGCCACCCCAAACTCAGGTTGCCATAATAGAAATGGGTGCAAACCATATTGGTGAAATTGCAGGCTTGTGCCAGATAGCAAAACCTAATCATGGCTTGATTACCAATATTGGTAAAGCACATCTCGAGGGGTTTGGTTCTTTTAATGGGGTAAAAAAGGGTAAAGGAGAACTGTATGATTTCTTGAAAAAAACGGGAGGAGAAATATTTGTAAATGTTGATAATCCGGATTTGCTGGAAATGTTAGGTGACTATCCCTGGATTGGATACGGTTCTGGCTCTAAGGCTGTGGTTAGAGCAGAGGAAATTTCAGCATCTCCCATGCTTTCCTTCAATCTGACGACCAGCCGGGTTTCAGGGCTTAGAATCAATACTCATTTGATAGGGAAATATAATAAAGACAATGTATTAGCGGCAGCCAGTGTAGCCCATTATTTTGGTGTGGAAGAGTCTTTGGTTAAAGCAGCTCTAGAGGAGTATGTTCCGAAAAATAATCGGTCTCAATTTCTTAATACCGGACGAAATCATGTTATATTGGATGCCTACAATGCCAACCCCAGCAGCATGCAAGTGGCATTAAGCAATTTTAAAGAGATGGAGCATCCTTTTAAGGTAATTATTTTGGGGAGTATGAAGGAATTAGGTGAGGATAGTAAAAAAGAACATTATGCTTTATTAACTGATTTAGAGAAATTGGATGTAGAGGTTTGTTTTCTTATTGGGGAAGAATTTAAGGGAATTATTCCTGCAAATAATAGATTTAAGTGGTATAAGGATACAAAAGACTTACAAGAGGCTTTAAAAGCAGCATCATTAAACAATGCATTGGTGTTGGTGAAAGGAAGTAGGGCCAACGAACTTGAGACTGTTGTTGACTTTCTTTAACGCTGGGAAATTTACCAGGAAAGCTCAGAAAAATACCGCCTTTTCCTTAAGAAGAAATCCAATACAATACTTTTTCGGTAAATTTCTGGATGTTGGTGGCAGGTTACTTTCTTCATTAATCGGTTTCTTTCCTTTTTTAAATGAGGTATGTTTCTAAAAAAATGTTGATGAGCTTTCCATATTGCCAGAAAATTACGGAATTGGCCATTGAGAAGGAATTTTATGGCTGCAAAAGCATCCATAAATAATCGTATGAGTATGGTTTTTTTAAGTTTATCTTCAGGTAAATTGCGATAAAGCATGTACAAATTATTTCTGAAATTGAGGTATGTTTTTTTTGAAGACATGCTGTTAAGTGTTCCGCCACCCAAATGGAAAATCTCACTTTGAGGACAATATCTGATTTTAAAGCCTTGATTTTTCATTCTCCAACACCAGTCTATCTCTTCCATATGTGCAAAAAATGAATCTTCAAGCCCACCGGATTGGTTGAACAATTTGGTTCGAACCATCAAAGCTGCGCCACTGCCCCAAAAGATTTCATCCGATTTATTGTATTGCCCGTTATCTTTTTCAATGGTATCAAATATTCGTCCTCTGCAAAACGGGTATCCCCACTTATCAATGAAACCACCTGCTGCACCTGCGTATTCAAAATGGTCAGGTTCGTTTAGTGCTTTAATTTTGGGGACGCAAGCAGCAGTGTTAGGATTTTGTTCCATGCAAGTGATAAGGGGTTCTATCCAGTTGAAAGCGGGGATTACATCAGAATTCAGTAAAACGACATAGGGAGTTTTTAATTGTTTTATTACACGGTTATAACCTCCTGCATATCCGTAATTCTTGTTGAGGGTAATTAACTCAACTTCAGGAAAATGATTTTTTATTAATTCAGCTGAACCGTCGGTAGAGCCGTTATCCGCTACAACAATCGTTGTTTGTGGATGACTGGTTTTCCGGATAACTTCCGGTAGAAATCGTTCCAAAAGATGACGCGTATTCCAATTGAGAATAACAACAGCAACTAAAGGTTCATCCATGATAGATTTTTAATTTAATGTTTGTTCTTTATAACGGTTCTGGTATTTCCAGCGTTTATGCGACCACAACCATAACTCTGGTCTTTCTTGTATACTTTGTTCCAACAACCGTACATGCCATTCTGTAATTTCGTGCTCATTAGCGGTTTGTGGGTTCCCTTTCCAGGGAATAACTTCAACATGGTAATAGCCACGTCGGGGTTTAGTAACTTTAAAGTAAACAACCTGGCCGTTAATCATTTTGGCCATTTTTTCCGGTCCTAATAATACCGGTGTGGGTTGGGTTAAAAAATTGGTCCAATATTGAATTTCGCTTCTGGCCGGACTTTGATCAGCAATAAGGCCCAAAACAAAACGCTGGTTTTGCTTCTTTAACCCCGCTACCAGGCGAAGAGTTTTTTTCATGGGCACATTTTTTGATCCAAATCTGGACCTTAATTCTAACATATATTGGTCAAACAGCCTATTTTTTAAGGGGCGATATACACTGTATCCATTAGCTGAAATATGCATGTTTATAGCTGGTACCCATTCCCAGTTTCCATAATGGCCAAGAACGGCAATAACATCTTTTCCGTTTTCTGTGGCCCGATTAATTACATCCAGATTAGAAAAGGTTATTCTTTTGAATATTTCTTTGTCAGAGATATGTTGCAATTTCATAGTTTCAACAAAAAGGTCACAAAAATGGCGATAAAACTTATGAAGTAATTTTTTTCGCCACTTGTCCGATTTGTCAGGAAAGGCTTTTTTAAGGTTTTTGAGAATTACTTTTTTCCGGTATCCTACAATTGATATAAAGCAGTAAAGGATGTTAGATAGCTTATATAAAATCGATATTGGTAACCATGAAATAAGCCAGGTCAATGGATACCAGATATAATATAAAACCTTATTCATTCGTATAAAATTTGCTTACTTTGTTGATTTATTGCTTCTTAAAAGTAGTCATTAGTCACTAGTCTATTAGCACTAATGACTGTTGACTAATGAGTATTGACTTCTTCTGCCTTCTTCCTGTGCACTTCTGCCTCTTTGTTTTTATACATGCTCTTTTGTGGCAAAAGCCGCCATGCTCGTTTCATTCGTATAAAATTTACTTATTTTATTGAACTATTGGTTCTTAAAATTAGTCATTAGTGGTTAGGCGTTAGTCATTAGTTAATCAACCCTAATCGCTAATGACTGTTGACTAATGACTAATAACTTCTTCTTCCTGTGCACTTCTGCCTTAGTTTTTATATAAGTTTTTGTTGTGACAACCTTTTTGGTAAAATTCGTTTGGGTATTTTCAATTGAGATTTGGAAGAGAAACCTCAATGGTTAAAAGATCATAAAATCCTAAAGCTTTTCCTTTTTCATAAATTTCTCTATGGTTTGCTGCATTTCTTCAAACATAAGAGCATTGCCAGATACAAGCTCTCTTCCAAAAAGATAATTATTCCCCCCTTTAAAATCACTAACTTTTCCACCTGCCTGTTGGACAAGAAAAGCTCCTGCTGCCACATCCCATGCTTTTAAATTATATTCATAAAAAGCATCAAAGCGGCCACAAGCAACGTATGCCAGGTCAACGGCAGCTGAACCCAGCCGTCGCAGTCCATGACTGTTTTTCATGAAAAAAGTAAGTGTTTCCATGAAATTTTGGATTAGTTGGTAGTTTGAATAAGGAAAACCCGTTGCAATTAAGCTGTCGGCCACGGTTGGAGTTTTAGATACATGAATTTCTTCCCCATTTAAAAAGGCAGGGGCATCTTTCCATGAGTAGAAACATTCATCCAGTCCCATTTCGTAAACTACACCCAAAACAATCTGGTCATCTTCTTGTAGAGCTATACTAATGGCATATGGGAATAGTCCATGTATAAAGTTAGTTGTGCCATCGATGGGGTCTATAATCCAGTTGAATTTTTTGCCAACCTTATCAGACGTTTTTTCTTCTGCGATAAATCCTGCTTCTGGGAGCAAATTTCCCAAAGCTTCTACTAATTTTTGTTCCGAGGCTTTGTCTATTTGGGTTACAAAATCATTTTTCCCCTTAGTTTCTACGTTAGGGGTGTTATTTAGACGGAAGTTTTTAACGAAACTACCTGTTTCTCGGGCTATTTTAACGGTTTTTTCACAGAGCTTCTGATAATTCACCATGGCTATATTTTTAAGGTTCAAAAATCAAATTTTTCAGAAATATTTTGAAATTCATTATCGTGAAGAGAATATTCAGGCAGATGTATAGTCATATTCCCGGATTGAGGTGATATTGTCATTAATTTAACCTCAATAATTTGATTTATTAAAGCCGGGTCAAATGGACATTCTACGCGTAAATAATTTTCGGTGAATCCATGCATTTTGCCATTTGATAAATGTTCTTCAAACAAAACTTTCGCTTTGGTGTTTTCAAATCGTTTATAAAATTTTCGCAATTTATGTGCCGACAGTTCATGTAAAAGAGCGCTTCTACGCTTTTTTTCTTCGGGTAAAACAGTATGTTGTATTTTTAGTGCCTGGGTGTTAGGTCTTTCAGAATAAGTAAAGACGTGCAGCTGAGAGATATCCAGATTTTGAATAAAATTATATGTTGTTTCAAAATCATTTTCGGTTTCGCCTTTAATACCAGTGATGACATCTACCCCAATAAAAGCATTGGGTATATTTTTTCTGATGGATTCTATTTTTTGTAGAAACAGTTCTGTATCATATTTTCGTTTCATGAGTTTTAAAACTTTATTGCTTCCGGATTGGAGGGGTAAATGAAAGTGAGGCATGAAGCGGGGCGAGGAGGCTACCAGTTGTATTATTTCAGAGGAAAGCAAATTGGGTTCAATTGAAGATATGCGAAAACGTTCCACTTCGCTGACTTTTTCAAGAGCTACCAATAAATCGAAAAAGGACTCATCAGTACTTTTCCCAAAGTCACCTATATTAACGCCGGTTAATATGATTTCTTTAGCACCGGCTTTCCCTGCTTTTCTGGCTTGTTCAACGGTGTCTTTTATGGTTGCATTGCGAGAACGTCCGCGAGCAAGAGGGATAGTACAATAAGTGCAAAAATAATCACACCCGTCCTGCACTTTTAAGAAAGTGCGAGTTCGATCTCCCAACGACCATGATGGCATGAAACGTTTATCTTTTGCAATATTTCCGGCATGAATTTCTGCCTTATTTTTTTTTACGAAACTGCCGCTATAAAAAGACATGTCTAGTTTTTCATTGCTACCCAATATAAGGTCGACACCCTTGATACTAGCAATTTCTTTAGGTTTTAGTTGGGCAAAACAACCGGTTACTACAATAAAGGCATTTGGATTAATTCGTAAAGCTTTATGAATAACTTGTCTGCATTTTTTTTCTGCAATGCCGGTTACAGAACAGGTATTGATGACATATATATCTGCACCCTCACGGAAATCGACTTTTATAAATCCATCCTTCTCTAATTGGCGAGCAATGGTTGAAGTTTCACTAAAATTGAGTTTGCATCCCAATGTATAGAAAGAAACAGTCCGACGTTCGAAATGTGACGGGTCTATCATAAAAAAGTGATTAGTTTTTAAAGAAAAAATTAACCAACAAAGATAGTTATTGATTTTTAAGTATTGGAGATAAATTATCTAAATAGTATTGTCGACAAAATATCCACATCAGTTTCATCCGTATATAATTTATTTAACTCATTGGCCGAATGGAACTCGCATGACAAAGAGTTTTATACATTCTCTGTTGTGAAAATCTCTCATTGTCATGCTCGTTTCATTAAGCTTTTTCTGGTCGATGAATTTGATGATGACGAATCAGAGAAATTTTTATCCGTGAATTGATTTATACAATCAACTACAGAAAAAATTTTAGAACCTGAAATAATTCAATGAAACGAGCATGGCGATTTTTGTCACAAAAGAACATTTATAAAAGACAAAGTCAGAAGTGCACAGGCAGAAGGCAGAAAAAGTCAACAGTGTTAATGGACTGGTGACTAATGACTAACCACTAATGACTACTTTAAAGAAGCAATATATCAATGAAGTAAGTAAATTTTATACGAATTAAAAATTTAGATTAAAGCAAATCGGAAGCCAATTCGGCCAGATAGCTTCGTTCACCTTTAATAAGGTTAACATGAGCGAAAATGTTTTGTCCCTTCATTTTGTCAGTGAGGTAAGCGAGCCCGTTGCTGAGCATATCAAGGTAAGGAGAATCAATTTGATGGATGTCTCCTGTAAACACCATTTTTGTTCCTTCACCTGCTCGTGTAATAATGGTTTTTACTTCGTGGGGAGTAAGGTTTTGAGCTTCATCGATGATAAAAAATACTTCCGATAGGCTGCGCCCCCGGATATATGCAAGTGGTGTAATTACCAGCTCGTCATGTTTTTGCATCTCTTCGATAATATTAAGTTCTTTGCTCTGTTGCGAAAACCGGTTTTTTATCACCCCCAAATTATCGAAAAGTGGTTGCATATAAGGACCAATTTTTTCGTTTATGTCACCTGGTAAAAAGCCGAGATCTCTATTTGCCAGAGGAACGATAGGTCTGGCTAAAAGAATCTGATTGTATTGCTGGTGTTGTTGCAATGCAGCAGCCAAAGCTAAAAGCGTTTTTCCTGTCCCCGCTTTGCCGGTTAATGAGACTAAAGTAATGTTGGGATTTAAAAGAGCATGTAAGGAAAAAGCCTGCTCTGCATTACGCGGGTCAATCCCGAAGGCGGAATGTTTTTCAACTCTCCGAATCGATTGTGTTGTGGGGTCAAACCATGCCAGAACACTTTGACTGGTATTTTTTAATATCATATATTGGTTGGCTGGTAACTGTTCATCTGTCATGGGGAAGTCGGTTTTCGAGACTTCTCCTTCTTTATAAAGAGTTTCAATTATTTTTTTGTCGAAACCGGTAAAGGTTTCGACCCCATGGTGAAGAATTTCAATATTTTTAACCTTATCTGACTCATAATCTTCTGATAAAAGGCCTAATGATTTGGCCTTCATGCGAAGGTTGATATCCTTTGTTATTAAAATGGTTTGGCGATTAGGATTTTTTTCTTTAACATATAAAGTAATCGCTAAGATACGATGGTCAGGGGTGTTTTCAGAAAAAGAGTTTTGCATCTCAGGTGGAAGTGGCTTGCCTGTTTCAATAAAAAGCCTTCCGTGACCTTTACCCAATGATATTCCTTCGGTGAAGAGTTGTTCGGCCGAGAGTCGGTCCATTTCTCGTACAAATTCCCTGGCCTGAAAGTTTATCTGGTCGTTGCCTTTTTTAAATTTATCAAGTTCCTCTAGTACAAGTATGGGAATGATAATATCGTTTTCTTCAAAATTGTACAAACATTTATGGTCGTGTAATAAAACATTAGTGTCCAGGACGAATATTTTCCCCGATTTTTTCTTTTTGGTAGGCATAGTTATATAAGTTTATTAAGGCTATAGCTTTAAAGTTATTCTTTTTTTGGGAAAATATTCCCTGGACAAACGGATTTTATGTTTATTTAATTATTTGGAATAGAGCTTAAATACTTCATCCCCTGCATATAGAAAGGCACCAGTGACATAAACTTCTGTTTTATCCGGACATGCATCACCCGGTTCGGCACCGATAGGTTGTACATAACCTAGCATTCCTTCGTGGGTGACATATCTGCAAAGTGCGTTCCAGGCTTTTCGGACAGTAGGCTCGTAGTTTTTATGATCTAAAATCCCTTGATTAATGCCCGATGCCAATCCATATGTAAAAAAAGCTGTTCCACTGGTTTCTGGTGTTGGGTAATATTCTGCTGCTAACAAACTCATAGCCCAGTGCCCTTGTTCGGTTTGAAGTTCGAGGAGCCGTTTGGCCATTTTTTTATAGATTGAAAGAAAATATTTGTACTCTTTAGAGTTTCTTTCCAGTTCAGTCATAATATTAACCAATCCGGCAATAACCCATCCGTTTCATCTTGACCAAAATACTTTCTTACCATGGTCGCGTCGGGTTTTTTTATTTTATTTCTTCCTGAAATTTATCCCAAACCCTTAATTCAAGCTGTTGTTGTTTGTAATCAAACCAAGCCTGACGATATTGAGAAGAGTCTATAACGTTTTTGAAATTGGCAAATGGTTTTCGACGGTTCAGAGCATTTATTAAGCGATTACGAACTTTATCGTCATCCACCACATCAATAAAATCTTCCATGATTTTAAAAGCTTCATAGGATGGCAGTGGTTCGAATTTTATGCAATGCTCCCATTCTGAATATTTAAGCCCTTCCCCAAATTCTTCCGCAGCGGATTCAAATTCGAATAAATAATCTTCGTCATTAGGAATGGACTCCGTTTCTAAGGTATCGAGATTCAGAAAACAGATAAAACCGGTATCAATGCTCTCGGCAATTTCTTTTACTATTTTTTTGTATTTCGGAGGAATGTTTACTGCTTCTTCGGGTTCTTCATAAATTTCCTCCATCATAAAATCCAAGAGTTTCTCTAGCTTTTTCCTGTCGTCCTTAATTAAACGAAGGATTCCCAGTATTTGATCAAGTAATCGTTCTTTGGACATTTGGGCTCTGTCAACTTTTGGTGAAAATCGATTCGAGCGTTAAAACTAATCAAATATTTTAAATTAATTTGCATGTCCAATGTTTAAATATTTGAAAGGGTAGCATGAAACGAGTATGACCTAAAAAGTTTGTCACAAACAGACTTTGTATAAACTTAAGGTCATGTGAGTTCCATCAGACCAATGAATTAGATTAATTTTATACTAATGAATTTAATTTAAGTAATTGTTATAATGTTTTTAAACTCATTAAGTTTTGATTTTAGTTCTTTTTGAAAAGAATTTCCTGTTTTTGGTTGGGGATTTGTAAGCATTCCACTGTGGTTAATGTCATTTCTTACTTGTTTAAGACTTTCATACCACGGGATTAGTTTAGAAATAATGGGGTTTTTGCCTATTTGATCAATTATATCTTTATTTTCTTTGCACTTTTCATTCCATTGTTCGAAAGATTTTTTGACCGATAAAAGATGAAAACCCGATGAAATTATTTCTCTGATTTCTCTATTATGATAATCTATTTTAAGTATTGAGGCAGTAAAATTTATAGCAGTTTCTTGGAGTATGGTTATTCCTTGTTGAATTAGTCCATTATTTAAACACCATTCGACGGCTGCCAGACCATTAAGAATATTATTGGTTTTAAAAGCTTGTAATCGTTTTTTTATTTCTTGGAGAATAGGATTTAAAGGTTTGATTATCACATCTTGGAGATTTTCTATATATTGGACGACTTTATCAACAGAAGCGTTAGAAATTATGTTTTGTCCACGGCAGGTTTGTATATCCATGGCTATTATCTCTAATTCCTTTTTGATTTTATTTAATAAGAATGCAGATTCTTTTTTATTTTCCTCATACCTAATAACTGAAACAACTTTTTTGCTGGTAAGATTGGCAATTTTGTTTACTTGTCCAAAGTTTACAAAATCGCTGGCTGCAATGCTCCAGTCTTGCAATTCCGAAAAGGCTGTTAAATCCATTATTGGAGCAAAATTATCGGAATCTCGAGCTTCATAGTTTCCATAGGTTATTTGTTTTAGGATGATGTTTTTGAGGTATTTAGAGTAATTTAAAAGAACCAGAAGCAGCATGGGTAAATAACGAAAAGAATGGGTTATATCCAGATATACTTCATCGTTTTCCTCTAAAGAATGAAAAATAATCTCAAAAATCTCCCAAATTTCATTTGTTGTTTTCCCATCAGGTATTCGTTTTATTATGGCTTGGGGTAGTTGATTTGCCAATCCGATATATTCGTATTCATCCCCGTTTTTTATTCTTTTGTGAATCGATTTGTCCCAATTATTCTTGTACGCGGCATCGGTTAGATATAAAATTACTTTATCTTTTTCAGTCCAATTTTTACAAAAAAGGTCTACGCATGCTTTTTGAATAAAACGCTGCTTAGAAAATTGACTTTTGTCTTGCCAATAGTAATTGCATTCTTCGTAAAATCCGTTTCCTAGTATTGAAAGAAATACTTTCCGTGCCATTTTATTTAAAAAAATTATTTAATGGAAATTTTCACCCATCCCAGAGGCTCATTCATGTCGGTAATTATTGATCGGGTAATGGGAAAAGGTTCTTTAATTCTATATTCGTGTTCATTTGGTGCTTTGCCCAGCTGGTACATTTTACAAAGTGATTTGAATGCATTTTCATCCTTTTCATAAATAGCCATAGCTATGGTGTTGTCGAAATAGCTTTTGCCGGAGCCAATTCGCAAGAAAAATGCTTTTTCACCGGTTTTCTCCATACGGTCAATTTCGTTCGTCATTTGATCGTAAAAGGTGTTAAGCCCTTTTTTTATTGAAATTGATACACCATTTGAATGGTTATATAATATTTCTTGTTCTGTTAATATTGTGTTATATGCAAATACATTCATTTTTTGAAAGAAGTCGATATCCGGTGTCCAACGAGAGGATTTATAAGTTAGTTCCGAAAAAGAACTTTTGTTGATGCACATTTTTACCTGCGGCACACCGTTATATTGGGGTTTGGTCAGGTGTATACGTTCGGTTTTGAGTATTACACGCGATTGCTTATCGAAAGGGTGGGTATCGCTAATACCTAAATCTGAAAAAATAGCCCGACCGTTTTGGTCTACTTTTGTAAGGAAATTTTTTTCTACCTTTTTAGGATATTCCTGTCTAAACCATTTTTCATTGTACCTGGGAACAAGGTTGCGGATAATAGCATCCAGTGTTGCCTTACCTTCGGGGGTTTTTCTAAGCCAGTGGTAAAAGAGTGCGGTTTTAATTGCCCCTTTAATTGAAGAGCCTGGAATTATCGGCGAACCATTTAATTGATAGCAACAGTTCACCTGCTCTTTTCCACTCTCCATGTTGGGGTAGGGTATGGCATCTTTAGTTAGATCATGAGGTGAAGTTCCCAGTTCTGTTTCGATAAATCGGTTAAGCTGAATGGTGGTACCTGTGCCAGATTCATTCACCGATCGGGAAACATATTTTGAAAAAGTGTCAATTTTGCTTTTACTATTAAGCAGGTTTTGAAATTTTTCCTTGTCGATTCGGTAGAGCATTTTTTCTTCAACAAAATAATCGGTGATGGGCGACCATACCTCACCCGTACCTATCGAAACAGGTGTTATGGTTTCTATCTTCAGGTGTTCTACACTTCTTTCCATAATTGTTCAATGTTTGTGTTTAATGGATAAAGAAACGCCTTTCCGTATCGTTTATACCTGCCATCATTGTTGGGTGAAATATCTACGATTCTACCTGCAATCTTCTGTGAAAGGATGGCTCCCTCGCCAACCATGTTTACCATTTTTAGTCGCTGATGGCTGTTGATGCGCCGCCCACCACGAGTAACAATGGGATAGTAGAGAAAAGCATGTTGTTCCTCCTTCGCCGGATTTATCAATGATAGCGAAAGATAATAGTCCGATGTTTCCGTTAAAGCCGGTGCTTCCGTTATTCTAACTTCTTTGAATAATCCGCATCCCGAAGATCTGTCGCCACCAAGACCTTCATCGGCCATAAGGTTTAAGACTGCCATAAACTTTTCCTGCTCATCAGGCGGAAGATTTTCTTCCAGGTAAAAATAGTAGCCTTTTTCAATTTGGCTATCCTCCTCCGGTGGAAATAGAATATTGGATTGGCTGTAAAGGCGGTTTTCTTTTTCGAGGGTATGAACCTTTACTTTTGGTATTGTAACTTCTTTGTAAACCGATATTTTATCCACCTTAATATGTGACAATTCCTCATTTAAACAGAGCAAGTTTCCCTCTAGTAGCGTGCAGCAGTCAGGATTAAACCATTGGTCGGGAAGAACACCTTGATTGATGATGGCTTCTGATACATAAGCAATCCTTTTAAGTTTTTTGTGTTGATCGGTTGATTTTAGGTTGGCTACTACTGGCTTGGGTAAAAAGCGGAGGCGTTTTTGTTCTTTGTTGCCAATAAAGAAAAATGCCGAAGAGAGCCTAATAAGGTCGGTTTCAAAGCTATTAATTAATTGTGTGGCATCTCCATACACTTTTTGCCAAATATTGACCATGGCAGAAAAGAGAAGGTCCGACGACGGGTGAGGCGTCACCACATTCATATGCTGTTCTTCCGCCTGGGGCAATATTTCTCCAAAATGATATTGATTGCCGGGCAAGGTAATCAGTTCAACGATTTTCATCTTGGTGGGCATTTATCCAATATTCACTAGTGATGTCTTGTTCTATCCTGCTTTGGGGGTTTTGTTTGTAGTAATCGTTAATGGTCCGGCGCTTTATAACGATGTCTTTAAAACAAACTCTGCCATAGCCTCTGGTGCCGCTCCCGCCAAGATAGTCGTCTTCAAGCAACCGAAACGCTTTCATTAATTCATTCAAATGCTCCCTTTCTTTGTCATCGTTATAAAGGTCATATATAATTGTGAAATTAAATTGAGCACCGGCCGGAACACGTTCCATTTGTCGCGGATCTTTGGCACTACCTTTTATTCGGTCAATTTTGTTTTCCCACTTGGTTTCGGTCCAAGGCATTTCCATCTCTTCCTGGTTAAAGGTTTGCCGGAAAGCTTCAGTGTCGAGCATGGCGTCGGTGAAAATGAGCCGGGCTATCCCATCGATATTGGTGCTGCCGAAAAGGGTGGTTATGGGCTCTTCATCGTCTTCAATGCTTTTATAGCCATATTCCCGTGCCAGCAAGGTTCTTAATTTGCCTTTCAATGAACTGCCCGGAATATAGGGAATGCCCTCAAAATCGGATTTCAGGGGCACGGTCTTAATAACATTGTTATCGATGCCTCCAATGTCGCTCACCGAGGATGAACCGCCAACATGTAATCCTGTGATGAGCTCAATTTTTCCGCTTATGATGATTTTTCCTGTTAGGTTCATGATTTTAGGATTTAGAAGATTGTGATATTAGTTTTTTTCTCCATAAACTTTATGATAAGCTACGATGGCTTCGAAAACCTTCAGAAACTCCGATAAAGAAATACCTTTACCGATGAGATCATCCGGAAGAAGGAAAAATTTTTTGGTCTCATTTGAATTTGATGAGTCTTGACGGGCCAGCATATAGGCTATTTGAGGGCGTAGCAGTTGCAGTTGAACTTCGTTTTTTGCAGCTCTTGCCCTGGCATACAGATTTCGAACCTGCGAGGCACTGACTTTTTTCCCATTTTTTCTGACAAATTCTTTTAATTCATCGATGGTTTGTTTCTTTTTTTCGGGACTATCGCCTTTGGTAAAAGAGAGCAAACAGTCAGGGTAATCATGAAAATCTTCCTCCTTGATGGCTTTTAATAGTTCTTCGTCGCTCTTTTTTTGGTTCTTTGTTTTAGCTTTTCTTTGGTGGTGACTATTCATGATTGATGATTTTTAAGTTTATACTCAGCTATTCGGGCAGCAACGGGAAACATCATGGGGTTTCCTTGCTGTTTATTGATAAAAGCATTCAGGATTAAAGATTCATATTCGGATATCAGCCTTTCAACTATGTAGCGATTTTGTTTTTTGACATTTCGGATAAAATAAAATAATCGCCATACACGGGGCAGCTCTAGTCGACCCTTATCAACATTGCGCACGGCGGCGGCATATCCTTTGTGACTCTCCCGAATTCGCGAAATGATAGCCTTGCTTTCTTTACGATTCCGTACCAAATCATCCAGTTGATTTGAGATAGATTTCATACAAAGGAATTCTTCCCATGTAAAAACTTCCCCCATAACAGCAATTCTGTTTTTCTCCGGCGAAGCTTCTTTAGCATCACTCAAATGTTGTTCTGCAATGTCTGCCATTTTTAATACCGGGAACGAGGGATTAAAAAATATTAATGATGCCGAGAAGGTGATGTTTTTTTTAAGTTGCGTAATCTCTTTCATCAATAGATCAGAAAAGTCTTTAAATTTTTTGTGAAGCACTTCGGTAAATTCAAGCACGGCATCGAATCCTCCCAATAAAAAAGTGTCATCCCCACCGGCAAATACCAGATAGATGTTATCTTTATACCGATAGGATGAGTCATTATGTTTAAAAGAACCTTCTTCCCGAAGTCTTCTTAGTTCGGTGCCGAAGAATTTATTGAGATGTGTGGCTAGTTTATCAGAAGCCTCCCGCGATGTTAAATCTTTGAAGTGATCTCCAAGGTTGTCTACATCAAGTTTCAGGGCGCCCAACAAATTGCTGCCGGTACGTTGCTTTGCGAACTCTGCCAAATGGTCAAAGTCAATAATTCCATTCCGGGGCGGGATACCTTCATCGGGCTGCTCCTGGCAGTCGTCCCATGTAGGGACATCTTCAGGACGAATGTTGGAAGAGGTTTTGGGAACAGGTGGATCGTAAGGCTGAAAAAAATCGTCGATAGCACTGCCTTGACGAAGCTTGTCGATCCCTGCTTGTTTTTCCAGGTTACTTCTTATTGTTGTGTAATTGCTGTTTAAATCCTCTGCATTTTTCACATCTATGTATGAGAGCACCAGGTTCAATCGTCCTGCCCGTTCTTTGGTTTCATATCTTTTCCGTAACGCTAGCCATTGCGTTTCCCAATCGGCCGGTTTGGGGGCTTTTAATAAAAAGTAGCCACCCCCGCTCATGAGGTGTGTTCCATTCAGTGATTGTGCAATTTCCCGGCTAAGCTCGTCAGTTCGTTTCTTTACCTCTTGCGACCGCAGTTTGAGTTGTTGAGCAGCCCCATCAGTCTTTACCGTGAAAATGTAATTCTGAATACCCGTCACATCACCTTTGATTATTACGAAAGGTCCTTGTGTCATATTTTTGATTTTCGGTTATTACTGGAATCAGTTGTTGGCGTTCTTTTTAGAAATAAAATCCTTTAGGAGTTTTATGAGATGAAAATTAAAAAAAATGTTGTTTTTTTTCAATCGGTGAAGCTGAAATTTGGTTAAAAGAAGTTAAAAACAAGGAAGGTTCAGTGTTTAACAATAAAGAGATAAAAAAATGAATTTTCAGGTGCCCAAAGTTGTATAAATCAAATTTTATTAGAAAAAAATATTCAAACCTTTTTAAATGAGTTTTTTAGAGGGGTGTCGGTTGATTAGATTTTATTTTTTAGTACAGTGTTTATAAAGCTTTGTTTTACATTTTTGTTGGAACAAGAATTTGGGTTTATTATTAAAATTTGAAAATAATTGACAAAATTAAAAACTCTTTTTATATTTGTGGCATAATAGAACAGAACAGCAAATGAAATCAAACCTTGATCTTATAATTTATACACTTAAACCAAAACATAATAGGGCAGAATTTAATTTCACTTTAAACAATCCAATTATGGGGAAAATGGCAAAAAATGTTGAAAACAGGTTGATGAAGCTATTGGAAAGAAATATTGCTGGGCGAATCGATCAAATGTTGACATTTTACAAATTGATCTAAAAAAAAATTGTTTGCATAAACAAAAAAGAACAGTGAATAAGTTTTAATCTTCTTATTATAATGTTACGTTCAGAGTCAAAACATAAAGGGTGAAATACTTAAATTGACTTTAAACTAATTTGTTATGAAAAAGACAAGGAGAAAATTTTAACATTTTAACTTATTAAGTCTTTTTTTGAATCACTTATAGGCTAATCGTTTTAATGGTGGCATTTTGTAATTTCTATTTTTTTTATTGAATAGCAGTATGTTTTTATTGTAATTGATTTCTGTGCTGAGTAATAATAATTTCAATTATTGCTATTTGTGTTACCCTTAATAGAACAGAACAGTAAATAAAGTCTTTTTTTAAAAATCAATGTGTTCTATTGTTAAATCAACTTTAAACTAAACCATTATGAAAAAAACAGTTTTGTTTTTTATTCTAGGATTGTGTCAAACAATCGCCGTTATAGCGCAAGTAACGGTGAACGGGCGAGTAAGTGACACTAGTGGCTTGCCTATTCCGGGGGCTACTGTGCATGAAAAGGGAACCCAAAACGGTGTGATTACTGATGTGAATGGTAATTATCGTATCCAAGTTTCAGGGGAGCAGTCAATCTTGGTATTTTCTTTTGTAGGTATGGAAACTCAGGAAATCTTGGTCGGAGGCCAAGATAAAATAGATGTTATTTTGGAAGAGGCACTAACCGACTTGGAAGAAGTAGTAGTAATTGGGTATGGTGTTCAAAAGAAAAAACTGACAACAGGTGCTAATTTAAATATTAGTGGGGATGACCTCCAAAGTCAAAAGACTAGTGAGCCACTGGAAGCTATCCAAAGTCAATCTCCCGGAGTTAATATTATACAAAGTTCTGGTATGCCCGGCGAAGGATTTAAAGTTAATATTCGAGGGCTTGGGACGATTGGAAACTCTGCCCCTTTGTATGTTATTGATGGTGTAGCGGGTGGCGATATTAATAATTTAAATCCCGCTGACATTGAGTCTATTGATGTTTTAAAAGATGCTGCTTCTGCCGCTATTTATGGAGCCCGGGCTGCTAATGGTGTGATTCTGGTAACTACTAAACAAGGGAAGAAAGGTAAAATGGAAGTTTCCTATGACGGGTACTTTGGCTTTCAGGATATAGAAAATATGGTTGAACCTCTAAATGCCAAACAATTCATGGAAATTTATAATGAAGAAAGAGTTGTCTCTGGAAAGGAACCAATTGATTTTGCAAGCATTATTCCTGAATTGTATCAAAAACTTCAAAGTGGAACATGGAATGGAACAAATTGGCTTAAAGAGACCTATAATAAAAATGCCCCAATTCAAAACCATGCCATTAGTATTTCCGGAGGTTCCGATCAATCTGTTTTTTCATTAGGCTTCTCTTATGCCTCTCAGGAAGGTGTTTTTGGAAAACCCGTTGAACCTCATCATGATAAATACACCTTTAGGTTGAATAGTAACCATGTTATTTTGGAAAAAAACGGCCAAAATATTATACGTATTGGCGAAACTCTAAACTTTAGTTCGCGAGAAAGGTCTGGGATCGCAGTAGGGGGAATGTATTGGAACGATATTCGAAATATGTTGGTAGGGAATCCTTTGGTCCCGGTGTATAATGATGATGGTGAGTATTTTGCTAGTGATGACTTGGATCAAGCAGGATTGTCTTCTCTTTCATCTAGAATTTATAACCCATTAGCTCAAATGCATCTAAATAGGGGAATGAATGAAACTACCACTTATAATATTAATAGCAATGCATTTATAGAAATTCAACCAATTCCAAAATTAATTTTCAGAAGTAGTTATGGTTTTAAAATGAATTCCAGCCGATATCGCAGTTTTCAACCTGAATATAATTTGGCTGGTGATGTTACTCTAAGCCCGGGACGTATTACTCAATCCTCAGGAAATGGACATGACTGGACTTTTGAAAATACTTTGAATTACTCGTTTGATTTAGGATTTAATTCCTTTGATATTTTAATTGGTCAGTCCGCTGAAAAATGGGGTCTGGGTGAAGAGATGGAAACAATTAATGCCAACCCTACTTTTGAAAGTTATAAAAATGCTTATATCGATACAACTGATGGGTTAACTACAGGGGTCACAAGTTTGTCTGGAGGGCCATTTGACAATCGAGGTTCTTTAGCTTCATTTTTCGGAAGAGTTAACTATGACTTTAATGAAAAATATTTGCTCACTTTTGTGATGAGAGCTGATGGCTCGTCTAACTTCGCAAAAGGTAATCGGTGGGGATATTTCCCTTCTATTTCTGCGGGATGGGTATTATCTGAAGAAGATTTTATTAAAGATTTGGACTTTTTTGATTTTCTTAAATTGAGAGGTAGTTGGGGGCAGAACGGAAATCATGATATCGAATCATTCCAGTATTTAAGTATTATTGGTTTTGATGATGAAAATAATTATACTTTTGGTTTAGACAAAACTCAGCAACAATTAGGGGGGTATCCTGCCATTCTTCCCAATCCTGACGTTACTTGGGAAACATCAGAACAAGTCGATATAGGTCTTGACGCCTATTTTTTAAAATCAAAACTTCAACTTACGTTTGATTATTATAAGAAAACAACCAAAGACTGGTTAGTTGAACCGCCAATTCTTGATTCAGATGGACCAGCGCCAGCTTATGTAAACGGGGGAGATATTGTAAATAAGGGATTTGAGTTCTCTTTACGCTGGAATGATACTTTGGGTCCAATTGATTACAGTGCACATTTTAACTTTTCTCATAATGACAATGAGGTCACTAAGTTAGGAAACGCCTCTGGTTATATTGCCAGTGAGGCAAATATAATTTCTCAGGGGACTGATCCTGTTTGGAGAGTTGAAACAGGCTATCCGGTCGGATATTTTTACGGTTATAAAACTGCAGGGATTTTTCAAAACCAACAACAAATTGATAATTGGACTCACGGATTTCTTCAAGAAAATCCTCAACCTGGTGATGTTATTTTCTTGGATACGAATGGCGATGGTGCAGTTACCCCAGATGACAAAACCATGATAGGGAATCCTCATCCCGACATTAGAATCGGTTTTGGATTCAGTTTAAATTATAAAGGATTAGATTTCTCTTTTAGCGGTAAAGGCGCATTCGGTCATCAGATTCTGAAATCGTATCGATCATTCGCTGATAATGAATTTCGCAACTACACAACAGAAATTTTAAATAGGTGGCATGGAGAAGGAACCTCCAATTCCTTTCCTCGTCTGACCGCTGGGAATGGTACTAACAGAATTAATATCTCAGAAATTTACATTGAAGATGGTGATTTCATTAAAATTTCCAATGTAACTCTTGGGTATGATTTCAAAAAATTAATCACTGACATTCCCTTGGGGCAAGTTCGACTCTATTTAGCTGCACGTAATTTATGGACTTTTACCGATTACTCTGGTATGGACCCAGAAGTAGGATATGGTGATGATGAGCCTTTTGTCTCAGGAATTGACCTTGGGTTTTATCCCTCTCCTCGTACTTTCTTATTCGGTGTTAACATAAAATTCTAAAACGGTAATCTAAAAGCAATAGTTATGAAAAAAATTATATATATATCATTTCTAGGACTACTATTATTGGGATGTGAGGACTTTTTGGATCAAGAACCTCTAACTCAAAAAACTTCAGCCAACTGGCCTCAAACTGAAGAGGACGTTAAACAAATGATGGCTGGTATTTATACCACAATGAACAATGCCCAAAGATTTGCAGACAAAAGCTATTTCTTTGTTTGCGAAATTGCCAGTGATGATAAATTGGGTGGTGGAGGTGTCAATGATACTAAGGCACAATCATATGAAACTTTTCAGTATTCTGATCCGGAAATGCTTGACCATGCTTGGGAACAAGCCTATGAAGGAATTTACAGAGCAAATTATGCCCTGGAAAATCTCGATAAGCTGGCTGAGGAAGTTATTGATCAGACCATGAAAAATCAGTATAAAGGTGAAGCTTTATTTTTAAGAGC
This sequence comes from Thermophagus xiamenensis, assembly GCF_900112795.1. GTDB lineage: Bacteria > Bacteroidota > Bacteroidia > Bacteroidales > Marinilabiliaceae > Thermophagus > Thermophagus xiamenensis. Next base: position 72,501 of record NZ_FONA01000015.1, read on the forward strand.
TTGGTTTCATTATCAATTGGCAACCCTCTTTGGCGAAGTACCTCTTAAAATTTCTACCGAAGCGGGGAATTTACCCAAAGCTTCTGCTGCAACTCTATACGGACAAATGGCTTTAGATTTAAAAACTGCAATTGATATTATGCCTAAGCTCTCTTATGATCAAATTGAGGCAGGACGTGTAACCCGATGGGCTGCTGAGGCTCTGATGGGAAGAATTTTCCTTTTTTATACCGGGTTTTATAACCAGGAATCGATCGATTTACCTGATGGTGGCAAAGTTACTAAGCAGGATGTAATAGGTTGGTTAGAAGATTGTTATGAGAATAGCGGGCATTCTTTAGTTAACGATTTTCATGAACTTTGGCCATATACCAACTCTGCTACTATTGATGATTATGAATATATCCAAAATTATATGGCCGAAACAGGAAAGAGTCTTTCATACGCCAATGAAAATGGCCGAAATCCCGAAACCGTGTTTGCCTTAAAATTTTCTTTTTTCTCCGATTGGGGTGTTAAAAGAGGGTATTCAAACCAATATCAATTATATTTTGCCTTGCGTGGCTTGCAATCCTTGGAAAACACATACCCATTTGCGGGTGGATGGGGACAAGGAAACTCTGTTCCTAAAAGTCTTGTTGATCAATGGATTGCTGATGAACCCAATGATCCAAGATTTGGGGCTTCCATTATGAATATTGAAGAGGAAGTAATTCCTTTAGGTTACCAAAGAGGTGCTTGGGACTTTGTTTTAGAAAGCAATTATTGGGGGAAAAAATATAACGGTGTGACAGCTAGAGGCAGCGACGGAGAACTCAAACACGATTATACTGTAGTTCTTTATGGAAACAATAACAATAATCAATTGTCTCACAATGATGATTTAGTATTTATTAGATTCGCTGACGTCCTTTTGATGTTATCGGAACTTAAGGAAGATGCTTTTTACATGAATGAAGTGAGAGCCCGTGCAGGTTTGCCGCCTGTAAGTTATTCATTAGAGAATCTTCAAAAGGAACGTCGATATGAATTTGCATTTGAAGGATTAAGATGGAACGATATGCGACGCTGGGGAGATGATTATACCAAACAAGCTCTTGAACTTCAAAATGGTGTTCCTGTCTATAATTTTGGTCAACCAGATACGCATAGCGCCTTACATCCCGATGGTTACAGTGCCCGTTACGACGCTACTAAAGGATTTTTCCCAATCCCTCAAAAGCAAATTGACCTCTCTGAAGGCCTATTAGAACAGAATGATGGCTACAAAAATGGTGAAGGGCTCTATCCTGGATGGACTAACTAAGGGACTAAATTAGCTTATTTTTTAAAGGAGTGCTGCTCAAACTTATGGGCAGCACTCTTTTTTTACGAAGGAAACAAGCATAACCAATTTAAGCTTGTCACAAGAAAAAATCTATAAATTTTCCATCATGTGTAAACTTTTAGACTTATCCTTTATAGGACAGCTATAAAATAGACATTTTTTCTTTTTTTGAACCCAAAATCCAAAATACTATTCAGTGAGCACTATGGGTCTCTCAAGGGCGGCTGAGGCACGAAGCCGTTTATATACCCTTGACAGGTTCTGATTGCTCACTTTTTTGTCATACGAAGTTTGGTTGAAGAATAAATACATTCACAGAAAAAATTATCTTTGTGGCTCTTTTGTTAAAAAATGTAAACGCAAAAAGAGAGGCAAATTTAACAGCAGATAAATATTAATCAGCTTAGTAGGGTGGTACTTTTTATCCCACTATACAGTTCGGCTAATTTGATAACCATAATGATTGTATTACGATGAAAACAGCACTTCAAACAAAAGAGAATAAGCTGGTTCTTAGCCTTACCATATTATTATTGTTAACGGTCAATTACATAATCAGCATATTCATCGACCGGCATTTGACCGATATCACGGCCTATGATAGCTTAGGGTTTTGGCTTATGATTTCCAATTTCACCTTGATGACATTAATTGTTATAGGTTATAAAAAGTATGCAAATTTAAAATGGCGTGATTTGGGACTGGGAAAACCCCAAAATTGGTGGCAACCAATTCTTGTGTTTGTTGGATTATATGTTGCTTTTCAGTTGTTTGCCCGCTATGTTTCGCCTGAAATCGTTAAGCTTGGTGACCGACCAAATGTTTCTCATTTGATGAGTTTAAAAGGAAATATGCAAGGGCTTGTCATCGCCCTGGTGGTAGTATGGATTACTGCCGCTTTTTTGGAAGAACTCATTTTTCGGGGATTCTTGCTTAATGCAATCAACAAATTGTTAGGCAGCACTAAATGGTCGATGTGGGCTTCTGTGGTTATTAGTTCTGTCATCTTTGGCCTCATTCATGCCTATCAAGGCATTACCGGTATCTTGATTACCGGAAGCGTTGGTTTTATTTTTGGGTTGGCTTTTATCATTAATGGAAGAAGGCTTTGGCCCGTAATGCTCATGCACGGAATAATAGATACCATTTCTTTCATTAGCATATACCAAATGGAAGCGCTCTGATTATCACTTCTTTGCAAACAAATTCGTTAAATCAACTGCCTAAGAAATATATGGCTCACAGTGTTGCCATTTTAATCACCTCACAACAAATTGCTGCCGCTTTGGGGACTTCTTTATTTATTGGATTAATGGGCGCCAAATATGTCAAATGTCTTGAGCGTGTAGAGAAACCGGAAGTTACACAACAACATCTGGCAACAATTGAAGGTGCGACTTTTGCATTTACAGTGGCCCTTGGAATGACTTAAACGGGTTTGCTTTTGTCTTTTTTCATTAAACGAAGAAAACATTTTTTTACCAAAACAGAAGTTATATACGCACATATATTCTCCAGGGAAAAGCCAATATCCTAAATTCAGGTGACCACTAATATGATTCTATTTGTTATTAATAGGTGCACCATACATCCTTTTTAAGGCATGTATTGTGCACATGGTCATTCTACGGTAAATAAATGCAACTCAAGGTATGGATATAATTACGAATGCCTTCAGTCACAGTCTTTCGTGTCTGGGAAACCACTCCCGAAAAAAATATGCATGCAAAGTGTGATTTTTCAATATTTCTGCGAATAATAAACTAAACATTTAAATTTATTCAATGAAACGAGCATGGCGGCTTTTGCCACAAAAGAGCATGTAAAACAACACAGGCAGAAGGCAGAAGAAGTGATTAGTCATTAGTAAACAATTGGTTAGTATTAAATAACTAACGACTAACCACTAACGACTACTTATAAGAAGCAATATATCAATGAAGTAAGTAATCTTAATACGGATGAAACGAGCATGGCAAGAAGGTTTTCCACAATAAGAACATGTATAAACTTAAGTCATGCGAGTTCCATCCGGCCAATAACTTAGATAAATTTTATACGGATGAAACGAGCATGACAATGAGAGATTTTCACAAAAGAGAATGTATCAAACTCTTTGTCATGCGAGTTCCATTCGGCCAATGAGTTAAATAAATTATATACGAATGAATAATTACAGAATATGTCCCCAATGAAGGAAAACAAAAAAGAAGAATTCCTATCCACAATAGATACGCATAAAAAGATTATCTATAAAGTGGTCAATTCCTATTGCAAGAATAAAGAAGACAGAAAGGATTTGGAGCAAGAGATCATTATTCAGTTATGGAACTCATTTGACAAATATAATGCTGAATACAAATATTCTACCTGGATGTATCGAATTGCACTTAATGTTGCAATTTCCTTTTACAGGAAAGAGAAAAAATGGTTGGTTATAAATGATTTTTATAACCAGGACTCTATCTATACTATAGAAGATCAAAATGACAACAAAACAGAATTAGATCAAAATATTAAATTGTTACAAGAATACATTAATAAACTGAATGAATTGAATAAGGCTCTGATGTTGTTGTATTTGGAAGAAAAAACGTACGATGAGATAGCAGAAATTTTGGGGATATCAAAAACCAATGTGGCAACAAAAATCAGTAGACTTAAACTGAAATTAAAAAAGGAATTTAAAAAAATTTAAGGTAATGGACGCAGTTGAATTAAATAAAATTATGAAAGCCTACGATAATAAATTGGATAAAACACTCCAATTAAATTTATCACCTATGAATGAGTTACAGCTTAAAAAAACTCAAAACAGCACAAAGAAAATTCTTAGATCCAGAATTTATGAGGTTGTGATATTTAGTTTCTTAGCCATTTTTTTAGGGCGGTATATCGCTAATAATTGGGAGCAAACTCATTTGGTAATTAGTGGATTTATCCTTCATGTTTTCTCTTTGATTGCATTAGTGGGTAGTATAGGGCAGGTTGTATTATTGCAACAAATCGACTTTTCAAAACCAATTATTGAGATCAGAAAAAAGATAGAGCTGGTAAATTCTCATGGATTATTATTTGGCAAATTAATTTTTCTTTCAGTGCCGGTTTGGTGGTCGTATGCAATTGTCGGACTTGACTTTTTTGGGGGGATTGATATATATGTTTATTTAGACCATGATTTTGTGGTTAGATATTTAGTGCTCAACTTCCTTCTGATAATTCCACTGGTTTGGCTCTTTAATAAATTATCGTATAAAAATCTGCACATAAAATGGGTGAGAAAAACCATAAGATTATTTACCGGAACAGAAACAATGAAGGCTTTGGATTTTTTATCCGATATTGAGGAGTTTAAAAATAAATATTGAACCTTGTATTGTTTTGGGGTACTAAGTCATCTTTTTTAACTATTGGATATTCCGGAGCAACTGACCACTAACCAGTAAAAATCCCTTCTGCCTTCTGCCTGTGAACTGGTTAATTTGTAACAATTCCACTATGGTCCGATAGACTCAAAAAACGCAGAGACGCCATGACGCAGAGAAAAAATAAATTTTCAGGTGCTGGATGGTTAGATAAAAGAAGGAAGTCAGAAGCCAGACGTCAGAAGTCAGAAACCGGTTTTTAAAAATGATATAGGTGGAAATAAATAGATATATGATAGAAATAAAGTAGGCATAAATATCCTAACGACTTAATCGTCTAACGGCCTAACGGGCTAACCAGTAAAAATCCCTTCTGCCTCCTGCCTGTGCACGGGTTAACTTGTAATAATTCCACAATGGTCCGATAGTCTCAAAAAACGCAGAGACGCCATGACGCAGAGAAAAAAATAAATTTTCAGATGCTGGATGGATAGATAAAAGAAGGAAGTCAGAAGCCAGACGTCAAAAGTCAGAAACCGGTTTTTAAAAATGATATAAGTGGAAATAAATAGATATATGATAGAAATAAAGTAGGCATAAATAGCCTAACGACCTAATCGTCTAACGCCTAACGGGCTAACCAGTAAAAATTCCTTCTGCCTTCTGCCTGTGCACTGGTTAATTTGTAACAATTCCACTATGGTCCGATAGACTCAAAAAACGCAGAGACACCATGACGCAGAGAAAAAATAAATTTTCAGATGCTGGATGGATAGATAAAAGAAGGAAGTCAGAAGCCAGACGTCAGAAGTCAGAAACCGGTTTTTAAAAATGATATAGGTGGAAATAAATAGATATATGATAGAAATAAAGTAGGCATAAATAGCCTAACGACCTAATCGTCTAACGGCCTAACGGGCTAACCAGTAAAAATCCCTTCTGCCTTCTGCCTGTGCACTGGTTAACTTGTAATAATTCCACTATGGTCCGATTGAAGCTGGGGTCCATCTTAATGATTTAATAGAGGCATACCCATTTCAATTCCACTATGGTCCGATTGAAGCAATATATAAATGCTTTGTTGGTTTTTCCCTTGTAATTTCAATTCCACTATGGTCCGATTGAAGCAATACCTTTCCCTAAAAAATTTTTGTCTTAACATAATTTCAATTCCACTATGGTCCGATTGAAGCAAAAATTTATGCTTTTAATTCCAACGATATTCAAAATTTCAATTCCACTATGGTCCGATTGAAGCTATTAGCGAGCTATGGGCACGAATTGTATTTGTCAATTTCAATTCCACTATGGTCCGATTGAAGCTATTATCGAGAACAAAGTTATATTACGTAGATACAATTTCAATTCCACTATGGTTCGATTGAAGCGGATTGGTTTTTTCGCTATATAAAAGACATTAAGGCATTTCAATTCCACTATGGTTCGATTGAAGCCTTACCTATAATGATAAAAACATTCCTTTTTATAATAATTTCAATTCCACTATGGTTCGATTGAAGCATTTACTTAGGTGAAAATTCAGATGATGAAGAGACATTATTTCAATTCCACTATGGTTCGATTGAAGCAGATTTTTCAGTAAGTTTGATAAATTTGATTATTTCATTTCAATTCCACTATGGTTCGATTGAAGCTGCGTACTATTCGGAACCTCGAAAATATACCGTTATTTCAATTCCACTATGGTTCGATTGAAGCCCAAACCGACTCCGGCTAAATAAACCGGCCGGAGTCATTTCAATTCCACTATGGTTCGATTGAAGCCTTCGTACCATGCTTTTTTAACTTCTAAAAAAGCCTCATTTCAATTCCACTATGGTTCGATTGAAGCAACAAAAAGGCAAGTTTCAAGATGTACCTTGCGGTATTTCAATTCCACTATGGTTCGATTGAAGCTTATAACCTCCGAACAGCTCATAAGTGCGTACTATTATTTCAATTCCACTATGGTTCGATTGAAGCAATATCAACATATTAAACATTTTAAAAGTCTTTATTTTATTTCAATTCCACTATGGTTCGATTGAAGCAGGTGCCAAAGTACCACTCACAAACCGCTTAAGCATTTCATTTCAATTCCACTATGGTTCGATTGAAGCTTTTAGCGCTTATGTAAGCATCTTGATACTTATTGAATTTCAATTCCACTATGGTTCGATTGAAGCATGAATTGAATGATGATATCGAAACAGATGAAGAATTTCAATTCCACTATGGTTCGATTGAAGCATCAGGGCGACAAATGGATGGAAATAACGATTCCCTTCCATTTCAATTCCACTATGGTTCGATTGAAGCTCTTAAACGGCGATTTGAGCGTATGGGCTTTTACCATTTCAATTCCACTATGGTTCGATTGAAGCCTTATCGAAGATGCCATTGATGCTGCAATGACTGCGAAATTTCAATTCCACTATGGTTCGATTGAAGCTTTTTTTACCTACTTTTTTTGCTCTCAAAACTTCCATAATTTCAATTCCACTATGGTTCGATTGAAGCAAAATAAGGAGCAATGAAAACTATCCTGTTTCCCTATTTCAATTCCACTATGGTTCGATTGAAGCCTCTTTAAGCTTCTCGTCACTATCAATTATATTTTGAATTTCAATTCCACTATGGTTCGATTGAAGCTGAAAGCATTAAGGGATGGTCTTTCAAACACTTATATTTCAATTCCACTATGGTTCGATTGAAGCAATTTTTGCAAATGGTTGTTAAAAAACCTTAATTCAGATTTCAATTCCACTATGGTTCGATTGAAGCTGTATAACCATTTTAAAATCAGTAGTCATGAAAATTTAATTTCAATTCCACTATGGTTCGATTGAAGCTCTTTGTCTAAGGACTTTGTAAGTTTTGAATGAAATTTCAATTCCACTATGGTTCGATTGAAGCCATCTGTCAATTTCCCGAATATTAACGATGTTCTTATTTCAATTCCACTATGGTTCGATTGAAGCTCGGTATTGATCGAAGTCTTTACAGTTCCTTCTGCCATTTCAATTCCACTATGGTTCGATTGAAGCGTTATTGCTTTTCTGTTTCCCGTGAGACCTGCCACATATTTCAATTCCACTATGGTTCGATTGAAGCGGTTAGAAATTTAATTACTTAATCGATCTGAACATATTTCAATTCCACTATGGTTCGATTGAAGCCTAGAGCAACCCGATATCCATCCGCTCGGTTGACCATTTCAATTCCACTATGGTTCGATTGAAGCCAAAAGGATATGCCTGGTGTGCTGCTTTCGTTAATATTTCAATTCCACTATGGTTCGATTGAAGCCACCTACTGCTTAAGGCTAATCACGAAACAATTAACATTTCAATTCCACTATGGTTCGATTGAAGCTATTTTTTTTATTCTAAAATTTTAACAATTTTATAATTTCAATTCCACTATGGTTCGATTGAAGCTCCATTAAGCCAATCTCTTATATATCTTATTTTTTTATTTCAATTCCACTATGGTTCGATTGAAGCAATCTTCCGCAAGCTGCCTTTATATACATATTAAGAATTTCAATTCCACTATGGTTCGATTGAAGCAGGTTCCGATAAACTTAAGCAGGCAATGGATGCCATATTTCAATTCCACTATGGTTCGATTGAAGCAGATGTTAGTAGAGCCTATAGAGGTGCAGATTTAGAATTTCAATTCCACTATGGTTCGATTGAAGCAATCCTGTACATTTCAATTACCATTTGTGCTGTGTCATTTCAATTCCACTATGGTTCGATTGAAGCAATTTTAAGGCCTTTTAAAGCCCTAAAAGTGGCAACATTTCAATTCCACTATGGTTCGATTGAAGCCCAGAACAGCAAAAGAAAGTCGCTGATAGTATTAAATTTCAATTCCACTATGGTTCGATTGAAGCGCAGCTGCAGACTATGCTTCTGCATTAACGCAACTATTTCAATTCCACTATGGTTCGATTGAAGCTAAAAGGCCTTAAAATTTGGCATTTGCCCGATGGGTAATTTCAATTCCACTATGGTTCGATTGAAGCTTTTGCGGCCTTTGCGGCCAAGAACCCCCCCTATGATATTTCAATTCCACTATGGTTCGATTGAAGCAAGCTCTAACAAGCCCATAATTCAATACCGCAGCAATTTCAATTCCACTATGGTTCGATTGAAGCTAACATCCAATTTTTCAGAGGGGCTTATTGTGTCTAATTTCAATTCCACTATGGTTCGATTGAAGCTAGCTGCCGTAGCTGCTTCATCTTTTATTTCTTTATTTCAATTCCACTATGGTTCGATTGAAGCTTTGTTGCGAAATAGCATCGATATTAATTCCAAAATTTCAATTCCACTATGGTTCGATTGAAGCATGAAATGGTTATCAACAAAATTAGAGCTACCAAATTTCAATTCCACTATGGTTCGATTGAAGCAATAGACCTAAAACACAACTACTACCTTATGATGTAAATTTCAATTCCACTATGGTTCGATTGAAGCACAAGGCTCAATTTACCTGACTTCTTCTGATGACAGATTTCAATTCCACTATGGTTCGATTGAAGCCGACAATAACAGCAAATACAGCCCCGATGGCATCCATATTTCAATTCCACTATGGTTCGATTGAAGCAAAGAACCTAATGCAACCACAAGCGCACCAATACCGGATTTCAATTCCACTATGGTTCGATTGAAGCTCTTTTTCATCCTCGTAGAAATAGCTTTTTTACCCAATTTCAATTCCACTATGGTTCGATTGAAGCTAAACTTTCAGCACTCATAATATTTTCCATTACGCCATTTCAATTCCACTATGGTTCGATTGAAGCAAGGAGAAACAGATAAAAAGGAACTATTTTGGCCGCTATTTCAATTCCACTATGGTTCGATTGAAGCAAAAAAAATGAAATCAGTTGAAATCTTAAGCACAAACATTTCAATTCCACTATGGTTCGATTGAAGCAATTGCCGGGGACAAAAAATATACGGGGTGTTCCTTATTTCAATTCCACTATGGTTCGATTGAAGCGGTTGTTAAACCGTTTACAGGCCGGCAAACAATCGTATTTCAATTCCACTATGGTTCGATTGAAGCGTTCCTGTTTAATCTCTACTTTTTCCCATGGAAATATTTCAATTCCACTATGGTTCGATTGAAGCAATACCCCGTTTTTGCGGTAACTTGAATCAACAGAAATTTCAATTCCACTATGGTTCGATTGAAGCCGACAATAACAGCAAATACAGCCCCGATGGCATCCATATTTCAATTCCACTATGGTTCGATTGAAGCAAAGAACCTAATGCAACCACAAGCGCACCAATACCGGATTTCAATTCCACTATGGTTCGATTGAAGCTCTTTTTCATCCTCGTAGAAATAGCTTTTTTACCCAATTTCAATTCCACTATGGTTCGATTGAAGCTAAACTTTCAGCACTCATAATATTTTCCATTACGCCATTTCAATTCCACTATGGTTCGATTGAAGCAAGGAGAAACAGATAAAAAGGAACTATTTTGGCCGCTATTTCAATTCCACTATGGTTCGATTGAAGCAAAAAAAATGAAATCAGTTGAAATCTTAAGCACAAACATTTCAATTCCACTATGGTTCGATTGAAGCAATTGCCGGGGACAAAAAATATACGGGGTGTTCCTTATTTCAATTCCACTATGGTTCGATTGAAGCGGTTGTTAAACCGTTTACAGGCCGGCAAACAATCGTATTTCAATTCCACTATGGTTCGATTGAAGCGTTCCAGACCTTGAAGAAAAAGACTTGGCACCACCTAATTTCAATTCCACTATGGTTCGATTGAAGCTGAAGACAAGATTTGTAAAGAAGAGCTGTTTAAATATTTCAATTCCACTATGGTTCGATTGAAGCGATTGGGCGTTGCTCTGTAAAAAGTTTGACTCTTATTTCAATTCCACTATGGTTCGATTGAAGCATTCTTGAATTAGTGGTGTTTTTAAAACCTTTTCTTATATTTCAATTCCACTATGGTTCGATTGAAGCGAAATTCCAGCAATTAAATCTTCAATATTCTCTGGTATTTCAATTCCACTATGGTTCGATTGAAGCTATTTGGTCGGTAGCTATTTCTCCGCATTGTTTAAATTTCAATTCCACTATGGTTCGATTGAAGCCTGCTTCCCGGGTCAACCAAAATACTTCCCATTCCATATTTCAATTCCACTATGGTTCGATTGAAGCATTATTCTTACCAGTTTAGCTGTTTCTTCATTAGATTTCAATTCCACTATGGTTCGATTGAAGCTATTATTCTTACCAGTTTAGCTGTTTCTTCATTAGATTTCAATTCCACTATGGTTCGATTGAAGCCTGCTTCCCGGGTCAACCAAAATACTTCCCATTCCATATTTCAATTCCACTATGGTTCGATTGAAGCGCATACACCCCGCATTTATTTAACATTACAAGCACATATTTCAATTCCACTATGGTTCGATTGAAGCTCTGTCTCAATCTTTCTTCCTTTACTATCTTATCAATTTCAATTCCACTATGGTTCGATTGAAGCAATAAAAATATAAATAGTGATTGGTGGTGGTCATATTTCAATTCCACTATGGTTCGATTGAAGCAATATTTATACTGATTTTAATACAAATACTATATATATTTCAATTCCACTATGGTTCGATTGAAGCAAAGAATATTTTCCTATTACAACAAAAGCCTTAAATATTTCAATTCCACTATGGTTCGATTGAAGCACATACAACCTTTATATATGATTTAAAAATTTAAAATTTCAATTCCACTATGGTTCGATTGAAGCATCAAATACTTCAATCAACACTTTATTCATTCTATCATTTCAATTCCACTATGGTTCGATTGAAGCTTGAAATTGTTAACGCCGAAGCCGCTAAATTGTATAAATTTCAATTCCACTATGGTTCGATTGAAGCTGAATTCGCTGTTTTGGGTGAAATTGAAGGAAAAAAAATTTCAATTCCACTATGGTTCGATTGAAGCTTTACTTCTTCTACTGGCATGCTTAACCAATCAAAATTTCAATTCCACTATGGTTCGATTGAAGCTCTAAAGAAAAACCCAATTTAGTATAAAGATTATTTATTTCAATTCCACTATGGTTCGATTGAAGCAGCAACCGACTACACAACCAATAACGCAACCTATGCAATTTCAATTCCACTATGGTTCGATTGAAGCACCTGCCACACCAACAAGCCTGTAACCGGATTTTGGATTTCAATTCCACTATGGTTCGATTGAAGCTTTCTCAACGTAGTTTCCAATTCGGTGACAGAAAAATTTCAATTCCACTATGGTTCGATTGAAGCACCGGGCAACGAAATGCTGTTGATTGGGGAAATGTATTTCAATTCCACTATGGTTCGATTGAAGCGAGCGGGGACTTGTTTTCCCAAATCCAGACAGTCATTTCAATTCCACTATGGTTCGATTGAAGCTTTTTGGGAAATAGAGTGTTTTCCCAATTTGTACCATTTCAATTCCACTATGGTTCGATTGAAGCAATTCCTGTCATTTACTACCAGCAAACATATCCTGAAATTTCAATTCCACTATGGTTCGATTGAAGCATAACCAAACAAGGGAAAGCATTTGCCCTGACAAATTTCAATTCCACTATGGTTCGATTGAAGCCTCATCTGCATTAGTTATGTGTAGGTCATTAATTAATTTCAATTCCACTATGGTTCGATTGAAGCCTACTGCGCCTATGGAACCAAAACCAGCACCATCATTTCAATTCCACTATGGTTCGATTGAAGCTAAATAACGGGAGAACTTCATGTGCCGGTTTGCCTTATTTCAATTCCACTATGGTTCGATTGAAGCATTATCAAATTATAATCGAAAAATAAATAGTTATATTTCAATTCCACTATGGTTCGATTGAAGCTTGCAGTTCTTATTACAAAGTTATTACTAATTTGATATTTCAATTCCACTATGGTTCGATTGAAGCACAGTACTGCATTTATCTAAGTCCTGAATAAATAAATTTCAATTCCACTATGGTTCGATTGAAGCTGTCGCGATTTTGAATGCTTGCGCAACCATTTCGGATTTCAATTCCACTATGGTTCGATTGAAGCATATGAAGAAGTACAGATGGTTACGGCCAAAATTGAATATTTCAATTCCACTATGGTTCGATTGAAGCAAACCCTATGCCGGAAGGAGATAAAAGAAAAAAAATAGATTTCAATTCCACTATGGTTCGATTGAAGCGGGAAAGATCCTGTCTTGCTCAATCTCTCTTCACATTTCAATTCCACTATGGTTCGATTGAAGCCCAGATCAATCACAAGGTGTAATGATTAACGATCATTTCAATTCCACTATGGTTCGATTGAAGCTACATGGCAGCGGAGTATAAGGATCCTGCAAAACCAATTTCAATTCCACTATGGTTCGATTGAAGCTAACACCTCTCCATTATTCGTTTTTTTACCTCTTTCATTTCAATTCCACTATGGTTCGATTGAAGCTGAATAAGCTCAATATAAGCTATGATAATATTTACTATTTCAATTCCACTATGGTTCGATTGAAGCAGAGAAACCAAGTAAACCACCAAGAAAGCTACCGCCATTTCAATTCCACTATGGTTCGATTGAAGCTATTTGAATAAAGTGTCTAACAAATTCTTTATAACATTTCAATTCCACTATGGTTCGATTGAAGCTGCCTCGAGCCTTTTTTTGTTCCATTTTTCTTCGATTTCAATTCCACTATGGTTCGATTGAAGCGGTTTTCAAGAGCAGTTGTCAGCCCATTAATTTTTTATTTCAATTCCACTATGGTTCGATTGAAGCAATTGATGGACAAAGTATCCCCGTTGTTACACCATATTTCAATTCCACTATGGTTCGATTGAAGCAGGGTATAACGAAAATGATTGTCTCCAATCCGTTATTTCAATTCCACTATGGTTCGATTGAAGCGGGTCAGAGATTTCAATTTTTAATACTCGTTTAATATTTCAATTCCACTATGGTTCGATTGAAGCCTTCGAGTGATGACGGTGCGCCGTTTATTGACGTTAATTTCAATTCCACTATGGTTCGATTGAAGCACTGAAAAGGGGAGAACTGAAGTCGAAAATGCAAGATTTCAATTCCACTATGGTTCGATTGAAGCCCTTTGCCCCTTCCATACTCGAGTTGAATTGAAAGAAATTTCAATTCCACTATGGTTCGATTGAAGCAATTAGTCGAAAACCCTGATATTTCTTCAATAACACATTTCAATTCCACTATGGTTCGATTGAAGCTCATAAAAACGTCCAACATCTTCAAATTATCTAAATGATTTCAATTCCACTATGGTTCGATTGAAGCCTGAACACTATCCTTCTGGCCAATTCGGTGAGCAATTTCAATTCCACTATGGTTCGATTGAAGCCCTTGTTACCAAACATATTACCACAGATTTTATTGAATTTCAATTCCACTATGGTTCGATTGAAGCATGGCACGAACGTTTCCCTTCGCTTCAATATGAGCAATTTCAATTCCACTATGGTTCGATTGAAGCTCAGGACGGACGACGCGTGTTCTGTAACGTCCTTCATTTCAATTCCACTATGGTTCGATTGAAGCAAAGACTACCTCCAACAATTCCACCAGAAGCAAACTTATTTCAATTCCACTATGGTTCGATTGAAGCGATACATTCCTGATTATTCAGAAATTGAAGAGTTGCATTTCAATTCCACTATGGTTCGATTGAAGCACCGTTTTTGGCCAATAATGTAACAATGTTGCGAGTTATTTCAATTCCACTATGGTTCGATTGAAGCCGCTAAAATTGCTGCGACGTTTTTGTCCTTTGCTTGCAATTTCAATTCCACTATGGTTCGATTGAAGCCAGCAGACTACTTTCAAATAATTCTTTGTTTTCAAAATTTCAATTCCACTATGGTTCGATTGAAGCAAAATTGCTGCGACGTTTTTGTCCTTTGCTTGCAATTTCAATTCCACTATGGTTCGATTGAAGCTACAACACGCAATTTTGTTGCATTTTAATTGCTCATTTCAATTCCACTATGGTTCGATTGAAGCAACCTACGTTTGCCATTTACCCCAAAGCCATAGACAAATTTCAATTCCACTATGGTTCGATTGAAGCCGAGTTTTGTGACAGACAAATTTCAAAATGTATCAAATTTCAATTCCACTATGGTTCGATTGAAGCATTGCAGATAACTTTGCCAAGCAGGGCTTTCAAACATTTCAATTCCACTATGGTTCGATTGAAGCCTCAATCCTAATCTTTTCCCTAATTATATTCATTTATTTCAATTCCACTATGGTTCGATTGAAGCATTTTGCAAATTATTGTGCAGAAGCAGATGAGCTGATTTCAATTCCACTATGGTTCGATTGAAGCAATTCTGTGTTTCTAATCAAAATGGCATAGAAGTCAATTTCAATTCCACTATGGTTCGATTGAAGCAAGGTGTGCAGTTAGACTGTACATTTGACGTAGAAGTATTTCAATTCCACTATGGTTCGATTGAAGCAAATAGAGAAATCAAGCATCAAATAGAACTTGAGATTTCAATTCCACTATGGTTCGATTGAAGCTTGCGGCCTTTGCGGCCAAGAACCCCCCCCTATGATATTTCAATTCCACTATGGTTCGATTGAAGCAATTATCGGCAGAAGGTAAATTATCTGCTGCTTTAAAAATTTCAATTCCACTATGGTTCGATTGAAGCTAAACCATCCTTTTTTGTGATGTACTCCTGCGGTAATTTCAATTCCACTATGGTTCGATTGAAGCCCAATACAGCCTTTGTTGAATTGTCCGTATGTATATTTCAATTCCACTATGGTTCGATTGAAGCACATGCTATTGAGAAGCCCTTGCGGACAATAGTCTGCAATTTCAATTCCACTATGGTTCGATTGAAGCTATTATGATACTATTGAATGTTGCAAAAACAAAGTACATTTCAATTCCACTATGGTTCGATTGAAGCAAACAATCAGAAGCCTGGGAAAGGACAAACATTATTATTTCAATTCCACTATGGTTCGATTGAAGCTTGCGGCCTTTGCGGCCAAGAACCCCCCCCTATGATATTTCAATTCCACTATGGTTCGATTGAAGCAACACCGCTTTTCTCTCCTTTGTCAATGTACTTCGATTTCAATTCCACTATGGTTCGATTGAAGCGGATAATGCGATTTCTTGGTGATGGCATCTACTTATTTCAATTCCACTATGGTTCGATTGAAGCCCAGTAATGTGTTCTTACCATTATAGTTGATTCCTATTTCAATTCCACTATGGTTCGATTGAAGCTTTTTAAGGTTTACATTATAGCCGCCGACGGTTTTAATTTCAATTCCACTATGGTTCGATTGAAGCTAATTTGGAAATAATGAAAAAAAATTCTTTTAGGCATTTCAATTCCACTATGGTTCGATTGAAGCACATAAAAGCGCTTGAAACGAAATTAGAGCAGGAATTTCAATTCCACTATGGTTCGATTGAAGCCCCGGAAAGGATAGACGAAAATTTAAGGGACAAACATTTCAATTCCACTATGGTTCGATTGAAGCGGTATTTGAATAAAGTGTCTAACAAATTCTTTATAACATTTCAATTCCACTATGGTTCGATTGAAGCTTAAATGTCCTTTTCAATTCAACATCGAAAAGGCATTTCAATTCCACTATGGTTCGATTGAAGCTCATTAGGTGTATATCCTTTAACGTTAAAATCTACAGCAATTTCAATTCCACTATGGTTCGATTGAAGCTGTTGAATTCTTGAAATTTTTTTTCAAAGAGGAAAATTTCAATTCCACTATGGTTCGATTGAAGCGAAAAGGCCGGTATCGTCTTCAATGACAAATTTCCATTTCAATTCCACTATGGTTCGATTGAAGCAGTGAATTTAGATAACCAAGTCATCCATCTGTTTAATTTCAATTCCACTATGGTTCGATTGAAGCAAAAACCCTAAATTGTCAAAGACCGTTGCAAGCTTATTTCAATTCCACTATGGTTCGATTGAAGCCTTAAATGTCCTTTTCAATTCAACATCGAAAAGGCATTTCAATTCCACTATGGTTCGATTGAAGCAAGCCACTGTTTCAGCAACTTCCTGTGAAAAAATATTTCAATTCCACTATGGTTCGATTGAAGCCACGTGCGAATACATTTTCCCGGAGGTTAATTATATTTCAATTCCACTATGGTTCGATTGAAGCAAGATCCACAAGCACAAGAACAAGCATCACAACTACATTTCAATTCCACTATGGTTCGATTGAAGCCATGCCCAGAGCGGTTTCTATAGGTACCCCCATTGCTATTTCAATTCCACTATGGTTCGATTGAAGCCTTGACATCGATTTATTCAACAAGCAGATGTATAATTTCAATTCCACTATGGTTCGATTGAAGCTGTAGAAACCTACATTAAGAAAGATAGATGTAGGTTATTTCAATTCCACTATGGTTCGATTGAAGCCTCCAACGTACATGTTAACAGCATCGACACTGTTATTTCAATTCCACTATGGTTCGATTGAAGCCCTTAAATGTCCTTTTCAATTCAACATCGAAAAGGCATTTCAATTCCACTATGGTTCGATTGAAGCATCACAAACAAAAGGTATTGTATTAATTCATTTATCATTTCAATTCCACTATGGTTCGATTGAAGCACCTACGTTTGCCATTTACCCCAAAGCCATAAACAAATTTCAATTCCACTATGGTTCGATTGAAGCATTCTTTGATGCGATCATTGCACCAAATTGCGAAGGCATTTCAATTCCACTATGGTTCGATTGAAGCGTATTTTTCGCCAAATACCTCTATCCAGTCACCAATCATTTCAATTCCACTATGGTTCGATTGAAGCATTCTTTGATGCGATCATTGCACCAAATTGCGAAGGCATTTCAATTCCACTATGGTTCGATTGAAGCGTATTTTTCGCCAAATACCTCTATCCAGTCACCAATCATTTCAATTCCACTATGGTTCGATTGAAGCAAAGTCTGCTGTTTCACCAAAATCTTCAGCTAACTCATTTCAATTCCACTATGGTTCGATTGAAGCATTCTTTGATGCGATCATTGCACCAAATTGCGAAGGCATTTCAATTCCACTATGGTTCGATTGAAGCGTATTTTTCGCCAAATACCTCTATCCAGTCACCAATCATTTCAATTCCACTATGGTTCGATTGAAGCTTATCCGGTGCCTTCAATGCCCCGGCAATAGGTTCATATTTCAATTCCACTATGGTTCGATTGAAGCATTTAAAAAAATTCTGGAAGACCGTGAATATATATATTTCAATTCCACTATGGTTCGATTGAAGCAGCCTTTCGGCTTCTTCTTTCTTTCGTTTTTCCTGCTATTTCAATTCCACTATGGTTCGATTGAAGCACTCATCACCCCTGGCCACTATGCCCTCTATTTCTGATTTCAATTCCACTATGGTTCGATTGAAGCAGCAAAAGCAGATGAGCTGCTTGTAGATATTGTGCATTTCAATTCCACTATGGTTCGATTGAAGCTGAGATAAGCAAACGGGAAAAAGCTTTATTTGCTTATTTCAATTCCACTATGGTTCGATTGAAGCAAGCGTATTCCATCCCTGCCACCCCAACAAGTCTGTAACATTTCAATTCCACTATGGTTCGATTGAAGCCCTGTCTTTTGTTTCATTAATTAAATCATTCAATTCATTTCAATTCCACTATGGTTCGATTGAAGCAAGTCCGGAAATACTTTTGTTATCAATCTGCAAAATTTCAATTCCACTATGGTTCGATTGAAGCATCTATGTTCCAATTGAGCAGTTCAGAAAAGGTGTATTTCAATTCCACTATGGTTCGATTGAAGCTAGCCTTGCATGGTTAACAAAATGTATATTACAGCAATTTCAATTCCACTATGGTTCGATTGAAGCGCAATGCGGCGGCGTTGGTTCCTGAAGTGGGCACATATTTCAATTCCACTATGGTTCGATTGAAGCCTTGTCATCAAGAGTAAGTGCCATCAGTATTTCTTATTTCAATTCCACTATGGTTCGATTGAAGCAAATTAAGCATCGTTTTAGCACTTTGCATTAAATATTTCAATTCCACTATGGTTCGATTGAAGCAGGCTTTAATCCTCTTATGATATTAAGCCAGCAGACATTTCAATTCCACTATGGTTCGATTGAAGCCATAATTTAATCTCCATAACAACCATAATTCTCAGATAAATTTCAATTCCACTATGGTTCGATTGAAGCTTATCGCAGGTATAGCAGCTCTCGCTGCTGGCATAATTATTTCAATTCCACTATGGTTCGATTGAAGCAAATTAAGCATCGTTTTAGCACTTTGCATTAAATATTTCAATTCCACTATGGTTCGATTGAAGCATAATACAAAAATTGAAACAGAAATTGGCGATGAAAAATTTCAATTCCACTATGGTTCGATTGAAGCTTGGTAGCCATATAGCTGAATGCGAGACCAACTTATTTCAATTCCACTATGGTTCGATTGAAGCCTGGAAATCTTTCATTGCATCCCGATTTAGAAAAAATTTCAATTCCACTATGGTTCGATTGAAGCAACCACCTTCCCATGATATCCGTCCCAGTCCATCTCTTTATTTCAATTCCACTATGGTTCGATTGAAGCTGTCTATATGTGTTTTTTATAGACGAGTACATCAATTTCAATTCCACTATGGTTCGATTGAAGCATATTGAAGGAAAGCTTAGAACCCGTTCATACGAACATTTCAATTCCACTATGGTTCGATTGAAGCCAGCTTTTACTTTTTTTAGCGTAGTCCTTTTTTTTATTTCAATTCCACTATGGTTCGATTGAAGCAGAATATGAATATGCCAAAGAAAATTTCTTACATATTTCAATTCCACTATGGTTCGATTGAAGCAAGAAAGTAAAATCACAATTATCATCTTCTTATTACATTTCAATTCCACTATGGTTCGATTGAAGCACCAGGACCTTGATAGCCAAGATCCCTTATTGGATTTCAATTCCACTATGGTTCGATTGAAGCAAACTGCCGAAGAACGCATGGCTCAAGAGATGTTATTTCAATTCCACTATGGTTCGATTGAAGCAGAATGCAATTAACTACATCTTTTGCCTGGTTTTATTTCAATTCCACTATGGTTCGATTGAAGCTCCTTGTAAGATTAATAACACCAAGAGCGGCAGTAATTTCAATTCCACTATGGTTCGATTGAAGCGGCTTTGCACCAATAGAAAAGAAATGCCCCGCATCAATTTCAATTCCACTATGGTTCGATTGAAGCTCGAGGCCTTTTTGTTGTAATAAAGCTTCAACGTGTCATTTCAATTCCACTATGGTTCGATTGAAGCAAAGTTGCTTTTCAAAAGCTTTAACGTCAAAGGGTATTTCAATTCCACTATGGTTCGATTGAAGCGTCTATGCCGGCAAGTACTCTTAACGAGCTTATTGATTTCAATTCCACTATGGTTCGATTGAAGCATCGAAACAGACTGATTACTTAAAGGATTTGATTGATATTTCAATTCCACTATGGTTCGATTGAAGCAATTATCCGTTATCAATGATTTAAAGGATATACAAATTTCAATTCCACTATGGTTCGATTGAAGCTCCTAAGAAAAAATCAACTACCACCAAAGAACGCATTTCAATTCCACTATGGTTCGATTGAAGCATTCAGGCTATTCCGCAAACAGGTCAACGGAGACTATTTCAATTCCACTATGGTTCGATTGAAGCTAAAAAGATGGTCTTTTTCATAGCTAAAAAATTTATTTCAATTCCACTATGGTTCGATTGAAGCAAACCGTTTCCAGTCATCCACGACGTAGAAACGTAATTTCAATTCCACTATGGTTCGATTGAAGCCCTATTACATTAAAGCCAAAATTAAATGCAAAATTATTTCAATTCCACTATGGTTCGATTGAAGCTATTGACCATAACCAATATCAAAAAGATCTTGCTGCATTTCAATTCCACTATGGTTCGATTGAAGCACTGCAAGCAAAGTCAATAAATGATCTTTGCATACAATATTTCAATTCCACTATGGTTCGATTGAAGCAACGGGGCTTACTATATGATGCCTGTAGCTCTCAATATTTCAATTCCACTATGGTTCGATTGAAGCCCCAATCACAATCCTTTTCCTCTTTCTTTAATAAATTTCAATTCCACTATGGTTCGATTGAAGCTAGTTCGCTCCACCACGTGAATTTTCAAGTATCACTATTTCAATTCCACTATGGTTCGATTGAAGCTCAATACCTTTCCTTTCTACGTCTTCCTTAATGAATTTCAATTCCACTATGGTTCGATTGAAGCATATTACCAAAGGTAACAGTAAAAAATACCTGAATAGGATTTCAATTCCACTATGGTTCGATTGAAGCTATGGCAGCGCATTAGTAAGATACTACAACGGTAGATTTCAATTCCACTATGGTTCGATTGAAGCACACAGACTCATTATCAATGAGAGGCGAGTAGTCAAATTTCAATTCCACTATGGTTCGATTGAAGCAAGAATACGACCCACAGGTAATTATCAGGAAAGCAAATTTCAATTCCACTATGGTTCGATTGAAGCAATGCTGGAATCGTGAAAGAAGGTACGTTATCTTCATTTCAATTCCACTATGGTTCGATTGAAGCAATTACCACCAACAATTCCACCAGAAGCAAATTTTATTTCAATTCCACTATGGTTCGATTGAAGCTGTACGCACTTGCCCGATACCGGTTGTAATAGCATATTTCAATTCCACTATGGTTCGATTGAAGCGCATCATCTCTTTTATCACAATAGTAATGTTTCTTATTTCAATTCCACTATGGTTCGATTGAAGCAAGACCGCAAGTCCGAGAATTAGCCAAATACAAGCATTTCAATTCCACTATGGTTCGATTGAAGCTCCCATTCTGTTATGTCTTCTTCTGGTATATCTACCATTTCAATTCCACTATGGTTCGATTGAAGCAAATCCTGTTTTCTTTCCTTCTTGATCATCATTTTCTATTTCAATTCCACTATGGTTCGATTGAAGCAGGGATCAACTATAATGGTAAGAACACATTACTGGAAATTTCAATTCCACTATGGTTCGATTGAAGCATCCAGAAGTAAATAGTTTAAATTAATATTCAAAATTTCAATTCCACTATGGTTCGATTGAAGCTAACAATTCTAGTATAGATGTCTTTAATTGCAAGGTGATTTCAATTCCACTATGGTTCGATTGAAGCTTTATTTAATTTATACAAATTAAATAGTGATTTGTTAATTTCAATTCCACTATGGTTCGATTGAAGCATATCCGCATGCCTCAAAGTCCATTTCCTCTATTGATTTCAATTCCACTATGGTTCGATTGAAGCTTAATAAAAGAAACCTTAGACGAATAAAATTTATTAAATTTCAATTCCACTATGGTTCGATTGAAGCCTCTGTGAACAGAAAAGCAATCCTCACCATCTTTTATTTCAATTCCACTATGGTTCGATTGAAGCTTTATTTAATTTATATGAATTAAATAGTGATTTGTTAATTTCAATTCCACTATGGTTCGATTGAAGCCAGGTACCTTCTAACCATACAAGCATTTGATTTTGTAATTTCAATTCCACTATGGTTCGATTGAAGCTTATGCGCTTTCTTTTTTGCTCTTTTGAATTGCCATTTCAATTCCACTATGGTTCGATTGAAGCTCCTTGACGGTTCTCAATGCCCATAGAGCGGGCATATTTCAATTCCACTATGGTTCGATTGAAGCACTCTGCCTGAAAAAAATCAATGTGAACCCACGTATTTCAATTCCACTATGGTTCGATTGAAGCCCTTGAGCTCAAGCCGGCTCAATTTGCTTCAAAATATTTCAATTCCACTATGGTTCGATTGAAGCAAAAATATGTAATTGATGAAAACACATGTATTAAATTTCAATTCCACTATGGTTCGATTGAAGCTAGTTTTTGCAGTATTCCAAAGTCTCCTTAAATCCTTATTTCAATTCCACTATGGTTCGATTGAAGCAAATTGAGAAACAATTTCCACTAGTCATTATAATGATTTCAATTCCACTATGGTTCGATTGAAGCTTTAGAATATGTACACGCATAAAGTAATTTATTCGCAATTTCAATTCCACTATGGTTCGATTGAAGCTTCCCAATCCTTGACCGAAAAAACCTCTTTGTATATTTCAATTCCACTATGGTTCGATTGAAGCAATAGAAGACCACGAGGGAGAATATACAGGCAATTATTTCAATTCCACTATGGTTCGATTGAAGCCTTACTACCCAGATAAGAATTGGGTAAAAACTGAAGCATTTCAATTCCACTATGGTTCGATTGAAGCACCCAATACATAAACAATAATAAAAAGAAGCACCAATTTCAATTCCACTATGGTTCGATTGAAGCATTTATCGCCTGACAAAAGAGAAAAGTTTTTTAAATTTCAATTCCACTATGGTTCGATTGAAGCTAAATTCCTTTATTGTATCAATAGAACCATCGTCGTATTTCAATTCCACTATGGTTCGATTGAAGCAAGACAACGACATAAAACAACTCGCCGAAGAAATATTTCAATTCCACTATGGTTCGATTGAAGCCCCGACCGGTTTAGGGTAGTCATTGAAGCAAGAATATTTCAATTCCACTATGGTTCGATTGAAGCGGAAAAGACAATCTGCACCTGGAAGCAGAACGACAATATTTCAATTCCACTATGGTTCGATTGAAGCCGCCTAATG
This sequence comes from Thermophagus xiamenensis, assembly GCF_900112795.1. Lineage (GTDB taxonomy): Bacteria > Bacteroidota > Bacteroidia > Bacteroidales > Marinilabiliaceae > Thermophagus > Thermophagus xiamenensis. Next base: position 96,011 of record NZ_FONA01000015.1, read on the forward strand.
GCCGTTAATTAAGTTGATAGTGATAAGATTTCAATTCCACTATGGTTCGATTGAAGCTTGTAAGCAAAAAAAGGATGAAACGGTTTACACTCCCATTTCAATTCCACTATGGTTCGATTGAAGCTGCTAGTTCCACGATTCAAGTCTTTGTTAGGAGTGTATTTCAATTCCACTATGGTTCGATTGAAGCCCGTTGATTGGGTTAAAAAAAATAACGTGTTTACTTGGGATAAAGATAGGTAAATAGATGGATTTAAAGTAAAGAAAGTCGTCGATATCCAATAATAGAAAATGGTAGGGGGTTCGACAACCTGGTATATGTTGTTGAATTACAGTATGTCAAAGAACATTGGGTGGCGGGTTGGTTGTTTTTTATTATGCCGGTTTGTTTTGAAAATGATAGACCGACAACTCTTAATTATATAAAATTATCGATATCAGAGCGTTCCACTCCAATAATTTCTTTGTCGAGCCACTTCTCCTGACGAGTTTTAAAGATAATCAAACTATCGGAATCCGGGTCCATTATTTTCATTGCCTTGAGCTTTAATTCCGTGAGTTTAACTTCCGATATCTCTCCTTCAAATACCGAGTTCTGAATCCAGTTTAAATACTTACGGCAAAGTTTTAACATTTTGCCTACCCGTTTCTCGCCTATGTCGTAAACCAATATGATGTACATATTTTATAGATTATTAGATGATAGATTTTAAGATGAATCAATCCCCGCAATCACTCCAATCTCATCAATCTCATCAATCTCCTCAATCCCCCCAACCCCCTCAATCTCATCAATCTTTCCACACCCCTCTACCACCACATTTTAAATGGTTTGTACTCATCTATCCCCAGGATGTGTTTTTGCAACTTGTAGCATTCCAGCTTTAAAAGATGTTTATAGCTCACCGACCGGTTCAGAGTGCGGTGCTTAATGGTTTCGGTAAGTCGCTCTTCAAAAGCTTTTACAAAGATTTTTTTGCCCTGTGGATTAAGGATAACTCGGTTAACTGCTTCTTCGAAATGGCGACTTTGCAGCTCTTTTTTGTTTAATAGTTTAAAAATAACTCTGTCAACCAGTAATGGTTTAAAAACCTCGGCCAGGTCGAGTGACAGTGAATAACGGCGGTCGCCGGGCTGGTGAAGGAAACTCACCGTAGGGTTGAGTTGGGTTTGATGAATAGCCCGAAGGGCCTGACTGTAACACATCATGTTGCCAAACGATATTAAGGCATTAACCTCGTTGTGCGGCGGACGATAGCTGCGACCACCCATGCTGAAGTCGTTTATGATAAGTTCAAACGCTTCGTAGTAATTCTTGCGGATATTTCCTTCGATACCCATCAGTTCATCAATGGCAGTGGTTTGAGTGATGCATTTCTGATAGCCTTCAATAATTTCAATTATCGGTTCCAGGTCTTTCCCTCTATTGTTGTAGTAACGCAGGTTTTTAATCATATTATGGGCCGCCCCTGTGAGTATTTGTTGTGCAATGGTCTGTCTTGTTTTGGGGTTTTGCTGTGCCTTTACCTGAGCAATTAGCATTTTGCCCGAAAGCAATCCGTCGCGCGGCATAAACGAGCCGGTGTAATTCTCATAATAGTCGAAAAAATGAACCGGTATTTGCTGCTGTCCCAGAAAATTATACAACGCCGCATTAGCATCGAGGCTTCCAAAACAGTAGAGCTCTTCGATGTTTTCCACCGGAAGATACCGAGGCTTTTGTTCGCGCCCTTCCTCATCATATGCCACAAACATCAGGGTGTTGTCTTTCCGTGAAAGTCGGCCCGGATTGAAAAGGTAGTAGGTTTTTTTCATGAGGCTTTGGTTTTGGTTGATTGAGAATGTGCTAATGTGCTGATTTGCTGATATGCTAATGTGTTAATGTGCTAATTTGCTGATATGCTAATGTGCTAATTTGCTAATGATATTTTTAATTGCCAGCCTGATTTTTCTGGGCGGTGCTAATAATCTTGCTTAATAATTTTTGAATTGAAATTAGTTGAGGAAACAAAGACTCTGTTGATGGATAGCTTTTGCATTTATTACATAGAGTTAGCCAATATTCTGTTTCGGATGCTTCCTTGGCTGCTATTTTAAGTTTATGAATAAAGTCAGACCGACTTTCCGATGATTGCGCTTCATGTATATTGGCACCAATGGATGTCCCGCTACGTAATAATTGCCTGGCAATGACATATTTCTTTTGTCTTTCCAGTTCTTCGCAAAAATCTATGATTGCTAATGCAAAATCAATGCTCTTTTGCAATATTACATTTTTATTTTCCATGTTAATTTATTCATTTTAAAACCATTGGTACTATCAATCTGTGGTATTTGTTAAGTCGCTATAATTAAGATGATTATATAAAATATGTAATACTTGAATATATTAGCACATCAACACATCAGCACATCAACACATTATATCTCACTCGCATAACAAAAGTCATAATAGCTACAGCTTTTGCACTTGGGTTTGTTGAGAACCGGGGGACATTCATCCTGATGAATCAATGCATCTATTTTTTTTAAAAGTACTCGAATGTATGCCCGGTCTGAATCGGTTAACATCACCTCTTCCGTTTTTCGTTCTTTGGGGTATTCCAAAATTCCTGATACATCGTGAGTGCCTGCTCGTTCAAAAATAAAAAGGTAATATTTTAGCTGCCACACATGCGATTCATGTTCTTTTCTTGACTTCTTTATTTCATGGATTACATGTTGGTGTTGGTCATAAAAATCTATTTTAATGCCATCCAATTCTATTTCCTTAAATCGGTCACTCCTTTGTGGATACGTGTTCTCATGAATCATTTTACCCTCATAAACCAGATCGCTTGAGTGCTCCATATGTATATCATTGGCAAATAGCCATAATTTACGGTGACATACCAGATAGTAGTTGAAATGTGTTCCCGTGATGCTCATGATCAATGCGTTTATTTTAATTAATATGGACCTGTTAACTGGCGTTTTCATGTTAATTATTCCATTGCGGTACGAGCCTCTATAATTGATTGTAAGAAATGTTTTTTTAATCACCTTAATTTGAAGTTGGCTATAAAAAACTTTCTTCTATGTCTTCTTTTTTCTCGATGTCCAGCAAAAGGCCTAATTCGGAATCATAATTCCTGTTGATAACCAATACTTTTTGTTCTTTTAATTTGTGTGTTTCAATATTTTCAAAAGCTTCTCTTCTAATATCAATGCCCTCATTATGAAGAAGAGCGTAAAATCGTCTTGAAGAAATTTGAACTTTCAGGTTTTCCGCTTGAATAAAATTGTTCTTTTCCAACAATTCCCGATAATAACTTAAAAGAGTTGATGGTAACACTTTTACACCATCGAATTGTTCGTAAAAGTCTTCTTCTTGCTTTTCTGAGTAAATAAATGGCTTTAATTCATTGTTGATGAAGTAGTCGAGTAAAGAAGTGGTCTTGTCAAATTCTTCTTTATCCTCCAAGTCCCATTCAGGATAAACAAAATCAATCATTTCTTGCAATTCGGATTCTTGTATTATTCCTGAATTTTGGAACTCTTTTTCTTTCAGTATTTGTATGGTACGGTCGATTACATTTTTATTCGGGTAGATAAATTTGTCTGCTTCATTTCTGTCTTCGAATACAAAACAGTCACAAATTCCTTTTTGTCTTTTTCTATTTACTCGGCCAAATCGTTGTATTAAGGCATCAAGGGGAGCAGGCTCTGTAAAAATTACATCATAGTCTAAATCGAGACTTACTTCAATTGCCTGGGTTCCTACTAGTAATGTGATATCGTTATTGGAGAGTTGGTGTTCTTTATTTGAACGGTCTTGAGCTGTAAAAGCACTGTGTAATAGTAATTTTTTGGGGGATGAGAGCTGTTTGTAAACAAGCTGAGCTTGTTTTACCGTATTACATACTACCAAAACTTTTAAATTTTTCTCTAAGTGATTTTGAATCAAAGATAAATTGTCTCCTAATAAGCCTTTTTTTACAATAATTCTATGTCTGTTGAAAGAATTGTAAAGCTTTTGGTTTGCTTTTAACGAAGTAAAATTGCCAATAGCCGTTTCCAATGCTTTTTTTAAAAACGATGGTAATGTTGCTGTCATTATAAAGACTTTGACATCTAAATATTTAGTGGCAAATTTCAGAAGGCTTATGATTTGAGCAAAAACTTTCGGATTATAGGCATGTATTTCATCAAAAATAAAATAGCCTCCAGCCCATTCAAAAAGATTTTTTTCAAAACCTTTTAAGGCAAAAATATTCTTTAATAATTGGAATGGTGTAACAATTTTAAATGGGGAAACAAGAGTTCGGAATTGATTTTTTATAATTTCTTTATGCTTTTCATCGACTGAATCGTCATTTTCAAATTTCGTTTCAATAAAAGCCGATAATTTTCCATGCAATAAACCTATTTTGGCCGGAATTTCTTTTTCCAAACGTTTGAACATAGCATTAATTGAAGCTACGTAGGGAAGGATATAGAAAACCCGTCCATTACCCGTTTTCTTTAGTTGATTTTGTAACCATAGCAATGACGTTTCTGTTTTTCCGGAACCGGTAGGTGCTGTAAGGATTGCATTTCCTATCACCGATGAGGCATCCTTCTGGTGTTGGTATAATTTGTAGGTTTGTAAAAACTTAAAATCATCTACACTTAAATTAAAAATGTTTGTAAATCCTGCTGATGCCAAATGGTCGCATTGCTTAAAAGCACCTGCCAATAACATTAATTTTATTTGCTCTGTTTTATCTTTGAAATGTTTTCGGGTAAATTCTACCAAAATGCGTTTGGGGTTATGAATGACAGGCTTTAGATGTTGATAGCCAAATTTTTTTAGTAATTCCGAAACAATTTCGACCGGAATATTAGTTTCAAATTCTTTTTCAAATGATATAATTTCCTCGGTTCCGCCTAAATCTAATTCGAAATTATCACCATCAGAACCATAACTCTCAATCTTTCTGATAAGCGTATCAAAATCTTTATGGTGTCCGGCAACTGTTAGATAAACAAGCCATTTTTCACTCAAGTTTAATGATTCGATAAATGGAAGGGCAAAAAGCTCGTGTCGTTGGTTATTCCACCGATGTTTTTTCCCACGTAATAAGTTTTGAAATTCATTATGAGCTTTCCCTATATCATGAAAAATGATGCTGGTTGTTAGAATATCCCAAAAATTTTTTGCCGAAGCTAAATTTTCAATTCGAGGAAATGCTTTTTTAAACTTTTCCTTAATTTCCAGAGCCTCTTCAATATGTTCTTTTATTGTTTGGGGTGGATTTGATTTTGCCAGTGGTCCCATAAGTGTTTGTTTTACCCCTGGCAGGATCTGTTTCATGCCAGGGGTAGTTTAGAAAAAACTTAATCTGAAAAATTCAGATGATGAAAATAAATGTCAATTTTCTCATTCATTATGGTATCGGTATAGGCTTTAATTCTATCACTGCCAATTTTATTTGCAAAATGAGAAATAACAGAATAAGGTTCGGTACCTATATTTTTCCGGGGAATGGTGTTGGTAAAATATTTGGGTAAGGGTTGTATTTCGCCCGGAAGATAATTGTCGTTAAAAGGGATAACCTGACCTTTAATATTACTCGGAAAGTTGTTCTCGGTCAATTCTACCTCATTGATGGCTTCAATAGTGACCAAATCGCCACTACGGCCGAGAACAAGCGGGAAATAGGGCTTTTTTAAGTATTCTTTAATTTGCTCATCCTGCACATAAATATAAAGCCGGCAATCGAAAAGAAATTCACGATTAATCACATTTGATTTAATTAAATTTGAAGGGTAAGTACCGTAGTTTCCCGTTTTAACTTCAATTTGGTAAATAGTTTCCAAATCGGTAGCTTTTGCCCCGTATTCGAAATAGTAACCAATAGATAATCCTGAATAGTCTAAATATTGACCGGCGGCAGCATTGATTAAGCCTAATACCGTACTAACGGGTGGTACATCAAGGGTTGGCTGATATCCCGAAATTAAGTTGGGATATCGGAAACTGGCCGTCCATGATGATAATTTTATACGGTATGCTTTCATGTTTTAATCCATTTGAATTGCAATTTGCGCGCAGTAACGGTCTATTGCTTCATTGATTGTCCCTAATTCTATTAAATCTTTAAAATCTTCTGTGAGCTTTGCTAAATCATTATTTTTTTCGTCCATAAATCCTGCCCTTTTGCCAATAAAAATTTTCCCTACATAATCCTCTTTATAATCTTTGATTACTTCTCTAAGGGCATCTACATCTAAAGTGGCATATTCATCGTAAGCACCTGTGTTGGTGGCGATATGAGAAAATGGGTGATTCCCTGTTTTCGTAGTGGCAAGTACAATGAATTTGGGTGTTACATCGCCCATGTTGTTGGTTTGCATTGCTCCTCCTGAAATGTTTTTTAAGGCTTTTATGGTATCAGTAACTCTTTTTACGCGGGTTTCCCTATCTAATCGGATAAGTTTATGATTCGGAACAAATGGATCATCAATCTCAATAGCGCCACTGTCAATAGCTTCTTTTCTTAATCTTGCTGAAAGGTTTACATATCCCGATTTATTGTAATTCGAGAATGTACCAACCTGGGCCAAATCCAAACTAAACATGCCTTTCATTATGGCACTGTATTCATGCTTGCCGTACGGTACAGAATCACCTTCCTGACGGGCCATGCTCGACCAATTCTCTTCAGGGTTTACAGAGGCTACCGATACTATGGCTGAATTTTTTAATGGTGAAATTCTTGTAACGGTTACGTTTTCTGTTTTCTCTTTTCCTTTTTTATCTAAAACGGGATTGCCATCTTTATCAATCTTCACCTCCTTAGCCGCTTTCATATAACCAAAGACGTCATCGTCGGCATATTTTATAGGGTCAGCCTCTGTAAATGCTATTTTTGAATCACGTGTTACGGGTGACAATTCCCAATTCAAATTTTTTTGCAACGAGTCGCGCCACCAATATCGCCATGCCTGTCCCGAAACATAAACATAGGTTCTCCCATTTTTGCGTATTCTTTTGGTTGCTACAGCGTTGTCGAAATTGCTTGAGGTATTTCTGCCTGCGTTGTTGAGAGCCACAACGTCAACATCCAATAATATAAATCCTTGAGTTTTTAAATTTTTCATGGTATTATGCTTTATTGTTCAACTTCTTCTGTGATTTCTTCGGCTAATTTTATTTTTAGATTTAATTCATGCATTTTTTGGTAAATGGCAATCAATAATACATCTCTTATTTCGCCGGTATTACTGCTATCACTAAAAAGATAATCGGTATAATCTTTTACTGTAATAAGCGGCTTTTCATTTTCGTTGTTATAGTTTTCTTCAACAAGATTTAATAGAAAACGTCTTAATTCGTGAGCTTTAGAAGCCCCATTTAGTTTGTTGATGGATTTCCTGATTTGGTCTTCGCTTTTATCTTTGATGATAAAATCAGCAAGCTCTAACAGTTTGTCAATGGTTTCTTTTTTCATATTTCTAATGTTTTGTAAATAAATTCGGATAATATCAAAATGTATTTTATTACCTTTTTTAGACCATTGGTGAAATTCCGGGACAAGGCTTTGGCCATTAAGCAGTTTGTCCAAAATCGAGTTGGTCCACGTTTTATATTCGTCGTAATCTATGGATTCCACCTTTCCTTTTTTCTCAATATTGAAAGTTCTATCCTGCCTGTTGTAGATGGCACCTTTGTTCTTTGAATTTTTATAATGGGCACGCACAAAATTTTGCCAATCTTGTTTGTAATTAATCTTATGACACAATGAATAGAAAAGGAAGACTGTTGCAGGAAGATGATAGATCTCAATTTCGGGTGAGGCTCCAAAATTAGTGAAATGATATAGAGTTAAGGAAGCTTTTTTTTCTAGTCTTTTAAATTGTGATAATGACTTATCCACAAAATCAAATATTGCATTTGCAGGGTTTTTAAATTCAGATTTTACAACACCTTCCTTAATTCCGTTTCTGATGTTTGCTAAATTATTTTCAATGTTTTTTTCAACAAAAAAGTAAGACAAGGATTCATCGTTGCTTTTTAAAAGGGCAACTTTCCCTGCTAGTAATAAACTGCCCAATGGTACAAAGTGCATTCTAATTATTACTTCTTTAGATAGTTTTAAGCCACTGTCGAAAAAATGGTGAAAGTTGATAAAGGTCCCTGAACCAGACATCATTGAATTGTCTCTCCCCGCATTAAAAAGTTTTACATTTCTACCTGTTATTCTACAAAAACCCTGTTCATTTTTTTCTTTTTCTTCGATAAGTGCTTTGAAATAACTGATTGTTTCGGAAATTTTTTTTGCCCCTTTATATGCTGGTTGGGTTATTTTTGAATTTAAAAAGAATGCATTTAGTTTTGCGTCCCAATCATTTACATAAATTTTAGTTACATAATCAATCAGCCAGTCTATATCTTTATCAGGATATATATTTGACAAATATTGAATAACATACCCACCGGTATCGGCAAAAGGGTCGCCTGTTGTTCGGGTCAGCCATTCATAGTCAATTGTTTGAAATGTTTTTTTCATTTTGTTTTTTTATTTTTAATTCATCTTTGCACAAATAAATTATGTGTTAAATTTTAAGCTTCAATAACCTCAGGTTTCTTTTGTATATCTATTTATTTATTATCTTCCATTCCTGCTTCTAATACTCGGTAATTCAGCCATCCAACCTCTGACTTCTGGCCACTGGCCTCTGACTTCTGTCTTCCAGCCTCTGTTTTCTGTTTTAAAATCACCCCTGAAGGTCTGCAATAGCACTTAGTCAACAATCATACGGGCTTTTTGGTAGCCGTGATAAAAGTTGGGGTCGCTGTGTTTAAAGATGGACATCAGCTTGTCTATTTGGTTGTATAATAAATCACTGGCTTGCGAGAGGAGTTGCTCAATTTCGTTGGTAGCCACGCTCGATTTAATTTGGTAAGCACGTGGCAGCCCATCGATTTCGAGCAGCTGGTTGAGGTCGTTCTGGACGTCGGTGATAAGCTCGGTCGTGAGTCCGAAGTCACTCACCAGCACCTCCTGCAACTCAGAAGCTTTATCAATGATTGAACGCACCTTAATATAAAAATCATTGTAAGGCAACCGGTAGAGTTCCCACTGGCTGTCGCTCATTTGACGTGCCAGTTCGTCATCTCCTTCGGTGAGGGCATACGCTTCAATAACATCATTGAGAATATCAGCCTTAGCGGCGATGGCCTTTTTCAGTGCCATCTTAGTTTTACCATAGGTTGCCTGAGCGTTGGCCTGTGCTTCGGCCGCAGCGTTGATCGCCGCAATTTTCTGGCTCAGTTCGGTTTTGGCCGCTACCAGACGAGAAATGCCTTGCCACTTGCCCGCATTCTCGTCGAGGTAGTTGTTAACTGACTCGAGCATGTTGAGGCGATTGGTTTGTTCTGTGTTCATATTAGATTAGGTTTTAAGGGTTTAGTAAAAATTGACCATTTTAAAATTTTGTATTGCGTAGAAGGACCTTCAGGGATGCCAAATTTTACTAAACATTTTTTTCGGGACCTTCTGGCGATTTTTGCGCACCTCGGAGAGGCTTGTGCGCAGCCCGGAGACCTTTATGCGGACCTCTGAGAGGCTTGTGCGCAACTCGGAGACCTTTTTGCGCACCTCTGAGAGGCTTGTGCGCAACTCGGAGACCTTTATGCGCACCTCCGAGAGGTTTATGCGCACCTCGGAGACCTTTATGCGGACCTCGGAGAGGTTTATGCGCAGCACCGAGAGGTTTATGCGCGACACCGAGACCTTTTTGCAGACTTGTTTATCCTAAATTACGCGTTGGTCTTTTTTGCCGCGGTTATGGGGGCGGATCTGTATCTCCTGCGACAAACAGCTGTATGACGTTTTGTGGTTTCATCATATTAAAGCGGGTTAATTAGTTACAGACTGTTGAGTTGCCGGCTCGCACCATCCGAAGCCGAGAGAACTTTTTTCGCTGACGCCACCATTCCATATCATTTGGTGCACTTCGACGGGTGCGGTGAGTTGAAAGTCGAAGAGGTTACCCACCACCCGCGTTTGTTGCGGGGTGTCGGGCTTGATGACAAACCCGCTGCGCTTGTACTGCTGATGCGGCACGAATGAAATTTTGTTTTCCGGCACCACCTGATTCCGTGTGTTTTTAAACTTTTCAGTGATGTGCCTGACCGATAGTTCCAAAAAACTTTCATCATCAGGTTTAAGGTACTGAGCCGGTCGTTGCTTGTCGGGCTGATAGCTTACCACCCAAGGCGATAAGAGTCGATAGTGCATGGTTTCGGAAAATGACGGTTCGGGCAGGGCTTGTACGTTGGTCACCTGCAAGTCCAGGCCGTTGAAACGGCTGCCGATGTAGCATTCCTGCCCGGCAAATAATCCTTTGATAAAGGTTGCGGCAGCCTGCGTCACATCAAACGACACTTTGAGGCGAAGGGTTGTGGTATCGATTTCAAAGAGTTTGCGCTCTCGCCACATTTTGGGTTTGCCAAAGTAAAGCCGCGAAAAACAAAATAGTTTATACAGTTTCGTTTCACTTTGACCATAACCTTTCTCATGCAAAAAGCGGGCAAAAGACTCATCCGCCTTTTTCAGCACACTGTATATCCATGCGCTGATGTAATACTGATAATCCATAGGCAGCATGCGCTGCTTCCCGGTACGGTTAAAGGTAATCTGAAATCTCATAACGGTACGGTTTGATTGTTATCTTGAATGTATTCAGGGTACTATAATGTTTTGTGAAATGATGTATAAAATTAATAATAAATTATTCTGAATTGCAATATGTGGCGTGTAATTTTTGTGTGAGTGGGGTAGCAATGTTCTATTTTGGGGGTATGGATTAAGATATATCTTAATTTGGTATAATATTTTAAATTCTAATTTTCTTTTTTCTGATTTTAATTATCCTTCAATTTGCTCCTTGGTAAAACACAGCTGTGTAGACTTTTTTATATTCTTAAATACATACTTTCTTTGTTTAAAAGTATCTAATCTTTATTTGCGTATTTTTTTAATAAAACAGTAAAAGACCCTTGAATTCAAGCTCTAATTAATAATCTTCCTATTACTGACCATGAAAAATTGTTGAAAAAAATAAAATTAATACATGTGTTGGACGAAAAAGTGATAGTAAAGATTGAAAAACTACCATTAAAACAGTTTTGCCTGAATTAATTTTGACAAAGAATTACAAAAATTAACCAATAGGGTTGGTGATTGTTTTTCTGTTGTTCATTGGAAGGCCTGTTAAGAACAAATTTATATAAAACTTTACATATTGGCGAACCAATATTTCTCTTTCTTGGGAATATAAATATGATAAAAGTATCCAATTGTTATATAATAATTATAATTAATGATGTTTAATTAGGGAAATTCCGAAATACTCTATTTCTTTGACGGAAAAGCTATTATCACTATCTTTGAGCAAACAAAAAACCCCGAAATTAGGCACATTTGCCT
>NZ_FONA01000035.1 GCF_900112795.1 Thermophagus xiamenensis
ACAATTTGTTGGCCAAAAAAAATTAGGTATGAGGGCGTTTTCTGCAGTGGGAGGCGAAAGCCTCCTTGTATCTTCTCTTATCAATTCATTATCAGGTTTTTAAGAGCTTAAGTTTACAGCAATGCCCTTGGGGGGATTTAGGGGGCCAGATTTAGAGGGCTCAAAACCAAATATCATGAATACAAATAAAAAAAGCATAATCATCATTGGATCAGCCTTGGTAGCTGGACTTTTACTGGGCTGGCTGTTCTTTGGCGGTTCTGATTCTGAATCGACCCACGATCATGAACACACCGAAGCTGAGGCAGGAGAATCAACCACCTGGACTTGCTCTATGCACCCTCAGATTAAGCAGCCCGAACCGGGCGATTGCCCCATTTGCGGAATGGATCTTATCCCGCTGGAAGAAGATGAAAGTGAGACTGATCCGCGTGAAATCCGCATGTCCCCCACAGCTATGCAGCTGGCCAATATCCATTCGCAAACAGTGACCAAAGGAATGGCACATAAAACCGTTCGTCTTGACGGAAAAGTAGAAGCTGATGAGCGACAGGTCAATTCCCAGACATCACATGTGCCCGGTCGTATTGAAAAACTGACCATCAATTTTACCGGTCAGTATGTGACAAAAGGTTCGCCGATAGCGTATGTCTATTCCCCTGAATTAGTGACGGCCCAGGAAGAGTTATTTGAAGCCAGGGAGCTGAAAGAGACTCAACCAGAGCTGTACAGGGCATCATATGAAAAGCTGAAAAACTGGAAGCTCACCGATGCACAAATTGATAAGATTCTCGCATCAGAAGAACTAAAAGAGCAACTACCAATATTGGCTGATGTCTCAGGGTACGTAACCAAAAAACTTGTAAATCTGGGTGACTATGTGAAACGGGGAGAAACAATCTTCAAAATCGCCGATTTATCAACTGTCTGGGTACTGTTTGATGTATATGAAAGTGACATCTCCTGGATCAACAAAGGAGATGAAGTGACATTTACTGTTGCCTCCCTCCCGGGAGAAACTTTTTCAGGAAAGATTTCATACATCGATCCGGTTATTGACGCCAAAACCCGGGTGGCCAAAGCCCGCCTTGAGGTCAACAATCCGAATCTTAAACTGAAGCCTGAAATGTTTGTTTCGGGCGAAGTCGAGGCCCGACTTTCAGGGGCTGAAGAAGGTATCGTTGTTCCCAAGTCAGCTGTAATGTGGACAGGTAAGCGTTCTGTGGTTTATGTCAAAACAAGCACCGAAGACAATGTTAGCTTCGTTATGCGTAAGGTGCTTCTTGGCCACGATCTTGGCAACAGCTACATTGTAAAAGAAGGTCTTAAAGCGGGTGAGGAAATTGCTGTCAACGGGACTTTCAGCATCGATGCCGCTGCCCAGCTGGCCGGAAAACCCAGCATGATGAGTCCGGAAGGTGGCAAGCCCATAACCGGACACAACCATGGCAATATGACCTCTGAAGAAATGGAAAATATGGAAGGTTCCAATTTGTCAGCTGACGATAACGAGGTTCCAAATTATCAGGTTCCACAAAAATTTAAAAAGCAACTGGCTGCTCTCTTTGACCAGTACATTGAAATGAAAGATGCTCTGGTAGAATCAGATGCCAGGAAATCTGCTAACCAGGCAAAGAAAGTCATCCAGGCACTCAACAATATCGATATGGCTCTGCTCAAAGGAGACGCTCACATGTTCTGGATGAAAAACCTGGACAAGATGGAGTCAGCATTGAAAACCATCAGCGGAGCAGAAGATCTGGAAGCAAAACGTGATGCTTTTGTAATTGTCGGGCCCATATTATTCAATAAGCTTAAGGCTTTCGGATTGGACGGAAAAACTGTTTACTACCAGTTCTGCCCAATGGCCAACAACGATAAAGGGGCCTACTGGTTGAGCACTGAAGAGAATATCCGCAACCCATACTATGGCGACATGATGCTGGAGTGCGGAGAAGTGAAAGACAAGCTGAAATAATTGCAGAGTGGATTTGCAGCGAGAGGAGCGGCATTCATTTCCCGCATGTCGCTTCTCTTATTTAAAACTCAAAAACCAAACAGCCATGGACGAAAGTATCTTAACAAGTTCCTTTCAATTTTCAACTTCCTTATCGGATAAAGACATTGCCGAAATCACACACCAAATGTCCGAACTGGAAGGAGTTGCAGAGGTAAAGGCCTCAGAAAAGGAAGTAATCATTGCCTACAATGGCTATGTCCAAACCAAAAATGTTCTAAGAGAAAAACTGGAAAATGCAGGCTTTCCCCTTCTGGATGATACTAACAAATCACGCGGGTGGTTGCAAAAATTAGTACAATACATTGCAAAAGGCAATAAAGAAGCTTTTAAAGGAGGCAAGCCTGATTGCTGTAATCCGGATCTTCCTAAAAAATAAGGGTAAAAAACCTACTGATGTAAGTTTTTCAATAAATTCTGTAACAGAAAGCCACCGTGCCTTCATTAAATTTACAATAGAAACTTAAAAAAGGAGGTTTTTATGATACTGGATATTCTATTACCAACTATTTTCTTATTGGTACTTGCAATGGGTTTGTTAGCAGCATCACTTGCTAACAATTCTGAAAATAAGGAAGAACAGGGTAAAGACCAAACAGCCGAATGTTCAGGCTGTATCGTAAGTGAATTAACCGATTGTAAAAAATAAAAGTATGAAACGAACATGATAATGATTTTCCCATGAACATGGACAAAATCAATAAAGCGAGTTCCATAAAACCATAATTAATCAATTTTATTCGTATGAAACTAATTAAAGCATATATCCGCCACCGGAAAGTTGAAGAAGTTTACAATGCCTTAAAATCTGAAGGCTTTGGAGCCATGACTCTGGTGGAATGTGACGGTACCGGAAAATATACCGACAGTGAAGACAGCCATATAAGTGAAAAGTATCCCTTTGCCGATGCCTGTAAGGTTACCAAAATAGAAATTCTGATTCCCAACAGTGTCAAAAAAAAGGTAACTGCCATCATTCGAGAGAAAGGCAGAACCGGTTATCAGGGAGATGGGATAATTCTGATATCTTCTGTCGATGAAGTTCATAAAATTAAAAATAATGATTCAGGTGTTGAATCAGTTTAGAAACCAATGACCATGCATCGATGAAAATAAATGAATCATCATGGGGCTTTTCCCTGGCATTGGTTTCCAATTATTTAAACAATGACAATTCTATTTATTCACTCTTAAAAATTAAAATGTTATGAAACGAAAAATGTTAAGTCTGCTTACCGTATTCCTGATTGGTTCGGTAGCAATGTTTGCTCAGAGCAAAACCGAAAAATTTGAAGTAAAAGGCAAATGCGGCATGTGCGAATCCCGAATAGAAAAGGCTGCAAATTCAGTGGAAGGCGTGAGCAAGGCCGATTGGGATCAGGAATCAATGATGGCAACAGTTGTCTTTGACAAATCTAAAACTTCTGTGGACGACATTCAAAAAGCCATTACCAAAGTGGGACATGATACCGGAAAACATAAAGCTTCAGATGAAGCTTATGACAAACTTCCGGGATGTTGCAAATACGAGCGCATGGAAAAGAAGGATGCCCATGGTAAAAAAGAACATAACCATGATGGACATTCTTGCCATTAATCTTTAATTCAATAGTCTCTCCCTGAGTTTATACTTTCCGGGGGAGGCTATTATTCCATCACTTTCAGCTTCCCCTGTTTTGTATTTGATAATTCCAAAATGCATTCTTACTTAAATTCTAAATGATGAAACCAGCTACCTTCAAATACATCTTAAACAACAATAAAGATTTAATCCTTCATCCTGTTTTTGGAATTATTCTTGGCTTCTTCTTATTGCATCCAATAGCCATGAGCATCTTCTGGTTCGAAGGAAATGATTATTTATTAAATCTCGAAAACTTCAAATATCTATTTAACTTTTTAGTGTTCGAGTCATTCAGTCCTGAGATGTCACAAATGTCTGCGGCCTTTGCCATTATTGGATTATTAGGTGGTCTCGGTTCCGGATTTTACAGTCGTACCCTCAAAAGAAGAGAGCATAGATTATTTGGCAATCGACAACTACTTAACAAAAGTATTCCTTCACTTATTGCAAGTGGCCAAAATGATTATGTTGAGTTTAAATCTTCCCTTCGGTATGATTACCGGCAAATTAAAACTGACAAAAATTTAGAGACGGTGATTCTGAAAGAAATAGCAGGTTTCTTAAACGGCAAGGGAGGAATATTAATTATTGGGGTTGACGATGAGGGCAAAACACTGGGCCTTGAAAACGATTACTGGACTTTAAAAAGGAAAAATAAGGACGGATTTCAACAAAGGGTAATTACATTAATTTCCAATGCTTTTGGAAAGGATATATGTTCCAATGTCCATATAACCTTTCAGAACCTGGAATCGCGGGAAATATGCCTCATCCATATAAATTCAGCTCACAATCCAATTTATCTGCAGGAAGGTAACCGAACCATTTTTTACCTGAGAACCGGCAATATTACAAACCCATTAACAACCAAGGAAACGGTCCAATATCTGCAAACCAGACAATTGGCATAAGTTTATTTCTGGCAAAGTTAGTTGTTGTTGCAAATTTGACGTAAAAAAGTATTACTCAATTCTAAAACCACGAGTCATGAAAGTTAAACAATTCATTCTCCTGTTAGCCATCATCTCTTCAACTGATGTTTTTTCACAAATCAAATACAAAAACACACTCAGTGAAATATATGAAACTTTTCAAATGGAAGATGGCGCCATAAAATATGTCCGATATAATAAGCCCGGAAAAAAAATCCTGATATATGACCTGGATCAAACATTATGGAGAGAAGTTTCTCTTCCTTTACCTAAAGGACACACACTGGAAGAAATTAAACATGTTTCAGTGGATAAATTTAACAATGACACCCTGGTTGAGGTAATATATTCCTGTGTGCATTATTCAAATTTGGACAGTTTTGAAGACCCTGAAAAATTATCAAATTCAGCAACATACACCTTGAACATTGTAAACGAAACTGGTGAATCTTTACTAAAAGTACCAAATAGCAACAGCCTGAAAATATTTGAAACACAGAAAGACAAAAACATGCTAATATTCAGGCACTCTCAAGATGGTTTTATAGGGAAAGATGAAACATTGATATTTTCTTTTTGAAACCCAGGTATTTACGGCAACCGTTAGATTAGGCCCTATTCTCTACAGTTTTGTTCTGGAATCAATCAGATAGATTAATATCCCTTCGAATTAAACCCTTCATTTCTGATTGAAAAAATAAACCCAACCCACATAAATTTTTTGCTGTTGATCCTAAACTCAAAACCATCAGCAAGAACTCAATTTTAACTTGACAAAGATAAAGATATTGTATACATCCATTAAAAAAGTTGACTTATGAATACAAAAGTAAGATTCATGGTTTTGATGACCCTTTCCTTCGCATTGATCATACCCTCATGTGTGGGCAGCGATAAGCAGAAAGAGAAAGTTTCCGAATCAATTCCATCTGACAAAAGGTCTATGCCTGTATCGAAAGCCCTTGATGCCGAAAAAGAAACAAATAAAATGCACAAACAACACAACAGCCTGGCGGAAAACTTTTCGCACAAAGATATTGTCATTCTTGACCAACCCTACCAGCTTTCCGAAAATGCCAAAACCAAGATGGAAAAAATTATTGATGCCTATTTACAATTAAAAGATGCATTGGTAAAAGAAGACATTGATGAGGTGAACAAAATGGTTGGAGTGATGACTGAAAAAGTGTCGGCCGTAGTTCCTTCTCAATTAGAAGGAAAAGGATTTGACACGTGGCAAAACCATAAAATACTCTATGAGGCAAAGTTGAAAGAAATGCAGCATATCTCAGGCCTTGAAAACAAACTTTCCTATTTCAGCCATATTTCAGAAATTATGTATTGCACCATTAAAAGCTTTGATTTAAAGAGTGGTAACCTGTTTGCCATATTCTGCCCAATGGCACTTAATAAAAAAGGGGCTTATTGGATAAGCGACAGAAAGATTTTCCATAATCCGTACATGGGTGGAGAATTGCACCGTTGCGAAGAAATTAAGGAACAATTATAGACAGATGGAAGTAAAAATAAAAAATATGGTCTGTAACCGTTGTATTATGGCGGTTAAACAAATTTTCCAGGATGCCGGAATAAAAGTCAGCAAGATCCGATTAGGAGTAGTTGAAACCTACGACGAAATTAACGACACGATCCTGAATAAAATTAATGAAAATTTGAAAAATGTCGGTTTTGAGATTATCAATGATTCCGGAACCCGCTTAATAGAGCAGATTAAAACAACGGTTATAGATTATGTCTATCAAAATGAATGGGAGGAAAAACGCAACTTATCTGATTTCATAGTCGACAAAATACACCTTGATTATTCATACCTGAGTTCACTATTTTCATCGGTTGAGAGTGTCACAATTGAAAAATACTTTATAAATCTTAAAATCGAACGGGTAAAAAAGTTAATCCTTTATGATCATAAGCCCCTGACTGAAATTGCATGGGAATTAGGGTTTAGTAGTGTAGCTCATCTCTCCGGCCAGTTTAAAAAAGTTACAGGTTATAGTCCGTCTTATTTCAAAATGCTTAAAGAACAAAAATTAAGCTCCCTCAATGATGGATTGGATTCATTGAAGTAATACAAATTTGAGATGTAAAATAGCAACAAGCCACATCTGACATTTTTGTTTTGAATTCCTAAAACCTGGAGACAGGTGGCTTCATTGCCTGGTTGATATGGTCGTTCATTCATTTAATGTCCATTTTGGGAATCCGGAATAAAATTTTGGTTGCGATCAACTGGCTTTGGAGTTATTTCACTTATGATAAGGGTGACAGAGTAATTATCCGCAGAGCTCCCGGAGGGAAGGGTTGATTGGAATTGCAGAAACCTTTATTATCAGTTGGCTCATCAGGGCATGTACTTACTGTTACATTTTATAATATTTCAATAAGAAAATCAGCGTATAAGAATCATTAAAACATTGAATTATGAAGACAAAAAGAAAAATTTTATTAGCGGTAGCTTTAACCTTCGCATTAGCTGTGGTTTTAACTTCTTGCGGAGGAGGGAGTAAGCAGAAATAGGATTCCTCTAATGTCACGCCAACCGAACATGGTTCTATGTCAGAAGGTGGTGAACATGAAAGTTCATCTGACATTATGCACAAACAACACTCCGGTCTGGCAGAAAATTTTGCACATAAAGATATTGTAATCCTGGAAGAAAAATACCCGGTTGGTAAAGAAACACAAAATGAACTCGAACAGGTTATCGATGCCTATTTAAGACTTAAAGATGCATTGGTGTCAGACGACGAAGAAGCTGTAAATATAGCGGTCGGTTTAATGGCTGAAAAAGCTTCGGCGGTGGTTCCGGAACAATTGGAAGGCGAAGGGCTGGAGGCTTGGCAAAACCATAAAACGTTATATGACGCTAAATTGAAAGAGATGAAGCATATCTCGGGACTTGAAAATAAACGATCCTATTTCAGTCATCTTTCGGAAATTATGTATTGTACCATTAAAAGCTTCGGATTAAAACAGGGTAATCTGTTCGCTGCTTACTGCCCAATGGCTCTTGATAACAAAGGAGCCTACTGGATAAGTGACAGCAAGGAAATCAGAAATCCTTACATGGGAGCCAAAATGCCAACTTGCGGCGAGATCAAAGAAGAATTATAATACTTAGGATTAAAGTTTAGCCTTTTATGATAAAACATCCCAACGTAAGGAGTTAAAATTGCATGGTTCACAGAAATAGATTTTAGTATGGGATGGTTTTGGATATTAGTCCTTTTATTGGTTGCTGCGATAATTTGGAACGTTGTTAGTTCTCCCCATCAGGGTAATAAAGTTAACAACACAGAAGCCCAAAAAAAGCTTTCGAATTTCTCAAAAAACGATATGAACTTGGTGCAATTGACAAAGAAGAGTACGAAATAAAGAAAAGAAACCTTGGAGTCTAATAAAAACTGTACAACATGGAAGAAAAAAAGCATGACAAATTCTACTGTCCCATGAAATGCGAGGGTAACAAAGTGTATGATAAGGCCGGGAATTGTCCTGTCTGCAACATGCATTTGGTGCCTGTTGACGATGAGAACCATAATCATCATCATGGGGAACACAAGCATGAGGACAACCATGAACAACATCATCATGATGAACGCAAACATGACACTGGTCATAAAACACATTCAGGTGGCAGCGGAAAGTATTATTGCCCCATGCACTGCGAAGGCGAAAAAACCTACGATAAACCGGGCGATTGCCCTGTTTGCGGAATGCACCTGAAAAAAGAAGAAGAAAGTCCGGTTTCCGGCAGCGAGAAAACCATTTATACCTGTCCGATGCACCCTGAAGTGAAACAGGATCACCCGGGCGACTGTCCGAAATGCGGAATGGATCTGGTGCCTGAAAAAGCAGAAGAAACCAGCGAGGAAGAAAAAGCCTACAAAAAAATGGCAAAGAAATTTTGGGTGGCGACAGTACTTACTATCCCGATATTTATTATTGCCATGTCGGAATTTTTCCCCTTGCTAAAGTTGGACGAAATTGCTTCCAGGAAAGTATGGGGTTGGACTGAATTTATACTGGCCACACCAGTTGTTTTCTATTCCAGCTGGCAGTTTTTTAAGCGTGGCTGGAGTTCTATTGTTCGCTGGAAGCCCAACATGTGGACTTTAATATCCATAGGTGTTGGCGCTGCTTATATATTCAGTGTATTTGCCTTAATCATTCCGGAGGCCTTTCCTGAGCAATTTAAAGATGCAAACGGAAATGTCCATCTTTATTTTGAAGCTGCAGCAGTTATTTTAACGCTGGTGTTATTAGGTCAGGTACTCGAACTCAGGGCTCACAGCAAAACCAATTCTGCCATCAAAGCCTTGCTGAATTTGGTGCCACCGGTGGCAAGAGTTATCCGCAACGGGGAAGAAACTGAAATTCCTCTCGAAGAAGTGCAGGAAGCTGATATTTTAAGGGTACGCCCCGGGGAAAAAATACCGGTCGATGGTGTGCTCACAACAGGTAATGCTGTTGTAGATGAAAGTATGATTACCGGGGAGCCGATCCCGGTGGATAAATCTCAAAATGACAAAGTTACCGGAGGAACTATCAACGGAAATACCTCTTTCGAAATGAAAGCTGAAAAGGTGGGAAATGATACCCTTCTGGCTCAAATCATCGAAATGGTCAATCAGGCCAGCCGCTCCCGTGCTCCCATTCAGAAACTGGCTGATGTTGTGGCAAAATATTTTGTACAAATTGTCAACGGTATTGCCATTATAACTTTTGCGGTCTGGGCAATCTGGGGGCCTGAACCGGCTTATGTGTACGCTTTTGTCAATGCAATTGCAGTCCTTATTATAGCATGCCCCTGCGCTCTGGGTCTGGCAACACCCATGTCTATTATGGTAGGCTCGGGAAGAATGGCTCAGGGCGGCGTGCTGGTTAAAGATGCCCGCGCCATTGAGGAAATGAACAAAGTGGACACCCTGATTATAGACAAAACAGGAACCATTACCGAAGGAAAACCTGCATTAAAACTTTTTCACTCATTCGGAGAATTGGAGGAAACAGATATTCTCAGGATTGCCGCATCAGTTGATGCCAACAGTGAACATCCGGTTGCAGAAGCAATTGTAAAAGGTGCAAAAGAAAAAGGGATTAAACTACAAAAGGTCGAACAATTTGAAGCAGTAACCGGAAAAGGCGTTAAAGGAATTATTGACGGGAAACAAGTGGGACTTGGTAACAACCGGTTAGCC
The DNA here is from genome assembly GCF_900112795.1 of Thermophagus xiamenensis. GTDB lineage: Bacteria > Bacteroidota > Bacteroidia > Bacteroidales > Marinilabiliaceae > Thermophagus > Thermophagus xiamenensis. Next base: position 9,796 of record NZ_FONA01000035.1, read on the forward strand.
GATGATTTTGGTGCAACCCTTTCGTCTGAACAACAAGAAATGGTAAAAAAATGGCAATTAACCGGCCAAACGGTTATGTACCTTTTATTTGACAATAAGGTCGAGGGGATTGTGAGCGTAGCTGATACCATTAAAGAATCTTCGGCTAAAGCCATTCGGGATTTACAAAGTATGGGCGTGAAAGTGTATATGCTTACAGGCGACAATGAATTTACGGCAAAAGCTGTTGCAGATGAATTAAAACTGGATGGTTTTGAAGCCGACTGTTTGCCCGATGACAAATTCAGGAAGGTAAAAGAGCTACAGGCTCAGAGCCAAAAGGTTGCCATGGCAGGTGATGGAATCAACGATGCTCCGGCCCTGGAACAAGCTGATGTGGGCATTGCCATGGGAACGGGTACCGACATCGCCATGCAAAGTGCCGAGGTGACGCTGGTTAAAGGTGAGTTGGATGGCATTGTAAGAGCCCGAAAATTGAGCCATAAGGTAATGCGTAATATAAAGCAAAATTTATTCTTTGCTTTTGTTTATAATGCACTGGGTGTACCTGTGGCTGCAGGTATCTTATTTCCGTTTTTTGGAATTTTACTCAGTCCTATTATCGCTGCTGCTGCTATGAGTTTCAGCTCGGTTTCAGTCATTTCCAATGCCTTACGTTTACGAAAAGTTAAATTTAATTAAATCAGAAATTCATGAAAACAACAATGAAATTTTCAGCAATAACCATAGCTTTTTTGGCTTTGTTTGCAGCTTGTGAAAAAGAAGAAACTACCATCCCCGATATTGAAGGGGTCTACGAGGGCACTCTAACCGGCTTAACACTAAAAACCATTAATGGTGGCTCTGACCAAATGGATGCAACCTCTGAAATTACGCTTACAGGGGACAACGAAATTCAGGTGCATTGTTACGCGGATGGTTTCGATACTACCTAAACAATGAACTATTACCAACACCACGATAGTGCGTATGTATGTGACACAGGCAACGACTTTGAAGAAATGTATGGCCACATGCTCGGTAACGGACATGCGGGCGGTATGATGGATGATATGTACAACGGTGAAACCCAATGGATGCATCATAAAAGTGAAGAACATGATGAAGATGACGAACATTTTGGAGGTTTTGATATGGGAAACCATTCTTTTTCGTACACCTTCCGCATGAATCCGGATGATAATTCTGATGATTTACATTTTCAAGGAATTAAACAATAATTCTAAAATCATTCAGCCAACACTAGTAAATAGTGTCAGCAAGAAAACTCATGTTTTTTAACCTGTGCTTGCAAGAAGGCGGCAAGTGCCCGCCTACCGGCAGGCAGGCAAGGCTTGAGATGGCTGAAAAACAGGAGTCCCGATGCTTCGGGATGACTGTTTTGAAGTCAAGCGTAACGCAGCAATTGTCGTTTTCTTGCAAGCACTAAATAACAATTAAAGAAAGGGAAAACATCGATGAGAAAATTAATATTTAAAGCATTAACGGTATTGCTTCTTGCATTACTAACCTCCTCCTGTATGACCATGGGATTAGGACATGTAAATACGAATCAGCAGGTTTCAGGCAGAGTCAGATATACCGATCCGGTTTGTGGCAACTCAATAAGGCAGGCATCGGAAAATATATCATATAAATACGATGATTCTGTTTATTATTTCCATACGCAAGATTGTCTGGATGAGTTTAAACAGGCCCCTGAAAAATACATTGCCAATAGCAATATGAATCACCATAATAATAATGCAATGATTTGGGGACTGGGAGGTGCAGCAATGGTTGGAATGATGTGGTTAATGTTTTTATAAACAAAACCATAGCTCAGTTCGTTTTACATTGGATTCATTAAAATCATGTAAAATTTCCCCGGAAATATGAAACATATCAGGGATGAATCTCAAGTAAATTTGTATTGATAACTAATTCTACTTTAACAGATTAAAATAATCACTAAAAAAGCGATAATTTAGTGTTACTATTTTTTCGTAATCGACGGTAAATTAGTATATTGCAAT
>NZ_FONA01000014.1 GCF_900112795.1 Thermophagus xiamenensis
GAAGGTTAACCATTTGGGTGAAAATTTAAAATTAAATATCGCCTTTAAAATTAATACTTTCAACACAATTATTAATTCCTATTACATAATCCGGGTTTAAAGGTGTGTCACCATTCTCGGCCCCATGATGATTGGAATGGGTGCGAATGGTAAATTTTAGTTTTGAAGGTTTACGAGGTCAGAGTAAAATATTTCCCTATTGATAGCGCGGGGTAATTTCTTTTTGTTCAATGATAATTATTCGGCCTCATCAGTGGTTCCGGGAGTTTTTATATTTCGGGCAACTTTGGCTATAACATGAGAGGCTACGGGTGATAAAAATACTAAAACACCAAATATTATCATTGATTTCAATAATATAATCCAGTCCCTAAAGAGAAGGTTAATACCTATGAGAAGAAGCAATATTCCCATTGATGACACTTTAGTAACGGCGTGCATTCTGGCAAAAAGGTTACTAAAACGCCATATTCCTATGGAGGCAATGAATACTACTATAGCACTGATAAGTAAAATAATACCGGCGATATAATCTATCATTATTTTTTGTTTTGTTTTAGTAAATATCTTGAAATAATCATGGAACTAAATACTAAAATAAAAGAAACAATCAAAACCACATCTAAAAGTAGTTTTTCTCTTGTGAGAAACACATCGCATACCATCATCCCAACAACAATTACTCCTATCTGATCCAGAGCTACAACCCTGTCGGATAATGAAGGCCCTTTGAACAGTCGGTAAAGTGGAAAAAGAATACTGATTGAAAATAGATATAAAGCAACTATAGTCATGAGTGTTAGAAAATCAGTTGAGTTTTCCATATTATAGGGCTTTTGATAGAAATTGTTCAATTTTTTGAGTTACTCTTATAAATTCAGTACGGTCTTTTCGATTTAATAAATGGACAAGAATGGTATTATCATTTTCGTCAATATCGATACTCATCGAACCGGGGGTCATACTGATAAGGTTGAATAATAGTACAATTTGCCACTTTTTTTTTACCGAAGGATGATATTTAACCACTATTCCATCATCCCCACGACTTCCTTTTAGTATTTGATACGATACACCTAATCCTGCATCAATAACTTTAAATGCGTAAAATATAAAGAAGTAGAGAAAATAAATTAATTTCATCACTATTGTCTTTTTGTGGGGAATTTTGCCCAATCCATTAATTTAAAACAAAATCCACATATAGTTGAGGATTCATAAGGCTCTCGGCTGCCAAATAACAATAATCAACTATGGGTGATGCAAAGATACCGCCTAGAACTATTAGCAGAGCCATTCCACCGGAAGATAATGTCATCCATAAAGGATTTTGTTGTATAGACCAATTTTGTTGGGGAATTCGCTTGAGTTTTTTCATATTGTCTTCAGGTTTCCAGAATACTTCTATCCATATTTTAACCATTGAAAAAAGTGTAAAAAAACCAACGAAGAGGGCGATCAAAGCAATTCCTAAGTGGTCGGCTTCAATGCCCGCCTTTATCAATAAAAATTTTCCTACAAAACCGCTTAAAGGCGGTAATCCTGCCAAACTAAAAGCTGAGATAAAGAAAAATATCGCCCATAATGGATGTTTCTTATAAAAACCACCTAAGATTTTAAGGTTAAGCGTTCCTTTTTGATGATATACATACCCTGCAACAAGAAAAGCATTGGTTTTGGATAACATGTTATGGGCCAGGAAATAGATTGCACCGGCAAGACCTGCAATGGTATAAAGCCCAAGTCCCATAACAACATAGCCTACCTGGCTAATTATATGAAAGGATAAAATTTTACGAAATTCAAATTGTGAAGTAGCCGTTATAACGCCAATAACCATACTCAACACTGCTACCCCTAAGATTAATGGTTGCCAAAATTCATGATGTTGATATAAAAATAGACTATAAAATCGGATGAGTGAATAGATTCCTACTTTGGTTAAAAGTCCGGAAAACAAGGCGGTAACAACGGGTGGGGGAGTATGGTAGGACGCCGGCAACCAAAAGAAAAAGGGAACCAATGCGCCTTTAATGGCAAACCCTACAAAAATGAGTATAAAAGCAGGGTTTATTTCGGGCGGCATGGTTTCGTATTTCATGAGTTTGGAAGCGATATCTGCCATATTTAATGAGCCAATTTTCCCGTAAAGCAATCCTATACCAGCAACAAAAAAGAAAGATGAAATAAGGTTTAGAATAAGGTATTTAATCGACCCTTCCAGTTGTTGGCGTTCGCCACCATGACTCATTAAAATAAATGAGGCCATTAGCATTACCTCAAACCAAACGTAAAGATTGAAGATGTCACCGGCAAGAAAACTGCCATTTACCCCCATTAATACTCCAAACGAAAACAGATAATAGCCAAAACTTTTGCGATTCCAATCGACTGAACGAACTGAATAGGCTGTGGTAGCCAAAAATATAAGGGATGCTATTAAAACCATAAATGCACTGAAGCGGTCCGATACCAAAGTAATACCATAAGGTGCCGGCCAATCGCCCATTTGAAGTTTTAACATCCCTTCCCTGGCCGTTTGAGAAAAAAGAAGGATTGATGTTATAACATTCAAAAAAGCAGCCGCAACGGCTATGTATTCCCTTCCCCGGTAATGGCGGAAAAGGAATGCAAAAATCATGAAAGATAGCGGCAAAAATATAGGTAATGATACAATCATTTTTGGTCTGTCTTACTTAGTTGATCTAAATCGTGAGTTCCGGTCTTCTCAAAATATTTATATTTTAACGCCAAAATGTAGGCAGCAATCCCTAATCCTATGACAATGGCTGTTAATATCAATGCTTGGGGTAAAGGATCTAAAATTACCTCCGGATTTGCTACTTCTGACCCTTCGGGAATAAAACTAATTTCATTGCGCTGAATTCCACCGGATAAAAAAATGATAAGATTGGTGGCATTGCTTAGAATTAATACGCCTAAAATTAGCTTTACAATACTTCGTCTTAAAAGCAAATAAACCCCACACGCATATAGAAGCCCAATAAATATGGCTATTATGAATTCCATTTTAGTACATCCATTATGTTAGTAATAATAGAAATAATCATTCCTGTTACCAGAACAAAAACTCCTGTGTCAAATAACAACGGAGTTCCAACATGTATTTTGCCGAGGGTCCCCCAAATGGCAGTCATGGGAGGTAAACCCCAAAATATTGGAATAATGGCTGATATCAGTGACAGCAACAATCCGGTTCCTATAATGTAACGCGGGTTAACAACTATTTTTTTTAACACAGCCTCCGACCCAAAAACAATGGCATACATTAAAAATCCCGAAGCGGCTAATATACCGGCAATAAATCCACCTCCGGGACTGTTGTGCCCTCTTAGCAACAGAAAAAGGGCAAAACCTATCATTACATAAAGAAATAAGGTGGCTATTTTTTCTAATATTAAGTTTCTCATCAGTGTTTATCTTTTCGGTTTATGTCTAACCTTAATAGGGTAAAGACGCCTGCCGCTGCTAGGGCTAATACTGTTATTTCACCTAGCGTATCAAGGGCCCGGAAGTCAACCAAAATCACATTTACGATATTACGTCCGTGCCCTTTTAATAAACTATTTTGAGCAAAATAATCGGAAATAGGTGGTTCTAAGTTAATAAAGCGTGCTTTTAATAATAAGAAAGCAACCATTACTCCAACACCAATGGCTATTAAGCCATCTCTAATTCTTGTTTTGGTTGATGATAAAGTGGCAAAAAGTGGCAAATGGTAAATTACCATGACAAAAATTACCATGATGACCGTCTCAACCAAAAATTGAGTAATGGCCAGGTCAACTGCACCATAAAACATGTATAAAATTGATATGCCGTATCCTAAAACTCCCAATGCTATTATAGCAGAGATTCGGGAACGCGTAAAAACAGCAAACAGAACAGCCAGCATAGAAAAGGTTAATACCATAACAACGTGCCATTTTATGGGACTGGTTTCATATATTGGTATCCAGTCCCCTTTTAGAGTTGCAAGTTGATACATAACTAAGGCAAAAGTTATGGTAAAAAACGTTATTAAGTAATAACGATGATAACCATGTTGAATTCGGTTGGTTTGACGACCGGCGAGGTGTAGATAGTTTTTTATAAGTTGATTAAAGCGTTCGGGAAGATAGTACTGATCAGTCCATCGGATGATTACTTGTACCAAACTTCCTATAGGTTTCCGAAACAGGAATATTACTATCCCCATAGCCACGGTAAAGATGCTAAGTATTAATACTTTATTGAAGCCATGCCATAAGGATAGATGTACATCCACAATTTCACCTTGAATAAAATAAAGTGCATTCGACATAATATTTTCCAGCCATCCGGGGAATAGGCCTAATGTTAAACCAACCAGTGCTAAAGTAACCGGACCGGCAAGAAAATTGCCCGGTAGTGTTTTTTCAGGCTGTTTTAAAGCCACCGTTTGTTTCCCTTTGGGTTGAAGAAAAATTTCATAAAATATTAATAACGATATTGCTACCATTATCATGTTGGATGCTACTCCTAACGGAATTACCAGCCACGAAAGTTCCGGCATCTGTATTTTGGCATCATATATCAGTTCCTTTCCTATAAAACCTAACATTGGCGGAATTCCTGACATACTTAAAAGAGAAAGAATGGCTGCTATACTTGTAACAGGCATTTTTTTCAACAAGCCGGCCAATCGGGCAATATCTCTGGTCCCGGTGTTTTTATCGATGATGCCGGTCATCATGAAAAGACCACCCTTGTATAGTCCGTGAACTATAAAAAAGATTAAAGCTGCCTGAATAGAGGCTGTACTGTTCATGCCAATGAGCAAAACCATAGTACCCAGGGCACTGATGGTAGTAAATGCCAATATTCGTTTTAAATCTTTTTGACCCATCGAATAGAAGGCACCAATAAACATGGTAATTCCTCCGGTTATAACAAAAATAGTCTTCCAGATTATTGTTCCTCCCATTATTGGGTTAAGTCTGAGCAATAAAAAGATACCGGCATTTACCATTGTCGCCGAGTGCAAATAGGCGCTAACAGGTGTAGGTGCATGCATTGCGCCCGGCAGCCAAAAATGAAATGGAAATTGTGCCGACTTAGTTGCAACCGCCACAAATATTAAAACAAAAACCAGGTAATAATTGGAATGTGCCCCAAAACGAAAACCTTGTTGGTAAATATTTGTCAGACTATAAGTTCCGGCCATATTGCCAATCATAATCACCGCAAAAAGAAGACAAAGACCCCCGAATGCGGTTAGCAACAGAGCTTGCAGGGCAGCTTGCCGTGTTTTTTCGTTTTCGTGTTCAAAACCTATGAGGAAAAAAGAAGTGATACTGGTTAGTTCCCAAAAGATAAAAAAGGCAATCAAATTATCAGCGAATACCAGCCCCAGCATGCTCCCCATAAATAATACCAGAAAAAAATAAAATTTTGAACGCCCTGAGTAATGGGCCATATAGAAAGAGGAATACCCCAATACCAGACCGCCTATACCACTAACCATTAATCCAAAAATTAAACTGAGACCATCAAAACGGAATGATAAAGATATTTCCGGCAATAGTTTCAGCCCGGTATCTACAAGATGTGCGGTTTCGTCAGGTAAAAGAAAAAAGAGATAGGATAAAACGGCAAATAAGCCAAAAGGAAAGAGCGCCATTATACGCCCGGTGTAACTTTTTAAAAGTTTACGTAAAAAGGGCGCCAAAAATCCCATTAAAAAGATTAGGCCTATTAATATTATTGATAACTTTTCCATATATGGTATCCCAGGTTTTCAAATTTTAACCGGCTTGCAAAGCTTTTCTTTCTTTTTTGCCGTTCGCTGACATTTGGAACATACAAACTTGTGGCCGGGTTTGGTTTTGCTTTCTTTTTTACTTTTACACTTTTTCCCCATTTATTTAAATTTATCTTATATATGAATCGGTTATAACCGTTAATTGGTGTTTAATTTTGAAATTAAGAAAACATTTCACCTGCGTTATATAAAAAGGTTTATCAATTCATTCTTTTTCATTGGGCCAGGTGAGAACCTCCTGATGTTTTAATACAACATTTATCGGGTATTGTTTTCTCAGGTATGAAGCCAGTTTTTCGGCACAATAGACAGAACGGTGCTGACCGCCAGTACAACCAAAATTGAACATCAAATGTTTAAAGTCTCTTTTCAAATATTTTTGTACCGATTGATCAGCCAATGCAAACACATTCTTTAAAAAATTATCCATTTCATTTTGTCGTTCAAAAAAGGCAATTACATCCGGGTGGCGTCCTGTTTTGTCCTTATATTCATCATATCGTCCGGGATTATGAATACAGCGACAATCAAAGACGAACCCACCACCATGACCTGAGGTGTCAACGGGTATGCCTCTGCGGTAAGAAAAGCTGGTAATTAAAACCGTTAAATTGGCGGTGTTACTAATTTCCTGCAATTTCTTTGATTCAGTAATTTTGTACAGGGCATCGATAAGAGTCGGAAGTGAAACGGGTAGATTAAGTCTTGAGAGAAGGTACTTTAAATTTTCTATGGCATAAGGAATACTTTTAAGAAAATGCTCTTTTTTTTCATAAAAACCTCTAAACCCATAGGCACCCATGGCTTGCATGATACGTATCAGCACATAACCGGAAAAGAAATTTCTAAACTCTTTTTCATTAAACTTTATTTTATTGCCGAGTACCGAAATATAATAATCGAGTAGCTCTTCTCTGGTTTCCGGGGGAATGTCGGCTTTGGCATCGTAAAGAAGAGAGGCCAAATCGTATTGAAGAGCACCTTTACGTCCTCCCTGATAATCAATGAAGGCCGGCCCTTGGGGTGTAACCATTATATTGCGTGATTGGAAATCACGGTAAAGGAAAAAATCGCTTTGAGCCTGTTGTAAATAATCAGAAAATAGATGAAAATCGTCTTCAAGCAATTGTTCGTCAAAGGCAATATTGGCCAGTTTCAGAAAATAGTATTTGAAATAGTGCAGGTCCCACATCATCGACTGTTTATCAAAACTATGTCGGGGATAACAAAGTGAAAAATCCAGGTCCTTTTTGCCTTCTACTTGAAATATCACCAGATTATCAATAACCTTTTTGTAAAAATTGACTATATCTGTTGGTACTTCTTTGCCCCGACGGGTATTGGAAAGCCAGTCGTAAAGTGTGGTATTCCCGAAATCTTCCAGCAAATAATACTCTTCCGAATCATCAATGTAATATATTTCCGGAACTTTTAGTCCTAATGATTTGAAGTGGCGACTAAAAGCATAAAATGCCCTATTTTCCTTTACGTTTCGGTTAATGGCACCTAACGCATAATGTTTAGGGCTTGTCAAACGGTAATAACTCCTCTCTGAACCTGAGGGGGGAAGAGGGGAAAGATTTTCAACCTCTTCGCCTGACCATTCACGAAATATTTTTTTTAGTTGAGCTATATTTTTTTCTTTCAATTCTTTCTGATTTTGATGTTGTTGTGTTACTGTTTAATTGAAATATAATTAAATGGACTTTGTTTTCTGTTTTTCAAAGGAATTCAAAAGGAAAATAACCTTTAAATTTCATCCATGAAAACAGAATTACAAACAATAATGCCGGTAAAAGTTCTGTTACTTTAATTTTGGTGACATTGAGAATATTTAATCCCAGACCAACTAATAAAATGCCCCCTGTTGCACTTAGTTCATCGATAATTGCTTGAGGAAAAAATTGACCTACCCACATGGCAATAACTGTAATACTTCCCTGATAAATTAACAAAGGTATTGCGGAAAATAATACCCCTGCACCCATAGCTGTTGATAAGGCCATGGCAGAAAAACCGTCCAATACCGATTTTGTGATAAGCAATTCCGGACCTTTCCCGATTCCTTCTTCAATGGCCCCTAAAATAGTAAGCGAACCCATACAAAACATTAAAAAAGCTGTGACCAAACCTTCGGTAAACCTTTCATCTTGGAAATGTAATTTTTCTTTGATGGATCCTCCTAAAATATCTGTTTTTTCTTCCAATTTTAATACACTTCCGGTAATAGAGCCAAATAATAGAGCAAGTATTACAGTCAAAATCCATTGACTGTTTAAAAACATGGATATGCCTAATGTTAGTGTAAATAGCCCTATCCCTTGAAATACAGTGCTTACTACTCTTTGGGAAAGTCGGTGTCGAAATATCAATCCTACAACGCTTCCTACCATTACCGTTGCCACATTTATCAGTGTGCCTGTCATTAATTGTTTTTTTCGATGTTATGCAAAAATACTTTACAGGTTTTTAAGAAAAAAGTAAAATGTCGAAAATTCCGGTCGATAAGCATCATTATAGATAATCATGGGCGTAAAACAATCTCATATCAGGCATATAACTTTTTATGTTTGGGGGAAATTTGATCCATAGATAATTTTTATTTCTACATAGCAGCGTTAAGGTAAGATGGGATTTTCCTCTCTTTTTTGGCAGTGCGGTATAATTGGTTATACAGGGCTTGGATTATTTCGAATAATCTTTTTAAGTATATTCGTGTAAAACTTATTGTGGCTAACATTCGTCTTTCTGACTCATAATCAACAAAGTTCATGTTAAAGCATTCGATATTGCTCATGTCCTGATATTAATTGAAGGTGAAGAACACCCTACCTCAAAATCATGAAATTGATAAATTTATCTTCTGCCTGTGCACTTATATTACATGTTCATGTTGCGACAAACTGAAGTTGATTTTGATGGTTTTATAAAAAAATAAACTAGATACTTTTTATGGAAAAGACATTAAAAGAAAAACGTGCTATTGTAACCGGTGGTGCCAAAGGTATAGGTAGAGCTATCGCCATAGCTCTGGAAGAAGCCGGTACGAGGGTATGGGTGGTTGATAAGGATCAAGAGGCATTGGAGCAGCTTCGTCAACACTACCCATGGATTCATACAACTTGTTTGGACTTGGCGGATGCCGATGAGATTGTAAAATTTTTTCGACAGATTGAAATGGAATGGCCAAAGACCGATATCTTGGTAAACAATGCCGGACTGAGCCGGTTTAAACCTCTTACAGAACTTACTGTAGAAGAGTGGGACTACATAATTGACACTAACTTGCGGGCAGCCTTTCTCTGTGCCCGCGAATTTGCCAAAAGACATCCTAAAGGCAGCTACGGACGTATCATTCAAATTGCTTCTACCCGTCATCGGATGTCTGAACCGGGCGGAGAGGCCTATGGCGCTTCCAAAGGAGGGCTGGTATCTTTAACCCATGCCCTGGCCAATTCTTTGTCGGGTACAGGTATTACAGTTAATTGTATCAGCCCGGGTTGGATACATACCGGCGACCCTGAAGAGCTCCGACCTCAGGACCATTCGCAACATCCAAGCGGCAGGGTCGGTAAACCTTCGGATATCGCATCACTGGTGGTATGGCTCTGTCAGCCGGAAAATGATTTCGTAAATGCAGAGAACTTTTACGTAGATGGCGGTATGACACGGAAAATGATTTATTTACCGTAAAAGGTATGGCGGAAAGGCCTCCGCCATACTTGTTAATGATTTAAAATTTTTCATCATATTTAGTCCATAGGAAATCTCCCAGTTTCCAGGCTTCATTCACCACCTTATTACCCCATTCATTGGTAAATCGGGTAAGGTGGTCCCGGGTTTGCTTAGGGCCCATATTCATCGCTTTCTTCTCTGCTTCAACCTGACTTTTAAAGATTTTTTTCTGCAACGGCACCATAACCTTTTCTACATCGTAACGCATCTCGTTCCATCGCTGTGAGGCGAGGGTACTTAAACGGTTAAATGCCCACCATGCCGAGTTACGGCTAAAGCCTTTTCGGCCAGGATATTTATAGGAACCAGGCAAGTCTGTCACGGAACAATAAACGGGAATATAAACCGAGGTAGCCACATTATCCAGGGCCAGCCAAACCAACCCACCAATTTCATTGGGCAGCCAATCTCTGCTTTGAGTGATGGTGGCGTACATAGTATACCAGCGGGCAATAGTTCTTTCGCCTAAATCGCCCCAGCCACCATGGATGTCAAACAAATCGTATGCATCGTAGGGCATAAAGGGACTGGCCAGTGGGTGCGGAATGGTATCCCCATCTTCAGTAACCTTCTTTATATGGCTTATCATATCATAGGGCGTTCCTTCATAATAATCCTTAAATATTTCAATCATTTTTTCCAGCGATACTTTTTCCGCCGGTTTAACAGAGAAAGGATAATCTCTGGCTTCAGGGTCAAGATTAAGCGATGGATTCATCATCGACAATACGCGCCATTCGCGTCGGCGGGCAGCCATCGATTCACGGCTTTCGGGGGCATAGGCATCGGCAAACCGAAATGGTCCGGTGGCTTGGTTCCACCACATGCTGTCTCTTGCCATATCGAATATGTTGTCGGATGCCATAAAATAGTCCGGATTATCAAGGTCAATTTCCTGAATACGTGCTGCATTGGCGTTAACGCTAACATGATCGTCCGGAACACGTTGGGCTACCCAGATGGCACCAACCCGCCCTTTTCCGGGGCCGACAATTTCCATATGCCAAACTTCTTTGGTGTCGGCGATGGTCAAACACTCGCCTGCATCGTTCCATCCGTACTTTTTTAGCAGTTCACCACCGGTTTTAATAGCTTCCCGTGCCGTGGTACATCTTTCTAACATGAGCTGTATTAATCGTTGGCAATCAATAAGTCCCTTGTCAGAGATTAATGATTCCCTACCGCCAAAGGTAGATTCCCCTATGGCCAGTTGTTCGGTATTCATACAGGGATAGGCCGTATTAATATAACCATAGGTCTCTCTCACCTGTGGAATTTCTCCTATGGGCACATGTTTGTAGGCGGGCATGGGACCTGAATCATCTGGTTCTCTTTTATACATTGTAACTTTATCACGTCGTCCATGTCGTTCAGCCGGAACAATATTTATCCAGGCTCTGGTTCGATGGCTGTCATCGGTGTGGGAGGTCATTACAGAACCATCAAAACTAGCCATTTTTCCTACTGTAATCGTTGTACATCCTTCGGGAACACCATTGGCCCAGTCAGGCTTTTCCTGAGCGTACCCTGACCAGTAAACAATTAAAGATAAAACCAATGAGAGAATCAGATGTGAAGAGTAATGCATAACCGATAATCTTTTTAATTTAATTTGTAATGTCAGAAAGGTTTAATAATTGGACAAAAATAACTAATTTCGACAGACCTATAAGATTAAGACGAAATAAATGAATTACATAAACTCAAAATTTTTGTGGTATGGAATATCGTAAATTGTCAGATTCGGATTTGCAACTATCTGCTATCACTTTTGGTGCATGGGCTGCAGGTGGTTGGATGTGGGGAAAAACCGACCGAAAAGAAGCTGTTGATGCCATTAGAGCGGCATGGGATGAAGGTGTTACAAGTATCGATACTGCTCCTATTTACGGACAAGGGACCAGTGAAGAGATTGTTGGTGAAGCCATAAAGGATATTCCTCGGGATAAAATTCAAATTTTAACTAAGTTCGGGCTTCGATGGGATTTGCCTAAGGGTACCTTTTATATGAATACGAAGGATAATAGCGGCAAACCAATTGATGTTTATAAATATGCCGGGAAAGAGAGTGTTATTGAAGAATGTGAAAATAGTCTGAAACGGCTTGGAACCGATTATATTGATCTTTACCAAATTCACTGGCCGGATGTTAGTACACCGGTGGAGGAGACTTTTGAAGCGGTTGAAAAACTTATTCAACAAGGAAAGGTAAGGTATGCCGGAGTATGTAATTATGATGTATCTTTAATGGAAGCTGCCGGAAAATCAGTGAAAATATTATCCAACCAGGTGCCTTTTAGTATGGTGAATCGGGGAATAGAAAAAGAGATTGTTCCCTGGTGTATTCAAAATAATAAATCTGTTTTGGCTTATAGTCCCTTAGAACGAGGATTGCTGACCGGTAAAATTAAACCCGGTTATAAATTTATGGATGGTGATCATCGTCAGTCCCATAAATCGTTTTCCGATGAAAACATTGTTCGAACAAATGAATTTTTAAAGAGTATTCAGCCGATAGCTGACCAAAAAGGAGTATCACTTGCCCAATTGGTTTTGAGATGGACTTTAGACCGTAAAGGGATTACTATTGCTCTTGCCGGAGCAAGAAATGCTGAACAGGCTCGCCAAAATGCCAAAGCTGCCGATGTTCAGCTTAGCAACGATGAAATTGAATTTATCAATCGTCAGTTAGAGGCTCATTTATAATATAAAAAATGTCCGGCTCAAAGTAGGTCAACCCAATGTTGGCTGACCCATCCTTGGATATCTACCTTAACTTTGAGCCAGCCGTTTTTTTCTTCCACAATTTTAAGTTTAGTGCCTTTAGGTAAAGGTTCGGAAACAGTTTGATTATTTACCGAAGGGCCGGTTCTGATATTTAAATAATCGGCCGTTACAATGCCATAATTGGGATTATTATTAATATCTAATTGCACATCTTCATTGCGATAATAAAATAATTTGTTTTTAATTTTTTGAAGCGGAAATGCCGGACCCGGGTCTGTTTTTCGGCCGGGTGCTATATCATCATGTCCAACGATATCTTTAATCGGATATCTTTCCTTGAGTGCCATAACTATTTTTTCTACAATTACAATTTGCTTTTCGGTGAAAGCTTCCCAGGCTTGTTCCTGATTTTTGTGTTTGTGGGTAGCCAAAACTACCTGACTGTTATCAATGCGTTTTCCCCAATAAGTATAGTAGCCATCAACTCTTTTTTCCAGTAATCCGGAATTATCAATTTCTATGCCTATACTAAAGTTATTTAGATTTTTTCTTCCTTGCCATTCACTAATTCCGGCATGCCAGGCTTTTATGTTGAATGGCACCATTTGAACTATTTCACCGTTTTTTCCAATAATAACATGGGCAGAGGCTTTTGATGCAGGGTTTTTTAGCCAATTTACAGAGGATTCCAATGAGCTTCCGCCTGTATAGTGTAAAACAATAACATCTGGAAGCCCTTCACTAAAAGTAGTTCCGTGATTGGGGCTTGCATCAAAGGATATTTGTAGAGACTTGTCTGATGATACCAGACGATGATTTTTTACTGCAATCATCCTCTAACATTTTTTGAAGTTTTTATATTTGGGGTATTGGTGCCGGTAACAAGTCGAGTGAAGCGGTTGCTTGCACCCATTTTTTCAGCTGACCGACTAACACCATAAACGCCCACAACCGTTCCCCAGGCCCACCAGAATTCTTCGGGTAGACTGAGCCGGGGCAAGGCATCTGCCGGGGTCCCGGATATTAAAGCAATAACGGGAACCAATACATGAACTATAAAAATAAAGAGAAGTCCGCCATAGATTATAGAAGGTCGTGCTCTTTTTGTAAAAGCATCGCCTTGTGCCATTTCGGCTTTAATGATGTCTGCTCTGGTTTCTAACTCAGCACGAAAGCTCTCTTCCAGCTCTTTTTCTTTTTGCATTAACAAACTTTGCAATTCTAATTGGAATCGCTGCTTTTCTTCTTTTGAAAGAGAAAATTGGTCAATTACACCTCCTAAACTTTCAATAATATTTGTGAGGCTTCCATTAAAGATGTTTGAGAATATGGACATAAGCTTTTGTTTATGGGGTTAATGGTTTAAGTTCAATTGTTGTTGGTATTTTCAAATTTACTAATATCCTTCTCTGTAAACAATATTTTTGTTCAATATTGTTGTGTGAAAAAAGAAAGTGAGTAACATTTTGGATTTATGTTTTTTGAGCGTAAAATCCGGTTGATTATTTAAGTTTAATTGATGGGCAGTAATACCCTTTTTTAGGGCTTTGTAGCTAAAAAAACGAGAAATAGTATTGGCGAAAAAAATTAAGTTTCTATCTTTGCATCGCTGTTGAAAAGAACAGTATTTTTAGATTTTATTAGCCCGGATGGCGGAATTGGTAGACGCGCTAGTTTCAGGGACTAGTGTTCGCAAGAACGTGCAGGTTCGAGTCCTGTTCCGGGCACAAAAAAGCCGCAACCAAAAAATTAGTTGCGGCTTTTTTAGTGTTTAGGATTCTGTTTATTGGAAATCCATAATAGTTTTCTTTATGATTTCAATGGCTTCTTTAAGTTGTTCTTCAGTAATGATGAGTGGGGGAGCGAATCGAATAATGTGTTGATGAGTGGGTTTGGCAATGAGACCGTTTTCTTTCATGGCAACACAAACATCCCAGGCTTCCTTGCCATTTTGGGGGCGTATTACAATGGCATTTAGCAAGCCTTTTCCTCTTACGAGTTCTATCATGTCAGAGTCAATTTTCTTCATCTCTTCTCTGAAGATGACACCTAGTCGCTCAGCATTTTCGGCCAGGTTTTCATCTTTGACCACCTGAAGGGCTTCTTTGGCTACTTTACATGCCAACGGATTACCTCCATAAGTAGAGCCATGTTCTCCCGGACGAATAACCAGCATTATATCATCATCGGCCAATACTGCAGATACTGGCAACACACCTCCTGAGATGGCTTTGCCAAGAATAAGAATGTCGGGATGTACTCCTTCATGGTCGCAAGCTAACATTTTGCCGGTTCTGGCAATTCCTGTTTGTACCTCGTCGGCCATGAATAATACATTATGCGCTTTACAAAGTTCGAATGCCTTTTTTAAATATCCGTCATCAGGAACAAACACACCTGCTTCTCCTTGTATGGGTTCTACTAAAAATCCTGCAACATTTGGGTCTTTTAACTCCTTTTCCAATGCTTCTGGGTCATTGTAGGGGATGGTAATAAAACCTGGAGTGAACGGACCAAAACCGCTATAACTATCCGGGTCGGTCGACATACTTATGATGGTAATGGTTCGACCATGAAAATTTCCTTCACAAACAATAATTTTAGCCTGATTTTCCGGAATGCCTTTTTTCTCATAGCCCCATCGGCGACATAGTTTTAATGCCGTTTCATCCGCTTCGGCGCCGCTATTCATCATCAATACCTTGTCATAACCAAAATAATTGGATACATATTCTTCAAATTCACCCAATACATTGTTGTAAAAAGCCCTGGACGTTAATGTCAGTTTGGAGGCCTGTTCTTTGAGAGCATTAATAATTCTTGGATGACAGTGACCTTGATTGAGCGCTGAATAAGCCGAGAGAAAATCAAAATAACGCCGGCCTTCTACATCCCATACAAAGACGCCTTCCCCTCGTTCCAGAACGACCGGTAGCGGATGATAATTGTGAGCCCCATACTTTTGTTCTCGTGAAATGTATTCACTGCTTGTCTTGGGTTGTTTCATAGGTGTCTGATTTTTTGATGAATGTTTGATCTTCTTTTCATCAAAATAAAAGAATTAAATTGTAAAAAAGGCTGAAATTTATCACTTAAGCAGAATTTCTTTTCTAAAATCCTATTTTTAATGAAATATTCAAGCGTCTGCCTGTTAAATAGTTGGGAACAGCATATTCCCGGTTGTTGACATCGCTCACCCAAAAATAAGAGATGGTATTGTTTATATCGAAAAGATTAAATATTTCAGCACTTAACCAGGCGGTTTTAAGAAAGTAAATTTGTAAGTTTCGACTCATCCAGGGCAGTAAATCTTTGGAGAAGCCTATGTCTACTCTGCGATAGGGGGGCATCCGAAAGGTTGCCATATACCGCGGGGAGCGTGGTGGGCCAAAAGTTAGTCCCGAACCATAATAAAAACTTAAGTGTACCTTAAACGATGGATTGTTGGGAAGATAATCCTGAAAAAACATTGAAAAGTTAACGCGCTGGTCTGATGGACGAGGTATATATCCCGGCTCCCCTTCTTTTTCCCAGGTATCTGTTAAAATATCTTCTTCTGTGCGTAATAAAGAGAGTGTTGCCCATGACTCAGATCCCGGGACAAATTCACCATGTATTTTGAAATCGGCACCTGTAGCATAGCCTTTGGCTTCGTTTTTACCACTATATATTATGCGGACATTATCTACCTGATAAGGAATAAGGTTATAAAGATATTTATAGTATACCTCTGCTGAAAATTTAAACGGCCGATCCGTTATGGAAAAATAGTGGTCTATCCCGGTCAAAATTTGTCTGGACTTCTGGGATTCCAAAGAGTATATTTCCCCGCTTCTGGCCGGACGGTATTCTTTATAAAAAGGTGGTTGAAAGTACCAACCTCCGCTCAGGCGAAAACGAGTATTGGGCGTTGCATGTGGGTGAAAAGAAAACTGAAATCGAGGGGTGACATGAACAGTGCTTTCATTGTCATACCAAATAACTCTGGTGCCATAGTTCATGCTTATTTTACCCCATGTAGGTGTAAGTGTTGTTTGATGCGCCACGAAAAGTTTTAAATGATGGGTTGTTTGTTGGTGCTGGGTGTTTAGGCTATAACTCAATTCTAAATTGGAATTTCGAGGTATGGAATAACCGGCAGAATCAATCATTTCCCATTCATTTATTCGGTCGTCAAAATATTCTTTTTGCCATTTTAATCCCCATTGAATAGAGTTGGTAGAGTTAATATGATTTATGCCTTTAAGCGAAACTGTGGTTACGGTAGCCAACAAATCGTTCCGCGCATGTTGTAGATATTCGCCCACACCTATCGTGGTCGTTGTTTCAGCATCGTTGGTTCCTTCAATTTCTTGGAGCCAGTATGCACCGGCAATGTCATAAGCTTCATTTTCTAATGCTCTGTAATGGGTAGTTTGAAGTTCATAACGTGCCGATTTATCTGGTTGAAAATTAAGTCTGAGGGCTCCCATTCCTGTCTTGAACCGGTCTTTTTCCTGTCCGGCAAAGTAGATTTTTAATTGTTTTATGTCATTAATGGTTCCGAATGAAGTTTCACGGTCAGATGGGATAAAATTGTACTGATTAAGCGCGTAATAACCTAATGCTTCAATGGAAAATTTGGAGTTGATTTGGTAATTTATGTTTGTCTGGAAATCAGTGAATTCAGGATTATAATCACCTTTGGTATCCAATGAATTTAACAAATATCTATTGGTTTTGTAACGTGCTCCGGCCAGCCAGGTGATTTTTTTGCTGAAGGCACTTCCAATGGTGAAAATATTGGCGCCCAATAAGCTTACGTTGATTCCCGATTCATTGTTTTGTGGTTTTTTGTATTGGACATCCAGAGCCGAACTCATTTTATCACCATATGTTGCACTGAAACCACCGGCTGAAAAGTATACCGATTCAGTCAAATCAGGATTTATAATACTGAGCCCTTCCTGCTGCCCACTTCTTATTAACTGTGGACGAAATATTTCGAACCCGTTAAGATATACCAAATTTTCATCGAAATTACCGCCTCTTACCCGGTACTGACTACTTAATTCATTATTTGCGGCGACGCCCATCTGAGAACGGATCAACCCTTCGATTGCCGGACCGGCAGGAGAGGAGAGATAAGGGGTAAGGTCTGCATTTATTTTAATGGCTGACTGGTCATTAGCTTTCGGTTCTGAAATTTTTACTTCATTGAGCTCTCTGATTCGTGTTTGCAAAACAATTTTTAAAGGCTTTATATCCAGGTCTTTTTGCTGAATGGTTAGTTGCCCGGGAAGGTATTCAATATGGGATATTTGAAGATTTATTGGAAATTCAGCTCTCAATATTAATTCAAAAGAACCATCTTTATTGGTTGTTGTTCCTTTAGACGAATCTATAGCAATAATGTGAGCTTTTTCAATAGGTTCTTCTTGTTCCGATACAATTTTCCCCTTAATGATAATTTTTTCCTGACCGTAAATAGTCAGAACATTAATTATTAATAGCGTTAGAAGGAGGTTATGTTTAAAAGACATAAGGAGATAAATCTTCTTGTTGTTTTAACGCAAAAATAGAGAAATTATTGAGGATGCCCCTATGTGATAAGCTTTCTGATTTTTGTTGACTGTCAAAGCCGATTGTTAGGCTTTTATAAAGCCAATGGCCTGTGTCTCAAATTTTGTGAAGCTATTTAAATGGTTTAATCACTTTAGCTTTAGTCTTTTAAAATTTGTTGCGTTCTACAAATATTGTTTTTAACTTCCATACATAATTTAGTTTTTTTTGAGGTTGGTTTAAGGTTTTACTTGAAACAATACTAACAAAGACGAATTTTTCGGCAGCGAGAAGGGGAATATTGAAATTTAAGTAAACAATCGTTCAATAGAATTCAAAGAATAATACCACATAAAGATTGTTAATTTAAAATTTAAATTAGTTATGAAAAAACAAGCAATTAACTTAGGGCGTATTGGTATATTGTTGCCCATAGCAACTATTATACCTATAATAAATTTTTTTGTTGGAATCGCTGTCATAGTTCTTTTATTATTATCGCATTATCATTTTTCAAAGCATTACAATAATCCGGCAATTTTTAAAAATGCCCTAACCGGTTTTATTGTGCAGGTAATTTCAGTATTGGTTGGTTCAATTATATTAGGGGTTGCTATTGGTAGTGCCGCTGTTGGACTTTCATCAGGTGGTGGCATTGATCCAGCAAATATTCAAAATATAACCGGTTTACTTTTTGAAAATGGTGCCACCATTATAGGTGGTTTGGTAATGCTTGTCGGACTTATTATTGGTTTTTACTTTTTTGGGAAGTCTTTAAAATTGTTGGCCCAACATACGGGAGTGAAGCATTTTAAAACGGCAGGAATGCTTTACTTTATCGGGGCTATTGGAATTATTATATTTTTTATAGGTTCAATAATCATTTTCATTGGTTGGATAATGCATATTATTGCTTATTTTACTGTGCAGCCAGAAGAAGCATTTTCTGAAAAGGCCGCTGTTTAAGTTTCTTTCCAATTTTTTCTATTGTTGTTTCCTGTTTTTCCCCGGTAATTTTGATGGTCTCATTTGAGGCAATAATTACCGGGGTTAAAATTATATTTCTTTAGTTATCCGTTTTAATTATTAATTGTTTTACAAAATTTTAACAATCGTTTTAGCTCTCTTTCTTTTTGCTATGTTAGATTTGTCAGCCTAAAATTCATCAAATTACGCTTTGTTTAAAATTACATTGCATGGTGGTGGTATGGTTTTAGTAATTTAAAATAGGAAAAGAATGAGATACCAGATGATGTTTTTGTGGGTATTATTATTGTTTGTTGTTGGCACTGATTGGTTACTTTGGAAGCATTGGAAGAATTCTGGAATTTCAAATAAAAATGCACTAAATAATTGGATTAAGATTATTGCATTTATTATAAGTCCTATTGTTTTTTTGAGTGGCTTCTTTATTTTTGGAAAAACAATTCCTAATGCCCAAAGTTATCATTCTTTTAATGCTTTTAGCTATTTTCTGGCGACATTTCTTTTGGTTTATCTTCCAAAATTTATCTATCTGTTGGTTATTGGAATCGGAGAGCTAATGGGTTTATTTGTTAGTCGAAAAGCCAATACTCATACCAAGCGACATTATCCATCCATTACAAGGGCTAGATTTTTAAGTCAGTTAGGAATTATTTTGGCAACAGCGCCTTTTGTGACGATTCTTTTTGGTGTTCTTAAAGGACGTTTTGCTTTTTATGCCCGGCCTGTAAAGCTTTCTTTTCCCAATCTTCCTGCCGCGTTTAACAATTTGCGTATCGTGCAAATTTCCGATTTGCATTTGGGGAGTTTTGGCAATAATAGGAAAGCACTTCTTGAGGCTATTGACTTAATTAATGCTCAACAGCCTGATATGGTAGTTTTTACTGGTGATCTTGTTAATAATTTTGCCGGTGAAACCGATGGGTGGGAAAATATTTTGAGAGGTATTAATGCTCCTTTGGGTAAATATGCAATATTAGGAAATCATGATTACGGAGACTATAGCTCATGGCCGTCGCCGGAGATGAAACAAGCCAATTTTCAGGGAATTTTGTCTGCATTTGAACGTTTTGGATTCAAGCTGTTGAGGAACGAGTCTGTTTTAATTGAAAAGGGAGGCGAAAGTTTTGTTTTAAGTGGTGTGGAAAATTGGGGGCGACCGCCCTTCCCGCAATATGGTGATTTGGAGAAAGCATGGTCGAACGCCAGGAAGGCATCCTTTAAATTGTTGCTTTCGCATGACCCTGACCACTGGGATGCTGAAGTTGTTGGTAAAAAGAATTATGACCTTACGCTTTCGGGTCATACCCATGGCATGCAATTCGGTGTGGAGTTGGGAAAATTTTCCTGGAGCCCCGCCAAGTATAGGTTTAAACGGTGGGCAGGTCTTTATCGCGAGGGTAAGCAATTTTTGTATGTTAACCGTGGATTAGGTTATCTGGGTATGCCTGCGCGGGTAGGAATGCCACCAGAGATTACTGTTTTTGAGTTGCATCGGGGACCATTAATGGGTGAAGGCTAGTCGCCTGAACAATTTAGGATTTATTTTTTTCCAACCAGAAAATTGTTAAAACTGGTTGAAATTATCACCTCATGAAACAATGAATTGTCTACTTCCCTAAATCCTCCCCTGTACCCGATGGTGAACGGAAGAATAAACCGAAAGGCGTGAAGGTCACTTAACAATTCAATTCCTGTTGAGGTATAGGTGTTAGAATATCTGTAAATTGTTTTTGAATCTTTTTCCTGCAGTTGGTATTTTGCCACGGCCAAATCGAAAAACAGATGCAGCCGGAAACGTTTAATGTATAAAACGCCCGGAAGTGACCAATCGGGATTCCAGAGAGGCATTTGGTAGGTACCATTAAAAATATACATTTCATCATTGTAAATACTATTATATCCCCGTGGCATATCTAAAAGGTCGTTAAATTTTAAATAAGTTAGATAGTTCGATTCTGAACTGATGGTATCACCGCCAATTTTCTTTTGCCACTGATTATCCACCACCAATGAGTGATGCTTCCCAATACCCGGGAAATAGAGCCGACTGCTAATGCCGTAATTTTCTCCGGCGTTGTAGTTGCCCCAGGGGGTATGTCGGTAAAGAAGACTAACACTTTGTCCAAAGCGGGTATTTACATCTCTGTTGGTTCCCCTCAACTTATTGTGGAAATAAAGTGAATATTCCATTCCCCGGTAGTTGATATCCGGTAATTTTATCAGATTTTTATCGGTGGGGGTTGAAAAGTTCACCAAATAGGTATATATGTTTTGAATATAGTTTTGGTTGCTAATACTCTGCGATTCCAGTTGTGTTTCAACCTGGAAATAACGTTGCCATTTGCCGCGACTTAGGTACAAAGGAATTTTCGCACCTACTTCTATGTTAAGATGTTTTTCCTTTCCTAACTGGTCTATTGTATAGAAACCATTATTGATTTGGTATTGATTACTGAATGTTTCCTTATAGTCGCCCCATTTAATATCAAAATCTATTATGGGGAACCAGCCGCGCCAGGAAAATCCTACATGGTATTTTTCGTAGCTCTTGGAGTTGGCTGCGTTATAACCTGCGGTAACAATGGCAGTACCTAAAAGATTTTGACTCATTAACGAAATGCCGGGATATATTTCAGAATCATCTATGTTTACGTATGCCGGGGCCCAGGAATGTATATTTAAAAGGTTCCATTTACTGTAAGATTTTATTTCCGGTGTTTTATGGATGGAATATTCTGTGTCTCTTTTCTCTTGTTTTGTTAATTGTTTTACAAGAGGGTTGGTCAAGTCTGCCGGCTTAACCTCAGTTTCCCAGGATTGTTGGGCAGGAATTTTTACCAGTCGGTAACCTTTGGCTGAATAATCACAATATAAGAGGGTGTCTTTGTTTAAAATAGCCGGATAGGTAGCCCCGAAACGGGATTGGGTTACTTGTGTCGTTTTACCGGTTAGAGTAGAAAGACGAAAAATTTCTTCGGAATTTGGTATTGAAGCTGTAAACCATACATAATCACCTTTTTTGGTGGGATATTTGGGCTCATCAAATGATGGGTTGCGAAGTGTTTTCCATGTGTCGTTTTTTGTGTTGAGCGTAGCTATGCTTTTGCCTGAGTTTGTAAAAAGAACCATCACCAATTCATCTTGTTTGTCGGTCCAGGAAGGATGCATGGGAAAAGCATTTTCTGGTGTCGCAATTTTTTTTATGGTTTCGCCTGAGGGAATATCAATAAGCGAAATGAAGAACCGGTAGTTGGTAGTACATTCTACAACTGCCAAAGTATCCGAATAAGACGAAAGGGTAGGCGAGAAGTATCGTGATTTGGCGGTTAGATTTTTTGTTTTACCCTCTATACGGTCAAATAACCTGACAATGGAATAGTCGGCATTTTCCCATCGGATGTGAGGTTGCAGTTCGGTCCAGGCAATCCACCGTTCATTGGCAGTGATGGGATCACTGTTTCGAAATCCTGTATAAACTATGTTTTTTTTATCCCCATTGGGCAAAATTTGTACAATTCTAGTGCGTTGCCCCGGTCCGTCAATTTGAGCAAAAACTTCATCCCGTGCGGTAACAACGGGATATTCTATAGTTGTATAATCATCATCCCCTTTAGCGATAATCCGGTATTTTGAAGAAGTTAAGTTCAAATCATAATTTCGCCATTCTGTCGTTAAGCTGTCAAAAACAGCGTTATAAAGCAGGCGTTGATTGCGGAAACCCGTTTTTCTTATAGCTTTACGAAAAGGAGTTAACGACCAACTGTTGCGGCCAGTATTGTCAAGAACGTCTGACCAGAGATCTGCACCATAACGTCGTCGAACTTCGGCCGTAAAATGATAACCTAATTTATAATAATCAGGAATATAATCTCTATAAGAGCCCAGGTAAGCTTTGTCAAATGAATCATATCCGTACTCAATCAGTCTGGCCTTTAATGGTTGAGTAAATACGGGAAGTCTTCCTCTTCCGCTTTTCGACAGGGTTGTTTCCGTAATGACAGCATCGCCTTCCATAAACCATAGAGGGACATACAAGCCCAGAACTGCCCCGGTAGCTTGCTGCCCCGTGAACCATGACCCAAATTTGGTAAATCCTTGCCTTAACTTATCGATTTGTACAACATGACGATATTCATGGATGGCCAGTTGTTCAAGCCAGTCTGTACTGTAATTTTCCTGGTCGGGTGTAGGATATAATTCAATTCGGCGGGGTGCCCACGACACAAAACCGTTGCTATAGGCGGACCGACCGTGAATTAAAATGTTAATTTTTCTCGGACGATGGTGTAGCAATGCCTCTACTTTGGGAGCAATGCTATCCAAATAAAAACTTAAATCCAATGCTGCCCGGGAAAACTCTTCTGGAAATACCAACCTGAAACGGTCGGTGTTGATTTGTTTCCATTTGATTGATGCAGGGTCGGTGCCTGATGTATAGTATTGACCAAAAATCGGTAACGTTGAAAAAAGTAAGATGACAGCCACCGGGAGTTTTTGCATAATATGTGTGTTTTTTAAATTCTTAACCATAAAAATCTTTCAAGCTTTAGTTGCGTGGGTTAGTAATTAAAATTTGAACCAGCCGGAAAATAGCATTTCTTTAAAAACAACCATGGTCTCTCTTTGCCGTAACAAAAATATGTTAATTCTGTCAGGCGAGGATCATTTGATTAGTGAATTAGATAATAAAAGTATGTACAAACTAATTGTTAGCGATAAAGGTTTTCCAATTCCCAATTTTACAGTGTAAAAGTAATTTTTTAAGGGAATTTACAAAACTGGTCATTTTGGTTTTTTTTGGAAAAAGTTTAAATTATTTCATTTTTTTTTTAAAATGCATAACATTTTGAGCGAGTGTGCGTATTAATGAAATAGGCTTTAATATCTTGAACATTGGAGTTATTCCAACTTTCATGGATACTTGGGTACGATTTTCTTGAATATTTTTAAAAATATCCTTCCTTACCCCGGTCATTTTCTTTTTATTGACATTATGAATTAGGTTGTCAGACCTCTAGGACGTTGAAGCGGATATCAGGTTTAAAGACTTTTTCCACGCTAATGATTAAAACGAATCCCTATCTAATATTTAAATTCCATTTAATCCAT
Organism: Thermophagus xiamenensis; assembly: GCF_900112795.1. GTDB lineage: Bacteria > Bacteroidota > Bacteroidia > Bacteroidales > Marinilabiliaceae > Thermophagus > Thermophagus xiamenensis. The sequence continues at coordinate 23,903 of NZ_FONA01000014.1, forward strand.
TAACTTAGAAAATAATGTAGACATGAAAACTTCACTTCCACTTTTCAGCTTGTTTTTTCTTTTGCTATTGTGGTGTTGTTCAGACAATGGCGAGGAAAATGAACCTGAACCTCAGGCGCCTAAAATAACTATTGTATCACCTGACGATGGGGCCCAATTCCAAAAAGGAGATATAATTTCTTTTAAAATTGAAGCATCGGATTCAGATGGGGAAATTTTACAGGTTGATCTTTTTTTTAACGGTAATAGTGTGCACTATTGGGAGTCGGAACCATATACGGTTGAATGGGATTCAAATGATGATTTGAATATTGGTGAAAACATTATTAAAGCAACAGTAGAGGATAACCAAGGAAAATCTGCATCAGTTTCCATTACTATTTCGATTACAGAGCCTGCTTATGTTATTAATGGAATTTTGAAATCGGCTGAAACCAATACTTTTCTGGAAAATATTGAGATTCTTTTTGGCGATTTATCCACAACCACCGATGCCGAGGGAAAATTCTCTTTCGAAACCAATGAAGCAGGATTGGGGACTTTGTCTTCCGACGTTAACGATGATTATATCCCCGTACAATATTCCCGGGAATTTGAAGGCGATGAGACTTATGATATTTCGTTGATGGCTTATCCCAAAGTGTCGGGAATCAATGCTAAGGGTTCTGATTTTATTAAGGGTGTATCTCTCTTCGACGCCGGTCCCTGGATGGGGCAGGACCTCTATCCGGAAGCTTTTGAGCAAACTTTCGACCGTCTTGAGGATATGAACGCCAATACCGTGACGGTATTCGACCCGGTCTTTGTTACTGTGGTGGGAGAAGATTCCGTAGCCATGAGTACATCTGCCAATACCCAATATGACTGGGATATGTTGAGTCAAAGCCAGTATCAAACCCTTTCGGATGAAGCTTCTGAAAGAAACCTGAATATGATGTATTGGTTTGGCGTATGGCCTCAGGAAGAAGAGCAGCTGGACGGAAAATCATTTAACGAAATTGTTTTTAGTGGCCAACAGTTAAGTGACGATTTTTGGGAAGACTGGTTCTCGGAATATTCCAGAATATTGAAAGAATATGCCCAAACCGCTGAATCCAAAGGGGTGGAATGGATCTCTCTGGGACACGGCCTCTCATATGCTACTGCCCCGGATGCCTTTAGCTCAGAGACACTTTACGAAAGCCATTGGAATGAACTCATGAATGAGGTGCGAAGTGTCTATAGCGGGAAAATTGCTTATTTCGGAGTGGCCAGACCCTTTACCGCAATAAATTACGAGGGAAGTTCCGAGTGGCAATATTTTGAAGATGATAGCTATACCGACAGCTTTGTGGCGCTGTTTGATGCCTTTGGCATTGTGGTGTCCAGTGTTACCGAGATTACCAATCCCTCTGTATCTCAAATTAAGGATGCCATGAACGGCATTTTAAACCATTTCTCAGGATTTAGTAAGCCTTTGATTGTATGGGTGTGGGCACCTTCGGTCGATGGGGCTGCCAATACCTACGGGCATCTCGAACCGGTACTGGATGTTTCCGTTGCTGCCAATAACTGGAATGTTGATTTTTACGAGCAGGCCGACCTTTATCATGGCATACTTCAGGCTGTGAACGAAAGCAGTGTGAATATTCAAGGGGTAATATCGCATGGATATATGTACTACGACCGCTTCACCAAGTATGAACCGAGAGATATGAATACCGCCTTTGAAAAGTCTGCTTCGGTAAGAGGTAAACCGGCCGAGGAAATTATCAGATATTGGTTTAATGAGTTTTAACCATCTCGAAAAAGAAATAACTCAAGTACAGGCCTTTTATGCTAATGCAGCATTCCGAGAAACATTCCGAATTAAATTTTTTTTAAATAAAAGTTGGTTGTTTAGTGTGTTTATGATAAGGTGATTTTATTCCCATAGTAAGTCCCTTACATTTTCGGATTTCAATGAAATGTAAGGGACTTTTAATAAGTTTCAGGAAGAATGTTGAGATATAAATAAAGGCTCAATTGTTGTTTTAATTTATTTACGGATTGATTTTTCTAAATTTGCGGGTAAAAAACATTATATATGATTGATTATTCGCAGGTCAGAATTGAAAATATGGTAATTCATCACATAGGATGTCGTACCGAGGGAGAACCTATTAAATTTTCCAAAAGTCCGGTGCGGCTTTTTGATGATGAAACAGTTGGTGATATTTTATTGTCCTATTTTTTTCGGCCTTTTAAAACCGAAGCTTTTTTCAATTTTACCGATGAAAACGAAGAGCCGGAAAATAACCGGATGTTTCAATGGTTATCCGGTGTTTTCGACAGCCCTGATAAGCTTTATGATACCTCTGTAAAAGTGGCCGAACACCTCTATGAACAATCCAATCATCCCAAAATCAGAGGCGGTGAATTTTATATGGTCTATTTCAGCAATTGTGTCGTCGATGGTGAAGTAACCGATGCCATCGGTATTTTTAAAAGTGAAAACAAGGAGACCTATCTGAAAGTATATCTTAAAGACAATACTTTTGAATTGGGGGCTCAGGAAGGAATTAATATCCGCAAGCTGGATAAAGGATGTATTGTCTTTAATACCGAAAAGGAAGCAGGATATAAAGTCACTATGGTCGACAATATTAACAAAGGGCAGGAGGCTCGCTTCTGGAAAGATGATTTTTTGGGTCTTATGCCCAGAGAGGATAACTATTATTTCACAAAAAACTATCTGAATCTTTGCCGTGACTTCGTCACCGATGTTTTCAACGACGAACATGAAGTTCCAAAGCCCGACCAAATAGACCTGTTAAACCGTTCCATCGATTTTTTCAATAAGAACGACAGCTTTAAAAAAGATGATTTTGAACAACAAGTGATACGGCATCCCGAAGTGATTGAGGCGTTTAACGATTTTCGCCAAACGTTTGAAGAAGAAAAGGAACTGCCATTAAACGATAGTTTTGATATTTCAAAAAGTGCTGTTAAAACCGAGAAAAAGTACTTTAAATCTGTTCTTAAGCTCGACAAAAACTTTCATGTATATGTTCATGGTCGGCGCGACCACATCGAACGGGGATTCGATCCCGAAAAAGGTTTAAATTATTACAAATTATATTTTGAAGTAGAACATTAAGGGCCGTAGAGGTAAGCCTTTCCGACCCTTTTCATTATATTTGCAGGTGTTGAGTTTTTTTGTATCAACTATTTTTCAAAGTCGTTAGATTTTAAATTTTTAATTTAAACTTTAATGTATTATGGGAAAAGGTGACAGAAAGACCAGACGCGGTAAATTATTTGCCAAAACTTATGGAAACTCAAGGCCTCGGAATAAGAAAAAGGCCAACGCTAAAAACGAAAAAGAGAACGGTTAGAACTACAAAGGAGGGTGTCTGAAAACTTTTGTTTTTCTATCTGTTTATTAAATATTTGTGTTGAGCTTTTTAAGTACCACACCACAAACAGTGAAAATACAGATTTTTCAGGCACCCTCTTTTCGCTTTTATTTGGTATATTAATTTACAAGGTTTAGGCTTAAGCGTGTTCTTATTTTATTCCTGTTACCGGACTTGTGTCATTTATTAGTGTGATTTATAGAATATACTTTTTTAATGTCTTATACGTAATTATGGTTGCTGACTTTTCCGCATGCTTATTTTGGTAAAGCATTTAAACAACCCTTATACCCGGAAAGTTAATCATAATAAGAGAATGAAACGAGCATGACAGCATTTGTCACAAAAGAGAATGTATAAAACTTTTTGTCATGCGAGTTCCATCAGACCAATGAATTAGATGAATTTTATACTGATGAAACGAGCATGGCGGCTTTTGCCACAAAAGGACATGTATAAAAGACAAAGGCTGAAGTGCACAGGCAGAAACAGGAAGTGGCATTTTCCCATTTATCAATTTCCTGATTTAAGGAAGGATGATTTTCTCTTTTTGAGGTATCAGTTGAGTGCGTAGTGATTTCTTAGAATCTTTAAACTATTTGATTAAGTTGTTTTTGTATAAAAGATATTTTGTAGCCCAAAAGAATTTTATTGAATGGCACAACAAACACCTAAATAAATTGTTCCTAAATTCAATTTAATTACGATGCGAAAAATTAATTTAATTAGTACAGTTGCCCTGGCCATCATCATGTCGGCCTGTGGTAACGGAAAGAGTGCACATCAGGACGATGAGGCATTAAAAAACAACCCGTTAATGAAAGAGAGTACATTACCTTATCATGCGCCCGATTTTGCGGCCATTGAGAATAGCCATTTTAAGCCGGCCCTGGAAGCCGGAATTAAAGAAAAACTGGCAGAAATAGAGGCTATCGCCAACAATCCGGAACCACCTACTTTCGAAAATACTTTGGTTGCTCTGGAAAAAAGCGGACATACCCTCAACAGGGTTTACGGTATCTTTAATATGCTTACCGGTGCTAATACCAATCCCGAATTACAGGCGGTGGAAGAAGAAATTGCCCCCAGGATGGCAAGTCTTAGCGATGCCATTTTTCTTAATGAGAAAATGTTCCAACGTGTAAAAAGCATCTACAATCAGTTAGACCAGTTGAATTTGGATGCTGAGTCGCGTAGATTGGTGGAGTATTACTATGAAAGATTTGTATTAGCAGGAGCCAATTTGTCGCCTGAGGATAAAGAAAAAATGAAAAAACTCAACGAAGAGGAAGCTTTGTTGAGAACTCAATTTGCTAATCGATTATTGGCTGCGGCGAAAAAAGGTGCTTTGGTGGTTGAAGATAAAAGCAAATTAAAGGGCCTGTCCGATGCTGAATTGGAAGCCTTAAAACAAGAACGGGATGGTAAAACCGTTTATGTGTTGCCTTTGCTCAACACCACACAACAACCCTTGTTCTCTTCGCTCGATGACCGTGAAACCCGTCGCGAGTTGTTTCTTAAATCGGTTTCTCGTGCCAGTCAGGGCGATGAAAACGATACCCGGGAAATAATTAAACGTATTGCCAGCATTAGAGCTGAGCAGGCGCAATTGCTCGGTTTTAAAAATTATGCCGAGTGGAACCTGAAAGACCAAATGGCACAAACGCCTGAAGCCGCCAATAAATTTATGGCCGAGTTGGTCCCCGCTACGGTTGCCAAAGCCAAAAAAGAAGCTCAGGAACTACAAAAGTTGATTGACAGGGAAGGCGGTAACTTCAAACTTGAACCCTGGGACTGGAGTTATTACGCTGCCAAATTGCAAAAAGCCAAATATGATTTGGACGAAAATGAAATAAAGCCCTACTTTGAGCTTAACCGCGTACTCGAAGACGGTGTCTTCTTCGCTGCCACCAAACTTTATGGCATTACCTTTAAAGAACGGCATGACATTCCCGTGTATAGTGATGATATGAGGGTTTTTGAAATTTTTAATGAAGATGGCAGTGCTGTCGGACTTTTTTATGTTGACTATTTTAAACGTGATAATAAAGCCGGTGGTGCATGGATGAGTGAAATAATTGGTCAGTCACGACTGCTGAATCAAAAGCCTGTAATTTATAATGTATGTAATTTCCCTAAACCGGCCGAAGGTGAGCCTGCTCTGCTCACTTACGATAATGTTACTACCATGTTCCATGAATTCGGACATGCTTTGCACGGCCTGCTCTCTGACCAAAAATATCCCAGTTTGGCCGGAACCAATGTATCACGCGATTTTGTGGAATTACCTTCTCAAATCAATGAGCATTGGGCTTTGTATCCCGAAGTATTTAACAACTATGCCAAACATTACAAGACCGGTGAGCCCATGCCCAAAGAGTTGGTAGATAAAGTGGTGAAAGCCTCTAAATTTAACCAGGGTTTTGCATTGGCAGAAGTGTTGGCTGCGGCAGGGCTCGATATGCAATGGCATACCATAACTACTGATACATCAATTGACGATGTGGAGGCCTTCGAAAAACAGGCTCTGGAAAATATTAATCTACTTATTCCGCAGATTCCACCAAGATATTCTTCACCCTATTTCTTGCATATCTGGGGACATGGCTATGCCGCCGGATACTACGCCTATCTGTGGGCCGAAATGCTCGATAACGATGCTTTCGCATGGTTCATGGAAAATGGTGGCCTTACTCGTGAAAATGGCCAACGATTCCGTGAAATGATTCTTTCACGTGGAAATTCAGAGGATTTACATAAAATGTTTGTTGATTTCCGTGGCAAAGAACCTGATATTACCCCCATGCTTAAACATCGTGGATTGATTGATTAACATAAAAATCCGAAAGAATATCTTCACAGGCCGGGAAGAACGCCAATGGTTTGGCTGATTCTTCCTGGCTTTCTTTTTTGTAGGATTGGGTCCCCCAAAAAATGGTCTGGAATTTCTTCTGTTTTGTCGACAATAGTCCACGGCTGGTCGATTCCATTTTTTTCCGGAGGTTTACGCATCAATATTTGTATCACAAATAATAAGGTAAGCATGAAAAATAGAATAAATTTGGGGTTAGGGTAGTTTTCGCAACAAAGAAACTCTGTTTTGAATAGAAATGGCTTTTCATTAATTGAACAGCGTATAACGAGGTCTTTTCCTGTGTTGATTAGCTTTTTTTACGATTTCCGGAATTTCTTTGGGCGAAAACATTTTTCGAATGAGGCTGATAATTTTAAAGTTATCAGCCTTATTCTTTTTTTTGTTTTTGTCTTCAGCTTTAATGGCTTATCTTTATTACTGATGCTTATAATTTGTCCTTTTTTATTCTTTCGGTGTGAAAATGATTATTAATTTTATGGTTCATTTTTAATTTTCACTTGCCAAATGTTCTTTATTGCAGACCTTCATGTACATTCCCGCTTTTCACGAGCTACCAGTAAAAATCTGAATTTGGAGGCGTTATATCAGTGGGCACGGATTAAAGGAATCAATGTTGTTGGAACGGGAGATTTTACACATCCCCAATGGTTTAAGGAGATTCAGGAAAAACTGGAGCCCGATGGTTCCGGTTTCTTTAAGATGAAAAATCCGCCTCGTGAACCGGGGTTGCCGGGTGCAAAGGTGAGTGACACTACAGTACGCTTTTGTTTGTCTTCCGAAATCAGTTCCATCTATAAATATGGTGATAAGGTGCGGAAAAATCATAACTTGATTTTTGCACCCGATTTGGAGACCGTTTCCGAAATTAATGCCCGCCTATCTCAAATCGGTAATTTGACCGCCGACGGACGACCAATCCTGGGCCTGCCATCTCGCGACCTGCTGGAAATCATTACCGAATGTTCTGAGCGTTCTTATTTAATTCCTGCTCATGTATGGACGCCTTGGTTTAGTACTTTGGGCTCGAAGGGTGGTTATGACAGTGTAGATGAGTGTTTCAGAGATTTGTCTCATCTGATTTTTGCATTGGAAACGGGTTTGTCGTCCGATCCTGCCATGAACTGGCATTGGAGTGCCCTGGACCGTTTTGCCCTCATATCCAATTCCGATGCTCATTCAGCACAAAAGTTGGGCAGAGAGGCTACATTGTTCGATACCGAAATGAGTTACGACGCCATGTTTCACGCCCTAAAAAGCCGTGACGGATTTTTGGGTACTTATGAATTTTTTCCTCAGGAAGGAAAATACCATCTGGATGGACACCGAAAGTGCGGCGTTTCTCTGAACCCATCTCAAACTAACTATCGTTCTTCGGGATCGCCGATGTTCCCCCAAAAGAAAAAATTAAGAGTGGCGATAACGGGATGGTCACTTCTTTACAGGAATTAAGTGCTGTTGCTGATTCTGACCCGAAAACTGAATATAAAGGGTTGAATGAGGAGCAAAAAAAAGTTAGAGATATTCTTACCGGTGCGGTGTTGGTCAAAGCAGGACCCGGAACCGGAAAAACAAGGACTATGATCCATTGGATACAAAACCAAATAGCCAATGGGGGTGTTAAGCCAAATGAAATAATTGCCATCACATTTACCAATAAGGCTGCCGATGAAATAGAAGAACGTTTGGATAACATTGTAGGTAATGATACGGAGAAGGTCACTGCCGGCACTTTCCATTCTATTGCCTGGAAGATGTTAAGAGATCATTCCCCAAATTTGAAGGTGATTTTCGATGAAAACAATCGGCTCTCAATCTTACGTCTTCTTTTTCCTGAGCTGGGCAACAAGCAATGTCGCGGTCTTTCTCAACGAATGGCGGCATTCTTTGAGGGGCGGCAGGTGGAGCAAGAGGCGTCTTTCCCGGAATATGTCTCAGGTTATCGTGAATATCTGTTGCAACAAGGTGCAGTGGATATTTCCGATATTATTGGTCAACTGGTTTTATTTTGGAAAGAAAACCCGGAAGCTTTACAATATCATCGAAAAAGAGTTAGAGCCATTGCCATCGACGAATTTCAGGATATCAATGCCATCCAATATGAGTTTATTCGTCTTTTAGGGAAGGATTGTAATATTCTGGCCATTGGTGATCCCGATCAATCTATTTATGGCTTCAGGGGGTCGGATGTGAGGCTTTTCTTCCGGTTCCAAAATGAATTTAAGCCTGAGACCATTAGTCTTGCCCGAAATTACAGAAGCATACCTGCTGTAGTTAACGCTGCCTCGGCACTGATTCGACACAATACCCTTCGAAGTGGTGTTTCTTTACATCCGCAAAGAGAGGGAGTACAAAAGATTTCTGTTTTCAATGGCGCAACATGCGCGCATGAGGCTGATTTTATCCTTCATGAGATCGAAAAATTAGTGGGTGGGTTCAATCTGCTTTCAAGCGCAGAAGCTTTTGACGGAAATTATGCCTTTTCAGATATTGCAGTCCTCTACCGCACCCATCAGGTGGGACGACAGTTGCATGAGAAGCTGAAAAAGGCCAATATTCCGGTGGTGATGGCCGATGGAAACAGATGGTTGTCGGAACCGCCTTTCTCGATTCTTACCAATACAATCCGTCTTTTTCTGAATCCCGATAACCGGATAGCGTTGGAAGATATTTTACATGTATTGTCAAACTCTAATTCGGAAAATGTGCGGGCGTTTATGGTCCGTCTATTCGACAAAAACGAAGATTGGCGCCAGGCTGCCTGTTCTTATTTTAATGGTAAGTTTTTGGAAAGATGGAAAGAATGGCTCGGCTTGTATAAGGAAATACCTGATATTTTGAAGCAATCAGGTGTTAAGGGATTGGCAGAAAAGGTCTTTGAACTTTATCTCTCAGCTGATATTGACAATCCTGAGCAACAACTAAAAATGGATACCATTCTTTCACAAGCTTCTGATGCCGGAGCTGATATCGCCGGGTTTTTGGAGGATGCACTTCTGGATCCTTTTACCGACCCTGTCCTAAACGGCAATAATGGTATCCGGTTATTAACTTTTCATGCTGCCAAAGGATTGGAGTTCCCCGTGGTTTTCCTGTGTGGTGCGGAAGAGGGTATTACACCAGCCAACCATTCCGACAGCAAAAGGGAAGAGGAGCGACGTCTGTTTTATGTTGCCATGACTCGTGCCCGCGATAAATTATATGTAACATGGGCATCAAGGCGAAAAATTTTCGGCAAGGAATGCGACCAAAAACCATCATCATTTATTTCAGAAATTCCCTCGCAGCTGATTGAGCGGGTATTTCCTTCTCGTAAATCTAAGATAAAGGCCGATCCTGACACGCAACTTTCATTGTTTTAGTGGCGCATTAACGCTGCCATGCATAGTGCATTCCGAACAATATCCCGGAAATCCCAAACTATTTTTATTATCTTCGCACTACATCTGAACAATCTCATCCGTTTTATGAAGGTATGTATAGCCGAAAAACCCTCGGTAGCCAGAGAAATTGCACGCGTATTGGGTGCAAGACACCAGCGCGACGGTTATTTTGAAGGAAACAACTACTGTGTTACCTGGACTTTCGGACATCTATGCACACTTAAAGAACCTCATGACTATACCCCCGACTGGAAACGATGGCGTCTCAACACATTGCCTATCATTCCCGAAAAGTTTGGCATTAAACTGCTGAGCAATCAGGGAGTGATGAAGCAGTTTAAAATCATAGCCCGCCTCGTGGAAGAGGCCGAGGAAGTGATTAACTGCGGTGATGCAGGCCAGGAGGGAGAGCTGATTCAACGATGGGTTTTGCAAAAGGCCGGGTGTAAATGTCCCGTAAAACGGCTGTGGGTATCTTCGCTTACCGAAGAGGCCTTAAAAGAAGGGTTTGATAAGCTTTACGATGCTTCAGACTTTGATCGTTTGTATGCTGCGGGCAGTATGCGTGCCATTGGCGACTGGCTGCTGGGTATTAATGCTACCCGGCTTTATACGCTTAAATATGGTCAACAAGGACAGGTCTTATCCATCGGGAGGGTTCAAACACCAACTTTGGCATTGATAGTTCAGCGACAGAAAGAGATTGATAACTTTGTGCCACAACCTTATTGGGAATTAAAAACCATTTATAAAAATGTAACTTTTTCGGCTGCAGAAGGGAGATTCTTTAAAAAGGAAGAAGCTCAACAGGCTCTGGAAATTATCAAAAATAAACCTTTTGAAATTACCAGCTTTAAACGGAAAAAAGGAAAAGAAGCCCCGCCACGACTCTTTGACTTGACGGCTCTTCAGGTGGAATGCAACCGACGTTTCGGATTTTCGGCCGACGAGACGCTTAAAATCATTCAATCGCTTTACGAAAAAAAGGTTACAACCTATCCGCGTGTCGACACCACTTTTCTGAGCAATGACATTTACCCTAAAATTCCGGGTATTCTCAAGGGACTAAAACCTTACGAACAGCTGGTGCAACCCTTACTCGGGAAAAAAATCAAAAAATCCAAAAAGGTTTTTGACGATAAAAAGGTTACCGACCACCATGCCATCATTCCTACAGGACAAATACCGGCAGGACTTAGTCGTAACGAAAAATTGGTCTTCGATCGGGTGGCCCGGCGCTTTATTGCGGCTTTCTGGCCCGACAGCATCATTTCAACTACCACCGTCGAAGGAATCGTGGAAACAGTGAAATTTAAAACTTCCGGAAAACAAATTCTTGATCCCGGCTGGCGAAAAGTATTTCAAACCGGCTCTGACACAAATCCCGGAGATGATGACAATGTGTTGCCTGAATTTGAAAAGGGAGAAAGCGGTCCACATGAGCCCGACCTGCAGGAAAAAGAGACACAGCCGCCCAAGCCCTATACCGAAGCCACTTTGTTGAGGGCTATGGAAACCGCAGGAAAACAGGTGGATGACGAGGAACTACGAGACCTTATGAAAGAAAACGGCATAGGAAGGCCATCAACACGCGCTGCCATCATCGAAACGCTTTTTAAACGTCGGTACATTACCAAAAACAGAAAAAGCCTGGTACCCACCATCACGGGCATTCAACTGATAGATACCATCCGAAATGACCTGCTTAAGTCGGTGGAATTGACCGGTATGTGGGAGAAAAAATTACGTGACATTGAAAACGGCAAATACGATGTGAAAGCCTTCATGGAGGAAATGAAGGTTATGGTTAACGAGGTGGTTACCGTGGTTAAAAACGATTATTCTCAACACAAAATTGAGGTTACTGAAGAGCTTTTAAAAGAAGCCAAAGCCCGAAATAAGCAACATAACCAATCTAAAGACGACAATCCGGAGAAAATAGCTTGTCCGCGTTGTGGCCGGGGCGTCATGCTCAAAGGCAAACAATATTGGGGCTGCTCACGCTATAAAGAGGGGTGTAAAACATTAATCCCTTTTGAGTATTTAAATAAGAAGTTGACAGACAAGCAGATTGAGACACTTCTGAGAAATGGTAAAACAGGTCTTATTAAAGGGTTCGAATTAAATGGGGAAAAGGTGGATGGTAAGCTCTGGCTCGATGACAACTATCAGCTCCGGCTCGAAAAATACGAGACACCCGAGTGGATTTGTCCGGCATGCAAACAGGGGCGTATTGTAAAAGGTAAAAATGCTTGGGGCTGTATCCGTTATCGGGAAGGTTGTCGGGTTATTATTCCTTTTGTATTTATGGGCAAAAAACTTACCGAAAAGCAGGCCGAAACATTGATTCTTAAAGGTAAAACCAATGTGCTGAAAGGATTTAAAGCTGAGGATGGCACCGAAAAAAAAGGAAGACTTATCTGGAATGATGATTTCCGGGTGGTGCTCGATGAACGGTAAGAAAAAATTGAGAAACATTTTATTTGAATGGGATTGAGGATGATAGGGAAGAGTATTGAATAATCTTCTTTTTTTGATGTCTGTTTCTTATTATCGCACTTAAGGTTTGATATAAATCCCATAAACCCATGTCCCGTAAAGAGTTTGAGCAATTATTGCCTTTGTTGGAAGATATCCCTGAAAAGGAGGTGATACGTCCGCACATTCCGGTAGCTGTTGAGCTTCAGGAAGCAGAAAACCTCTATTGGTGGTGCCAAAACGATAAGGAACCGTTAGTGGCATCCGGTCTTGACTGGTCAGTGGTGGAATCGTTGCCTGAGAGGACTGATGCCTGCCGATATGCCGAAAGTGTATGGAAACAATATTACCATTCCCGAAAGGAACGTAATAGTCTGCTGAGAAAAAAAATACGGGAAGGATTTGCCCTTCGAACCCGATTGCTTCAATTTTTCGACTTTGCCTTTCGGAATGATTCCGGCTGGAAAGGTAAATCACGTGCCATTAAAAATAGCAGGAAAAATGTGGCGATGATTCAGCATCTTATTGATTTATCGGTTATTGGTAAAGCAAATGCGAAAATTTTGGAAGCAATAAGTTTTGATATGTCTTTGCTCGATGCAGCCGTCCGCAAAAGTGAAGAACTGGCCTACATGTATGCCCAACATAATGATGAGGTAGCTAAGCAGAACCGGTTAATGGATTTAAGAAACCGTAGTTATACCTACCTTAAACAGGCCATGATTACCATTAGGGAACATGGTCGATTTGCTTTCCGTGACTGTCCCGGTCGGCGAAAAGGGTACATTTCTCATTACAGGAAGCTGCATTGATTTTTTCTGTGGCTTAAAGCCGCATCTTCTTAAATAAGTTTTCAATACCCTTTCTAATTTTCTTACTTTCCGGTAAAAAATATAACTTTCCTCATGGTGGGGGACAAATAAATTTAAATGGGGAACTAATAATTTTTACTGGGGAATGTATAATTTTTAATGGGGAACAAGTAAATTCAAATGGGGAATAAATAAACCAAAACCGGATAAGTAAATTTTTAGTTAATATTTGCTTAATAAAACGGAGGAACCACACAATAAAAAAAGAAATACCATTTTGAAAAAAGCGAATAAAAAAGGTGCAGGTAAGAAGCTAAATTTTAGATGGGCTACAATGTTTTTTATCAATCGGAGTCAATTACTGTATTATCTTATTAATTGTAACATCATGCCTATTGCAACAAGCATTATAAATTCAAAAGGTAATTCAATCAGCTCAAACTTTTTATTCCATTAATGTTTATTTTGGTCGTTGGGCCTTGGTCGAATAGTGTTGAATATTTGTGTATATGCATTAATCCTAAATCCATATGTAAAGGCAAAATATTTTTAAAATTGTTGATTCCTCGTCCTTTCTAATAACCTAATAACCTAATGGCCTGATTTAATCTTATTTCAATGCTGTTTTTTTTCCTTGAAACACAAAATTGGTCATTTTAATGTGGTTTTCTCCGTTCCATCGGTAGGCAGCCAATTGACCTTCATTGGCTAAACAATTATCAACACAACAAACATTGCTGGCAGCCATCATCTGAGTTGAAGGAACACAATAATGTCCTACAAAAACGGGCGGAGCATCGGATGGATATACTTCAAAATTTTCAATGATTTCGGGAGGAACAGTATAGTCCGGAAGAATAAATTTATTACCGTATCCCAATTGACGGAAAGTTTTTCCGTATGGCTCTTCCCACCATCTTACACGGAAACCGGTGCGGCGGATATTCTTTTGATCTTTGATGATTAAATCATGTGGCATGTTGATTTCAATCCCCCGTGTGGTTTGTCGAATGGCTTTGCTTATTGCTGTTTCGGGCGAAAATACTTTATAGAGAATTTTTTTAGTAAGCTTCCCCTTTGTAAGCGTATTTTTGATGAGTTCTATATGCGAATTGTTCCAATAGGCATGAACGATGCGAACTGGTCCCAGATCGAGGGCAAAAGGCAGGCGTCGCAGCCATTTGACATCGGCCTTTAGCTTATCTTTTTCGTACATGTATTCGGCCTTAATTTTATCCATCAATTTTTTATTGGACCCTGTTGCCGGCTTAAAGGGTGTGTTATCGTAATTTTTGGTAAAATGTCCGATTACATTCATTTCATGATTCCCCAGAATGGCCATTCCACTGCCGTATTCTACCATTTGTTTAACAATATTAATGGTTTCACGGGTTTGGGGTCCACGGCAGGTGAAATCACCTACAAAGATGGCTTTTCGTTTGGGGTGGAACCATACCCCATTTATGTTTTCATAATCCATTTGCTTTAAAAGCAATTGAAGCTCATAGGCATAGCCATGTACATCGCCTATAATATCATAAAAGGTTTCTTGCTTTCTATAGGGTTTGACCCCAATGGAAATTTTGGCCTTGTTTATATTTTTTAATACCATGTTCCAATATTAATATTGCAATGCATGAACAAAAGTGATAATTATTTCTTTTTTAATGCACAGAATGGATATTAAATTTTCTTTCCATTCATTTTGATACCCGGAAATTCCCGGTATGATTGGAAAAAAGAATCCTGCGTTATAAAGTAAAAAGTTTAGAGACTGCAGGCAGGAATAGTCATTAGTGATTAGTCAACAGTCAGTAGTGGTTAGTGTTAATGGACTAATGACTATTTTTAAGAACCAATAGTTAAATGAAACAGGTAGATTTTATACGGATGAAACGAGCATGGCGGCTGTTGCCACAAAAGGACATGTATAAAAGACAAAGGCAGAAGTGCACAGGCAGAAGGCAGAAGAAGTCAACAGTCATTAGTGAATTGTGTTGATAAACTTATTACTAATCACTAACCACTAATCACTAATGACTAACAACTAACCACTAATGACTACTTATAAGAAGCAGTGTATCAACGAAGTAAGTAAATTTATACGAATGAAACGAGCATGACAATGAGAGATTTTCACAACAGAGAATGTATAAAATTCTTTGTCATGCGAGTTCCATTAGACCAATGAATTAGATAAATTATATACTAATGAAAAAGATAATAAAATGGGGCATTATTGGTTGCGGAGATGTGACCGAACTAAAAAGCGGACCGGCTTTTAACAAAGTGGAGGGTTCTCAGCTGGTAGCAGTTATGCGCCGAAATAAAGATAAAGCGCGTGATTATGCGCTGCGACACAGAGTGCCTAAATGGTACTCGGATGCCGATGCTTTGATTCATGACGATGAGGTTAATGCAGTGTATATTGCTACACCGCCCTCGTCGCATGCTGAATATGCCATCAAAGCTATGGAGGCGGGGAAACCGGTCTATGTGGAGAAGCCTATGGCCGCAACCTATCAGCAATGTCTTAAGATGAATGAAGTGAGTCAAAAAACAGGAGTTCCGCTGTTTGTGGCATATTATCGCCGTACGTTGCCCGGTTTTTGTAAGGTTAAATCGCTGATAGAAGAAGGCACAATAGGGAAACCGTTAGTGGTCAATGTTATGCTTGTCAGGCCCCCGAAGAAGGAAGAAATTGACAAGGACAACCCCGCCTGGCGTGTGCTGCCCGACATTGCCGGCGGAGGTATTTTTTATGATTTGGCATCGCATCAACTCGATTTTTTGGATTTTCTTTTTGGTCCTATTATTAAAGTGTCGGGAAGTGCCAAAAATTTTGGCGGCTATTATCCCGCAGAAGATACAGTGGTAGCTCAAATGGAGTTTGAAAACGGCGTTTTGGGCAGTGGCACCTGGAGCTTTGTCAGCGATTCCTCTTCCACACGAGATGTGATGGAAATTATTGGTACAGAAGGACGAATTGAGTTCTCTTCGTTCGGACATGAGCCTGTTTTGCTGTTTAACGGGTACAACTTTCAGGAGTTTCCCTATATAAATCCGGAAAATATTCAATACAACCTTATTCGCAATGTTGTTGAAGCCATTAGAAGAGAAGCTGACTGCGTAAGCACCGGCATAACAGCAGCCCGGACTAATTTGGTTATGGAAAAGATTATATATCAAAAATGATTATGAAATTATGTATCGGGTGTTTTATGGAAAATAGTAGGGTTCGATATTTCTTTGGGCTTCTTATATCACAGATATTTTTTTATTTTTGCATCCGAATTTAAACCTGAAGAAGGATGTTTGAGAATCTGTCGGAAAGACTAGAGCGATCATTTAAGATACTTAAAGGCCAGGGGCGGATCACGGAAATTAATGTGGCCGAAACCCTTAAAGATATTCGTCGTGCCTTGCTGGATGCCGATGTTAACTACAAAACGGCCAAAACCTTTACCGAAACGGTTAAGGAAAAAGCTTTGGGACAAAATGTGCTGACGGCTGTTAAGCCGCAGCAGATGATGGTGAAAATTGTCCACGATGAGTTAGCCCAACTTATGGGTGGTACTTCCACCGATATTAATTTAAAAGGAAATCCGGCCGTTATTTTGATTGCCGGCCTTCAGGGTTCCGGTAAAACCACATTTTCGGGAAAGCTGGCCAACCTGATAAAGAGCAAGCGAGGCAAACATCCTGTTTTGGTTGCCGGCGACGTTTATCGTCCTGCGGCTATCAACCAGCTTCAGGTGTTAGGTGAACAAATTGGAGTTCCCGTTTATACCGAAGAAGGGAATACCGATCCGGTAAAGATTGCTAAAGCCGGTATCAAGGAAGCCAAAGCTAAAGGACATGATGTTGTCATCATCGATACTGCCGGTCGTCTGGCCATCGATGAGGAGATGATGAATGAGATTTCGGCTATCAAAGAGGCTGTGAAACCTCACGAAACCCTTTTTGTGGTCGATGCCATGACCGGTCAGGATGCCGTTAACACTGCCAAAGAGTTTAACGACCGCCTGGATTTTGACGGGGTAGTACTCACCAAACTTGACGGGGATACCCGTGGTGGTGCTGCCATATCGATTCGTAGTGTGGTGGATAAGCCCATCAAATTTGTGGGGATGGGTGAGAAGATGGATGCCCTGGATGTTTTCCACCCCTCTCGGATGGCCGACCGTATTCTGGGCATGGGGGATATTGTTTCGCTGGTTGAAAAAGCCCAGGAACAATATGATGCCGAAGAAGCCAGAAAGCTGCAGAAAAAAATTGCCAAAAATCAGTTCAATTTCGATGACTTTTTAGGACAAATACGCCAAATTAAAAAGATGGGTAATCTGAAAGATTTGGCGGCTATGATCCCCGGAATGGGTAAAATGCTGAAAAACGTTGATATTGACGACGATGCTTTCAAGGGCGTAGAGGCTATCATCTCATCTATGACCCCTCAGGAAAGGCAAAATCCCTCAATTATTAATGGCAGTCGGAGAAAACGTATTGCAGCTGGGAGTGGAACATCCATTCAGGAAGTCAACCGATTAATTAAGCAGTTTGAGGATACGCGCAAAGCCATGCGGATGATGACGCAAGGCAAGAACCTCTCGAAGATGATGAACAGTTTTATGATGGGACGCAGATAAATTTTAAAAAGGAGAAGTCGCAGTTGAGCGGCTTCTCCTTTTTACTTTTAAATATAGAATAATTATGCAACTACTCGACGGAAAAGCTACAGCACTCAATATAAAGGCAGAGATTGCAGAAGAAGTTAAAAAAATGAAAGCCAAGGGGATTA
This sequence comes from Thermophagus xiamenensis, assembly GCF_900112795.1. Taxonomy (GTDB): domain Bacteria; phylum Bacteroidota; class Bacteroidia; order Bacteroidales; family Marinilabiliaceae; genus Thermophagus; species Thermophagus xiamenensis. The sequence goes on from NZ_FONA01000014.1 coordinate 41,623, forward strand.
GGGAACCCCATTTGGTGGCTGTTCTGGTAGGGCATGACGGCGGCAGTGAAAGTTATGTGGCCTATAAAATTAAGGATTGCAAGGAAGTAGGCTTCAAATCGACGCTGATACGCTATGAGGATGATGTAACCGAAGAAGAGCTGCTGAAATGCGTTGATGATTTGAATAATGATAGTGAGGTTGATGGTTTTATTGTTCAACTGCCACTACCTAAACATATTTCGGAAGAAAAAATAACTTTAGCCATAGATCCCCGAAAGGATGTAGACGGTTTTCATCCTCAAAATGTTGGACTGATGACTATGGGTATGCCGGCTTTTGTGTCGGCCACACCCCAGGGCATTGTAGAACTTATTAGGCGTTATGGCATTGAGACTTCCGGGAAACATGTCGTTGTATTAGGTCGAAGTAACATTGTTGGGCGTCCCGTTAGTGTGTTGTTGTCGCAAAAGAGTGAGCCCGGAAATGCTACCGTAACAGTATGTCATAGTCGGACACAAAATCTGCCGGATATTTGTCGGCAAGCAGACATCTTAATTGCCGCATTGGGTAGCCCGGGTTTTGTTACCGCCGACATGGTGAAAGAAGGAGCTGTAGTAATTGATGTTGGTACTACGCGTGTTCCTTCCGATAAAACCAGGTCTGGGTTTAAATTAATGGGCGATGTGCGCTTTGAAGAAGTGGCCCCCAAATGCAGTTATATTACACCGGTTCCTGGCGGGGTTGGGCCTATGACCCGTGCATCTTTGCTAATTAATACCCTTAAGGCCGCCAAACAACGAACTAACTGATAGCGGAATAAATTGTTAGGAAATAAAAGTACAGAAATGTTGTTGTAAATAGGGGAGAAGAAAGAAGGTTTATACATTAATGGCCGGTATACAGAATCAAATAACCTAACAATATGATAGTTTAGTAGCTTTTAAAGCTAATTTATTTTCCTCCTATATATTTTTGGAAGCCGGGCATTCGTTTGAAGGTCCGGTTTTTCGCATTCGCTAAAAAGACAGATTAAATTTTCATTATGTAATCGACCAGGTTATTCCCCTGAGAGAGCCCAATCTTTTTCCTTAGTTTGTAACGGTTGTTTTCTACTGCTCTGGCGGTGATGTTCATTAAGGACGCAATCTCTTTAGAAGTCATATTCATTCGTAAATAAGCAGCCAATTTGAGCTCACGGGCGGTGAGGTTTGGATGTTTCGTAATCAAACGCTTCAGAAAGTCTTCATGTACCAGTTCTAAATGTTTCTCAAATTGTTCCCAGTGTTCTTCATTGTCTATATCTCTGTCGATCTGTCGGATTACGGATGTTATCCTGTTTTCAATAAAACTTTTATCATCGATTTTCTTTATTTTTTGGAGTTCTTCTTTGATTTTAATAAGAAAATCATTTTTCTGGATAATATGCATAGTGGTATTAACCAATTCTCTCTCTTTATGTTTCATGTCATCTTTGAGCTTCTCATTTCGTAAGCGAATCATTTCTTTTTCCTTTTCCAGTGCTTGCCGCTTAAGTTGTTCTTCCCGTTTGAGATACTTCATTTGTTGTTGAAGTTTTTCCCTTTGCCGACTCTTTTCGGCAATTCGATTGGTGATCCATAATATTAGTAACAGCAGAATTACAAGAATAATGAAGTAAGCGGTCTTAGCCCAGATGGTTCTGTACCATGGCGGTAAAACTATGAATTTGAAAGAGACAGGTAGTGCTTGAACACCATGTATATTTCTCGCTTTTACCTTAAAAGTGTATTCACCTTCAAAAAGCCGTGTGTATTGCCTGTTTTGAGCGGCAGACCATGGCGACCATTCGTTGTCAAACCCTTCTAAAAGTGTCGAAAATTCCACTTCACCTTCACCATACCATGTGGCTGAATAGGTAATATCAAATGCATTATCCTTAAACTGAAAAATTGGTATATAGGATTGATCTTTTGCATTACCATCTGAAGAATAAGTTTGGTTGGGCTTTCGCTGACTTTTGAAGGTTCTAATGTGTACATGAAATGGTTGATGGTAATTGATATCATTGGTGGCTGAGTATTGACCAAAGCCATCTTCGATCCCAAAAAAGGTGGTTTCTTTATCAAGCACATATAACGACTCAAATCCACTTACCAGTTTATTTTTAAGCGGTACGAGCGGATTAATTATTTTTTTGTAGGTACCGTCTTCCTGAAGGCGAAGAACCCCAACGCCGTTGTCGACAAAAAACCAGATGTTGTTATAACGGTCTTGGTACAACTGAACAGGGAAAGGTCCATTGGGCAGGAAATAAGATTCCAATTGATGTCTTTTAAATTTATTTCGTTCTGCTAATGTGTAAATCCCTTTGGATGACGTAAAAATAATGGTGTCATTAATTCTGGTTAAAGAAAATGCCAAATAATCTTCAATGCCCCGGAAATGGTTATTTGTTTCAACCTGGATAATGCGGGAATAATCATCAGAAAATGTAACTCTGTAAAGGCCTTTCAATCCATGAGCAACCCATAAGGTTGTATCCGATTCCCATTCAATAAATCGTGATGATTCATAAAAACCTTCAACCGCTTTAAAGTATTTCCAGAAGCCTTTCTTGTCACGTTTCAGAAGAACCAGTCCGGTATAGGTCCCTGCCACCATAAGATTTTTGTTGCCGGGAACGTATCTGAATGTCCATCCACCGTTGAGACCGGGTGGTGAAATAGGCTCGGCATATTCTCCTTCAATGCGGAAAATCCCCAGGTTATGTCCCATAAGCAGTTCACCGGTATTTTCATCCACGAACAGCGACCAAACCTGACCATTGGAATTTTTCACTAAATGAAAATCGGTCCTGTCTTTGATGGGGCTTCGAAATTTATCTTGTGTTATGGTGTAAAGGGCTTGATTGGTCCCCAAGTAAAAGTGGTCGTCTTTTTTAATCATGCAATAGCCCGTACCAATATCAAAATATCCCTGGATAAAGCTTACTGCGGAATTGTAGCTAATTCTTGCGATGCCATTATCCAGAGCAGCCCAAATATTTTTTTGCTGATCAACAAAGAGATCAAGTACGGTATTGTTGTTTAACCCTTTATCTTTTCCGGCAATCATTTTTATGATTCCTGTAGTATCAACAATGACCACTCCCGATTGAATTGTGCCAAAAACAAGATCTCCACCGGCTCCGGTTCCGCAAAAAATATTGGATTTTTTCAAATAGTTATTGGCCGGAACGTCCCATGCTTTTATTTCCGTCATATTCCATCGGTAAAGACCATCGTCCATGGTGCCAATTACTATTTCATTGTCAGAAACAGGAAGTATAGCGCTAATGGTCTTTCCCGAAAATATTTTACCCCCCGATATTTTAAAAAGCTTGTCGTTACGAAGCTCCATCAATCCATCCATGTCGTCATGTGCCAACAACATTCCATTAACCAGAAATATCTCTGATATTCGCGAATTGGAAGGGATAAAATCTACAGACGTATTGGGTGTATAAATACAAAGACCATTATGGGATTGAAAAATTATTTGATTATCTTTTTTTATAATGTTCCAATAATCCCCCAAATCAGGAATATTATACTTATCGCTTAAGGATTGGTATTGAAAATTACCCGTTGAGTCTTTAGAATAGAAGCCAAATTCATCGGCAGCCCCTATATAAATCCGACCCTTGTCTACAAAAACTGATCGGGTAAGATTATTCATAAGATTGGGATGAGAAGGAAGCATTCGCCAATGGGTGCCATCAAATTCCAAAAGGCCACCGTTATTGGCGAAATATAACAAACCGTTGTCCGCCTGAGATATATTCCAGTTTTGTCTGTCGCCTCTATATTCTTGTCGGCTGTAATATTGAATGTCAGAAATACCATATTCAACCGGATTAGGGCGTACAAGGGATACAAAGCACAAATAGAAAATTAAAGAAAGTGTTTTTTTCGCCATTAGAATATGATTTATCTAATTCATTGGTCGAATGGAACTAAAGTGAGTTAAGTCATATGTTTTAGTATTTAGTACTTAGTTCTTAGAGTATAGTGTAATCAACACTAATGACTAATGCCTCTTCGCTAACTACTATAAGTCTATTTCTGCCAGTGCATTCTTTATGCAAATTTTTGTTATGACTAAAAAAAATGTTTTGAGTCATTGCAAGTTAACAAAATTTAAAGAATTCTCATCTCTGTTCTTCGGTTGTTGGCTCTTCCTTCTTCCGTTTGGTTGGTATCGACAGGTCGGCTGAATCCATAGCCCTTATATTCTAGGCGGGTTTTGTCAATACCCTGACTTATTAAATAATCATAAACTGCTTTGGCCCTGTTTAAAGAGAGTTTAAGGTTATACGCTTCGGAACCTACGTTATCGGTATGCCCTTCGATTCTAATACGCACCTGGGGATTGCTTTCCAGGAAGGAAACAACTTCTTGTAGTTCAATGGTCGACTGGGGTTTAAGGGTATAAGAATCGGTTTCGAAAAATATATTTTCGAGGCGAATGGATGCGCCCGGTTTAATGGGTTGGAGGGCTATGTCTAAGTAGTAGGGTTTATCTAACGGATGTTCTCCTTTGAGGTTAAAATTGCCGGAATAGAACAGATAACCGGGATGTTCCGCTTTAAAAGCATATTCTCCACCCGTAGGTAAACATACAAGAAATTGTCCTGAAAAACTGTTGCCTTCGGATGTTACCACAACTTCTTGAGTCTCCAGATTAATAAGATCAAATTGAGCAGGAAGAACTTCTCCAGTTTCGGCATCAAAAACTTTTCCTTTAACATAAAGTACAGGTTTGGGCTGAAATATTTCCGGCAATTCAAAGCTGTAAATATCTTTACCCAATGTATTGGCACTTTTCCCATCGGACGAGAAATAGGCTTTAGTTCCCCTGGCCGTTACTATTAAACCTATTTCATCTTTTTCAGAGTTAATGGGATATCCCATATTTTGTGGTTCAGACCATTTGCCGTCACTCATTTTCCGGCTTACGAAAAGGTCCATACCACCAAGGCCCGGATGCCCGTTAGAGGAAAAATAGAGGGTTTGTCCGTCGTGATGCAGAAACGGTGAATTTTCATCTTTAGGTGAGTTTACCGGCTTTCCAAGGTTTTCAAGATTTCCAAACCAAGGGGTACCATCCTCCTTATAGCCCATAAGTGTTGCTTTCCAAATATCTTTACCGCCTTCGCCATCCGGACGGGTACTGATGAAGTAAAGGGTTCGTCCATCGGCAGCAAAATGAGGCTGGCTTTCCCAATAGGGGGAATTCACCGGTGCGCCTATATTTACAGGTTCACTCCACCCATTCAGAGTTTTTCGGGAATAGTAAATATCGCAGCTGCCTTTTGAGTCGGACCGTCCACAGCCGGTAAAAAACATATGGTTACCATCGGCCGATAAAGTCTGTGCCCCTTCATTGCTGTTGGTATTGATTTTTCCGGGCAAAAGTTGGCGGGACATCCATTGTCCCACGCTGTCTGCATAAGATATATAGAAATCTTCCTGGTAAAACATTGAGGATTTGGGTAATTCTCCGCCCTGTTCCATATATAACTTCATATCACGGGGGAAAAGAACGGTGATGACCATGGTTTGTTCATCGGCTGTGAGGCTCGGCCAATATTCATCGAAGTCGCTGTTTAGGGCAGGACCTTCATTTTTTAATTCTATATCGAAAGGATTATTCATTATCTGTTTGACAAATAGGATATGGTTAATCATACTGTCCGCTCTTTTGTGGGCATTCTTATTGGGATTGATGATTCTATATTGATGAAGGTAATCTATTGCCATGTCGTACTTTTGGGATAAGAAAGCCGCATTGGCAATGTTAAAATAGGTAGGTGGAAAGAAGGTGGAATCAATTTTCAATGCTTGCTGCAGTATTTCAATTTCTTTTTCCCAATTTTTTTGTGAGTGATAGAGGTCTCCCAACAATAGCATAGGCTCAATGAATTCCGGTGCCCTGCTTATGGCCTTTTCTAGCAATTCTTTGGCTTGGGAATAATTACCGGCGGCATAGGCATCACGGCCCTGTTCATAAATTTTGATGATCCGTTTTTTGTCTATGCTATATCTGTTTTGAGCCTTAGTGCTTATAGTACACATAATTATCATGACTACCAGAATTCCGGCGTATCGCTTCATTATAATCAGTTTTATTTTCGTAATAGTTTTGGTTTGGATAAAAACCGCAAGGCTTACCCTTCTTTTTATCTTAACACAGGATTTTTCAATGTTTTATTTTCAATGTATTTGATTTCCCTTTTCAATAGCTTTTCTGGTATTATCCATTAAAGCTTCCGGATTGTCTGTAAAATCCGTGGGATCAATAGGTGGGTGAATAACCAAAGCAGCTCGTCCCGGAACAATGTTCATGAAACCACGTCTTTTAATACGCCATGAGTTGATAATAGTTACGGGAAGGATAGGACGCTGTAGATCTAAAGCCAACTTAAAAGCGCCGCGTTTAAAAGGTCGCATTTTTTCTGAATTACTGCGTGTTCCTTCGGGAAATATAACAACCGAAGTACCTCCTGTGAGTTTTTTTCTGGCTTCTTCTAGAGATTTCATTGCATTACGCGGTGAAGTGCGATCGATAAATATATGTCCTACTTTTTCGCTGGCAAATCCGATAAAAGGAATTTTCCTTAATTCCTTTTTCATGATCCATTTAAAATAGATGCCCAAATAACCATAAAGCATGAAAATATCAAACCCGGTTTGATGGTTGGCTACTATAACATATGATTGTTTTGGAGAAATATGATGCCGTCCGTGTACTTTTACTATAACAGGGGTTAGCCAACAAGTTATTTTTGCCCAGGCCTTTCCCCAGAAATCACCGGCACCCGGTGATATTAGAATAGAAAATAATGCTGCAAAAATGGCGCATATTAAAGAATTGATTAAAAAAAGAGGAACAAATATCAACCATTTGTATATCTGATAAAACCAATACCACCACGAAACTGATAATTTTTTTGACATATTTGGGGTTTTGAAAAATAAAGGCTTTTTACCTACTTTTACAGTAAAATTAAAGCTATACAAAAATAGCATATTTCATATCAAGGACGAATTAAGTTCAGGTAAAAATAAAATTGATGAAAAAGATATCGGAATCCTTTAATATATAAAAGAAATACATTACTTTTGCAGCCGATTCGTGCAATCTCTTACTGAACAGAGGGGTCATGTAATATTGCACGGTTAAGTTAAATCTTCAAAAGCACAGAAAATGGATTTGATTAAAGTTGCTGAAGAGGCCTTTAAAACAGGGGTAGAACTTCCCGCATTCGGCGCTGGTGATACTATTTCGGTTCACTACAAAATTAAAGAGGGAAATAAAGAAAGAGTTCAGGTTTTCCGCGGTACAGTTATTCAAATTAAAGGAAGTGGTAATAACAAACGTTTTACCGTTCGGAAAATTTCCAACAATGTCGGAATTGAACGTATCTTTCCCATGAATTCCCCTTTTATCGAAAAAGTGGAAGTTAACCGCAGAGGTAAAGTTCGGCGTAAGAGAATTTACTACTTCCGTGAGCTTACCGGTAAAAAAGCCCGTATTAAAGAGAAAAGAGTTTAATTTTTTCCGACCAATTTTTGGGAAAGAATTGTTAGAACTTACGAACCATCCATTTGTGGATGGTTTTTTTGTTTTTGTCTGCCAGATTTTTGTTTTACCTTTTTCTTATTGTTACCTCTGTCAGTATGATTGAAAATTTTCAGGGATTACGATATAAGATGTCAGGTCAACCTCATTTTTTATGATTGTGCCATACATCTTGAAGTAAGAGTGCTCTTCCCCTGAACTCTGTTCTGAAAGCTTCAATGGCACCCCTGTCTGCTACGGTAACATAAACGGTTTTACCATCCTTTCCGCCAAATGCGACGTTGGTAGGCTGGTCTCCTTTCAGTACAACTTCTCTTATTAGCTTGCCATCGGGTGATATAATGGCAACCGTTCCTTTGTTGAAGCGGGCCACATACAGATTTCCTTTTTCGTCGCATCGCATGCCATCAAATCCGTAGTCAGCAAATTTGATAAGGAGTCGTTTGTTGGCAAGTGTTCCGTCGTCTTGGATGTCGAAAACCCAAATATTTCTTTGATTAGATTCATTGACATAAAGCAATTTTTCATCGGGCGATAATTCAATACCGTTTACAGTCCCCATGTTTTGCATTAGAAGTTTTAATTTGCCGCTTTGGTCGGTCATCCATATTCTTCCGGAATTATTTTCCCAGTCGGGGTCACTGGCATAAACGACCCCTTTTGAGCTGATGGCAATATCGTTGGGTTGACTCATTTGTGGGTTATGAGCCAACACTGAAATGGATTTGGTGTTTATGTCAATTTGCAATATGTTGTGTCCCGTATAGTCGGCAACCAAAAGTGTTTCATTTTTCCACAAACGAATTCCGTTACCTGTGCTGCCTTCCGGTAAATCTACAAATAATCCGTGCGAGCCGTCCGGCTTTACAAAGCCTATGGTTCCCTGATGACGGTAATTTACGGCGTAAAGCGTTCCATTGGGCGATACCGCAGGTCCTTCGGCCAAATCCATAAAGACTGAATCAGGGGTGATGTCAAAGCTCTCGTAAAGAGGGGTCAGAGCCGTTGCTTCTGAAAATTGAGCAAAGAGGACTATGGTTGTTAATATTGTGGTTAGCTGTTTCATGATGGTTATTGTTTTGCCCCGAATAGTAAATTCGTGATATATCACCTTTTGATAGGCGGTTCTTTATCCTCAATTACCTCTATGCCAAAGCTTTTTTGGAAGCGATCTATGATAGATTCGAATTTTGATTCTCTGACGGCAAGCGTCATGTTGCAATCGGCTTCGAACTTTTGGGCGTTAATAGTCAGTTCCTCATCATTAACCACGCGCATGACCTGATTCATCATGTTGTAGGGAAACCGAACGGAAAAAGATTTTTTTACCGTACATTGTATTAACTCAGCTTTTTCAAGGGCATCGGCGGTAGCTGCTTTATAGGCCTGTATCAGGCCTCCTGTTCCCAGTTTTATTCCCCCGAAATAACGTACCACCACAACCAGAATATTGGTGAGCCCGAAGGAATGTATTTGACCAAGAATGGGTTTACCGGCTGTTCCGGAAGGTTCGCCGTCATCGTTCATCCTGAAGTTGTTACCATCGAGGCCAAGTTCCCATGCAAAGCAATGATGCCTGGCATCGTGATACCTTTTCTTTAGATTTTCGATGTGAGTTTTTATCTCTTCCTCCGTTTGAACCGGAAATCCGTAAGCTAAAAATTTACTTCCCTTTTCTTTATAAATCCCCTCTACCGGTTTTTTGATGGTTGTATAATAATCCTTTTCCATAAAGCTGTTTACGTATTGGACAAGGTTGCATTATCTTGTTTAAAATGAGTACTTCAAAAATAGGAAAATATCGGTAAACCCAATCAGAATAAGCTAAAGGAATAGAAAAGTTAACATAAATGGATCGGAAAAATAGCCAAAGGCAGAAGCCGATCAGTTATTTTAGACCGGCTTCCGATTATTCATAATATTTGGAGGGTTATATTATGACATCTTTACGTTGTTATGCTCGTTGCATTTAAATATGCTTGTCAAAACAGAACAATTCTTTTTACATGATATTTTCTTTATTTATTATTTATTGCAAAATATCATCAACTTTACACATTTTCATGTTTTTGCATCTAAACGGAAATTTGATGCATCCTGGAAAAAATGGAATTATAATTTTGTAATGCTTTTTCAATATATTGTTTCTTTATTTCCGGTGAAGAATCAGATATCCTTGGATAAAAGTAATGACCGGCTATTTCTATTCCGCAAAAGCCGAAAACTTCATCACCATGAATTTGCCTGAAAGCATCAAGAATACCCTTTTTTTCATATTCTTCGACCGAATTGCCCATGGATGTGTGCAAAACCACTTTCTTTCCTTTAAGTAATCCCTCCGGACCATTGGAGCTTATTTTAAAAGCAAAGCCATTTGTTAATACTCGGTCAAAATAGCCTTTTAAGATTGCAGGAAAGCTACCCCACCACAGCGGGTATATAAATGAAATAATATCTGCTTCTTTAATCAGAGTTTGTTCACGGTAAATATCCTCAGGAATGCGACCTTCCTTGATTTGACCCAAATCTTCATTAGTAAGAATCGGATTAAAATCAATATCATACAAATTACGTCGAATTGGGTTTATTTTATGGTTGAGGCTTTCAGCGGCGAGAGCTTCGGCCAATGCATTGCTGAAACTATTTTGGTTGGGATGAGCACTAATTATTAAATGTTGCATGTTTTTCTTTTTTGATGATGTTCACTCTTCAAATCTTTCTTTTCTTTTTTTGGTCTCTTTAAATGTATGAGATTTACTAAAAAAGAGGGTTACAAAAATAAGGGTTTGTTTTTAATTAGAACAATTCTAAATAATAAAGTTTCATAATCGGGTCCAAAAGAGTTGAATTTTAAGGGTTGATGATATTATCTTTGCTGATTTTGGAAATAGCAAATCAAGACAAAATGCCTTCAGTAATAATTGTTTTTACAAATAGATTAAATATAGGATTGACAGCCATACCCTATCATGCCAAATTTCAGGATGGTCAACAAATAGAGCTGTTGGAACATGTTACTCCTGATCACATCCGGGAGCATCCGGAAGACTATTCTGATGAGGAAAAAGAGATGATAAAACTGTTGCACACTATTTCTGACAAAGAATTGTTCCGAAAATTCAGTCGGGAGAATAGTTTGCGGGATTTTATTAACAATATACCGTCCAATATATTGGAAGAAAGGATTCGGCCGGAGATTGAGAAAAAGATGTATCAATTGGTTCGAATGCTGGCAGTTTCCAGGGTTCCGGTTTATTTTAAACAGAGTGGATACAGCAATGTTTACCGAAATGACCGGTTGAAAATAGCACCAACGCCTTGTCAGCCATTGTTCTATGTGAATGTAAATGGCGATCATATGACCTATTCTTTGAAATTCAGGCAAAATGGATATCCTTTTTCTCTTGCAAAAAAGGATGTAGAAGTTATTTGTTCTTCGCCTGCCGTACTGAAAACTGGAAACAAACTATATTATTTCGAGAAATTTGAAAGTGGTAAACTTAAACCTTTCAAAGAAAAAGAATATTTGCATATCAAAGGTACCAAAGCCATTGAAACATATCTTAGTAAGTTTATTATTCATATAGTTGAGCAATACCATATTGAAGGTACCGGATTTGAAGTTGTTGATGTTTCGGAGCATCCTGAAGTTAAATTAATTTTAGAAAAAGACATATTCCTCCGTCCCGTATTACGATTTAAGTTTCGGTACGGTAGTCGGTGGATAGTCCCCAACCAAAAGTCGAGTGTATTTGTCGATTTTATAAACGACCAGGGAAAATATATTTTTCGACGTTTTCAACGAAATTCTGAAACCGAGGAAAGGTTTTTTACATTACTCAAAGATAATGGACTGCAATTGGTCGATGATATTTCTTTTGCCCATCTTGATGATTTATCTGACAATAAGGAGCAATTATCCGGTTCTATAAATCCGGCAAATTTGGTGGAGTGGGTGAGAGAGCATCGTCAATTACTGATTGAAAATAACGTTCAGTTGGAGCTAAAATTTGAAGGGGAAGAGTATTCTTTAGAGCCAGTTAATATATATTTCGATACAGCTTCTGATGAATTGGATTGGTTTGATATAAATAGCATTGTAGAGATACCGCCGCATAAAATTCCATTCACTAAATTTCGCCGGAACATTTTGAATGGTGACAGACGTTTTGTTTTGCCTGATGGGACCATTTTTATCATTCCCAAAGCATGGTTCACGAAATATTACGACCTGATTAATTTTGGAAAAACTGAAGGCGATAGAATATTACTTCCCAAAAGCTATTATCATCTTTTGGATGAACTTCAAAAGTCCGGAAGAGATGATTTGGAGGAGGTGTCTACCCCTGAACTGCCTAAACTTAAGGAATTTAATTCGATACCTTTACCTCAAGGTTTAAATGCCACACTTCGTCCTTATCAGGTTGAAGGGTATCAATGGTTACTTTTTTTAAGGCATAATCGGTTTGGTGGTATTCTCGCCGATGATATGGGATTGGGTAAGACTTTGCAAACTATTGCACTTTTGCAAAAAATCTATTCTTCTTCAGAGACCCAGAACGAAGATGCCCCAACCGGCCAATTATCATTGTTCTCATCCAACCTTCAGGGGTTTAATCGTTCAGGAATTGCCCCTTCTCTTATCGTAATGCCTACATCATTGGTTCATAATTGGAAAAACGAATTAAAACGTTTTGCCCCCTCTTTAAAGTGTTATATTTATACGGGTTCCGACAGATTACGCTCAAAAGATTTGTGGAAAATATTGCGGCATTATCATGTAGTTATTACAACCTATGGTATTTTGCGAAATGATATAGAAATATTGGAAAATACTAAGTGGGAATATCTTATTTTAGATGAGAGTCAAAGTGTAAAGAATCCTTCATCCAAAGGGTATAATGCTGTGAAGCAAATCCGGGCCAATCATTATTTGGCGTTGACGGGGACCCCCATTGAAAACTCATTGGTTGACCTCTGGGCGCAAATGAATATTGTAAACGAGGGGTTACTCAAGTCGTTGAATTTTTTTAAAAAGTATTATGAGATACCTATTTCCAGAAATGAAGATGAAGCAAAATCAGAACATCTGCAGAAAATGATAAGTCCGTTTCTTTTGCGGCGGACCAAAGAGATGGTAGCTCAAGATCTTCCACCCATTATGGAACAGGTGGTCTATTGTGATATGACAACAGAACAAAAAGAAATATATGAGCGTGAAAAATCGGGGGTACGTAATAAAATTCTTGAGGCTATCGAAAGTCGTCCTTCCGGCGAACAGGCCTTTATTGCCCTTAAAGCCTTGACTCGCTTACGCCAATTAGCGAATCACCCATCAATGCTTTTTGAAGAGTATCAGGGAGGTTCAGGAAAATTTGAACAAATGTTGGAATCGCTCGAAAATATTTTGTCCGAAAATCATAATGTGTTAATATTTAGTTCTTTTGTTAAAGACCTTGAATTGTTGGAAAAGGAGCTGGTTCGTCGTCAAATAGGTTTTGCCAAACTTATTGGTAAAACCCAACAACGTGATCAAGTTGAAAAAGCATTTAAACAAAATGATAATGTTAAGGTTTTTCTAATTTCTCTAAAGGCCGGCGGGGTCGGACTTAATTTGATTAAGGCCGATTATGTTTTTATGCTAAACCCTTGGTGGAATCCAAAAGCTGAGGCTCAGGCCATTAACAGGGCTCATCGAATTGGACAGACCAAAAATGTTTTTGTCTATCGTTTCATTTCCAGTGAAACTATTGAAGAAAAAATTGCCCAATTACAAGAAAAGAAAAATCGTTTAGCCGATACTTTTGTCAATACATCCAATCCTTTAACCCAAATGAATTCTGAACAGATTAAAGAATTATTTAATTAATTAGTAATTCACTGTAAAACTATATTAAACAAGTCAAGAAGGCTTACAACTAAAATTTAAAATAAGAAAAGTGAAGAATGGGAAGGATTTGATGGTAAGTCATTTTAGACCATAAGGTCATGAGCTCTTTAAAAATACCGGGGCCAAAAACTATGTATATAGATTTTTAAACTTCAATTTACTAATGAATTTAAAAATATATTGCAAATGACCTTAATTTTTCATCCGTATAAAATTTACTTAAATCATTGGTCGGATGGAACTCGCATGGCTTAATAAATTTTATACATGCTCTTTTGTGGCAAAAGTCGCCATGCTCGTTTCATTAAAATAGGATTTCAAATAATTATAAACTGAACTCTTAGGTATTATTTTTGATGTATATAATGAACCTTGTCAATTTGCGTTGATAGTTTTGAATTGATTTTTGCATGTTTATCGAAAAAAATAAAAATTTTTGATTCCATGTGACAATAATTGAAAATAATAAAGGTTAAATATATTTTTTTAATTCTAAAATTTGTGAGCATGAAGCGAATATTTGTATCCCTTTTATCCATTTCTTTTGGTTTGTTTTTGTTTGCCCAGGAGGGGCAGGAGAATATGAATAAAGAGACGAGAATAATTAAGGATTTTAATAAATTAAAGGTTACCAAAGGTATAAATGTAACCTTGATTAAAGGTGACGAACCAAAAGCAGAGATTAATATTGTTAATGCACCTACATCGGATGTTATTATAGAGAATGATCAAAATGAGTTGACAGTTAAAATGCGCACCAAAGTTTATCAGGACGTTAAGGTGCAGGTTTATCTCACTTATACCGATATTCGTTCCATATCTGTTGGTTCAGGAGGAAATGTAGACAATGAAGGTGTATTGACAGCCAAATTGTTAACTCTAGATGCCGGACTTGATGGAGTTATTAACTTGAATGTTGAGGTGGATGCGCTCGAGGCGACTGTTTCTGCCTCCAGGATAGCTTTAGAGGGCTATTCTAAAACGATAGAAGTAAAGGCATCGACAGGAGGCAAATTTCAGGGTGAAAGACTTGAAGCAGAAAAGGCTTACATTGCAGCAAATACCGGTGGAATTGTATCAGTAAACGTTTCCGGTCTATTAGACGCAAAAGCATCAACAGGTGCAACCGTGGAATATACAGGTAATCCTCAAAAACTGAACATAAAAGAAACACTTGGTGGAAAAGTTGAAAAAATTTAGTTGCCTGATTTTGTTATTATTCCATTTTCCAGTTCAGTAAGTATCTTCAAGGCTTCGCAACGGTTTTGTCCGCAAATAATTTCTTCGGGTTTAAAACCGCTGCATACCTGCGGGCGGTCGGGTGAGTGAAATATGGCACACCGATAATCTTCAGTGAGATGAATACAGGTAACCCCGGCCGGCTTCCCTTTTGGCATGCCAGGTATATATGAAGAGATAGAGGGTGCAATACAACATGCACCGCAACTTTGACGACATTTCATGGAATATTGTCTTTTTTGCAAAGAATTAAATTATCCGGCTGAATTCCAATTTATTCCGGTTAAAAAGTTTAAAATAGACGGCGATAATTATTTTATTTAAATAAAAAGAACCAATATAAGAATCAAATAAAGGCGAATTGGCTTTTATCGCTGAAAAATATGTTTAAAAAATATTTTGGCAGAAGGAATAATGGTGAAAAAATGGTGTTACTATTAGGTTATTAGAACGGACTTATTTCAGTATTTTTAAAAACTGAGGATAATAATCTGAAATTCAACTTTTTATCCCTCCGTTAGCCAATGAATTAAATAACTTTAATACGAATGCAATTTAAAAAAGAGTTAGTGCATGGCCGATTAATTCGGCGATACAAGCGATTTCTTACGGATGTCGAATTGGATGACGGTACTCAGGTGTTGGCGCATTGTACCAACAGCGGATCTATGAAAAGTTGTTTAGAGGAAGGAGCGGAAGTTTATTTGTCGCCGGTCGATGACCCTAAACGCAAAACCCAATATACTTGGGAGATGATTCGCATTAACAATAATTGGGTCGGTATTAATACTAGTCATCCCAATAAATTAGCTGTTGAAGCTCTGCAAAACAATTCTATAACCGGTTTAGAGGGATACGCCCATATTGTTCCGGAATGTAAAATACAAGACAGCCGGCTCGATATCATGGCTGAAAATGAAAAGGAAACCTGCTTTATCGAAGTTAAAAATGTAACGCTTAAAGAGGGTCCTTATGCCTTGTTTCCGGATGCCATCACGTCAAGGGGACTCAAACACCTTGAGACTTTAATGCGATTAAAGGAAGAAGGGTATAGGGCAGTCATGCTTTACATAATTCAACGGATGGATGTGGAACTATTTGCTGCAGCAAAAACGATTGATCCGGCCTATGCGGAAGCACTTAACAGGGCTGTGGATAAAGGTGTAGAGGTATTCCCTGTACAAGCGGAAGTATCGCCCACTGGGATCTTTTTGAAAAGGGTTTTGCCTTTTGTTCAAGATAATGTTTAAGAATAAAAAAGCATGGATATTTCCGGTTAGCGAACATGCCATTCATTTTCTATACTTTAATCTAATTTGTTGGTCGAATGAAACTCTTATGACCAATCTTTATAGATGCATATTCTTTGTAACCAACCTTCCAGGTAATGACTATTTGGCTGGCTTCAATAATATCCATGCTTATATTTTGTGGGATAAGTAAAGTTTTAATAAAATAATTTTAGATCAATAATATCACCCATCACTTTATGTCCTTTTTCATTGGGATGTAAATAATCTCCATCATGAAGGTCTTCTCTCATTTCTGTAGGGTGTTGTGGATTTTGAACTGCTTTGTCAAAGTCGATAATTGCATCGAATTGACCGCTGTTACGAATCCAGTTATTAACTGTTTTACGGGCTGATTCTCGGAAGTCTGTGTAATAAAAGGATTTTCCAAATGGCATGATGGTAGCACCATAAACCTTGATGTTGTGTTTATGAGCTTTTTGAATCATTTCTTTATAGGCATTAATCAATTTTTGAGCTGTTTGGGCCGCACTAGTACTGTCTGAAGTCTGCCCAATATCATTAACTCCTTCGAGTATAATGAGCCATTTTACCCCATTTTGACCAAGAACATCTCTATCAAAGCGGTCGAGGGCTGAAGGACCCAGGCATTGACGTAGAACGCAGTTTCCACCAATCCCTTGGTTTAGAACTGATATATGTTGTGTCTCGGGATGCTTTAATAGATTTTCCGATAATATATCGGGCCATCGATTTTGTTTATTGGTGCCGGATCCACGACCATCAGTTATGGAATTACCAAGGGTTACAATGGCGGCGGAGGTTAGAGGCGCTTTTACCTCAATGGTATTGATGACATACCAATGATCCGTTTGCTTGCCGTTAAATACAGTATCCGAAACATGATTACCTTCCATTAAATACGATGTGGTTCGAGAGCCCGGGTGTCCAGTTATGTCGGGTGATGTTTGCCCAAAATAAATGGTAATTGCCAAATCCATTCTGGGTTTAAGATTAAAAGCTATCGGGTCTGAATAGACAGATGACCCAGGCTTCATTGTCACTTCCGTTTTGCCGGAAAAGTTTAGTTCTTTTATGGTTGACGGATCAATGGAACTTCCTCCGGTAGATGCTGCAATTTGAACTTGTTGTAAAGTTACCGGATTGCTGCTAAAGGTATTAGAAAATTTTACTCTAAGGGTGTCGCCACCAATCGAAACACGAACTATTTGCCTTAAAGTATTATTGGTTAATCCGGGCGAGGGTGGCATATTGTGAGGTTCTACCAATTGTGGAGATGTACTCCATGTACCTACCCATTGCGATTGTTGGGATGTTTGGGTATTTGCACATCCATAATTCATTAAAGAAATTGCCACTACTCCTGCAAAAAGAGTTGAAAAAAGAGAGAAAATTGAGCTGGATCTTTTTCCCTTTTTCAAAAATTCTTGTATAACCATGGTATATAAGCTTAATTAATTTAAAACTTTTACATAATATTTAGTTGCTAACATATACAAAGCAAATTAATATTCAACATGTCTAATAATGGTATTACCCTGTTCTTTTCTGTTCCGTGTAGTAATTTAAAGAATTTATTGATCGATAGGTTTCAAAATATTTATTAATCTATAAATCTTTTAGATATACCATTATAAGCATCAATTCTTCGGTCCCTGAAAAAAGGCCAGATGCGTCGAACTGTTTCCGAACGGCCTAAGTCGATGTCAACCAAAAGATTAATTTCTCGGTCGGTAGGGGCTTCGGTTAAAATTTCGCCTTGTGGGCCTGCCGCAAAACTATTGCCCCAAAATTGAATCCCTTGTGTCATTTCGGAAGGGTCTGGTTCGTGACCTACGCGGTTAACTGCAATTACCGGTAGGCCATTGGTTACGGCATGTCCTCGTTGTGCTAGCATCCAGGCATCTTTTTGTCGAGTTTTCTCTTCCTGGCTGTCGGTTGATTCCCATCCAATAGCAGTAGGGAATATAAGAAGGTCGGCACCACGTAAGGCCATTAATCTGGCTGCTTCGGGGAACCATTGATCCCAGCATACCAGGATACCTAAACGTCCCACGCTGGTACTGATAGGTTTAAAGTCTAAATCACCCGGTGTAAAATAAAACTTCTCATAATAGGCAGGGTCATCAGGAATGTGCATCTTTCGGTATTTGCCTGCAATTGATCCGTCTCGTTCCAGTACTACAGCCGTATTGTGGTAAAGGCCCGGTGCTCGTTTTTCGAAAAGAGAGGTTACTAATACAACCTTCAGTTCTGCAGCTAGTTTCCCAAAACGGTTTGTCGATGGTCCTGGAATACTTTCAGCCAAATCAAAATTTTTTGTGTCCTCGGTTTGACAAAAATACAGCGTATTGTGAAGTTCTTGCAATACGATGAGTTCTGCTCCTTGTTTTGCCAGCTCACGAATACTTTGTTCCAGGCGTTTTATGTTGTCTTCTGTATTTTTCGTATTTTTTTGTTGAACTAATCCTAGCTTTAACATATTAACTTCTTTTATTTTTCGATATCAGAATTCAGAATCTTTTTATTAACAACTCCTTGGTGTAATTGCATGGTAACACAATGCAAGGAACCGTGTTGTTGAATTAACGGTCGGCAATCAATGCCAATAACTTTCCGGCTTGGAAATACTCCTTGCAAGATTTTTTGTGCTATGAGGTCTTTATCACTGCCATAAAAAGGCATCAATACTGTTTGGTTGGTAATTAAAAAATTGGCATAAGTGGCCGGTAATCTTTGATTACCATCAAAAATTGGGTCAGCCATTGGTAATGGTATCAGTTTGTATGGTCGACCTTGTAAAGTTTTGAATTGAGAGAGTTGCTTTTCCATCCTGGTTAAAGCTTCATAGTGTTCGTCATCAGGGTCATCGGCTTGAACGTATACGATGGTTTCTGTATCGCAAAATCTGGCCAGGGTATCAATATGGCTGTCGGTATCGTCGCCTGCCAAATATCCATGATCTAACCAAAGCAAACTATCGGCACCCAGTTTCTGTTTGAGGATAGTTTCGATCTCCTTTTTTGAGCTGGCATCATTACGGTTAGGTGATAATAAGCATTGAGATGTCGTAAGAATTATTCCTGCTCCATTGGATTCTACACTGCCTCCTTCCAATACAAAATTGAGATGGTTGTGGCGAATAACTTCCGGAGCAAATATATTGTGCTTAAAAAGATTCTGGGTTATAAGATTATCTTTGTTTGCCGGAAATTTCAATCCCCATCCGTTGAATTGGAAATCAAGTGCTATGTATTTTCCTTTTTCCGAGACCATTAGAGGACTAAAGTCTCTAGCCCAGGTATCATTGGTCGATATGGGAACAGGGTATATGCGCTTAGGATTTTTGAACAAGGATAAGGTGAAGCTTTCGTCATCAGGATCAACAATTAATATCACATCCTGAGATTGAGTAATGGCATCTATAATGCCACAATAGCATTTTTGAACATCCTCTAACAGAGGAGCCCAGTCGCTATTTTTGTGCGGCCATGCCAACAGAATTGCATCCTGGGGTTCCCATTCGGCCGGGAATATGCGTTGATGGCTCGTAATATGTGTTCTATTCATAAATAAGTCCGTCGTTGGTAATTTCGGACTTCAAAAATGGGAAAATTTTACGATATCCGTTAGCACTTTAAAATTTGAAATTGATGCCAAAACCAAATAATTGTTTAAACTGGATTCGGGCACCTCGTTCCACGCCTTCATCGGTAATGTATTTTATATCATCATCAAAAAGTAATGTGGTTCCCAAATTTGCTGAAAGAAAACTGTTTACTCTAAAATCAAATTTTGTTTCCCATTCCACATCTATATTTTGGGGATTATTGGAGTAATTGGAAAATAGATCCAATCGAGTCATGAAATCAACATTTTCAATAATGTTTTCTTTTTTAAAGATCGATTTGAGGGAAGCGCCAAATTCGGAGCGGACGTTCTTTCCCGGATCCACACCGAAAGCTCCCTGTTGAGAGAGCTCATCATCGTTAACAATGGTCCATTTTCCTGTAAGCGGGGAAAGGTAAAGCGAAAAATTATCGTTGGGTTTGTAATCCATACCCAAAGAAAGTAACAAATAGGCAGGTGATAAAAATTTTGAGGTAAGAATACTATTTTCCGGCGGATCCTTGTAGCCCTTATCCAGCTGTGTTTTAAAATCGGCTAATGCTGTATAATACCAAAACCTTGAGGCTTGACGACCATATTTAGAGACCAGTTGAAACCGGTCTTCGGTTTTTATCATATTCTCTGCTCCTTGTTTTGTGAGGCCGTAGCCAACATCTAGGGTGTTTTCCCATGCGGTTTTCCCTTTTGTATAATTCATAAAGGCATTAAACAAGAAGGTGCCCGAAACAGAGTTTTCTCCTCCTGCTGCCCAGTTGGTAAGTGAAACCTGTGAAAAATTGATTGCTGTACTTCCACCTGACTTCCAGTGTCGCGTGGTGTCGGGTTCGGATTGCGAAAAGGCAGAAATGTTAATGATTGCTATAATTGATAGAAATGCTAAGTGGATTCTCATGAGTATAAAGTTTAAATATGTTTAGGGTTAAATAAATCACCCATGACCATAGTTTATTCAAGTTATTGTATTGAAAACGTTTTATCGGGATTTGGTCGTTCCATTCGCTAAAAGATTATTTTTTCCGAAATAATACGTTGCAATAAACAAGAAGGAGGACAAGAAATTTTTTCTGTGTCTCTCCCTCTTTAGTAGATAATTTATTTCGACTGAATTAGATGCACGTCTGTTTGCGGGTAAGGAATGGATATTCCCTGACGATCAAATTCTTTTTTTACCGTTTCCTGAAGGTCAAAGAAGATTCCCCAGTAGTTGGAGGCTTCGGCCCATACTCGTACTACGAGGTCAACAGAACTGTCGCCCAGATTTATCACTCCAATGAAAGGGGCCGGCTCCTTCAGAATACGAGAGTCTTTTTCAATAATGCTAAGTATCAGATTTTTTGCTTTGTCAATATCATCGTCATATCCGATGCCAAAGGTGAAGTCCACTCTTCGTTGTGGTTCCTTGGAATAATTTACCATAGAACCTGTTGACAGAGCTCCGTTGGGTAGAATGACCGTTTTGTTGTCGGGTGTTTTTAAAATCGTGTGAAATATCTGGATTTCGCTTACAGTTCCCGATTCGCCCTGAGCAGTAATATAGTCGCCCACTTTAAAGGGTTTGAACATCAGAAGCATTACCCCGCCCGCAAAGTTTTGAAGGGAGCCGCTCAATGCCATGCCGATCGCCAAACCTGCGGCACCTAATACCGCAATAAATGAGGTCATTTTGACTCCAAGCATCGAAATCACACTAATGATAAGCATTATCTTGAGAGCAATGCTACTTACACTTAACAGAAATGACTGAAGACCGGGATCCATATCCCGTGCCCTAAATAATTTTTTCATTCCTTTCATTAACAGAGAGATGATCCATAAACCTACAATTAATGTAATAATGGCTATGAGAAGCTGCCCTCCGTACTTAATAACAAATCCCATGATTTGTTCAGGATTACTGAACCAGTTTTTAATGTTTTCCATTTCCTTTAATTTATTATTTTACTTAAATGAATTAATAGATTGTTAAATACTAACAGCCTTTTTTTAGCTTTGGATAAGTTTGACCATGAAAGTCATCAATTTTATATTCATGACTTTACAAATCTTGATCAAGGTATGAAAAAGATATCTGTTTGTAAATAATAATTATGTGCATAATATGAATTTTTTTTTACAAAACTATTATTGAAGTTTTTTTACAGTTTATCATTTTTCTGTTCTAGACTTGGAAATTAATATTTATCATTTGGTCTGTTCGGCGATAAAGTTGTTTCAGAAAAGCTTTGGCTTTTGATTTTTCTTCTTACTACCAACCTACATTTTTAACCTCCTATTTAGTAAATGTTATTATTTGTTATTTGTTGTTCCATAAAAAAAACATAGAATGAGTTGTTGTAAATTATTTAATTTGATGTGTGGATTTCGTAATGAGCTGTTGAATAGTATATTAGAAGTTTATATATGAGTTTTTTGTGAGTTAAAAAATGTATAATGATGAGTTTTTTATGTGGTGAAAAATTAGGGTTGGTTAACATTTTGCCCTTAATATTGCACATGATTAAAACATATAAATCAGTTTTGTTATGAGAAAAATAATTGGAATAATTTTTTTATTGATGTGGACCATTTTGGTGTCTGCTCAACAAATTACCGTTACTGGTCGGGTGACGTCGGCTTATGACGGTAATCCCATACCCGGAGTAAGTATTGTAGAAAAAGGTACTACTAATGGGACGATCTCCCTGGTAGATGGAACTTATACCTTAACACTTCCTGAAGGAGCAACGATGCTCTTTACTTTTATTGGCATGAAACCGGTAGAGGTTATTGCCGACCAAAGCATTATTAATGTTGTAATGGAAGAAGAAGTAACTGGCCTTGAAGAGATCGTTGTTGTAGGTTATGGTGTGCAGAAAAAAAGTGTAGTAACTGCAGCTATTAGTAGTGTTTCTGCGGAAGATCTTGAAAAGAATACGCCCTCGCGTATCGAAGATGTTTTAAAAGGTAAAGTTTCGGGGGTACAAATTACACAAAGTTCAGGGCAGCCAGGTTCTGACTCTAAAGTTAGAATTAGAGGTGTCGGTACCATAAATAATAGTGAACCACTTTATATTATAGATGGTATGGCAGTGGATGGTGGAATAGATTTCTTAAATCCAACCGATATTGAGTCGGTTGAAATTTTAAAAGATGCGGCTTCTGCAGCAGTTTACGGGGCACGGGCAGCCAATGGTGTTATTTTGGTGACTACCAAATCCGGAAAGTCGGGGGATGCCCGAATTAATTACGATTTCTCTTATGGCTGGCAAAATCCATGGAAAAAGCGTTCGGTATTAAATGCCCGTGAATATATGATTATAATGAATGAGGCGTTGCTTAATGATGGCAATGCTCCTTTATATAGTGATGAGGAAATTGCTAATGCCGGCGCGGGTACCGACTGGCAGGATGAAACCTTTTATTACGATGCGCCTATTCAAAATCATCAATTAAGCATAAGTGG
Organism: Thermophagus xiamenensis; assembly: GCF_900112795.1. Lineage (GTDB taxonomy): Bacteria > Bacteroidota > Bacteroidia > Bacteroidales > Marinilabiliaceae > Thermophagus > Thermophagus xiamenensis. The sequence continues at coordinate 64,679 of NZ_FONA01000014.1, forward strand.
CGGAAGTGATGTTGCTACTTATTTTGTTTCATTTGGTTACTTCAAACAAGATGGTATTGTTGGAGGTAATTATGGTCGGTCCAATTATGAACGTTACAGTATTAGAGCAAATAATATCTATAATGTATTTAAAGCAGATCGTAGTTTCCTGAAAAATTTGAAAGTAGGAGTTAATGCAGGTTATTCAAGGATTAAATCTTCCGGAATTGAAACTAATTCGGAATATGGTTCTGTTTTGGGTAGTGCTTTAGCTTTTAATCCAACTATTCCTGTTTATGCCACTAATCCCGAAGAAGTGTTAGCTGAACATCCTACTGCTGTTACAGATGACCAAGGGCGGGTTTATTCTATCCCTCCTTCCGGATTTCAGGAAATAGCTAACCCGGTGGCTATGTTAGATGCCCCTACTGGTAGTGAAGGTAATTCAGATAAATTTGTTTCAACATTTTGGGGGGAACTTGACATTATTGAAGGACTTAAATTTAAGTCGAGTTATGGTGTTGACCTGGCTTTTTGGGGTAATGATGGATATACCTTTGAACATTTTCTGGCCACTCAAGGCAAAGATTATACTCAAAGTCATGTCTATTCAAATATGCATCGGGGATTTAAGTGGCAGGTTGAAAATACGCTTACCTATTCCAAAAGCTTTAATGACCTTCATAATCTTACTGTCTTGCTTGGACAATCGGCACAGGAATACAAACTCCGTCAATTGTATGGCGACGATTACGACCTTTTGGAAAATGATCCCAATAAAGCAGTTATCGATTATGCAATAGCAGACCGGGATGAAGAAAGAGTTTCAGGTGGTACAGGGGGATTCTCTTCTGAAACATTGGCCTCTTATTTCGGTCGAGTTGATTACAATTTTAAAGAAAAATATATGTTTCAGGCCACAGTGCGCCGGGACGGTTCATCTCATTTTGGACCTAATAATAAGTGGGCTGTATTTCCTTCGTTTTCGCTGGGTTGGAATCTTACCAACGAAGCTTTTATGGATGGCCGACCCGACTGGTTTACTTATTTAAAACTACGTGCCAGCTGGGGAAAAAATGGTAACGAAAGAATTGGAAACTTTGCTTATACTTCTTTAATGGACGGCAACCAAAATTACTATTTTGGTTCGGGAGATTATTCTACCATGCAATATGGTGCCAGCCCTTCCCGAATTGCCAATCCCGACCTTAAATGGGAAGAATCAGAACAGATTGATATTGGCTTCGACTCAAGATTTTTCAATAGCGCTTTGATTTTTGGCTTTGATTATTTTAAAAAGACAACCAATGGTATGTTGATGGAGCAACCAATTCCTTCGTATGTGGGGAAAGGTGCACCGTTAGCTAATGCCGGTGAAATGGAAAATAGCGGTTTGGAGTTTGAATTAACGTACAACGGAAATATTGGAGAGTTCAAGTATACCATAAGTGGTAATGCTTCTTACCTAAAAAACAAACTTATTGACATGGGTAATGAGTCGGGAGAGCAAATTTATGAAAGTGCTGGTGCTACCGGTATTGGCGATTTTGTTAAAGGAATGAATGGTGAAGTATTCCCCTTCTTTTATGGTTACAAAGTTGGTGGAATATTGCAAAATGAAGCCGAAGCGGCTGAGTATAATGAAACGTACGGCCAAAATGCACAGCCGGGAGATGTTAGATTTCTGGACATTGCTGGTGCTTTCGATGAGAACGGAAATCCCATTCCTGACGGTAAAATAACAGATGCTGACCGTACTAAAATTGGGAAGGGAATGCCCGACTGGACTTTTGGTCTCAATTTTAATGCTGAATGGAAAAATTTTGACCTTTCAATGTTCTTCCAGGGTAGTTACGGGAATGATATTTTCGATTACTCCATAAGAGGTGATATCCCGGCAATGAATCGGCCGTCATGGATACTTGATCGATGGGTAGGTGAAGGAACTTCCAATTGGATTCCCCGTGTTACGCGTGAAAATCCAAATGGAAACTGGAGATCTTCTGAATTGTATATTAAAGACGGTTCATATGTGCGGTTAAAAAATATTCAGTTAGGATATACTTTACCTCAAAATATTTTAAAAGTTGCTAATATAGACCGATTAAGAATTTATGTTTCTGCTGAGAACCTGCTTACTTTAACTGATTATGATGGTTTTGACCCTGAAATAGCTTCTGGTGATTATACTACTATTGGTATCGATCGTGGAATTTATCCGCAGGCACGCACTATTTCTGTTGGTGCAAACATTACTTTCTAACCTTAAAATGAATACTGTTATGATTAAATATTTCAAAATATTTGCACTTACCGCTTTGGTCGGTTTATCCTCTTGCGGTGAAGATTTCCTGACAGCCTATCCTACTGCTTCTCAGGAAGCCGGAGGTGATGCCACTCTCGGAGCTATCGAGGCTAATGTCGCTTCGGCTTATCAAATTTTATTATTTGACAGCTATGCCGACTATCAGTATAACAGCATCGTTTTGATGTCTGATTTGCGTTCCGATGATATTTTTAAAGGCGGTGGGGATGCCGGTGATCAAGCTCAATTATACCGTCTTTCGCAGTTAGATGCCACTCCTCTGGAACTTCCAGAAGGATTATGGAATATTTATTATAGTGGTCTTAGCCGAGCAAATAACGCCATTATAGCTTGCCTAAATGCGGTGGATGTTTCCCAAGACGATTTAAATAGGTTAAGTGCCGAAGCCCATTTCTTGCGCGCCTATTATGTTCACTGGCTTTGGAAATTCTGGGGTAATATCCCTTATTTCGAGGAAGACCTTGATGCACCTTTTATGGCACCTCAATATACTGCTGATCAGATTTATGAAGAATTAATCGAGGATTTGGATTATGCAATTGAGGGAGATAAATTACCCATGAGCGTTGACGATGCTGATGACGGTCGGGTGACAAAGGCTGCGGCCATGATGCTTAAAGCCAGAGTTGTGATGTATCAGCAGGATGAAAGTAGGTATGGTGAAGTATTGGCCGATATGGTAGAAATAATTAATAGTGGGGCCTATAAATTAGTGGATAATTATGCTTCTATTTGGGTAAGAGAAGGGGAATTTTGCGACGAATCTATATTTGAAGTAAACCATTTGCCTGAAGGAAAAGACTGGGGAGCCGCTTGGCAAGGCTATGGTACCAACCTACCTGCTTTTATTTCTCCAAATGAGTTGAATGGTGTTGATTTGTTAAGTGGTGAATCCGATTTTGTCGGCGGTTGGGGGTTTGGGCCGGTTAGACCCGAAATTCCAAGCATCTTTGAAGATGGTGATGAACGATTGGCTGCTTCCGTAAACCAATTCGAAGATGGAACCTATACTGAACGGTTTCAGAATACCGGTTTATTCTTAGCCAAATATGCCGCCCGAGAAGGATATAATGATGCCCCCTATACAGTTGACTTGAATTATGAAAACAATCTTCGGATTTTTCGGTATGCCGAAACTTTGTTAAATGCTGCTGAGCTAATAGCAATGCATGGTGTGGCACCTGTTGGAGGTATTACGGCTCAGTGGTGCCTGGACGAGGTTAGAAAACGGGCACTTAATAATAATTTCGTTTCAATTCCTGCAACAGAAGAAAATATAAAACTTGAACGAAGACGTGAATTTCTCGGTGAAGGTATGCGTTTTTGGGATTTAGTTCGGTGGGGCGATACCGATGTCTTAACCGAAAATATCCCTGAATATTCATCTGTTAGAACATGGGAGCCTTATAAAAAGTATTTGCCTATTCCTCAATCCGAAATCGACAGAACTGAGGGGGAATTTAAACTCAACCAAAATCCTGGTTATTAGGCAGAAAAATAATTTATCGCTTGTTCTTTTATTATTATATGAAAATTGATTGATATTAAATGTTTTGGAATTGAGCGTCTTATAATTTAAAATTCATAATGACTATGTATAAATTTGGAATAATATTAGTTTTAACATCATTGTTGTTTGTGGGATGTGACCCGCAAGAGGATGATGTGCCCAATATAGGCAGTGCCCCTGACGAAAGTCAGTTGGATTTCACTATTACCCAAGATTCTGAAGATGAGTTTAATTATATTTTTGAAAACACCTCTTCTGTTACAGGAATCGCGACATGGGATATAAATGGCTCTCGTTTGGTGGGAAATCAGGTAACTCAAAGATTTCCACTCCCCGGTGACCATGAAATTACCATGACGCTTGCAACAAAAGGCGGATCTGCCAGTATTACAAAAACTTTGACCACTGAGAATACCGATTACGCTTTTCTAGAAAGTGATGAAATGAAGCTCCTTTCAGGTGGTGTTGATGCCTTGGACGGTAAAACCTGGGTGCTGGATAGTTTGGCTGCTGGTCATATTGGCGTCGGTCCTGCCGGTTCTGATGGTCTGGAGTGGTGGGCAGCAACACCTCTAGAAAAACAAGGGGTGGGAGTTCTTTATGATGATAAAATGACATTTAAACTAATAGGATTTGAATTTATTCTTGAAAACCATGGCGAAAGTTATGTGAAGAGTTTTCAAAAGGACAATGCTGCTTATAGTAACCAGGAAGAAAGAGAAGGGGACTGGAAAGTTGATTTCATGCCCGGGCAAGCTACTTGGTCATTGGAAGAAACGGACGATGGAGGATGGAATCTTATTTTAAGTTCTCCCGACGGGCCCATTTTCCCAATTTTTGATGTGGGGGCTGTTGGCAACAAATATGAGATTTTGACTCTTGAGGAAAATAAACTGGAACTAGTGGCAACAGGGGGCGACGATAATGCATGGCATCTTAAATTTATTCCAGAAGGATATGTTAAACCTCAGGTAGAATATGAAATCGAAGTGACACCTACCGGAAATATAAATGAGTATGCTGTAGGTATTACTAATGTTGCTTTGCCCGAGGGTATCTCTATTAGTAAGGTAATTGTTGACTTTGGAAATGGAACAATATTAGAAACTTCCGATTTTACTGAAGCCTTGACGGAAACATATATGAGAGCAGCACCTTATACCGTCACCGTATCCGTGGTGGCATCCAATGAAACCCTTTCCTCTTCTACAACAATAAATGTAGAAGAGAATCATCCCGACTATGAACCTTTCTTGTTGGATGAAATGATTGTGTATAACGATTTTAGTGAAGTTATGACCTTTTCTGTCCAGGGGCAAGACTGCAGTGTTTCCGTAGTGAATAATCCTGACAGAGTTTATCCCAACAAATCGGCAATGGTTGCTCTTTATTCTAAAACCAATCAACAGTGGGCCAACGCTTATATGGAATTGCCGGCCGGTTATCGGTTCGATTTAAGAAGTATAAGCACTTTTAAAATGAAAGTTTATGGCGAAGCCGGACAAGAAATTCTTCTTAAACTGGAAAATACTGATTTGGGAGGAAATGCCTGGACAACTGGAGTAGAAGCTCGGTACACTATCCTGAACAGTAATACTTGGGAAGTTGTTGAATTTGACTTTAATGGAGCAACCGCAGCCGACGGAACAACCGATGTAACAAATTCTGATTACGGATATGGTTATTACAATGTTATTCGCATAATGTGTAATCCAGGAAATGGTGAAGGAACGCATGAGTTTTATTTTGATGACCTTTCAGGTCCTCATATAGAAGGAATTAAATCCGCACAACTATAAAACCTATGTTGGAGGGTGTCTGAAATATGATCTTTGTCCGGTAAAACCTTCGGATAACTCATCAATTTTCTGTTTCAAAATGAAACATGCCTTATAGTCCATGAGGAAAATTAGCAACGTTCTGTGAATGTTACTTAAAGGTTTCGAACCGGATCTTAGGAGATTTTAGGGACACCCTCTTTTATTATGTGCTAAGAAATAGAAAAAATTGAATTGAATATTGGATAAAATTTGTAATAGGTTTAAATGTTAGTGTTTACAGTGTTTTGACTAGAAGGCTGTATTTGAGCGTAATTGATTTAAGGGAAAATAAGGCATATAAATTAAAATTTTTGTTTAGTATGAAATTTAAGGGATTGATTTTTTTTGCATTCTTATCTTTTTTTGTTTTTTATGGATGTTCGGGTGAAACTACGTCCGGCAAATCTTCAGGGGAAATGGAACAGAAGATTGAGGCTTTATTATCTGAGATGACTTTGGATGAAAAAATCGGCCAAATGTGCCAGGTTGACCCCGGTGTGTTTGGTACCGAAGAAGAGGTTATTGAAGCGGTTAGAAAAGGGCAGCTTGGTTCTCTGCTTAATTTGATTGGTGCCGGTAAGGTTAACGAAATTCAGCGAATAGCCGTTGAGGAAAGCCGTCTGGGTATACCATTAATCATTGGGCGTGATGTAATTCATGGTTACCGAACTATTTTCCCTATCCCTCTGGGAATGGCAGCTTCCTGGAATGAGGATTTAATTCGTGAAGCAGCCTCAATTGCTGCAAAGGAAGCAGCTTCAGAAGGTATTAACTGGACCTTTGCCCCCATGATTGATGTGAGTCGTGACCCGCGCTGGGGACGTATCGCTGAAAGTGGAGGTGAAGACCCATTATTGAATGCCATGATAGCTAGAGCTATGGTTCAGGGTTTTCAAGGAGATGATTTGGCAAATCCTTTGACCATTGCGGCCTGCGCTAAACATTACATCGGTTATGGTGCTGCAGAAGGTGGACGCGATTACAATACTACTATGATTCCGGATATTGAACTATATAATGTTTATTTACCACCTTATCGTGCAGCAGTAAATGCAGGAGTTGCCACCGTTATGACTGCATTTAATGAAATAAACGGTATTCCTGCCAGTGGTCATCAGCGCAATGTAAGAGGTATTCTAAAAAAAGATTTGGGCTTTGATGGCTTTGTGGTGAGCGATTGGGCATCTATTCAGGAAATGATTGACCACGGTTTTGCTGCTGATGAGAAGCATGCGGCACAACTGGGAATTGCTGCCGGTGTTGACATGGAAATGTCAAGTCGAACTTATGCCAACCACCTTAAAGCCTTGGTCGAAGAAGGGAAAGTAAAAATGGAATGGATTGATGACGCCGTAAGGCGCATTTTAAGAGTGAAATTCCGTCTTGGTTTATTTGATAATCCTTATGTGGATGAGTCATTGGCCGACTCTGTTCTGGTTAATCCTCGTCATCTTGAGGTAGCCCGGAAATTGGCTGAGGAAAGCATTGTCTTGTTAAAAAACAAAAATGAACTGTTACCTCTGAAGAAAGGTACTAAAGTAGCCCTTATAGGGCCTATGGCCGATCAACCTTATGAACAGCTAGGGACCTGGATTTTTGATGGGAATGAAAATGATTCAAAGTCTGTACTGGACGCATTTTATGAATATAACGGTGCCAATAACACATTTTTTGCCGAAGGACTGGCTTATACCCGCGATAAGTCAACCAAAGGGTTTAGAGCGGTTGAGAGGGCTATTGCCCAAGCTGATGTGGTTGTGGCCGTCGTAGGCGAGGAAGCCATCCTTTCGGGTGAAGCCAAATCATTGGCAGAACTCGATTTCGTAGGTGCCCAGAACCAATTGTTGGAACTGGCTGCTTCCAAAGGAAAACCACTAATCATGGTTGTGATGTCGGGTCGCCCGGGTGGGCTATACAAAACCCGGCATTTAGCTGATGCAATCCTCTATGCATGGCATCCGGGAACAATGGCAGGGCCTGCGATCGTTAACCTGATTTTTGGTGAAGCCGTTCCTTCTGCAAAATTGCCCGTTACTTTTCCAAAAGGAGAAGGACAAGTACCCATCTATTACGCACACAAAATGTCGGGACGTCCAGCCGATTCAACATCATGGACTTATATCGATGACATTCCCGTTAAAGCGGTTCAGCATTCTTTAGGAAATACCAATCATACACTTGATTATGGTTTCAAACCACTATACCCCTTTGGTTACGGGTTGTCCTATACAACATTTGAGTATTCCGATATTTCCCTATCTGCCAAAACTATTCAAATTGGGGATGTAATAAAGGTTTCGGCAACTATTACAAATACGGGAAAAAGAGAAGGTACTGAAATTGTTCAGTTGTATGTCCGTGATTTGGTAGGTTCCTATACTCGCCCTGTGCGTGAATTGAAAGATTTTAAGCGCATTACGCTAAAACCCGGAGAAAGTGAAAGGGTAACTTTTGAGTTGAATTCCAGTCAATTGGGATTTTATCATCCCAACGGAAGATATGTGATTGAGCCCGGTGATTTTCATGTTTGGATAGCCCCTAATGCAGCCGATGGATTAATGGGAAAATTCAGATTGGAATAGATCTGTAGACACCGCTTTATTATGTATACTCTTCAGTGTTTAGTTTAAATTTTTTCCCCGTGGTTGTTTATAGGAGGAAGGTCAATAAAATTTGTTAAAAGATTAAGATCGTCTTTAAATCCTGCCAAATATTAATTATTGGCCGATAGGGTTCTTACTATCGGCCAATATTGACATTAAAAAAATGAACTTTAATAATGAGGATTAAATCAGTTTTAAATATGGACTTTAGGAGAAGTTTTTCGTTTTGTTTAATTTTTTTTAATGTATTAGTGATATCGTGTTCCAGTCACAATAGTAAGTATGGCGAATTGGTATGGAACGACGAATTCGATTATGTTGGATTACCGGATGAGAACAAATGGAATTACGACACCATTGGCAATTCCTATGGATGGGGAAATAATGAACTTCAATGCTATACGATTGCCCGTAAAAAAAATGCCTGGGTGGATGGGCAGCATTTACAGTTAACCGCCATTAAGGAATCATGGGACAGTTTTGGTTATACTTCGGCAAGACTTACCACCAAAGGAAAGGGTGACTGGAAATACGGACGCATAGAAGTAAGGGCAAAGGTTCCGGGTGGTCGTGGTATTTGGCCAGCAATATGGATGTTACCTACCGATTGGGAATATGGCAGATGGCCTGAAAGTGGCGAAATAGATATCATGGAGCACGTGGGATATGAACCCGATTCCATCTACACTACTGTTCATACAAAAGCTTTTAATCATACTTTGGGAACCCAAGTAGGCAAAGCCACCTATGTTCCTGATTGCGAAACTGAATTTCATCTGTATGCCATTGAATGGGATGCCGATAAAATTGACTTTTTTATTGATGAAGAAAAGGTATTTACTTTTCGCAACAGCGGTATTGGTCCCGATGAATGGCCTTTCGACAAACGCTTTCATCTATTGTTGAATGTTGCCGTAGGAGGTAACTGGGGCGGTTTACATGGTGTCGATGATGCTATTTTCCCGGCTAAAATGATGGTTGATTTTGTACGCGTTTATCAATAACGCGCATAAGATTTGTGTTATAAAAATAGTATAGTGCACAAGCAAAATGGGTTTTCATTAATTTGATGATTGCTAATAAAGTTGGTTTTCCGTTGCTGGCGAATTATTTTTAAGGTGAGCCCTGATCATATTTTAAACTAATAAAATAGAAAGTAGGATGAATGCAAAAGCCCTGTTATACACTTTCATAAAACCGTTAGGCATATCTCTCGGTGTAATTTGGTTATCTCTTTTTACCGGGATTACCAATAATAGCATGGCACAAGATTGTTCCTATTTGGTATTTTCTGATGAATTTGAATATCAGGGTGCGCCCAACCCTGATTATTGGAACTATGAAACCGGAGGCGGTGGATGGGGAAACAATGAATTGCAAACCTATACCAATAGCCTCGATAATTCATATGTTAGCAACGGAACATTAAAAATTCATGCTCGGAAATCTTCTTCCGGTGCCTGGACCTCAGCTCGGCTTGTAACTTCTGGAAAGGCCGCATGGAAATACGGAACCGTTGAGGTAAGAGCAAAACTCCCTCAAGGGGTGGGAACCTGGCCTGCCATCTGGATGATGCCTCAGAATTCAGTTTATGGAGGTTGGCCCAATAGCGGTGAGATAGACATTATGGAACATGTGGGATATGACCTGGGAATGATTCATGGTTCTATTCATACCGAAGCATATAATCACATTTTGGGCACACAAAAAACTGGTACCATAGAGGTGGAAGATGCACATCTTCAATTTCACACCTATAGCATTCAATGGACTCCTGAAAAAATAACATGGTTCGTCGATGGTGTGGAATTTTTTTCTTTTTCTAATCCTCATATTTCTTATAAGGAATGGCCTTTTGACCAACCTTTCTTTTTGATTTTGAACATAGCCATTGGCGGAAATTGGGGAGGTGCTCAAGGTATTGACCCTGACCTTACCGAGGCAGTTATGGAAATTGATTATGTTAGGGTATATCAATCGACATTGCCAGATTTCTCTGTAAAAGGACCCGATAAGGTACAACCTGGTGAAGAGGCAACTTTCTTTGTTATCCCAATTAGTGGAGTTGCTTATCAATGGTCTTTTCCCCAGGATGTTCAGGTTATTTCAGATGACAATTCCAATGAAGTTATGGTAGAGTGGGGAAGTGAAAGTGGAATGGTGCAATGTAAAATGATTTCTGATTGTGAAGAAAAAACAGCCAATCCTTTATCCATCAATCTTTATCTTGTTCCTGAAGAAGCCCCTTTGGTTTTGGACGCATTAAAAGATGATATTACTCCGGCCTGGATAGTCCCTGAGCAAAGTGGGGGAAATAGCTTTTTATTGGAACCTTCTCAAAAAGGGGTTAAGGTTAGTTATTCCATCGTCAATCCTTTGGAAAACCCGTACATCTCTTTATCTCTAAATTATATTGTTAATCTGGAGGATTATAGAACAGCAAGAGTCAATCTGAGAGTTTTGGATGGGGATGTGCCGAATGTATTGAGGTTCGATTTTGTAGACCGTAACGGTAAAGTTAACACATCCGACTTGTTTAAGATTACTTCAGTGGTTGACGACCAGGAATACCATATCTATCAACACACTTTTGAAGGCAGTGTTTCGACCTGGAATATGGCGGAAATTGTGGAAGTTCGTCTATATGTTAATTATGGAATTACCGGGCAAAAAGGTGAAGGAAGTTTTGAATTAGGCGACATCCAATTAGCACCCCCGGGATTTTTTACTGATATTCCTGATTTTGTTCCAAATGCGCTAAAAATTAGTAGTTTAAATCTATGGCCTAACCCTGTTAGAAACTATATTTATTTTGAATTGGATAATCACCAAAACGGACAATGGCAAATTTTCGCGCAAAACGGTCAATTCATTTCTCAGGGAGTTTATACGGCCGAAGAAAGAAAAATTAAAGTGCCGGATTTAATGAATGGATTGTATTTCATTAGATTGATAAATGATGAGGGAAAGATTTTTGTGGGGAAGGTTTTTGTTGAAAAGTGATGTTGCTGATTAAAAAATCCAGCAATACCCAATGAACAGGATATTATGGCAATGGTGATACGAATGTCTGCCAATTAAGCTCTTTTGCCGGAAATGTTCATCAAACTGTGTCCTTTAATTTTTTTTATTTGGGTCATAGTTTTGTGAATGCTCTTATGCGCAGCATTAAGGGGTTTATGATAAGGGTTGAGAGGTTTATGATAAGCATTAAGAGGTTTATGCGCAGCATTAAGGGGTTTATGATAAGCATTAAGAGGTTTATGCACAGCATTATGGGGTTTATGAGAGGCTTTAAGAGGTTTATGATAAGCATTGAGGGGTTTATGCGCAGCATTAAGAGATTTATGATAAGCTTTAAGGGGTTTATGCAGACTTTTTTGTCCAAAAATTAGATTTCGGTCGATAAGAGTGTTTATTGCTTTTTATCGAAAAAGACTTAATTCATTGTCTTACTACTCATAGTATGAAAAGTATAAAATGTAGTTTGTCCTGCTTTGATGTTTACATCAATGGTGTTGTTATTGACGTACTCGCCTTCAAAATTGAGGTTAATGGTATGCTGTCCTTCAGGTAGATAAACTCGGGTATAAGAAATTGAATAGGGCAGAGATTGCCAGTTACGTGTGTCGGCGCGTTCGGTAAGAGTATTGATAATGCTAACAATGGTTCCAAGATTTTCGTTTTCGTTATTAACAGCCTTTTCCATAGCTTTTTTGGTTGCCACTCTCAGCAGAGCGTTTCCCAATTCACGCAACATTCGGTCATGCAAGCACTGAAACGCTATTTTGTTGATATCCTGAGCTTTTTCGAAAGGTATTATAGTATCGTTAATTATGACCTTCCCGGCTCGAAAAACAGGAGGTCGTTCCACATATTTAGGAAAGGCAACACTGAAAAATGAGAGATTTTTAAAAGCAGTTCTTTCGCGCGGCGTTAGCAAGGTGGCTTGATAAGAAAAATTAAGGCCCAATTCAGGATTACCCAGTGCCACATAGCCATTATTAAAACCGAAATTTGTTATGGTGATGAACCACTCCGATTTTACGGGTCCCATGCCATTAAGCCAAAATAGCAACAATTGCCCTTCCTCTTTTTTAGGTCCATCTGGAACTTTTATTCCAAACAACTGTTCGTAACGAGCAACCTCTTCCGGAAAGCCGGAAAGCTTTGCCGTTCGTAATAAATCTTTCTTCAACTGCAGGGGTGGGGTTATCCCAAACAATTTGGTATAATCATTTTCATAAACCTCTAAAGCGTTTCGGTAGGCAATAAAGGCATTGTTGTAATCCCTGGCAGCCTCATAAATCATACCCATCAGGTTATGGGCAAAAGCATCATGCTGGTATTTATTTTTGTGATCTTTGTACTTGTCATTCAATTGTTGAAGACGAATGTTAACGCGCCGTGCTTCTACCAGTGCACCTTCCAGATCGTTTAACGCAATAAAGTTAAGGGCCTTGTAAAAATGTACCATTATGGCTTCGAAATCTTCCGGGCGGTAGGGTTTAACCATAGGATTTGAAACCAGCGACAAGGCTTCCCATCCAAATTGTTTCGAATAATCATCAATATAATAATCGGCTTGATTAAAATAATCGATGCTTTTGGAGTAATCACCCATCATGTAAGCTACCACGCCCCGGTTCATAAAATAGAGAACCCGGTTGTTGTTCTGGGCCCATTTGGTATCTTTTTCCAGGAGTTTATCAGCCTTTTCGAATTGCCCTCTGGCAATATTTTCCTGTATCTGATAGGTTTTTTGATAAAAAGTAGCGCAGGCAGCAATAATAGCTACCAGCGCAACAGAAAATATAACCTTCAGATATCGATTCATAAAGAGAGAGAAATTATTGAAATTCAATTCTGCCAGTTATTATATCAGAATTAGTTTTTGATGTATTTCCTGATTTTTTTATCGCCAATCCATACAACTTCACTGGTTTCAATGTCCGTGAGTTCAAGATTGACCTGGTAGTAATTGACTCTTTCCCGTTTGTAGGTATCAACGGTTGATGAGATATCACCGTTAAGCATAAAATCGGCGCCCAGTTCTTTTCCCCAGGCCTTCATGGTTTCGGGAGAGGCAAAGTCTTGTTGGGCAGCCCTCTCTTTGCGAAGCTCCTCTCTTTTATCGCCGGCTTGGACTAATCGTACTTTGCCCGAATTGATGAAAGCGCGTTCTACATCTTTAATGAAGGTTTCGGCTTCGATATGTTCGTGCGACTTGTTATAAACCAGTCCAACAATTACAACCGGTTTCCGGCCTTCATGTTTCTCCTGAAAATTGGGCAACCATTGGCCATTAAGCACTTGCTCTACCATGGCTTCTGCCACCATTCTGGAGTCGGTGTCATTCCAACGACCGCTTAAATCTATTATTTCTTCGGTATCAATACGTTCCACTTTGCGTGTGGCACAACTTTGCAACATTACTGTAATCGATACCAGGGCAAAAAGATAGATTGAAGGTTTCATATTTTTCATATTTACAAATTATGGTAAATTAGGTGGTTTGTTGATATTTGTTTGGGGTTAAAGGTTTCTAACATAGATATCGTTCAATTTGTTCCACGAGTTTTTCAGGAGTGGGCTCGGATATTTCAAATGTAATGTCCATATCGTTGTCGAAAATTCCTGAAAAGCCTACTTTAAGATTTGCTTTTGAAAGCTTTACAACAGCTTCGGCTGCGAAACTGTATTGGGTGGTAAAAACCAAAAGTACATCCATTTTATCCGATACAAATGATACTACCTCCTCTTTTTTGGGAAGAAAAAAATAGCTGAAATCCAAAAGTGTGGAATAATAAATGGTTTTATCGCTTATTAAATTTTCTTCCGTTTGGGGTGTTTCAATAAATCCTAAAGCTTGAACTTGCTTGCCTTTTGCCTGTAATTTTTTTATTAATTCTCTTACCGTTGTTCTATTTTGTTTCGATGAAATATCAAAAAATATGCCGACTTTTTCCCAATCATCGATTTTTTTTAATTGAACAGTACGCTGTTGTTTTTTTACCTTTTTCCTTAACAGGTAGGATCCTATGATTTCTCTTTGTTTTTTTAATAGTATCACGAGATTTTATTTTTCAATAAGTTCAAGAAATTGCTCTTCGGTTAAAATGGTGATGCCTAACGATTTTGCTTTTTGTAGCTTGGCAGGTCCTGTTTTTTCGCCTGCCACTAAAATGTCGGTTTTCCCCGTTACCGAACTGGTATTTTTCCCTCCATGGGCTGCAATCATTTGTTTGAGCTCATCACGTGAATATTTTGAGAAAGTACCACTAATAACAATATTTTTTCCTTCAAGTTTTGTAGATATCAACGATTGATTTGGTTCTATTCCTTCAAGTTTAAGACCAAATTGTTTTAATTCTTCAATCAAATTTCTGTTTCCTTCATCCTTAAAAAATGCAATAACGCTCTCGGCAATTTTCTCCCCGATTTCATCCACCGCCATCAATTGCTCTTTTGTTGCTGACATCAGTTGATCAACAGAGGGAAAAGCTTCGGCCAATTTTTTGGCTACCGTTTCACCAACAAAACGGATGCCCAGGCCATAAAGAACGCGAGGCCATGGAACGTTTTTGGAGGCCTCAATACTGTTAATGATATTGCGGGCAGATTTTTCTCCAAGTCGTTCAAGGGGAATTAATTGTGAGGGGCGAAGTCGGTATAAATCTGAAATGGTTTTTACCAGATTCTGGTTGTAAAGCAAATTAATGGTTTCGCTTCCCAGTCCGTCGATATTCATGGCTCGCCGGGATATGAAGTGCTCTATTTTTCCTTTGATTTGTGGCGGGCAGTTGGCCGAATTAGAGCAATAGTGTGCCGCTTCGCCTTCGATTCGCATAAGGGGCGATCCACACGCAGGACAATTTTTGATGAATTCAACCGCTTCACTTTGATGGGGTCGTTTTTCGGGGACTACACCTGTAATTTTGGGAATAATTTCCCCACCTTTTTCCACGATAACCGTATCGTTGATATGTAAGCCCAATTCCGAAATAATGTCTGCATTGTGCAGAGAAGCACGTTTAACAATGGTTCCGGCCAGTTGTACCGGCTCCAGATTGGCGACGGGAGTTACTGCACCCGTTCGTCCTACCTGAAAATCAATGGATAATAATCGGGTTTGTACTTGTTCCGCTTTAAACTTGTAAGCTATGGCCCATCGGGGTGATTTGGCGGTATTGCCTAATTGATTTTGTATATTTATGTTATCTACCTTTATAACAGCTCCGTCGATTTCAAAGGGCAGGTTGTGGCGTTCCTTATCCCAGTATTTAATGAAATCAAATACTTCTTCAATTGATTGACACCTTTTCATGTGCGGAGATATCTTTAGTCCCCACGATTTGGCCTTCATCAGGTTGTCATAATGGCTGTTGGTAGGTAGTTCTTCGCCTAACATATAATAAAGGTAACAATCGAGAGGCCTTTTGGCTACCAATGCACTATTTTGTAGTTTAAGCGAGCCAGCAGCGGCATTGCGTGGGTTGGCAAAGGGTGGCTCTCCGGCTTTAGCTCTTTCATCATTGAGCCATTCAAATTCTTTTACAGGCAGAAAAATTTCGCCCCGTATTTCAAATTCTGAAGGATAATCTCCATGTAGCTTGAGTGGAACTGAGCGAATGGTGCGTACATTTCGGGTAACATCATCACCAACGGTTCCGTCACCTCGTGTAACGGCCCGTTGTAATACGCCGTTGACATATGTCAAACTGATGGAAGTTCCATCATATTTCAATTCACAAACATAACTGAAATTGTTGCCAACCAGCCGCAATAAACGGTTGTGAAAATCCAGTAATTCTTCTTCCGAATAAGTATTGCCCAACGATAGCATTGGGTATTTGTGGGGTACTTGTTCAAACTCCTCTGAGAGATCACTACCCACACGCATGGTAGGACTGCTTGGGTCCACAAATTCGGGATATTGTTTTTCCAGATCCGCCAGCTCTTGCATCTTTTGATCAAACTCCAGATCTGATATCTCGGGTTGATTCTCAATGTAGTATTTATAGTTATGGTAATTGAGTTCTTCTCTCAATAGTTCAATGCGCTTGCGGGCAGCCTCCTTCTCCATATATTGATGGTTTTCGGTTTAATTAAAAATGGATATCAGAGAGCAAATTTAGTTTTTTTGCGCAAAAAGTGTGGAGGTGTTATTCATCCTTATCTTTTGAAGTTTGTTTTTGGTGGGATTTACGCTTTGTACCAAATAGATAACTTTTAACGCGGGATAAAAAGTCCCAAAGCATTGGGCGTGCCCATTCTACCAATAAGTTGGGAATCAAACGGGCTGGATGAAGCGAGTAACCCAGTTCCAGAAACTTTATTTGTAATTGTTTTTCAGTGTAGCGGGTTCGATAAGCCAAATGCATCTTTTCGTGGCAAAGATCCTTATAGCTCTTAATATGTCGGTAATCGTTTTTTCGTTTCTTTTTATTCTTCATCATCATTGTTAAATTTTGGAAACATTAACTCTATGAATCGTTGAACTACATGACGCTCAATGATTTTTTTTCGAAGTGTCCAAAATATTATGGCAACTACCAGAAATAACATTCCGGTAAGAATAAAACCTAATGCATATGAACCTATTTGTTCCCCTAATAAAACAGCAGCAGCCAGAGAAAAAAACATAAAAACAAAAAAGAAAAGATACAGCAAAACGGTTTTAGCCATTATCCCCGAAAAAAAGCGTGACAATTCACCCGCTATATGAAGCTTTGTTAGGTCAATGCGTAACTGCACATACTCTTCTACTTCTTTTTTTATGTCTTCCAGCTCTCGAGTGATATTTTCTTTCATCTATTTTAATATTAGAAAATTATAATAAATTTCTTCGACTATTTTATTGGTTTTTGCTGTTTATTAAAATAATGGTTGGCACCAAATGACGAAAAAACTTTTTTTGGCAATTTTGATGATTGGTTGTTTTTTATTAACGTGATCGGATAACCATTGGAATTAATTTATGCAATGCTAATTTGATTTTGAGTATCAGTAGTTTTTATCCTTTAATTGGCTGGTTGCTATCCAACAAAAACAGTAAAAGTGAAACAAAAATCAACATTTATTTCACAAAACGAACATACATAAATTTAAGAGAAACTTTGTGAAATTCATTTGATCATATGCTCAGATCAAATTGAAAAAATTCCCTCTGTGCCTTGTTGATGTTGTTGTTAGAAAATTTTCTAATAATCAACAAAGCACAGAGGTTTTGATTGAATCTAATGTTCTGTAAAATTAAAAAGATTAAGAAGCGGTTTCGGGAGCCTTTTGGTATTCTTCCATTAACTTTTCGATGCGTTTTTCTAACTCTTGAATTCTTTTTCTGGCTTCTTCTTTCATCTCCCCACCTTTTTCTTTGAGTTTTGCTCGCATTTGGTCCAGTTCTTTTTCGAGTTCAGCGATTTTTATTTTTATTTGACGGCGTGCATCTTCACCCGTTTGTGGAGCATAGAGCAAAGCCAATGCTGTTCCTACTGCAGCACCCAATAGCAGTCCGCCTAAAAAGAATCCTGTACTTTTCATATTAAATTGGTTTTTAAGGGTTTGTTATTCAATCATTTAAATATAGGTAAAAATATTGGATTAGTCAACCAGACTATTTTCTTTAATATTCAATTCTTTATTATTGTTAAAATTAGATGATGTTTTTATATACACACATGAATTTGGTTATTCATTGGCTTAATGGCATTATAAATGTTGCTTTCTGGTTCTAATTGATGGAAAAGATTATTCTAAATTAATCAGTCACCCATAACTGCCCAAATGGTCAATTGGCTAAGGGTTCTACCTCATTTACTCGCCTGCCTGTTTCTTTCTTCTTATGCTCTATAAAATATATGCCAAACCATCATGATATATTTAATTCTTATTTATTTCTGGATGCAATTTTCTTTTCCTAATTGTGCATATGAACTTCACGTTTTAAAAATACTAAATATAATAAAGTTTTTCAGGAATTTTTTCGATGAAATTGCCGATAATGCCGCTAAACCTGCAATTTTCAGATTTATATCCGAAATGTATCGCTCAGTAACTGATTGTTTTATTTTAATCCCCAACTTTTCTGATTTGGATGAAACGGACACGATCACACGATCAAGTAAGGTTAAATACAACAAGCACATGTATTAACTTAAGCTCTGTGAGTCTCATAAGTCCTATGAGGTAAATTAATTTATACTGGTGAAATAATTCTGTTCAATAATTTTATTTGACTACTTTTAGCCATATATGAAAGTATGTGTTTTATATTTTTGAACAGCTCTGATAAAATGTCGGGTCAAAAACATGACAATTTTTTAGCATGTTTCATACAAATTTGATACCAACCATAAAGAATATGTCAGTATAAAAAATTAGAATATTGGGTTTTTATATTGTATGGGTTTGGGAATAAAATGAGTTTAACATTATTTTGATCCGAACCATTAAGGGATTGTTTTATCTTTACCTTTAAAAAAGAAGATATGTTATGCATGATTTGAATAAACCTGTTACTTCTCAGGAAAGATATGAAATATTGAAAAGCTATAAAGCTTTACTAAAAGCATCCGAAGGCATCGTGAAACCCGAAGAGGTGAAAATGATTCGTGAGGCCATTGATATATCTTTGAGAAAAGGGAAGAATATTCGACGTGTATCCGGAACTCCTGCACTTTTGCATTCACTTGAAATTGCTCGTATTGTTGTTGAAGAGATAGGACTGGGGCGTACCTCACTTATGTGTTCATTGCTTTATGATGTGCTTCGTAACGGTGAAATTACTCTGGAAGAAATCAAACAACAGTTTGATGACCATGTGGTAATGATTATGGAGGGGTTGTCGAATGTTGCTGAATTATATAATCGCAATCCGGCTATTCGGTCAGAAAACTTTAGGAAATTATTATTGACTTTTGCTCAAGATGTTAGAGTAATTCTCATTATCATTGCCGACCGTTTACGTACCATGCGTACCCTTGATAGGTACGATAGAGAAAGTCAAATTAGAATTTGTTCAGAAGTTTCCTATTTATATGCTCCCATGGCTCATCGTCTCGGTCTTTATAACATTAAGTCGGAAATGGAAGACCTGGTGATGAAATATACCAACAGGGAGATGTACAAATTTATTGCCAGGAAATTAAATGAAACCAAACGAGCCAGGGATCGCTACATAAAGGAATTTATAGCACCTCTTAAAAAAGAATTGGCGGAACAGGGTATTAAGTGCGAAATTAAAGGCCGTACTAAGACCATAAATTCCATTTATAATAAAATGAGGAAACAAAATGTGGAATTTGAGCAGGTCTATGATTTATTTGCCATCAGAGTCATTATTGATACCGACCTCAAAAACGAGAAAGCTGAGTGTTGGAAAGTGTACTCTATTGTTACCGACAAGTATCAACCTAACCCCAGCCGGTTGCGTGACTGGCTTTCGGTCCCGAAAAGTAATGGTTATGAATCGCTCCATACCACTGTTTTAGGCCCTAATCATAAGTGGGTGGAAGTGCAAATCCGTACGAAAAGAATGGATGAAATTGCCGAAAAAGGTTTAGCCGCACATTGGCGCTATAAAGGTATTAAAAGTGAAAAGGGCCTGGACCAATGGTTGAATAATGTTAGGGAAATTCTTGAAAATCCTGAAGCTAACGTCTCCGATTTTATTGATGATTTCAAATTAAATCTTTATGATGAAGAGGTGTTTGTCTTTACCCCTAAAGGTGATTTACGCCGTCTGCCTAAAGGTGCAACGGTCCTGGACTTCGCCTTCGATATCCATTCCGAAGTAGGGAAAAAATGTGTGGGTGCTAAAGTTAACCAGAAAAATGTACCGCTTAAATATGAGCTTAAAAACGGCGATCAGGTAGAAGTCTTGACCTCTTCTAATCAGGAGCCTAAAAGAGATTGGTTAAATATTGTGTCAACATCCCGTGCCCGTACAAAGTTAAAACAGGCTTTGCGGGATATCGAATTTAAAGAGGCCGAAATTGGTCGGGAGATGTTGGTACGGAGGCTCAAAAACTGGAAAATGGAGCTTACCGATCAATTGATAGGGCAATTAGTTAAGCATTTCAGGTATAAATCGGTCCATGACTTCTTTTGTGATATTGCGAAAGACAAACTGGATGCCGTTGAAATAAAGGAATTTATCCTTAAAGACCGAGAAAAAGAGAAGGAGCAAACGGACCAGCAACAAGGGTTACGTAGTGCCGAAAATTTTGTGCCTCTGATAGAGCAAGATGAAGAAAAAGTGCATGATGTTTTGCTCATTGATAAAGACTTGAATAACATTAATTTTCAACTTGCTAAATGTTGCAATCCTATTCAGGGTGATGATATCTTTGGTTTCGTATCTGTTGGAGGGGGAATTCGTATCCATCGAACCAATTGTCCTAATGCCCCTGATCTGCGGGAAAAATATGGATACCGCATTGTCCCAGCTCGTTGGACGGGAGAAACAGGTGGGTCTTATCTGGCATCATTGAAAATTACCGGCGAAGATAATATAGGCATTGTAACAAACATTACGCAGGTTGTTTCTAAAGATATGGGACTTAAAATACGTTCTATAAACGTGGAGTCCAATGATGGAGTTTTTGAAGGAAGGCTCTCTGTTTTTGTTGATAATAAGCAATCTCTTAATTTGTTAATGCGAAAAATTAATAATATTAAGGGCGTGTTCGACGTTTCTCGGCTCGATGGGGCGTAAGTCTCTTTTCAACCGATTAATTTTATTGAGTTTTAAATAATTTTCGAACAATATGCTTACAGTGTTTAATTTAATAATTTGAACTTGGTAACCCCAAGATATACATCATAAAAACTAATTCATTTATCGTTTGGGCTATATGTTTTGATTTTTTTTTATTATTTTAAAGGTGCTGATAGATGAGAGATTTGGAGGTGAAAGGGGAGTTGGCAGATAAAACCAAAGATGGGGTTAACAAGGTTGTGAACATTCTAACTCTATCACATAGCACAAAATGTCATGGCTTCATCAGAACAATTAATTAATTAAATATAAAAATGGAAGAGCAAAAAATAATAACATTGGCAACACGCACTTACGAGCATGCCGAAATAATACGCTCTTTGTTAAATAATGAGGGCATTGAGTGCTTCCTGGAAAATGTAAACCTGATTCAGGCTGCTATTTCCGACGGGGTTAAAATCAGAATACGGGAACAGGATCTTGAAAGAGCCATAAAAATTATGGAAGAAATTGAAAAGCCCGAGCTCTTAAAAGTAGAAGAAAAGAAACGGGGAAGGCCGCCTAAGGCTCGCGTTTTATTGCCGGTCGACTATAGCGATTATTCGACCAAAGCAGCTGAAATGGCCCTCGATTGGGCGGCCCGACTAGATGCAGAATTAACCGTTTTGCATGTATTTTATAATCCTATTATCAATACTCTTCCATTTGCAGAGGCCTATGTGTACGATACCAGTATGGATGAGCTAATGGTCGACCTGGAGGCCAAAGCCAAAGATGAAATGAGAGAGTTTTTAACACATTTAAAAACTCGGAAAAAAGACAAAGGAATTGATAATGTAACCATTCGTAGTAAATTACTCCGCGGAGTTGCCGAGGACGAAATTATTCGTTTTAGTGATGAATACGAGCCTACCGTTATTATTATGGGAACCCGAGGTAAAGACCGGAAAGCCTCTGATTTAATAGGTTCTGTTACCGCCGAAGTAATGGAAAGTGCTCGTGTTCCCGTCCTTGCTGTTCCGGAAGATTTTGAATACAAAGGTATTGATGAATTGAAAAAAGTATTGTATGCCACTAACTTTGAGGAATCAGATTTCGTTGCCTTAGATAAGCTCGAGAAATTGGTTAAACCTTTGGCCGTTTCTATTAATTTAGCACATGTCTGTGAAAAAAGTACAGGGAAATGGAATCATTTAAAATTGGACGGACTCAAAAAATTTGCTGCAGAAAAATTCCCCAATACTCAAATTGATTTTGATATTATTGAAAATGAGGATTTTGAGGTGGGAATCGAAAAATATGTTCGTGACAAACATATCGATATTATTAGTCTTACTACTCGTCGGCGAAATATTTTTTCCCGAATGTTTAGTCAGGGGTTGGGAAAGAAAATGTTGTTCCATTCAACTACCCCCTTGCTGGTTTTTCATGCAAGAAGATAAAAAAGAAATTAAACCAATCCGGCAGCCTTGACAACAAAAGGTTAAGTGATGCTGAGGCAGAAGTGAACAGGCAGAAGGCAGAAGAAGTCAATAGTCATTAGTCAACAGTCATTAGTGCTAATGGACAAGTGACTAATGACTAAACACTAATGACTACTTTTAAGAAGCAATATATCAATAAAGTAAGTAAAATTTATACGGATGAAAGGTTTTGCAAGCGATAATAATTCGGGTGTTCATCCCGAGATCATGAAGGCTTTGACAGAAGTTAATAAAGAACATGCGGTCGGTTATGGTGGTGACGAGGTAACCGCTCGTGTTGAAAAGCTATTCCAAAATATTTTTGGTCCCGACGTTGCTGTTTTTTTTGTATATAATGGCACTGGTGCCAATGTTGTGGCACTTCAAGCAATGACGCAACCTTTTAACTCAATTATTTGTGCCGAAACTGCACATATCCATGTTGATGAATGTGGTGCCCCCGAAAAACATACCGGTTGTAAAATATTAACCGTAAAATCTCCTGATGGGAAATTAACCCCACAACTTTTAGAAACGCACTTGCATGGTTTCGGTTTCGAGCATCATGCACAGCCAGGCGTTGTTTCCATTTCTCAGGTTACTGAGTTAGGAACTTTATATTCATTGGATGAATTAAAAACATTAGCAGAATTTGTCCATAGTAAAGGGCTTTTATTACATATGGATGGAGCACGTATAGGAAATGCTGCAGCTGCTTTGGGATGTAGTTTAAAAAATCTTACTACTGATGTAGGGGTTGATGTACTGTCGTTTGGTGGAACAAAAAACGGTTTGATGTTTGGCGAAGCCGTTGTGTTCTTTAATCCTGATTTGGTGGCAAACGTTAAATATATTCGAAAGCAAACAACTCAGCTGCATTCCAAGATGAGGTTTATTGCAGCGCAATATGAAGCCTATTTTAAAGATGAATTGTGGCGAAAAAATGCTGCGCATGCCAATCGAATGGCCAATTTATTGGCAAACGAGTTGGAACTTATTGAAGGTGTGCAAATCACACAGAAGGTACAAGCCAATAGTGTTTTTGCTATTATCCCACCTTATATAATTGAACCACTGCAGAACAAATATTTTTTCTATATATGGGATGAAGTGCGTAACGAAGTAAGGTGGATGACCTCCTTTGATACCTCTGAAGAAGATATTAAGAGCTTTTCCAGTGAATTAAAGTTTTTATTGCATAGGGTCAATTGACTAATAAATTGATGCAGAAGTGCACAGGCAGAAGGCAGAAGAAGTCAATATTAGTCATTAGTCAACAAGTGGTTAGTGTTAAATAACTAATGACAAATGAACTAATCACTAAAAACTAATATTAAGTTCCATTAGATTAAATTTGATTAATTTTATACTGATGAATGCATGATGATTTGAAATTTGAAAGAAAGCGGATATTATATAGTACGGTATTTCCGTTATTTATCCTTTTCTTGATGTTTACTGTTCGTTTGGTGGAGTCTCTGGAAAATGGGGATTGGCATTTTCTTGGGGTGAAGCCTTTGTCCTTGGAGGGATTGCCGGGAATTATAACCGCTCCTTTTATTCATGCCGACTGGGGGCATTGGGCTGCCAATGCGGGACCGTTCCTTGTCTTGGGAAGCGTATTATTTTATGTGTACAGCGATATCGCCTTAAAAGTTTTTATTTGGATTTATTTATTATCAGGTGTCTGGCTTTGGTTTGGCGCCAGAGATGCCTGGCATATAGGCGCCAGTGGCCTGGTATATGGCTTGGCTTCTTTCCTTTTTTTTAGTGGCATTATTCGCAATTATGTCCCCTTAATCGCAGTTTCACTTTTGGTGACATTTTTATATGGAGGCCTTTTTTGGGGATTAATTCCAATGAAATGGCAAGTTGAATATTCGTGGGAAGCACATCTTTGGGGTGCTTTGGCCGGGATGATTGTGGCGATGGTTTTTAGAAAAGAAGGGCCGCAAAAGAGGTCCATTCCGGATGAAGAGGAGGATAATGAGTTTGATTTCTATGAAGATTGGGACTCGCCAATGTCCTGAATTCTTCGGTTAATTTCTTCTTTTATTTAACTTTTCTGATTTCTTTTTTTCAATTTACTCTTTTACTATATGATACCTGCTTAGTGAAAAGGTAAACTAACTTTTTCTTTTAGTGATATTCATTTGAATAAATTTATATCTCGTTCTATTCCCAGTAAAGGATTTTTATTTTTCTTATTTTTATGCATTGTAAATTAGTTCAAGTATTTCTCTAACATTGTCTTCAACAAAGGATATTATTACTTTTGTTCGAGTTTTTGGAAGGTCAAATCATTTTCTATTTGAAGTCTTTTACGATTTCATTATTGAATTCGAAACTTTGTACTAAACTATTGTTTGTTTTGTTGTAGCAATAATTTGTCGTGTAAAAAAAATTAATGATGCAGAGGTGCACAGGCAGAAGGCAGAAGAAGTCAATAGTCATTAGTGATTAGTCATTAGTCAACAAGTGGTTAGTGTTAAATGACTAATGACTAATGACTAACCACTAATGCCTAATTTTAAGTCCCATTAGACCAATAAGTTAAGTAAATTATATACTAATGCAACGAGCATGGCAAGAATGTTTTCCACAATAAGAACATGTATAAACTTAAGCCATGCGAGTTCCATCCAACCAATAACTTAAATAATATTTATACGGATGAATAAAGTTGTCAGAAAAGAGTTTTTTTCAGAAAATGTTGTCTGTTTGGAGGTTGAGGCACCTCGAATTGCAAAAGCACGGCGTGCCGGCCACTTTGTAATTGTACGGGTGGATAAAAAAGGGGAACGCATACCTCTTACCATTTCCTCGGCCGATGTAGACAAGGGTACTATTACTCTGGTTGTCCAGCGCGTCGGAGTTACTTCTAAGAAGCTTACTGACCTGGAACCGGGAGAATGTGTGGCAGACCTGGTGGGTCCATTGGGTCAAGCTACCGATGTAAAAAAGGTGGGAACGGTTTTGGCTTGTGGCGGCGGAGTTGGAGTTGCACCTTTATTACCCATTGTCGAAGCTTTTAAAAAAGCCGGGAATAAAGTGGTTTCAGTACTTGCAGCACGTACTAAAGACTTGATTATTCTGGAAAAGCAAATTCGGGAATATTCTGATGATGTGCTCATCATGACCGATGATGGCTCTTATGGCGAAAAAGGCCTTATTACTGAAGGAATGGAAAAAGTAATAGCTCGGGAAAAAATTGATGAAGCGGTAATAATTGGCCCGGCTATAATGATGAAATTTGCTGCTGAGGTAACTCGGAAACATGGTATCCCATCTATTGCAAGCCTTAATACCATTATGGTTGATGGGACTGGTATGTGTGGTGCTTGCAGAGTCACCGTTGATGGGAAAACAAAATTTGTTTGTGTGGATGGACCTGAGTTTGATGCTCATAAAGTAGATTTTGATGAGATGCTTTTGCGACTTAACGGGTACAAGGATTTTGAAAAAAATGCTTATGAAAGGTACAACAGAATGCAACAATAAAAGTTGAAATTTATCATGGATAAAGCAAATATATTGAAACAGGAACGTGAAACTACCTGGCGTATAGAGTTAAGAAAAAAAATTAAAAATAAGGATAGAACTTCTATTGAAAGGGTAAAAATGCCCGAAGCCGACCCTTCGGAACGGCGTCGCTCCTTTATGGAGGTTAACCGGGGTTTGACTTCCGAAGCAGCTATGACTGAAGCTTCCAGATGTCTTGATTGTCCAACGCCTACTTGTATTGAGGGGTGTCCGGTGGGTATTAATATTCCTAAATTTATTAAAAATATAGAACGTGGAGAATTTCTGGAGGCTGCCCGTGTTTTGAAGGAAACCAGCTCATTACCTGCTGTTTGTGGAAGGGTTTGTCCACAAGAAAAGCAGTGTGAAGCCAATTGTTTTTATACGCGCAAATTAAAAAAGCCGGCTGTTGCTATTGGCTACCTTGAAAGATTTGCCGCCGACTACGAAAGAGAGACAGGTAACATATCCATTCCTAAGAAGGCTGCTTCTAAAAATAAGAAAATTGCTTGCATAGGTTCCGGACCGGCAGGATTGTCTTTTGCAGGGGAAATGGCTAAACGTGGTTATGATGTTACCGTTTTTGAGGCACTTCATGAAATCGGCGGAGTTTTAAAATATGGAATCCCGGAATTTCGCCTTCCCAACAACATTGTTGATGTTGAAATTGAGAGTCTAAAAAAACTGGGAGTAAAATTTGAAACCAATTTCATTGTTGGAAAAACCGCTACCATTGAAGAGCTTAAACAGGAGGGGTTCGAAGGTTTTTTTGTGGGTAGTGGTGCCGGTTTGCCTAGATTCATGGGTATCCCCGGAGAGAATTTAGTTGGCATTTTGAGTTCTAACGAATATTTAACCCGGGTTAATCTAATGGAGGCTAATAAAGAAGATAGTGATACCCCGATTCTGAAAGGGAAAAGAGTGGCGGTTATTGGCGGAGGAAATACGGCCATGGATTCCGTACGTACCGCTCTTCGCTTAGGAGCTGAAAAAGCTATGATTATTTACCGTCGCTCAGAAGAGGAGATGCCGGCCCGTGTTGAAGAAATCAAACATGCGAAAGAAGAAGGGGTTGAATTTTTGACGCTTCAGAATCCCATTGAATATTTAGGTGATAACAAAGGGTATGTGCGCCAAATAAGAGTTCAGCGTATGAAATTGGGTGAACCTGATGCCAGTGGGAGGCGACGACCAATTCCTGTTGAAGGGGATGAATATTTGTTGGACGTTGATACTGTTGTAGTAAGCGTTGGAGTGGCACCTAATCCTTTGATACCCCAGTCTATGCCTGATTTGAAGACTACTTCGTGGCGTACTTTGGAAGTAGATCAGGAGAGCCTTCAAACGTCGGTTCCTTTTATGTTTGCCGGCGGTGATATCGTTAGAGGTGGGGCTACCGTTATCTTAGCTATGGGCGATGGAAGAAAGGCGGCCAATGCCATGGATCAACAGTTATCTAAAAATCTTGAAAGTTCAGTAAAAGAATAAAGATATCCGTGATTATTAACGTCTGTTTATTTGTTTGTTTTTTCAGTTATTTTTTTTTCAAAATGATTAGCAATTGGTGTTTATTGGTCTTAGCCAATAAATAAGCTGAAAAAAATATGAATTATGAGTGATTTAAGAACAAAATATCTCGGGTTGGAACTTAAAAACCCTTTATTGGTGGGTAGTTGTGGCCTTACCGGAACCGCTGATTCCATCCTCAATCTTGCTGACAAAGGGGTTGGGGGAATTGTTTTAAAGTCTCTTTTCGAAGAAGAGATTATTATGGAATATGAAAAAAATTTGAAAGAGGGATTGGGACATGCCGACAACAATTTGGAATTTCTCGACTATTTCGATTATCAACTAAAACGAGATAAGTTTGATGGCTATAGACGATTGATTGATGATATTAAATCGAAATGTGATGTTCCGGTGATTGCCAGTATTAATTGTTACTCGGTTGGTGAGTGGTTTGCTTATGCCAAATTGTTGGAAGAAGCCGGTGTTAATGCCTTGGAATTAAATTTGTATCGGATACCCTCTAAAATTCAAATTGAAGCCCGCGAAATTATTGAAAGTTATTTGGAAATTGTTAAACGTGTTAAGGAATATGTAACCATTCCTGTCTCTGTAAAAATAAGTCCCTATTTTACCGATTTGGCTAATGTGGTTTCCAAATTTGATTTGTTGGGCGTAGAGGGAGTTGTTTTGTTCAACCGCTTCTATTCGCCTGATTTTGATTTGGAAAACGACCGAATTATTTCGGGTCCCGTTTATTCTTCAGCACGTGATTATGCTAATACCTTACGGTGGGTAGCCATGTTAAAAGAGCAGGTTACATGCGACCTTTGTGCTTCAGGTGGCGTTCATTCGGCTGATACATTGTTTAAAATGTTGCTAGCCGGTGCCGATAGTGTTCAGGTTGTTTCGGCATTGTATAAAAACGGTGCAGGTTTTGTCAGAGATTTACTGTCAGGCCTCCAAAACTGGATGGTGAAAAAGAATCTGGCTTCTATTCAGGATATTCATAAATTGGGTCGGTCAATGATGCCTGAGAATGCTGAAGTGTTTGAACGCGTTCAGTTTATGAAGTATTTTGGAGATCATAATTAAACCCTAAAGGTAATTGAATGTAGGTATTAATGCATAATTTTTCAGGACTATATGGGCCCTAAAGTTGCCTGTATAAAAAAAATGCACTACTTTTGCGGCGCGTTAAAATGATGTTCAATTTTAAATATTTAAGTGTTTATGCAAAATCATTATGAAACCGTTTTCATTTTAACTCCCGTTTTGTCTGATGCTCAGATGAAGGAAACGGTGGAAAAGTTCAGGAATTTGATTCTTGAACAGGGGGGAGAAATTGTCCATGAGGAGAACTGGGGCCTCCGAAAGCTGGCTTACCCCATCCAGAAAAAATCAACCGGTTTTTATCAATTATTTGAATTTAAAGCCGATCCCTCTTTTATTGAATTGCTGGAAATCAATTATCGCCGTGATGAGCGCGTAATCAGATTTCTTACTTTTAAAATGGATAAATACGCTATTGAATATAGTGAAAAAAGAAGAAGTAAAATTCAGCAAAAAGAAGGAAAGGAGAAATAAGCCATGGCACAAAATCAAAGTGAAATCAGATATCTAAACCCCCCGTCGGTTGAGATCAAAAAGAAAAAGTATTGCCGCTTCAAAAGAAATGGTATTAAGTATGTCGATTACAAGGATCCCGAATTTTTGAAAAAATTTTTAAACGAGCAGGGTAAAATTTTACCTCGACGCATTACCGGGACATCTCTTAAATACCAAAGAAAAGTGGCAACAGCGGTAAAAAGAGCGCGTCACTTGGCGCTTCTGCCTTATGTAACCGATTTGATGAAATAAACCAGGGAGGATAATACGATGGAAGTAATTTTAAAAGAAGATGTGCCCAATTTGGGCCATAAAAACGATATAGTGACGGTGCGACCGGGATATGGACGCAACTATCTTATTCCAAAAGGAATTGCCATCCTGGCTACCGAATCTGCTAAAAAAGTGCTCGCTGAAAATAAAAAACAGCAAGCACATAAAGAGGAAAAAATTCGCAACGAAGCGCTTGAACTGGCTAAAAAATTAGAAGGTACTAAGGTTACTATTGGTGCCAAAACCAGTTCTACCGGGAAAATCTTTGGTTCAGTAAATAATATTCAAATTGCTGAAGCCCTTACTGAAAAAGGTTTTTCTGTCGAGCGTAAGAATATTTCTATTGTTGATGATAGTGTTAAAGAAGTAGGAAACTACAAAGCCGAGATTAAATTGCATAAAGATGTTAAGGTTGAAATTGACTTTGAAGTAGTTTCTGAATAATTTCTCTTTATTTTTTTAATTTAAGATACGTTTTCAAACAATATAAAAAGTCTGGCCTCTTTACTGATGGAGGTCAGACTTTTTTTTGTTTTTTTATCGTTGTTTTGGGAAATGGGCGAGGGTATTTTACTATTTTTGGATTCAATCACTTTATAATTTTACGATTTAAGAATTAATTTAAAACATTAGGAATGAAATTAGCAGTTATAGCACATGATGGGAAAAAAGCCGAAATGGTCTCTTTCCTGAATAAACACTACAATTTTTTACATCAGGCTAATATTGATATTATTGCTACTGGCACCACGGGTACTCATGCACAAAATGCCGGTTTAAAGGTACGCAGAGTTTTATCCGGCCCAAAAGGCGGAGATGCCCAAATTGCCGCACAAGTGGCTGAAGGCCAAATTCAGGCGGTTTTTTTCTTTCGGGATCCTTTGGATAAGCATCCCCATGAACCGGATATAAACATGCTTATGCGTATTTGCGATGTTCACAATGTCCCTTTGGCCACCAATCCTGCAACTGCTGAAATGGTTCTCAGAGGACTTACTCAAGCCTCTGACAGTAAAAAATAGAGATTGGCCAATATCCTTAAGGCCCATCTCTATTGTTATTAAAAATAAGAAGGTGTCTAAATTGTCTTTTTTATCTGTGCTTCTGGGCAATCACCCTGTAAACAAACGTGAGGCAATAAATTATTTAAATTCTCACCAGAGCATTATACAATATCTCATTGTTTTAGACACCTCTGCTTATTTATCTTTTTAAGCTATCATCTCTGCAATATCCTTTTCAACATCTGAAATAGAACCAATACCAAAATTATTTACTAATATATTGGTTACATTGGGTGATAAAAATGCCGGTAAAGTTGGTCCCAGATGAATATTTTTTATGCCTAGTGAAAGCAAAGCCAGCAGGACAATTACTGCTTTTTGTTCGTACCATGCAATGTTGTAAACTATTGGTAACTGATTAATATCTTCCAGGCCGAATATTTCTTTTAGTTTCAGAGCTATTACTGCCAGAGAATAGGAATCATTACACTGTCCTGCATCCCAAACCCGGGGAATGCCACCTATATCACCCAACGGTAGCTTGTTGTAACGGTATTTGGCACATCCGGCAGTGAGAATTACTGTATCCTGTGGTAATTCCGTAGCAAAATCGGTATAATAGCTGCGGGCTTTAACACGGCCGTCACATCCTGCCATTACTACAAATTTCCTTATTGCTCCTGATTTTACTGCCTCAACAATTTTGTCGGCCAACGCTGTAACCTGATGGTGAGCAAAGCCTCCAACTATTTCACCTTGTTCAAGTTCTTCAGGTGCCTTACATTTTTTTGCATGTTCAATCAGTATAGAGAAATCTTTCGGTTTGCCGTTTTCTCTTTCCGGAATGTGCACACACCCGTCGAAACCGGCTGTACCTGTGGTGTAGATACGATTCTTGTAGCCTGCTTTGGGCGGAACCAAACAGTTGGTGGTTAGCAATATGGGGCCATTGAATCGTTCGAATTCAGTAGTTTGTTGCCACCAGGCATTTCCGTAATTTCCTACAAAGTGTTTGTATTTCTTAAAGGCCGGATAATAGTTGGCAGGTAACATTTCGCTATGGGTATAAACATCAATCCCTGTTCCTTCTGTTTGTTGGAGTAACTCTTCTAAATCTTTGAGGTCGTGACCACTTACCAAAATACCGGGATTTTTGCCAACACCTATGTTTACTGATGTCATTTCCGGATGACCGTAGCTCTCCGTATTGGCTTTATCCAGTAATGACATAACTTCTACACCATACTTACCACATTCCAAAACCAATGATAAGAGGTCGTTGGTGGTTAAAGTTTCATCAACTGTTGCCGCCAATCCTTTTTTTAGAAAAGCATTGACCTCCTTGTCTATGTAACCCAGGTTCCATGCATGTTCTGCATAGGCAGCCATTCCTTTCAAGCCATAGGTCAGCAGTTCCTTTAGGGAACGTATGTCTGGGTCTTTATGCTCCAGAATTCCAACTTTAGTGCTTTTTTCAAGCAGGGCTTCATCCTCTTCTGCTTGCCAGGTGGCACATTCCGGAATATCGTTTTTTACGGATGTTACCTGTTTAGCGACCTCAGACCTTATTCGAAAACCTTTTTTTATTTGCTCTATTATCTTGTTCTGGTCAAAGTTGGCATTTGTAATGGTAATAAACATTGAGTCGATAATGTATTTAGATGCCTTTGACGTATCAATGCTTTCCTCTTCTGCCTTATTACTCCACCACGCCACTCCTTTTGTAACATACAGCAATAAATCTTGTAAATTGGCAACTTCAGATGTTTTGCCGCAAACACCTTTTATTTCGCAGCCAACGCCTTTGGCCGCCTCCTGACACTGAAAACAAAACATACTCATGGTTATTTTTTTAATGGATAATAGTATTATGTTATTCAATATTTTAGTTAATTCATTGTTCTTATGGAACTCACATGACCATATGTTTACATACAATCGGGCAGTGCCGTGTTTTCCTGGTCAGATTCGTTTCATGTGGGAAGGGGGGGGTAATAATTATTTTATTCTACAGAGAATTATACCCATTCCTCTTTAAGTATTTCACCTTCAATTGAAACAATAATTTTTTTTATAGGAACCTTTCGGTAGGTCATTGTTGCTGCTTTTTGAGCTAAATTCAATAATCCACCACAACACGGAACTTCCATCATCGCCACGGTTAAGGTATTAATTTGGGCTTCTTCTATTAAGTGTGTAAGCTTCTTCAAGTAAATTTCCATTCCCTGATCCAGTTTAGGGCAGGCAATAGCCAACATTTTTCCTTTTAGTAATTTATGATGAAAATTGCCCATGGTAAAGGCCACACAATCGGCTGATAGAAGCAAATCTTTACCTCGAAAGTAATCTGCAGCAGGATTAACTAAATGCAATTGTACAGGCCACTGTTGTAATTCTGAGGGTTGATTTAGTTTTTCTGTCATTTGTGTGTTGGTCCCCGACCTTTTAATACTAATGCTTTTAGAGCCAGGGCAGCCTCCGCCATGGTCGTTTTTTATAAGTTGCAAACCTGGATGATGTAATTCTTTAATTATATCCTTTATGTCAAAAGGCAACGTTGCTTTTATGGATTGTAAGTATTCAAGCCCTTCCTGTAAATATTGCTTTTGTTGATGCTCTTTTAAATGTTTCAGATGGGCTATTACAGTGTTTTTACCCTTGCTTACCATTTGTTTTATTGTTTCAACTTCATTATAAGGTTGGGTTTCTCTTTTTTCAATGGTGATGGCATTTTGCGGACAATGCCCTAGACAGGCACCTAAGCCGTCGCACATGAGTTCACTTACCAGCCGCGCTTTCCCATCAATTAGCGCCAACGCTCCTTCATGACAGTTAGGAATACAATTTCCACATCCATCACAAAGTGTCTCATCTATTTGTACTATTTCTCGTATCATATTTTTCTTGATGTTATCTTTCGTTCTTTTATTTTAATGCAAATAAAAGGACAAAAAACTCTTTTGTTTGTAACATTTGTTACATTTATGGATATTTTTCCAATAAAATTGAATTTATCCAGGGGTTGGAAAACAGAAGCAAAGCGTAGTAAAGAAACAGTTACCCAAAAAATTAGCCGTAAAGATGAATGAAGAAATTTTTAATACGCCTTTATTTAATGGGCTCACCAGAGAGGAGATAAAGACATTGCTAGAGAGTGTCGTTTGCCAATACCGACGCTATTCCGAAGGGCAGTTAATAGCTTCTGCTGGTGAAGTTTGCAATGCACTTCAAATTGTTTTAAAAGGTAGAGTAAAAGGTGAGATGATCGATTTTTCCGGGAAAGTTTTAAAAATTGAAGAAATTTACCCACCTAAACCTTTGGCCGTGGCTTTCTTATTTGGCCAAAACAACCGTTATCCGGTTACTGTTAGTGCTGTTGTGCCTACCTTATTGCTGGTAATTCCAAAAAAATCTGTGGTCTCACTAATGCACAACAGCGAAATTTTTCTGATTAATTTTCTGAACGCCATTTCCAATAGAGCCCAGTTTATTTCCGGAAAACTAAGATTTCTTTCTTTTAAAACCCTTCAAGGCAAACTGGCGCATTTTCTCATTGAGCAGGATAATATCCAAAATAAAAATGGCCGCATCTTTTTAAGTAAAACGCATGAAGAACTGGCCGAATTATTTGGTGTGGCCAGGCCTTCTCTTTCCCGTGCCATTCGTAAATTGCATCATCAGGGTATTATTCGATGTTTTGGTAAAAATATTGAAATTATTAACTGGGATGAACTCAAAAATATTGGAAATAAAACCGGTTAATTTATTTGTATAGATTTGTTAAAGGTGTTGGATGAATGAAATTTAATGCTGGTTTTTAGTGGTTAACATTAGTCATTAATGTAACCAGCACTAATTACTGTTCACTAATCACTAAAAACTTCTTCTGCCTTCTGCCTGTATACTTCTGCCTAAATAATACATGTTCTTATTGTGAAAAACTTGCCATGTCATGCCGTTTCATTTGTTGTTTTATTTTCCTAAAGATTTTGCATCTTAAAAGTGCCTAGGGCTTTTTGGTTTTGATCCATTAGTATTAATGAAGCATTTTCCAAAGAATAATAACGGCTCTGCCTAAGCATATCCAGAAAGGCATTTTCAACCTCCATGGTGCTTGTGCAAAATTTTTTGGTTGCTATGATTTCGCTTATCTTAATTGTATTGTTTAGTCCCAATTTATAAGTTCCCGAGAAGGTATTGCATCCTGAAAAACCATATATCTTTTTGTTATTAGTATGGAATTGTATATGGGGCGACTGGTTGGAAGAGTGATTCCATTTTAATGATATTTTAGAAAGTTCTCTTAATTGCCATTTATGCGCTGATAGTTGAATGGAATCTTCTATGCTTGGAGAAGTTGTGCGTTCTATCCGAAGAAAATAGTCATTTTCTTCTCCTGTATTAAATTCATTAATGCTGCTATCCATTAACAACAAACCGTTTTTTCTGATACGGATAATCGTCTTATTGTGATTGGTACTATTGAGTAAAAGCGTTTTTTTACTGTTGGTACATTGTACCGTCCCTTTTTCGATGATTGGTGCTATGTTTTTTTCCAGGTAAGCTTTGGTTAACTCATAAGTTCCATCTTCTTTGATTACTAACGTTACTTTTATGCCGGGACAATCCAGGCAGGGAAAGGTTCCTGTAAATACTCCATTTAGTTTTTTCTTACAAATATTTTCCTGACCGTTAATAACGGGATTAATACCCCAGGAGAAAAATAATAGGTAAAAAAAGAGCAAGATTAAGGTTTTTCGTGTCATGGTTCTATTTTTTATGGGTTAATGAGTGTAATACTTTTTCTTGAATTAACCAATTATGTTATTCTATGGACTTTTATTGCAAGAGTTACTCCATTTTTCTAATTTTTAACTTAGTAATTAATTTTTTTGTCCTGTGTTTTCAGAATCACTTCAATCATGAGACGAAATAATAGTAAAAGGTTGCTTCATGGTCGACTTGAATTTAATTCGTATTAAATTTACTTAAATTATTGCGCTGTTGATTGTTGAAATTGGTCATTAGTTTAATAGTAAATCAATTCTAATCACTAAAAACTTCTCCTTCTTTCTGTCTGTTCACTTCTTCCTCAGTATTTTATACATGTTCTTATTGTGACAAATCTTCCAGGTTATGTTCGTTTCATTGTTTTGGTTTTTATTTTACTTTTACCTTTCAGTTTTACATTATTACCATAGGACTACAAAATTGAAAATTTTAATTGAATCTTCAATTTTTTTGATATTCAATTTTGGTCCTTGTTGCAGAAATAGACCTGAGCCAGTATTTTATTCAATTAGGATTTTTTTGTCCGAAAAATCATCTTTCTTATCTTTGCCCTGATTAAACTAAAAAGGTAAAAGAGATTAAAGATGCTGTTATATAATAGATTAAGCCGACCCGAATTGGAAGCTCGGTTACGTTCTGAGACTTTTCGTCGACGCACGCTTTCTTTTTATCGCTATGTAAATATTGATAACCCCCGGGAGATGCGTGACCGACTTTATATTGCCTGGGATCGTTTGAAATGCTACGGCCGGGTGTATGTGGCCAACGAAGGCATTAATGCTCAAATGAGCGTTCCGGAGCATAATATTGAAGCCTTATTGAACCATCTGGATTCGGTCCCCGAATTAGCTGGGATGCGGATTAATTGGGCTGTAGAAGATGATGGAAAATCGTTTCTCAAATTAGTTATAAAAGTTCGAAAAAAGATTGTGGCTGACGGTCTTAACGAGC
The DNA here is from genome assembly GCF_900112795.1 of Thermophagus xiamenensis. Lineage (GTDB taxonomy): Bacteria > Bacteroidota > Bacteroidia > Bacteroidales > Marinilabiliaceae > Thermophagus > Thermophagus xiamenensis. The sequence continues at coordinate 100,756 of NZ_FONA01000014.1, forward strand.
GTCTTTTTGATGTTACCAATGTTGGGAACAGGCTTTCACCTTTGGAATTTCATCAGCTGGTGGATAAAGAGGATGTGGTGGTGGTTGATATGCGTAACCGCTATGAAAGTGAAGTTGGACATTTTAAAAATGCTATTTGTCCCGATGCCAGGACTTTTCGTGATGAAATTAAAATCGTTGTTGACCAATTAAAAGACAAAAAAGATCGAAAAGTTCTGTTGTATTGTACCGGTGGTGTCAGATGTGAAAAGGCCAGTGCCTGGCTTCGACATCATGGATTTAAAGATGTTAACCAATTGCATGGTGGCATTATTTCTTATGCTCATGTAATAAAAAAAGAAGGGTTGCCATCAAAATTTATTGGAAAGAATTTTGTCTTTGATGAACGACTGGGAGAACGGATCACTGATGATGTTATTGGTCGTTGTCATCAGTGCGGGGACCCATGCGACACGCACCGAAATTGTGCCAATGACAAATGCCATAAACTTTTTATCCAATGTGATAAGTGTTTTGAAAAGCATCACGGATGTTGCTGTGAGGACTGTGTGAATACATTGGAGGAAATAAGGAGATAGCAATTATGCCTGATGTTTCAAAAAATTTTTGGACCTCCGGACAGCGACCACTCTTAATGCTGGCACCAATGGAAGATGTTACCGATACTGCTTTTCGGGAGGTGGTATTGAGAAATACTAATCCGGGTGCCTTGAATGTGGTTTTTACTGAATTTACATCTACCGATGGATTATGCCATCCCAAGGGCAGGGAGGCTACCATTCATCGGCTTTATGTGAGCGATACGGAAAGGGCTTTGTTGAAAGAAAAAGGGGTTAAAATTGTTGCACAAATTTGGGGAAATAATCCTACCCATTTTTATGACTCTGTGCGAATGATTTCCCAAGAGATGGCTTTTGACGGTATCGATATCAATATGGGTTGCCCGGTGCGCAAGGTGGTGGCCAACGGTTGTGGTTCCGCTTTGATTGATGATGAACCCCTTGCTGCTGAGATTATAGCGGCAACGCGTGAAGCTACTTCCCTCCCCGTTAGTGTTAAAACCAGATTGGGGGTAAAAATAGTGGATACAGAACGATGGATTTCATTCCTCCTCGAACAACCCTTAGATGGCATTATCTTACACGGTCGCATACAAAAACAAATGTCGGAAGGGGATGCTGATTGGAATGAAATTGCCCGTGCTGTGGCTATTCGAAATTCTAAAGGTCTCTCGATCCCCATTATCGGGAATGGTGATGTTTTTTCTCTCGAACAGGCCCATAATAATATTAAGAAATATGGAACCGATGGGGTAATGATTGGCAGGGGCATATTTTCTAATCCCTGGCTTTTTGCAGAAAAGCTGCCTCAGGAAATTTCCATTCAAAAGCGTGTCGATACTTTATTGACTCACATAAACCTTTTTGAAAAAAAGGGTACAAGCATTAAAGCATTTCCGGTTTTAAAGAGGTTTTTTAAAATTTACATCTCCGGATTTAATGGTGCAGCGGAACTTAGGAGCCAGCTTATGCAGACCTCTACACCCTCTGAGGCAAGGAACCTGCTAAATAATTTTATCGCCGTAGCGTGAATTGTTTTATTCTGACTTTTGGTTAGCTGCTTGGTTTAAAAACGAGCCTGGCTACTTTGGAAAAACACTTTTTCTCTGATTCTTCCTCTAAATTTCTAACTGCTTCAATCCATTAATTATACCTCAGCTTAATATTTATAGGAATAATAGCTTTTACGAGAATACTATTTTGTTTTAATGGTGTCTTAATAATAAAAAAGCACCAAAAAAGGTTTCTGTTTGCAAAACTTTTAACATCTTTACCATTTGAAATCAATAGGTGTTTTTTTGTGAGAAATTATTCCGAAATAGGTTGTCTTACTCTTCTGGGAGTGACACTTACGGTTTATGTTACCGTTGGGTATTCTACAGAAGCCAATTTAATTCCGGACCGGTCCGCTAAAAATGTTTTTTCACAATCATGCGATGCGGATAGAGAAGGGAATGCTTATTGCCTGTCGGTTACATATGGCAGATGTCAGGAACAATGCCTTGCACTGGTTTTGCCCTCAATTCCCGCCCTTTCATTCTCTGATCCGATTTGGGATATTAATATTTCGGAAAGTTTATATATACCTGTTATTAAAGGTTTCTCTAATAGTAAAATGCCGGTAGCTTTACCGGTAAATAACTTAACTTTTGCTACTTCTCAACCTACCACCACATTTTTGGGGAGGGGGGATTGCGATATTCTTTTCTTAGCTACTTTTGAGCTTTGTCCTGAAATTAGGGCCGGTCCTCTTGCTTTTTTTTCCTGAATGAAGTTAACAAAACCATTTCGTCTTATTAATATTTAACAAAAAGGCCACAAAAGTTCCCGGACTATTTATCTCTCAATCAATGAACGCCGAAGTTGGGTGAGTATGATTAATTCTGTTGTAATAGATGTCATACTTTTGCTCTTTTCACTTTAATGTTGATTTAGAGTTGTTTTGGGGTTTTTGTTCGAGATTAATTTTAATAATTAAAACAGATTTGAATTATGCCGGTTTTAAACCAGATAATGACAAAACTTTTTGGCAGTAAGTACGAACGTGATAAAAAACAAATACTGCCTATTGTTGAAAAAATAAAAGCAGTTTCTCCCGAATTGGAAAAGCTTTCCAATGATGGGTTGCGTGAGCGTTCTCAAAAGTTAAAGGCTACCATACAGGGTTCAGTAAAAGATGAGCAAGCCAAAATTGAAGAACTAAAAAAGCGCGTAGAAGCTGAAAAGCTTGACATTGAAGAACGCGAAAATATTTACAAGGAAATCGATAGGCTGGAAAACGATATTACAAAAAAGCTCGACGAGGTTCTTAACGACAAACTCCCTGAAGCCTTTGCCATCGTAAAGGAGACAGCCCGACGGTTTAAGGAGAATGAAACCATCGAAGTAACTGCTACCGATTTTGACCGTGAGTTGGCAACCACTAAAGATTTCGTAGAAATCAAAGGCGATAAGGCCATCTATCATAACTCCTGGCAAGCCGGTGGTAACAAAATTACCTGGGATATGGTCCATTACGATGTCCAGCTGTTTGGGGGCGTCGTACTTCACCAGGGCAAAATTGCCGAAATGGCTACTGGTGAAGGTAAAACACTGGTGGCTACCTTGCCGGTTTTCCTTAATGCCCTTACGGGTCGGGGTGTGCACCTGGTCACCGTTAACGATTATCTGGCAAAACGGGACTCCGAATGGATGGGGCCTATTTACCAATTCCATGGGTTGAGTGTCGATTGCATTGACAAACATCAACCCAACTCGGAAGCGCGACGTGAAGCCTATCGGGCAGATATTACCTACGGTACCAATAATGAATTTGGCTTCGATTATCTGCGCGATAACATGGCTATTTCACCAAAGGATTTGGTGCAACGAACCCATAATTACGCCATTGTGGATGAGGTCGATTCCGTGCTGATTGATGATGCACGTACCCCTCTTATTATTTCCGGGCCTGTTCCCAATAAAGGGGCAGATGAACTCTTTATGGAGTTTCGACCCAAAGTTGAAAAGCTCTTTGAGGCTCAAAAAGCACTGGTGTCAAAAATATTGGCCGAAGCCAAGCAGAAATTAAAATCGGATGACTCTAAAGTACAGGATGAGGGAGCTCTCTTGCTTTTAAGGGCTTACAAAGGATTACCCAAAAGCAAACCGCTTATCAAATTTTTAAGCGAGCAGGGGGTCAAAGCACGCATGTTGAAAACCGAAAACTTCTACATGCAGGAGAACAATAAAAACATGCACATTGTTACCGACCCCCTCTATTTTGTTATCGATGAAAAAACAAATTCGGTAGAACTCACTGAAAAAGGTATCGACCTTATTACCGGCTCCAGCGATGACCCCGATTTCTTTGTTTTGCCTGATATTGGCTCCGAAATTGCCGCCATTGAAAAAGATGCTTCCCTTAGCGATAAGGATAAAGTGGCCAAAAAAGATGAGCTGCTGCAAAACTATGCCGTCAAGTCTGAACGTGTCCACACCGTTAATCAGTTGTTGAAGGCTTATGCCATGTTCGAGAAAGATGTGGAATATGTGGTGATGGACAACAAAGTGAAAATTGTGGATGAGCAAACCGGTCGTATCATGGAAGGGCGACGCTATTCCGACGGTTTGCACCAGGCCATCGAAGCCAAGGAACGCGTTAAGGTTGAAGCTGCTACTCAAACTTATGCCACAATCACTTTGCAGAACTACTTCCGGATGTATAAAAAACTGGCCGGGATGACCGGTACGGCCGAAACTGAAGCCGGTGAGTTCTGGGATATCTACAAACTGGATGTGGTCGTTATTCCTACTAACAAACCGGTTATTCGGAAAGATTATGACGACCTGGTATACAAAACTACCCGCGAAAAATATAATGCCGTTATTGAAGAAATAAACAATCTTGTTAAGGCCGGACGGCCTGTATTGGTGGGTACCACATCTGTTGAAGTCTCCGAATTACTGAGTCGTATGCTTAAACTCAGAGGCATTAAGCATAATGTTTTGAACGCCAAACATCACCAACGCGAAGCCGAAATTGTTGCCGATGCCGGAAATAAAGGGGTGGTTACCATCGCTACCAATATGGCCGGACGGGGTACCGACATTAAATTGTCGCCGGAAGTGAGAGAAGCCGGAGGTTTGGCAATTATCGGTACCGAACGACACGAATCGCGAAGAGTGGACCGTCAGTTACGCGGGCGGGCCGGACGGCAAGGGGACCCCGGATCTTCTCAATTCTTCGTTTCTCTTGAAGATAATCTGATGCGCCTCTTCGGGTCCGACAGAATTGTCAAATACATGGACCGTATGGGGGTTAAAGAAGGAGAGGTGATTCAGCATAAAATGATTACCCGTAGCATCGAACGGGCACAGAAGAAGGTGGAAGAAAATAACTTCGGCATCCGGAAGCGCCTCCTTGAGTACGATGATGTGATGAATTCGCAACGGGAAGTCATTTACACAAAACGTCGACATGCCCTCTATGGTGAACGAATTCAGGTCGATATTGCCAATATGATTGCCGATACCTGCGAAGCTATTGTCGATGAATACCAAAAAAATAATGATTTTGAAGGCTTTAAAATGGAGCTGGTACGTACCTTCTCCGTTGATTCGCCCTTCGATCAGGAAGAGTTTTCTCAAGCCAGCCTGGAGGTCCTTACCGACCGTCTGTACAAAAAGGTTTGGGAAAGTTACCAGCGGCGAATGGATACCATCGCACATCAAGCCTTCCCCGTCATAAAGGATGTTTATGAAAATAAAGGGCAGGTGTATGAAAACATCGTTGTGCCTATCTCTGATGGTCAAAGGGTTTATCAAATAATCACCAATCTTAAGGAAGCTTACGAAACGAATGGTGAAGGTTTAGCAAAATCTTTTTCCAAAAACATTTTGCTGCTGACCATTGATGAAGCCTGGAAAGAGCACTTACGCGAACTCGACGACCTGAAACAAGCGGTGCAGAATGCTTCTTACGAACAAAAGGATCCCTTATTGATCTATAAGTTTGAATCATTTAATCTCTTTAAAGAGATGATTAATGAGATTAACCGTAAGGTGGTGTCGGCACTGGCTAAGGCACATATTCCCATCCGCGATGCATCTCAGATCAGACAGGCCGAAGAACATAGAAGACAGGATCTGGGTAGGCTGAAACTGCAAAAAGATGAAATCCCGGGAGCCGGCATACCCGGAGGTATGCCTGGCAGAAAACCACAGGGAGCAGCACCTAAAGGAGAACAAAAAGTTCAGCCTATTCGTGTCGAGAAAAAAGTGGGGCGTAATGATCCTTGTCCTTGTGGTAGTGGGAAGAAGTATAAACATTGTCATGGCAAAAACGCTTAATTTTTATTGGTCGCATCTTTTAAAACAGTTGGATTATGTTTCTATTTAATTATATCACCTGGAATCCCGACCCGGAGATCTTTTCTCTGGGTCCCTTGTCGGTAAGGTATTACGGACTGTTTTTCGCCATCGCCTTCCTGTTGGGATACTATATTATGGAACGTATGTTCAAGCGGGAGGCAGCGCCCGAACAATGGCTCGACAAACTCTTTGTCTATGTGGTCGTGGCTACGGTTATTGGTGCGCGGTTAGGGCATGTCTTTTTTTACGGATGGGACTATTATTCACAACATCCCGGTGAAATTCTGGCCATTTGGCATGGCGGACTGGCCAGCCATGGCGGGGCTATCGGTATCCTTATCGCCATCTATCTGTTTTCAAAAAAGGTTTCCAAAAGATCTATGCTGTGGACCCTCGACAGATTGGTGGTCCCGGTGGCATTGGCAGCCGTTTTTATCCGGTCGGGAAACCTGATGAATTCTGAAATTGTGGGTACTGTCACCGATCTTCCCTGGGGATTCCGCTTTTTGAGAGCATCGGTCGAAAACCCTGAGTTGCCCAGGCATCCCAGTCAGATGTATGAGGCTTTGGCCTATCTGGTAATATTTGCTTTTCTAATGTACCTTTATTGGCGAACTGAGGCGCGCCTCAGGCAGGGACTCCTTTTTGGCCTTTTCCTGACGGGTGTCTTCACCGCTCGCTTTTTCATCGAATTTGTAAAAGAGAATCAGGAAGCTTTTGAAGAAGGTATGGCCCTCAATATGGGACAAATATTAAGTATTCCGTTTGTGTTGGCAGGGCTATATTTTATTTCCAGAGCCATGAAAAAACCTCCTGTCAGAAAATAAAGGTCATTTATTATATTTTTTGTTGATAAAAACCGAATCCCTGTGGTCCCGACTTATTGGTGTAACCACAGGGATTTTTCATGCTTATGACTAAATTCTGTTTTGGTTATAAACCCGGATTATGTAATAGGAATTAATAATTGTGTTGAAAGTATTAATTTTAAAGGCGATATTTAATTTTAAATTTTCACCCAAATGGTTAACCTTC
>NZ_FONA01000012.1 GCF_900112795.1 Thermophagus xiamenensis
CTTTTTTTAGTTATACATTTTGGTTTTTCGTTTGTAAAACTAACCTGAGAAGACCTTTTTTATTCCTTTTCAGACACACTTTTTTAAACAGTATCCATATAACTGTCTTGAAAAACTTATGTAAATACAAGAAGCCGGAATTTAAATCCCAGCTTCTGTGTTTTATTCTAATTTTTTCTTACTTCTGAAATTGCCTATTTAGCACATTGGCCGAATGGAACTCGCATGACAAGGTGTTTTATACATTTTTTGTGACTACCCTATGTTGTCATGCTCGTTTCAATACCCGAAATTTTCGTTCAATACCCGAAAATTTCGTCCAAAAAACAAACTGTCGCTCATAAAATCCATTGACCAGGTATTATTTATCTTTTGTGGCCGGCTTAACGATTCTTTTCCGCGAGCCGGCAATCTTTGTTTTCGCTTTCGTCTTAGATTTAAATTCATTAAGAGATAGACTCTTAATACTCGTTTGCGATTCCACTTCAGCCCTTCATTTCGAATACGGCCATAATATTCATCAAATCCTCTGGTGGGATATTTTTCACTCAGTTCATTGAGCTTATCAATTACTTCCCCATCATCCCGCTGACTTTCAAAATACCACATCGAGCGATGCAAATCCGTTATTCGGCATGCCCTGCCAATGCTGATGTTATAAGTTGTCTGTAAGTATTCAGCTCTTGCTTTCTTCCGACAGGGCTTTAAAACTTTATTCCCAATAAATCTTATCCAGACTCGCCTCAGCATACATTTATTTTAGCTTTCGATTTTCTTCTTCCAACTCTTTTAATCGTTTAAGCTGAGAGACTTCTATCCCTGAATATTTCTTGCGCCAATTATAAAAGGTTGCTCGGGATATTTAATAAGCCGAAAATAAATGGCTTAGTGTGGTGTTAGGTGGGGATTTAAAATTATTTGTATTGTTTTTTGAATTATTTGCATTAAATGTAAGTTAATGATAAAAAAAGTAGAAATTTTGAAATACATCCAATTATTGCAAAAATAACTTTGGGAAAAATAATATTAAATTTCAAAGCTATGAAAAAATCTTAAGGAATCTGCTTTAGTACCAACAATTAAGTTTGAAAGGTATTTGATAAATCAAAAATCATCTGTTTTTAGGATGCTAATAAAATAATCTTTTACACGAAATTGGATTAACTTACTTAAATTATTTTTAGGTATGGATGCATTTAAATTTATCACAGAAAGCTTAATAAAAAAATTACTTTCTCAAGGAAAATGTTTCTTGTTATTATTGACATTGTTTTTCTTTTTTGCAAGCGTAGAATTTTCTCAAGCAGCTTATCCTCAGGCTTTAAAACAAGTTAGTGGAACGATCATTGACGAACGAGGGGAACCAATTCCTGGAGTTAATATTGTTTTAAAAGGTTCTTCTTTAGGTACGGTTACTGATATTAATGGTCACTATGTTTTGGATATTTCTGGAATTGAGAATCCGGTTCTAGTAATTTCTTTTATTGGTTATGAAACAACGGAAATATCTGTTGGAAATAAGGATGTAATCGATGTTGTTTTAAAGCCAACCGATATTTCATTAGATGAAGTAGTGGTTGTTGGTTATGGTACTATGAGGAAAAAAGATCTTACGGGCTCCATTGTTCAAATTCGGCCAGAAAATGTTGCCGACGAAAACCCCAAGACAGTGCAGGACATACTCCGTGGTACGCCAGGTTTGTATGTTGGATTTGACGCTTCGGCAAAAGGTGGTGGATCTATGCAAATTCGAGGTCAAAGGTCTGTGTATACAGCTGGAGGACACAATGATCCTTTAATTATTTTAGATGGAATGATTTTTTATGGTGAATTATCCGAGATAAACCCAGATGATATTGCCCAGATAGACGTTCTTAAAGATGCTTCTGCTGCTGCAGTTTATGGTGCTAAGTCGGCCAACGGTGTTATAATTGTTACAACAAAAAAAGGGAAAATTGGTAAACCAACGATTAATTTTACTTCAAGTATTGGCTTTGCCACTATGGGAATAAATCGTGAGGTATATGGTCCTGATGAATATTTGCAATTTTATGAAGACTGGTTTACCGCCCCTACTTATGGATTAAATTCAGAAACAGGAAAATATGAGGCTTATCAAACTACTTATGAGGACAAGCCAGGATATTATGCCCGTCCAAGTTCGGAGAATTTGGCTAAATATGGCATTTCTCTGGAACAATGGAGAAGTTACACTAACAATGAGGCTAATGCATCAGATAATGAGATCTGGGCAAGACGGGTAGGGATCAAAGATAAAACTTTAGAGAATTATCTTGTAGGGAAAACTTTTGACTGGTATGACCATAGTTTTCGTACAGGAATAAATCAGGATTATAACGTCAGTTTATCGGGAGCAACCGATGGAATGAATTATTATATGTCAATTGGATACCTTTTAAATGAGGGTGTTGTAGTAGGTAATGACTATAATGCAATTCGTTCCAACTTAAAGTTAGAGGGAAAAGTTACAGAGTGGCTTACTATTGGAGCAAATGTTAACTTTCAAAATCGAAGCGATGGAGATCTAGCTGTTAATTGGCAAGGACAAATACTTGAAAATAGCCCATATGCTTTGTACAAAGATGAAAATGGAGAGCTGATAGCACATCCTATGCGTGAGGGAGGTTACGCACAGGGTGTTAATAGTGATTTTGACCGACAATACAAAGATTTGGAGAAAGGATATACGGTTCTTAATTCTATTTTCACAGGAAAAGTAAAGCTGCCTTTTAATATCACATATTCTTTTAACGCTTCACCACGTTTTCAATGGTTTTATGACCGATATTTTGAATCATCTGAACATCCCGACTGGGCTGGTACTAATGGATTGGTGAATCGAGAACAGGCAAAACGTTTTGATTGGTCCCTTAACAATACAATAAACTGGGATTATACTTTTGACAAAAAACATCATGTTAATCTTACTTTGGTGCAAGAGGCTGAGGAACGACAATATTGGCAGGACCGAATTGAAGCTCGGGACATAAAACCCAGCGATGCTTTGGGATTCCATGAAACTTATTATGGGAATAAAGATAAAAGTAGTTTTAATTCCCATGATTCGCGTGAAACCGCCGACGGAATGCTAGCCCGTTTATTTTATTCTTTCGACGATCGTTATATGATTACTACCTCGGTACGAAGGGATGGTTATTCTGCATTTGGAACATCTAATCCACGGGCAACATTTTATTCAACTGCATTTGGGTGGACCTTTACTAAAGAAAAATTTTTTAATTGGTCCCCGATGAGTTTTGGAAAGTTCCGTATTTCTTGGGGCGAAAATGGTAATCGTTCGCTTGCAGATCCATATTTAGCTCTAGCAAATCTAGGTGCTGGAATGGGAAAAACACAAGGCTATGTGGATGCAAATGGCAACTATGTTCAATATCGTTATATGTCGGTTGACCGATTAGCAAATCCTAACCTTCGATGGGAAAAAACAGCTTCTTGGAATGTAGGTTTAGATTTCGGATTTTTGGAAAATCGTGTAACGGGGACTGTTGATTATTATGTTATGTCAACAAAAGATATGATAATGAACCAATCATTACCCGGTTTTTCCGGCTTTGGAAGTATAACCACAAATTTAGGTGAAGTAGAAAATAAAGGCTTTGAACTTTCAATTAACTCATTAAATATAAAAAATGATGTACTAGAATGGCAAACTACTTTGGGTTTTTCTGTAAATAAAAACAAGATTAAGCACCTTTACTATGTTTACGAAGATGTACTTGATGAAGAAGGAAATGTTATAGGAAAAAAAGAAGTTGATGATGTAAATAACGGTTGGTTTATAGGTGAACCCATAAGTGCTATCTGGTACTATCGAGTTACAGGGATTTGGCAGACAGATGAGGTAGAAGAGGCTGCCAAATATGGTCAACGACCAGGTGATCCCAAAGTGGCAAACAATTATACTATTGATGACAAAATAAATGATGATGGTTCAACGACGCCTGTTTATAACGATAAAGATAGAGAAATACTAGGGCAAACTGCTCCACCTATACATTGGTCTTTGCGCAATGATTTTACATTCTATAAAAATCTTGATTTTTCTTTCAATATATATTCCTATTGGGGACATAAAAGTCTTAACGGTGAGTACCTTAATAGACTTAACAATCAATCTCAAATTGACAATAATTTTAACGCTTACCTTAGGAAATATTGGACGCCTGACAATCCTACTAATGAATATGGTCGTTTGAATGCTCAAGGCCCAGCAGGGTTGGATTCACCATTAAAACTGTATGATCGCTCATTTATCCGTCTTGAAAATATTTCCTTAGGTTATACCTTATCAGAAAACTTTGTTTCAAAATATGGAATTAAGAAATTGAAAATTTATGGTTCAATTCGTAACGTAGCTGTTTGGGCAAAAGATTGGGAATACTGGGATCCTGAGACATCAGGTGTAGCTCCTAGAATATTTACTATTGGATTAAATCTAACTTTATAAAAGTATTACAGTTATGATAGGTAAGATTAAATTAATGACTGAAAAAGTGCTGGTTATTATAATTATTCAGTTTACTTTAGGGTGTAGCGAAGATTTTTTGAAACCAGATCCACTATCCTTCTATGAGCCAGCAAAAACATTCACTACCAGGGCGGGTCTTGAATCTGCATTGGCCATGGCGGACCGTCATCTTCGTACCTATTGGAGTTTCTATTCATCACAGGATCGTTCACTACCGATAAGTACTGAATATATATTTTCTGAATTGGCGGTTTATTCAATGACAGATAATGGTAATATATTTACTGATATAGCTAATACATTGACACCTACGAATGGAATAGGCAATGGTGACAATAACAGAATGGCTTATTTTTGGGATGAAACTTACAATGGAATCAAATATGCTAATACGATTATAAACTTTATAGATCAAGTTGAAGGTTTGGACGATGATACAAGAAAAGAATTTTTAGGAAGAGCTTATTTTCATCGTGCTTTCCGTTATTTTGCTTTGGTTTTTCAATTTAAAGATGTGCCCTTGGTAACGAAAATTCTTGAAGTACCTAAATTGAATTACCGAAGTACAACACGAGAAGCCATTTTGGAAATGATAACCAAGGATTTGGAAAAAGCAGTTGAATGGGTTCCAGAACAATCAGAAATGGACCTAACCGGAATGATAAGTAAAGGCGCCTGTCGGCAATTACTTATTAAATGTTATCTTGCGACAGGAAGATGGGAAGATGCCATAGAACAAGCAGATATTTTGATTAATAATTCCGGTTACTCACTGATGATGGAGCCTTTTGGAAATTTCATTTCTCCTCAGGAAAATACTTGGCCAATTACACGTAATGTCATTTGGGATTTACATCGTCCAGAGAATAAATGTATTCCTGCAAACAAGGAAGTAATACTTGGGATGCCAAACCGTGCCGGCACTGATGCTGAAATTAAAATGAGAATGATGCGCAACTATTTACCATTACTTGACAATAGATGGGAATTAAAATCACCAGCAGGTATAAATGCTATTAGATACTATGCACCGGCAGATAATAACTTTGATCCAAAGTTGGATTATGTTACTGCTTATGGACGTGGAATTGCTCATATGCGACCTACATCATATTACACGCAATCTTTATGGTATATTGATGGTGTTGAAGATACTGGTGATTTGCGTCACAACAGTAAAGTTGGTAATTGGATGCGGATGGATTCACTTAAATACAATAACAGAGCCGATAGTGAATGGTATGGAAAAAATCTTCGTCTTTATGATGATGATGGAAATATTTTATGTGCTGATACCATTCGGTGTTGGTTTGATTGGCCTCATTATAAAATATATGTTCCGGATCCAGAAGAGCTTGTCCCTACAAACGCCAACCATCGTGGAGGTGCAGGCGATTGGTATTGTTATCGATTAGCTGAAACATATTTGTTGCGGGCAGAGGCAAAATTTTATTTGGGGGATATTGCAGGAGCAACAGCCGATGTAAATATAATTAGAGAACGTTCTCATTGTGATAGATTATATTCAACTGTGACTATTGGCGACATTATGGATGAACGTGCCCGTGAGTTGTATTTAGAGGAATGGCGTCATATGGAGTTGAGCCGTGTTTCATATTGTCTTGCTTTGAGTGGGAAGGCTGATGAATTTGGCAAAACATATTCAATAGACAATTTGTCGAATGATAGTTATTGGTGGCAACGCGTAAGTAATTATAATGATTTTTATAATAAGGGAGCTGTGGTTTGGCAACAAGGTAACCGACCTTATACTATAGCACCTCATAATATTTATTGGCCAATTCCTAATTGGGCAATAAATTCTAATAGGGATGGTATACTTCGCCAAAATCCTGGATATGATGGTTATGATGATAGTGTTCCTGTGTGGGATAATTGGGAAGATGCCGTTGCTGATGAGGAAAAAATAGAATAAAATAAGTTATTTCTATTGTGGAAAGGGAGGAACTTAAAATGTTTCTCCCTTTCATATTATTTAAACCTAGAGACATTTACTATTAGAAAAAAAGAAGACAATAGGTCAATACTTGTGCTGGTCTAAACCCCTATAAATCGGATAATCGTTAAAGACAGTTCAGAGGAGTCATCCCAAAGCTTGTTCCTTTCCATTACGATAAAGGCTCCTGCGCACAAAAAGTCGCATTGCAACTTTTTAAAGATTATCAGGGAGTCATACAATCTGATGGCAATGCCGTTTATGATATTTACGAAAATAAAAAAGGTGTTTTGCCCATTGGGTGCCGGGCCCATGCGCGCCGCAAGTTTGAAGAGGCTTTAAGAGAGGATGAAGCCAGGGCATCTTCTGCCCTGGAGCAAATAGGGCTGCTGTATGATGTCGGGAGACAGGCTGATCATGCGAATCTTTCCTGTTAACAGCATGCTGACTTAAGCACACATCTGGCTTACCCAATTATGGTAGCTTTTGAGAAGTGGCTTGTAAAGGAATATCCGAAAGTGCTTTCCAAAGGGCGTATCAGGAAAGCAATTAAGTACACGTATAGCATCTTCAATAAGTTATCGCGCTACCATCTGGATGGCCGCTACAAGATTGACAATAACCAAGCTGCGAATGCGATCCGTCCCATCGCTCCTGGAAGAAAGAATTATTTTTTATGCGCTACGACTGGCACTATTTTAACCTAGAGCTCTGGCACAAGACCTCCGAAATAGGTGGCACATTTTGAACCGGGATAGCCACATGTCCCTAAAATTATCCTTCTAATTTCTTTTAATGACCCCTATTATCAAAATTGCATATTGCATTTGAAAAATTTGGTAGCTTGATTTTATTATTATATGGTGAAAAGTTTAATGTTTAGCTTAGTTGTTTTTAATTGTTTGAAAAGCAATTGATTAATGTTTGGAGTTGTTGTGGAGTTTTAAAATAATTTGCATTGATTTTTGAATAATTCATATTGAATGTGAATTACTGATAACTTAAGTTGGGTTTCTGAAAATTTATTCTTTGTGTTCTTTTTTATATTTGGTCTTGTTTTGATATTGGTTAATCAAGATTAACTTTAATTATATTTTGGTGATTCAATTTATAATTTCAACTTTTAATTTGAAATTTAATATGAAGAGAACACTTGTTAAATCATGGAATCTATATCCAGATAGACTATCAATATGTTTATAGCTTCATATCTCACTTTGCTCGCTGACGACCTGATGCTTTGCCAATATAAACTTAGTTTGGGCCTCACTTATTATATTTATTTTCTAGCTCTAAAAGGACATAAATAAAAGATGAAACACTCATTTCTATTTGCAAACGAGTTGACCATTTTTGTTTTTTACAGTTTTTATGCAGGTGATGATTATGCTCAAAACTGCAAAATAAAGAACTCTAGAGCGGAACTTTTTGAGAATACTCATGTCGAAGTTAATGCTTTTAAGAGCATAAAAACTCGGAATACTTTAAGCAGAAGGCCAATGTTGTACTATTCAAATGGTAAGTACTCTACTTTTTTCTTAAGTAATTTGGGTAAAGGAAAAATCCTTGGTAATTTTTAATTTTCAGGGCGGTAAATTGCTGCCAGTCAGGTGAGTAGTGAGTTGATGTTTAGTTGATTTTAAGGAAGCAAGTTGTGAAAAAATAGTTATTAATAGGATCAATAAAGGAGAAGCGATCGTTTTAATCATTTGAATGAATTCATTTTTTCCATATATAACTTTATCGTTCCGGAAAATTACAATTAATATGATACAACAAAAAGCACCAATTGTTCTAATTATTATCTCTTCATGGATGGCAGTTTTTCTTCTTCAATCATGTGGGAGGAAACAGACCAATGAAAAACCTTCATTTTACAACGCCTTTCATCCGGGCAAGAAATGGTTTGATACAGACAGTGTTCATATAAATGCTCACGGTGGGGGAATTTTATGGTACAATGGTATTTATTACTGGTTTGGAGAACATAAAACAGCCGGGAAGGGGGGAAATACTGCTCTTGTGGGAATCAGGTGTTATTCTTCTAAAGATCTCTATAACTGGAAAAACGAAGGTATTGCGCTGGCTGTGGATGATGATCCTGAATCGGATATCGCAAAAGGTTGTGTGATGGAGCGTCCAAAGGTTATTTATAATAAGAAAACAGCAAAATTTGTGATGTGGTTCCATTTGGAATTAAAAGGCCAGGGTTATTCCTCAGCTAGAACAGGAGTTGCTGTTAGTGATAATATTACGGGGCCTTATCGTTATTTACGTTCATACAGGCCTAATGCTGGAATTTTGCCGATGAATGTCCCGGAGGAACTACTCAAGATGCGTTTTAGGGAAGACTTGAAATGGTGGACACCTGAATGGAGGGAGGCTGTGCATAAAGGATTGTTTGTTCAGCGGGACTTTGAACAGGGACAGATGTCAAGAGATATGACTTTATTTGTGGATGATGATGGTACTGCTTATCATATTCATGCTTCCGAAGAGAATTTGACGTTGCATATTTCGAAACTTTCGGAAGATTATACAAGTTTTTCCAATAAATGGGTCAGAGTTTTACCTGGAGGTCATAATGAAGCCCCTGCCATGTTTAAATACAATAACAAATATTTTTTGTTAACATCTGGATGTACGGGATGGGAACCAAATGCTGCACGTTCTTTTGTTGCCAAATCCATTTGGGGACCGTGGGAGCCACTGGGAAATCCATGCGTAGGGAAGGATGCCGAAATTACTTTTTATTCCCAAAGTACTTATGTTCTTCAATTGCAAGATAAAGATAATGCTTTCATTTTCATGGCAGATAGATGGGTGCCACAGAATCCCATCGATGGGCGTTATGTTTGGCTCCCTCTTCGGTTCGAAGGTGAAAGGCCTGTCATAAAATGGCAGAATGATTGGGATTTATCTTTGTTTGATTAAAGATTATTTTGTTTTGTAATTTAGAATGTTATAATTAAAATTAACTATGAAGCGATCCTTGGTTTTTCTATTAATGATTTGGTTTCCAGTTATTGGCAAGGCCAATCAAAATTTGTTTCCACTCATTACAAATATTCCCCACCGTGAAACATTTTCTCTTAATGGTGATTGGGATTATATAGTCGATAGGTATGAAACCGGTTATTATGATTACAGATTGAGGCCAAGTAAATGGGGGTTTTTTAGGGATCAAAAACCCCGAAATCAGTCAGATTTGGTTGAGTATAGCTTTGAAGATTCAAAAAAAATGTTTATTCCTAGGGATTGGAACTCCTCTGATCCTGAATTGAATTTTTATGAGGGAACGGTTTGGTTCCGTAAATCTTTTGATTTCTATCCTGTTAATAATGAGCGTTATTTTCTCTACTTCGGGGCTGTCAATTATGAAGCTTTAGTCTATCTTAATGGCCAATTCATTGGTTCACATAAAGGAGGATTTACCCCTTTTAATTTTGAAGTTACGGGTAAATTAAAGGAAGGACAAAACTATATTGTGGTTAAGGTTGACAATACCCGGCATAAGGATGAAGTTCCAACGGTTAATACGGATTGGTGGAATTATGGTGGTATCACTCGTGATGTCCTTATTGTTAAGGAGCCTGAGACCTTTATTCGTGATTTTTCCATTGCTTTAACCGAGGGAAAATATAACGAGATATCCGGTTGGATTCAATTGGATGGAATCAACTTGCAAACACCCATCACTATCGATATTCCGGAGCTGAATAAAAAAATTTCTGTTACCCCAGACGAAACTGGGAGGGCGACATTTTTTTTGAAAGCCAAGCCAGTACTTTGGTCACCACAAAATCCAAAATTATATGATGTTTACTTTTCGACAGTTGGCAAAACCATGAAAGAAAAAATAGCTTTTCGACATATAGAAGCTATTGGTAATCAAGTTTTTTTGAATGGGAAACCGATCTTTTTGCGAGGGGTTTGTATTCATGAAGAGGCACCATACAGAGCCGGAAGGTTCAGTAACCCTGCCGAAGCCCACACCCTTCTTTCCTGGGCTAAAGAAATGAATGCCAATTTTGTCAGGCTGGCTCATTATCCTCACAATGAATATATGGTGCGGGAAGCGGAAAAAATGGGATTACTTATATGGAGTGAAATCCCGGTTTACTGGACCATCAATTTCACTAGTAAGGAAACTCTTCAAAATGCAAAAAATCAGTTGGAAGAAATGATAACCCGTGACAAAAACCGTGGTGCTATCATCATTTGGTCGCTTGCCAACGAAACTCCGGTTAGTGAAGAGCGAAATCAATTTCTTTCCCAGTTAGTGATGCATGCCCGAAATATTGACAATACACGATTGATCAGTATGGCTATGGAAAAAGATTACCATGATCCTTTTACCCCTTCTATTAAGGATCCACTCATGAATATAGTTGACGTAATCAGTTTTAATTCTTACATCGGTTGGTATGATGGATTGCCCGAGAAATGTGCTAAAATGAATTGGTTACTTCCTGATGACAAACCGGTTATTATTAGTGAATTTGGTGGTGGTGCTAAGCAAGGATTTCATGGTGACAAAAATCAAAGATGGACAGAAGAGTTTCAAGAAGAATTGTACATTCAAAGTGTTGCCATGTTTGACAAAATGAATGTGGCAGGAACTTGCCCTTGGATCCTTATGGATTTTAAATCGCCTCGACGATTATTACCTAAAATTCAGGATGGATGGAATAGGAAAGGATTAATTTCAAATGACGGAATTAAGAAAAAAGCCTTCTTCATAATGAAAAATTGGTATGAGGATAAGCCGTAGGGAAATGAAGTATGGATATTGGTTAATTTGGTTGATGGTAGTATGACTATTGAAGAGGGTATTGGAATTTAATTTTATTAGGGATTAATTTTTTGTGTTACGATAGGATCCTGACTGCTTTGCCCACCATATCCATCTTCAGTTTTTGGGTTGATTATGTGAAGTGATTTTTATTTATATCGTTCTGTATTTCTTGTTATAATACTAATTTGTTGGTAAATCAATATATTTAGCTAAAGATTAATTTATGAGAAATTTGGCTTTTCTTATACTGGGGGTTAATATGTTTTTGTTTACCTCATGCAATGGAGAAAAAAATAAAGGTTTACCGGAGCCTCAAAAAGTTAAAGATTTAATTATTAAAGTCAATGACCATTGGCAGCAAACTCATCCGGAGCATGGTCGTGCCTTCTGGGATAATGCTGCTTATCATACCGGAAATATTGAAGCATATAAAGTAACGAGATTGAAGCGGTATTTGGATTATTCCCGTGAATGGGCCGAGCGTAACCAATGGATGGGTGCGAAATCAACCAATCCTTCTCAATGGAGATACAGCTATGGCGAAACTGATGAATATGTGTTATTTGGAGACTGGCAGATTTGTTTTCAAACTTATATTGATTTATTTCAATTGGTTGATGACCCTAATGAAAAAATGATTGCAAGAGCCAGGGAAGTAATGGAATACCAAATCCAAACCGATACAATTGATTATTGGTGGTGGTCCGATGGATTGTACATGGTGATGCCTGTGATGACTAAATTATATAAATTGACTGGAAATGAAAAATATTTAGATAAACTATACGAATATTATTCTTATGCCAAAAGTATCATGTATGACGAAGAAACAGGTCTTTTTTATCGTGATGCCAAATATGTTTTTCCAAAACACAAGACTTTAAATAATAGGAAGGATTTTTGGTCACGTGGAAATGGTTGGGTTTTTGCCGGATTTGCCAAAGTGTTGGATGACCTGCCTAAAGATAGTCCGTATTTTAATTCTTTTGTAAAAGATTTTAGGCGGATGGCTCAATCACTAAAATCCATTCAGCATTCAAATGGTTATTGGACCAGGAGTTTACTCGATTCAGAACATGCCCCTGGGCCAGAGACCAGTGGAACAGCCTTTTTCTGTTATGGATTCCTTTGGGGAATCAATAATGAGATTCTGGAAAAAGATGAGTTCATACCTACTGCCATTAAAGCATGGGAATATTTAACAGAAACTGCACTTCAAAATGACGGAAGCATTGGGTATGTGCAACCTATAGGTGAGAGAGCAATTCCAGGACAGGTGGTTGACAAAAATTCTACTTCCAATTTCGGAACGGGTGCTTTTCTATTGGCTGCCTCCGAATTGTATAGATTGGTTTCAAGGAGATAGGGTAGTGTTTTTATTTTATGCTATTTTTGAGATCAAAAATAAATTTGTTGACAAATAATTCCAATAAATATTTATTATATGAAAAATACAGTTTCTATCTTCCGGGTTTCGCGTTTTGGTTTTCTGGCGATTGCTTTTTTAATTTTAATTGTGTCGGCCTGTCAAAAGAATCTTAAATATGAGGCTTATCTTTTTGCCTACTTTGTAGGAAATGGACCAGGGCAGGAGGCTGTCCATTTTGCTTTAAGTAAAGATGGGTTTAATTTTCGAGCTCTCAATGACAATAGGCCTGTTATTTCAGGTGACACTATTAGTTCGAGAGGTGGTGTTAGGGATCCTCATATCCTAAGGGGAAATGACGGAAACTTTTACATGGTTCTCACTGATTTGTACGTTCCCAAAGATGGTTGGTCCAATGTAGCTTTTGTTATGCTCAAATCAAAAGATCTGATTAACTGGACTCATTCCATTGTAAATATTCCCGAATTATTTCCCGAAAAGTTTGGTGATGTTACTCGGGTTTGGGCTCCACAAACTATTTATGATGATCAAAAAGGGAAATACATGATTTATTTCTCCATGCTTCAGCCCGGAGGCGCCGATATCATTTATTATGCTTATGCAAATGAAGATTTTACAGGGCTTGAGACCGAACCTAAACAATTGTTTTTTCATCCCGAAGGGAAATCCTGTATTGATGGTGATATTGTAAAAAAGGACGGGAAATACCATCTCTTTTTTAAAACCGAAGGTCATGGTAACGGTATTAAAAAAGCTGTTTCCGATAAACTTACCGAAGGTTATAAAATGCTGGATAGATATCTTCAACAGACAAGCGATGCTGTTGAGGGAGCTGGCACCTTTAAACTCATTGGACAGGATAAATACATTTTAATGTATGATGTCTATATGAAAGGACGTTATCAGTTTACTGAATCTACTGACTTGGAGACTTTCAAGGTGGTAGATAGCCAGGTTACCATGAATTTCCATCCGCGACATGGTTGTGTCATTCCTATTACTGGAAAGGAATATAAGCGTTTGGTGGCCCGCTGGGGAACAATGGCATCTTTGGGAGTTGAAAAAACTGAATCAGATGATGTTAAATCCTTAAATGTAGTTTTTGATCACGGAAAGGGTAAAATATATCTGCCCCTAAAAAATGGTGCTGATTTGAAAAATATTGATCCTCAATTTTTTTCTTTTTTTACTTCCGAAATTTCACCTAAGGGACCGCAGGATTTTTCCAACGGGCAGGTTATTTATACTGTGAAAATTGACGGAATTGGCGAGAAACAATATGAAGTTTATGCCTCTGTTGACAACAATCCGGTATTGGAAGGATATTATGCTGATCCAGAAATTATCTATTCTCGTAAAGAAAATAAATTTTTCTTATATCCGACTAGTGATGGGCACGACAGTTGGTCTGGAACTTATTTTGAAGTTTTCTCTTCTGACAATCTTGTAGATTGGGTTAATGAAGGGGTGATTCTGGATTTACCCAAAGATGTTCCTTGGGGACCCAGAAATGCCTGGGCGCCTACTTGCATTGAAAAAAAGAGTGGAAACGAATATAAGTATTATTTTTATTTTACTGCTGCACAGAAAATTGGTGTGGCCATTGGTGATACTCCTACAGGGCCTTTTGTCGATAGCGGGAAACCACTTATCGACTGGAAACCTAAAGGAATTAAACATGGTCAGGAAATTGATCCCGATGTATTTCACGATCCTGTATCTGGTGATTACTATCTGTATTGGGGAAATGGATATATGGCGGTAGCTAAATTGAATGATGATATGATTTCTATTGACCGATCCACTTTGAAGGTGATTACACCTGATAATACCTACCGCGAAGGAACCGAAGTCTTTTACCGTAATGGTAAATACTATTTTCTTTGGTCGGAAGACGATACCAGAAGTCCCAATTACAGAGTGCGATATGCTACTTCCGATTCTCCAACCGGACCTCTCTATATTCCCAATAATAATTTGATACTTGCAAAGGATCCTTCAAATGGGATATTTGGTACGGGGCATAATTCCGTGATTCAAATCCCGGGGAAAGATGAATGGTATATTGTTTATCACAGGTTTAACCGACCCCGAGGAATTAAAATGGGACGTAGAGCCGGATTTCATCGTGAAGTTTGCATTGACAAATTGGAATTTGATGACAATGGTACCATCTTACCTGTTAAACCTACATTGGAAGGTATTAGCCCTTTGTAATTTTAATTTAATATTTAGTGTCGGTAATTAGTTATACCAATCATAAGTTTTATTTATGAAGAGCACTTTTTGTATAATTCTATTAATTATCTAATTCATAGGTCGGATGGAACTCGCATGGCTTAGCTAATTTTACATTCTTTTATTGTGTTAAAACTTATTGTCAGGTTTGTTTTATCCATTAAATAAGTTTGGATGAAGGATGAATGACTATTGGTTAACATTACTTTTCTCTTGTAATTTGTTTTAGTCATGCTCTTAATTGTAAAACTTGAATAATGAAGATTTTGAGCTTTTTATTGATATCGGTTATATTTTTATCCGGATGTTTGGAACGTAATAAATCAGTAACTGTTAAATCAAAGGTTCCGGATGGATATCGATTGATTTGGAGCGATGAATTTAATAAGGACGGTATTCCTAATGAAACCTTTTGGTCCTATGAAATGGGTTTTGTTCGAAATAAAGAACTGCAGTGGTATCAACCACAAAATGCTTTTATAAAAGACGGATTGCTCGTCATTGAAGGAAGACGGGAGCTCATCCCAAACCCCAATTTTGTCGCCGACAGTCATGATTGGAGGAAGAACCGAGAGTTTGCCGAATATTCGTCCGCCTCTATTAAAACTCAAAATAAATTTGCTTTTCAGTATGGAATTTTGGAGGTAAAAGCACGTATTGATACCAGTTGCGGTTCATGGCCAGCCATCTGGACTTTAGGGGTGGAACGACGTTGGCCTTCTAATGGTGAAATAGACATTATGGAGTTTTATCTAAAAGATAATAAGCAATGTATTCTTGCTAATGCCGCCTGGGGACGGGAGCCACACACCTGGGACGCCATTTGGGATAGTAGTGTTTTACCTTTTACGTACTTTCTGGAGAAAGATCCGCATTGGCCTGAAAAATTTCATATATGGAAAATGGAGTGGACACACAATTTTATTAAAATCTATTTGGATGATGAGTTGTTGAACGAAATCGACATCAATTCTACAACTTATCCTAGTGGTTTTAACCCATTTCGGCAACCTCACTATATCCTTCTTAATCTTGCTATTGGAAGTAACGGCGGGGATCCTTCAGAAAGTGTTTTCCCTTTGCGTTATGAAATTGATTATGTTAGGGTATTTCAAAGGGAATGAGTAAAAGTATTTTTGTAATTTCAAAAGGCGCCACAGGCGCCTTTTGCTTTATATTCCTTAAGTTAATTTTAAGATTATATTAATCTAAATTTTCTCTTTATGCATTGATCATCATCGGCATAAGCAGCATAAGTTCATCTTCATTTTCATTTTTTTCAAAGGGTAAAAAGATGGCGGCTCTTGCCGGGTCTGAAAGCTCAATAACAATATCAGACGAAGAAAGATTTTCAAGAATATCGGTCAGAAAAGAACTTTTAAAGCCAATTTCCATTTCGGAACCTTCATACTGACAACTTAGTTTTTCAAAGGCTGAAATGGAAAAGTCTATATCCTGCGCCGAAACCACTATTTCTTCATTTGAAAGGTGCAATTTTACCAGGTTGCTGGCTTGACTGGCAAACAAAGAAACCCTGCTTAATGTGTTAAAAAGATCAACACGGTCGACAATAACCTTATTGGGATTGTCTTGAGGAATAACGGCATTGTAGCTGGGATAATTTCCTTCAACCAACCGACAAACGAGTCGGTAATTTTCCATTTCGAAGAAGGCATTTTTATCATCGAAGGATACAGCCACTTCACCTTCTTCTTTTGGAAGAACATTTTTTAATAATCCGGCTGGTTTTTGGGGTAAAATAAAAGAAGATTCGTACTCGGTTTTAACATCCAATCGTTGGTAGCGTACCAACTTATGAGAATCGGATGCCACAAAAGTTAAGTTATCGGGAGTAAACTCGAATAAAATGCCGTTCATCACAGGTCTGAGTTCATCATCGGCGGTGGCAAATAAAGTTTTAATAATCCCTGTTAACAATGTTTCGGCCGGTAATTGAATGCGGCTCGATTTATCTTCATTGAGTGCAGGTAGGGTAGGATAGTCTTCCCCGTTTTGACCAGGCATGCTGAACTTACCTTTTTCAGTAATAATGTTTACCGCCAGGGTTTCAAGGTCAATGTCAAAGTTGAGGGGTTGTTCCGGAAACTTTTTCAGAGTTTCTAATAAGATCTTAGAAGGAATGGCAATAGTACCTTCACCTTCGGTGTTTTCCAACCCCATGGTGGTAATCATTGTTACTTCAGTATCAGAGGCAGTTATGGTCAGCGTTTGCCCATCAAGGCTGAATAAGAAATTATCCAGAATAGGCATTGGACTTTTGGTTGCAATTGCCCTGCTTATGGCCTGCAAATGTGATAGAAGTCCTGAACTGGAGACAACAAATTTCATTGTTTCTATCTTTTTTAGTGTTAATCAAAAAAATAAGTCGAAATAAAAGCCGAATATACAAAAAAATGAGACCATTAAAAATGCCTGTTTGCAGAAAAATTACAATCTGGTCAATGGTTCACAATTTTTTTCCGAAAAGCCACTTTCGGGTTATCGGGACAACAATTCCTGCTAAAAATACCCATAGGAGTGGAATGCCTAAATTAAGCCACTTCCAAAACATAGATTCATTAGCCACTTTTTCGCGGTTCAACAATCTAAGCTGATAATTTCGGGTTCTGAGGGTCATCCATCCCTCGTCGTCGGTTAAAAAATTGATTGCATTGAGGATAAGTTGTTTGTTTCCAAAAGTTTGGTTGGTAGCTTCGTCGTAACCTAATGGAATAATGCGCGGATTTTGAGATTCCCGTCTCCTCACTTCATTTTTAATTATATCTCCGTCAGCAATTACAACCATTTTGGTAGGTTCGCTAAGGTTGCGACGTTTATTTGCCGGGAAATTTGTGCCGGGCGGTGCTGTGCGATGCATAAAGACCGATGGGAATCGGCCTTCGGCAGCATAAGCGACAGGGATAAAAGATTGAGGAAAACTTTCTTTCCTCGGCTCTTCCTGAACATGGGCCAGTGATATGTATACCGGGCTAGACATTGTTCTAGAGTATCTGCTGGTACGCAAAAGTAAGGTTACATTGGTTTGTAAGTCTTCTCCAACGGTGTCGATGCTGCTTACAAATTCGGTTTTAATTGGAGCTACATTCCGTGTAACGGGATGTTGATTGTTGGTGTTAAGCAATGGATTGAATATCCAGGGCATTGGGACAAATTGTGAGGGTTGTCCTGGCGGAGAAACATTGACAGGAATTAAGCTGGATTGTACATCTTGAATAAGATTGGCATTAATACGGAAACCATATCGGAATAATTGGTCAGCCAGGTTAAGGTCAAAAGGAAGGCCTACTGTTTGAGAGGTACGGCGCAAGCTGTCCAAGTTTGCATTGATGGCATCAATAAGCCACAATACTCGACCTCCATGCATAATATATTGGTCGATGGCAAATTTTTCCGTTTCAGTAAATCTTTGTGTCGGGCGTGCGATTATTAGGGCTTCGTATGGTTCGAGCATTTCCGGGTTTCCGCCGGGATTACCTCTATCTACCTGATAATATTTTGATAGCTCATCAGTAATGTCGATAACATCAAGCTCATCTAACTCGCCATGACCTTCTAAAAAGGCAATTTTTCGTTTTTCCTTCATGGTCAGTCGGCGCATCGCATCCGTAAGTTTATATTCCAAGGCTTCTGCCGATGCGTTCAGGTTTTCGGCTCCGGAAAAGCCGGGAATGTTTTCCAGTAGGTTAACTGCAATTTCCAAACTATCTCTCTGAAAAATCAGATAGGGATAAACCAAGGTTCGTTTTCGGGTTCCATCTTCTTTGGCTTCGTAAACCGGAACCGGACTTAGATTATGATTGTTAAGTTGTTCTTTTGCTTTTTGTGCTTCCTTGCTTTTTTTGTCAGGATTAATGAATTGGTAATCGATATTTTTCCTGGAATAAACTCTAAATTCATCCAGTTTTTCTTTAACTGCTCGTGATAATCGTTCAAAGCCGGGATTTAAATCTCCTTCAAGGAAAACATTGGCAAATATTGGTTCTTCTTGTTCTGCCAGGAATTTTTTAGTTATGTCGGCTAAAGTATATCGTTTTTCCTGGGTAAGGTCCCATCTGAAAATGATATTGGATATAAACAAGTTGATGGTTAAGGATACTAAGAGGATGATGAAAAAGTGTATTTTCCCATTGGGGAAGTTGAGGCGTGTCATGCCCAGGAAAACCGCTATTATGCTTAAAAAGAAAATTATATCTCGCAGGTCAACGACTCCTCTGCTTATGGATTGATAATGAGCATCAATTCCCAAATTGATTAAAAACGTTTCTAAAGGTTCAAGACCAGGGATTGAGGCTAATGCATCAAAGCCACTATAAAAAAGAAACGATACCAAAGCTGATAAGACAAAGGCTACTATTTGATTATCGGTAAGTGAGGATGTGAAAACGCCTATGGCCACATAAGCTCCGGCTAAAAATAAAAGTCCCAGATAACTGCCCCAAATGGCTCCACTATCAACGTTGCCAACCGGTTGGGCAAGTTGGTATACAGAGTAAAAATAAATTAAAGTAGGTATCAAGCTGAGAATAACGAGGGTGAATCCTGCTAAAAATTTAGCAATAATGATAACCCAGGTTGATACCGGTCGAGTTAACAATAATTCCAGCGTGCCTGACTTCTTTTCATCAGCAAATAAACGCATTGTGATGGCCGGAACAAGAAATAAGTAAAGCCACGGTGCCATATAAAACAACCCGTCCAAACTGGCATATCCTCCAAAAAGTATATTGAAATTTCCCGGAATAACCCATAAAAACAGTCCTGATAAAATCAGGAACACGGCCATTACTAATGCTCCGGTCAGTGAACTAAAAAAGGCTATCAACTCTTTTTTCCACAATGCTATCATAAAATTTTACCAATTTGAAGGTTTTTACATTTAAGTTTAATCTTATTTATTGGTTGAATGGGACTAGTATATTAGTGTTTAGTTCAAAGTTCATGGTATTTAGTATACAGAGTGTAGTATTACAAACCTAATATAGCCCTTACCCAATAGCCTTATGTGCTATCTGTTGGAACAGAAAATACTTAATCTTCTAAAAGCAAACATGCAATTTTCTATATTTTTTAACCCCAAATACGTGATTAAATTTATTCCGATACAATACTTTCCCACATTAGTGTGGCGGTTTTATGACTACAACCCGGTTCTCCCATAATTTGTCGTAATCGGTCATATTCGGCAAGCATTTTTTGCCGATATGAAGTGTCATAAATAATTTTTTCCAACTCATTTTTTAATGCTTCGCGCGTCATGTCAATTTGAAACAGCTCGGTTACCACTTGTTTTCCGGCGATTAAATTAACTAAAGAAATATATGGGACTTTAATAATAATTTTTTTAGCAATAAAATTTGTGATGGCTCCACCCCACATTTTATAACAAACCACTTGAGGGCAATTTAGTAAAGCAGCTTCGAGAGTAGCGGTGCCCGATGTTACCAATGCTGCGGCCGAATGCTCCAGTAATGAGTAGGTCTCATTAAATAAAACTTTAACTTCTCCGGACGAAAAAAATTGTTTATAGTAATCGAGTTGGAAAGCGGGTGCGCCTGCAATAATAAATTGATGTTCAGGGAAATAATTTTTTATGGCTAGCATATCCGGCAGTAATCGTTCGATTTCTTGTTTTCGACTGCCGGGGAGTAGGGCAATAATTGGTTGTTCGGGCAGTTGATGCCTATTTAAGAATTCTTCCCGGGTTTCGTTTTTGTTGGCTCTGTCATGAATTGCATCGAGTATAGGGTTGCCCGAATAAACTACCGGAACATTGTGTTTGGCAAAAAAGTCAGTCTCGAACGGAAGTATGGTAAACATCTTGTCGACCCATTTTTTTATCCGTTTAACGCGTCGGGTGTTCCATGCCCATATTTTGGGCGATATATAGTAAAAAACCCGAAAGCCGTGGTGATGGGCAAATTTGGCAATGCGCAGGTTAAAACCCGGATAGTCTACTAAAATTACTACATCAGGCCTGTATCGTAAAATATCTTCCCTACAATCATTTAAATTTCGGAAGATGGATTTAAGATTGATTAGGACTTCCCATACCCCCATGTACGCCGTATCACGATAATGTCGTACTAGTGTTCCACCTTGCGACGCCATTAAATCTCCGCCCCAATATCTGAAATCAGCTTCCTGATCTAGCTTTTTTAACTCTTTCATTAAATTGGAGGCATGCAGATCGCCTGAAGCTTCACCGGCTATAATGTAATATTTCATCCGTATAAAATTTACTTACTTCATTGATATATTGGTTCTTAAAAGTAGTCATTAGTGGTTAGTCGTTAGTCACTAGTTATTTAACACTACCCACTTGTTGACTAATGACTAATCACTTCTTCTCCTTTCTGCCTGTGCACTTCTGCCTAAGTTTTTATACATGTTCTTTTGTGACAATAATCGCCATGCTCGTTTTATCCGTATAAAATTTACTTATTTCATTGATATATTGGTTCTTAAAAGTAGTCATTGGTGGTTAGTCGTTAGTCACTGGTCCATTAACACTAATGACTGTTGACAAATGACTATTGACTTCTTCTGTCTTCTGCCTGTGCACTTCTGCCTTAGTTTTTATACATGTTCTTTTGTGGCGAAAGCCGCCATGCTCGTTTTATCCGTATAAAATTTACTTATTTCATTGATATATTGGTTCTTAAAAGTAGTCATTGGTGGTTAGTCGTTAGTCACTGGTCCATTAACACTAATGACTGTTGACAAATGACTATTGACTTCTTCTGTCTTCTGCCTGTGCACTTCTGCCTTAGTTTTTATACATGTTCTTATTGTGACAAATCTTCTTGGTCATACTTGTTTCATTAGAATAATGTTTATTTAATTTTCGTGCCAAATTTTAAATTGCACTATTACTCCTATTCATTGAAACTATCTTTTAAGTCTGCTTACGTGATAGGTTTAGGGGATTTTAAGTACGAATGTAATTATTTTGGGAAAAATTTTTAACGGAAATGCCAGTTTTACATTAAGATTCTGACAATCATAGTTATAATTGCCCAAATTACAGTGGCTAATACAATTCCACGTGCAGCTAAAAGCCGTTCGGTACGTATGGCAATTAAAAATACAAGTAAATTTGGAAGTACACTTATACTAATAAGTTTTCCAAGACTATGTAGCTGGAACAAACTTTTTAAAAAATCACCAAAGCCAAGATTTCCTTCATATCTGCCTTCAAAAAGAAAAAAACTAAACAAAACGGGAAGTGTAAGTCCTACTATAAGACCCAATATTTGTTTATTACACCGACACATTTTTAATAATTTGGGTGAATGAAACTTAGGATTTGGATTTAGATTTTATATAGGAATTAGTGGAATATTGCTGTTTTAAAATATCCACTGCCGAATGGTCAGTAATGTCGAGGCGGCAGGGTACTACCGAGACAAAGCCGTTGGCCAGCGCATATTCATCAGTGTCAGTAGCGTTGGGTTCCAGATTTTGGAAGGTCCCTGTAAGCCAATAATATTTTTGTTTTCTGGGGTCTTCTCTTTCAACAAATTCTTCACCCCATTTTCCTTTAGCCTGTCGACAAACCTTAACACCTTTTAATTGATTTCCTTTGGGGATGTTCACATTAAGAAAAGTTTCTTCTGGAAGCCCAAATTGTAATACCTTGTCAATGATTTGTCGGACAAATTGTTGAGCAGCTGAAAAATCGGCTTCAGGTGAATAATCAAGCAAAGAAAAACCAACCGAAGCAATCTTATTTAAGACTCCTTCCCGTGCTCCACCAAGAGTTCCACTGTAATGTACACTAGATGAACTGTTGCTGCCATGATTTATCCCGGATAATATTAAATCGGGTTTTCGGGGTAAAAGTACGTTTAAAGCCAATTTTACACAATCTACAGGCGTCCCGTTGGTCTTGAAAATAATCTTATTTTTTTGTTGACTTATCTTTTTTATAAATAGTGGGTGTTTTACAGTTATGGCATTTGACATTCCTGAACGTGCTTCATCAGGAGCTACAACTACTACATTCCCATATTCTCCGGCTATTTGGCCCAAAACATCTAAACCTTTTGCATCAAAACCATCATCGTTGGTTACTAAAATCAAAGGACGATGGTTTTCTTCAAATTCTACCATATTGTTTTTTCTGTTTTAACCTAACTTTTTTCTCTGTCAAAGATATTGAAATATGGTGAAACAACAATGTTGAAAAGTGAATCTGATTCCTCTTCCATTTAATTTTAATCCATAAAAAAAATGGTTGTTTTTTATTCTATCAAAATCTTACTGACAAATTATTCGTTGTTTGAAGCATATTTAATTATTTTTGCTGGTCGTTAGCTTATACTTACAGTTTTTTGTTAGTCCCAAATAAAATTCTTCTAATTCATGAATATTTCATACAACTGGTTGAAAAATTATATTTCAACTGAATTATCTGCTACCGAGATAGCTGAAATTCTTACCGACCTTGGTTTAGAAGTTGGGTCGATAGAGAAAGTTGATTCCGTAAAAGGTGGGTTGAGAGGCTTGGTTGTTGGTGAAGTTTTAACTTGCGAAAAACATCCCAATGCCGATAACCTTAGCATAACTACGGTAGATGTTGGTGAGGGAGAACCTCTGCCTATTGTTTGTGGTGCACCGAATGTGGCAGCAGGGCAAAAAGTGGTGGTAGCAAAAGTGGGCACTACCCTATATCATGTCAATGGTGAGACCTTTGAAATAAAAAAAGCAAAAATTCGTGGTGAGGTTTCTATGGGTATGATTTGTGCGGAAGATGAAATTGGACTGGGACAAAATCATGATGGGATTATGGTTCTCCATCCAGAAGTGGAAGTCGGTACCCCTGCTTCTGAATATTTCAATATTGAATCTGACATCATTTTTGAGGTAGATTTAACTCCCAATAGAATTGACGGAGCATCCCATATTGGGGTAGCGAGAGATTTGGCTGCCAGGTTGAAGCAACGCGACCCATCGGTGGCAGTTAAATGGCCTTCGGTAGATAATTTTAAAACGGATAATCATGATTGGTCTGTTTCCGTTAAGGTTGAGAACCCTGACGCATGCGTACGTTATAGCGGTCTTACCATTACAAATCTTGCGGTTAAGGAATCGCCAGACTGGCTTAAAAACAAATTGCTTGCCATCGGACAAACGCCCATAAATAATGTGGTGGATGTAACCAATTATATTTTGCATGAATTAGGACAACCGCTGCATGCTTTCGATGGGGATAAAATCAAAGGAGACAAGGTGATTGTTAAAACCTTGTCAAGGGGGACCAGGTTTGTTACTTTAGATGAAGAAGAACGGGAACTTCATGAACAGGATTTGATGATATGTAATGCTGATGAGGGGATGTGTATTGCCGGAGTTTTTGGTGGGTTAGAAAGTGGGGTTACTTTCAATACTAACAAAATATTTTTGGAGAGTGCCTGTTTTAATCCTGTATTTATAAGAAAAACAGCTCGGCGGCATGCGCTCAATACTGAAGCATCGTTCCGGTTTGAAAGGGGTACCGATCCTAATCTGACTGTTTATGCGTTAAAAAGGGCTGCTTTGCTTATAAAAGAAGTAGCTGGTGGTACTATCGCTTCTGATATTATCGATATCTATCCCCGGCCGATTCACCCACATAGTGTGGAATTGTCGTTGAAACATGTAGAAAGGTTGATCGGGAAAAGCATTGACCCCAATTTGATTAGGAATATTCTCCAGGCATTGGAAATTGATATTAAAGCTGAGAATAATGGAATTTGGAGTTTGGAGGTACCCCCATATCGGGTAGATGTAACCCGTGAGGCCGATGTTATTGAGGAAATACTTCGCATTTATGGTTATAATAATGTTGAAGAACCTCACAAGGTTAATACACCTATAGTTTATGGTGATAAACCAGATGTTGGAGAATTGAGAAATATCGTTTCATCACTGTTGGTTGGTCAGGGATTTATGGAAATTATCAACAATTCTCTAACAAAAGCAGCCTATTATGAATCATTGAAATCATTTCCTGAAAATCAGGTTGTAAAATTAACCAATCCCTTGAGTTCTGACTTAAATGGTTTACGGCAAACCTTGCTTTTTGGAGGACTTGAAACTATTAAGCATAACCGCAACCGACAAAATCCCAATTTAAGGTTATTTGAATTTGGTAACTGCTACTATCTGAAAGGAGGGAATGAAGCTTCTGTAGATAATTACCAGGAAACGGAAAAATTGGCATTGTTTATTACCGGTAAGTATACTGAAGGGGATTGGAATGCAGCGGAAAGAAAAGTATCGTTTTTCGATCTCAAAACTTGGACATTAAATATTTTGGAAAGGTTGGGAATTGAAGTGGCTCAATGTGATGAGCAGGTGACCGAAAATGATTTATTTGCAGAAGCTTTGAAAATTGTCACTGTTGATGGTCAGGAAATATTTACCATGGGTATGGTATCACCCAAATTGCTTAAATGGTTTGACATTGATGAGCCTGTTTATTTTTCTGAAATGAACTGGCCTACTTTGGTTAAATTGACCGGGCGGAAGAAAACTACATTTACGGAGTTGTCCAAATTCCCTGAGGTTAGGCGAGATTTGGCGTTGTTGGTTGATAACAAGGTTATGTTTAGAGATATCCATAAATTGGCATTGAAAACTGAAAAGAAACTGCTAAAAAGGGTGTCTTTGTTCGATGTATATCAGGGGAATAAAATAGAGGCAGGGAAGAAATCCTATGCCATATCTTTTATTTTACAAGACACCGAAAAAACACTTAAGGATAAGCAAATAGATAAAACCATGGCTAAGCTTACCCGGGTATTTGAAAAAGAATTAGGGGCGAAATTGAGATAATAATACCGATACCCGATTTTATTTTTAGTAATTATTAGATATACTTTATAGTGCCATGCTTATTGCATTCTTGTTTTTATAATCGAGTTTGTAGTAAGCATGGTTTTTTTATACATTTAGGTCATGTCTATAATGGAAAAGAGAAGTCTATAAAAGTTTATCCATAAATGCCTCGAAAAATAGTTACCTGGGCTTTTCGAATTCTATATTAAAATTCTTTTATTGGGTCATTAATTAGAGCGGTTAATAATTTTTTATAAATGTACCGGAAGATAATCAATATAGACAAGAATAAAGGTGAACCCCGTTATCGTCAAATAATCAATTCAGTGCTTCAGTCAATTCGGATGGGAAAGCTGAAAAATAATGAGAAATTGCCATCGGTTAATGATATAGCAGGGGCTTTTAATATTTCCCGAGATACAGTGATGCTTGCCTATAACGAGTTAAAGGCTAGGGGTATAGTTAGAAGTGTTCCGGGTAAAGGATATTATATCGATTCGGTAGATGTTGAAGAGAGAGAAAGGATTTTCCTTTTGTTTGATGAGTTCAATGCTTTTAAGGAAGATTTATACAATTCTTTTATTCAACATTTAGAGGGGCGAGCGATGGTTGATATTTTTTTTCATCATTTTAATCCCGAGGTTTTTGCTTCATTGGTTTTGGACCGTAAAGAACGTTATACTTCTTATGTGATAATGCCTGCGAACTTGCCCAATGTTCTTGAGATATTAAATCAGTTATCTCAGAAAAGGGTGTATTTATTGGATAGAAATCCCGAATATATTAATGATCGCTATCCTTGCGTTTATCAGGATTTTCATTGGGATATGTATAATGGTTTATGTGAAGGATTAGGATTATTAATGAAATATAAGAAGTTGGTGTTGGTTTACCCAGGCGGGAAAGAGCCTGAGGGTTTTTTAACCGGGTTTAAATTGTTTTGCGAACGCCATCGTTTTCCATATCAAATAATTCCATCTTTTCAGCCACCGGTACTTAAGGGGCATGTATATATTCTTCCAAATGATAGAGATTTGGTTCATCTGGTTAAGGATATGGGACATAAAAAATTGGTTGCTGGTCGAGATGTGGGAATTATTTCTCTCAACGACACCGGGTTAAAGGAAATTGTTGCCGGTGGCATTACCACTCTGTCTACCGATTTTGTTGAAATGGGAAAAAACTTGGCCCAATTAGTGCTTTCTAATAAAAAAATATGTTTAAAAAATCCTTCAAGATTAAATATTCGCAATTCGTTGTAGAATTTATTGATTT
The DNA here is from genome assembly GCF_900112795.1 of Thermophagus xiamenensis. Lineage (GTDB taxonomy): Bacteria > Bacteroidota > Bacteroidia > Bacteroidales > Marinilabiliaceae > Thermophagus > Thermophagus xiamenensis. The sequence goes on from NZ_FONA01000012.1 coordinate 27,008, forward strand.
AGTGGTATTTGGTCTGTAATGCATGTTTTAAAACCTTTCTGATAAATTCATTTTACAAGATAAATTATTCTGTTTTAGTAATAAAATATCTATATTTGCCTACCAGTACCTACCAGTTGGATATTAAAATTATTAATATGGATTTAAATGCTTTAAAATCAACGTTTGAAAAGCTTTATCAAAAGCCAGCGGAAGCAATTTTTTTTTCTCCCGGCCGTGTCAATTTAATAGGTGAACATACCGATTATAATGGGGGATATGTTTTCCCTTGTGCCTTGAGTTATGGTACCTATTTGTTGGTCCGGAAAAATACAGAGAATGTAATAAGGTTTGCCTCCGAAAACATGGAGCGTAAAGAAACGGTAGCTTTGGATAATATCTCTCAACCCTTGTCCGGCGATGCCTGGATGAATTATCCTTTAGGGGTAATGGACCAGTTTTCAAAGAAGGGAATTGCTGTGAAAGAAGGGCTGGATCTTTTTTATAGTGGAAACATTCCTAACGGTGCTGGACTTTCTTCTTCTGCATCTATTGAACTTGTTACGGCAGTAATGTTAAATGATCTCTTTGGAGGTAATTTGCCAATGATGGAGATGGTAAAGCTTTCCCAAAACGCCGAAAACCAATTTGTTGGGGTGAACTGTGGAATTATGGACCAGTTTGCTGTGGGCATGGGTAAAAAGGATCATGCTTTGGCTCTTAAATGTGATACATTGGAATGGAATGCGGTACCACTCAAACTGGATGGATATAAAATTGTTATTAGCAATACCAATAAACGTAGGGGCTTAGCCGATTCAAAATACAACGAACGACGAGCTGAATGTGAGCAAGCCTTAAAGGAGTTGAACAAAGAAGGTAAGTTCAAAACATTAAGTGATATCGATTTTGATACCTTTAATCAAATCTTTGAGCGGCTCTCATCGGAGGTTTTACTGCGTCGGGTGCGCCATGTGATTACTGAAAATCAGAGAGTACTGGATGCTATGAAAGCTCTGAAAAATGACAATATAAGGGAATTTGGACAATTGATGAATGCCTCTCATGTTTCTTTACGTGACGATTACGAAGTAACGGGCCCAGAGTTGGATGCTTTGGCTGAAGAAGCGTGGAAGGCCGATGGTGTTATTGGATCCAGGATGACAGGAGCTGGCTTTGGAGGTTGTACAGTATCTATCGTAAAAGAAAATAAAACTGACGATTTCATTAAGCAGGTAGGCCAGGGTTATGAAAAAAGAACCGGCTTAAAACCTTTATTCTATATTGCCGATGTAGGCGATGGAGCCCGTCGTTTAATGTAATGTGTAATAGTAAATAAACTATTTTATGCAAGATTTTAATATGGAAGAACATCCTCACCGCAGATATAATGCCCTTACCGGTGAATGGGTGTTGGTATCGCCACATAGAGCTAAACGTCCTTGGCAAGGACAGGTGGAAAAAGGACAGGTAGAAAAACGGCCCGAATATGATGCCCAATGTTATTTATGCCCGGGCAATGAAAGGGCCGGAGGTGAAAAAAATCCGGATTATAAATCGACTTATACTTTTGTTAATGATTTTTCTGCCTTGTTGCCTGATACCCCTCAAGGCGAGGAAATTGAAGGCGAATTGTTCAGAGCAGAGAGTGAACAGGGAATCTGCAAAGTGATCTGTTTTTCGCCCCGGCACGATTTAACTATTCCTGAAATGTCGCACGAAGCGGTTTGCGGGGTTGTCGATGTGTGGCAAAAGGAATACAGGGAATTGGGACAGAAGAAGTTTATCAATTATGTTCAGATCTTTGAAAATAAAGGTGCTGTTATGGGATGTAGCAATCCTCATCCACATGGACAAATCTGGTCAAGCCGTTCCATTCCCGTTGAACCTATGAAAGAGCAATTACAGCAAATGGCTTATTTCAAAAAACATGGACGAACACTTTTAAGCGATTATTTAACACAAGAATTGGAGAAAGACCAAAGAATTATTTATAAAAATGATCATTTTGTAGTTTTGGCTCCCTACTGGGCGGTATGGCCATTTGAGGCTATGATTGTTAGCAGACGTCCGGTTCCAAGTCTTGACCATCTTTCAGAGTATGAAAAATCGGGATTGGCAGATGCTTATCGCCATTTGACCATCTTATACGATAACTTATTTGAGACATCTTTTCCTTATTCGGCAGGGCTGCATCAGGCACCTACCGATGGACGGGAACATCCAGAATGGCATCTTCATATGCATTTTTATCCTCCTTTATTGCGTTCAGCCACTGTCAAGAAATTTATGGTTGGATATGAAATGTTGGCAAATCCGCAAAGAGATATTACGCCAGAAACAAGTACGCGCCGATTGAAAGAATTGCCGTCAGTACATTATAAATTCAGATAGATATCTTTTTTTATTATTAAAAGGAATTCGGGGAGATTGGCAACACTTTGGCTTTTCTTCCCGTTTTTTTATGCAATTTGGCCTTTTGATAATATTGTTGGATTAAAAGTATGATTATCTGATTTGGTGCGATCAGATGAGCAAATTGTTAGTTCATGTACTTTGGATGGTTGAAAAAAACTACTTTATGAAATTATTTGTAAAGGTTTTTAGTCGCGACAGTTCGTATTAGTGTCGATAATTCATGAATTGTATTAATTTTGCAGCACATATAAAATTAAACGTATAAAACTGAAGATCAAATGGTACATTTCTTTCAGGGCGATAATCGTCGTGTTCTGGCTGTTGGTTGTAACAAACCTCTTTCACAAACCGATTTGCAAAAATTATCCTGGCTCTTTGAGGGTGCTCAGTTTCTGGAAAAACAGAGTCTTGAAGGATTTTTTGTAGGACCACGTCAGGAGATGATTACCCCCTGGAGTACAAATGCCGTTGAGATTACCCTGAATATGGGCATTTCAGGAATAGAGCGAATTGAAGAGTTCTTTGGCACTGACAGCGAAAATCCGGAATATGACCCCATGTTACAGGCCTTATACAATGGCTTAAATCAAGATATATTTCGAATTGACAAAACACCGGATCCTATTATTTATATAGATGATATAGAAGCGTACAACGAAAAAGAGGGTTTGGCGCTTAGCGATAAGGAAATTGATTATTTAAAGAGCTTAAGTCAGCGGTTGGGGCGAAAACTTACAGATAGTGAGGTTTTTGGATTCTCTCAGGTTAATTCGGAACATTGTCGGCATAAAATATTTAACGGAACATTTATAATTGACGGGGAAGAGAAAGAGAGTTCTTTATTTAAATTAATAAAGAAAACATCTGAAGAGAATCCCAATTATTTGGTATCGGCCTACAAAGATAATGTAGCTTTTATTGAAGGCCCCTTGGCCAAACAATTTGCGCCAAAAAGACAAGATACCGCCGATTTTTTTGATGAAAAAGATATTAAAACAGTCATATCATTAAAAGCTGAAACCCACAATTTTCCAACAACGGTAGAGCCTTTTAATGGTGCCGCAACGGGATCGGGAGGGGAAATTCGTGACCGCCTGGGCGGAGGTAAAGGAAGTTTGCCTTTGGCAGGTACTGCCGTTTACATGACCAGTTATCCTCGTCTGGCTGGAGGAAGAAAATGGGAGAAGAACTTTCAATGCAGGCCCTGGCTTTATCAAACCCCTGAACAGATATTGATTAAAGCTTCTAATGGAGCCAGCGATTTCGGAAATAAATTTGGGCAACCCCTTATTTGTGGTTCAGTACTCACTTTTGAACATTTTGAAGAGTACCACAAGTTTGCTTTTGACAAAGTGATAATGTTGGCCGGAGGTGTCGGCTTTGCAAAAGCAGAACATAGCAAAAAAGATACACCTTCAAAAGGCGACCAGGTTATTGTTTTGGGTGGTGATAACTATCGAATTGGAATGGGCGGGGGTGCCGTTTCATCAGTAGCTACCGGTGAGTATGACAACGCAATTGAGTTAAATGCTGTTCAGCGCTCAAATCCTGAAATGCAGAAGAGAGTGATGAACGCCATTCGTGCCATGGCAGAGAGTGATGACAATCCTATTATTTCTATTCACGATCATGGTGCAGGGGGACATCTGAACTGCTTGTCCGAGTTGGTAGAAGAAACCGGTGGTACTATTCATCTGGATAAATTACCGGTAGGTGATCCAACGCTTTCGGCCAAAGAAATTGTAGGTAATGAATCTCAGGAACGCATGGGATTGGTACTAAAACAAAAAGATGTAGAAACATTAAAGAAAGTTGCCGATCGGGAGCGTTCGCCGTTATATGTGGTAGGAGAAGTTACCGGTGACATGCAGTTTAAGTTTGTGGATGATAAAGGAAATGCGCCTATCAACCTTCAATTGGCTGACATGTTTGGTAATCCACCCAAAATGGTAATGAAAGATTCGGTTGTAAAGCGAAAATTTGACGAGATAATATACGATATTAATGATGTTGAGAAGCATCTTGAAATGGTGCTTCAACTTGAGGCAGTTGCCTGTAAAGACTGGCTAACCAATAAGGTTGATCGCTCTGTTACCGGTAAGGTGGCCTGTCAACAGTGTGTCGGCGAAATACAGCTTCCCTTAAATGATTTGGGTGCTACAACTATTGATTATACCGGAACAAAAGGTGTTGCCACGTCTATTGGGCATGCCCCCGGAATTGGATTAATTGATGCCAAAGCAGGCTCTGTTGTTTCCGTGGCCGAAGCATTGACAAATATTGTTTGGGCGCCATTAACCCACGGTCTTAAAGGTATAAGTTTAAGTGCCAACTGGATGTGGCCATGTCGTAACAAAGGAGAAGATGCCCGGCTATACGAAGCGGTTGAAGCTGTTAGTAACTTTGTTTGTGAGTTGGGAATTAATATTCCTACCGGGAAGGATTCTTTGTCGATGACACAGAAATATCCCGATGGAGAAAAAGTAATGTCTCCGGGAACCGTAATAATAAGTGCTGTTGCCGAAACAGAAAATGTACGTAAAATTGTAAAACCTTTATTGGTAAAAGATGAGAATACTGCTCTTATTCATATTGATTTGTCATCGGATAGCCTGAATTTGGGTGGGAGTAGTTTTGCGCAGGTTTTGAATAAGCTGGGGAATCAAGTGCCAACAGTTAAGGATGCCAATTATTTTAAAAAGGCTTTTGAGGCCATTCAGAATCTGATACGTGAGGAATTGGTTTTGGCCGGTCATGATGTTTCAGCCGGCGGATTAATTGTCACTTTACTGGAAATGTGTTTTGCCAATAAAGATTTTGGTATTGAAAGTGACCTTACAGTTTTTGAAGAGAAAGATCCGGTAAAAATACTTTTTAGTGAAAATCCGGCCTTAGTTCTTCAAATTGCAGATTTGGACCGAGTGAAAAAGGCGCTTGATAGTGCAGGAGTTCGTTTCAATGTCATTGGTCGTCCTGTCAAAGAACGATTGTTAAAAGTTAAAACAGAAAAAAAAGAATTTGATTTTGATATTGATCATTTAAGGGATTTATGGTTTAAAACCTCTTATTTGCTGGATCGAAACCAGAGTGGGGAGATAAAAGCTGAAGAGCGTTTTAAAAATTATAAAACGCAGCCATTGGAATTTCAATTTCCTGCTCATTTCGAAGGTACTCTTGAATCTTTAGGGTTGAATAATCCGGCTAGGATTGCCAGGGCTGCAATAATACGGGAAAAAGGTGTTAATGGCGACCGTGAGATGGCCTACTCGCTTTATAAAGCCGGATTTGCGGTTAAGGATGTCCACATGACCGATCTTATTACCGGTCGGGAGACACTTGAAGATATAGATTTTATTGTATTTGTAGGCGGTTTTTCCAATTCGGATGTGTTAGGTTCGGCTAAAGGATGGGCCGGTGCTTTTCTTTATAATGCGAAAGCCAAACAAGCCCTCGATAAATTTTATGCACGTAACGATACCTTGAGTTTAGGTATTTGTAACGGTTGCCAGTTAATGGTAAATTTGGATTTGGTGAATCCCGGGCATGAGCAGAAAGCCAGAATGCTTCATAACGATTCTCATAAATTTGAATCGGCCTTTGTCACCATGAAAATTGAGGATAACAATTCAGTAATGTTAAAATCGCTTACCGGTTCAAAGATTGGTGTTTGGATCGCTCATGGTGAGGGAAAATTTTCATTGCCTTTGGAAGAGAGTGCTTATCATATACCGGGGAAATATGTTTATGATGCCTATCCTGCCAATCCAAATGGAAGTGATTACAATGCTGCTGCTATTTGTTCTAAAGATGGCCGGCATTTGGCCATGATGCCTCATTTGGAAAGATCCATTTTCCCCTGGCAGTGGAGTCATTATCCACAAGAGCGAAAAAATGATGAAATAACGCCGTGGATGGAAGCCTTTGTTAATGCCCGTAAATGGATCGAAGAGACCAAACGCCGGTAAACCGTTTCAATGCGAGATAAGTATAGTTGTTATCTCGCATAATTTTCCCCGAAAAAACTAAAAGTACACTTCGGCGTGTATCTTTTCAGGGGAGACACCCTGTGCTTCAAGTAGGTCATATACATCATGGATCATACTGCTGTTTCCGCACAGATAACACCGGGTGTTCCCCTTTACCGGGTTTTCTTCCAGGTAATTGGTAATTCTTCCAAAGTAATCATTTGGTGTTTTTTGTCGAGATATGCAGGCTATATATCGCTGAGAATCATAAAAGTCGGCTTCATATTTATCAGAATTGTACCGAATACCATGAAGTATTTGATAATTAAGCCCCGGATAAGATTTTATAAAACTATGATACGGTGATATTCCCGTTCCGGTGGCAATAAATAATAGTTTTTCTTCCGGATCAATGTGTGCAGGTAAGGAAAAATAGCCTACCGGTTCTTCTACTACCAGCATATTTCCGGGCTTTTGTTGCTTTAAAACAGGAGATATAAATCCACCCGCCACTTCCTTGACCAAAATTTCCAGATAGTCATCATTTTCCCCGCTATAAATAGAGTATTCACGGGTATGGATGCTATTGGCAGGGCCTACATTGATGTGTTGCCCTGCTTTAAATTTTAGATCATTTCTTTCCATTCGGATAATAAAAGTTGAGTCGGTTAAGTGTTTTACCTCCAGAATTTCATGGAGTTTTGTGGAAATTTTATTAGCTTGGGAAACTTCGCTCATGGCTTTTTTGTCGTTTAATTGTTATTAAATGATTACTCTTATGAAATACTTTTTTTGCAACTGTTGTCATTAAATCGGGCATGACCAACAAAAGTTGTCTCAAGAAGATAATGTTTAAAATTACGGTCATGCGAGTTTCTTCAGACCAATGAATTAAATAAATTTTATAATGATGAATATTAAAGTTTTTTGAAACATCACTAATTAAGGAAATATTGATTTGTCTTGTTTAGTTTATCTCCCAACAGAGGCTTCAAAAAAGTTCAGAAGCTAAACTTCTGTTACGGCAAAATGTTCACTAATTGGTAATAAATTTTGTATGGATAATTCTTTTTGAAAAAAATATCAACAAATTGTATATATATTAGTTTTTCCTTTGCCTAAACTTATAACGTCAAAAAATTATGCTATATAAAAATTACCGTTCCAAAGAATTAAGCTGGCTTTATTTTAATGCACGGGTTTTACAGGAGGCTGCTAAAAATGATGTACCATTAATCGAACGAATTAAATTTTTGGGAATATATTCCAATAATTTGGATGAGTTTTTTAGAGTAAGGGTAGCTTTATTAAAGCGACTTTCGCAACTGGGAAAAGACACTGAAATTGATGGCATATCGCCTAGACGTACCTTGCTGGAAATTAACAGGATTGTTAAAGAACAGGGCGTTGAATTTAACCGTGTTTACGAACGGATTATTAAAGAGCTGGAAGAACATAATATTTTTGTATTAGACGAGAATTCCTTAAATGAACAGCAAGGTGCATATGTGAGGCGAATTTTCGAGCAAAAAGTCAGACCCAAACTGATGCCTGTGATTATATCTAAACGCCGGAATTTACCCGATTTAAAAGATGATGCCATTTACCTGGGGGTTATTTTACGAAACTATCGTTCCGGGAAATCAATTTATGCGCTTTTGGAATTGCCGGTTGATGCGGTAGGGCGTTTTTTTATTGTCCCCTCTAATGAACATTCTACCTCAATAATGCTTTTGGATGACGTAATTCGATTTGAACTTGGGGACATATTTTATATGTTTGATTTCGATGAAATAGGCGCTTATACCTTTAAGCTTACCCGTGATGCCGAATTGGATATTGATGATGATATTGCCGAAAGTTATGTAAGTGCTGTTTCTCAAAGCCTGGAAAAACGTAAAGATGCACCTCCCGTTAGATTTGTATATGATAAGGAAATGCCTGAAGATTTGCTCGAAATTTTACTCAGGAAACTTCATTTTACAAAGGATGATGTAATTATTAAAGGAGGGAGGTATCATAACTTCAAGGATTTTATGGATTTTCCAAAAATTGGTGGCCCTGGTATGATGTATGAGCCTTTGCCGCCTATCAGACATGAACATTATCCTAATGGAAAATCTGTTTTTCCAGTGTTGCAACAAAGAGATATTTTATTGCATTTTCCTTATCATTCATTTTTGCATTTTATTGATTTTTTGAGGGAAGCCAGCATTGATCCATTGGTTAAGGAATTAAAAATTACCATTTATCGGGTAGCTAAACACTCAAATGTTATGGATGCTCTTATTAATGCTGCCCGAAATGGGAAAAAGGTTACAGCCATATTGGAATTGCAAGCCCGGTTCGATGAGTTGCCCAATATTAAATGGGCCAATAAACTACAAAATGCAGGTGTTAAAGTTATTTATGGTGTTAAAGGATTGAAGGTTCATTCGAAACTTTGTTTGGTTACCAGAAAAGAAGATAGAAAGCTGCGACATTATGCTTGTATTGGAACAGGCAATTTCAATGAAGACACCGCCAGGGTTTTTAGTGATCACTTATTAATGACCGCCCATGAAGGAATTGCCAAAGAAGTAGCTGCCGTTTTTGATTTTTTTGATCGAAATTACCGAATTTCAAGATATAGTCATTTATGGGTTTCGCCTTTCTATTTTAGAAGAAAACTGACCGAATTGATAAATAAAGAAATTAAAGTAGCTAAAGAAGGCGGAGAGGCAAGATTGTGGTTTAAACTTAATAATCTGGCCGATTACAGAATGATTCAGAAATTGTATCAGGCAAAGCGGGCAGGTGTCGACGTTCGTTTGAATGTGCGTGGAATGTTTTCTATGCTACCTCAATTTGATAAAAATGTAGAACCTATACCGTGTATAGGACTTATAGATAGATTTTTGGAACACAGCCGGTTTTTTATTATTGGCTACGGTGATAGAGAAAAGGTGTATATCGCTTCAGCCGACCTGATGACCAGAAATCTAGACAGAAGGGTGGAAGTGGCTTGTCCTGTATATGATGGTGGTTTGAAAAAGCAACTTATTGATATGTTTCTTATTCAATGGAAAGATACCAGTGCTGCTCGAATTCTGGATAATGAACTGAATAATCAAATTAAAAAGCCCGATAAAGGCGAATCACCTTTCCGTTCACAAATCGAATTCTATAAATATTTAGGATGTATTAATCAATCTGTTTTGATGGAAAAAAAGAATATTGGACAGTGAAGCCTGTCAAAAAAGGGAAAACAGAAATTTGAATTATAGCTCTTATGCCGTTAAGACCATTAGACGATTTGGATAATTTATAAAAAAGGAGTCGGGTTATTATAAAGAAATGCTTGATACTTAAGAATTTATTTTTCCATTCCTTTAGGGTAATGAATTGGATTAAGTAAACTTCAAACCATTAAAATGAAGACAATTGCTTTATTGTCTATGAACTGGTAAAATAAAAATCCAATAAGGAAAGGGATTAGACCTGATTTATGTTGTTTTTTTATCTTTTAGTTGGTTATAATTTTGTTATCAAATAAAACAAAAGGTGAAAGCTGGCTGTGAAGGATATTTGGGCTATTAGGTCAATAGGCCTGTTGGTTTTAAATATTCATGCACAATATAAACTATTAAATACATTAAGTTTATGAAAACAATGAAAGCGCTGGTAAAACAAAAACCTGAAAAAGGAATTTGGATGGAAGAAGTCCCTATTCCCGAACCGGGTCATAATGATGTTATAATTAATGTAACAAAAAGTTCTATTTGTGGAACCGATTTACATATTTATAAATGGGATGAGTGGGCACAAAAGACCATTAAAACACCATTGATAATAGGACATGAATATGTAGGTTATGTTGCAGCAGTCGGGTCAGAGGTGAAAAATGTTAAAGAAGGGGATAGGGTTACCGGGGAAGGACATATTTCCTGCGGACACTGTCGTAACTGTCGTCGTGGCCGTCAGCATATTTGTGAGAGAACAGTTGGCATTGGAGTTAATATCAACGGGGCTTTTGCCGAATATGTCAGGGTCCCCTCAAATAATGTTATGAAAATTAATTCCCAAATACCCGATGATGTTGTGGCTATTATGGACCCTCTGGGAAATGCTACTCATACAGCGCTTTCGTTTCCTCTTATTGGTGAGGATGTTTTGGTTACCGGTGCCGGACTTATCGGAAGCATGTGTGTGGCAGTGGCCAAATTTGCCGGTGCAAGGTATGTTGTTGCAACGGAAATGAATGAATATCGAGCCGAGATTGCGCGGAAAATGGGGGCTACCAGAGTTGTTAATCCTTTGAAGGAAGACCTTGCAGAAGTAGTTCGTGAGTTGGGAATGATTGGTTTTGACATAGGATTGGAATGTTCAGGCTCAGAGAAAGCTTTTAATCAAATGCTGGCTCATATGTATAATTCCGGGAAGATTTCCTTGCTTGGCATTTTACCCTCTTCTACAGTTGTTGACTGGAATACCATTATTTTTAAAGGATTGATGCTAAAAGGGATTTATGGCAGAGAAATGTTCGAAACGTGGTATCAAATGGAACAGATGCTGATGTCAGGTTTGGATGTTTCGCCCATTATTACCCATCGTTTTCCTGTAGACGAGTTCCAAAAAGGATTTGATATTATGGAGAAAGGTGATTGCGGTAAGGTCATTTTAAATTGGGAATAATTGCATGAAACGAGCATGGCAACTTTTGCCACAAAAGGACATGTATAAAAGAAAAAGGCAGAAGTACGCAGGCAAAAGAAGTTTTTAGTGGTTAGTCAATTATCAATAGTGTAGGTTACACCGGGGATTATTGACTAGCCACTAAAAAACTAAATTTAAGGTTAATTTCAATTTATTTTATTGTCCAAATCAAGCCCAAAACCATGCCCGTAATTGTGCTGTTCCATGGATTACTAGTGATGGGGCAACTGCCTGAATTACATCCTATAAAGTAATAATAGGCATAACCTAAAATACCGCCAAGTGCAATTCCCAAGGCCATTCTAAACATCCTTGACATTTTTTTGTTTTCTTTGCTATTTCTTTCGTTAATCTGTTCTTTTTGCATGTAGATTTAATTTTAGTGTTTGATTTGTTGGACATGTAAAGATATTTAAAAATATAGATAATTAAAAGTGTTTGTGTATGTCTTGTCGGTTTTTTGTGGTAATTTTCCTGTTTTCATTTGTGATACTACCCGTAACCGGGCAGCAAACCGATACTTTTGTTGAAGAATGGAAACAGTACCGAAATGCCGATGACCATGAAAAAAATTTCAAGGAAATTTCTTTTCTACGTGCTCTTGAAAGATTTGTTAAAAATTGCGATGCTCTCAACCGGTATGCAGAGGAACTGAATGATTGGAAAATTGAGGTTTCGGAAGATGCAAAGTTTTCTGTTTTAGCAACCGTTGTGTCTTATGAGTTAAGGCCTGATAAATTTATTTATTGTATCAAATCTAATGATTCTGGAACAGCATTTGGGTTTTCCAGAGAGATTAATCGTCCATTGGACAAAGGATGGACTTTAAACTATGATTTGTTGCCTTTATCAGAAGATACATTGGTAGGGTTGAAAGTATTTGTTCAAGGCAAGCTGTGGTTAGACATTCCCGACCTTAATACAGCTATTTTATTGGAAAGTTTGTTGCGGAGTGGTGGAAGTGAATCCATTTTCCAACTTTCAGAAAAAATTCAAAAGCGGCTTAGCCTGATGATGAGTCAGCCGGAGCTGTTTTTTAATGATTTTTCGGGGTTTAGCGGCCTTTCAACTCTGCTGTTGCCTAAAGAAGGTTTAAAAATAGTAACCTGGAATATAGAAGAACGGGATGGTGACCACCATTTTTATGGTAAAATTGCCATTAATAAGGGTGAGGGACAAATTAATGTATTCCAACTTAGAGACAATTTTAGAGACATTTCTCAACCCGAATATGCTTCTTTACAATTCCCCGATTGGTACGGTGCCGTATATTACCATGTTATCCCAATTCATTACAAAAAAGATATTTATTATACCCTTCTTGGGTATAATGGGAAGGATGCCTTTTCAAAATTAAGGGTGATAGATGTTTTATACTTCAATGAAAAGGGATATCCTAACTTTGGTGCCTCGGTATTTAATATTAATGGTCGGCTTAAAAAACGATTATTATTTGAATATAACAACAATGCCGGTATGATGCTCAAGTATGATGAAAGGGAGAAAAAGATAGTTATGGACCATTTGTCGCCAATGGATGCTGTGTATGAGGGATACAGGAGCTATTATGTCCCGGACTTGACGTATGATGCCCTTGAATACCGGAAAGGCCAGTGGGTTTTATTACAAGGTATTGAATATCCAAACAGATAAAGAAATATTGTAGTTATAGTATATTATTGTAATTTTGCAAACGTGTGAAACAGGTGCATATTGCCTAAGAGGGAATCCGGTGATCTGGTTGAACAACAGAAAATCCGGAGCTGTACCCGCAGCTGTGATCCCATTTTGTGGTTGCAACATTACTGGCCACTGGATAAATTAAAATTCCTAAGTTCAATTTCATCTTTAGGGATATAAAGTCCGGGAAGGCGTTGCAATCGGGAAAGCCAGAAGACCTGCCTGTATACCCATGATTAACCAATTAAACTTTCGGGAGGTAAAGTAATGGTATTTAAAAATCTTTTGATGAGTGGTCTTTTGACCTTAATGTTTTTGTCTTCTTGTCAAAGTCCTAACACAGAAGATCCTGTTCTGAAATTATTTGCTGATTTTCAACCAGACTCTGTTTTTCAGCCAACCTATGCTAAAGGTTTTTCGATTTACTACTATGATAGTCTCAAGTTGATTTATATTGCTGACCCTTGGGATGAAACTGCTCCCGGTAAATACATTCTTGCTGGTTCCGGGCCTTGTCCTAAACAATTTAAATCACCTGATTTGGATTATTTGAGATATCCTGTAAAAAATTGGTCGGCTTTTTCTTCAACTCAAATAGAGTTTGCCAATAAAATTGGTGTTCTTAATACTCTCGGAAGCGTGGCTGAACCTCAATATATTTCCAATCAATATGTGCATGAGAGGCTTCGAAAGGGGAAAATTAAAAATATAGGAATGGCCTATTCGCCTGATATAGAGGTTTTGTTATCCTCTTCACCACAATTCGTATTCGTGGCGCCATTTAAAGATAACAAATATACGCCCCTTCTCGATGCAGGGTTTCTATTAATTTATGATAGCAGTTATCTGGAATCATCGCCCTTAGGAAGGGCTGAATGGCTAATATTTTTTAGTGCGTTTTTTGATAAGGAAAAGGTTGCTATTCGGGAATTTAAGAATATTGAGCGGCAGTATAACAGTATTGCCGTAAAAGCTAATGCGGTTAACTTTAAACCCGATATCCTTACCGGGCATATATATAATGATGTGTGGTATATGCCTGCCGGCGATAGTTATATGGCCCAACTATTTGAGGATGCCGGTGCTGATTATCGTTATAAGAATAGGGCTGGTACAGGTTCTATAGGTCTGGATTTTGAGACGGTATTTAATGATTTTCATTCAAGTGATATATGGGTATTGATCGTAAATCACCAAGGAACTTTTAATAAGTCCGATTTGTTGCAGATGGATGAGCGATATGCCGGCTTTGAAGCTTTTAAAAAGGATAGGATATTAGTAAGTAATTCCAATTATTCCGGATTTTTTGAAAAAGGAATTGTTGAACCGGATGTTATTTTAAAAGATTTGGCATTTTATCTTCATCCCAACCTTTTCCCTGATTATGAACCTGTTTATTTCCAATGGTTGAAAGAATGATTCCATGCAAAAAGTTTTTGTCCCTTCTTTAACCAAGCGTTCCTATCGAACAATATGGCTTGTAATCTTGGTTTTACTTTCATTTTCTTTGTTTATGCTCAACCTTCTTTTGGGCTCTGTTTCTATTCCTGTAGAGGATATCTTTAAAATAATTATAGGAAGTAACATAGAAAATGAAAGTTGGAGTTTTATAATATTAAAAAGTCGCCTTCCACAAACGATAACTGCCATGCTAGCCGGTGCCGGGTTGGCTGTCGGAGGGTTACAGATGCAAACTTTATTTAGGAATCCTTTGGCCGGTCCATCTATTTTGGGTATTAGTTCCGGCGCCGGATTAGGTGTAGCCATTGTTCTTATGTTTGCCGGTAAAATAGGTGGCGTTGCATTAAGTGGGTTTGGGTTGGCCGGACATCTTTCAGTTGCTGCTGCTGCATTTGCCGGAGCAATGGTTGTTTTAATGCTGGTATTGTTTCTTTCGCGCCATATAAAAGATAATGCTGTATTGCTAATTGTGGGCATTATGGTCGGTTATGCTGCTTCAGCTTTAGTCGGTATATTGAAGTTTTACAGTATGAGAGAAGATGTCCATGCCTATGTAATATGGGGTTTAGGCAGTTTTTCTACGGTTAATTGGTCACAAATGAAGATATTGTTTCCCGTGGTTATTTTGGGGTTAACGGGTTCATTTTTTTTGGTAAAACCTTTAAATGTGATGTTATTAGGCGAACAGTATGCCGGCAATCTTGGCGTTAATATTCGGATATCAAAATTTTTAATTATTTTAATTACAGGATTACTAACCGCAACTATCACTGCATTTTGTGGTCCGATAGCTTTTCTGGGATTAGCAGTTCCTCATTTAACCAAAGGGCTTTTACGAACCTCGGACCATAAAATACTATTGCCGGCAGTTATTTTTTTTGGGTGTGCAGTGGCATTATTTTCAAATTTAATTGCGCGGATGCCCGGATTTGAAGGAGGATTGCCTATTAATGCCGTTACCAGTATTATTGGAGCGCCTGTGGTTCTCTCTGTTATTTTGAGAAGGAGAAATTTCAGAAAGGCCGGATTTTAGAAAAGGTAATGGACCAAAAATCGCGACTATTGCCCTAAAAAAACATATATATAATGTGAATAGACAGAAAAGCAATTTAGTGATTAAGGAAAGTCATTGGTGTTGGTTCTACTAATTCATAAGGTCCAATGACTGAACATTCATATTAAATCCCATTAAATTAATAATCTAAATAGTACGAAATAAATTATCATGTCATTAAATTCTCTACCATTAATATCCACTAAAGATCTTGCTATAGGGTATAAAAATCCGAAAAGGGGTAGGCACGTACTTCATTCCGATATTAATGTAAAACTTAATGCCGGAGAATTTGCCTGTTTGCTGGGGCCCAATGGTTCCGGGAAATCTACTTTACTACACACGTTATGCGGTTTTATTCCGGCTTTGGGAGGAGATGTGTTTATAGGCGACAGTCCTGTTACATCCATCTCTAACAAAGAGATGTCACGGCTAGTTAGTGTGGTTTTAACCGAGCGGATCGAAGTTGCCAATATGACCGTTTTTGATTTGGTGTCTTTAGGACGCTCTCCATATACAGGATTTTTTGGTCAAATGAAGAGCCGGGATGTCAAAAAGGTGAAGGAAGCCATAGCTGCAGTTGGTTTAAATGACTTTGAAGACAGACCACTTACCCAAATGAGTGATGGAGAGAGGCAGAAAGCTTTAATTGCGAAGGCACTGGTTCAGGAAACCCCCATGATTGTTTTGGATGAGCCTACTGCCTTTTTAGATCTGCCCAGTCGGATTGAACTCATGAATTTATTACGTAAGCTTTCGCATGAGCGAAACAAAGGCATTTTACTTTCAACGCACGACCTTGATTTGGCCCTTCAAATGGCTGATAAAATTTGGTTATTAGCCAAAGGGAAAAAAATAGAAAGCGGAACCCCTGAAGATTTGGTCCTTACTAATGAATTTAGACGTTTTTTTGAGCGGGAAGGGATTTTATTCGATAATAGTACCGGACAGTTTACGGTTGATAAACGGAATCTCAAATCAATTCGTGTTATAGGTAAAGGTATTGAATATAAATGGGTGAGTCGGGCTTTGGCACGAAAAGGGTTTGAGGCTTCTGATAATTCTTATTCGGACATTGAGGTAGAAATACGCTCTGATGGAACACCGGAATATTTGGTAACAGGTCCTTCGGGTAAAACCCACAAGCTTAGAACTATTGAAGACCTGTTAGAACAGATTGACCAGGAAAATAATTCGTAGTGACAGGTAATATTCTGCCTATCTGTCAGCATCTTGTTTCGGGCATTCATTTGGCATAACCTTTGTTTTATAGAGGCGAAAATTTTGTTTAATCCATTCAAACGATAAAGAGTTATGCAAAAAGGGAAAATAGGTGTTAGTACCGACAACATCTTTCCAATAATTAAGAAATATCTTTATTCCGATCATGAGATCTTTCTTCGTGAATTGGTCTCCAATGCTGTTGATGCCACACAAAAGCTAAATACACTGGCCCGATTGGGCGATTTCAAGGGTGAGTTGGGAGACACAACCATACGCATTGCCGTTGATGAAAAAAAGAAAACCATTACCATTTCGGACCGAGGGGTGGGAATGACAGCTGAAGAGATTGATAAGTACATCAATCAGGTTGCGTTTTCCGGTGCCAACGATTTCCTGGAAAAATATAAAAAAGATGCCAATGCCATTATTGGGCACTTCGGATTGGGCTTTTACTCTGCTTTCATGGTTTCCAAGAAGGTTGAAATTCATACATTATCGTATAAAGAAGGAGCTCAGGCTGTAAAGTGGGAGTGTGACGGAAGTCCCGAATATTCTATCGAAGAGATTGACAAGAAGGAGCGGGGAACTGATATTGTGCTCTTTATTGATGATGAAAACAAGCAATTTGCCGATAAGAATGAGATTGAAAGACTTCTGAAAAAGTATTGCCGCTTTTTGCCCATCCCTATTGCTATCGGGAAAAAAACGAAGTGGGAAGATGGAAAAGAAGTGGAAACCGATGAAGACAATATCGTTAACGAAACGAAACCATTGTGGACGCAAACTCCTTCCGGCCTGAAAGAGGACGATTACAAGAAGTTTTATCACAGCCTTTACCCAATGGCTGAAGATCCCTTGTTTAATATACATCTGAATGTTGATTATCCTTTTAATCTTACAGGGATTCTTTACTTCCCCAAGATTAGAAACAATATTGAAATACAGAAAAATAAGATTCAACTCTATTGCAATCAGGTCTATGTCACCGATTCGGTAGAAGGCATTGTCCCTGAATTTCTTACACTTCTGCATGGTGTTATCGACTCGCCTGACATCCCGTTAAATGTTTCAAGGTCTTATCTTCAGAGCGATTCTAACGTAAAGAAAATCTCAAGCCATATTACCAAAAAGGTTGCCGACAGGTTGGATGAGATTTTCCGAAATGAAAGAAAGTCTTTTGAAGAGAAATGGGACGACCTGAAGATATTTATTGAGTACGGAATGCTCACCGATGAGAAATTTTATGAACGTGCTCAAAAATTTGCATTGTTGAAAAATACCGAGGGCAAATATTTTACTTTCGAAGAGTATAAAAACATTATTAAAGACCTTCAAACCGATAAGGACAAGCAACTGGTTTATCTGTATGCCACCAATAAAGAAGATCAGTATTCTTTCATTGAGGCGGCCAAAAATAAAGGTTATGATGTTCTGTTAATGGATGGTCAGCTGGATACTCACTTTATAAATCATTTGGAACAAAAGTTTGATAAAGCCCGGTTTGTGAGGGTCGATAGTGACGTTCCTGAAAAACTCATTCCTAAGGAAGAAAAGAATGAGTTAAAATTAACCGAAGCAGAAAAAGATAATTTGACGCAACTATTTAAATCGCAAACACCCAATATAAACAATGCTAACTTTATTGTCGCATTCGAAGCTTTGGATGAGAATGATAAGCCTGTTATGATTACTCAACAGGAGTTTATGAGACGGATGAAAGATATGAGCCAAACCGGGGGTGGACCAATGATGTTTTATGGCGATATGCCCGACAGTTATAACCTTGTGGTTAATGGAAATCATAAACTCATCCGCCGGATTGCCGATGATTGTGAGAAAGAAGTAGGGGAAAAAGCTAATGAGTTGAGAGATAAAATTAAAAATTTAGAAACCCGCAAGTCGGAACTTGAGAAAGCTAAAGAAGGGAAGAAAGAAGAAGAAATACCTCAAGCTCAAAAAGAGGAACTTCAGGATGTGGAAAAGCAAATTAGTGAACTTAGGAAACAAAAGGATGATGTGTTGAGCGATTATGCAGCGAAAAATAAACTGGTTTCCCAACTTATAGATTTGGCACTTCTTTCAAATAATATGTTGAAGGGTGAAGCCTTGAGCCGTTTTGTTCAAAGAAGTTTGGAGTTGATTTAAATCCTCCGGCCAAAGGCTTGACTGCATAACTGTAGTATTTTGTAGTTTGATTGAAGTGTTGTAAAATACCAAAGACTGCCGGGATGGTTTTAATAATGAATCGGATTTTGAGATTAACCATTCCGGCAGCCTTTTTTATTTTTATCTGCTTGGTTTGGGGTAAGATTTCTAACTTTAACCTTTACTGAAGTTGTATAATGTAAAAGATTTCAGATTTTAATTCAATCTTTAATATCGAAAAATTTGATTCACTATTTTTAGAGAATCACGGAAGTATTTCGGGCTTCAAAACGAAGGAATACTTTACCGGCATTGAACCCTTTTGAAGGTATTAAAGTTGTATCTATACGTATTCTATATTATTTCAATATCCGATTCATGAATCCAGCCTTCATTGCCATCTTCCAATCTGATATTCCACCATTCACCTAGTTTAGATATTAGTTCTACTTTGGTTCCTTGGTGTAATACAAATAAATTGGTTCCACTCTGGTCGGGCGAACTTTTTATATTTACCGTGGGGGTAAAAATAATGGCGTGAGTACGGTTCACCAATTTATCTTTTTGATATGATGAGAAACCATAAAAGGTTATTGTAGAAAGCAGGAAAATTATGGCAGCCGAAAAAGCCACTTTTTTTGTGCCTGAGTTTTTCCCAAACAGATAAAATCCGGCACCTATCAGGAAAATTATAAACGTTACTATGGAATATATTGCCCAGCCATCTGAATCGTTTAAATTTCTTATGCTGGTAAACCATTTGGTGAGAAAGAAAAGTTCAATTTTATCAATTTTATCAGCTGTTTGCTCATAGGCTAATTCTAAATTATATCGAATGTCGTTGTCCTGAGGTGAAAGTAGTAATGCACGTTCGTAGTTAAGAATGGCTTCGGGTAATTTGCCGGATTTATAAAAGGCATTTCCCAGATTATAATATACGGCTGCACTTTCAAGACCCGACTGTAATATGCTTTGATACATTTCTATTGCTTTTTCGTACTCGCTTTGCGAATAATATTCATTCCCTTGTTCAAAGCGATTATCCTGGGCGAAAAGAACTATTCCAATCCCAAAAAATAATGTCAATGTTAATATTTTGGTTCTCATGAGTCTATAATCTTTGTTCATTAAATTTATCCATTAATTTAGAAAACTACACCTGTCACGCTCCTTTTACTTTCTTCTTAACATTTCTTTCTAATCGGCTAATAACCGAAACGGCTTTTTTATAAAGATTTTCTTTTTCACCCTCGGTGCCTGATGGGGCATAACGTGCATATTCACAAGTGTCGAGAATATCTAATAACTGATCAATTGTATCGGTATGGGCACCGTGTGCAATAAGTTCTTCACGAACATTGTCTCGTGTCAGGTCTGCAACGGGAATAACCAGTTTATCGCTAAGATATCCCCATAAACCCTTCGAAAGTTCTTCGAAGAAGGCTTCATTGTTGCCTGATTTTAGATGTTTTGCAGCATTCTTAAGACGTTTTTGGGCTAACTTGTTAGCTCTTTTTGTTTTTTTGAGTTGTATGTTAGCATTTTCTTTGATTTTTTGCCGGTAGATAATTGAAATAATAATGAATAAAATTAATGGAATAATATACCCAAGATAAAATTTCCAGGAACCCAAAAAGAATGTTTGAGTTGGTTTTAATTTATCAGACCTGGTTTTTATGTATCGTATATCTTGTCCTAATAACTTTACGCTTTCACGACTAGTTGTTCTGGCCGGTCCGCCGGATACGTTGGACCCACCTTCACGAGCCTGTTCATCTCCACCTTCTACCTGAATAACAATTGGGTCACTTTTCAAAGTTTTATATTTGCCGGCAGAAGGATCGAAATACACATATTCCAGCGACGATAACTCATAGGTGCCGGGATATCGGGGTATAATTAGTTGTTCATATGTTTTGGTTCCTTTATGCCCCTGGTATGTAGTTGAAAGATTAGAGGAAGTACTGGGGTCAAATACATCAAAGTCGGGCGGAAAAGAAAATTTAGGATCTCCTGCAACTTTTAAATTGCCAGTCCCGCTCAATACTGTTTTTACGGTTATTCCATCATTAACCTTTGCGTTTTTTTGTGAAACCGTGACCGACATATTAAGTGAACCAACAAAACCCGAAAAATTGTCAGGTTGAGGTTGCGGCAACGGTTTTACATTGATGGTTAATTCTTTAGATGAAACCGTTTTCTTTACAGTACGGTATGTATCAAAAAAGCTGTCAAAAATATTTGACGATTGTCTGGTATTTCTTATTCGTACTAAAAATTCAATTGAAATGGGTTCAATTTTCAGGGTCCCGCTCCTTTGGGGGAAAAGAATTTTTTGATTGTAAGTGCCAACCCTGTAGGTTCTGCCATTTATATTTTCCAGCGTCCAATCAATATTATCATTTCCGGACAGGTCTTCAGCAATAAAACTTCTAAATGAAGGGTATTGAATATCCGAAATGCCCTCTAGATTCACTCTTGTGTATATTTTAGTGGTTACCAAAATGGGTTGATTTTGATATACACTCTTTTTATTGGCCTGCATTGTAATAAAAAGATCTTCGTTACCAACAATGCCTGTGGTAGTTCCACCTGATGAGCCTTGTTGTGCAGCGGCCGATTGATTTTCCGCCTTTATTACCTTTATGGAAAGACTATTAGATTGATATTTTTTACCATCTACTTCTATAGTAGCGGGAGGAATGGTAAAAGTGCCGATTTGATCCGATTTCAAAATATATGTATAGGAATACTCCTGTTCACGACTTACTTTGCCGTTAATGATTTGAATCGAAGAGCGTTGCGACATGGTAGGCCCCATAAGAATGGTGAATGGCGACATGTCAGGAACCCGTAAATCTTCACCTTCGCCGTTCACTGAGTAAACCAGTTGAAATTTTTGGCCTTGCACTACTGCATTAGGTGCTGTCGCTTTAAATTCTATATCTTGTGCAAAGACTTTAGAGATGCTTAGCACACTTAGAATTAAAAGTAAGCCATACCTCCCTTTACTTATTTTTTGTTTTAAGGGATTGAAATACTGCAGGCTTTTTATGATTCCTTGAAAATAAGTTTTAAAGCTATTTATTGTATAATAATGGTTCATAACTTTTTTATACCAAACAAATGATTTCAGTGATAGACTTTAAGGTTATTTTTAACGGTCCAAAATAAAAAATGATACCAATGTTACCAGTTTTTTTCAATGCTTTTCTGCTGCTGTTGTTTTGCTTTTTTTATTTTTTCCTGCAACTTGGCTTCATCTTCATCAATTGACTTCAGAATACGTTCTGCATCTTCTTTAGAAATTTGCTGTTGTTGCTGTTGCTGATTCTGTTGACCTTGCTGTTGGTCTTGTTGATTCTGTTGGTCTTGTTGTTCCTGTTGATTCTGTTGATCTTGTTGATTCTGTTGGTCTTGTTGCTGCTGTTGATTTTGTTGCTGTTCTTGTTGATCCTGATTTTGGTCCTGGTTTTGATTTTGTTGTTGGTTCTGCAGCATTTTCATTGCTGCAATGAGATTGTATCTGGTTTCATTATCGTCAGGATCGTATCTTAGAGCTTCTTTGTATGCTTCGATACTTTTATCGTATTGTTGTTTGGCAAAAAAGGCATTTCCGATATTGTGGTAAACATCCGAAATTTTTTCCTTGTCATCCGTACTATTTCTTATTGCCTGAAATTGTTCCAATGCCTCATCTATTTTATTTTGCTTAAAGAGGGCATCACCCAGGTTGAAGCGCCCTTCAAAGCTTTCCGGGTTCTTTTCGAGGGCTTTCCTGAATTCAATTTCGGATTCCACATATTTTTCATCTTCATAATAATCATGCCCGTTTCGAATAAACCGACGTTCATTTTGTGCCGGCAAGTTAATGCCCATAAGGGTGAGTAAAAACAGGACTATTATTAATTTTAACCTCATGACAAAACTTTTTTCTAACGTTTGTCTCTTACAATAAGCTTTGGGCTTAATAAAGTTTGACAAAATATGGTTATACTGATTTATTCCTGAAAAAATAGTTTATATCTCTTCTTTTTGACCACGTTCCTCAACAGTAAAAAGATCAATATTTTTTAATAATTTGTTTTTTCGTTCAAGTATGATTAATTCAATAAGTAGTATTAAAATAACTAATGCTGCCGGATATTGAAACTTGTCATCATAATCCGTATAAACTTTTGATTCAATTTCACTTTTTTTCAGCCCCCCTAATTCGTCAATCAAATCGTTAATACCGGCTCTAAGATTATTGGCCGGAATATATTTGCCATCTGCAGCTTCGGCAATTTCTCTTAACAATGCAGGGTTCATTTTGGTGATAACCACATTACCTTCATTGTCTTTCATAAAAGTATTTAATTTATTGGGGCTAACAGGAATTGGCGCACCTTCCGGACTTCCCATTCCCACAGTATAAACCTTAATGCCTTTTTCAATTGCTTCTTTAGCTGCAACAATAGCGTCATCTTCATGGTTTTCACCATCGGTAATGATAACTATGGCGCGGTTAATGCCCTCCTGTTGGGAAAATGATTTGGTTGCCAGTCTAATGGCAGCGCCAATGGCCGTTCCCTGGGTGGGAACCATATCGGTACTAATACCCGATAAAAACAGCTTGGCCGACGCGTAATCCGAGGTAATGGGTAATTGTACGTAAGCCTCTCCGGCAAAAACAATGAGGCCAATTCGGTCATTGACCATTTTATCGGCCAACCGTTCAATGGCCAGCTTTGCACGTGCCAACCGGCTTGGTTGAACATCAGTGGCATTCATACTGTTCGACACATCCAGTGCTATAATGAGCTCTATCCCCTTGCGCTTAACCGTTTCAAGTTTTGTACCAAATTGTGGTGAGGCTAATGTTATAATTAATCCTGCCAATGCCAGTAAAAGCAAATAAAATTTAACAACCGGACGCACATACGATATATCAGGCATTAAATGGCTGATCAATTCCAGGTTGCCAAATCTTTTTAATTTTTTCTTTCGTTGGTGCTGAAATATTAGCTGTAAAAAGGCTAAAACAGGGATTATGACCAACAAATATAAATATTCCGGATGTCCAAATCGAAACATATAATATTGTTTTTTTATGTTGTTATTGCCGATTAATCAGGGCAAATTTCTCAGAATCGTGTTCCTCAAAACGATTTCGGTTAATAAAAGTACTAAGGCTGCCAAAGCAAAAGGAATGAATTCTTCCTTGCGTTTGGTGTATTCCTTTACTTGTATTTTGGTTTTTTCCATTTGATCAATCTTTTCATAAATTTCCTTAAGCTTATTTTTGTTGGTGGCACGGAAATATTCACCGCCAGTCATAGAAGCAATTTCTTTCAACATCTCTTCATCAATTTTTACTTCCATTTGTTGAATTTGCCGGCCAAAAACGGTATTTACAGGGAAAGGTGCCGTTCCAATACTTCCCACTCCGATGGTGTAGACGCGTATACCAAAAGTTTTGGCCATTTCAGCGGCGGTAAGTGGATGAATTTCACCTCTGTTATTTACACCATCGGTTAACAGAATGATTACTTTGCTTTTGGCATCACTGTCTTTTATCCGGCTGATAGCTGTAGAAAGGCCCATCCCAATGGCGGTTCCATCTTCGAGCATCCCAAAGTTTACATCCTGAATTAGATTTATTAAAGCGGCATGGTCTATGGTTAAAGGACATTGTGTAAAGCTTTCGGCTGCAAATATTACCAGGCCCATTTTATCGTTGGGGCGGCCGGATATGAATTCTATAGCCACATCTTTTGCAGCTTCCAAACGATTGGGTTTGAAATCCATGGCCTGCATACTGCCCGAAATATCCAGCGATACCATTATGTCAATTCCTTCGGTGGTTACTTCTCTTAATTTATTGGACGATTGTGGTCGGGCCAGTGCAATAATCAGTAATATAAATGTAAGGCATCTTAGTACAAAGGGAAGATGCCTGAGATATGTTTTTTTGGATTTTCTTATTGTTGAAAATCCTTTCAGTGAAGATATCTGCAATGAAGCATTAAGTTCCCTGTGCTTCCATATATACCAGCCAATAATTGGCAATAGTAATAGAAGCAGGAAAAAGAAATGCGGATGTTGAAATGTATAGTTCATTCCTTTTTAAGGTTGTTGTGGTTCAACTTTTTCTGTACTATTGGTACTTTTTTCTTTATCGGTTTCTTCTTCAGAGAGGGTTTGTTCCTCAAATTTGGTTTGGTTAACGAAAAAATAGGCATTCATTAGCGAAAGGTCATTTTCGTCGGGCAGGGGTTCCATTTTTGCAAATTTTACCAGGTCTGCCAATTCCAGAACTTGTTTTAACCGATCAGCAATTTTATCATCGGGTAAATCCACTTTCGATAGTGAATTCATTATTTCCGGGGTAATTTGTTCTAAGGCAGGGATTCCATATCTATCCTGAAGATACTTTCTTAAAATATCTGTAAGGGTTGAATGAAATTCTTTGACCTTCCCTTTTTGCCATAGTTTTTCGTCTTTCAGATGGTCGAGTTCTTTCAGGGCAACCACATGCGCCGGCTCTTTGGGTTTTTCTTTGATGAATGCTTTTATTGGGTTTTTCCGTTTAACATAGAAATAGATTGCGGCTGCAATGAGGATGGCCAGTAACAAACCACCTAAAATCCACGGCAAAAAGCGATACAATTCGGATAACTTAAACGGGGTATTGACGGGGCCTTTGATATCAGCAATACCTTTTTGTGGGTCAACTTCTTCAAACGGATTTACCACCATTAACCCTATGGGGTTTGTTTTTTTAATTTGCCTGGCTTGTTCAGTTGCCAATTCAAATTCTATCGGTGGGATATAGTGTAGTCCACTGTCGAAAGAAGTAATTCTAAGGATTTGTTTTACAGAGATTCGGTCATTGCCGAGGTCTGTTGTATCCGGGTCCCATTTTTCAACTATTTCTATATCTTTAGTGATAGTATCCCCGAACTGCGGAAAAATAACGCGTAACCCTTTGGGTTGTGCTACTTCTAAAGTAAGATTCATCTGACCACCAATCAGCATAAGCGTAGAATCAGGGGTGGCCGATACGGAATAATTCTGCGCAATAATATTGCTTGGGGAACTCCAGAACAATATAGAAATGAGCGCTAAGAATGTAGATATATGTTTAGAAAAAGAATTTTGCCCCATCTTATGCTCGCTTTTTAAAGAGTGAAATGAGTGCTTTAACATAGTCTTCATTAGTGGGAACTGCCACATTGTCAACACCGCTTTTTGAGAAGGCATTTTGTAACCTTTGCTCGTTTTTTCGCCACCATTCTTTATAAGCTTCACGCGTTTTTTTATTAGCGGTATTAATCCAGGTGTAGTTCCCGGTTTCTGCGTCTTTGAGTTTAACAAATCCAATATTGGGAATTTCCGTTTCACGAGGGTCGTAAACTCTAAGTGCTACCACATCATGTTTATGGTTTGCAATTTTTAACGAATCCTCAAAATTATCATCCATAAAGTCGGAGATGATAAAGGCGGTACAACGTTTTCGAATTGCGTTAGTGAGATAACGTAACGCTTCTGAAATGTTTGTTCCTCGACTTTCGGGTTTAAAACCTATAAGTTCCCGAATAATATAGAGAATGTGTTTACGTCCCTTTTTGGGTGGAATGAATTTTTCAATATGGTCCGAAAAAAAGATTACGCCTATTTTGTCGTTGTTTTGAATGGCCGAGAAAGCCAGGACGGCCGCCATTTCGGTGATGACATTTTTTTTGAATCGCCATGTGGTTCCAAATTCTCGAGAGCCCGAAACATCAATTAATAACATAACCGTTAGTTCGCGTTCTTCTTCGAAAACCTTAACATAAGGGTGATGAAAGCGGGCCGTTACGTTCCAATCAATGTTTCGTATGTCATCGCCATATTGATATTCCCGAACTTCGCTAAACATCATTCCTCTTCCTTTAAAGGCGGAATGATACTCTCCGGCAAAAATGTTATTTGAGAGCCCTCGGGTTTTAATTTCTATCTGTCGTACACGTTTTAAAATGTCTGTTGTTTCAGTCATTCCCTTAAATTTAACAGGTGACCTGATTACATGCGGTATAACCCTTTAATTTTGTTATGCCTGATTTTGTAATCATAAATGAAACCAATATGGCAACATTGGCCACATATACCAATAAATTTTTATCATTCATGACACCTAAGCTCTGTAGGCTTATCACTAAATAATAAATTGTATTAGGGCACTTCTACGGTGTTCAATATTTCACTGATTATATCTTCAGTGGTAAGATTATTGGCTTCAGCTTCATAAGAGAGGCCAATCCGGTGTCTAAGAACATCATAACAAACGGCACGAACATCTTCAGGAATTACATAACCTCTGCGTTTAATAAAGGCATAAGCTTTAGAGGCTAAGGAAAGACTGATGCTGGCACGAGGTGAACCCCCGTAGGAAATCATATCTTTATATTTATCGAGTCCATATTGTTCAGGGAAACGAGTGGCAAAAACGATGTCAACGATGTATTTTTCAATTTTTTCATCCATGTAAACATCTTTGACTACCTTTCGGGCTCTTATGATATCATCAGGTTTTATTATGCTGTTAGCTTCGGGAAATTGTTGCGCCAGGTTGTGACGAATAATTAGCTGCTCTTCGGCTTTTTGCGGATAATCGATAATCACTTTAAGCATGAAACGGTCCACCTGGGCTTCGGGTAAAGGATAGGTTCCTTCTTGCTCAATGGGGTTTTGGGTGGCCATAACCAAAAACGGATTGGGTAGGGGATAGGTATTGTCACCTATGGTTACTTGCCGTTCCTGCATGGCTTCCAAGAGTGCACTTTGCACTTTGGCGGGTGCTCTGTTAATCTCATCGGCCAGAACAAAGTTGGTGAAGATAGGACCTTTTTTTACAACAAATTCTTCATTTTTTTGACTGTATATCATGGTTCCCAACAAGTCGGCAGGAAGCAGGTCGGGCGTAAACTGAATACGACTGAACCGGGCATTTACTACTTTTGAAAGTGTAGTGATAGCTAATGTTTTGGCAAGTCCCGGAACGCCTTCCAATAAAATGTGCCCATCCGACAACAGGCCTATAAGCAAACTTTCTACAAGATGCTTCTGACCAACTATAACTTTGTTCATTTCTATCGTTAACAAATCGACGAATGAACTCTCTTCTTTTATGCGTTCATTAAGTTCTTTAATATTTACCGTTTGGTCCATGTGATTATGTTTTTTGATTTTCTATGTGAAGAAATATGTCAAAACCGCGTCTAAATTATCAAAAATTGTTCCAATAAGAGGATGTACATTGGAAAAATGTCATTTTTAAAATTATTTGGCTTACCGTTTCAATTTAACTATAGTTCATCACAAAAATATAAAACTATGAATTGTTAGTGTAATGAAGACCCTGCCTATAACCTTTACAGGGTATTGACAATTTTGTTTTGATGAATTCAATCCTTCTAAGGAATAACAGTAAATGATTACCATTATCAATACCATATCCTTCTAAGGATATAGAGTAAATGATTACCATCACAAACATTATGTCCTTTAGAGGATATAGGGTAAATGATTATAATCACCAATATCATTTCCTTCTAAGGATATAGGGTAAATGATTACCATCACAAACATTATGTCCTTTAGAGGATATAGGGTAAATGATTATAATCACCAATATCATATCCTTCTAAGGATATAGAGTAAATGATTACCATCACAAACATTATGTCCTTTAGAGGATATAGGGTAAATGATTACCATCACAAACATCATATCCTTTAGAGGATATAGAGTAAATGATTATAATCACTAATACCATATCCTTTAGAGGATATAGGGGGAATGATTCCCATCATCAATACCATATCCTTCTAAGGATATATTTTTAATCATTCAAATAAGATGGCTTTAATCCTTTAAAGTATTGAACCAGGGTAATAAGAATAAACGGGAATCGCTATTTATAATTTTACAGATTGATGATATTTAGCGGAATAAAGGGGTTGCCCACCATAAATGACCCCGATATAAAGTTTAAATTGAATAGAAACAATAATTTAGATGAATTGTAAATAACTGAAACGGGCATGGCAACCTTTGCCATAAAAGAGCTTGTATTAAAAGACAAAGGCAGAAGGGTAATTTATCAATTATATGATTGCGTGAAGGGTGGTTATCCTTATTTAACGGGTCTGTGGGTATGAAGAAAAAGAAAGCAACAATACCCATTTAATGGTTTAGAGGTATTTATTGAATCGGGTTGAAAACTTAATTTTATTCATCAAGTCTGAAGATTTTTTCGTATCCATGTTTTACATTAGTTTTGTAAAAAAATAAAAGACGATGGATTTCGAAAATAATGATTTTGTATGTCGGCATCTTCAGCTAACGAAAAAGGATATTGTAAGAGCCATTCGTGAGAAAAATTTAAGCACCTTTGATGAAATACAAGACGAAACCGATGCCGCTACCGTTTGTGGTTCCTGCGCCGCTGACATTGAAGCTATCCTCGAAGAAGAGTTGCGAAAGCGAACATCAGAGAAGGGATGATTTCCACAGAAGTGACGAGTCACCATAGCTGAGAAATCGGTAATTATTTTTTAAGGCATGGGAATAGATTCTCTTCCATTCATCGCCCACCAAAGCGGCAATGAGTAATAATAACGTACTTTTGGGTTGGTGAAAATTGGTCACTATAGCATCAATGGATTTTATTTGATAACCCGGTGCAATGATGATTGCTGTGGACCCTTCGAAATGAGTCTTTCCACTCCTTTCTGTCGATTCAATGAGGTTTTCCAATGCTTCTTCAAAGCGAAGGTTGCTTTTTAAATGATAAGGGGTCCATTGACCTATGTGGTGAAAAGGTTGATTTAAGTGGCATAAGACACCGGCCCAATAAAGTGACTCCAAAGTTCTAAGAGAGGTGGTGCCCACTGCTATTCTAATTCCTTTGTGCCTTTGAATATTTTTTAATGTTTCCAGGGAAATCCGGAAATGTTCAGTGTGCATCTCATGGTCGGCAACATTTTCGCTTTTAACCGGACGGAAAGTTCCTGCACCCACATGCAAGGTGAGGGTTTGTATCGAAACCCCGTTTTTTTTCATTCGGTTAATTACATTGTCAGTAAAATGTAGTCCTGCGGTTGGGGCTGCTACCGACCCTTTTTCTTTTGAATAAACGGTTTGATAACGTACGGTATCAATTTCTTCTGAATCTCGATTCAGATATGGTGGAATGGGGGTTTTACCCATGTAGTCCATCAGTTCGGAGAAAGTAAAGTTCGGGTTATTCCATTTAAAGCGAATGGCAAAACCTTCCTGAGTTTTATTTACTTTTTCCGCTGACAGGTGTATTGGCGCTTGTCCGTTTTGAATTATTGTTTCCAGGGGTCCTTCTTTCCATTTTTTAAGGTTGCCTACCATGCAATTCCAGACGACCTCTTTATTTTGTGCAAAAGCCGAGGTTAATTCAAAAGGTTCGATGGGTTCAAGGCAAAAAATTTCTATCCGGGCTCCGGTCGATTTTTTAAACGGTAGTCGTGCCCTTATAACCTTAGTGTTATTAAAAATCATCATCGTATTAGCCGGCAGCAGCTCAGGTAATTGGGAAAATACATGGTCACTGATTTTTCCTTCTTTATAATATAATAATTTTGATTGGTCACGTTCGGGAAGAGGATATTTGGCAATTCTTTCTTCCGGTAAGTCGTAATCAAAGTTTTTAATGGAAATGTCCATTCTTAAATGATTTATAAAAATTATAATTGTTTTATGACAGAGACCCTTTGGTGAAAAACTATTCAAATTTTATACGGGTTGTCGGATTTTAAAAACCTTATTGACCACCTTTCTAAAAATTTAATTTTCAACAAAACGACAAATTTAGGGATTTTCGGGAAACTGGAGTAAATGCACGGATTGTTTAAACGGTCGGGTGTTTTTTTTACCTTTGCATCTTTAAGTAAAGTAAAACTTTTATGAAGAAAAAAGATATTAGACCAGGCGATAAAGTTAGATTTTTGAATGATGTAGGGGGAGGGGAAGTTACACGCATCGATGGTAAGGTGGTTTATGTTATCGATGAAATAGGTTTTGAAGTTCCCGTTCCGGTATCAGAGGTGGTAGTAGTTGAACGCAAAGCCGAAGATAATAGACCCCAGGTTGAGACTACGGCACCGGATACTGTAAGTAACGATAATTCTACAATTTCTCATCCCGAATCGTCAGAAGAAGAATTACCATATATTGACCCTCGGCATGACGATTTTAATCCAAGATTTTATTTGGCATTTACTCCGACAAACCCTGGAGATAATGAGCAAAAAGTTGATTTTTATCTAGTTAATGATAGTAACTTTTATTGTTTTTATCTCATTACAGAAACCGGTGAAAACGGTTTGGCTCAAGAACTATTTAGTGGGGCTATTCATCCTAACACTAAAGAATTTATTCAGGCATTTTCAGCCGCAAATATGGATGTTAACTGGCACGTGCAATTGATTTTGTTTAGAAAAGATAAACCGTTCCGACTTTTCGAACCGGTAAATGAGTTGATTAAAATCCGTGCCAATAAATTTTTCCGAGACAATGCCTTTAAAAGCAATGATTTTTTTGATAGGAAAGCGGTTCTAATTTCTGTTATTAAGAATGAACTTGAACGAAGGTTGGAAAGTTTATCGAAAAAAGAGACACAGCAAATCATTAAGGAAAAAGAAGCTAAAACTGAGAAAACGGTTTCTTCAAAAAAGCAAAAACGACCTGATATTATTGAAGTTGACCTACATATTCATGAGCTATTGGATGATACCCGAGGGTTATCCAATTCAGAAATGCTTAAAATTCAATTGGATAAATTTCATGAAGTAATGGAGGAGTATCAAAAAATTAAGGGACAAAAAATTGTTTTTATTCATGGTGTTGGTAATGGAACTTTGAAACATGAGATTCGGCGTCAGTTAAATACCAGATATAAAAAACACAGCTTCCAGGATGCTTCCTTCAGAGAATATGGATATGGTGCTACCCTGGTGATTATTTAGCACTTTAGGTTAAATATTCAATCTGTTTTTTCTTTTTAATGCCCATCAGGCCAAACCGCCATTATATTTGTGCAGGTTTCCCTATTGGGCAGAACTTTTTTTAGGAATTTAATTGTTGTTTCTTTATTTTTCATTCGTATAAATTTACTTACTTCGTTGATACACTGCTTCTTATAAGTAGTCGTTAGTGGTTAGTCGTTAGTTATTTTATACTAACCACTTGTTAACTAATGACTAATCACTTCTTCTGCCTTCTGCCTGTGCACTTCTGCCTTTGTCTTTTATACATGTCCTTTTGTGGCAACAGCCGCCATGCTCGTTTTATCCGTACAAAATTTACTTATGTAATTGTTTTAGTGTTAATTATATTTAATGTACAGCCCTTAATGCACTAATGGGAAAATAATTCAACTCGCAATCATAAGATTGAAAAATACCCCTTCTGCAGGTGCACTTCTATCAATGTTTTTTAATCATGTTTTTAATGTGATAAATATTTTTCTTCTGTAAGATTATGTTTGTTTTCTGACTTTTGTCAGTGATTTTGGTGTTTGACCAACAGCCTGAAAATGATGATAAATTGATAAAAAAGACGGTTAAAAGTAAATTATTGAAAGTCTATTTTTTGATTTTAACGCTGCACGAAACCCTGAATTATTCTGTCCATTGAAACAATGAATGGATTGAATGCGTACAAAATAACAATTAAAATTTAGAGCGTTTCTAAATTGTATAACATAAGCCTTTAATTTCATTTTATAAAATTTGAATTAATTCGGTAGTAATTTTAATTAACTTATTGTAATTCAATTTAATTTGCGCTGAATATATCTGCCTAAAGGGCCATAATTCCAATTAATTAATTAAACTATTGTATCGATTTGGCCTGATGGCAAAAATTGGATATTGCATTAGTATGATAAATTCTTATTGTAAAAGTATTTGAGAGAAATTAAATAAATATATTTTTGCTTATTAATGACCTTGAATAAGATGATAAGGTTAGGACGCAGATAACCCTAAACTAAATATTATGAGTAGAGGTTTACAGTCTTTCGCTTTTTTGTTGGTTTGTTTATTCTTGCTGTCAGGCAATGATTTATTGGGGCAGGGAAGAGATACAGGAAGCCAAAATGATGTTAAACAGGACCTAATACCTATTTTGCTTGGATTAAAAGCGAAAATTTCAGATATTGATGATGCTTATTGTTCAAATGGTGCCCCTGATGAAATATATCCTGATCCAGAATTAATTCCTGATTGGGCTGATACTATTGTATGGGGAGTATACACTGTAGTGGGGGGTACAATTGAAGAGGTTGTCCATACCAATTGGTTTAAGCCAATTGGGAACGGTCGTAATACCGGGATTGAGTTTTATCCGGATTCTGTGGAAGATGAATATTTAGACATAGTAGATATTTGGTTTAGAGGTACATTTAGACAAAAAGGAAGTGGTGAAATTAAGTCAATTACCGATTATACCGTTGTTTATAAAAGTGCCACACCATTTGTATTTGGGAGTGATGATGAGATTTGTAGTTCAGAAAGCGCAACATTGATTTTGGAACAAACAGAGAGTGCTTTTTTATATTCACTTTATAGGGATGACGGAAGTGGTTTTAATTTAATTCCCGAATTTTCCGATATTCAGGTAATTAACGGTGGGCCTCTAGAATTTAATGTTAGCCAGTCAGGAACGTATGCTGTAAGTGCTGTTCGCAAAAATTCACCTCCCGAATGTATTTCCTGGATGAATGGTAATCCGGTGGTCACTGTATATCCCAATCCTGTTCCTGATCCACAATCCAATGGTCCGGTTTGTCAAAATGAAGATATTCAGCTGTTTGACGGAAATCCTGCCGTTGACGGCTATGTTTATACCTGGTATGGGCCAGGATTGCCCTCTAGTGGTCAAACCGGTCATTCCATTACTGTATCTGATCCCTCAGTGGTCGGAAATGCGGGAACTTATGATTATGATCTTACCATTATTGATACTAATAATCCTTCCAACTGTGAAGCTACCAGATCGGTAAGTGTGACGGTAAATGAGGGACCTGTTGCCACACCTACTATTTCGCCCACTGAAGTTTGTGAAGGTGCAACCATAACAATTAATGCTAATGCAAGTGGAGGCACAGCACCTTATTCTTATACATGGTCAACAGCTGATAATCCTTCCTTTACATCTGTTGATCAGCCCTCTATAACAATTAATCCTACTACGCTTGATGATGATGGAGATGTCTATACTGTTGTTGTAACAGATGCAAACGGGTGTACTTCAGAGGCAACAAATGCACCGGCCTTAATTGTAAATGATGTCCCGGAAGTAACGATAACCGGACCGAGTGAAGTGTGTGAAAGGTATACGGCCACCTATACAGCGAATGTAACGGGAAGTGGAAGTTACACCTATCAGTGGCAATTGGATGGAGTTGACATTCCAGGTGCCACAGGGTCGACCTTAAGTTATGATGCATCTGGTTTACCTTCGGTAGGTAGCCATACCATAAGTGTAATTGTCGTAGATAATTCATCCACCGCACATTGTACCACCAGTGCCAGTTTGCTTTTGGAAGTATATGATACACCGGAAGTAAGTATAAATGAAGGTGACCAGGAGATATGTGAAGATGGGACCGTAACCTATACCGCCACAGTGATAGGAAGCAGTGGTACTTATAATCATAAGTGGTATATAGATGGAACAGAAATACCAGGTGAGACCACTACGACACTTAATCTTGATGCAACTGCAATAAGTAGTCTGGGAGTTGGGACTCATACAGTGGTGATAGAAGTAACAGATCCTTCAAGCCCATTGAGTTGTAGTGAAACCGCCAGTGTACAGCTGACGATTAATGATGTTCCGGAAGTAACGATAACCGGACCGAGTGAATTGTGTGAAGGTAGTTCAGTCACCTATACGGCCAATGTAACGGGAAGTGGGAGTTACACCTATCAGTGGCAATTGGATGGAGTTGACATTCCAGGCGCCACAGGGTCGACCTTAAGTTATGATGCATCTGGTTTACCTTCGGTAGGTAGCCATACCATAAGTGTTATTGTCGTAGATAATTCATACACTGCACATTGTACCTCCAGTGCCAGTTTGCTTTTGGAAGTATATGATACCCCTGTAGTAACGATAGATGAGGGTGACCAGTCAGTATGTGAAGATGGAAGTGTCAGCTTCACGGCGAATGCTACCGGTAGTGGAGCACTAAATTATAAATGGTCAATAGACGGGACCGAGTTGATTGGGGAGACAGGTTCTGTACTTAACTTAGATGCTGTTGCGTTAAGTGGCTTAAGTATAGGCGACCATACAGTAACAGTGGAGGTTACCGATACCTCAAGTCCGTTGAGTTGTAGCGCTAGTGCGAGTGCACAGCTGACTATCAATGAAATACCTTCGCTTTCACCTATTCCGGCACAAACTGTATGTGAAGATGCTGCAAATGCGATTTTCATTGCTGACGATTTGGGTAGCGGTTATTCTTATGAATGGAGTTATAATGGACACGTTATTAGTGGTGAGACAGGTACTTCTCTCACCATTGAAAATTCTAACTTCCCGCCGGTTGGAGATACCTATCCTGTTTCTGTTACAGTTACGAATAATTTAACAGGTTGTTTTACAGTTATAAACACTAATTTGTCTGTTAATTCTCTTCCTACCGTTAATCTTGACGATGCTTCCACTTGTGATGGACAAGACATAACCATAACGGCTACAGCCTCGGGAGGGAGTGGTAATTATGTTAATTATATTTGGTATGATGAATTAGGAAATGTAATTTCCAGTGGTCCTTCGAATGAGTTAACGCTTACCGGCAGTGATGTTGAGCTTGCCAATAACGGGGCAACTTTTAGTGTTGTTGTTGAAGATGATAATGGTTGTCAAAGTGCACCTGATGATATGACGTTGACAGTCAATGAAAATCCGACAGTAACCATAAATTCCGGGGAAACGTCAAAGGATATTTGTGGAGGTGCCGAATTGAAGTTGGAAGCTTATGCTACAGGTGGAAGTGGTACATCGTATTCTTATGAATGGCTCTTGCCAAACGGAACTACGATGACCGGTAACGAAATTACGATTCCGTCTGTTTTATTTTCTGAACATAACGGCACTTATTCAGTAACAGTTTCAGATGATGCTACGTCTTGTTCTGCAACTGCTCAAATAGAGGTTAATGTTATAGAAATAACACCTGTACTTGATGCTTCAGCAACAAGTGTTTGCGAAAATGATAAGGAGATAACATTTACTGCATCCGGAGGTGAACAATACGAATTCTTCAGATTTGACAGTCAGGCAGGTACATGGAGTTCAGTACAAGGACCTGACACTCAAAATATTTTAGTTACGGATGAGCTAAATGATGGCGACCGCGTTTATGTTGAAGTTTATGAAAACGGATGTAGTGCCCTGTCGGATACATTGGATATCACTGTTCATGGATTGCCGGTGATAAACTCTATTACTAACAACAGTCCTCTCTGTGCAGGCAGCTCATTGAATCTGTCTGTTGAAGCATCTGGGACAAATCCACTTACATATTTTTGGAGTGGTCCGAACAGTTTCGCAAGTGGTCAGAGGGAACCATCGATAGCTAATATTGCCAAAGAAGATGAAGGTGAATATGTAGTTGTTGTTACTGATGGAAACGGTTGTAAAATAGATACATCAACAACTGTTGTTGTTAACAGTCTTGTTATTGATACTATTAGTAACACCGGGCCGGTTTTTGTAGGTGAAGATGTTACTTTGTCGGTTAATGTTTCAGGAGGTATTGAACCATATGAATTTAATTGGGAAGGTCCAAATGGTTTTAGTAGTAAAGCCGCCGATACGACCATTACCAATGTCTCTATAGCTGACTCAGGGAATTATGTAGTTAACATAATAGACGACATAGGATGTTCCGTTTCTGATACTACCCTGGTTGTCGTGCTAGAAAAAGTTGCTGTGCCGGATGTTCGGGTAATGAATTCATCTTATTGTGAGGGAGAATCTGGTGCAGATGTTGAAGTTATTAACCCTCAAAATGGAGTTACATATGAAATAGTAGATGGTTCGGGAACATCTTATTATTCAGTTGTTTATGATGGCTCTATTCCCGTTATATGGAATGTTGTGGGTAATGCCCCACCAGCAGGTACCATTTATAGGATTAAGGCTTATCGTGCTGAACTTGTATCTGAATTTGAATTAAGCGATACCTTTACTGTGGTTGAATATCCTCTTCCGGAGGTTGATACAATGACTATCAATGGTAAGATTATTCCTGCATCGGGCGATAGTGTTGTTACTCACTGTAATGCCGGTGTCGGATATAAAATTGGGTTGAATTCTTGGGGACCGTATGTATATAGATTATACATCGATGGTCAACTTCAAAAAACCAAGACTGGTGACAAAGATCCATTTGAGTTTGATGGCTATTATAGTACTATAGGAACTTATACTATAGAAGCCGTAGGAGAAAATGGTTGTGCCAGTTTGATGTTTGGAAGCTTTACCATTGAAGGGGATGATTTACAACAATTTGACCTTTCTGCTGAAGATAACGGTGGCTATTGCGAAGATGATGCCGATGGCGTTGAGCTTTACCTTGAAGGTTCTGAAAATGGGGTTGAATATATTGTCCTTCAGGATGGAACACCAATTGATACTATAACCGGTGACGGCAATCGTTTAGAGTTAGGGAATTACATACAAGTAGGGTCCGACACAACTACCTATTCGGTAATAGCATATTCTTCAGTTGGATGTACTTACCCGATGAATGATACAGTTAAGGTTTATAAGGTACCCAAACCTTCAGCTGGAACCCTTATGGCCATAAACGATAATAACAGTCTTTTGAATGGTAATGAGTACTGCGAGGGTGACTTAGGCGTACGCCTTCAACTTTCCGGTCAGGAAGAAAATATTACCTATCGATTGTATCATGATGGTCTTGAGGTTGCCTCACATGTGGGTGATGCTTCCGGAGATGATGTTAATTTTGTTAACAATGCCAATGGTTCGGAATGGTTTAGGGA
Source organism: Thermophagus xiamenensis (assembly GCF_900112795.1). Lineage (GTDB taxonomy): Bacteria > Bacteroidota > Bacteroidia > Bacteroidales > Marinilabiliaceae > Thermophagus > Thermophagus xiamenensis. The sequence goes on from NZ_FONA01000012.1 coordinate 64,711, forward strand.
TGCCGGAGATTATTATGTTGTAGCCGAAACCAATGAATTGGGTTGTCAGTCTGATCCCGGTAATATCGTTACAATAACGCCTGTATCCCTACCCGAAGATAGACCAATTCTTGGTGAAACCGGTTTCTGTTCCGGGGATTTTACCAATCTATTTATTGAGAATACCCAAAAAGATGTTAGATACAAACTTATTGATGTAATTAAAGATTTAATTGTAGACTCGATAGATGGAGGCAACGGCACAACAATAAACTTCCCGGTAGCTGATTCTTCTTCTTATACTATTTTAGCTACCAATATTTTAACAGGTTGTCAGAGGTATTTTGAAGATACCGTGAAGGTGGTTGAATATGACACACCTGATGCTACATTGAATGTTGAAGTAGATATTGTATCTGTTACAGGCGATGCATGTGGAAGTGAAAAAGCTGTTGTTTCTATAGAGAATCCGGAAGATGGTGTTACATATTATCTATGGAAGGATGGTAATTCCACATATAGTAGTAGGGTTACGGTTTCAGTAAGCGGCCTGGCTGAAGTGGCATTCCCCGATTCCATAATGGATAATAATGGCCATTATTACATTATGGCTGAAAACAGTAACGGGTGTGAAGTGCGGTTGCAAGATAAACCGGATATAAGTACCGATGGTGCCATGACTGTTTATGGTCTGGTGGCTGACGATAACTTATGCCAGGGAGATGGGGCAGCTATTATTGAAACCAATGGAAGTGATTTGGGTCCTGTTGTGTATTCGCTTAAATATCGATCAACAGGAGAGGTTTACGATGCCATTGTGGGAACGGGTAGTAAGTTAACCTTTTCCCCACCTGTTAGTGCCAACAGTGCTTTTTACCTAGAAGCAAGAGATACTCTTACCGGTTGCCAGGTGGTAATGGATTCGGTAAATATTCGGTTTAACCCGTTGCCTAAGGCCTTCGAAATGACCGGTTCAGGCTATTACTGTGATTCTGAAGGAGGGGCAGAAATTGGTTTGAGTGGTTCGGAATTTAGTGTGCGATATTATCTTATTGAAGAGAATATAGGTTTAACCGATAGTGTTGAGGGTAGATATGATGGTGGTGAAGTGTCCTTTAATTTGGTTAGCACCGGAGGTACTTATACGGTATATGCCAAGAACATGGATACAGGCTGTACTTCCAGCATGAAAGATAGTGTTAAAGTGCAGTTTATGAGTTCACCTCAACCACCATCTGTTGATGATGATACCATCTATTTCTGCAGTTCCGAAGCTTATTCTGAGATTATAATTAATAATGCTGAGGCCAATGTGACGTATCAATTGACCGATGCTGATAACAATATTGTAATAGAAGAAAAAACTGAAAGTGCAGATGATTTAGTTCTTGGACCTGTCTTTGAAGGTAGCTATATGATAACCGCTTCATATGATGGCTCATGTTCAGTACCTTTAGCAGATTCGGTAAGAGTAATAGAAGCATTAGAGCCTTTGGTAACCATCCCGGATTATGATGCGGTGATATGTTATGGGGATTCGTCATCCGTAAATTATGATATCAGTAGTGATCCTGAGGATTATTTTGAATATATCGTTGTTGATGCAAATGATACAACCTTAATTTGGACTGAAGAAGATGCAGTAGAAATTTCAAGTGATTACATAATATGGAAGATTGGAAGGGCAGGCACTTACTATATTGAAATAAGAAGTGTCGCGAGTGGCTGTTCCGACCAAACAGGTAAAATTCGAATAACTGTTAACGATGAAATTGATGTGCCTTCAATTTCATCGGATACCATCGGCATTTGTCATTCCGCAACAAATACCTCTTTGGATTTGGCTGGTCAACCCGGCAAAACCGTATTCTATCATTTATATCAGGCCTCAAATTCAGCTGAAAGTATCGATTCTATTTATGCTGGTGTTAATACCATTACATTCTCCAATATTTCAGAAGGTGAATATCTGATTAGAAGTCAGGATATTAAAACCGGATGTTATTCTGCCTTTACGGATACAATTTTTGTACGGCCTTACATAAGCGATGAATTACAAAATGCCTATAAAGGAATTTTTTGGGAGGATTTAGTTAGTGGAATTGATTCCATTGAGTATATGAACAACGGAAACCTTACCTTGAATCTCGACATGGAGGTTTTGGATACCATTAGTAAGGATGTTTTTAATGCCTATTGGGTTAACCAAGCCGAAAATGACGATGTACGGTTTGGGGTAAGTGACGATGGTGAGGTGATTATTTCTAAAGAGGGCGAAGATTATGTCGTATCGGGTGAGTATGCGGATGAATGTCCATTATTCCGAATAACAAATAGGTTAAAAATAAGGGAGGATAATTTGTCAGTTGATGATATTTATATCTACTTAAAAGAAGGTGAATTTATTAGTCATCAAGATATTAAAGTCTACTATAGTAATATTGATGAAGGGAAATTAAGTTATGAATTCTATATTGATCCTTCTTTAAAAGATATGATGGTTGAAGATGAAGGAGCCACTATTAAATATTTTACTGGAGATTATACTATAGTTCAGAATAATGATAGTGCATCTTTAACTTTCGAAAAAGGCTTAACATTTTATGGGAATAATAGCGATATACAAATTATAGTTAAAAATGTTGAAATTCCATCTCGGATAGATACCGCAAGAGTATACGTTTTTGCCGCAAATAAGGATGTTGATGGAGATAAATTGCTATTTATTCCTAATGCTTTCTCTCCCAATGGAGATAATATAAATGATGAATTTATAATAGAAACCAATGATAAAGCTTCTACCGTATCGGCCTCATTAGAAGTATATAATCGGTGGGGAAATTTAGTTTATCGTTCAAATAATTATGGTGATGAAGGAAAATGGTGGGATGGTAGAGCAAATGTCAGCAATATGGTTACAATTGGTGATGAGCTTCCCAATGGAGTTTACTTTTACATCTATACTGTACGAATAGTCGATGCTGAGGAAAATGAGACACCCATTACGAAAAAATATCAAGGTTTTGTAGAGTTGCGCCGATAAAAGGGAATTAATCTAAACCCTATGATAATGAATAAGAATTTAAACAGAATAGTAATTATAATCCTGGCATTTATTTTAGGGAATTCATTGTTTGCCCAGGACCAATATCAATTCAATCACTATATTGCCAATCAGGGGCTTTTAAATCCTGCCTATAATGGTACGCGGGATATTATTAGTGGGCTGTTAATTCATAGAAGTCAGTGGTTGGGAATGGAAGGCGCGCCAATGAATCAGGCTTTAAATATTCATAGTCCTATCGAAGAAACCAATTTAGGCGTGGGGCTTGTATTGGTTAATGATCACATTGGTTTTAGCAATACTTTTGATGCTTTTGCCGCAGCGTCGTATAAAATTCAATTGGATCGAAATAGAAGATTTCTTTCTTTGGGTTTGCAAGCCGGTGTTAGTTCACTTGTTTATGACGGAACAAAAGCCGAAATTAGCAATCCTAACGATCCGGTTTTTGATGGGAAAGAGTCAAAAATGATATTTAATGTTGGGTTTGGCGCCTATTTTTATTCCGAAACCTATTTCGCCGGATTTTCGGTACCCAAAATTTTTAGTAATCAGTTTGACGAAGATCCCAACGTATTGGCATTTAAGAATACGCTTGATTTGAAAAATATGCATTCTTATCTTTACGGTGGTTATGTGTTTGAGATGGAAAAGGTAAAGATCAAACCAACTATGTTATTAAAGTATGTGTATGGAGCACCTTTACAATTGGATATTTCAGGTAACGTTCTGTTTATGGATCGCCTTTGGCTTGGATTGTCATATAGAACCATTTCAGACATGGTTTTTCTGTGTGAATACGCTATAAATAATCGGTTCACGGTTCGATATTCTTTCGATTATCCAATCAGTGAGTTGAACCAGTTTAATAATTACGGAACCCATGAGATAAGTTTGCAATTTGATTTTTCGTTTACCGGCAGACCAGGAATGCGTTCCATTCGTTACTTTTGATCAGTCCTTTTCTATTATTTGGAAAAATATGCCGTATGAAGCTTAATAAAATTATATCTTTCATAGTTCTTTTTCTAATTTCTGTTTCAATGGTTATGGGGCAAAGCCGTACCATTAGAAGAGGCAATAAGTATTTTGAAAACGAAGAATATTATAAAGCCCTTCAATACTATAATCAGGCAAAAAATGCTGGCGAAGAGCTATCGGTAGATGTTCAAAGAAAAATAGCCCATTGCTATTATTATTTGAATGATATTGAGCGTGCTTTTGTCGCTTTTGAGGAATTAAAAGGCAACCTCTTGCCCGAAGATTTGGTTAACTATGCATTGTCTGCCCACAAAAACGGTTTTTATCAGAGGGCCATTGATCTTTATCGGAAAACCAAACAATACAAGGTGGGGAACCAATCACAAATCAATAAATTGATGGAGGCGTGTGTTTGGGCTCTGGAAAATGATGAATTCAATCCCAATTATTATGTTAACCCTTCAACCCTTCTTACCTTTGGGCAATCTTTTGGTATTCAGTATTATAAAAACGGTGTTGTTTATTCTTCTTCTTCTGGCGACAAGGATGGTAATCGTAAAGTAGACAGGTACGGCAAAGAATTTTTGAATCTTTATTATTCCGAATTGGATGAAAATGGCAGAATAGGTGAGAAAAGATTATTTGATGAGAATATGGTTTTTGATTATCATGTTGGTGCCATTTCTTTTACATCCGATCAAAAAACCATGTACTATACCCGGTCGGTAAGAATACCCGGAGGACAAAGCAGAATCAAAATCTTTTCTGTAGAATTTGATGGGGAACATTGGGTGAATGAAAAGGTGTTACCAATTAACAGTAATGATTATGATTGTGCATATCCAGCAGTAACTCCAGATGATCGTTACCTTGTTTTTGCTTCCAATATGAAAGGTGGTTATGGCGGAACCGACTTATATATTGCAGAGCGGTATGAAGATGGGCGCTTCGGGCAACCTAAAAATCTGGGACCACAAATTAATACTTTCGGAGATGAGCGTTTCCCCTTTGTAAGTAAAGATTATGTTCTGTATTATAGCAGTGACGGTATGAAAGGTTTTGGAGGGCTGGATATATTTAAAGCAGAGAAAACTGGAGAAGCCAAGTGGAGCAATCCGCAAAACATGATGAAACCTTTTAATTCTAACAAGGATGATTTTGGTTATGTGATTGATCCCAATAACCCTGACCGAGGATTTTTGTCATCTAATCGGATTAGTAGTGGTGAGGATGTTATATTTTATGTGGAACCGCGAAACCTTGATAATGAAAACCAAAATGCTAGTGACGAGGAAATGCTTCCGATGGGTGGTTTGTTGTATGATGAAAATGGTTTGGTAGAAGTTGAAGAGATGCCAATGGGTGGCCTTGATGTGCCGGAATCAACGCCAGAAGCGGTTTCGGAACCTGTTCCTGAAACGGATCCTCAACCCGAGCCTGTAACCGAACCTGTGCCTGATTTATCTGCTTTTCCCGATGCCTTTGCTACTAAAATATTGAGTACTTTTAACGGTGATGCAATAGAAAATGCATCGGTTATAGTTAAAGATTACAATTCCGGCCAAACCGTGGTTGAAGGAATGACAGACCAAAATGGAAGAGTTCATTTATTATTGCCCGATAAGTATAGAAAAGAAGGGCAGGCTTTTGAAATATCCATTAGTAAGGAGCACGAGTATAAAAGCAAAAACATGATTGTGGATATTATGGAGCTTGAGCAAATATCCAATAATGGCATTTCCCTGACTCCGGTTTTCGATGATGTGGTGCTGGATGATATTGGAACTATGGTCATTCCTTACATAGGTGAGAATATCACCGATGAAGGATTAAAAGTACTGGACAAACTTGCGGCCTATCTCTTGAATAATCCTAATGTGGTTGTAAAATTGAATTCGCATACTGAAGCTCGTGGTAATAAGTATAACAATTTGTTGATTTCGCAAAAAGTAGCCGAAAAAGCTAAAGAATATCTCATGGACCATGGAGTTGGGGATGTTAATGTTATCCCCAGGGGTTATGGAGAAAGATATTTGGTTAATAAATGTTTCCGTGGGAAAGTATGTAGTGACAGTGAACATTTGAAAAACCGGAGAATTGAAGTCGTTGTTTGGAAAATGTTGGGTAAAAACTAAAGTGAATAGTATCTAGAAGGATAAATCATGGTTAAATTAATTCAATATTTTTCTGTAGCATTGTTTTTGTTGGTTCAGCCATACGTTGTTCGAGCTAAAGCAGATAAATTGGCAAATTTGCGTTCATCCAAAAAAATAGTAGCAGTAAGTGATATTTCCGAGCCATATTTTGCCATTCAAATTTTGGCACTGGAGAAACCGCCTCAGAATCCTTCATTTTTTAAGAATATTGAAAAGGCATACGAATATCGATGTTCCGATGGTTATGTACGTTATACAGTAGGACAGTTTAATACAAAGGAAGAAGCATTGCAAAACATATCTAGAATTAAAGCCTTAGGATATGTAGAATGTTTCGTTGTAGATATTCGCCATTTTCGGTTAAAAAATAGTGAAACAGCTTCGACCTTTGTGCCCGATGGACAAACTCTTTATACCATACAGCTGGCAGCCTACCGGTATCCGGTTTATACTTCAGAATTTAAAGAATTTGATGAAGTTATGGAATTCTATATGGATGATAGAATTTATCGTTATACGGTAGGAGCCTATAAGGGTGATGAAGCGCTTCAACAGCTTAAAAAGGTGAAAGATATGGGGTATCAACATGCCTATTTGGTGCCATTGGAAAAATATAAACCATATAGGATTGAATAGATCTTTTGTTTGAAAATTAATTTAATTGCTTTTAAATTGTAAGGGTTTACATTGATTTTAGTCCAACATTGGATTCATCAGTATAAAATTTACTTTAGTCATTGGTCTGATGGAACTCCCATGAACAGCAGTTTATAGAGGTTCTTGTCGTGGCAACCATAAGTTGGCCACATTCGTTTCATTGTCCTATTAATATTTTTGATTAGGTTTGGAGGTATTTGTCAAGAAAATTGATGCTTTAAAATAGCTAAAATAGTCAAAAACAGCAAGCCGGCCTGTCGCTCCGAAAGGGGAGGAAAGTCCGGACAACGCAGAGCGCCGCGCTTCCTAACGGGAAGATGGTCGTGAGACCATGAAGGTGTAACAGAAAATAACCGCCTACGGGCAAGGGTGAAAAGGTGGGGTAAGAGCCCACCGGTTCGGATGGTGACATCCGAAGCCGTACACCCCGCGGGTTGCAAGACCATGTATATCCCGGTTCCTTTTAGGTACGGGGTTGCTCGCTCCGGTTCCTTAGGTTGGAAGCCGGGAAGGGTAGGTCGCTTAAGGGGACAGGTGACTGTCTTCTCAGATAAATGACAGGCATCCTGGCAACAGGATACAGAATCCGGCTTACAGGTTTGCTGTTTTTAATTTTTCTATGAAACAACAATTAGAAAAAATAAGAATCTTTCTATTAGAAGATATTTGGCGTATTCGGCCCGATGAAACCAGTAGTAAACGCCAATACTGGTTTATTCGTTTATTGCGTATTTTTTCTCTGGCCATACGTCGATTTGTGGTAGACCAGTGTCAAATAAAGGCTTCAGCTCTTACTTTTTTCTCGCTTCTATCGGTGGTTCCTCTCGTTGCCATGGCGTTTGGCATTGCCAAGGGGTTCGGTTTTAGAGAAGCTCTGGAACAGGAATTACAAAAACGGTTGGTTGGTCATGAAGAGGTAGTACGCTGGATTGAAGAGTTTGCTCTTGATTATTTGGATAATGCCAAAGGGGGAATGATTGCCGGCGTTGGATTCGGTATTTTGCTGTTTCTGGTTATGCGACTTATGAACAGCATTGAGGAATCTTTTAACGACATCTGGGATGTTAAAAAGTCTCGGTCGTTGCTTCGAAAATTTAGTGATTATGTTTCTCTGGTATTGGTTGGTATATTGTTGTTGGTAACATCCGGTAGTGTGGTGGTTTTTATTGCCAACCAGATTCGTAATTTGGGGGTAGTGAGTTATGCCAGTGGCTTTGTTGTTTGGGTTGCACCTTATTTGTTGGTGTGGATTGTTTTTTCCCTGTTTTTTATGATTATGCCCAATACAAGAGTGAAACCGCTTTCGGCTCTTTTTGGCGGTTTTATTTCAGGAACACTATTCCTGGCGGTTCAATATGGTTATATTTACTTCCAGGTAGGTGTATCCCGCTATAATGCCATATATGGTAGTTTTGCGGCATTACCTCTTTTCTTAATATGGATGCAAACCAGTTGGAATATTGTTCTTTTTGGGGCTGAATTGGCTTTTGCCCATCAAAACGAGCGTCACTTTGAATTTGAGGTTGATACTCGAAATATGAGTATTTATGCACAAAAATTAGTAAGCATTCTTATTGTCAGAGAGGTGGTAAAAGCTTTTGAACGGCAGGATAATCCACTGACAGTATCGACTTTGGCCGAAAAGCTGAAACTGCCCATTCGTTTGGTTATTGACCTTATTTATAAGCTTTTTGAGGCCGGAATTTTGATTGATGTGGGTTCCGATTCTAAAGATGATATTAAAGTTATACCGGCATATGATATCCATAAAATGACTTTGGCCAATGTGCTTTACCAAATTGAGCACTGCGGCTATTCTGAAACTATTTTGGAAAAAACCGATGCTGTAAACCTTATTAAGAAACGTTTTGAACGTTTTGAGCGAATTATTGTGGAATCTCCCTCTAATATCCATCTTAAAGATATTTAAGAATTTATTTTGAGGCATTTTGCCTGTAAATCAAGGATTTGGTTAAACTGTTTTTCTTCCTTCTCGCTTTTGCTTGGTGACTTTTATACAGGTTTTTGTTGTGACAATCTTCTTTTGATAGCATCATATGTCTGCGTAAAATCAATCCTGTTAAGTAAAATAATTGTGTTTCAATGAGATTTTTTGTGGGGAATAGAGTATATTGTATTTGGGGGTAATATTGAAAAGGTAACAATTTACGTTTATGAGTATATTGGCAATGAATCGACCAAATTGTCAAAAAAGTTTTAATTAAATGATAAAAGGCAGAAAAAATATATTCATTTCTGCTAAATTTGCAGGGAATCAAATGTAATACATAAAATGGATATACTAAATAAAATAAAAGCACGAGCTTCTGAAAACAAAAAACGTATTGTACTCCCTGAAGGAACTGAAGAAAGAACATTAAGAGCAGCAGATGAAGTTATTGAAAAAGGTCTTGCTGATATTATTTTATTGGGCGATCCAAAACAAATTGAGGAGGAGAGTCGACGGCTGGTATTAAAAAATATTTCACGAGCTCAGGTTTTAGATCCTAAAAAACATCCCCAAAAAGATGAATATATTGATCTTTTAGTGGAGTTGAGAAAAGCTAAAGGGATGACTCGTGAGGAGGCTTCAAAACTCGTTGAGAATCCACTTTATCTGGCAGTATTGATGATCAAAAGCGGGGATGCCGATGGTGAAGTAGCAGGTGCCGATAATGCTACAGGCGATGTTTTACGTCCCGCCTTTCAGATTGTAAAGACTAAACCTGGTATAAGTGTTGTTTCAGGTGCTTTTATAATGATTCTTCAGGATAAGAATTTTGGAGAGAATGGAATTATGGTGTTTGCGGATGGAGCAGTTCATCCTAATCCCACAGCTGAAGAATTGGCTGAAATTGCTGTTACCACAGGGCAAACGACTCGTAATCTTTTGAGTTTTGAACCTCGTATCGCCATGCTCAGCTTTTCTACCAAAGGAAGTGCCAAGCACGAAATGGTCGATAAGGTTGTTAAAGCCACAGATTTGGCTAAAGAAAAAGACCCCTCTCTTCACCTTGACGGTGAGTTGCAGGTTGATGCAGCCCTGATTCCGGAAATTGGAAGAAAGAAAGCCCCGGGTAGTGATATTGCCGGAAATGCTAATGTTTTTATTTTCCCATCTCTGGAAACCGGAAATATCGCCTATAAACTTGTACAACGACTGGCTCACGCCGAAGCTGTAGGACCAGTTTTACAAGGAATGGCTGCTCCAATTAATGATTTGTCCAGAGGTTGTTCCGTGAATGATATTGTTAATCTGGTTGCTATTACCGCTACTCAAGCAATGGGAAAATAAATTATTGGCCGGTATGTACCGGCTTTTTTTAAATTCTATAATGATAATAAGCAATTTGAAAAATGGCTGAAATTGTTGTTGAACCTATTGAAAGATATGCTCTAAGTGCCAAACGGAGGGTTAAAACTCTTTTTTCAAAAATTGGGGTTGTTGGTTGTGGTAAGGAAGGACAAAACATTGTTCGTATTGCTGCCTGGCATGGAATTGAAGTAGTATTTATTGAATTGAGCGAAGAAAAGATAAAAAATTCGCTTGACAGTATTAGTCGTGAACTGGATAATCGTATCGAAAGCTGGGGGTTGACCTCCAGTGAAAAACGGGCCATAATGGGGCGAATAAAAGGATCCCTCGATTTTCAGGATCTTGCCGGGTCCGATTTTGTAATTGAAGCAATAAGAGCAGATGAGAAAACAGGTATTCGTAGTATTGATGTACGAAAAGATGTTTTCCATAAAATCGAACAGGTCGTTGATCGTGATGCTATTATTGCCACCAATTCTACCACTATCATTATTACTGAACTTGCCAGTGAGTTGAAGTATCCCGACAGGTGTGTTAGCCTTCATTTTTTTGTTACTTCGCCCGAAGCCAGAATAATTGAAGTGGTTAAAGGCCTTTATACTACTGATGAAGTTTATAAAAAGGTTTGCACTTTTGTTAAGCTTATAAACAGGGAAGTTATTCCGGTAGAAGAATCGGCCGGACTGGTAAGTATTCGTTTGTTTGTTACTTTGTTAAATGAAGCTTGTGAAACTTTAATGGAAGGTGTTGCCTCCGCCGAAAATATTGATAAAACCATGATTATAGGTACCGGCATGAGGTATGGTCCCTTTCATATGGCTGATATTATTGGTCTTGACAAAGTAGAGAAATGGATGGAAAATCTTTATGAAGAGTTTGGGGGGCCCAAATACAAACCTTCACCTCTGATAAAAAGGTTGGTCAGAGCTAAGCGTCTTGGTGTTCAAACCGGGCAAGGTTTTTTTAAATATGACGCCAATGGTAATAAAATTTCCGAATAACTTAAGTAATATTTATACGGATGAAACGAGCATGGCGACTTTTGCAACTAAAAAAGGCAGAAGTGCACAGGCAGAAGGCAGAAGAAGTCAATAGTCATTAGTCATTAGTCATTAGTAAACAGTCATTAGTGTTAATGAATTAGTGACTAATCACTAACCACCAATGACTAACCACTAATGACTACCTTTAAGAAGCAATATATCAATGAAGTAAGTAAAATTTATACGAATGAAACGAGCATGGCGGCTGTTGCCACAAAAGGACATGTATAATAGACAAAGGCAGAAGTGCACAGGCAGAAGGCAGAAGAAGTGATTAGTCATTAGTCAACAAGTGGTTAGTGTTAAATATCTAGTGACTAACGAACTAATCACTAATGACTGCTTTTAAGAATCAATATATCAATGAAGTAAGTAAATTTTATACGGATGAAAATATTAGTTCTAAACTGCGGTAGTTCTTCAATAAAATATCAGTTGTTCAAAATGGATGACCTCCAGTGGGAGGTTATGGCCAAAGGTGGTGTTGAGAAAGTAGGGCTTAAAGGTTCCTTTCTTAAGCATGAAAAAGCTTCAGGCGAAAAAGTATTGCTTGAAGGTGAAATCCTTGATCATCAAATCGGAATAGATTATATTCTAGGTGTTTTAATTAGTGAGAAGCATGGTTGTATTAAAGATCTGGATGAAATTGATGCGGTAGGTCATCGCGTCGTCCATGGTGGTGAGATGTTCAATTCCAGTGTATTTATTACGGATGAAGTAATTAAAAAAATGGAAGAATGCATCGAGTTGGCGCCATTGCATAATCCGCCCAATCTTAAAGGTATACAAGCAATCTCTACCTTGCTTCCGGATGTGCCCCAGGTCGGTGTCTTCGATACTGCCTTTCACCAAACCATGCCCAAGCATGCTTTTATGTATGCTATTCCTCAATCTCTTTATAAGGAATATGGTATTCGACGGTATGGATTTCATGGTACCAGCCATCGTTATGTAAGTCATCGTGCCTGTGAACTGTTGGATTGTGACTATAATACCCAAAGAATTGTATCGTGTCATTTAGGAAACGGAGCCTCAATAGCGGCCATAAAAAACGGTCAATCGGTAGATACCTCTATGGGCTTTACGCCTATTGAAGGGCTAATGATGGGCACTCGTTGTGGTGATCTGGATGTCGGAGCGGTGACTTTTATTATGGAAAAGGAAAAAATAGGAACCAGATCGGCTTCTATTTTATTTAATAAGCATAGTGGGATGCTGGGGGTTACCAACATTTCATCGGATATGAGAGAAATTGAAGAGGCATACGAAAAGGGTGATGAAAACGCTCGCCTGGGGTTGGAGATGTATTGTTATCGAATTAAAAAATATATTGGTTCTTATGCCGCTGCTATGGGAGGAATTGATATTTTATTGTTTACCGGTGGAATTGGTGAAAATGCTGACCTCATTAGAAGTAAAGTATGTGAAAACTTAGATTTCTTAGGAATAAAAATTAATGAATCGAAGAACAAAAATCTTCGTGGTCAGGAAATGGATATTAGCAGTTCGGGAAGCAGGGTAAAGGTAATGGTTGTCCCAACCAATGAAGAATTGGTTATTGCTCAGGATACTAAAGAAATTGTTGAGCAATTGGCCAATAGAAAAATTCAAGAACCTTGATATTTCCCCGGCTTTAAGGGAAAAAACTAACTATTAGAAATAAACCGGGATTTGTTTACCTGGCTCGGTTTATTTCTTTTAAATAGCGTAAAGTATGTTAAAACATCTGTCCGATTTGCATGACCTATTGGATACATCCAGGGCCCCAAAGAAACTTGCTTTGGCAGTATCGCAAGATATTTTTTCGTTAAATGCTCTTTACAAAGCTTATAAAGGGGGAATTGTACAACCTATTCTTATTGGTAATCGGGAAGAGACTTTCCAAATCCTGGCTGAGAAACAGTATGATTTTGGAAATAGTAAATTTATCGAAGAGGATGACCCGGAAAAGTGTGTGGAGATTGCGGTACGGATGGTTCGTAATGGCGAAGCAGATGTTTTGATGAAAGGGAAAGTTGCTACTCCCGTTTTGTTGCGAGGTGTTTTGAATAGAGATTGGGGGTTGCGTTCCGGACGGTTGTTGTCACACCTGGCGGTTTTTGAAGTAGCAACCTATCACAAGTTGATTGCGGTTACAGATGTGGCAATGAATATTGCTCCCAATTTACAGGATAAAATAGGAATATTAGAGAATTCGGTACAGTATTTAAATAAACTTGGCATTAAAAAACCCAAGGTGGCTGTTCTGGGGGCCATTGAAATGGTTAATGAAAATATGCAGGCCACTACAGATGCAGCTTTACTCAGCAAAATGAATCAGCGAGAACAAATAAAAAATTGTATCGTTGACGGACCACTGGCCTTCGATAATGCGGTTAGTTTCGAAAGTGCCCACCATAAAAATATTAAAAGTGAAGTAGCCGGTGATACGGACCTGCTGCTGATGCCAGATATAGAAGTAGGTAATGTTTTGTACAAGAGCCTTGTATTTTTTGCCCATGCCAAAGTAGCTTCCATTGTTCTTGGAGCTTCAGCCCCTATTGTTCTATCTTCGCGCAGCGATAGTGATGAGAGCAAATATTATAGTATCTTATTGGCTGCTTTGGCTTAAAAATTAATCCATATAAATATTACTTAAGTTATGGGTTGGATGGAACTTAAAGTTGCTAATTAGTGGTTAGTCGTTAGTCATTAGTCTTTAGTTATTTAGCACTAACCACTAATGACTGTTGACTATTGACTACTTCAGCCTGTGCACTTCTGCCCTGGGCTTTTATACATGTCCTTTTGTGGTAAAATTAGTCATGCTCGTTTCAATAAATTAATGTCTAAATGCACTAATAAATTTTTATGAAGAAATTTAAGATTTTGGTTATTAACCCCGGTTCTACTTCGACAAAAATAGCTGTATTCGAGGATATTAAATCTATTCTGCTAAAAACGCTAAGGCATACGCCGGATGAATTATCCAAATTTGAAGATGTACCCAGTCAGTATGAATTTAGAAAAGAAGTAATTCTTAATGAACTGAAACTGGCACAGATAGAAATTGAGGATATTGATGCGGTAGTTGGTCGCGGCGGTTTACTTCGTCCTATTCCTTCAGGAGTTTATGAAGTAAACGACAAAATGAAGCAAGATTTAAGATATAGTAGTGGAAAACCCCAACATGCCAGTAATCTGGGTGCCTTAATAGCCGATGATATTGCCAAAAGCTTGCCTGCTGCCAGAGCTTTTATTGCTGACCCGATAGTGGTGGATGAATTACAAGATGTGGCACGGATTACCGGGTTGCCTGAATTGCCCCGGCAGTCGGTGTTTCATGCACTTAATCAGAAAGCTGTAGCTCGTAATTATGCTCGTTTGGTAGAAAAGAAGTACGAAGATTTAAATCTCATTGTTGCCCATTTGGGGGGTGGTATATCTATTGGTGCTCATAAAAAGGGTAGGGTTGTGGATGTCAACAATGCATTGGACGGATATGGACCATTTTCACCCGAAAGGGCAGGTACTTTACCTTCCGGAGGGCTTGTTGATATGTGTTTTAGCGGGAAATATACCTATGAAGAAATGAAAAAAAAGGTGGTTGGTCATGGTGGGCTAATGGCTCATTTAGGGACCAATCAGGCGCATGAAGCCGAAGAACGGGCCTTAAACGGCGATAAAAAAGCCGATTTGATACTTCATGCAATGTCATATCAAATAGCCAAAAACATCGGTGCTTGTGTGGCTGTTTTGGAAGGTAAGGTTGATGCAGTATTATTAACCGGAGGGATGGCTCAAAATAAAACCGTAGTTGGTTACATCCGCAAATACATCGATTGGATAGGCAACATAAAAATTTATCCGGGTGAAGATGAGATGTCGGCCTTAGCTATGAATGCATTAGCTGTCTTAAAGGGTGAGATGGAGTGCAAAGAATACTAATACCTTTATTAAGAAAATACCTTTAAAAAAGTTTTCGGATTAGGTTGTGTTGGTCTTTTTCCGGAAACTTTTTTTATTTTTTCTGCGTTTTAGCTTTAAAATTGAATATGTCACGAATTATATTAATTCTTGAACTCTTTTTTGTTTGTATCACTTTATCAACCGCCCAGATTGGTCATGGGGGACGACCTTCGATAATGGGTGCAGAAATAATGATGCATGACAAAAGTTTTGGAAACATTAGTGATCAGCCACAGACGGTCATATCTTTTACTCCACCGACCAATGAATATATAAAAACGGAACTGAGGGCCAATAAAAAAGGTCGTCCGCTTCGGTTTGCCTATCCTAATTTTGTAGACTTAAGCCCTGAGAATTCAGGTATGATATCTGTTCTGGATGATGGGCGATTATACTGGCAATTACGGTTGACGTCGGTTGGCGCCTATTCCTTGAATGTTATATTTGATCGTTTTCATCTGAATCAAGGAGATTCCTTGTTTATTTATAATCCTTCAGGAAGCTATGTAATTGGTGCCTTAACTGAAAAAAATAATAAGTCGTGGGGGGGATTGGCAACGGCACCTGTTCCCGGCGATGAAGTGATTATTGAATGGAAAGGGAAAAAATTAGGCGAAGGCGGTGCCCAATTGAAAATAGGTGCAGTCAATCATGATTTTTTGGGTATTATCAATGTATTGGCGTCGAAAGTGGGGCAATTTGGTGACAGTGGCCCATGCCATACTGACTTTACTTGTTACGATGATTCAACCTGGCTTCTCAATGGAAGGTCGGTTTGTCAGGTTATTGTTAACGGAACGGAATATTGTAGTGGTACCCTAATGAACAATAGTTTGGGTGATGGGACACCATATGTTTTGACTGCCGGACATTGTTTAGGAACAAATCTCTCACCGGAATCTGTGGTTTTTATCTTTAACTATGAAGTGCCCCAATGTCAGACTTTTATAGACGGAAGTAAAATACAGAGCATTTCCGGTGCCAGTTTGAGAGCCTATGCCGATCAGTTGGACTTTGCTTTATTGGAAATGTCGGAATATCCCCCGGAATATTTTAGAGTTTATTATTCAGGATGGGATCTCACCACAACACCTCAGGGGGGTGTCCATACGGTACATCATCCATACGGAGATGTAAAGAAAGTAGCTGTTTCATCGGAGTCGCCGGAAGAAGCAAGTTATTTTGCCACTTCTCGTTTAGGCAATACGTTTTTAGAGGATGCGCACTGGAAAGTAGCCCAATGGACTGATGGAACAACTGAGCCTGGTTCATCAGGAGCAGGATTGTTCCTGGGGAATGGGGCATTTATTGGTCTTTTATCGGGTGGCTCGGCAACCTGTAGTAACCCCGTGAATGATTATTTTATTCGTTTAAACAAAATATGGGATTATTTGCCGGAGGATACGGCACGGGTCGACTTATGGCTTAACCCTAGTGGCGAAGATATTTCTTTTCTACCCGGACTCAATCCTTCTGAAGGCAATTTAATGAGAGTATCTCATTTTCCCGAGGATGGCATCCCTGAATTAAAGAAAATCAACGGGGCCAATGAGTATTGGACCGGTCCAAACAGCTTAATGATTACTGATGTGGCTGAGAAATATGATGAATTCTCTTCGGGTAAAATTTACGGTTTATTTTTGGTGCCGGGTGCAAGTTATTACGCTGGCGATGGGAATATCGACATCAAAATCTGGTCGGGGACCGATAAACCTCAAACTTTATTGGCCAGTAAAAATAACGTTAAAATTGGCGCAGAATCTAATAAAGAGCTTTTAATCCTATTTGATGAACCGGTTTCCTTTTCGGAAAATTTTTTCGCAGGTTACACCATTGATTATTCTACCCCCATTGATACTTTTGCTGTTTATCAGGTTGCTACAACAGAGAGAGACAATTCTTTATTTCTGAATTCATTAAACAGTGGCTGGCAGTCCTATTCTTCATTAAGCGGCGATTTCCCGTCTATGGCATGGATTGATGTACTTGTTGGCTATGTTAATTATACAGATTCAAGCCATATTGATATCCCTGAACAATTTTACATTTCACCCAATCCTGCCGGAAAATATACAAATATTTATTATCCTGAAAATGGGACCGGACAAATTTCTATTTATAATTTAAAAGGAAATCTGGTTTTGACTAAACAGGTGACCATAAATGATAATTATTATGAATTGCGTTTTTTTGATCGGCTTGTAACCGGTGTTTATTTGTTACAGCTTAAAATTAACGGGAAAGCTTTAGTGAAAAAATTAGTAGTTCAAAAATAACTGAATCTCTTTTTCCTATTTAAAACGATAATAATATCAAATACAGCCGGGTTACAAAATCTTTAGATTATCAATGCAAAATATTTCCGGTGTGACCATATTCCCTGAGTCGTCTGTTTTACTGCTGGATAGAATAAATTCAATTTTATTCACCTTATTAAGGTCACTAAGGTCAACTGTAGTCCAGTCTTCAATAATATAGTCACGTTTATTGTTGTCAAAACGATAATCTGCCAAAAAGAAATCAACAGAACCTGTTATTTCGCCTTGCGCGTCTATGCCTCTGATTGTGACCTTGCACCAATCGGCATTATTACTTCCGCTACCACCCATTCTTTCAAATTGGTCGCTTCCAAATTTCATTAAATATCGACCTAGCGTTGAATTATTGATGTCAATAGACTTTAACAAATGGTCCTGACCCTCATTAAATTGAATAGTTGGATAATTAGAATCAGAACCATTGGGATATCGAACTAAAAGAAAATAATCGGATTGATCTTGACTCGCATATACGCTGAAGGGCGAGATATCCTCCAAATCAGAGGAACTACTTCCCATATTACTTATTCCAAAACCTTCCCATGTTGTATCATTAATAAAAGTGTTAGAAAAGAAGATTTCCTTATAAGAAAATCCGGCATTGTCAAAAGGTCCAATATGAAAGGTATCAGTCTCGGTCGAAAGGGCTAGTTCATTGAAATCTGCCAATATGATTACATCAACATTAATGGTCATGGAGTCGGAACCATAGGGGGTGATAACTTTAAAAAAGTATTCAATGTTTCCCAGATTGATAGCTGTATCGGTAAGAAATTGACCCGACACATCCAGTTTTTGCCCATTTTTCCGCCATTCGTAAATAGCATCGTAATTGTACGTTATTTGGGGTTTTAAAACAATAGTATTGCCCAGATTAACTTCAATTTCCTCATCACTGCCGGCCAAATATATCTCGGGCGGAGGTATTTCCTTCTCATTATCTTTACACGCCCCTAAAAGGCCTATTATTGATATGAGAATGAGTTGAAAAATAATAACTCTTTTCCGGATTATGAGATTATTGTTGGTTAATCGATTGTTCATCTTTGAATTATTGATTTCTGATATTAGTAATTAGCCATGATCAAGATATTTTTCCGTTTAAGATATACGCTTGGTCATGTCCAATTTCTTACCCTAATGTTTTTTTATAATGAGTTCTTGAGTCAGTTCATTTTTTAAGCAGCAAAAATGTGATCAGCCCCCAATTAACTCGCTTTGTTTTGCCTGTATTTTAAATAGTGTTCGATAAACCCGGGCAGGTCTTCAACGGCAATACGTTTACCAATAATTTTTTTGTCTTTATCGAGAATGAAAATAGTTGGGGTACTTTTGACATCAAAATGTTCTCTAAATCCAGTGTGACGATAGGGATCCCAAACATTGATAAAGTCATAAAGCTGGTTTTTTTCAATAAAATCAACCCATTCGGGTTCGTTGCCCTGGGTATATACGGCAAAAATCTTCACACCTTTATCTATCAACTTTTTCTGGTAAATTTCGTTGAGTTTGGGAATAGCTTTTTTACAGTGTCCGCAATCGGGTTCCCAAAAAACCAATATGGTTACAGGAGCATTAATTTCATATAATCGGTAATATTGACCGTTAAACGATTGCATTTTCAGGTCATGGGCTTTGTTGCCTATTAAGGTGGGTTTAATTTCTTTAACACGGGTTTCAAGTTTTTCTAAAAACTCTTCATCGGCCCAGGTGGCCTCCCCTGCGAGGTAATATTTTTCAGCCAGGCCAACCAACATTTTATCCATGCCCATAATTTGACTATCATTGGCATAGTTGAATAAATTACTCACCATAAAACGGAAAACTTCGGATGAAGGTCTGGTTTTCTCAATCAGTTTAATGGCTTCATTGAGTAGTGTATCAGGTATTTGCGGAAGAACCGACGAAAAATAATTTTCTATTTTACGGCCAAAGAAGGGAGTTCTCAGAATCCGGGCATCGGTTAAGTCAATATTATCAAAGTAGTGTTCTCTGTAGTAACGATACTTTTTTATTCGCAGTAAAGAATCCGGGTTGCTGGCACCTTCCGGAACCTCGAAGTCAGGTATTTCAACTTCCTGAATACCTTTTAAAAACAGAGCCAGGAGAGTTCCAGGATTTTCTTCGATTAAGGTATTCCATTGATGTTTAACTTCCTGGTTTAACTTTTCCAGTTCTGCTTTAATTTTTTCTCCTTGAGAGGAGTCTGCATCGGTATTTTTTAATTGTTCTTGCAGATTTTTGGCTTTTTCTTGTCTTTCGGCAATAAACCGTTGGTATTGGTTAAATAATTTTGTTTGCTCTGAGCCATTCACCTTCATCGAGTTGATAAAATCTGAGGTGTCTATACTAACCTCAAAATGTTGGTCCTGGTCAATTAAAACATCAAAGTATTTTTTGTTGGGAAGATAAACCACATATATTCCCCCCGGGAGGGGTTTATCATCGCTAAAAATGGCCTTGCCACTGCCATCTATTCGGGTGGTATCATCAACGTACATGCGTTGATTAAAATAGTGACCTAAAATTAACGTTGTATCTTTTAACCCATTTATGGTAATTTCTATTCTGTGGCCATTAGGATTATCGCCCTTAAAAGAGATAGGTGTTCCATATATTGAGAAATTTATGGCCATCCAAAAGAATAATAGGCTAATATTTAAAAATTTCATAAGGCGCACTTTGTTTGGTTAGGTAATTCAATGCGTAATTCAACAAAGATAAAGTTTGATGTACTGCCCATTGGGGGTTAAGGCTATATTTTTATAGCCATTAAACATTGCTGCCAATGGCCTGGGTTTTTTCCTTTAACCATTCTTTTTCCTCTTCTTTTAGGTTGGGAGATAATTTATCAAAAACCTCTCGGTGATAATTGTTTAGCCATTCGATTTCCTGTTGATTAAGCATATCTTCCACTATTAAAGAAGTGTCAATGGGACAGAGGGTAAGCGTTTCAAAATTTAAAAAGGTGCCGAAATCAGAGTCGCCGAAATGGCGGGTTAATACCAGGTTTTCGATTCGTATGCCGTATTCCATTGCTCGATAGATGCCCGGTTCGTTAGAGGTCACCATCCCGGGTTTAAATTCTGTTCCATTGTCTTGTACTCTGATGCTTTGAGGCCCTTCATGAACATTTAGGAAATAACCTATTCCATGGCCGGTGCCATGACCGTAATTTCTTTTATGAGCCCATAATGGTTGTCGGGCCAGAATATCGAGCTGAACACCCCGGGTGCCTTCAGGGAAAATCGCATTGGCTAAAGCTATATGCCCTTTAAGAACCAGTGTGAAATCTTCTTTTACCTGGTCTTGAACAGGACCCAGTTTTATGGTACGAGTAATATCAGTTGTTCCTGTAAGATATTGTCCTCCTGAATCAACCAAATAAACCCCTTTATTTTGAAGAGTCGTATCGGAATCGGGAGATACGTCATAGTGAACAATAGCACCATGAGGACCATACCCGGAGATAGTTTTAAACGATTCACCCTGAAAGTTAGGTGACTGACTTCTGAATTTAAGTAATTGTTGAGCGGCCGATAATTCAGACACCGTACCTGTGGGTACAGATTCTTCCAACCATTTCAAAAATTTAACCATGGCAACACCATCCTCAATCATGGTTTTTTTGATGTTCTCTATTTCAATCTCATTTTTTATTGATTTTAATGAGGTTATGATACCGGTACCTTCAATTTTGGGCACATAGGCTGGTATCGATTCATATAAAATCGAATTATTGCGCAGGGGATCGATATAAGCCACTGCATGTTCCGGCAGTTCCTTAAGGTGAGAATAGATTTCACCATATAGGTTAATGCGTATTTTATCTTTGGATAAATGTTTGCCAATGGAAGAGGTTAACTTATTGGGATTAATATAGAGAGACACGTGGTCCATTGAAATCACCAGGAAAGCGTGGAACACCGGATTAAAAGGAATATCGGTACCTCTGAGGTTCAGGACCCAGGCTATTTCATCAAGAGCACCGGTAATGTAATGGGTTGCCTCTTTTTCCTTGAGGGCTTGCCGCACCAATTCTATCTTTTGTTGGCGAGACATGCCGGCCAATGTTTCCGGATGTTCGGATACCGGATTGTCGGGAATGGCCGGACGGGTGGTCCAAACATCTTCGGCAAGTGTTAGTTGTGTTTCTAACTGTATTTGTTTTTTGCCGAAGGCCTGGCTCATCTTTCGGACATCTTCCACCGAAAAGCAGGTGCCATTGATGGCTACTTTGCTGCCCGCCGACAAATTTTCGGATATCCATTTAATATAGTCAGGCACACCCGGAAGACCTTCCTTTACTAACTTAATGCCGGTTCCCGACAGTTGTTCCTCGGCTTGCAGGTAGTAGCGGGAATCGGTCCATAAAAAGGCACCATCACTTCCCACAACCAGCGTTCCGGCTGAACCGGTAAATCCGGATAAATAATCCCGAATCTTCCAATGCTCGGCCAAATACTCACTAATATGAGCATCATTTCCGGGTATTATACATACATCAATGCCATTAGCGGCCATTTTTGACCTCAGTTCCTGAATTCTTTCTGCAATATATGACATATTTATATTATTATTTTAATTCTTTTATGTTGATCCCAGCATTTTTGTTGAAAACAACTATGGAGGCTGGTTGACCATTTTCATTAAAAGTACCGGAAAAAAAAGTTTTTTCCTGATCACTTATGATGCGCAAAGCCTGTTGAGCAAAGTGAAAAAAATCGCCGTTGGTAATCTCGCCCTGAATGGTATAAGATAGCGATTCAGGCAAGGTTAAAGTGATTGGTGTTCCATTATTGGCAATGGATAATTCTTTTAATTGATGGCTTACATTTTCAATGATCAAAAAACCATTGGAAATTTCAATTTGTCCTTTTTCCTGAATTTTCCCAATGGTTGCAAAGCAAAAATTACTCTTTATAGTTATTTGTCCGGATTCTGAAATATTTAAACGAGAGGTATTGCCTTTTATATCGGCCCTGTTAATTTTATTGATGTTGAGCTGGAAGAACTGGCCCGAAAAAAGCCCATTGTCCACACGTTGTATATTAACGTTGGCATTGTCCAATTTTAAGTTGCAGGATGCTGCATCAATCAGTTGGGCATTGGAGAAGGCAAGATCGCCATTTATGGTGTCTATTGTAGCCAACTTATTTTGCACCAAACGGCCATATCTTAATGTTGGTTCGAACGTGGGAACAGGAGCGTTTAAAGTGATGTCACCAAACTGATTATTGACTATAACTTGTTGTTGGCCGGATGGAATAAAAATTTCATAATTGATTTCAAACGGAAAATTGGAATAGAAATTATCAGCAAAAGAAGTCCTGAAATAAACTTTGCCTTCGGTTTCTGTACTACTTATATTTATTTGGTCAAAAACTTCCTGTGCCAAAGTTTGATTCTTGGTTTTCACAATTAGTGAAACCTTCACCTGAAGGGTATCGTTATCATGCGCGTTAATGGTAACATTGCCATGCTGATTATGTAATTCAATGCCATCATAAACTTTGGAAGAGAAAATCCATTCTTTATGCTCTGACTGATATGGTTGTTCTTGTCCATATATTAGAGTATTCTGAAATATTAAAGTGCCTAAAATCAGTATGTAGGTTAAACGAAATGCTTTCATCATCAATTGATTTTTTTCGAAAAACAGCAGAAAAATATATTTTTCATGGGCTAAAGTAATGAAAAAGGAAGAAGCGGTGAAATTTTGATTGGCATTAATGCTTTTGGTTTAATAGTGCCCACATGAACAAATATTTATACATGCTTTCAGGATAAATCTTTGGGGGCTTATTGTTTACCGGCATATAAAAGTGGTTTATTCTCTCAAAATTTATTTAATTTAGTTCCTCTTCTCCTTATCTCTTTTTTTTGTGGATACCTATTTAAATAATAAACGCAGTTTTTTTTATAAGGTTTATGATTGAGAATCCAATAATGGAATGTTTGGATGATAGGATTTCCTTCATGGTCTGATATCGGTTGAAAACCGGTTACTTACAATTTGATGACAATGAAACGAGCATGGCGGCTTTTGCCACAAAAGAATATGTATAAAACTGAGGCAGAAGTGCACAGGCAGAAGGCAGAAGAAGTCAATAGTCATTAGTCAACAGTCATTAGTGTAAATGGACTAGTGACTAATGACTAACCACTAATGGCTACTTTTAATAAACAATATATCAATGAAGTAAGTAAATTTTATAGGGATGAAACGAGCATGACTAAGAAGGTTTGTCACAAAAAGAACATGTATAAACTTTAAGACATGCGAGTTCCATCAGGCCAATGAATTAGATAAATTTTATACTGATGAAACGAGCATGGCAGCTTTTGCCACAAAAGAACATGTATAAAAACATTGAGGCAGAAGTGCACAGGCAGAAGGCAGAAGTGAAATTTATCGATTTTATGATAGCGGGTTGGGAAATTTCCCCTTTAGGGGATTAAGGGGTGTGCGTTGGCCATAATGGACTTTAAACTAATTATATAAGTAAATTTTATACGAATGAAATCTTTGGTACAAAATATCATGCCAGAGTTGAATGAGGTCAGACTTTATTGCAAGAATTACTTTTTACTAAACCCAATTGGGTGAATTTCTTGTCCAGCCTTATATCCATTTTTTTTAAACAATCGTGTAACGAGAGTGGGGTACTAATCAAAAATTGGTAGATAAGGAGTACCAATTTTATAATATTATCGTACCAAAAATTAAAAGATAGATGAGGTATGATATCTGAACAGCAATTGGGCAAAGCCTTAGAGCATTTTGGCGGAATCATCATGATAACTGATGCTTCGGGCAGAATTCTTTTTGTTAATGAGCGGTTCGAAAATGTTTATGGCTACGAGAAATCAGAAGTAATAGGGGAAAAACCCTCCATATTGAAGAGTGGTTTTCATTCCCGGCAATTTTATGAGGAATTGTGGCAAACTATCTCATCGGGTGATAATTGGCGGGGGGAAATGTTAAACCGATGCAAAAATGGGGAAATAATTACCGAACAAGCCACTATATCTCCGATTTATTCCGAAGGGAAAAAGGAAATTACCGGGTATATAGCCATAAAATTTAATGTAACCGAAAAAGAGAAAATCAAGAAACGCCTTGAATGGAAAGAACAGTTATTCGAAAAACTTTTTGAAAATTCCCCATTGGGTATATTCATTCTGGAAGAAATCAGCACGGAAGCAGGCATAGTGGATTATATGATAACCCGCGCCAACTTAACGGCCTCCGTGATTTTTAACCGTATTTCATTTATTAATCAGAGGCTTTCATCGGTTTTGGAAAACCAGAATTTATCTGCCCTAATTCAGGCTCATAAATCGGTTCGGCACGGCGATGAGATTTACGAATGGGAGGATGTATGTAAAGGCAAATATTTGGAATTTAAACTCTTTGCCATCGAAAAACATACAAAATGTTTACTTATATCGGATATAAGTAAGAAAGTGAGGATGGAATTGAAGTTAAAAGAGAATGAAAACAGATTGAAGGAATTAAACGAAACAAAAGATAAGATTTTCAGGATTATTTCCCATGACTTAAGAAATCCCTTTCAAACAATTATTGGCTTCTCCCACTTGTTAAATCAGGGAATAGAGAATTATCCGCCCGAAACATTGAAAGAAATTGCCGCTCAGGTATGTGAAATATCAGAAAAAAATTATCAGCTCATAGATGACCTTTTGAACTGGTCAAAATCACAACTGGGACAACTATCGGCAGTTACTGTAAATGTTCCCTTAAAAGAAGTTACAGATAAAGTGGTATCTTACTTAAAACCACAAGCCGACAAAAAAGATATTCAATTAATTAATGATATTTCCGATAATGTTGTTGTAAGAGCTGATAAAGATATGACGGAATTTATTATTCGTAATTTGGTTCATAATGGAATAAAATTTACTCGGGAAGGTGGTTCCGTTTATTGTTTTTCCGAAAAAGACGACCAGCATATCAAAATTCATATAAAGGATACCGGAATCGGCATTCATCCGGATAAAGTTTCGAAAATATTTTCTTTAACCGGTAATCTGTCTACAAAAGGAACAAGTGAAGAAGCCGGAACGGGATTAGGTTTAATGTTATCATATGAAATGGTAGTTTTAAATCACGGAAAAATTGAAGTAGCAAGTGAACCGGGTAAAGGTTCTTGCTTTACAGTAATTTTACCGGCTGCTTCTTAATTTTCAATGCTGCATGAAGGTTTCAAATCACTCTGGAGGCCATTACAACGCTGCATGAAGGTTTCAAATCACTCTGGAAGCCATTACAACGCTGCATGAAGGTTTCAAATCGTTCTGGAAGCCATTGCAGCGCTGCATGAAGGTTTCAAATCACTCTGGAGGCCATTGCAACGCTGCATGAAGGTTTCAAATCGTTCTGGAGGCCATTGCAACGCTGCATGAAGGTTTCAAATCGTTCTGGAGGCCATTGCAGCGCTGCATGAAGGTTTCAAATCGTTCTGGAGGCCATTGCAGCACTGCATGAAGGTTTCAAATCACTCTGGAAGCCATTGCAGCGCTGCATGAAGGTTTCAAATCACTCTGGAAGCCATTGCAGCGCTGCATGAAGGTTTCAAATCGTTCTGGAGGCCATTGCAGCACTGCATGAAGGTTTCGAAATAGAGCGTAAGATATTACATCAAATATAGAAGTCGTAACAAAAAGTTTGATATAATTGACGTGGCTGGTGGCTTTTAATTACAGCGCAAAAATTCACAGCCATTTTTTTTGTTTAAAAAAGAGAAGCATACCTAAAGCCAGAAGAGCCATTAACGCCAGTACCGCAGGATACCCATAATTCCAATCCAGTTCCGGCATGAATTTGAAGTTCATGCCGTAAACTCCAGCCAAGAAAGAAAGGGGGATGAATAATGAGGTTACAATAGTAAGTACTTTCATTACCTCATTCATGCGGTGGCCTTGATACGAAAAAAACAAATTGGTGAGTCCTTCAGAGCGGTGAATGCTCAAATCCGTTTCATCGGTAAGTTGCCACAATTGATCTTTTAAATCGGCGAAAAAAGGAATAACATCACTGTGGATATGTGCAGAAGGTCCTTTTTCGGTGAAAATAATGGCTTCTTTAAGAGGATTAATGGCTTTTCGCAGGTTAAAGAGGCTTTGCTTAATATGTTCCAGCTTAAAAATTTGTTCCGGCTTTGGATCATCCATGATTTTTTGAGGGAGTTCATTTAATCTGCTTTCCAATCCGTTAAGACTTGTATAATAGTTGTCAGTAATAGCATCCAAAAGAAGGTACAGCAAATAATCGGCTCCACTTTTCCGCACCAACCCTTTTCCTTCTCTCAATCTGCCGCGGATGTATTCAAAATGGTCACCCTTTTTTTCTTGAAAAGATAAAAGGATATTTTCTTTGAGGATAAAGCTGATTTGTTCCGATTCAATGTTTAATCCATTCTGAGGCAACAGAGATTTTACAGAGAAAAAAACCATGTCGGAACTTACTTCCACTTTTGGGCGCTGGGTGGTATCTACAATATCCTGAACCACCATTTTATCCAAATCGAAATGGTCGATGAGGCGTTTAATTAATTCGATATCATGAACACCATGGACATTAATCCAAAAATTGAAGTTTTTGCTATAGTTTAAGTTTTCGAAAATTTTGGAAAGATTGCCCTCACTAACAATTTCTTCAATTCCCGGTTCCGAATATTTAAATAACTGGATGGCGGGAGTATCCATGAACTGATGGCCTACAAACTGAATTTTAGGCTCAATCATTTTTCGCTGAAACCGGAATTTTGCCATGAATATAGATTTTAAGTGGGGGAGAGAGAAACTCTCTCCCAAATTTGAATATCAATCTACAAAAAAATTTTATTTGTGCTTTTTTAGAGTTTTGACCAAAGAAACCATTTTAATGGCGGTAATGGCTCCTTCATCGCCTTTATTTCCCAGTTTTCCGCCGGCACGGTCTTTGGCTTGTTGCTCATCATTGGTGGTTAAAACACCAAAAATAACGGGCTTTTTGTATTTAACGTTTAATTGCGAAATTCCTTGCGTAACGCCCTGACAAACATAATCGAAATGAGGTGTATCCCCTTTGATGACGCATCCCAGACAAATAACGGCATCGACATCGGTATTTTTAATGAGATGACGGGCCCCATGCGTCAGTTCAAAACTTCCGGGAACTCTTGCTACTAAAATATTTTCTTCTTTGGCACCATGTTTCACTAGGGTATTGTAGGCTCCACTCAATAAAGCCTCGGTAATTTCCTGATTCCACTCCGAAACAACAATGCCAAATTTCATTCCTTTAGCAGAAGGAACAAGCGTTGGATCATAATCGGATAAATTCTTAAGGTTTGTTGCCATAGCTTTAGTTTATTCTGTTTTATATCAAAAAGAGGTTGTCGATTATCGACAACCTCTTAAATATCGTAAAATTAAATGGGAAAATAAATTAACCGGATACTTTAACTCTGGTAATATATTTGTCGATTTGCCGACCTTCGGTGGTCTCCTGGTATTTATTTTTTATTGTAGTATAAGCTTCCAATGCTTTCTCTTTATCGCCAATTTCTTCGTAGAGAAGCCCCAGTTTAAAGAGATATAGGGGTGTAATCATTTCACTGTCGACAGAAGAAGTGGCTTTTTTATACCATTCAATGGCGTTCGCGGTATCTCCCGATTCCAGGTAAGCATCTCCAATGGCACCTTGGGTAGTAGCTTTAAGCAGCGGCTCATCGGTAGAAAATTTTTTCAGATACTCAATGGCCGAATTATAATCACCCAGATTCAGATAACAAATTCCGGCATAATATTGGGCTAATTCCCCCACATCTGTGGAGCCGTAATTTTCGATTATTTCCAAAAATCCGGGATTCATGCCGTCGCCATTGAGTGCCAGATTAAAACTATCGGTCTGAAAATATTGTTGAGCTTGAAAAACGCTTTCCTGAGCTTCTTTCTGTAGAGGCTCTACATACAGCTTTTTAAAAGCCCAATAACCACCCACAATCACTATCAGGGCGATGGCGGCAATACTGATAAGTTTCTGGTTATCTTCAATAAACTGTTCGGTTTTTGTCAATGCTGATTCAACATTTTCAAAACTGTCTTCGTGATGTTGCTTTTTTGCCATATCTTTAATTCGTTTTTTTCTGTAGGCAAATGTAATTCTTTTCCGTTTTATTCAAAACAGGGTATACTTATTTTTTCAAAGTTGTCGACTCTCTGTGTTTGTTTCATTAATTTTGCGCTTTATGAACTTTCAATTATGTATCTTAAACATCTGAATATACTAAATTATAAAAATATTGCCCAGGCAGATCCTGAATTTTGCGACGGGATAAATTGTTTTGTGGGTTCCAATGGTGCCGGGAAGACCAACCTTCTGGATTCTATTTATTATTTGTCCTTTTGTAAAAGCTTTTTTAATTCTGTAGATAGCCACAACATACATCATGATGAAGATTTTTTTGTTATACAGGGCACGTTTGTGCGCAATGACCAGGAAGAGCAGATATATGTGGCGTTGAAAAGAAACCAAAAGAAGCAATTTAAACGCAACAAGAAGGAGTATGGCAAACTTTCGGAACATATTGGATTATTGCCATTGGTGATGATATCGCCCTCTGATGAGCGGTTAATCACCGAAGGTAGCGATCAACGTCGAAAATACATTGATAGTGTGGTTTCGCAGTATAACAAGCTGTATCTGGATCATCTAATCCGCTACAACCGCGCGCTTTCGCAGCGAAATGCATTACTGAAAAAATATGACCAATTAAACAGTGGAGTAGCAGCACAGTTGGATGTGTGGGATGAACAATTGGCTTCGCTCGGGGAAGAACTTTATTTGCGTAGAAGTGAGTTTATTGAGCAATTAGTTCCTGTGTTTCGTGAATTGTATTCTCATATTAGTGGTGGGGATGAAACGGTAGATATAGTTTATTCATCTCACTACCAGAAAGGGAATGTTATTGAGTTGCTGGCTCAAAATCGGGCGCGCGATTTAATTCTGGGGTATACAACCATTGGCATTCATAAAGATGATCTGTCATTGTTATTAAGTGGCCGGCCTGTTAAAAAGGAAGGTTCGCAAGGACAGAAAAAATCTTTCCTGATAGCCTTAAAGCTGGCACAATTTGAATTTTTGGCCAAATACAATGGTTTTTCCCCAATTCTGCTTTTGGATGACGTTTTTGACAAATTAGATATGCACCGTGGAAAACGACTGATACAATTAGTAGGTGAGGGCCGTTTTCGACAAATCTTTATAACCGACACTCAAAGGGAACGGCTCGAAGGAATTGTGAACCAAACGGGGAAAAACAGTCGTTTTTTTGAAGTGGTAAAAGGTAGTGTTGTTTAAGTAAAAACACTTTAATTTATAGGATGAATTATAGTAAAGATAGAAATCCCAGAAAAAAGTCGATACAACCGCTTCAGGAAATATTAAAAGAAATAATGGGTCAACCCTCAATTTCGAGAGGGATTTATCCTTCCCGTATACCCAATGCATGGAAAGCGGTTATGGGACCATCGGTATTACGGGTTACAAAAAATATTTGGTATAAAAACGGGGTTGTGTATGTATCTTTAAATAGTAGCATCATCCGGAATGAGTTAATGATGCATCGAGATAAAATAATTCGGGAAATGAATCAGTATATAGGGAAACCCCTAATAAAAAATCTGATATTTAGATGATTAGATAAGGGTTTGAACTTCTTTTAATCCAAAGCTTTTACTTCGACAAGCACAAAGTTTTCTCTTACCACATCATCTTTTTTAACGGTTACATCTTTAACCACGCCTTTAATGGGTGATTTTAATTCATTTTCCATTTTCATGGCCGAAAGCACTATTAAAGTTTGGTTTGCCTCAACCAAATCACCAATTTTAACTTTTACCGATACTATTTTACCTGGAATAGGTGCTTTTATTTTTTCAATTAATTTTCCGTTTTTAGCGGTGCGGTTGGCCGCTGGTGTGGCAGGGGCTATTTCGATGTCAAACGATTTATATTGGGTGTTTACTGTATAATGGTTTTTATTGCCATTCTTTATGATTTCCATATTATGGCTTTTACCCTTGTGTAAAACAGAGTACACGCCATTTTCTACTTTTTCAATATCCAGTGTATATTCTCTTTCTCCAATGGCAACGGTTAGTAAAGAACCATCTCTGTTTAAAACTTTTATCTCTTCCTGACGATTCCCGTTTTTTGCTAATGTTTTCATCCGTATAAAATTTACTTATATAATTAGTTTAAAGTCCATTATGGCCATCCCTCACCCCTTAATCCCCTAAAGGGGAAATTTCCCAACCCGCAATCATAAAATCGATAAATCTCACTTCTGCCTTCTGCCTGTGCACTTCTGCCTATATCATTTTATACATGCTCTTTTGTGGCAAAAGCTGCCATGCTCGTTTCATCCGTATAAATTTTACTTACTTCATTGATATATTGTTTCTTAAAAGTAGTCATTAGTGGTTAGTCGCTAGTCACTAGTTATTTAATACTAACCACTTGTTGACTAATGACTATGAACTGCTTTATCCAATAACCTGAATTATTAAAAATTAAAAAGGATTGATTCTGTAGAGACGACCATATTCTTTCCAGTTCGATTTATGATGGTGATCAAGAGAAAAGCGCAATCGTTTATCTGAATGTGACTGATGTTCTACATAAGCCATAATCATAGCCAAATCCTCACATTCCAGTTCACAAGGTTCTCCTTCGGTAAGGTATTTTTCATTCTTTGAAATAAAATGTGTGTCATATTTACCTTCAATAAAATCGGGGGTATTCATAATTCTTTCAAGGAACTGAATGTTGGTTTTTACACCGGTAATTTTGTATTCGTACAATGCTCTTTTCATGCGAGCTACGGCCTCTTCACGATTCTGTCCCCAAACGATTAGTTTTGATATCAAAGGGTCATAAAACACGGTTATTTCATAGCCTTCGTAAATATACCCGTCGGTACGTACTCCTAATCCCAAAGGTTCGGTAATGTGCAATACTTTACCGGCACCCGGCATAAAATTATTTTGAGGATCTTCTGCATAAATTCTGCATTCAATGGCATGCCCGGTTCTTTTGATATCCTCTTGATTAAAAGGGAGAGGCTCTCCGTTGGCAATTTTTATTTGAGCTTTAACCAGGTCGATACCGGTAGTTCTTTCGGTGATTGGGTGTTCTACCTGTAATCGTGTATTCATCTCCAGAAAATAAAAATTCATGTGGGCATCCACCAGGAACTCTACTGTTCCTGCCCCTTTGTAGTTAACCGAAGCAGCGGCAGCCACGGCTCTGTCGGTCATGGCTTTTCGCACCTCGTCGGTAATAAAGGGCGAAGGGGTTTCTTCTACAACCTTTTGGTGTCGGCGTTGCACAGAGCATTCCCGTTCAAAAAGATGAACAATGTTTCCGTAGTTATCACCCAAAATTTGTACTTCAATATGGTGAGGCGATTGTAAATATTTTTCCATATAAACAGTATCATCACCAAAGGCATTTTGTGCTTCGGATTTTGCACGCCTTACGGCATCTATAATTTCATCCGGACTCCAAACAAGCCGCATTCCCTTACCGCCGCCTCCGGCCGAGGCTTTTATCATTACCGGATAACCAATTTCTTCAGCAATTTTTTTAATTGAGTCTTCGTCCGTGTCATCCAGCTTACCTGAGCCGGGAACTACCGGAACGCCGGCTTTAATCATTAATTCTCGGGCTTTCATTTTGTCGCCCATCACGCGTATGGCTTCGGCATCCGGGCCAATAAAAATAAGTCCTGCTTCACGCACCTTCTCAGCAAACTCTGCGTTTTCGGAAAGAAAGCCATAACCCGGATGAATGGCGTCGGCACCGCTTTCTCTGGCAATTTCTATAATTCTTGGAATGTTGAGATAACTTTGCCCTGAAGGACCCGGGCCTGCCCAATAAGCTTCGTCGGCATAGCGAACGTGCATTGATGTTCTGTCGGGTTCGGAATAAATGGCCACACTCTTAATGTTTGCTTCGCGGCATGAACGTATGATGCGTACCGCTATTTCGCCCCGGTTGGCCACTAAAACTTTTTTTATCATATGCGAAGGTTGTAAATAATCTTGTCGTAATGTTAACAAAGTTGAAGGATTTGGGTTCAAATTATGGGGACTCAAGACTTTCTTTGTTAGAGTAATTTTTGGGTGGGGAATTCGGGGTTTATAGGGGTATTAAGAGGAAAATACATCTGACTTATTGGTAATGAATGAGAATGATTTTTAAGCAATGGCTGTGTTTATTAAGATTTATTATAAATTATATTCAAGGCTAAAAAGCAGGAAGAAAGAAGAAAATTAATGCCTTATCTTTAATGCAGAAAAACAAATAAAACAAGGAAAATTATGCTGAATAAGAATGTAGAAAAAAAGCTAGTAGAGCAGATTGAAAAAGAAGGTTATTCATCCAGTTTATACCTGTCGATGGCCAGTTGGGCCGAGTGTAATGGCTTTGCAGGAATTGCCGACTGGATGTACGCCCAATCTGATGAGGAACGCATGCATATGCTTAAAATTGTGAAATATGTGAATGAACGTGGAGGTAAAGCCATTATTAGTTCCATAGACCAACCTCCAGCCGATTTCAAGAGTGTTAAAGAGATGTTTGAAATGGTGTATGAGCATGAACAGATGGTAACGGCTTCCATTAATGATATTGTGGGTGTTTGTCTGGAAGAAAAGGATTTTACAACCCATAATTGGCTGCAATGGTTTGTTACCGAGCAGATAGAAGAAGAAGCATCTGTTTCAAATATCCTTGATAAACTGAACTTACTTGGGGATCAAAATAATTTGTATCTATTTGATCGTGATATTATGGGTATGCGTAGTCAGAACGATAGCGCTGAATAAAAATATGTAATAGATAGTTCTGGTGCCGGGGGATGAACGCTCTACCCCGGCTTTTATTTAACCTCCCGATTTTTTTGTTTTAGTATAACCCTCTTTGAGAAGGAAATCAAGAATTCTATCCCTGAAATCACCTTGCACAAGAATTTCACCATTTTTGACGGAACCACCCGCGCCGCAAATTCCTTTTAACTTTTTTCCCAACTCTTGTAAATCGCTATCGTTTCCAACGAAGCCGGTAATTAAAGTGACTGATTTTCCTTTCCGGTTTTTGCGGTCAAGAGAAATCCTTAAATTTTGTTTTTCAGACGATAGGGTTTCTGGTTCGTTATCATTTTCAATATAATCGTCGGGATTAAAATCGGGATTTGTACTAAAAACAATCCCTCCGGAGGTTGATTTGCGCTTCTTTTTACTCATGCCTGATTAAAAATTTCCCAGGCAGCTTCTGCCTGAAGGTGTAACATTTCAAGTCCGTTTTTAATAACGGCGCCTTTATTGGCACATTTATTCAGGAAAAGGGTGGTTTCCGGATTATAAATCAAGTCAAAAGCCAGGTGCTCCTGTGTTATGCCTTCGTAGGGTATTGGGGGCGCTACGTCTGTATTGGGCGCCATTCCCAATGGTGTAGTGTTAATTATTACTTTGTATTCTTTAATGATTTCAGGGGTAAGCGCCTGATAGGATACATGTGAAGGGTGTTGCGGATTCCGGGATACAAATCGAAAGAGTAACCCTAGCTGTTTCAAAGCATAAGCCACGGCTTTGGAAGCACCACCCGTACCCAATATAAGCGCTTTGGTGTGCAATGGTTTTAATAATGGAGTTATGGAACGCGAAAAACCGATAACATCACTATTATACCCTTTCAAATATGGAACTTTATTCTTCCACGTTATTTTAATTACATTAACTGCACCGATGTCTTTTGCCTGGGGATCAAGCTCATCCAAATAATCAATAACTTGCTGTTTATAAGGTATAGTAACATTTAATCCTGCCAGGTAGGGATGTTTTTTTAATAAATCCGGCAGTTCATTAATTTCAGGTATGGGGAAATTTAAATACCTGGCATCAATATTTTCTTTTTTGAACTTTTCGGTAAAATAACTTTGCGAAAATGAATGCCCCAATGGGTATCCTATTAAACCAAAAGTTTGCATATGATCATTTTTTTTCTTTTTTGCCGGCCCAAATTTCTGTGGCTGCAATGCTTAAAATGCCTAAAATAATAAAAAGCAGAGCAAAAAACAATTGAGCATTTACTTCCGGGAGTAACCATTGGTATGCAATTACTTTGGTTTTATCACCAAACTGTTGTGTTATTTCTTCTTTCCAGGGCCAAAGAATGCCCAATGATCCCAGAATAAACCCCGAAAGCAGAGCTATAGCCGAGTCAGGGAAACGCTTAAGCAACCACGACAGAAACCGGCTGAAGAGTAATAAGCCAACCACCGCTCCAATAGCTACGGGCAAAAGAATATTTAGATCAAAATGATTGATGGCATCAATCAT
Organism: Thermophagus xiamenensis; assembly: GCF_900112795.1. Classification (GTDB taxonomy): domain Bacteria; phylum Bacteroidota; class Bacteroidia; order Bacteroidales; family Marinilabiliaceae; genus Thermophagus; species Thermophagus xiamenensis. The sequence goes on from NZ_FONA01000012.1 coordinate 99,585, forward strand.
TACCAATTGATAATTGCCCATTAAAATGAGTACAAAAGAGCCGCTTAAGCCCGGCAATATCATGCTGCACATGGCAACGATACCACATAGTATAAGGTAAAAAAACGAACTATTTTCCGATGCCGGGGTAAGGACTGATATAGATATGGCAATTCCGGCACCTATTATAAAAGAAATTATTGCGCCCGAATGCCATTTGTTGACGGTTCTCCCAACGAAATAGACCGATGCCAGAACCAAACCAAAAAAGTAAGACCACACGTATGTGGGATAATTGGCAAAAAGATATTCTAATAAATGTGCCAACGATACTATGGCTGTTATTATTCCGGCAAATAGTGTACTTAAAAATACTAAATCGGTATGTTGGGCAAAAGTTTTAAATTTTCCCTGACCCAATAACTTTATAGCGGTTGCGTCGAAAGATTTAATGGCATTAATTAAACGAACAAAAACGCCGGTTATTAAAGCTACAGTACCTCCTGAAACGCCGGGAATGACATTCGCCGTCCCCATGGCCACCCCTTTCAGGAATAGTGAAATTAATTTATTCAGCATCTGGTAAAAAATCTAAAAGGGTATCACCTCTAAGACCTAACCGCAATGTTTCGAGAGGAATAACTTCACTAGGGGCAATATTCCCCAAATTCACATTATGCCCAAAATGTTTAATGAACCATACTTGCTGTGGTTTCTGAGGTGCTTCCCAAAGGATATTGGAAGCATCCAGATGCGTTCGGATGTCTTCGATGAGTTGTAAATTGGCCGAACCGTCCTTATTATATATTCCGGTAGTTCCACTTTCTCTAGCCTCAGCAATAACCTTCCATGCTCCTGCCTCCAGTTCGGTTTTCATCATTGAAATCCATTGCGTATTAGGAATAACCTTATTGGCAACTTTAGACCCAACTTCACTCACAACAATATACTCTTTTGACAATTCTTCGATGTATTTTAATTTATCTTCGTGAGGAATGGATATGGTGCCATCACTAACCTCCACATATTCCATCCCATAACGATCCAGATAGCGCCGGAATTCATCGAATAAGCCCCTAATAATAAAGGCTTCGAACAGCGTACCGCCAAAGTAGGCATGCACACCTGCTTCACGATAAATATTTAGTTTTGCTTCAAGGCTTGGTACCAACAGACTGGTTCCGAATCCCAGTTTCACCAAGTCGGTATAAGGAGCATTACCTTCTACAAAGTTTTCTGCTTCTCTTACACTCATCCCCTTATCCATCATCATGGTTAACCCATATTGACGAGGTTTTTCAGGACGTTGTGGTAAATTTGGTAATTCAAAGTTCATAATTCCTATTATTGAGTTCAATTAAATTGCTTAGTTGATTATTGTTCTTTGCAATGTCAAGAATCTCCGGAAACAGGTCGGTTAATTCGTCAATAAAGCCCGGAGCATTGGATATAGCCTCTTTCAGATGATAAAAGCTTTTTTTTAGGTTTTCTGTAATAAGCAAATGATAAGCAGCTAACATATACTGAAAAGAGGGAGCTTCTATGAGTTTTGAGGTGTAATCGTATACAAAAAGTTCAATGTTGTATTCAGGGTTAAGGGCTTTTTCCAATTTGAATAACGATGCAGGGTGACGAAATTCTTTGGAATTACATCGAGTGGCTTTAACGAAATAGTCTTTGGAAAGTTTCCATTTTTCATCCAGAACATATGACTGAGCCGTCAAATGATAAAAAGTACCTTGTTCTTCGTTTGTCATTAAGTCTTTTTCTTCCAAAGCTTGTTTGATAATTTGCCGGCATTTTTTTGGTTTTTGAAGTTCAAGGTAAAACCGGGCATAACTTTCCCATGTATCAAAATCGATGATATCGGATTTGATGGCCAATTCGAAAAACTGTATGGCTTTTGAACTGTTTCCCAATTTATGCCAGCAATCGGCAATATATTGAAGACATTTGGATTGCTCTAAATCGTAAGATATGCAATTTAGATAACAATCCAGCGCTTCCAGATATCTGTTTTGTTGAGCCAAACTATTACCTTTGTTAAAATGAGCCTGTGCATGGTCTGGATTGATTGTCAGGCAAAAATCAAAGGCATCAACAGCTTCTTCTAAATTGTCTAATTTTACCAGTGATATTCCTAAATTATACCATGCATTTTCGGAGTAGGGATTCAAATCCAGAACTTCTTCATATATATCATGAGCTTTATGGTTATCCCCAATTTTGTCTAAAGCATAAGCTAATTCGAAGAGTAGGTTTTCATCATTTTTAATTTTTGGATATCGGGCCGAAAGTAGTCGGATGGTGGTACTATATTCTTGAAATTGGTTAAGATAAAGAACCGTGTCTAATAAAATATCGTTTTCGTCACCGGCATATTTTAGACCAAGCTCAAGAGTTTGTATGGCTTTATCTCTGTCTCCTTCTCTGAAATAAATGTATCCAAGATTTAAATATACTTCGGGGTTTGATTTTTCAATACTCATTACGTGCTCAAGGATAGCAGCCGCTTTGGATAATTGCTCTTTTTCGATGAAAATGATGGCTTCTTTTATTTTCAGGGAAGTGGAGCCGGGATGTTGTCGAAGGCCTAGTTGGATAATTCGTTCTGCCTTGGCAAGCTCGAATTGGTCCATGTAATAATCAAAAATACTTTCAATACTATGAACATCAAAAAAATATTCCTGTTTGTTATATTCCATTTTTTCGAAGCGTTCTATGGCTTCTTTTATTTCGTTAAAATGCGCTGACCATGATTCTAGCATAAGCACTGAATTTATTCATGCAAAAGTACGCATTCTTTGCGGAAAGCCAAGACTTCATAAATTATTTGATGTGTTGTTATGGCATTTAGTTGATTAACAGATTATAAGTAAGGATGAAATGAGCTCGAACACTTAAGTGTGTCACAACAAGAACATGTAATTTAAAGGAAGAAGTGCCCAGGAAGAAGAAGTCATTAGTGGTTAGTCAATAATCATTAGTGTTGATTTACTTATGACTAACCACTAACCACTAATCACTAATCACTAACTTTAAGTTCCATTCGACCAATTAGTTAAGTAAGCTTTATGCGAATAAATAAACCCGGTATAGACTTGAAGTGCCATATCAAAAAGGGCAAGGAACCTAAGTTATTTTATTATTGTTTTGTTTGGTGAACAGGTTTGAGTAAATCGTTAACGGTTTTTACCGGGTTAAAGGTTTCGACAGGCACTTCCACAAAAAGAGTTAGCCAATGAGCCATGGCACCATTCCAAAGGCCTGGTCGTTCAAGCGCTTTAATGGTTTTTCCGTAGACTGACTTTTGAGAAATAAACCCTGTTTCCGGGTCGATGTATTGGGTCAGATCAAATTTTTCTCCTTTGTAATTTTTGGGAATACATACCAAATCAACCGGGTTGAAATGGGTCCCGTTATTGAACAGTTTTTTTTGATGAGGGTCATTCAGATCAAATTGAGAACCTTCAACAATTTGAAGGGATTGTTGGCCATTATTGTCTTCGACCCAAAAGGGGCCGCCACCGGGGTCACCCACATTTTTTACCATGCCACAGACCCGAATGGGACGATTTAAAAATTGATGAAGATAGGCCGCTTGTGCTTCTACTGATTGGGATTTTACCGGTTCAGGAATATCCGTGTGAAAATTTTCTGCGATGAATTTTCTAACCTTATCAATAAGGTTATCATTTACATTAGTATCTAATTGATTCAAAAAAGCAAAAACATTGTTCCGGATTTTCAAGGCCAAACCGGCCAAAGCCTGTTTATAGGTTATTATTAAATCAAGACTATAAGTTGGAACTACGTTATCAATATTTTTTATGAATAATATATCTGCATTACAATCATTAAGGTTTTCGATAAGCGATCCATGGCCTCCTGGACGAAAAACCAAATGGCCGTTTTCATCTCTGAAAGGCTCATTGTTGAGCGTAACGGCAATGGTGTCGGTATAAGGTTTTTGAAAACTAAATGTAACTTCGAATTTGGTTTGGGTTTCATTTTCAACTTTTAACCGGTCATTTTCTAGTTGCTTTTTGAAAAAGTCATAATGTTCAGGGCTTATGGTAAAATGAACTCTTGCTATTCCGTTGAGGTCTATGGCGTATGCGGCAGCCTCATAGAGATGTTCTGCCAGAGGTGTATGTAAGTCCTTGGGGTATCGGTGGAATGGTATTAATCCCTTGGGCAGGAAACCGTATCCCAGCCCCTCGCGGGTTAGGATTTTATGAATTATTTCTTTTGCATGAGAGATTCTTTCAGCAGTGTCGTTAAGGTTAAAGTTTTTGGTATATTTTTCAACTTCAGAAAAAAAAGCAAATCTTGGCAATTCAACTAAAAAGCGCCGTACCGGATGATCAGCGGACAAATCTTCAGCATTTTGATCGGAATCAAGAAACTGAAACAGGTCTTTAAACATTCGGGTGGCGGCGCCGGAGGCAGGAACAAATTTCATAGGCATTAACTGTTTCTGCACCTCCCCGTGATATATGCTTTTATAATGGTTTATATCTGCAGTTGGGAAAGCTATAATTCCATCGTTCAAAGTAGCGGGGCGAGTAGCCTTAATTGTTGGAAAACCATTTTTAAAGCGTTTTATTTGCTTGTTAATGGATTCCGGTGAAATACCTTTTTCTTTTAACTGTTCTAAATCCGAATTTTTTAACATAGATAATGGTTTTTGGTTTCGGAAAATAAGGAAAATTTACTTAGTGCACAAAACTGATCGCTCAAGACACAAACAACTCACCTTCTGTCCTGATGATTGGTCAGGGTTGTTAACTTATTTAAGTTGTTAGCTTAAAGTAATTAACTTTGATAATAAAAATCAATTCGATTGTTACAATTGCTAATATACTTTCCTGTATCATTATATAAAAAAACGATATTCATTAGGCTCACAGAACTCGCATGTCCTAAAATTTATAATGGGATATCCTTAGTTGGCTATTAACAGTAAATTCAATGGATGTCTTATAAATAGATTTTCAGCCGAATTACAAAAAGAAAACACGGGATTAAGAAGATTGTTTTTATTTTTTCTAGTGGGGGATAAATTAGAAATGCAATAATATTTTTTCGAACAAAAAGAAAAAATAAATTGACTTTTCATATTTGAATGTCTATCTTTTGTCGCATAAAAATTTGTGTGAAAGATAAATATGTTTTCGACCGTTTTGGTTTAATGATTTCGACCCTTTAATTAAACATTATTTCCCTGGAAGGTAAAAGGAAGTCCCATTTATCTCTGCCACATTAGTTTCAAAATTTTTTAATTCCATTAATTTTCTATTTATGAGGCATTTTTTATTAATCTTTTTAGCCAATTTATTTTTTATTCAATTGGCTCTGGCCGAAGGCTACCAGGTCAACTTACAAGGTCAGAAACAAACCGGTATGGGGCACACCGGTACGGGGCTTCTTTTGGGGCCATCTTCCATTCATTTTAATCCCGGCGCTTTAGCTTTTTTGGAAGGCAACTTTTTTCTTTCCGGTGGTATCAGCGGGGTTTTTTCAAACAATTCTTTTGTGCAAAATGAACCTGTCTATTACAAAGCAGAAAGTGACAATCCAGTTGGAACACCGTTTAGTTTTTATGGTGCGATGCGACTTAATAAACGTTTGGTGGTTGGTTTAGGGGTTAATTCACCCTATGGAAATACTTTGGATTGGGAAGATGACTGGGCCGGTCGGTATTTGATTCAAAATATTTCATTGCAGGCTATTTTTGTTCAGCCTACGGTCTCATATGCAATTACGCCACACATTAGCATTGGTGGTGGACCTGTAATAGCTTTTGGGAGTGTGGATTTAGATCAAGCCATTCCTTTAGTTCCGCTTGATGACGGAAGCGTAAATTTAAATGGTGATGCAACAGCCTGGGGGGTATAATTTAGGGGCATTTTTTAAAATAGGTCAGCGACTTACGGCAGGGATTAATTATCGTTCCAAAATATTAATGAAAGTGGATGGGGGATATGCGACTTTTAATGTTCCCGAGACTTTGTCAAGTTATTTTCCGCCCAATAATACCTTCACGGCCGAATTACCTATGCCGGCCAATCTTACTTTGGGTGTGGGTTTGAAAGTATCGGATAAACTTTTATTGGCTTTTGATTTACAACATGTGCGGTGGTCAGAATATAACGAGCTCGTTTTTGATTTTAAAGAAAATACAGCCGTTCTTGAAGATTCATACAACCCACGAAATTTTGAAAATACCATGATTTATCGGTTCGGTGCAGAATATGGGTTATTGGCATCGCTTAAATTAAGAGCAGGTATTTATTATGATGAAACACCTATTCCTAAAGATTATTTAACCCCGGAAACACCCGGTACAAACAAAATAGGTATTTCCGGCGGTTTTTCATGGGCTTTGAATAACCATCTTTCATTAGATGCATCGCTACTTCACGTTTCAGGTGAGACGCGCGATGATGGCTATGCCCCTTTGGAATTTTATGGAAGATATGAATCATCAGCCTGGATTCCCGGTGTGGGACTGAGTTGGTCATTCTAAAGGGGTGGTTATTAAATAAAAAAAGAAGGTGTCTGTAATTCTTGTTTTTTCTGTAATTTTTAAATATGCCAGCTTCATAAACCTTAATTGAATTGTATTTAATTTATCCATAAAAAGACAACAACGCATTTAGACACCTTCTTTGTACACTAACTTAGCGGTCAAAATTCTTAAAATACATTTCCAAATTTAATTCCGAAATTAATGGTTCGGGGTTGTGATGGTCCGTAGATATAGCCTGCATCTCTGTAAATGCCTTTGTCATAATCGTCCTGTAATTGGTTGAAAATATTCTTCATTCCAAGGAAGAATTGTAATTCGGTTTCATTTGTTAAATGAATATCATAAGAAACCAACAAATCTGCAACAATGAAAGCTGAGGATTCTTCTAATTGCTCTCCGGAAATGATATCGCCCCGGTTTATAGCCTCCTCAACTTTTTGTGCCTCTTCCGGGTTGTCAAAATCATCGGGATTTAACCCGAAATGAGGTACTAACATTGAACCGGTGTAATTTAATGATAAGGAAGCATTAAAGTGATGGGATGGCCTCCAAATAAAGGTTGCGTAGCCATATTTATCGGGAGTTCGCATAAACTTCTTCGATGTACTATTATCTTCTTCACCCCACGGTTGGGGAGACTCATAACGACTGGTTTGTATTGTAAATCCTAACTGAGTTTCCAGTTTATTGGATAAAAAAGATTTCCATTCCATGTTTACCCCCGATACATATGCACCATCTTCGGCATTTACTCTCAAATAGGCAAAGTTGCCCTGGTCACCCAATGGGAAATAGGTATTGGCAAACGGGTCATTGAGTCGGGTGTAGAAGCCTTCAATCAGTAGATCATGGTAGGAATGTTCAATGTTAAAAACTGAATTGATAGATGCGGTAAATGAATCTGATGTTTCTTGCTTTAAGTTATCAGAGTTGAAAGTTTCAACACGGTTGGCATTTACCAACTCGATATGCAAATCTTCGTTAAATACCTGGGGGGCACGGTATCCGCGGGCATATCCTATGCGAAATCTAAAGTCCTTGGTGAATTTGTATAAGATGTTAATTCTGGGAATCCAAACTCCGTTATTGATATCACCAATATCACTTTCCAGGTCGTTGTCATAACGCATTCCAATTCCCAGGTTTACTTTATTGGATTTCCAATTTTGTTGCAAAAAAGTACCCAGGGTATTAACCGACTGCCTGGTTAATAAGGTATTGCTGCGACCATTTGCCCCAAGTTTGGTGTCTTTTAAATAATCCTTAGTATTATCGAAGCCTATCAATGTTGTCGAGTTGTTGAAGAGAAGACGGTTCATATTAAAGGAATAATAGCCACCTGCCGAATAAGTTAAATTTTTTGTATGTCCGTAAGCATTGGGGTCTTGTTCTGCACCATAATAAGAATCTCTGTCCACATGCTGAGCAGAAGCATAGAGGGTGAGTTTATCATATTTTCCATTGGTGAAAAGGTCGTAAGAAAGGTTTACGTCGGAAATAAGATGTTCCAACTGTTCGGCAATATCTGCCTCATGTGGAAGGTAATCCAACTTGTTTCCGCCACGGCGAAACTCTTGTATGCGGTAACGTGTTTACTTTCTTTGTCTGGCTTTTGTAGCCTAATCCGCTAACCCGAAGCATTAGCTCCCCTTCAGGAAGGTTTACCAAACGGTAGTGACCGGTGGCATCGGTCATGGTACCGATAGTAGTCCCTTCAACCGTTATGTTTATAAAGGGGACATGTTCGCCGTTGCATTGTACATCGCCTATGATATTGGCATCGGTTTTTTTCTTTTTTTCTTCATCCGAAAATTCCGGTGCTTGTTGAGCATTTGTAAAAAATCCGGATAAAATGATAATCGGTGTTAATAGTAATTTTCTGGCCATAAGGATTAAGTTTAAGTTTATAATTGAAAAAGCGAATAATTCCTTATTTAGGTTTCTTCCGAAACCTATTAACCCTATTGTATGTGGGTTTTCCCTTAAATTCTATAGATTATTTTTTACAGGTAATTTAACCCCAAATTAATGTTGTTAAGAGGCATACCAGAAGTCCCATGGCTATGGGAAGAAAGGTCGATACCAATGTCCACCTCACACTTCCTGTTTCTTTGTAGATGGTATATATGGTAGTAGAGCATGGGTTGTGTAATAGGCTGAACAACATTAGGTTTACGGCTGTTAATAGTGTCCACCCCCCTGCATGCAGCAAACTGGCAGTATCCCGGATGGAATCCAGTTCGAACATAACGCCGGCTCCGGCACCCACACCTGTCATATTTTGGGTCAGAACTGTTAACATCAAAATAGTAGGGATAACTATTTCATTGGCCGGTATTGCAATGATATAGGCAAGAAAAATAATTCCGTTGAGGCCAAATAAGAGGGCGATGGGGTCTGCCCAATGGATAAAGTGTTCTGCTATGCTAATGCCATCAACTTTTACATTGGCTACCAGCCATATTACAATACCTGCCGGGACGGCAAAAACTACTGCTCGCCATAAAACAAAGATTGTACGGTCAATTAATGAAGTATATAGTATTTGCCATATCCTTGGGGGGCGGTAGGGTGGAAGTTCCAGACTAAATGCGGAAGCCTCACCACGCAATACTGTACGGCTCAAACCCCAGGATACTACTAAACTGAGGAATATTCCCAATAGTGCAATGCCAACTACTGCAGCAGCTGATACTAAACCCGCCAGATGGGCCGGTACGGCTCCCCCAATAAATATGGTGGCTATTAGTATTTGCGTTGGCCATCGTCCATTACATAATGAAAAATTGTTGGTTATGATGGCAATGAGTCGTTCACGTGGACTGTCGATAACACGCGTGGCAATAACTCCGGCGGCATTACATCCGAAGCCCATGCTCATCGACAGGGCTTGCTTACCGTGAGCACCGGCCTTGCGAAACAGGCTATCCATATTAAATGCCACACGCGGCAAATAACCCAGGTCCTCCAAAAGGGTAAAAAGGGGAAAGAAAATAGCCATTGGTGGCAACATTACGGAAACCACCCACGCCATAGATAAATAGGCCCCGTCAATTAGTACACCATTTAACCACCACGGTAAGCCTATGGTAGTTCCCCAATCTTTAAGTATGGGATGAAGGGTGTCCAGAAGCAGTGATGCCAACAGCCCTGATGGATAATTGGCGCCCGAGACGGTAATCCAAAATACTAAAGCTAAAAGCAGAAGCATAATGGGAAAACCCAACCAACGGCTTGTAACTATTTTGTCTATTTTTATGTCTAAACTATATGCCGGTTTATTCTCATCAGTGGTAACAACTTTTCCGGCTATCTCAGCCGCATCGTTGTAAATACCTTCTATGACAGAGTCATGGAAGTCCATTCCCAACTTCCATCGTATGGTGTTGACCTTTGAGAGTAAGGCTTCCCGTTGTTTGTTGTCAGGAATCGATTCCTTTTCTTTATCGGCCATAGAAGTGTTACTCAGGAAACCCAGTTGTCCTGACTTTACAGCATCAATAATGCTTTGGTCGCCCTCCAGCAATCGAAGCGCTACCCAATCGCTATTGGGTATATCGGGAAAAATATTTTGCAATTGTTGACCAATTTCCTGAATGGCATGTCGAATTTTGGCGGGGCGCTTACGCGGTTTGTAAGGTTTGCATAAGTAACTGCCTGTTGCAACCTGTTCTATGGCGGTCATGAGTTCCTGCATGCCACGGTTACGGCGGGCTGCAGTCCCGACAACCGGAATGCCCAACTCGCGCGATAAGGCTCTTAAGTTAATTTGTATATGGTTGCGCTCTGCTTCATCCATCAAATTAACACATAACACTGCGCGGTCAGTGATTTCTAATATTTGTAAAGTGAGGTTCAGATTTCGTTGTAAGCGAGTGGCATCGGTTACAATAACCGTCACATCAGGTCGGCCGAATAAAATGAAATCTCGAGCTACTTCTTCATCGGTACTGGTCGACAGTAATGAATAAGTTCCGGGTAAATCTACCACTTTGTAACGCTTATTGTTAAAAGCAAATGCCCCTTCGGCACGTGTTACCGTTTTGCCCGGCCAGTTACCGGTATGTTGTCTGAGCCCGGTAAGGTTATTAAATACTGTGCTTTTTCCTGTATTCGGATTTCCTGCCAACGCAATAATATAATCGGTAGCAGAGGTGTCAATTCCCAATTGTTTAAGGTTTTCTTTATGGTGAATTGGACAGTTTTCACATCCTTGTGCTATTGACGTAATCATGCTTGTATTCTTAATTTGGGGTTTTACATAATTGGTATTCGCGGAAAAACCCAGGTTATTTTTGTATATAAATATTTTCTGCCTGGCTTTTTCTTATGCCAATGGTTGTATCCATAATACGATAACCAATTGGGTCTCCTGAAGCACTTTTCAGTAAAGCAGTAACGGGAGTTCCGCGGACAATTCCCAAATCCATTAGCCGGCGTCGCTCCTGTCCTCTGCAATTAGGTGATATTCCTGCGATACGTGCTGTTTCACCCAGATTAAGGTCGGTGAGTTTTTGGAAGTTTTGTGTGGATGGATTTGGTTCCTCTGATAGGGTTCGGACAGTCACTGAGGAGGCAAATAACGGGGTTAGGACACATTCTTCCCCATCGGCAGCAAAAGAAATTTTTTCTTTCTCCACATCCAGAATATAGATTTTCATTCCCGGATATAGGCCGATAGCTACCAATTGTTTATAGATGTATTCAGGCTCATCTTCCAGGTGTGTGATAATGGCATGATCGCCCTTTTGTAATGTATTAAGGGGTCGACCCTGAAAGTCAGGCAAATCACCTTGTGCTGTCGGGATAGGGTCTCCGTGAGGGTCAAAGGCCGGATTACCCATATCGGCTGCAAGAAGGTTGGCTTCTTTTTCCGAGATGAAATGTTCCCAATGGTCGGCTCTGGGGTGCCACTCGGTCTGGCCAACACCCGTTTCGTTGGCCAGATAGGTTTCCCAAATACGGTGAACACGGATAATGCGGAGGGAGTAAGATTTCCCGGCTTCTGTTAGTTGATAGGTCCCTTCCCTGTCAGAAATAAGACCCATTTTGGTAAGTCTTCCCAATAATTTATTGCAGCCTCGTTCTGTAATATTTAGATTACGGGCAATATCTTTCTTTTTGCAAGGTACCTTCTTATATTCACAGTCGTACAGAAATTTTAATGCGTCTTCAAGGAGAATCCTTTCATTGTTAATTTTAATAACTGCCCTTCGGGCAAGAATCCCTTTTCTTGGCCAAAATATCCATAAAATAAAGAGTATTAGCCCTGTTAAAATCGATATAACGACAATTATTTGAAATGTTGTTTCCATCGATATTAAGATTATTGTAGCTTGAATGATTAGATTAAGCAAATATATAAAGTTAGAAAGATCTAACAAATAGTTTTAGGAAATTTTATATATTTGTGGCAATCAAAAAAGAGCATCTTTGAAGACAAAGGAGAATTATCTTAAGGCGATGTATATGATAGTTCAGGAGGGAAAAAGTATCTCACTGTCTCTCCTGAGTGAAAAGATGGGTGTAAGTATCCCTACGGCAAATAGCATGGTTAAACGGCTTGATGATATGGGGCTTGTCAAATACAGAAAGTACAAGCCCTTAGAGTTGACGCCCAAAGGAAAGAAGGCAGCCGGGCGTATTTTGCGAAAACATCGTATTGCTGAAATGTATTTGGTCGAGCAGCTCGGCTTTAGCTGGGAAGAAGTCCATGATATTGCCGAAGAAATTGAACATATTCCTTCCGAAAAACTATTCGATAAAATGGATGAGGCTTTAGGCTTTCCGGAAACCGACCCTCATGGTTCGCCTATTCCCGATAAAAACGGGAATATGTCTTCAACGTGTTATGCCAAGCTGGCCGATATGGAAAGCGGTCAAACCGTTCGTTTGTGTGCAATACATAAAAGCGATGCCCCTTTACTTAAGTTTCTGAATCAAAAAGAGCTTAAACTTGGAACCATTATTAAAATTTTGCATATAGAGCCATTTGATAAGAGTATGACAGTTTCTTACGACGATTTTTCAGAGGTGGTGCTTTCAAATGATGTGTGTGTGAGGTTGTTGGTTGAAGTCTGTTGACAGAAAAGAATTTTGGGGCATTTATTAAAAAATGAACTGTAAATAAAATATTAAAAAAAAGTTTATTGAGAGAGTTGAAAAAGGATATTTTCTCCACCATTAGCATGCAAATTTCTTCTTATCCAAATTCCTGTTTGCAATCAGGCTCATTAAAATGTTGTTGATTAAAATAGTAAGATTTTTAACAGGGGACAAAACGCGGAGACGAAGAGACGCAAAGAGGGTATAGAGATGGGTTTTCAAATTAAAGGAAATTGGCGGCTGGAATCGAATCTAAAATTTTTTAGGTCGAAAATCAGCGGCCGAAATTGAATCTAAAATTTTTTAGATCGAAAATCAACGGCCGAAATCGAATCTAAAATTTTTCAGGACGAAAATCGACGGCCGAAATTGAATCTGTAAAATTACAGGCCGAAAATCGACGGCCGAAAATGAATCTGTAAAATTACAGGCCGAAAATTGACGGCCGAAATCGAATCTGTAAAATTACAGGCCGAAAATTGACGGCCGAAATCGAATCTGTAAAATTACAGGCCGAAAATCGACGTCCGAAATTGAATCTGTAAAATTACAGGCCGAAAATTGACGTCCGAAATTGAATCTGTAAAATTATAGGTCGAAAATTGACGGCCGGAATTGAATCTGTAAAATTATAGGCCGAAAATTGACGTCCGGAATTGAATCTGTAAAATTATAGGCCGAAAATTGACGTCCGAAATTGAATCTGTAAAATTACAGGTCGAAAATTGACGTCCGAAATTGAATCTGTAAAATTACAGGTCGAAAATTGACGTCCGAAATTGAATCTGTAAAATTATAGGTCGAAAATTGACGGCCGGAATTGAATCTGTAAAATTACAGGCCGAAAATCAACGGCCGAAATCGAATCTGTAAAATTACAGGCCGAAAATCGACGGCCGGAATCGAATCTGTAAAATTATAGGTCGAAAATTGACGTCCGAAATTGAATCTGTAAAATTACAGGTCGAAAATCCCCTAACACTAAATTGAAAAAATATTGTTCCTCAGTCGTTCCTGACAGAACCGGATGGTTCACTACATATGCATTTGGAATTTTGGGTTCAGGAAATGTCGTTTCGGGGGTGGGGGATAAAAGGGAAGGGGTACAGGGTTATAATACCTTTTTATGGTAAAATAAATTGCTGAGGTTCAATATACTTTGAAAAAGAGGTTGTTTAGAAAAATGAAACAATCTCTATAAAATGATGTAGCCTCTTTTATTATATTCTTCCAGTTCCTTCATTCATTAATCTCAAATTGCAATTCCTCTTACCTTTTTGTCGTAAAGGTCGTTAAACCATAATTGTTTAAACATTGTATTGACGCGATCTTCGGAAAGTTTATTGTAAAATTCAAGTTTGGTATTGATGAAATTGAGTAACTCACTATCAATCTCTTCATTGAATTTTTCCTGAATATTTTCTTTCGTGTTATTAGGATTAAAGAAACTCATTAATTCTTCGTTTGAATAGATGTTTTCTTTCATTTTTTCAAAATCCACACGGTCCTCCTCTGTTAAATCTAATCCAAAGGTGTCGTTCAACACTTTAATGATATTTGTTAACAAGTCGTATTCTTCTTCAGGTTTTCGATTTCCACCGCCGGGAGTCATGCCTTTCATTTCACCATCCCCGGAAACCAATTTTAAATCGGTAGTGTATTGGTGCTGTATTTTATAGCTGTGTAGTTCCACTTCACCCAATACATCTAAAGGCATACTTGATTTGATGTAAGGCAGTTTCTTTATTAATGCCGTTAGGAAAACGTAGTACTTTTCTAATTCCACATCAGTGAAAGAAATGATACCCCTTAAAAAGCGATATAGCTTGACAAAAGACTTGGCATCGCCCTTAAAGCCTGTTTGTTTATCTTCGTCCAATTCTTCCTCGTATCGGCGGCATACCTCATTTAAAATGGGTTGTAATTCTTCGTAGTTGTCACCTTTACGGAAAAATATATTAGCAAAAGCATCAATCTCGTTTTTATACAACAAATTGTAAGAGTCGATTTTGTTTTGGACATCATACAAGGTATTAGGGTCGGTTTGATGTTCTTCTTTCATGTAGTTTTTACCATAAAACCTTTGAAAATCTTCCAGAACCATTTCCGGGTCGTTTACAAAATCAAGCACCATCGTCGAGTCTTTTCCCTTGGTAGTTCTGTTCAAACGACTGAGGGTTTGTACCGTACTTGTACCCCCCAATTTTTTATCGACAAACATGGTATGCAGTAAAGGTTCATCGAAACCAGTTTGAAATTTATCGGCTACAATTAATATGCGGTATTTTGGTAATTTCAGGGCTTCCGGAATACTTATTTTACCTTGTAGATTATTCATGCTAACCTCGGTATAATCTTCGCCTGTTTCATCGTCACGAACGGTACCCGAGAATGCCACCAAAGCGTTGTACGGTAATTTCATCTCGCGCATGATATCATCAAACTTGCGCTTGAATCTAACGGCATGCAAGCGAGAACGAGTAACCAACATTGCTCGTGCTTTGCCCTGTATTTCATTTTGGGTTTGAGTCACAAAGTGTTCTATCATTATTCGGGCTTTTTTCTCAATGGCATGGTCTTGTAAATCGACATACGAACTTAATAGCTGCACTGTTTTTTTCTTCTCGTATTCTTTATCGGGTATTTCGTTCCGCTTTACAATTTTAAAGTATCGTTTAAACGAAGTGTAGTTCTTTAGTACATCAAGGATAAAACCCTCTTTAATTGCTTGCTCCATTGAATAAATATCAAAAGGAGCTTTTGAACCATCCTCCTGAACAGTCCCAAATAGTTCTATTGTTTTGGGTTTTGGCGTAGCGGTAAAGGCAAAAAAGGAGATATTTTTTTGAATACCTTTACTCTTTATTTCATCGGCAATAATTTCGTCTAAATCTTTATTTTTTGATTCCAGTTCTTCGGCAACTTCCAGGGAAAGGGATTTACGTAAATGTCCGGCAGCTTCGCCCGTTTGCGAACTATGTGCCTCATCAATAATTACCGCATAATTTTTATTGGGCAGTTTGGTAATGGTGTCGGAAATAACTGGAAATTTTTGAAGTGTTGTTACGATGATACGTTTTCCATCAAGAATTGCCTGTTTTAAATCCCTGGCAGATTTTTTCTCGTCAATATAAGCCACCACACCCGGGGTGTTATCAAGTTGTCTTATGTTTTCCTGGATTTGAGAATTAAGCACTCTTCGGTCGGTAACCACAATGGTAGAATCAAATAGCGCTTTATTATCGGTGTAGTTTTGGTAAAAACCCGATAAACGATAAGCCAACCATGTGATACTATTTGATTTTCCAGAACCGGCAGAGTGCTGCCCTAAATATTTCCCACCAACGCCATCTTTACGAACCGCTTCTAACATACGGAGAACCACTCTACGTTGATGGAAACGAGGGAATAACAGTTTTGTCGATGTTTTTTGCTTTAATGTTTTTGTTTTTTCATCGTAGTAGGTCTCCTTATCGGTTTGAATACTTATAAAGTTCTGAATTAAGTCCAATAAAGAATCTTTTCGCAAAACATCTTCCCACAGGTAAGAAGTAGCAAAACCATTGGCGTTACTGTTTTCCAATCCTTGATTAAAAGGTAGGAAAACGGTGGAATCTCCTTTTAGCTGGGTGGTCATAAATACTTTTTCAGTACCTACTGCAAAATGAACCAAACAGCGTTTAAATTCCAGAAAGGCTTCTCCTTTCGGATTACGGTCTTTCATATACTGTTTTATGGCATTGTGGTGGGTCTGACCTGTAAGCGCATTTTTAAGTTCCATGGTAACCACCGGAATGCCATTAATAAAAAGCACAATATCGATTTTATGGTTGTTTTTGTTTGAGTATTGCAACTGGCGAACAATGGCTAAACGGTTTTTTTTGTACCATTCTCCGTGTTCAGGGGTTTTGTTATTGGCAGGTTTAAAATAAACCATATTCAGCGACTGGCCACGGTCTTTTACCTTGTTGTGAAAAACATGCAGCGTTTTGTTTTTATTCAGATTACGCGCAATATTGTTTACTATTTGCTTATCCACATTAGCCCCGTATTGTTCTTTCAATGCCTTGTATTTTTCGGGCTGAGTGTCTTTTATAAAAGCAATTATTTCGCTTGGAATTACGCACAACTCCTTATTATATTCCTGAGGAGATATCACATGATATTCTTTTACCTCATTTACCAAATAATTTTCGATATGTTCTTCAAAATGTATTTCTTTTGTTCCTGTAGCCATAATCGTCTGAACTTTGATTCATTTGATATTGGGATTCCCCTGATTTTTTTGTTTATACTTCTTATTTACCAGCCGTTTAAATTGTAAACTTTTTGCTCCGAAATTGTCTTGAACTATGATTTTTCTTGATTGAATGAAAACTATGATTCCATTGTCTGAACTTTGATTCATTTGATATTGGGATTTCCCTGATTTTTTTGTTTATACTTCTTATTTACCAGCCGAATTGTAAACTTTTTGCTCCGAAATTAATTAATAATCCAACTTCTAAATCATATGCTTCCAAATAATTAATAGCTTGAGCTAAATGTACGTCTTCGAGTTTTGTGATTGCCTTTAGTTCCACTGAAATAACTTTTTCCACCAAAAAATCAACCCTACGTGTGCCGATTTGTTGATTTTTATAATAAACAGGCATTTCATATTCCCTGCTATAGGCAATACCTTCGTCAGCCATTTCTATGGCCAGAGCCCTTTGATAAATTACTTCCTGAAATCCGTTGCCCAACGCAGCATGAACCTTCATGGCGCAGCCAATAATTTTACCGGTCAGTTCGCTGTATTTATACGCTTTATTAATCATCTGTAATCCTTTAATCATAAAAATCAGAGGTTCAGACACTTTCCTACGGCTTAGACCATCCCCTTACATCTATTTTACCGGTTACGGCTTCGGATATGAGGGATTGACGGTAGAGCTTGAGCTTTTCGATGGATTCAATAATTTTTTCAATTGCTATATCAATGTGTTTTGTATTTTCTTCAATAAACAACGCAATATCATCTTGTTCTTTTTGTGAAGGAAATGGTATTTCAATATTAATCAAATCAGATGCATTTATCGCTGGATAGCTTACTCCGACAGACCTACTAATTACTTCATCAATGAAATTCTCACAACATACAACAGCTCCTAAAAAAGAAGACAAAACCTTTTTCGGGCGCAAGACTGCAAAGCCAGTTGATGCAATAAAGCCATCATGTATGACATCAATTTGAGCAATTGCTTTTAAATAAGTTCGGACAGTTGAAATGATTACATCATTTTTTCTTACTATTCTACGAGCTCTTGATGGTGCTTCTGAAAAGATTAATGTTTCATACTGCTCAATCCCTTTTTCAAGACTCACATTGCCAATTTCGATATAATTAATAACTTGTTCATCATCGATATTTTCAGAAAGAGTCTCATCATTGCATGTAACAACTCTTTTAAGTTTTTTTGTTTCCCAATGCTCCGGAATTTTTCCCAACCACTCAATGCCACTATCTTTCATAGGTACATTAGGATTTAAACCTTTGGTAACTGCCTCGTTAATGATGGCCTGGCGTTGCAGTTTAAGTTTTTCAATGAGTTGCTCTTTTTTCTCAATGAGGCTGTCTATTTGGGTGGTTTTGTGGTCGAGAAAGGAGGCGATGGCGGTTTGTTCCGATAACGAAGGTAAGACTACTTTAAGTTCTTTATACTTATCTGCTCCAATGTTCTGTATAGTAGCCTGATTAAATATGCTATCCTTCCATGAGGTGTATGAATTGGACTTTGTAAAATAGTATAAAAAGTCGGATGAAACTTTATTTTTATTTGGTGATGCTTTTATTAAATATCCAGCAAAACATGCAACACCATTATAGTTCTTAAACTGAAAAGTTTTGCCAACAGTGGCACCACTTCTAGCAAATAAAATATCATTATTTTTTAAGTAGTATCCTTCTGCTTTATCAAGTGGTAATGATTTAAAAGTTTCATCTTTTAATTTACCATCATCTCCAAAATCAGTAATGCGAATATACCGAGGTAAGGTTTTATCATCAAGTTCTGCAGACTCATTTGCTCCATATTGTAGAGGAGAATTAAGTAAATATTTCAAGCTCGCAATCTCCCAGGAAATAGGAATCTCACCAATCCACTCAATTCCACTATCCTTATATTTTTCGTATTTCTTCATTGTCTTGCACTATGATTTTTTTGATAGCTTTGAATACTATGATTTTTTGTTTTCATAGTTTATGACAATAATTCTTTTAATAATTTACTAATCTCTTGTTCTAATTCGGCAATTTCGGCTTTAATGGTTTCGGAACTTTCCAAATCTTTATATTTATAGAAATACCTGGTAAAGTTGATTTCGTAGCCAATGCGGGTTTTGTCGAAATCAATCCAGGCATCAGGCACATGTGGTTTCACTTCCTTTTCAAAGTATTCTTCAATATCAGCGGTTAAAGGCACCTTTTCTTTATCGCGTTTTTTGGGGTCGGGTTTGGGTTCTCCTTTCTTATTGGTTACTATGTTGCCATTTTCATCTAACAGAGGCTGTTCAATTGTTAGTTGATAATAACCAAAGTGGTCGTTGTCGAATATTTTGCAGTATTCGCCTTCTTCAAAATTGTTATAGATTTCAGCAATTTTGGCAATGAATTGTTCTTCAATGATGTTACGTTTGTTGCCCAAACTTTTTTTCATGGGATTGGCAAAAATATATTCCACCTTTTTACTGCCATTGGTTCCTTTTTCAATGTGGGCCGCTGCATTTATTAACTGAACCTTGCCTTTGCGTTTCGGTCTTTTTTTATTGGTAATAAACCAAATGTAGGTGTTGATACCTGTGTTATAGAATAGGTCCTTGGGTAATGCTATAATACATTCCAGCCAGTCATTTTCGATTATCCATTTTCGTATTTCGCTTTCGCCACTACCGGCATCACCGGTAAACAGGGGAGAGCCATTGGTGACTACGCCAATACGGCTGCCATCACGCTCCATTTTAGAAATCATGTGTTGCACAAATAACAACTGCCCATCGCTGGTGCGTGGCAAACCGGCATAAAAACGCCCTGCTGGGTTTAAGGCTTCGTTTTGAATGAATTTTTGGTCTTTCTTCCAGCTAACCCCGTAAGGTGGATTTGCCATCATATAATGGAAATGCTTTCCAACAAACTGGTCTTCTGAAAAAGAATTACCGTGTTTTATATTATTGGCATCTTCTCCCGTAATTAATGCCTCTGATTTGGCAATGGCAAACGATTGTTCGTTTATTTCCTGTCCGTAGGTTTTAATGGTTGGCTTGTTGGGACTATCGGCAAGCAAAACTTCTTTAATGTATTTTTTGCCCAGGTTTAACATACCACCCGTACCACAGGCAGGGTCGTAAATGGTTCGGATAATGCCGGGCTGACTTAGTTCTTCTTTTTCGGGTGCAAAAATAATGGCATTCATCAAGGCAATTACATCGCGCGGGGTAAAGTGTTCTCCTGCTGTTTCGTTGCTTTGCTCGTTTGAGATTCTGATTAATTCCTCAAAAATATAACCCATGCCGTGGTTGTCAATTTTATCGGTATTTAGGTTCACCTTACAGATGGCATCAATCATTTCGTAAAGCAACTTATTTTTAATCAGGCGAGCTACAATTTTATCGAACTGAAAATAGTCCAGTATTTCACGTACATCCGGGTTAAAACCATTCAGGTAATTATTGAAGTTAATCTCAATATTTTGAGGGTCGTCTTTTAGTGATATTAAAGTATGCTTTGAAGTGTTGTAGAACTTTAATCCTCCGGCAGCCTTGCGAAGGATGGGGTCGAGTTTATCTTCTGCTACTTTATCGTGAAAGTCATTGTAAGCTTTACGAACCTTTTCGTTAACAGCTTCTAAAATACAATCCAAGCGTCTGATAACTACAAAAGGTAACAGCACATCGCCTATTTCATTTTTCTTAAAGGCATTCCAAAGAACATCATTGGTTATTTGCCAAATAAATCCTACTTCTACTTTGCTGTTATTGTTATTGACTTCGTTGCTCATGTTTTGTTTCGATTTCTTTTTTTTCGTTGATAATGCAAATATAGTTTTTATGTGTGCAGTGGTGGTGCGTAGGTTAAAATTTTAAAATTCCAGAAATGTAATCTCCTTTAATTTGTTCTGAATCTTTCCCACCTAAGGTATTTATATTAGCCTGAATATCTTCAATTAATTTATTACTCACTTTACTATTTTCATTCTTTAAGTGACTTGAAAGTTGAATTTCATGTCCTTTCGTTATTTTCTCACCTTTACTGTTGAAATGATTAATCGAATCACCTGTGTAAATACGAAAATAGTTTGTCCAAATAGTTCTATCGTGCTCCGAAAATGATTTTTGTCCTCTCACATCTTACATCTAAACATCTAAACCGTTATGCCGCCCACGACAGAACCGGTTTGCACTTTACATAAGTATTTGGATATTGGGTTTAGATTTTTATAGATTGTCCTGTAAAATGCAGCTATGCCGATGGATTTCAGCTATTTGCCGATGCAAAAGTTTTTAAAGATGTTTCCAAGAACTTCATCTGTAGTGATTTGGCCGGTTATTTCACCCAGGTAGTGTAGAACTTCGCGGATATCCTGGGCGATAAAGTCACCGGAGATGCCGTTCAGCAGACCATCACGAGTACGTAAGATGCCTTCGCGGGCCTTTTTGAGGGCTTCATAATGGCGGGCATTGGTAACCACCACCTGATTGTTGTCGATGGCGTTTGTATCGACGGTTTGTAAAAGATGGTCAATTAGATTGTCGAGATTGGTACGGTGTTTAGCCGATAGTGGAACTATGGCATCGGTACCGGTCAGTTCGCGAAAGGCATCTTCAGAAAACCGCTGATTAATGGTGCTCGAATCTACCAAATCCACTTTGTTAATAATCAGAATGAGTTTTTGTTGGTCGGCGTTCATATGCTTTTTGACATCCATCACGGTCCGGTGGATATTTTGGTCTTCATCCCTGGCATCCATCATCAATAATATGACCGAAGCTTTACTTATTTTGTTGTAAGTAAGCTTGATGCCAATGTTTTCCACTTTGTCGTGGGTTTCGCGAATTCCGGCGGTATCGATAAACCGGAAAGTGAGGCCGTTGATATTGATAACATCTTCAATGGCATCGCGGGTAGTTCCGGGAACATCCGACACGATGGCCCGTTCTTCGTTAAGCAGAGCATTCAGGAGCGTAGATTTGCCGGCATTGGCGGGCCCTGCAATGGCTACCGGGATTCCATTCTTAATGGCGTTTCCGAGCGAAAAGGAATTGATAAGGTTTTTCAGAACAGTGTCTATTTGATCAACAAGGTCAATTAACTGCCTACGATCAGCAAACTCCACATCTTCTTCACTGAAGTCGAGTTCCAGCTCGATCAGAGAGGTAAACTCCAGCAATTTATTTCTGAGATTAATCAATTCGTTGGAAAAACCACCTTTCATCTGTTGCAAGGCGACTCTGCGTGCCGATTCGCTTTGGGCTGCTATGAGGTCGGCCACTGCTTCGGCCTGACTAAGGTCCATTTTCCCGTTAAGGAAGGCACGCTGTGTGAATTCGCCGGGTTTGGCCATACGTGCACCATTGTCGATTAACAGATTAAGTATTTTCTGCTGAATATAAACGGAGCCGTGGCAGGATATTTCCACAATATCGTCGCCCGTAAAGGAACGAGGTGCCCGGAAGAGGGAAATGACCACTTCGTCAATGTCGTTTTGGCCATCTGTAATGGTTCCGAAAAGTAGGGTATGAGTTGGTTGTGTACTGATTTTTTTATTCGCGGAAGCCGGCCGGAAAACCTTCTCTGTTATTTGAAAGGCTTGGGGTCCTGCCATTCTTACTATGGCAATGGCACCTGCACCGGCCGGAGTGGATATGGCACATATGGTATCGTCGGTAATCATCACAAAAATTTTTTTGCAAAGGTACTCATAAAAAAATGCCGAATTGAAAAGTTACGAAGCATCTTTTCCTTCCGGCATTAATTTACGGGTTAGTAAACCGGTTTAATTGGCATCGAAAATGTCACTTTCGTCGAGGTATCCTTCGGAAACCACCGTTAATTGGATGTTTTGTTGATTTACCACTTGGGAAGTAAGGAGAACCGAAGGAACCAGTTTGTATCCGTTGTTTACGGTGATGGACGTGTTTATGGGTTCTTTATTGGCCAGCTTTATGGCCATGTTGGCGGCAGTGCTGACTAGAGCATCGATGGGTTTATAGATGGTGATGGTTTGGTCGCCTGCAACAATATTACGAATGGCATTTAGTTCGGCATCCTGACCTGCCACCAACACCTTTTTTTTCAGATTGAATTGTCGAAGCGCCCGGATGGCACCGCCGGCCAGTTCGTCATTGCCGGCTATGATAACGTCCAAATCCGGATTGTTACCTGACAAATAATTCTTAATGATGGTGAAGGCTTCTTGAGCATCCCATTCATTAACATATTCATCTATCACAATATTAATGTCGCCTTTTTCGATGAGCGGCTGAAGCACATTCATCCATCCCAAATGAAGAAGCGTGGCATTGTAGTCTTTGGTGGGGCCGTCCAATAAAGCATAAGAACCTGTTGGTGCCATCTTTGACAGGTAACCGGCCTGTAATTCCCCTATTCTGATGTTGTCGGTTGAGACGTAATAGTCAACATTGCAATCGCGAATCATCCGGTCATAGGATATTACGGGCACCCCTTTTTCATGAGCACTTTTAACAATGTCGCGTGAGGCATGAAGATCGACCGGAATAACCACTAAAACGTCCACGCCCTCATAGAGCAGTTGGGTTGCCTGTTCAAACTGTTTGGGGGAGTTTCCGTTGGCGACTCTGACCAGAGGAATAGCCCCCAACTCTTCTACCTGTTTTTCGAAAAGCTCTTTGTCTTTTTCCCAACGGTCAATACTCAATGTATCCATTAAAAATCCTATTTTGGGTTTGTTGTTACATCCTGTCAACAATGCCAAAAGGAGTAGTCCTTTGAATATTAATCTGAATGCCTTCATAGGTGAGAAGTTTAATTAGTACTAATTCACTTAATTTACAACATTAATTGCCGGACGTAAAGTGTTTTATTGAATCAAAATGATTAGGGGTTGCATATAAAATGTGTTTAAAACTTTTGTAGTTTTGATGCTTTCTGTACTTTAAAGTCGGCAAAATTTCTGATTTTTATATCGGGGACAGAGGTTTCTGTCAGTTAGTAAAAGCTTGCAGTAAAGGAAAAATGAGTATTGCTCATCTGGCTTTTCTCAAAAAGAATTTGCGTAAACTTAAATAAACACTTTAGGGATGAAGGTAGATTTGTCTCAATATGATAATAGCTGGTATAATCCCGGAAAGGGAATGATTGTAAGAAGCATTTGGTATGTTGTCAATGCCCTGTTTTTTATTAGTCCGTTTTTGCCCGTATCATTTATAAAGGTAAGGTTGCTACGGTTGTTTGGGGCCAGGATTGGTAAGGGGGTAGTTATAAAGCCACGGGTTAATATTAAATACCCGTGGAATTTGTCGATAGGCGATTATAGTTGGATAGGCGAGGGGGTTTGGATTGATAATCTGACTAAGGTGGATATTGGCCCACATTGTTGCTTGTCGCAAGGTGCTATGCTGCTCTGCGGAAATCATGATTATTCGAAATCCACTTTTGATTTGAGGATAGGTCCGATAGTCCTTGAAGAGGGAGTGTGGATAGGTGCGAATAGCATGGTGGTTGGTAATACAAAGTGTCTGTCGCATTCTGTTTTGGCCGTTAACAGCGTTGCCGGAGGACAACTGGATGCTTATGGCATATATCGGGGCAATCCCGCTGAAAAAATAAGAGAAAGAGTAGTTAAGGATTGAAGGGATTGAAAAATCAATTTCATGATTGCGAGCGGGGAATTTCCCTTTAGGCGATTAAGGGATGAGCGTTGGCTATCATTATATTATGTGGTTGCATTAATGACTATTGACTAACCCCCAAAAACTAATTTTAAGGTCAATCTAATCAATAACCTAAGTGATGTTTAGGCTGATAAACATTTAGAAATAATCATAATAGACATTTCGCAAAGAGGTACGAAACGATAGATAGAAATAATTCCCTTCAATGGTTTCGAGTTCGTTCGACATTCTCCGGAATCTGGCACCCAGGGTAAGGTTCATATTGTTTTGCGGGTTGATAAGAAAAATGAGGTTGAATTCGGCCTGGGTAAGATGCGATTTAATGCCCTGACCGATGGTATGCCCGTAGTCACCGGGTCGTGTAACGTTGGGTTTATGAATATTGCCACCATAGCTTACGTCGTCAGACGGGTCAAGGCCCTTCATGGCTATTTGAAGTTTGGATTCAAAATGCCAGCGTTTGTAACGATACCGTAAAAAAGAGATGCTTTCACGAAAATTGGCTCCCAGAGGATGTGCCAGTTCCTGATAAAAATGACCGTAATTGGTAATGGGCTGGTAATGAGAATAGGTATATGGTCTGACCTGACTGTATTCCGAAAGAAGATCCAGATTATTGATGCCAAATAAATTAAACGATTTTAAACCAATGAGAAATCCCTGTTTATTGGCCCACCATTTATTGTTGGAAAAGACTTCGTCAAACTTGAATTCGCCCAACACAAATTGCCCGTAAAGGGAGGTATTGTCCCACGGGATATATTTCATGCTAATGCCCATGGTCATGTTATCGGGCGATCCCAGATTATATTCCACCGGACGAAGGACCACCAGTGGGGTGATGTA
Organism: Thermophagus xiamenensis; assembly: GCF_900112795.1. GTDB lineage: Bacteria > Bacteroidota > Bacteroidia > Bacteroidales > Marinilabiliaceae > Thermophagus > Thermophagus xiamenensis. The sequence goes on from NZ_FONA01000012.1 coordinate 124,960, forward strand.
GTTGACATCCAGACCCCGATAGCCGATGGTATCTTCGGCGGCCCAAATGACACTCTCGAAGAGTCCCAGGTTAAATCGTTTTCCAATATTCCAGCTTAGATAATGGAAAGCCCCGTACTTGCTTTCAAAACGCGTGTCACCGAGGGTTTCATCCCGTTCGTAATGCTTCAGCTCGCTAATCAATAGCATATATTTGGCATTCAGGAGCGTGGCCGTCATCTTCAGATAGGGATAGCTATAGGCATTATCCGACAAAAAGAGGGAGCGATATCCTTCTCCAATAAAATGTTTTCCAAACCCCATCTGAAAATTTAACCATCTTCCGGCATTGTAAGACAGATATCCGGTCGATTGTGAAAAATCGTGGCCATCTTCGCCATAATCTTTTCGTCGGCCCTGGCCCGGAACAATACCTCTTTCGTCGATAAAAGCATCAATATAAGCCGGGAAGGTAGCCTGATTTTCGAGTATATCGGCATAGAAACCAATGTTTTTGCCGAGTTTTCCTTCAACCAATGCACCGCGCGTGTTTACGTACCATGATTTGCCGGCCTGATTATCTTTCCCTATTTCAAAGTTAAAAAGGGGGTTTATACGAATCCATACGTCATTTTCATTCCATTCAAAAAGATTACCGGAGAAAAACCGGCCAAAGATATTTTGTTGATGTCGGGGGCGTGGTATATCTCTTTGAATCAAAGAGTCTATATTGTAGAATTGTGCCACCTCGTCCAGTCGCATGGGGCCAATGGCGGTGTGCAGATTTTGCCCGCCATGGTTGGTAATTCTGTCAATGGGATTTAAACCATTATGGTTCCAACTGTTGTAAATTTGACCTGAGAGATTTGTTGCCAGGAATAAGGACAAAACCAAAAAACACTTTTTATGCCCCATAATATTTCTGTATTTTGCTATTCTCTTATTATGAAATTTGTTGATGTTATTGGTCTAATGGTTTAAATGGCTCAATCAATTATATTGACAGGACCGGGGGTGTGGCAATCATTTTGAATCAGGCACTTGTTGTTTAAATTAGCTCTATGGTGTTGGTACATCGCTTTAAATATCTTCATAATATCCTTGCCCGTGTGCATACCCGTAACCATATCGATAGCCATAGCCGTAACCGTACTTAAGCCCTTTCCGTCCTTGCTTAACTTTTAAGTCATTGAAAAGAACGCCAACACTTTTAATTCCTTCATCTTCAATATGGTTAAGTGTTTGAATAAATGCTTCTTTAATTGTAAAATTTTGGCGAACAAGAAAGACCAGAGTGTCGGCTTTTCGTGCCAAAAGGATTGGATCGGCAACAATACCCATGGGTGGTGTATCCAATATAATTATATCATATTTGTTTTTAAGCTCATTGATAAGCTCATCGGTTTTATGGGACGAAATCAATTCGGAAGGGTTTGGAGGGATGACCCCTGATGGTATGATTTCCAGATTTTCCTGATGACCGCTATAAGTAATATCCTCAATTGTAGATTTGCCAATAAAATAGTGAGAAAGTCCATTATTCCCGTTGAGATCAAATATTTTATTCAATCCGGGCTTTCTCATATCGAAGCCCAATAAAATGGTTTTTTTCCCTGAATAGGCAAAAACAGCCGCCAAGTTTAAAGCACAAAAGGTTTTCCCCTCGCCAGGCATAGAACTGGATACCGCAATAACAGGTGTTTTGGCTTCGGCCGTTAAATACTCGAGACGGGTTCTAACTCTTCTAAATGTTTCGGCAATTACCGATCTGGGATGATTGGCAATTATGTTGGCAACCTCTTTGGGACTGTGAATAATATGTCCTATAATGGGTTTTGAGGAGAGATGTTCTAATTCGTCAGGGGTGGTTATCTTATTGTTGATTAACTGTCGTAAAACAATGTATGCCAGTGGAATAAATATGCCAAGGAATAATGCTTTTTGACGATTAGCCGACTTTTGGGGAGAAACCATTCCGGCATAGCGTGGCATTTCTAATACGGTATGGTCCGGCGTGTTGGATGCTTTCTGTATTTGAGCTTCAGACCTTTTTCGAAGCAAAAAGGTGTACACTTCGTTGTTGAGGTCGAATTGTCGTTCTATCCCCAAAAGTTTGCGCTCTTTTTCAGGAAGGAGGTAAAGCTGACGGGTAATCATTATTTTTTCATTCTGAAGCCGATGAATAGCTTCAGAAATAATTTCCTTTTGATTATAGATAGCTTCAAGCAGAGTATTCCGAGCCACCAAAATTTGTTTATCCAATTCGTATTTGTATGGGTTTTGTTGCCCGTTTAATGTGAGTCTTTCGTTGTTAAGATCAATAATTTTAGTGATCTGTCCTTCGATAATAGGGTTGTTGATTTCAAAAGTTGCGGGCGCTAACCTTTTTTCCAGAATACTATCGGCTGCAAAATAGTTTTCCAGGTAATCGAAGTAATTAAGCGTCAGTTTTTTTTCAGAGATGCGTGTAGAAAGTTCCTGTATTTGGTTAAACAAATGTTGCGCTTCAGAACTTATATCCTGAATCTGATTTTGGGTTCTGAAATTGCTTAATTGGGTTCCTTTCTTGGCCAATGAATCGGAAATAATAAGTAATTGTTCTTCGATAAAATTGATGGTATTGGTGGCAATTTGATTCTTTTTCTCTAGATTGGCATTAATAAAAGTTTCCGAAAGTTTTTTCAGAAAAGCAATGTTTTTCTGATGATTGGGTCCAGTAACCGAAAGGTGAACAATAGTACTGTTTTCACCCGCCTTTTTGGCTTTTAAGATATTGTAATATTGAGCAGTAAGGCTTTCCGGATTGCGAATGGTAAAGTAGTATTCTTTTCCCGCAGATAAATTATCACTTAAATTTACGATACGAGCTTTAAGCCAAGGTGTGTCAATCCATTCATTAAAGGCGTAAATTTTATCGAAATCAATGGCTCCTCCGTAATCTGAAGAATAATTGCCGCTAAATGAGTATGAGGAATAAGTATCTGATTTAACCGAAATTTCGAACCGCTGACTGTCAAGAATGGTAATATAAATGGGAACATTAATAATTTGAGAAGCGGTAGAGTCCAATTCCACCACGAACCCGGGATTGGGATAAATCTCCGTATCTTTCAGGCGGCCCGCAGCAAAATAGCTGATATGGAAATCAAGCTGATCAATGGTCTTACGGATCATATCACGCGAAGTAAGCACGGCAATTTGATTGTCCATGTTGCGTTGCCCGGGGGTTAGCCCAAACCCTTCCATCATGTCATCTTGTGAACGGTCTGATCCTCTTTCTTCCATCAATATTGACATCGTGGCCTGGTAGATGGGGGTAGAGTATCTGTGAATTATAAATACTATCCCCAAAGCTAATGGTATAGTAATGGCGAATAACCACCAAAATGTTATAAGGTCATGCAATAATTTTCGATAATCTAGCATGAACTGCGTTGTATTGTCAGCCTGAAGTCCTTTTATAGTGTTACGATTAGTTTCCCTGTTCATTAATTCTTTCCTTTAAAAAAAAATTATTGAGTAATAGCGCGGATGGTAAGATAAATTGCCAGGACGGAACTTATAAGACCAAAAGAGAAGGTCTCACCAATTCCAAAACTTTTAGCTTTCATCGGCCTTACATAAATAAGGTCGTTTGGATAAATGTAATATTCGTCAGAACCAACAATATTTTTGTCGGTAATATCCACATAAAAGGTTTTGTAACCGTCCCCTTCAGGCCTTATTATTTTAATTTCTTTTCTTTTTCCGAATGTTTTTATATCGCCGGCCAGGGCAATGGCCTCGAAAATAGTTATTTGTTCTTTACCCATATCGATTCGGCCCGGGCTTGCCACTTCGCCAAGAATAACAAATGTGTCATTGGCCAACCTTACCTTAACATGAGCATCACTAACCATGGGTTGAAGAATTTTTTCCAGTTTCTCTCTTGCTTGCTCCAAGGTGCAATTACTCAAATCAACCTTTCCGACAAAAGGAAAGTCAATGCACATACTGTCGTCAATCAGATAGGTATATAACGATTGATTAAGCTGAGAACCCCCGGATGTGGAGCGTGAAACATTAAAAAATTCCGATAATTTAGGATTGCTGGTGGTTACCTGAATGTACAAAAGGTCATTGGGCTTTAAAATGTATCGTTCTGTAATTGAGGTAAGATCGTTGTATGGATTATTATATTTTTTGTCTTTTGCGTGGTCCTGAAGATATACAGTCTCTTTTTGAGGGATACACCCCGACATCACATTGATAACGAGAATGGTAAAGAGACCAAAAAATAATCTTTTGCCAACCGCCTTTCTTTTATGAAAATGATATTTCAACATAACGTTATTTGCAAAAAAATTATACAATGGGTTTCTGAATATTTTATAAAGTGGTTAATGTTAAAAAAATTAATCCTATTGTTAAACCTTTGTTGATTGTGATTGTTTTTTGTTATTCAAAAAAAATAAGATAGGGTTAATCATGAAACAAAAGCTTAATCAAAAGAAATGTGCAAATAATTGCTTTAAATTACGAATCCAAAGTTAATACCAACCAAAAACATTCGATCAGACATTTTGTTTGATCGTTCAAATTTATGGTTTTCTTTTAACAAATTAAACAACCATAAATTTAAGTTTGTCGAAAGGTTTTCTAAATTTGCCCCGGAATATCTTGTAATATCTTATCCATGAATGATTACACATCTATGTTGATTACAGCCTTAGCCGTTTTATTATCATTTTTGGTAGTTTTTTTGTCTATTCCTACCATCTTGAGAGTTGCATATTACAAAAATTTATTTGACGAGCCCGGAAAGCGACATATTCATAAAAAAAGGGTACCCAATCTTGGCGGATTGGGAATTTTTATGGGCTTTTTGTTTACATATTCTATTTTTTTCGATTGGTTTCATTTCAGACCCATACCTTTTCTTATACCATCGTTGTTGGTGATTTTTGCCATAGGAATAAAAGACGATATTTTGATAACCGCGCCCATGATGAAGCTATTGGGGCAACTACTGGCAGCCTTTATTATTGTGGGTTTTGGTGATTTGAGAATCACTGATTTTCATGGTTTTTTTGGTTTGCAACCAGACTACTTCACAAGTTTCTTCTTAACAGTATTGTTTATAATTTTTATTGTTAATGGATTCAATTTAATTGACGGCGTGGATGGTTTAGCTGCAATAAGTGGTATAATATCAACCCTGGCTTTTACTATCTGGTTTTATTTTAACGATGAAATTCATTTGGTGGTAATAGGGGTGATTTTAATAGGTGCTTTATTGGCCTTTTTATATTATAATCTATTTTCGGAAACACAGAAAATATTTATGGGTGACACCGGGTCTATGATAATTGGTTTTCTGTTATCGGTTTTCGCCATACGGTTTATGGAATTGAATGCACCTAATGTTCGCGATACATTGAATTATACCATGACTTCGGCTCCTGCGGTTACTGTGGGTATTTTAATTGTGCCGGTAATAGACACTTTGCGAGTTTTTTTTCTACGGTTATCACATGGCAATTCTCCATTTGTTGCCGATAAAAACCACATCCATCACCGATTGTTAACGTTGGGTTTGTCGCATTTTCAGATTGCTTTTGTATTAGGGGGGGTAAATATTATTTTTATTTTACTCTCATTTTTGCTAAAAGATTTTGGGATGTTGAAACTTATGGCGTTAAATCTCGTAATCGGATTTATGGTATTTTATATTCCTGCTATATTAATCAGATTTAAAGTCAAAAAAATACGTAATAACGGTAAGATTTGAAGTTGAATTTATAGTTAAATCCTGGCATCATCATTTTAATTCAACGTTATTTATTTTTTCTTGCTTTAAGAACCTATTTTTCCGGCTAACTATTCTTGCGATAATGAGAATTTTTTATTGGTGCCTAACATAAAGATTATCAGATTCAAACAGAAGGTGAGCTACATCTCATTTTACCAATGCGTTTGCAGCCAGGAAACAGAGGTGAGAAGCCAAAGGTCAGATGTAAGACGACAGAAGGCAGAAGAAGTGATTAGTCATTAGTTAACAAGTTGTTAGTATAAAATAACTAATGACTAACGACTAACCACTAACGACTACTTATAAGAAGCAATGTATCAACGAAGTAAGTAAAATTTATACGGATGAAACGAGCATGGCGACTTTTTGCCACAAAAGAGAATGTATAAATTTTATTAAGCCATGCGAGTTCCATTCGGCCAATGAGTTAAATAAATTATATACGAATGAAAATTAGTTTAATAACCGTTACATATAATTCGGCCAAAACATTAGAAGCAACTATAAAATCTGTCCGTGACCAAAAGTTTGAGGATTTAGAGTATATAATTATAGATGGTGGTTCCGATGACGGGACTATAGATATAATTAAAGAAAATAATGATATTATTAATAGCTGGATTAGTGAGCCGGATGCAGGTTTATATGATGCAATGAATAAAGGGATAAAAATGTCTGTTGGTGAAGTAATAGGCTTTATTCATGCCGATGATATACTGGCCGATCCGGATATTTTAAGAATTGTTTGCCAAAAGTATAGCGAGACTAACTTTCATTTGTTGTATGGTGATTTGGAATATGTAAGGGCTGATGATCTTAACAAAGTGGTTCGTTATTGGCAAAGTGGTCAATTTAAACCCGGACAACTACGAAGGGGATGGATGCCTCCCCATCCAACGGTATATTTTAGTCGACAGTTGTTTAATAGAGTTGGTTTATTTAATCTCGAATATCGGATTTCAGCCGATTATGAATGGCTTTTAAGAGCGCTATCAATACCCTCAATTCGCGTGGAATATTTACCAAGAGTTATGGTTAGAATGCGCCTGGGTGGTTTAAGTAATGCTTCTTTAAGAAATGTTATTGCTAAATCCAGCGAAGATCTTAAGGCGTTAAAAAATAACAAGGTAGGAGGGGTGCGCACCTTGATTCTAAAGAATGCTTCTAAATTGGGTCAATTTGTTCGACGAAATTGATTATCTCTTTTTTAAGGTCATGAATCATATTATCTTTTTTATTTTTGAGCTTAATAAAAAAAGGAAGGCTATCTTTCTCTGTAATTTTTTTATTGAAATAGTGTTGATTATTTTTAGAGCAATAAAAAACTCTTTTAGGAATGGTATCGCACACCAATGGAAATTCTGTATTTAACCGATATACAAATGTAGGAAGAGCCGACAATTTTTCCGACATAAAAAAAATGTTGCGATTGGTTTGGCACCATTGGATTTTCTTTGCGATAACCATCCCTCTTTTTTTGGGTGCAGTGCATCTTTACCATCGCTATACTTTACCGGTATATAAGGGTTCTGTCACCATGCTTTTTAAAAGCAATTCGGAAAAGATGCTGAATGATGTAAATTTGATGGAGGGGTTTGGTCTTTCTGCCGAAGTACGAAATATAGAGAATCAAACATTTATAATTCGTTCTCAAAAGACTATAAAAGAGGTAATAAGCCGGTTGGATTTTGGAGTATCTTATTTTGCCGACGGACGATTTAAAGATACGGAACTATATCATTCTGCACCTTTTGAAATTGAAATTGAGGAAAAACATCCTCAAATATTGAATGTTCCGGTATCCATCAAAATACTATCTTCCGGCAACTATCTTGTATCTGTATCTGCCGAAGATGGAATCTTACATCGCTTTGATTTGTCGGAAGATGTTGCATCGGTCGAATCATTTAATTTCGAAAAAGAAGTGGCGCCGGGTGAATGGATTGAACATTCCAATTTTTCGTTTCGGATTCTACCGCGAAAAGACATCGTTCAATCTTCCGTTTCCGATTTTTATATCGTCTTTCATTCCCTGCAGCAATTAACAGCGCAGTATCGTTCACGTTTATCCATTAATACGTACAGCGAGGGTTCTTCAATTGTGTTTATTTCTGTAACAGGACATAATCCTCAAAAAATTATTCGATTTCTGAATGTATTATCGGAAGTAATTGTTGAAAATAATTTGAAACGAAAAAACGATATGGCTAGCCGTTCTTTAGAATTCATACGGCAGCAGTTAAAGAATGTTGAGGATACATTAAATGAAACCCAAAAACAGTTGATGGATTTCAGAAAGCGAAACAGGTTTATGATTCCTTCCGAATTTGCCGCTCGATTGGCAGATAATTTCCTTGAAAAAGAAAAAGAACTTAAAATGTTGGAATTGAAATACGATTATTTTCAACAATTAAAAGCAAAGTTTTCACGTGGTTCAATTGATGAAGACTATTTATTACCAGCTTTTTCCGGCGATAATGGGGGAATAATTACTCAATTAGTTGGCAGATATATGGATGCTCGTTCGGAACTGGAATCATTGAACCATCTGTCAGGGGCAGAAAACCCTTACTATTTGCAGCTTAAAGAGAAATTAAATGTGATTGGAAGGACCCTCATTTCTTCGATAGAAAAACAGATAGAAACTGTAAAAATTCAACAAAATGAAGTTCGGAAAGAGATTAATAATTTGTCGGCCCGAATGAATCGTCTTCCTGAACTGGAAAAGGAATATCTGGAATTGGAAAGGGCCTTTAAACTTAATGATGCTGTTTATACATTTCTTTTGCAGAAAAATTCCGAAACACAAATAGCTAAAGCTTCTAATGTCCCGGATAATGAGGTGCTTGACCAGGCTACCATAACCGGAATAGTTTCTCCAAATAAAAGAGGTAATTATGGGAAGGCATTTCTTCTTTCTCTTATAATTCCTGCCATCATAATTGGTTTAAAAGAAGCTTTAAACGTGAAAATTCGGGATCGTGATGAACTGAATGCCATTGCCGGTGATGTTCCGTTTTTGGGGAGCATTGTTCGAAGTAATGCTGATTCTGAAAATGTTATTACACAAAATCCTTATTCCTTGATGGCAGAATCTTTTCGCTCGCTGAGGACAACAATAAAGTTTATAGCTCCCGAAGAAAAGATAAAGGTGATATTACTTACTTCAACCAATACAGGTGAAGGAAAAACTTTTTGTGCACTTAATCTTGCCTATGCGTTTGCCATATCGGGTCGGAAAACCGCATTGGTAGGCTTTGATATGCGAAAACCCAGACTTTCTGAAATATTTGACAAACAGCAAAGTATTGGTATTTCCAATTATTTGATTCGTCAAAATAAATTTGAGGAAATAGTCTATTCTTCCGATTCGGATAACCTTTGGGTAATCCCTACCGGTGTGATTCCTCCAAATCCTGCTGAATTAATTTCCGGGGCGCGTATTAATAAACTTTTTGAGCATCTTAGAAACAAGTTTGAAGTGGTTATTGTTGATACACCTCCAATAGGATTGGTAACCGATGCCCGCCTTTTGATGCAATATTCGGATTGTTGTTTATTCATTGTTCGGGCAGGGGTCACTCATAAAGAGCACTTTTCTCTTACTATTGGTGACCTTCAAAAAGATAAAATTCCACATTTGGGCCTGGTGCTTAATGATGTGGATCCGGCTGAAAAAAGATATGGGTATTATAATACGGGATATTATGGAAATCCTTCAGAAAGTTGATAGAAAGGTCTTCTCTAAAAAATTTGAAATTTTTAAAAATTGTTTTGGCTGATAATTCGGAATACCACCCTTAAAAGAAAATAATTTTTTTAGACCTATTGAAATTATGCTCCTTTCTTAAAAAAATTAATTGTTTAAATGGAACATTATAAAAACTATTTTTTAACTGAATATACAACTTTCAGGGTGCCTGCGCGCACCAAAAACTACTTTCGGTTTGACGATGCAAAAGAACTTAAACAATGGCTGTTATCCCAGGGTGGGCAACATCCTAAAAAATTGGTTCTGGGCGGAGGTAGTAACATATTATTTACCAAAGATTATGAAGGGGCTATTTTACATCCTGTATTTAAGGGCATTGAGATAATAGAAGAGAATAAAGATTCCATACTGATTCGTTTTGCTGCAGGGGAAGAATGGGATCATTGTGTGGCTTGGTGTGTTAATCAGGGGTTTTATGGGATTGAAAACTTATCATATATACCTGGCAGTGCGGGTGCTGCTGCCGTACAAAACATTGGAGCCTATGGGGTTGAGTTGTCGGAGGTTTTGGAATGGGTGGAAGGGTACTATCTCGAAAATGGGGAAAAATTTAAATTAAGTAATCAGGCGTGCCAGTATGATTATCGTTACAGCATTTTTAAGGGACCATTGAAAAATAAAACGGTTATTACGCATGTGGTGTTACGATTAATGAAGTCACCTCAATGGCGGTTGAGCTATGGTCAGGTTAAGGAGGCGGTTCAAGCGCTGGGAGAGATTAATCTTAAAAATGTAAGAAAGGCTATTATAGATATTCGGAAAAGTAAGCTTCCGGATCCTGCACTATTAGGAAATGGAGGTAGTTTTTTTAAAAATCCTATAGTTGAAATAATTGTCTATGAAAAATTAAAAGAACAATATCCTGATGCTGTAGGTTTTCCCCTTTCCAACAATCATTTTAAGCTGTCGGCCGGATGGTTGATAGAAAAGGCCGGTTGGAAAGGAAGAAGTATGGGTAAAGCAGGGGTACATGATAAACAGGCACTGGTATTGGTTAATAAAGGCGTTTCATCAGGTAAAGAAATTGCCGACCTGGCTGAAAAAATCCGCAATGATGTTTTTAATAAATTTGGAGTTCATTTAGAACCCGAAGTAAACATATTGTAATCTAATTTATTTTTTCTTATCGCCAGATGCGTCTTTGTCGCAATGCATTTCGATACCGGGCGGCATAGATATTATGTTGCCGTAATGTTTTCGAGAAGTTATGATAGCCCGAAAAATCATCTTTGGCACACATATAAAGATAATCATGCTTTTCAAAATTAAGGACTGCCTCAATTCCTTTAACCGAAGGAAAGCGGATGGGTCCTGGTGGCAATCCTGCATACAGATAGGTGTTATATGGTGAATCTATCTTCAAATCTTTGGATAGCACTCTGTTGATGGTGAAATCCCCAAGAACAAATTTAATGGTTGGATCGGCCTGTAAACGCATGTTTCGGTTTAGGCGGTTTATGTAGAGCCCTGCGACTCGTGGTTTTTCATCCTCTCGCACGGTTTCTTCATCAACGATGCTTGCCAATGTGGAAACTTCTACAGGAGAAAGGCCGGCTTTTTGGGCCTTTTCTTTTCTTTTTTCATTCCAAAAGTTGTTATACTCGCGATTCATTCGTTTAAGAAAATCATATGCATCGCTGTTCCACCACATTTCATACGTATTGGGAATAATCATGGAATAAATGGTTGCGGTATCAAAACCAAAATCAGATAATTTATCATTATCATTTAGTATTCCAACAATTGAGGCAGAGTCGGCCTCTATCACTTTGGAAACTATTCCCGCCAGTTGCTGTTTGGTTCTGACGTTGCTAAAAGTCAACCTAACGGGCGTTTGAAATCCGCCCCGAAGTAAATTTACCAGTTCGTTATTTGTCATTCCATTTTTTAGCACGTAATGGCCTGCTTTTACATTGGTGGAATATCTTTTCTTTTCGGCCAGCCATTTGAAGTTTTCTATATTCTTTACAACCCCTGAAAGTTCCAGAAGTCCGACAACTTCTGAAAACGTTGCACCTGTGGGTATATAAACGCTAAAAGTATCTTCACCTTGAATTTCAACGTTGGCAGAAAAAATCTTATGCCGGATTTGATGAAGTGCAATAAGACTAATTACTGCAATTACAGCAGATATAATAACAAATCGAAAAAAAGTTGGTCGAATATGTTGTTTTAAATTTGTTTTTGGTTTAATTGCCATGATTGATGCTTATGTGTTCGAAAAGAATTGTTTCCTATAACGCCATAAGAGGCTGATAATTGTGATGGCAAATATAGAATTTTATTGTAATCGGTATGATATCCTTTTTTGATCTCACCGAATTTTTTTTGCAATTTTGATGCCGTATAAACATACGCTTTCATAAAAACAGAACAAAAAAAGTTATGATACAAAAAATAATTGTGTTCGGGATAGTTAGTTTAACCATAGTTTCATGTGGTTCGCTTCGAAAAGGTTCAACACGGATGAGTGATTCCCCTTATGCAGACGGAGTAAAAAATGATGGTATCGAAATAAAAGAAGAAACAACAACTGCATCGGAGGAAACACCCAAAATTGTGGTGAGGGAAGAAAAAGTCCGGACGGTTGATGTGAAAGAAACACCGGAAAATATTTATCAATACTACGTTATTATAGGTTCATTTAGATATTTGGAAAATGCCCGAAACTATAAAGAGACGCTCATTAAAAAAGGGTTTGTGCCGGTTATTTTGGAAAACGAAATGGGTTTGTTCAGAGTATCTGTTGCTGCCTATAATGAAGAAGGGCCGGCTCGAAGAAATATTGCATCTATTCGGGAAAATTATCCTGAACACAGTGATGTTTGGCTACTTATTAGGAAACAATAAAAATGAAATAAAAAATGTACCAACCGATTAAATTATCTGATGAAATATTCTATGTGGGAGTTAATGATCGCCGTACCAATCTTTTTGAAAACATGTGGCCTTTGCCACGAGGTGTGGCCTATAACTCATACCTTATCAATGATGACAAAATTGCTCTTATTGATACGGTAGAGATTGGACAGGTAGAAAAGTTTATTAAGAAAATTCAATCCATCATTGGTGATAAAAAGATTGATTATTTGATAATCAATCATATGGAGCCTGACCATGCTGGGTCAATCAGCATTATTCGCAATCTTTATCCCGAAATTCAGATTGTGGGGAATAAGAAGACTTTGCCAATGATAGAAGGATTTTTTGGCTTTAATGATCATTTGCTGGAAATAAAAGAAGGGGATGAACTGGACTTGGGGAACCATAAACTACAATTTTATATGGCACCCATGGTGCACTGGCCGGAAACCATGGTCACTTATGAGTCTACACAAAAAATTCTATTTTCGGCCGATGCCTTTGGTAGTTTTGGAACATTAGATGGCGCCATCTTTGACGATGAAATGGACTTTTCTTATTTCCATGACGAAATGCGTCGTTATTATTCCAATATCGTTGGGAAATATGGAAGTCCTGTTCAAAAAGCTCTGGAAAAGCTTGGCGGATTGGATATTAATATAATAGCTTCAGCGCATGGCCCGGTCATCCGTAAACATATTGAAGAAGTTATTGACTTATATCACCAATGGAGTCGTTTTGAAACTGAGGAAGGCGTAGTAATAGCGTATGCCTCTATGTACGGAAATACCGAAGAGATGGTGGAAGTAACAGCACGGGTTTTAGCAGAAGAAGGGATAAAGAATATAAGAATATATGATGTGTCAAAAACTCATTCTTCATTTATTATTTCCGATATTTTTAAATTTAAAGGAGTAGTGTTGGCAAGTCCCACATATAATAATGGTTTACACCCCAATATGGAAGCTTTAGTTAATAAATTGCAACATATGGGAGTGAAAAACCATTATCTTGGCATTTTAGGTTCTTTTACCTGGGCCGGAACAGCCACAAAGCGGCTTCAGGAATTTGGTGAATCTCTGAAGTGGGAAATTATAGATCAGCCAGTAGAGGAAAAACATGCTTTAAAACAAACCAAATACGAAGAATGCCGTATATTGGGAAAACATTTAGCTGATAAGCTGAAAAATGATTCAAAATAGAAATTATATTTTTCCTTTCCTTTTTTGAAACTGAGGCTGTCCCTAACAAAGGGATGGCCTTTAAATTAATGTAAGCCAAGTTCTTCAACATTCTTCTGTAGGCTTTCAAGAGCTTGTTTTACAGCATGATTCGCAGATTCACCACTATTTTCTATTATTCTCCTTCCCAGTTCAAAGGAGGGAACGGTTGGAGGAACCTGAGCTGCAGTGGTATTGATAAGTCTTGCTACTTCTTCTCTTGCCTTTTTTATGAGTTCCCATGTATCGGCCGGCATGTATATTTGCATCGCCATATTATGGTTGAATTCGGACCGAAGTGTTTTAAGAAGGTGATTTTGTAATTGAAAAGCATTCATCTCTTTCCTTTGTTCTCGTAAAACCAAAGTTTCCGGTGAAATTCGTTGAAGATATAGAGCCAGTCGTTCAAAAGCTTGTAGACGGTGTTTTAAAACGGTTTCACCCGAGCGCATTAAAAACTCCTGTTTTCGGCGTCTGGATTCCTGATCAAGGAACCATTTTACCAGGACTAAAGTAAAAATTGCAATCACTAGGGTAGGACTCAATATCCAAACTATTTGTGTCGTTTCCATTCTGCAATGTTTTGTTGTTTTTTTTGTAATATTCTATGTTTTCGACTGATTTTCGGGTAATTAGAAATAGTTTATGCAACTCGGTCAAATTGTGAAAAAAAATTCTTATTCAAGCCTTATTGCGTTTAAATATAAATCGAAAATGAAATTTATAGTATTTAGATAAACAAAAAGTACCTCAAGAGAGATTCTATTGGAAAATAAATCTTTTAGTCGTTACAAATATTAAATGAAAAAGTAATTATCCAAAGCATTTTGTTCTTGTTTTTTTAATCTTTTTGAAGAATAGTTTTATACATGATCTATGTTATTGTTCCCACTGGAAAAAAGTCTATTTTTGTGATCTTATAAAGATTTACCAATTGAATAAATAAAGTTTGATAAAACAAATAATTTTTTTCTTTCCACCTTACAAATAGTAACATTTCCTTGGTTACATAAAAGTAATTTGAGAGAAAAATACAAAATTAAGTGAAAGAATCATTTATATGGTTCTATAGGAATAATAATAACTTTTAATTTAGATATTTTTATATGAACAATTATTTGTCAAATCGATTGCTTCGTTTAGCTGAATCGGAAACGATTGCCATGTCGCAACGTAGCCGTGAATTGCAAAGTAAGGGGGTTGACATTATAAATCTAAGTGTTGGTGAACCCGATTTTCCCACGCCCGAGCATATCAAAGAGGCCGGAAAACGAGCTATAGATGATAATTTTACACATTATCCGCCTGTTCCCGGTATCCCTGAATTACGGGAAGCTATTGTTCATAAATTCAAAAGAGATAATAATTTGGAGTTTCAATCTTCTCAAATAGTGGTATCAACCGGTGGGAAGCAAGCCTTAGCTAATGCCATATATTCTCTTGTGGATGTGGGTGATGAAGTAATAGTTCCTGCACCTTATTGGGTTAGTTATCCTGCCATGGTACAACTGGCCGGTGGAACTTCGGTTTTTATTCATGCCGGTATTGAGCAAGATTTTAAAATTACTCCGCAACAGTTAGAGGCTGCAATATCACCAAAAACCAAAGTTTTATTATTGAACAGTCCTTGTAATCCTACAGGTAGTGTTTATTCTTATGAAGAATTGAAAGGTTTGGTTGAAGTGCTGGACAAGCATCCTGGTGTTTTTGTTATTTCTGACGAAATTTATGAATACATAAATTATGAAGATAAACACTTCTCTATTGCATCGTTTGATGAACTAAAGGATAGAGTTGTTATCGTAAATGGGGTTTCAAAAGGGTATGCCATGACCGGTTGGAGGTTGGGATATGTTGCAGCACCTAAAGACATTGCAAAGGCTTGTTCCCGTTTACAAGGACAATATACTTCCGGAACCAGCACAATCTCTCAGTTAGCTGCCCTGGCTGCAATCAATGGTCCGTTGGATGAAACCTATAAAATGGTTGAAGCTTTCAGACGACGGCGCGATTTAGTACTCAAGCTTGCAATGGATATCCCCGGGTTAAAAGTTAATAAACCTGCCGGTGCTTTTTATTTGTTCCCTAATGTTGGAGCTTTTTTAGGGAAAAATTTTAGGGGTAAAACTATTCGGGACTCAAGGGACCTGAGTTTTTTCCTACTCGAAGAAGCGCATGTGGCAACCGTTTCAGGTACAGCTTTTGGAAGTGATAATTGTATAAGATTTTCTTATGCCAGTGATGATGATTCCCTGGTGGAAGCCATGAAAAGAATTAAAGAAGGCCTTTCACTCCTAAAATAACGGTTAGTTTTTTGAAATGTCTTACTTACCCCTTATCTTTACCTTATTATCAAAAAAATAGAGAAGTTAAATCATGGGGAAAGAAGCTCTTCCGATTGTAAACAAAAACGGAAATATTATCGAAATTAAAGATGGTCTCATCCGTCAACGGGAACATATCATTTTACGTGATGTTAACCTGGAAATCAAGCCCGGGGAATTTGTTTATCTTATAGGACGCGTAGGGAGTGGAAAATCAAGCCTGTTAAAAACTTTTTATGGTGACTTGCCTTTTAATGACGGTTATGGCTTTGCCGTAGGCTATGAGTTGAGTAATTTGAAAAGCAGAGATTTGCCATTCCTTAGACGACGTATGGGAATCGTTTTTCAGGATTTTCAATTGTTAACCGATCGCAATGTATATGATAATCTACTCTTTATATTAAAGGCTACCGGATGGAAGAATCAAAAAGAAATGGACCATCAAATCAGAGATGTATTATCTAAGGTCGATTTGGTTCACAAGGGTTATAAAATGCCTCATCAACTATCGGGTGGAGAACAGCAAAGAGTTGGTATTGCAAGAGCTCTCCTTAATCAACCCGAGCTTATTCTTGCTGATGAGCCCACCGGGAATCTTGACCCTGATACTTCCGATGAATTGTTGGAGTTGCTTCATGCTATTTCAAAGGATGGAAAAACCGTTGTCATGGCCACCCATAATTACGGACTTATTAAAAGATTCCCCGGCCGAACCATCCGGTGTCAAAATACACGGTTATCAGAATCGGTTACCGAAGAGATTGATTTTGACCAGTTGGTGGAATGAATTTTTGTAACTCTTTCTCTTTTGGGAATATTTTTTTCAAAGGAATTTGATTTAGACTAAAAATCTCTGTTACTTTGTTCCTTAGTAAATAATGTTATAAAAGAAAATTAGAATGGAAATTGGAAAAAACAAGTTTGTATCGCTGTCATATCAGTTGCGTCTAAATGGGGCCGAAGGTGATTTAATTGAAGAAACCGGTGCTGATAATCCTCTTCAATTTGTGTTTGGAGCAGGTAGAATGATCGAAATGTTTGAAAAAAAACTGGAAGGCTTGAAAAAAGGAGATAATTTTGATTTCTTGTTGAAGTCACATGAAGCTTATGGTGAGGTGAATGCCGATGCTATAGTAGACCTTCCTAAAAATATTTTTGAAGTCAACGGACAAATAGACGAGTCGTTGTTAAAGATTGGCAATATGGTTCCGATGCAGGATGCCAACGGAAATAGGCTGAACGGTATGGTCATTGAAGTTACCGACACAACTGTTAAAATGGACTTTAATCATCCACTTGCCGGTGATGACCTTCACTTTTCCGGCAAAGTAATTGATGTTAGAGAAGCCACAGAACAAGAATTGGTCGAAGCCATGGGCGGAAGTTGCTCCGGAGGATGCGGTGACGGATGTAGTTGCTAATGTAATTTATAAATTTATAAAAGGGTGTTTCATCGTTGATGGGACACCTTTTTTTTGATACTGTTTAAAAAAGTGTGTCTGAAAAGGAATAAAAAAGGTCTTCTCAGGTTAGTTTTACAAACGAAAAACCAAAATGTATAACTAAAAAAA
>NZ_FONA01000011.1 GCF_900112795.1 Thermophagus xiamenensis
GGCTTTTCCCTCTGTCTAATAGTGTTTTTACTGTATACCACATATCAATTACATACATTATGCCTTTTGTTTATGATTTTCAAAAGGCAAGTTAATAATAAGCTTTCCAGAGCTCTCATTTCTTCATTTCGCTTCGCTCATTCATCAATGAGAGCTCTGGAAAAGTGGTATACTTTTGATGAATATTGGTGGTATACTTTTGATGAATATTAACACCTGCGGCATTACGTTAAAACCTCAATCCGGATTATACCAAAATGTGGCTTCTGACGGAGCCCAATCCTGTTGTTGCAGGAACACGCTAAGGTCAGCCCTTTTTGATGTCGCAGGCAAATAATTATGGTAGTATGGATAAGTCGGATTCCAATCAATGCCGTAGGTATGACATTCGGTGATGCAACGAGCAGGTGGGATGTTTGTAGGACTTAATTTCATAATGTTTGTATGGGATTAAAAATTCCTATAAAAGGGCGTTGTGGATTCGGAAATGCACAATGGCAGGGTGGTGTTGTTATTCTTCAATATACCAAACAATTCCAATTGTCTTTTTTATTTCTAATTTTTGGGGGTTTAGATTTAATGCTTCTTTGCCTTCATACCTACTCCCAACACCAGCAACACGCAAAACATTAAGATTACGGATAAATTCAGTAGATGAACAATAAATTTACAGAATAATTTTGGGGCTTAAAGAGAAAAATAAGGAAGGCAGGATTTTTTGAGAAAAAGGGATTAATGATTGAGGAAAGTGAAATATTTAACCTTTAGTGTTATAATGCTCTGAAAGTTGTTTACTAAATGTAGCCTAATTTCACCGAATTGGGGGCCGGTAATTTTTTGATTGAAGAATTTAAAGAGGACATATGGTG
Organism: Thermophagus xiamenensis; assembly: GCF_900112795.1. Taxonomy (GTDB): domain Bacteria; phylum Bacteroidota; class Bacteroidia; order Bacteroidales; family Marinilabiliaceae; genus Thermophagus; species Thermophagus xiamenensis. Next base: position 870 of record NZ_FONA01000011.1, read on the forward strand.
AACACGTTTCATTACAATGAAATGAAGGGATGATGGGGGTTGATAGGGATTACAAATCCCTAAAAAAGAGCGTTGTGGATTGCAAATCCACAACGGCAGGCAGAATTCATTAACATATTTCTATTCGGGGAAGCGTTTAAAACTCTTTATATCGTCCAGAGCATCATCCCAGCAAGCTTTACTTGCGGTGAAGATATGAGCATCAGGACGTTTTTCTAATTTGGTATCTAAACAACCTGCCGGAACGACTATGAGTTTACCGTCCATTTGGACATTGGGAAGCGCTGAACCACAATTGGCACAGAAGGCTTTCACATGCTTACTTTCCGGTGGTTGAAATATTCTAATTTCAGTTTCGGTTTTTGTCCATTCTAATTTAGCAGTTGAGGAAAACAAATTGGCAGCATGAGCAGACCCAGTGTCTTTCCTGCAATAATTGCAATGACATAAATAGAAACTCTCAAAGTCACCTGTAACTTTAAATTTAATTCCCTGGCACAAACAAGAACCCAAGTATTCCATATTTTACTTTTTTATTCTCTTATGATGTTTAAAGTTAAAAAAAACAATCCGGCAGCAATGGTGAAAACGAATAAATCAAAAAAAATATGGATGGCCGGATTAATTGGGTGTAATTCGTTGAATGAGCCATTTTTACAAAAAAGGGAATCCGAAAAGTTAATCTTTTTGGATTCCCCGGTAACAATTTTATTTTTTTGTGTTCAGGCGAACTGAGCAATCCGGTTATTTCCGGATATATATTTTAAAATCCCAAGGTTGAAGAAGGATGCCTTTTGCCGGCCATTCCATCTGCCCGTTAGAAAATATTTCTGTGAATACCCCTTTCGGACCATTCTCGGCAAAGAGGCTAACCGATTTATCGGAAAGATTGAAGACGGCAATGACAAGGTTGTTTTCTTTTTCACGCACGAAAGCAAAAATGTTTTCGGGTGCATTGGTGGTGATGATCTGTAAATCGCCACCGGCGGTTCCGTTCCACAGTGCCGGATTCTCTTTTTTCAGTTTGATTAAGGTTTGGTAGAAAGGGGTCATATCCGATTCTTTCCACTCTATGGTATCTTTATCGAAGAATCGCAGACGTTTATCCATCCCCACTTCCTGTCCCGAATAGATAAGGGGCATTCCTTCAACGGTGAATGTGAGTGCCGCCATTGTTTTGAGGGCGTTGCCTAACCGTTCGGGGGCAGTGCCGTTCCAGCTGTTCTCGTCATGGTTTGAGGTAAACTGCATTGGCCAGCTTCCTTTGGGGTAAAGCGTGTCGGTTTTTTGGAAGTATGCGGCCACATCGAGGGCATTTTTATCGCCTTTGGCCACGTCATTCATGATGTGATGGAGCTCCCATCCATAATTTGCATTAAATGCATTGTCGAGCAGGCTTATTTCAGCTTCGTCTTCGGCCAGCATCCATACGGGTTTTATGGAATCAAGGGCAGCACGTGCCGACTCCCAGAAGTCGACGGGTACCATTCCGGCCACATCACAGCGGAAACCGTCGATGTCGGCCTCCCGTACCCAATAGGTCATGGCATCAATCATTGCCTCCCGCAGGTTGGGATTGCTGTAGTCGAGGTCTGCCACATCGGTCCAGTCCTCTACGGGTGGAATAATATCGCCTTCTTCATTTTTGGAATACCAATCAGGATGTTGGTTAATCCAGGGATGATCCCATGCGGTGTGGTTGGCTACCCAGTCAAGAATTATTTTCATATCCATCTCATGGGCTTTTTGTACGAGGGCTTTGAAATCTTCCAGGGTTCCATATTCCGGGTTGATGCCTTTGTAATCCTTTATGGAATAATAGGACCCCAACGAACCTTTACGGTTTTTTTCGCCTATGGGATATATGGGCATGAGCCACAGAATATCGACACCCAGCTCTTTGAGGCGCGGCAGATGTTGGGCAAAGGCATTAAAAGTACCTTCGGGGGTATATTGACGAATATTCACCTCGTATATTACGGCGTCTTTGCTCCATTCGGGGACCGGGGTGTTACTGACTTTAAGTTTTCGGGAAGCCTGCTCTTGAGATTGTTGTCGGCTCTGACACGCTGAAAAAAGTACTAAAATCGACGAAATTAGTACAAAAGGCTTAATCTGTTTCATGGTCGTTTTCAGTGGTTAAAATTGTTGGACATACAGACTTAGGTCCGTGCAATTTACTTAATTTCCCCTACACCCGAAGGTGAAGGGGAAAGAAATTATAAAGGGATTTTTTCAAACCCGGATTTAAAAATCACTGGTTTGGAAACTTGGGTTTCAAAGAGGCAGATTATGGCAAATGCTGCCTTATCGATGGATTTTGGTTAGTTTAGTTCAATTATTCTGGCCGATTTGGCTTCGATGTCGAAGCTGTCGAGTGTATCAAGTGTTTGACCGGATAATATGTCTTTCCCTTTAGAGTATCGGTTTAAAATTTCGGCAAACCGGTCTCCGGAAATAGTTCTTTTTTCGTCTTCAGAGTTGTTAAGAATCACCATAACGGCTTCGCCATCAAGATATCGGAAATAAACATAAACGTTGTTTTCGGGGATGAAATGAAGCGTTTTGCCGTGGTGAATGGGTTTACTGTATTTTCTGAAATTCAGGATTTTGGTGAGATAATTTACCATTTCGTTTTGTTGGTTCGTTCTGCCGGCAGGGGTGAAGGCGTTGGTCGAGTCGCCGGGCCATCCACCGGGGAAATCCTGCCGGATATTGGCATGGCCTTCATATCCGTTTCCGGACATTAAGATTTCGGTTCCATAGTACCATTGCGGTATTCCTCTGACGGTGGCGACGAAAGCTGTTGCCATCTTCAATTTACGAATATCGTTATTCAAAATGGTAAAAATACGGCCTACGTCGTGATTTTCAGGAAAAACCAGCATGTTGTTTACGTCGGGATAGAGATGGTCGTCGGCCAACACATTGTAGAGGCGCATTAATCCATCCATCCAACCACCACCTTTTTCGTTAAATGCTTTATGCATGGCATCCATAAGTGGGAAATCCATGATGGTTTTAAGGTGGGAATTAAAGCCATCGGCATTGGGAAAATCTTTCTGCCAATAACAAAGTTTAGAAGGGTCACCAATCCAGGCTTCACCAACGATGTTGAAGTTGGGATATTCCAGGTTGATGCGTTTGTTCCATTCTGCCATTGCGTATTTGTCGGGATATGGGTATGTATCCTGACGAATACCCTGTAATCCGGCATACTCAATCCACCAAATACTGTTTTGTATGAGGTAGTTTCGCAGAAGTTCGTTGCGTAGATTCAGGTCAGGCATGGAACTGTCGAACCATCCTTCAGTAGCCAGTTTTAGGTCGGCTTTGGATGCGTTGGGATCAGAGATTGTGGAAAGACGGTAATTGGAACGGATGAAATGGCCGTAATTGATCCAGTCGTCGGTGGGCAGGTCATTCATCCACCAATGGTTGCTGCCACAGTGATTGAATATCATGTCTTTAATCACTTTAAGCCCTTTTTTATTGGCGATTTCTACGAGCTTTTTATAATCCTCATTTGACCCGAAACGTGGATCTATTTTGTAGTAGTCGGTTGTGGCATAACCGTGGTAAGAAGATTCGGGCATGTTGTTTTCCAGCACGGGGTTAAGCCATATGGCGGTAAATCCCATATCAACAATGTAGTCGAGATGTTGGATGATGCCCTCCAGGTCTCCGCCGTGGCGGCCATAAGGGGCATCGCGGTCAGCCTTTTCGAGCATTCCCGGCACGTCATCGTTCGAGGGGTTACCGTTGGCAAAACGGTCGGGCATAATCAGATAAATGGCATCCGAACTGTTAAAGCCTTCACGGCAGGCTGAGCCTTCGCGCCGCTGCAGCAGTTCAAAAGACATGGTTTTCTTAGTCCTTTTTCCATCCTTAAACTCTATTTCCACAGTTCCCGGGGCGGCATTGTCATCTATCAGTACATCAATGAAAAGATAATTGGGATTTTTGACAGCGGTGATTTTTTGGATGGAAAGCCCCGGATGGTCGATTTCGGGACGCAGTAAACCAATATTTTCACTATACGCCATCAGCTGCACCACCGGATTCTTAAACCCGATCCACCAGGATGGGGGCTCCAAACGGTCTTTAATTTTTGAAGCAGCGTTGACAGTGTTAAGAGTTACTGTCAGCGCCAATAATATCCATAAAGAATTAACTTTAATTTTTAGCATAATAGTTGTTAATTAAGGGTTTACAAATAGATTTGCCAGCCGGAATATCGACTTCTTCATTGTATAGCAAAAGTGATGTGCTGCCGGTACCATGACAAGTGATTTCAACTTGTTCTTGATTGACTCTCACTTCCAAATCGTTCCCTCTGAAACGGATACGGAACGAATACTCATGCCATTGTTCGGGGATGCATGGTGCTAACCGTAATTTACGGTCGTCGTAAACGCGTTTGCCTCCAAAACCTTCCACTATCGACATCCAGGTTCCTGCCATGCTGGTGATGTGTAATCCTTCGTGTACCTCACGGTTGTAATCATCCAGGTCGAGACGACTGGTACGAAGATACAGTTCATAGGCTTTGTCAACGTTGCCGATACGTGCAGCCAGAATACTGTGAACACATGGCGAGAGTGATGATTCGTGAACCGTGCGTGGTTCGTAAAAAGCAAAATTCCGACGAATGGTTTCTGTGTCGTACTCTTCTTCGAAGAGGTAGATACCTTGTAAAGTATCCGCTTGTTTAATGAAACAGGACCGAAGGATGCGATCCCATGACCAGTGCTGATTCAGAGGTCGGATGGAAGGACTCAACTCATCGGTAGTGATTTGTTCTTTGTCCATATACCCATCTTGCTGAAGGAAAATACCTTCTTCCTCGTAATAAGGAAAATAAAGATTGTCGGCCACCGACTTCCACATATTTGTTTCCGTGTTTCTGTCGAGTTTGACCTTTTTGATGATTTCTTCCAATCTTTGAGGATTGTTTTTTTCAACGATGTCGATGGCCTCTCTGGCATAGTTGAGACACCATTGTGCTATTTTATTGGTATACCAGTTGTTGTTAACGTTGTTTTCATATTCGTTGGGGCCGGTAACGCCCAGGATAACAAATTTTTGTTTTTCCTGTGAGTATGTAGCCCGTTGACTCCAGAAACGAGCGATGCCAATGAGGACTTCCAACCCGTACTGTTCCAGATATGCATCATCGCCCGTGTGGCGTATGTAATTGTGAATGGCGAAAGCAATGGCACCGTTTCGGTGAATTTCTTCGAATGTTATTTCCCATTCGTTGTGACACTCTTCACCATTCATGGTTACCATAGGGTAAAGCGCAGCTCCATCGGTGAACCCCAGTTTTTGAGCGTTTTCGATGGCTTTTCCCAAATGTTTGTACCGGTAAATAAGCAAGTTTTTAACCACTTTTTGCGGTGCTGTCATCAGGAAGAAGGGGATACAGTATGCTTCGGTATCCCAGTAGGTACTGCCTCCGTATTTTTCACCGGTAAAACCTTTGGGACCGATGTTTAACCGTTCGTCTTTGCCGGTATATGTTTGGTTAAGTTGGAAAATATTGAATCGGATACCTTGCTGAGCCGCGACATCTCCCAAAATTTTAATGTCACTGTGTTTCCAAATGTTTTCCCAATGGGCTGCATGTTCAGTCAAAAGGTTGTCGAAACCGACCTCTGCTGCTTCAGACGCTTGTTTTTTTGCTTGAGATAGCAGTTGTTCCGCGGGGTGATATAAAGAACTGCACACGCCAACATATTTGTTGACGATGATTTTTTCGCCTTTTTTTGCCTTCAGGGAAATTTGATTACCGGCAAAAGTGGCGTTTTGTATGGGTTGAATATTCGAAGTTTCTCCGCCAGTAATTATGCTTTTAGCAGCAAATCCGACTCTGAAGTCGAGCTTTTTGGTTTGTGATAAGAGCGATGCTTCAAAAGCTGATGCTTCAGCAGAGAGTATATTCCAGAATTTTTCATCGTAATTGGCATCTTCGTTTTTGACGTCGCCATCGATAAAGGGGGTTATAATTAAATTGCAATCGTCATTTTCAGGTGTAACAGAGAATCGGATAGCGCCCACCTCGGGTCGTTCCATACTCAGGAACCGTTCGGTGGTGACCGATACCCTGATGCCATTGTTAAGGGTGGCGGTGAATTGACGCTGTAATACCCCTTTTTTCATGTCGAGGATGCGGACAAAATTTTCCACTTTCGACACTTTAAATAAATCGAGGGTTTCATCATTAATATTTACATCGATGCCAATCCAGTTGGGCGAGTTAATAACTTTAGCAAAGTATTCGGGGTAACCGTTTTTCCACCATCCCACACGGGTTTTATCAGGATAATAGACACCGGCAATGTAACTGCCTCTAAGTGTCGGACCACTCCAAGCCTCTTCGAAGTTGGCCCTTTGCCCCATTTGGCCGTTTCCCAGACTGAAAATGCTTTCCGAGGCTGTATGATGCTCAGGATTAAATCCTTCCTCAATAATTTTCCACTCGTCTTTCTTCAAATATTGTCTCATCATCTCATTAAAATATTAAAGGTGACCTGGCCACATTTAAACTCTTATGTTGCAATAACTTTTATAATTGTGATAGTTTGGTAATATTCATCTCATGCAGTCCTGAGACTACCAGATGAGCCTTACTCAATGTTTTGGGCGAACCTATGCCGACGCATTTCATACCTCCGCGCAGGGCTGCTTCAACGCCGGCTTCGGCATCTTCGAATACAACGCAATTTGCAGGGTTGGCATTTAATGCTTCAGCACCTTTTAAAAAGACTTCGGGGTCAGGTTTTGCCGCCGTTACTTTGGTGCCGTCGATGATGGCATCGAACCAGGGGGTAAGCTCCAGCCGGTCGAGAATGGTCATGGCATTTTTACTGGCCGACCCAAGGGCGATTAATATATCGTTGTTTTTTAGTTCACGGATGAATTTTAATGCCCCCGGAAGAATTTCTTCGGGTGTCATTTTCAGAATATAGGAACGATAGTTTTCGTTTTTCTTTTGAGCCAATTCTTCTTTTTTCTGTGGTGGAAGAGTTAACCCTCCAATTTCCAGCAGGATGTCGAGCGACCGCATTCGGCTGACACCTTTGAGGCGTTCATTGTCTTTTTCGGTAAATTCAATACCCAATTCATCGGCGAGTTCTTTCCAGGCAATGTAGTGGTAACGCGCCGTATCAACAATTACTCCGTCTAAATCAAAAATACACGCTTCTATCATCGGTTAATCTTCTTTATCTTCAACAAAATGGACTGAAACAGCGGCAATTATCAGGCTAACTCCGGCAATGACCAATGCATAAATGGCCTGCGAGTTAAACCATACTTTTATAATAGGTCCGCTAAATACACCGTTTACTATTTGTGGTATGGTGATGAAAAAATTAAATAACCCCATGTAAATGCCCATTTTAGCGGGTGGCAATGCTCCCGAAAGGATGGCATAAGGCATGGAAAGGATACTTGCCCAGGCTATCCCTACGCCAATCATTGGCAAGATGAGCATGACAGGGTCGTTGATGAAATAAATGGATATCAATCCTGCTGCACCAAAAAGCAGAGAAATGGCATGAGCCGTTTTTCTGCTGGTTTTTTTGGCAATGAAAGGAAGCAGCAAGGCGTAGAGTGCCGCCACTCCGTTGTAAACACCAAATAAAACACCAACCCAGTTGCCGGCATCGTTATAAGCGGCCGAACTGGTATCGGAAACCGGCAGATTGTATACATGTTGTGCAATGGCGGGGGTGGTATAAACCCACATTCCGAAGAGGGCGAGCCATGAAAAAAATTGCACCAGCCCCAGTTGCTTCATGGTCTTCGGCATGGCAATGAAATCTTTGAATATCTGTACAATACCAATCACCTTCTTTCCGGCAGGCTCAAGTTTTTCGGGACCATGAAAGGCTTCCATCTCTTTGGGTGAATACTCCTTGGTTGTAAAGACGGTCCATAAAATGGTAATGACCAAAACCGCAGCACCTATATAAAATGAGAAGATGACATTGTCGGGGACACTGCCTTCAGGTGCTACTTTTGAGACATTCAACCACTCTGCCAAAATGTAGGTTATCCACGAGCCTACCACCGCTCCTATGCCTATGAGTGTCGATTGAACTGCAAAGCCTGCGGTTCGTTGATCGAGCGGCAACTTGTCGGCCACCAGGGCACGAAACGGTTCCATGGATACGTTGAACGAAGCATCCATAATCATTAACATGCCTGCGCCTACAAACATGGGTGGAATAATGGCGGCCAGCATTTCGGCATTGGGCATAAAGACCAAAGCCAAAGCGGCGAAAATAGCCCCTGCCAGGAAATAAGGACGTCGGCGGCCCAGCCTGTTCCAGGTGCGGTCACTGTAGTGCCCGATAATCGGCTGGACAATCATTCCGGTAATAGGCGCTGCCAGCCAAAACCATCCAAGATGTTCGATGTTGGCACCAAATGTTTGAAGGATACGACTGGCATTTGCATTTTGAAGCGCAAAGCCAAATTGTATTCCTAAAAAACCAAGACTCATATTCCAAATCTGGGCCCTGGTTAGCCGTGGTAATTTGTTCATAGTTCTTCGATTTCCTTTAAATCAGAATTGTTGATGGTATTATTTACCATTGCATTTTATGGTCGGCTGAAATTCCATGTCCGGAAACGTTGTATCCCCTTAAATACTAAGAGTCAAACCTGCCGGATGATTCTTCTTTTTATATTAAGGAATATTTACCCGGCCTGCCGGGTATGGAAATCCCATGCCTTAATTTAATTATGTTATTAAAGTAAATTGTAAGGGAAGAAAGAAAGCGGGAAAATACCCACAATTTATTCGTTCCACCTCAAAAAGGTAGATGATCTTTTTAAAGAACATTCGGAATTGTAGAAAGAAGAAAAATACCGAACAATGCAAATGTAAGGATAAATGTTATTTATTGGTTAAAAATGAAAATTAAAAAGGTTTACAGTATGGGTTTTTATTCTGTAAGTCAGTATATTCAGTATGTCTGACAAGGTTGGGAAGATGATAAAAATTAAACAAAGTTATATTGCAAACGTTTTCGGGACTTTGTATTAGGAAATTATCTGTTAAGTTGATTGTCGTAATTTTAAAGTAGGGGTGAAAACTTTTGTGGAATAGTCGATTCCCAAATCCGGATTTTCGAGGCGATGCAACAACAGACGCATGGCTTCACGGCCGGTTTCATAACCTTTTTGTTCGACGGTGGTTAGAGGTGGATAGGCAATTTCTGCGTTAGGTCCGTCTCCAAAGCCAACTACTTTGATCTGACGCGGGATGTCATAGCCTGCCGCCTGAAGGACCTGCATGGCTGCAATAGCAGTGCTGTCGTTAACCGCAAAAATCCCGTCGATGTTCTGCTCTTTGATAAGTTTTAGAAGATGGTCTTTAAGACTGAATACATATTCACGTGTATCACATTTAATAAGGAACTCTTCTTTTACTGATAGGTTATTGTCTTTAAGCGCTTGTTTGTAACCTTCTGCACGCTGGCTTCCAATAATAAGGTGTTGGGGCGCCGCCAGATGTAATATATTACTACAGCCCCGTTCAATTAGGTGAGAGGTGGCAATATGTGCGCCCTTAAAGTCATCGGTGATAACCCGGTCGGTGGTTATATCTTCACATACACGATCAAAAAAAACCATTGGGATTCCGTTTTCATGAGCTCTTTTGAGATGGGTGAAATCTTTAGTGGTTTTGCTCACCGAAACCAGTATCCCGTCAACCCGATGGTCAACCAATGCCTGCGTGTCGATAACTTCGCGCTGGTAGTTTTCATTTGACTGACAGATCATGACATTGTAGCCCTCTCCATAAGCCAAATCTTCGATTCCACTAATAACTGATGAAAAAAAATGGTGGACAATCTCGGGAATGATCAATCCTATGGTGTTGGTTTTTTGTCTTCTCAGACTTAAAGCCAAAGCATTTGGGCGATAGTTAACCTTTTTGGCGAAGGTTTTTACCAATCGTTTGGTTTCTTCATTTATGTCGGGGTGATCTTTTAATGCCCTCGAAACCGTTGAGGGAGATAATTCCAGTATTCGGGCTATATCTTTGAGCGTTATGTGATTCGATTTCATGTGTGCAATGTTGTTGGCGTTTTGTTTCGCAGATTATAAATATATAACAATTTCAAGATATAAAAAAGAGGGAAAGGGGGTCGAAAATTTTTGAGGAACGGCAAATATTAGTGAGTTAAATAATTATGGCAAATTATGATTTGAAACGAAAAATTGTTAATTGCATACATAACATTATTTTTTTGCCCAATTAATTAAAATTATTTAACAAAATGGAAATTAACTAATTAATGGATTGCTTGATCCGCTAAAATATGTGTAACTTCCTATAATATATTGTTTTATATCCACTGTGTTATTCAAGGACTAAAAAATTATGTTGTATCCCAGGATTTTATGATGTTATTGGATGTTGTTTTGAATAGGAATAAGAAAACTTTTAGGATTAAAATTAAAAGTAGGTGAAAGGGAAATGTTAAATAGTTGATTTGTTTGTGTTATCGAAAACGATTGCAGAGAAAACAAAGAAATGTTTTAAAACAGAGTCTTTTCCCGCAAACGAAACCGCAAACGTTTGCGGTTTCGTTTGCGGGATTTTTTCTTAAAAAAATGGAATTTTAATGTTAACAAATGTTTATTAATGCATCGGATTGACCTAATTTTGTGAATGAAGAAAGAAAATTATAGCCGGTAAAAATGTAACGACATTAAAAAAATATTATCCGGCGGAGTTGTAGATAGTAGAAAAAATACCGAACAAAGAGTTCTTATAAATTGTAAGGACATTACCCAAGGATTTTTAATCAAGTTTATTTTAAATCAAAGTTTTATGAAAAAACAGTTTAATTTCTTTAAAATCCTGTTTCTTTTAATAGGTCTGGGCATCTATACCGGAGCCACTGCCCAAGAAAGAATGGTAACAGGAATTGTAACGGATGCAGATACCGGAGGTCCGTTACCGGGAGTAACTGTCGTAAAAAAAGGAACGTTTGAGGGGGTTATCACTCAGGTTGACGGAACCTATTCTATTGAAGTGACACCCAATGATGTTCTGGTCTTCTCGTTTGTAGGGTATAAATCCATTGAGGAACCTGTTGGTGACAGAGAAGTGATAAATGTTGCTCTTGCACCCGATGTGTTGGGTCTGGAAGAAGTGGTGGTTATAGGTTACGGGACTGTGAAGAAGGAAGATTTGACCGGTTCGGTAACAGCTGTTGATGCCTCTAAATTAAATAGGGGGTTAGCTACTTCACCATCAGATCTTATCTCGGGGAAAGTAGCCGGAGTAAGTGTGGTTAGTTCGGGTGGTGCACCTGGTGCCGGAGCCACGATTCGAATTAGGGGTGGTTCTTCCATGTCAGCAAGTAATGATCCCCTAATTGTAATTGACGGCGTTCCTGTGGATAATTCTACAGGTATAAATGGTATGGCAGATCCATTAAGCTCTATCCATCCTAATGATATTAAAACTTTCACGGTTTTAAAAGATGCATCAGCCACTGCTATTTATGGTTCAAGAGCTTCTAATGGTGTGATAATTATTACTACTAAAGAAGGTTCTAAAGGTAAAATGCGGGTATCCTACAATGGGAATTTTGCTGTAAGCACCAAGCGAGGTACTGTGGATGTTATGGGTGCAGATGAGTTCCGCCAATATGTTACTGACCTTTTTGGTGCAGGAAGTGAACAAGTGGCAGCTTTGGGAGATTATTCTACCGATTGGCAGGAAGAAATTTTCCAAACAGCTTTAAGCACCGATCATAATATAAGTTTCTCGGGAAGCTTAAAAGATATTCCCTATAGAGTTTCTGTTGGGTATACCAGTGAAGAGGGAATTCTGAAGACATCTAAGATGGAACGTACTACAGGTGCGTTAAATTTAAGTCCGAAGTTTCTGGATAACCGTTTAAGTGTAAAGTTAAATGTAAAAGGAGTGTATAATACCAACAGATTTGCGGATACCGGCGCTATTGGTTCGGCTACTCAGTTTGATCCTACTCAACCCATTTATGCGGATTCTCCCTATGGAAATGGTTATTATATGTCTTTAAAAGAGGATGGTACTCCTATCGATATAGGTTTGGCCAATCCGGTTGCCGTGTTAGAGCAAAAAGAAGACGAGTCGACTGTATATCGAAGCATTGGAAATGCACAAATCGATTATAAGTTTTTGTTTTTAGACGGGCTGAATGCAAATTTGAACGTAGGATACGATGTATCTAAAAGCGATGGCGATGTTATTTATGCCGACAATTCACCTATGAGTTATGTTTGGGGTAATAATAAAGCCGGATGGGGCGAAAACAGTAGTTATTCTCAGACAAAGGAAAATTACTTACTCGATTTTTACCTGAATTATAATCGAGATTTTGCTGCACATCATTTTGATGTTATGGGAGGATATTCCTGGCAGAAATTTTATAGAGACGAGGAGAATGAATATCCTTATTCTGCGGAAAAAGCGTTGGAAACAGACGAAGAATTTTATAAAGATGGTTATGATTATTCAACCGAGTCATATGTGATTTCCTTTTTTGGCCGGTTGAATTACAATTATGCTCAGAAGTATTTTGTAACCTTTTCATTGCGGAATGACGGATCATCACGTTTTAGCCCCGACAATCAGTGGGGATTATTCCCTTCCGCTGCTTTGGCCTGGAAAATATCTAATGAATCTTTCCTCGAAGGGTCTGATGTTGTTTCTGACCTTAAGTTAAGACTGAGTTACGGGGTTACCGGTCAGCAAAGTCTTGGACAAGGTGACTATCCCTGGATGGGACGTTATAGTTACAGTACGGCAGGCGCCAATTACTATTTTGGAGATACGATAGTTAGATTATTGCGTCCTTTGGCCTATGATGAAAATCTCAAATGGGAGGAAACAACCACTTACAATGTGGGCGTAGATTATGGTTTCTTAGGTAACAGAATTAGTGGTACGTTGGATTTCTATTACCGGGAAACCGAAGATTTGCTAAATACCGTGGCTATTCCTGCCGGAACTAATTTTAGTAACCAACTTTTGACCAATGTAGGGGAGTTAACCAATAAAGGTGTTGAATTCTCTATTACCGGTCGTCCCCTTGCTGAAAAAGACTTTAGTTGGATTTTAAGCTACAATATCGCCTATAATAAAAATGAGATTAAAAAACTGACTATCAATGATGACCCCGATTATGTTGGTGTTGAACATGGAGGCATTGATGGTGGTACCGGAAATAATATTTTGATTCACCAAGTGGGACAACCGGCAGGATCGTTCTACGTTTTTGAACAAGTTTACGATGAGTCGGGTAAACCTGTTGAAGGTGCTTATGTAGACCAAAATGGGGATGGGGAGATAACCGAGCAGGACCGTATCGCTTACAAAAAAGCTGATCCTGATTTCATTATGGGCCTTTCTTCTCAGTTAAATTATAAAAATTGGGATTTTAATTTCTCATTAAGGTCACATATTGGCAATTACGCTTACAATAATGTTCAATCTAATCGCGAAGCGCACAACACCATTTATGATCCTTCGGGATTCCTGAAAAACAGAGTTACCTCAGCCAAATATACCGATTTTGAAAACGTAAGATATCGTTCCAGCTATTATGTTCAAGAAGCTTCGTTTTTAAAGATGGACAACATTTCTTTGGGATATACCTTTGATAATTTGGGTCTATGGGGCAAGGAACAAATGGCCAGAGTTTCATTTACAGTAGAAAACCCGTTTGTTATCACCGATTATGATGGACTAGATCCCGAATTTGGAAATGACGGGATCGACAATAACATTTATCCCAACCCTAGGGTATTTATCATTGGCTTAAGTTTAAATTTCTAAAAAGAGGGAATCATGAAAGTAAAAAAATATAAACTTATTGTAGGATTTTTCTCACTCCTGTTGTTATTGGGTGTTGCTTGTACCGACGATCTGGATACCATACCATTGGATGAGGATGAATTGGTAGCGGAGATTGTTTATGGGAGTGAACTGGGACCCTATCAGGAAAGTATTGCAAAGATATATGCCGGATTAGCTATTAGTGGAAATAGTGCTGGAGACGGAGACCCAGATGTGGCAGGTGTAGACGGTGGAAGTCAGGCATCTTTTCTCAGAGGATTATGGAATCTTCAGGAATTGCCTACCGATGAGGCACATTGTGCTTGGGGGGATGCCGGTATTCCTGAATTAAATAATATGACTTGGGGCTCGGGTAATGTATTCATCAAAGGATTTTATTACAGATTGTATTATCAGATTAATCTGGCCAATGAGTTTTTGCGTCAGACTACCGATGATAAGTTGTCATCACGTGGGGTTGATGAGAGTACTAAGGCGGTTATTACTCAGTACCGTGCTGAAGCAAGATTTCATCGCGCATTAGCTTATTATTATTTGTTGGATATGTTCCGTAATGTGCCTTTTGTGACTGAAGAGAACGAAATGGGTAAAGATGCTCCTATCCAAAAAAGTGCTGATGAAGTATTTGACTATATTGAGAGTGAATTATTAGATTGTGAGGAGGATATGCTTGACCCCATTGTTGGTTATGATAATGCCAATTATGGCAGAGCGCATAAGGCTGCTAACTGGGCCCTGCTTTCAAGGTTGTATCTAAATGCCGAAGCTTATATTGGTGAACCCAAATATTCTGAGTCTATAACCTACAGTAAAAAGGTTTTGGATGCGCAATACGAGCTTGAAAGTGTTTATGGAAATGTATTTAAAGCTGACAACCATAATTCAAAGGAAATGATTTTCCCCATTAGATATGAGGGTGATGATACGCAAACCTGGGGGGGGATGACCTTTCTTTTAAGCAGTACCATCCCTTCTGATATGCAGACAGAAGTAAATGCCGTAGGTGCATGGCAAGGAAACCGGGCCAGATCTTCTCTTTTGGAAACTTTTGAACAAGAAAGTGACAAAGAATTGGATGCCCGATTCTCCATGTTGGAATTGGAATACACCGAAAATGTGGAAATTGAATCACCATCTTTGTTTAAAGACAATGGAATCCCGGTGGTCAAGTATTATAATGTCTATAGTGACGGAACATATCCTCCTTCCAATATTGCTTATACCGATTTTCCGTTGTTTAGACTTGGTGAAATTTATTTGAACTATGCCGAAGCAGTACTTCGGGGAGGTTCCGGTGGCGATGAAACCACAGCTCTTCAGCTTATTAATGACTTAAGGGCCAGAGCATATGGTGAAAATAGTTCACTGGCAACTATTACAAGCAGTGACCTGACTCTTGATTTCATCTTTGAAGAGCGCGGAAGAGAATTGTTCTATGAAGCACACCGTCGCTCTGATATGGTACGTTTCGGTAAGTTTACCGGCTCGTCCTATATTTGGCCCTGGAAAGGCGGCGTTCAAGAGGGGCGTAGTGTAGATTCTTATCGTGATGTATATCCAATCCCATCAGATGATATGGGGTCCAATCTAAATCTGGAACAAAACGAAGGATATAAATAATACTCATAGTCATTTAAATTGAGCTTATTTTACAGGTTTGAAACCGGATTGAGGTGCCGGTTTCAACCTTATAACCTTAGAAGCCTAAGTTTTTCGCAGAGAAATGAGGGGCTTGAATCGGAAGAATTATTAAAAACTGAAAAAGAAATAGCAATGAGAAATACAATATTATGGTCGTTGTTACTGGTTGCTTTTTTCATCGGATGTGACGATGAAGACCAAGTAATAATGAAATCGGATATTTCTGCTCCTGTTCTTCAGGAATTAAGTGGACAGGGGTATGTTGTGGATGAAAACATGAATGCTGATGATTCGGTTGCCCAGTGGCAATGGACAGCCGTTGATTATGGTTATTCTGCCGCTATTAATTATGCTGTTGAAGTTGACGTGTCTGAGTCATTTGAGAATGCGGTAGAAATAACTTCTGTAAATGGCGATACTACAGCGCTTATAACTGCGGGTATCATTAATGATGCGGCTGCAAACTTTGTCACAGAAACAAGCGAAATTACTTTTTATGTACGAATAAAAGCTTCTATTAATTCTATTTCGTTTGACAGTCCAGTCGAACCCCTATATTCAAACGTAAAGGAATTTACTTTTACCGCCTATGTTGTACCTCCCGAATATCCGGAAACTATGTATATGATAGGAACCGATTTTGGAGGATGGGATTGGAATTCAGAAGAAGTAGTGGAAATGACACCGGTTTATGGTGTTGAAGGAGCCTTTTGGTGTATACGTTATTTCAATGCGGCCAATGGATTTAAGTGGAGTCCGTCAAGAGCCTGGGGTGAAGATTTCTTCATGCTGGATGAAGCTATCGGCTACACTGAATCAGATGGAAATGCTTTTGTCCCGGAAGATGGAATCTATATGGTTTATATCGATATGGCAGCAGGAACTATCACCATTGAACCGGCTCAGGTTTATGGAATAGGCGACTGCTTCGGTAGTTGGGATACAGAAACTTATCCTTTTACTGTTTCGGGCGACAAAATGACTATTACTACCACTGCTACCGGAGAATTAAGGATGTATGCCGGTTCTTCTGCTGCAACAAGCGACTGGTGGACAAGGGAATTTATCATTTTGGATGGTGAAATTGTTTATCGAGGTACAGGACCTGATCAGGAACGAGTGACTGTAGAAGCCGGTAGCGTTATTACTCTTGATTTCAATGCCGGAACCGGAACTATTGAATAATATTTTATAAAAAAATGGGCATCTTCACGCGCTAAGATGCCCATTTTGCTTTTATTTGAATCAAGCTTTCTAAGGCTGTTGACCGATTAAAACCTGCATGACCTAAAATATAACTCTTTTCTTTTTGTTGTACATCATTGGGTTATGTTGTTTCATCATTAAAGAATATTTTCTACGGGAAGTATGTATTTATACTGCATAAGTTGTCGATTTTTTACTGCATGTAGCTTTCTTTTCATCAACCCAAATTGTCTTTATTGCTTTATATGATGATTGTTTGCTGTTTGGGATCTGAATCTTAAAATTAATGATAACGACCTTTTGGGGGCAAAAAACAGTTATTATGAAAAACTTTACCATTCTTATTTTTGTCTTAGGATTATTGTATTGCCAGGGATATAGCCAGGTCGTAACTACCGAACCAGCACTGCCAACAGAGGACGACCAGGTAATTGTTACCTTTTATGCTGATAGAGGAACTGCCGGATTGAAAGATTATGACGGCGATGTGTACGCACATACCGGGGTGATAACCAATGAAAGTACGAGTTCATCAGATTGGAAACATGTAGTTTCTGGCTGGGGAGAGAATATGTCCCAGACAAAGCTAGAGCGTATAGATGCCAACACCTATAAGTTGACCATATCGCCGGATATTCGGACTTATTATGATGTTCCTGAGAACGAAAAAGTCTTGAAGCTGGCCTTTGTTTTTCGCAGTGGCGAGCCGGTGAACGGGTCCTACCTGGAAGGAAAAGATACCGGCAGCAAAGATATTTTTGTGGATGTATATGAACCCAAGCTTACTGCTTTATTGTCTAAACCTGCCGACGGTTCTCTTTTTGAACCCGGTCAGACGATTGAGGTCGAAGGTTATGGACAGGAGGCTGCTGGACTCGAACTGCTTTATGATGGCACGTCCGTAGCTTCAACAGAATCGTCAGAATTGAGTTATTCTTTTGGTGCTCCCACCGACGGTAGTCATCAGCTAATCCTTATCGCCACAAATGATGAGGGGGAAACAGATGCCGACACTGTTGATTTTTATATCCGGGAGCCGGTGGTTGAAGAACCTGTTCCTTCAGGCATGCGAAAAGGAGTTAATATTTTAAATGATAATAGTGTAACATTGGTTCTGCAGGCACCTTTTAAATCATATGTATATGTGTTGGGTGATTTCAATGACTGGGAGCCCCGTCCGGATGCTCAGATGAAAAAAGATGGTGAGCTGTTTTGGTTAACGCTTACCGGCCTGGAACCGGATGTGGAATATGCTTATCAATATTATATTGATGGCGAGATAAAGGTGGCTGACCCTTATACCAATAAGGTTCTTGACCCATGGAACGATCAATATATTCCTGAACGAATTTATCCCAACCTGAAATCTTATCCCGAGGCCGATGGTGCCGATGGTATCGTTTCAGTTTTTACAACCACGCCTGAAGAGTATGAATGGCAAACAGATGATTTTACCCCACCCGAACCTGAAGATCTTATAATCTACGAATTACTCATACGTGATTTTACCGAAAACCAGGATATCAAAACCGTTACAGATACTCTTGATTATCTGCAAAGGCTGGGGGTTAATGCCATTGAGCTGATGCCCTTTAACGAATTTGAAGGTAATGACAGCTGGGGATATAATCCTTCATTCTATTTTGCTACCGATAAAGCCTATGGAACTTTTAATGACTTTAAAAAATTTGTAGATGAGTGCCATGCTCGGGGAATTGCCGTGATAATGGATATGGTTTTAAACCATAGTTACGGCCAGTCGCCTTTGGTGCAGATGTACCTTGAGGATGGTAAACCTGCTGAAAATAATCCATGGTATAACAGGGAACATAACATGCAAAACCCGGACGCACAATGGGGATATGATTTTAACCATGAGAGTCCCTACACTCAAGAGTTGGTTGATAGTATCACCTCTTTCTGGATGAGTGAGCTGAGAGTAGACGGATTTCGCTTCGATTTTACCAAAGGTTTTACCAATACCATTTATGGGCCTACTTCCTGGGCAAGCGATTACGATGCTTCCAGAATATCCATTTTGAAGCGTATGGCTGATGAGATATGGGAACGCAATCCGGATGCCTATGTGATTTTCGAACACCTTTCGGAAAATTCAGAAGAAAAAGTACTTTCCGATCATGGCATTTTACTGTGGGGAAATATGAATTATTCTTTTGGGGAAGCCGTTATGGGCTATCATGAAGACGGTAAATCCGATTTCACATGGGCTTCATATAAACAGAGGGGGTGGAACAATCCCAATGTTGTGGCCTATATGGAAAGTCATGATGAGGAACGTTTGATGTATAAAGCGCAAACTTATGGCAACACATCCGGCAGTTATGATGTAAAAACTTTGGAAAATGCTGCCGACAGGTTTGGAATGGCTGCTGTCTTTTTGATGTCTATCCCCGGTCCGAAGATGATTTGGCAGTTCGGTGAAATGGGGTATGATATAAGTATTGATGATGGGGGTCGCCTGTCTCAGAAACCACCTAAATGGGAATATCTTGATGACCCTGATCGGGAAGATTTGTGGCGAACTTTTGCTAAAATTATTGATTTAAAAAAGAGCTATGATGCATTTTCTACTTCCGATTTCGAATTGGATGTAGACGGAGAAGTTAAGCAAATTTTCCTTGACGGTAGTGATGTGGATATTTGTTTGGTAGGAAATTTTGGATTGGAGCCTGTACCTGTAACGCCTCAATTAAATCAAACAGGATGGTGGTATAATCATTTCAAGGGCGATAGTTTGTTGGTTGGTTCTGAAGGGGTTGAAATAACTCTGAATCCCGGCGATTTTGCTTTTTTAACTTCAACGAAACTTGAAGGATTTGAAAGTGTGACATCCTCAGGCTCAGAGGTAATAGCAGTCGATAATGACATTTATGTTTTCCCTAATCCATTTCTGGATAATTTGTATGTGTCGACAAAAAACGAGCATCGACTGCAGAGAATCGTTATTTATGATATTTCCGGTAGTAAGATAATTACCCGAAACAATCTAAATAAGGAATCTGTAATTAATCTTTCCGGTTTGGCGAATGGTTTATATATTGTTGAGATTGTGGATGATGCAGGAGGGGTTTATAGAGAGAAAATAGTTAAACAATAAAGTAAAATAGAAGAATTTGTATTTTAGCGGGGCTGTTTAAACTCAAAAAACAGTCCCGCTTTGTACTTTATGTAGGTATACGATTAAGATTTGAAAAGAAACTAAAAGAATATTGAGAGTTGGTATTTTGAGGGTGTAAAGTTTTTGGCAGAGAGGATTTTAATTTAGGTTGTTGTCCAAACCCGATAAAAGTAGTTATTTTATGAGTTTGTTATAGAGTCAATGGGTTAAAAAAATCTACATCAGATATTCAAGAATATATTTTTTAAGTTGATTATGGATTTTGAGGATTCGTTTCGGTATAAAGGTTTGCGGCAAAGGCTTGTAAACGAGATTAGGAAAAAAGGCATAACTGATGAGAGGGTATTAGAGGCAATAGGTAAGGTTCCTCGACATCTGTTTATGGATAAATCGTTTGTGAATTTGGCCTATAAAGATCAGGCATTCCCTATAGGCGAGGGGCAAACCATATCTCAGCCGTATACAGTTGCAGTTCAGTCTTCATTATTGAAAGTCAGACCTGGTGAGAAAGTTTTAGAAATAGGGACAGGTTCCGGTTATCAGGCGGCTGTATTGTCGGAAATGGGTGCCAGGGTTTTTTCTGTTGAACGTCAATCTTTGTTATACCAAAAAACAAGTCGATTGTTGAAATCTATTGGTTATCGAAATATTCGATTGTTTTTGGGGGATGGATATGAAGGCCTTCCAAACTTTGCTCCTTTTGATAAAATAATTGTAACCGCTGCAGTTAAAAACGTGCCTGCCGCATTATTGCTTCAACTTAAAACAGAGGGATTATTAGTTGTTCCGTTAGGAGAAGGCTCTCAAACAATGACGCGTATTAAACGTTTAACTGAAGATAACTTCGAACAGGAAACATTCGGTGAATTTGCTTTTGTGCCAATGCTGAAAGGAATTGCTAAATAAATCATAAAATAGCGACGGGAATCGTTTCTGTCTTAATTTAAATATTTCGTCATGTTTGATTAACACTTAAATGAGGAATCCACTTTGTGTTGTGGATGTGGATGCTGTGAAGCTTATATTGGACAATAATATATTATGTAAAAAAATGATAATTTAAATAATTGCAATATGCTGAAGATAGAGTGTCTGGTTTTTAATCCTTTTCAGGAGAATACCTACATAGTTTATACCGAAACGGGAGAAGGAGCGATTGTAGATCCGGGGATGTTATTTGATCATGAGCGGAGCCGATTGGAAGAAAAAATTACAGAGTTAAAAGTAAAACCCCGACTATTACTTCAAACTCATTTACACGTTGATCATGTGCTGGGCATAAGATTCGTATCAGAAAAATACGGACTACAGCCAATGGCGCATGAAGGTGATACTTTTCTTATTGATCAGACGCAAAGTATGGCAGCATCCTTCGGTATGGAAGTAGAAGAAAATCCACCTTTCCCGTCGGTTTTTCTTAAACATGGTGATGAGGTAGAATTGGGTAATGCAAAATTTGAAGTTATACATGTTCCGGGACATTCACCCGGAGGAATAGCTTTTTACTCTGCCGAAGATAAAGTCTTGCTTGCCGGAGATATCTTGTTTAAAGGCAGTGTCGGTCGTTCCGATTTACCGGGGGGCGATCATCAACAACTTATTGATGGCATTAAATCTCGTTTAATGATCTTACCCGATGAGGTAATTGTGTATCCCGGACATGGACCTAAAACAACTATTGGCGATGAAAAAAGGACCAATCCTTTTTTACAATAGAACCTATTTTGACAAAAATCATAGGTCAGAACGTAATAAAATCTTTCTTTTACAGGGAAAAGAAAGCATCTATTGTGGTTAGTTGGATGAACCTAAACGTTTAAAAATGAATCAATTTAAAGACCGGCATATAGGCCCGGATTCCGGGGATGTGGCTTTTATGCTTAAAAAAATCGGCGTTAGTTCTTTGGATGACCTGGTGAATGAGGTTGTTCCGGAAACTATTCGACTAAAGAAAACATTAAATCTTTCGCCGGCTATTTCCGAGCAGGAATATTTAGATCGAATTCGGAATATAGCCTCTAAAAATAAAGTGTTTAAGAGCTACATTGGAATGGGGTATTATAATACCTTTTCACCGCCGGTCATTATTCGCAATGTTTTGGAAAATCCTGTGTGGTATACATCCTATACCCCCTATCAGGCTGAGATTTCTCAAGGTCGTTTGGAAGCGCTTCTGAATTTTCAAACAATGGTATCGGAACTAACGGGTATGCCCCTGGCCAATGCATCGTTGTTGGATGAGGCGACTGCAGCAGCCGAGGCGATGATTATGATGTTTAATACCCGCAGCCGTTCCCAGGTAAAATCAAACGTGGATACCTGTTTGGTGGACCGTCGGATATGGCCCCAAACCAAAGCGGTGTTGGAAACCCGGTCTGCACCTCTGGGGATTAAACTTCAATATGCTTTAGTTGAGGAGGTAAAGTATGACCCTTCAAAGCATTTCGGAGCTATTGTACAGTATCCTGATGCCAATGGAGAATTAACCCAATTTGAAGATTTTGCCAAACAAGTACATCAAGGTGAAGGCAAGATAGCTGTTGCTACCGATTTGCTGGCCCTCACATTAATAACGCCACCCGGCGAATGGGATGCCGATATTGTTTTTGGCTCTTCACAACGTTTTGGAGTGCCTTTGTATTATGGCGGCCCTCATGCTGCCTTTTTTGCAACGAAGGAAGAATTTAAAAGGCATGTTCCGGGGCGAATTATCGGGGTTTCCAAGGATGCCACGGGGCGTCATGCATTAAGAATGGCGTTGCAGACACGAGAACAGCACATAAAACGGGAAAGAGCAACATCCAATATCTGTACAGCTCAGGCCTTACTGGCTATGATGGCCGGTTTTTATGCCGTTTGGCACGGCCCCGATGGGTTAAAGGAAATGGCCGGTAGGATTCACGCACTTGCTGTTAAATTGAACCAGGCCTTGTCAGGTAATGGCTATTTGTCTCTAAATAAGACTTTCTTCGATACAATCAGGGTTAAATTGCCGAAAGAAGTATCGATTAAAGAATTGCAGGAAAATCTTTTGTTAAATGCAATAAATATAAGGTATTTTGAGGATGAGCCTGCGATAGTGGGTATCAGTTTGGATGAGACCACCACCGAAAGTGATGTGCAGAAATTGGTGGATATTTTTGCAGGAATAGCCGGTGAAAATAGTGTTAATATTACCAATATAGAAGATAGCAGTGCCATTCCCTCGGAATTAGTCCGTAAGAGCGCTTTTATGCAGCAGCCGGTATTTGGTCGTTATCGTTCCGAAACTGAGATGATGCGATATATAAAGCGACTGGAAAGAAAAGATATATCGCTTGCTCATTCCATGATTTCCCTGGGATCATGTACAATGAAGTTGAATGCTGCTTCGGAAATGGCATCGCTTACATGGCCAGAGTTTGCGAATATCCATCCGTTTGTACCGAAGGATCAGGCTTTGGGATATCATGAAATGATGGATGAGTTAAAACGTGATTTGACAGAAATTACGGGCTTGTCGGATGTGAGTTTACAACCCAATTCTGGTGCAGCAGGAGAGTATGCCGGTTTAATGGTCATTCGTGCATATCATCAATCGCGCAACCAGGGGCATCGCAATGTAGCGTTAATTCCATCATCGGCTCATGGGACCAATCCTGCCAGTGCCGTTATGGCCGGAATGAAAGTGGTTGTAATAAAGTGTGATGAGAAAGGAAATATTGACGTTCAGGATTTAAAAGAAAAAGCTGAAAAATATAAGGATAATTTAGCCTGCATGATGGTTACTTATCCTTCCACTCATGGGGTTTTTGAAGCTTCTATACGGGAAATTTGTGATATTATTCATCAAAACGGGGGACAGGTATACATGGATGGAGCTAACCTGAATGCTCAGGTTGGACTTACCAGTCCCGGAGCCATTGGTGCCGATGTTTGTCATCTGAACCTTCATAAAACGTTTGCCATACCTCATGGCGGAGGTGGTCCGGGAGTAGGACCTATAGCTGTGGCTTCCCATTTGGTAGAGTTTTTACCCGGTCATAATGTGGTCGATAATGCTCGAAAAGGGATATCGGCTGTGGCAGCAGCACCGTGGGGTAGCCCCGGAATACTTCCGATTACTTATGGTTATATAAAAATGATGGGTCCCGAAGGATTGACACAAGCTTCTAAAATTGCCATACTGAATGCCAATTATCTGGCTTGTGAGTTGAAAGATGATTATGGTGTCTTGTACACCGGCGAGAAGGGTAGGGTAGGTCATGAGCTGATTCTTGAATGCCGGCCATTGAAAGCCAAAACAGGAGTTTCCGAAATTGATATTGCAAAAAGATTGATTGATTTTGGCTATCATGCACCAACGGTTTCATTTCCGGTACATGGAACATTGATGGTAGAGCCTACTGAGAGTGAGTCAAAAGAAGAACTGGACAGGTTTGTGGAAGCACTCAAAACAATTTATGCTGAAATAAAAGAAATAGAAGCAGGTTTGGCAGATCGTGAGGATAATGTTTTAAAAAATGCTCCTCATCCCGACTATGTTGTTGTAAAAGATGATTGGCCACATTCTTACAGTCGGGAAAAAGCGGCATTTCCACTTAAGTGGGTGCAGGAGAATAAATTTTGGCCATCAGTAGCACGTATAGATGATGCATGGGGTGACAGAAATTTAATTTGTACTTGCGATGGCTTCCTTTAAAAGAGTAAGTTCTTTTCTGAATAGTTAATTCCAAAATGAAATGAGCATACCAAAAATCAGATAAAATATCTGATTTTGATATGCTCGTTTTATTTTATTATATAAATCAGGTGAATAGATTCGTTATTGGGGTAGGTTGTTCAGATATTTCCCAATTTCCGGATGATTGTTTTGAATAGCAAAAGTGGCGGCATTGTCACCGTCTACATCTTTTAGGCTGGGATTTGCACCATACTTAATCAATACTTTTACAACTTCCATATTTCCTTCAGAGGCAGCATACATTAGAGGGGTAAAATTCTCTATTTTATCGGTTGCATTGATAGCTGCACCATTGTCTAGTAAATATTTAACCGTTTCAGGAAAAGGACCGGAAGCAGCAAAATGGAGCGTTGTAAGACCTTTATTATCGCTGCGATTAATGGTGGCGCCATTTTTTACCAGTAATTTTACCACTTCTGTATGACCATTAAAGGCAGCCAGCATAAGAGGTGTCTGACCATTTTCGTTGGCTGAGTCGGGATTTGTTTTAGCGATCAGGTGATCTTTTACAATGGATAAATTTCCGTTGAAAGCTGCTTCATGAATAGAAACAGAAGAGATATGAGACTGGGTAGTTGTTTCTTCGGATGTTGCCTTTTCTTGTGTTTTCCCTGTTTTTGTTTTGTTATTGCATCCAAATAAAATAAAACAGAACAATAAAATTGAAGAACAAATTAGTTTCATATAATGATTTTTAGGTAATAAAACAGAGAACAAAGATGGGTATTCCCGTAGAAATATAAAATTTATTTTCCGGCGCTATTTATTTAAAGAACCTGTCATGGATTATTAAAATTTAGTAGAAATAAACTTCTTCCATCGTTTATTCATATAAATATTATCTAAATTATTGGCCGGATGGAACTTAAAATTGGTTTTTAGTGATTTGTCATTAATGTTACCAGCACTGATAGTTATTCACAAATCACTGAAAACTTCTTCTGTCATCTGCCTGTGCACTTTTGCCTCTGCTTTTTTGTTCTTCTTGTGACGAGCTTTCTTGCTCATGTTTGCTCCATACGGCCAGTAACTTATATAAATAATCAACGGATGGTACAACTCAGAGCAAAGATTTGACAATGTTCAAAGCTTCATTATAGTTGGGTTCATGGGTTACTTCCGGAACATATTCTACATATTTAACCAAATTGTTTTGGTCGATAATGACTGTTCCGCGAGCCAAAAGCCTAAATTCTTCCATGACAAATCCATATTTTAGTCCAAAATCCAACTTTCTGTGATCGGATAAAGTTATTATATTGTTTAAGCCTTCGGCAGCACAAAATCTATTTTGAGCGAACGGAAGATCACAGGAAATGGATAATACTACTACATTATCTAATTTTTGGGCTTCCTGGTTGAATCTTCTGTTCTGCGCTGCACAAACACTTGTGTCGATGGATGGGTAAACCGCAATGATCTTCAATTTTCCTTTAAAATCGGAAAGATGTACCGGCTTCAGGTCATTACCTAAAACTTCAAAGTCTGGTGCTTGATCGCCGGGTTTGATAATTGTGCCTACAAGGGTTACCGGGTTTCCCGCAAAAGTGATTTGTGGCGTTGTGTTTTGTGACGTATTCATAGTATTTTCATTTATAGAATTAATAAAAAGTTTCAACACAATTTAGTGAAAAAATCATGAATTGTACATAACAACTCATCCTATGTGTTTATAGAGAATTTTTTATTGTGTTGGTAACGTGAAAGTTATGGTATTGTCTGTATTGGTGTTTTCTGGATGTTAAAACTGTTGCAGTGCAAGTATTATTGCAAAAAAATGAAATTAAAATTGATTATTGCTTTTTGTTCTATCTCTATGTTTTTCTGCGTTTTTCCCGATAAAAAGATTGGACATAAAGATTCGTATTCCGATTCTTTTTTAACAATAATAAAGTTCCCAGAGTTTTTTTGTTGGATGTTTTTATAATTTATTACAAAAAGGGGAGGAAAGCGGTTGTTTTGTCAAAAAGTATTGTTTCATACAAATAAGTCTGTCGAAAATTAAGTGATTGTAAAAAAAATAAAGAGTTTTGTTATAAAACCATCAAAAAAAAGGGGGTAAAGTTAAGCTTTTGTAAAATTAAAGAGTTTTAGGTCTCAAAATTTGGTGGCTGAATAAAACCAGATTATGTTTGCAATGTGATATTAAAAAAGTCACGATGTTTAACTTAAAAATTATCAGTTATGAAAGCAAAAAAGATTTTATCTGTGGTTGCCTTGGCCGTGACCTTGGCTGTAATGGCGACGCCGGTTTCGGCAAAAGGGAAAATTAAGGTGTATCCATACCTTAGAACCGATTTGGCATTGATTACTGCTCTTAATGAAGAGATGAATGATTTTGCCATTGAAATTAGAACTAGCAATGGAGATTTAGTTTATAACAGCGGAAAAGTATCTAACAGTGCTCGATTCAACAAATTGTTTGATTTTTCTGAGTTGAGTGACGGGAAGTATTTTGCTGTTTTGAAAAGTAAGGATAAAACTTTCCTGAAAGATGAATTTATTGTAGAAGATGGCAAAGTGGTTGTTAAGACTTTAGGCGAGGAAGCTGAAGCTCCTTTGGCTAAAGTTTGGACCAAAAGTGACTTTTTATTTGTTAGCTATTTAAATAAGTCATTCGATAGCTATACCCTTAAACTGAAAGACGAAAAAGGGAATGTTTTATTTGAAACCTCTTTGCCTAAAGATTTGACTTATTCAGGAAAATTTGATGTTTCAGCTCTTCCTAACGGTACTTATTATGTAAGTTTAGTCTCTGGAGAAAATGAAAGTAGCTATGCAATCAGAAAGTAAGCAACCAAGCAGCAATGACCACCAGCTGTTAAGCAGCTGTCACCCTTTTCCGGATGTATCTTTGAAGTTTTGAGATGCATCCGGTTTTTTGTTAATTAGCTATGATAAAAAATAGGCTTTAGAAAATCAATTACTTCTTCTCCGACAATATCTAGTCCTTTTTTTGCCGTTTAATAGCATCTTCAATTATTTCTGTTAAAACATCCTGCATTGATAAACCCAATGCCTTAACTTGTTGAGGAATAAAACTGGTAGGTGTCATTCCCGGAGTAGTATTAACCTCCAACAAATATATCTTTTCATCAGTGATGATGTAATCCATTCTGACAATCCCTTTACAATTGAGAATCTCATAAATAAGAGAAGTAATCTTCTGAATTTTACCGGTAAGTTCATCTGAAATACGAGCAGGAGTAATTTCTACCGCTTTTTGAGCATTGTATTTGGCATCAAAATCGAAAAATTCATTTTTGCTGATTACCTCTGTTAAGGGTAAAATCACTTCTCGATCAAGTGTTTTATATATACCACAGGTTACTTCTTTTCCTTCAATATAGGATTCAATTAAGGTTTCGTTTCCTTCTTCAAAAGCTTTGTTGATAGCAGGGGGTAATTGATCCGGCGATTTAACTTTAGAGGTTCCAAAGCTGGAACCTCCGGCATTGGGTTTTACAAAACACGGAAGGCCTATTTTTTCTATAATATCTTCCGGATTGTATTCACGACCTTTGCGGAGAAGCACAGAGTCGGCCACCGCTACCCCAAAACCTTTAAGGTAGGTATTACAAGTAAATTTGTTGAAAGTAATGGCGGCAGGTAAAAGTTCACAAGTGGTGTGAGGTATGCCCATCATTTGCAAATAGCCCTGTAGTAAACCATCTTCGCCAGGTGTTCCATGAATGGTGATATAAAGGCAATCGAAAGCAATTTTTTTACCGTTTTCGACAAAAGTGAAATCATTTCTGTCAATTGGTATTTCTTGGTGGTTGCTTTCCACAACCCATTTGTCTTGAGCAAGAAGAATCGAATAAACGTTGTATTTATTTTCGTCAATGAAAGAGCGAATGCCTTCTGCACTTTTTTTGCTGACAACATATTCTGAAGAATAACCTCCGTATATGATTCCGATATTTTTTTTCATGATTAATTAAATCGGTTTTTGATGTTGGTGGTTTTTATGGGGTAAATGGTTTAAAAAATATAATTAGCACACTAATCAGAATTTCTTCCCACAATATAATTTCTCCATTTTTCTAAAAGAGCTGTCATGTCATCGGGTAAAGGCGAATCAAATTCCATCATTTCCCCGGTTGTAGGATGTTGAAAGCCTAAAGTTTTAGCATGAAGCGCTTGACGAGGAAGTATCGAAAAGCAATTTTTTACAAATTGCCGATATTTAGTGAAGGTCGTTCCCTTTAAAATTTGATTGCCCCCGTAACGTTCATCGTTAAAAAGTGTATGTCCGATATGTTTTAAATGAACTCTAATCTGATGAGTTCTTCCGGTTTCTAACCGACATTCCAATAAAGTTACATAGCCCAGTCGTTCCAAAACTTTGTAATGGGTTACCGCTGGTTTCCCTTGGGTGTCGTCCGGGAAAACGGTCATTTGCTTTCTGTCTCGCGGGTTTCTTCCAATATTTCCCACGATAGTTCCTTCATCCTCTTTTACAATTCCCCATACCAAAGCCTGATAAGTTCGAGATGTGGTTTTATTAAAGAATTGTTGTGCCAAATGCGTTTTAGCATTTTCGGTTTTAGCAACTACCAATAAGCCTGAGGTATCTTTATCGATACGGTGTACCAATCCCGGTCGTGGATCTTTGCTCTGAAACCACGGGTGATCTTTAAGGTGCCATGCCAGGGCGTTTACCAGTGTGCCCGTGTAATTTCCATAACCGGGATGTACCACCATGCCAGGGGGTTTGTTGACTACAATTAACTCGTTATCTTCAAATACAATATCCAGAGGAATATTTTCCGGAACTATTTCAATTTCTCTGGGTGGCCATGACATTTCAATGGTGACTATGTCATCGGGCTTAATTTTGTAATTGGCTTTAACAGATTTTCCGTTAACCAAAACACTGCCGGAAGCGGCTGCTTCTTGTATTTTGTTTCGCGAGGCGTTTTCAATTCTATTAACCAGGAATTTGTCAATTCTTAAAGGTTTTTGGCCTTTGTCAACCACAAAACGGTAATGTTCATACCGTTCTTCGTTGGTCGATTCTTCCCCGTTTTCATCCAATATATCCTCAATGTCATCTGTTTCTTCAAATTCGAAAGGGTCGATATTCATTAGTATATATTTTACTTACTTCATTGATATGTTGTTTCTTAAAAGTAGTCATTAGTTAATCAAAACTAATTACTAATGACTGTTGACTAATGACTAATCACTTCTTCTGCCTTCTGCCTATTCTTTTGTGACAACCCTCTGTTGTCATTCTCGTTTCATAAGGCATAAGTTTTTAAAAGAATTTTTCTTCTTCAGAATCCGGCTTCTCTTCTTCTGAAACGTTGGGCTCAAATGGGTCAGTCTCCCGGAAAATGATTTGTGTTGAATCGGGTAAGATATATGATGAATCGGTCGACAGCCAAATGTCGATAGAGGCACCTAACCTTAAATGGTTGTCAGGCGTACTCTCGGGACGCTGTTTCCATATAAAGGCCAATAGTGAATCTTGTTGCGTAACAACGGTGGTATCATATATGACAGCACCTATGTTAAGTGAAAGATTGTGACAGGTTTCTTTGGCTTCTTCGAGGGAAAGTCCGGTAAGGTCTGGAACAAAAGTAGTTTGATTACTTAGTCCTTTTCCTACTAATAAATCGATGGTAGATCCTTTTTCCAAGGGTGTTCCCGGTTCAATGGGTTTTCCCTGATAGTGTTGTCCTAATACCAGATTAGTGTATTCCGACGGTACATAAATTAATTTCCCGGTTTTAAGTCCGAACGATTCAAGCAGCACACGAGCGTTTCTTACACTGTAGTCCATGAGGTTAGGCATTCGCACTTTTTCTGCTGTCCAGGCATTTATTGTAAAAAATATTTTCCGGTTCTTTTTTATCAAACTTCCTGGACCGGGGGTTTGTTCTATAACAATCCCGGGAGGCAGCGTGTTAATATAAACCGAATCTATGATGTTGTATCTAAGATCGTGCTTTTTTATTAAATGTTTGAATTGTTGTTCGGTTAAACCCGTAAAATCAGGGGTCTTAAAATGCTCCCCATGGCGCGTATAAATACTTAATCCCCAAAAGACAAGTCCAAAGAATAGAAAGCCCAGGATTATAACAATGGCAATATGCTTGGCGAACTTTTTGCTCAAAATAATTTTTACGATTGACATTTTTTTCCTTTTTGAATGCCTTCAAAAATAAAACAAAATCATCAAACAAACAGAACCATTGTAAAGAATCATTTCTAACTTGAAATGCTTTAACATTAAAATGCTCACCTGCTAATTTTTGAAGAGTTAAACCAATGAACTTTTTATTTTGCAAATGCTTCTTCGAGATTGGAATTATGAAATGAAACGAGCATGGCGGCTGTTGCCACAAAAGAACATGTATAAATTTTATTAAGCCATGCGAGTTCCATTAGACCAATGAATTAGATAAATTATATACTAATGAAACGAGCATGGCGGCTGTTGCCACAAAAGGACATGTATAAATTTTATTAAGCCATGCGAGTTCCATTCGGCCTATGAGTTAAATAAATTATATACGAATGAAATATGTAAATTTTATTCAATGAAACCAACATGGCATGAGGCCTTTCCAAAACAAGAAAACAATAACTAAGATAAATTTTTTACGAATGAATAGGATAAACGGAAAACAGGGCTGTTAACCATAGGATACAAAAAAACATGTTTGCGAATTACCACAAACATGCATCATATGAAATTTTAAATATTGTCGTCTGGTTTTCTGATCAATAAAAGTCAACTGATCAGAAGAGGGAGACCATTTAAGCTTTGTGTTTTCTTTCGCTACTTACAGTTAATTTTTTACGTCCTTTAGCACGGCGGGCAGCCAATACCCTGCGGCCGGTAGCAGTTTTCATGCGCGAACGAAAGCCATGCTTATTTCTTCTCTTGCGATTGGATGGTTGATATGTCCTTTTCATTCGTATAAATTTTATTTATGTTATTTGTCGAATAAAACTTGTATGACCTTCAATCTGTTTTCTTCCTTAACGGCTTGGGAGATTTATTGCCATACAGGTTGGTTCAAAGTTTTTTTAAAGACTGGATTGTTGTAAAAATTCTAAACAACCCGCCTGTTAAAAATGATTGGTTTTCTCAAAATTCGGTGTGCAAAAGTACAAGTTTTTTTGTTCTTTCAAAAAAAAAGCCATCAATTTTACAATTTGATAGCTAAAAGTTATTGGAACTACAAAGGTAAATGTACCAGTTTTTTAGTTTCGAAATAGGGTTCTTCAAACCAATCGCTAATTTCAACGACAAAAGCTTTACGGCGGAAGGGTGCTATTTCTGCCTCTAAATTTCCGCCTTTTAAATATAAGATCCCATTTGAGACAGCATTTCTGGGTTTTGATGATATTAAATGTTGGGTTTGTTTGGCAAAATCAGGAAGTTTCGATACGGCGCGGCTAACAATAAAATCAAATTTTCCTTTAAAATCCTCAGACCGGGCTTGAATGGGTTTCACATTAGTGAGTTCAATTTCCCGAATTATTTCATTGACCACCTTAATTTTTTTTCCTACCGAATCGAGTAGCGTGAATTGGACATTGGGAAACATTATGGCTAACGGGATGCCTGGAAAGCCGCCGCCGGTACCTACATCAATAATTTTTGAATGGTCAGTGAAACTCAGAAATTTTGCTATGGCTAGTGAATGTAGTATATGGTGCAAGTATAGGTTGTCGATATCCTTCCTGGAAATTACATTTATCTTGTTATTCCAGATTTTATATAATGGTCCCAAAGCTTCCAATTGCTTTTTTTGCAAAAGAGTTAAATTGGGGAAATATTTCAATATTACATCCATTTCTCGAAATAGTTAATTGTTTTTTCCTTTAATGAAACGAGCATCTCCAGCTTAAACTGGTTACTACAAGAACTTGTATAAATATATAACCATGCAAATTCCAGAGAACCAATGAGTTAGGCGGTTTTATGCTAATGATTGATTCTTAAAATTATTTAAGCTCTATATCAAGAGTTAATAAATAACTATAATATCATAAACAATGCGGAAAAAACTCTAAATTATCTAATTTGCAATAACATCAAAACTAATCCGGCAACCGTCTATAAATTAGCAATATTGTAGCGCCACAAAGATATAAAATCCCGGTTTAAAATTGGTTTAGTCAAAAATTGAATTACCAATTTCTTTAAAGCTTTTTGACTTCAGTATTTTTTAGAGTGTTGAAAAGCAATTCACGAGCTCTGAAAAGCTGTGCTTTAACTGTTCCAAGAGGCAATTCCAATTCGTCTGAAATTTCTTCGTAGGAATATTCTTTAAAATAGCGTAATTCGATAAGAGTGCGATAGCGTGGTTTTAGCTTTTTAACAACAGTTCGCATCAAGACAACCTTTTGGGCCCGGATTAAATTTTCTTCTGGGTCGGGTGTTTCATCCTTTAAATGAACTTGAGGTTCTGAGTCTTTTTCATCTGAAGTATGGTTACTATCGATGCTTATATGATTGTTTCGCTTTTTTCGAAGGTAGTCGATGCAGTTGTTTGAGGCTATCTTGAATAACCAGGTGCTAAAGGCATAGTTGGGTGAATACTGTTTGAGGTTTTTAAACGCTTTACCAAAGGCTTCGATGGTCAAATCTTCTGCATCCGTTTTGTTATTTATCATTTTTAGCAGCATGAAATAAATGGCATCTTTATATCTTGCCATAAGTTCGGCATAAGCCTTTTGGTCGTTGTTAATCGCCCTTTGTACCAATTCAAGGTCGTATTTAGCTTTCTCTGATAAGTTAGGATTTATTTCCATTTCCTTTTTTTTGACCCGGTCAAACTTCTTAAATGACCTAAACTCCAAAAAACGGGCTGGATGAAATCAAAAATAAAAATTGTCCAATAAATTTTCCCCATCCCTGTTTTTTGGCAAGCCATTTTCCACAAAATAAATTTTGTCAAAAGCAATAATAATAAAATTGGCAAAATTATAAACGCTAAATTAGAAAAAAATATATAATATGCTGCAAGTAACCATAAGATTTCTCGTGTTAACATTTTCATAAAAAGCGCTGATTTTATACTGCTTTTGTAACGATAAGAGGATGTTAAATGCCTCTCTTTTTGCTCAAACCATTTTTTAAAATTGGCAGGTGGGGCACTAATAGTATGTGCTAAAGGGTCTATGCAAACGGCGGTGTTTTTTGGGGTTGCTGCCTCTTGAACAAAGAGGTCGTCATCGCCGGATGCCAGATAAATATGACTTTTGAAGCCGTTATTTTTTTCAAATAAGGATTTTGTATATCCCAGATTTCGGCCTACTCCCATATATGGCTTGCCACTTAAAGCATAACCTATATATTGTATTGCAATAGTAAAGGTGTCGTAACGTACCCATAAATTGGTGAATCCTTTAGTTTTTTCATAATTTCCGATTCCTAAAACCAACTCTTTCTCCGGCAAAGAAAGAGATTGAGCCATCTTTTTCAGCCATTGATTAGAAGCCGGCCGGCAATCGGCATCCGTTAATATTAAATGCTCGTATTTTGCGGCTTTGATACCCAGTGATAAAGGTAATTTTTTGCCATGTTTGAATTTTCGGTCGGGTGCTATGGAGGTATAATACAGGTGTTTATACTTAGATTTAAATTTAGCCAGAATTAGTTCTGAATCATCTTCTGACCCGTCATTAACCACCACTACTTGAAATTCCGGATAATCCTGCTCGAGAACCGAGGGTAAAAAACGTTCCAGATTTTCAGCTTCATTGCGTGCACTTATAACTACTGAAATGGGCGGAAGTTTAGTCGATACATTATAGTTTGGGACTCTATATCGGGCAACCGGCAATATTCTTCTGAATAAATAAAAGCACTGCCAAAGCCAAGCAATAAGAGTCAGTACAATTATTATAATTTCATAGGGGCGAAGATCAATAATATTCATGACGTATCAGCTTCGAAAAGAGACATCAAAAGTGCAATTTTTTTTGATAGCTTACAACAAAGAAAGGAAAAACGATCAAGTCTTGTATCTTTGCAAATCTTTTAGTTGATAATAATCATTTCAATGCAATATCAGATAGAAAAGAGAGATCCGAAATCTTCGGCAAGGTCAGGGAAGATATTTACAGACCATGGAGAAATACCCACCCCGATATTTATGCCGGTAGGCACTGTTGGAACGGTGAAAGGTATTCACGTAAAGGATTTGGAAGAGGAAGTGAATGCTCCTATTATTTTGGGGAATACGTATCATTTATATCTACGTCCCGGTCTTGAAGTATTAAAAGAGGCCGGCGGATTACATCAGTTTATGGGATGGAATCGGTCTATACTCACCGATAGCGGCGGATTTCAAGTATTTTCTTTAAGCGAAAGAAGAAAATTAACCGAGAAAGGTGCCGAATTCAGGTCTCATCTGGATGGTTCAAAACATTTATTTACTCCTGAGAGTGTGGTAGATATTCAACGCACAATAGGCGCAGATATAATGATGGCTTTTGATGAATGTCCGTCGGGCGATGCTCCTTACTCATATGCAGTTCAATCAATGGAGCTTACCCATCGTTGGCTAAAAAGAGGTATTGAGCAGTTTAAAAAAAGTAATCCTTTATATGGATATGAGCAAACTTTTTTCCCTATAGTTCAAGGCGCAGGATATGCCGAACTTCGAAAGCGTTCGGCCGAATATGTGGCCTCTTTCGATATGGATGGTAATGCTATTGGTGGCCTGGCCGTGGGTGAGCCCGAAGAGGTAATGTACCAGATGATAGAGGTTGTTAACGCTATCTTACCACAAGATAAACCACGATATCTAATGGGTGTCGGTACCCCGGTGAATATTCTGGAAGCCATAAGTTTAGGTGTCGATATGTTTGATTGCGTCATGCCAACAAGAAATGGAAGAAACGGGATGATTTTTACCAGCCAGGGAATTATCAATATAAAAAACGAAAAGTGGAAGACCGATTTTTCACCAATAGACGAACAAGGACATTGTTTTTTTGATCTTCATTATTCAAAAGCCTATTTAAGGCATTTATTTGTTGCTCGGGAAATGTTAGGACCACAGATAGCCTCTATTCATAATCTTTCTTTTTACCTTTGGCTGGTGTCCGAAGCTCGCCGGCAAATTGAATCGGGTTGTTTTTCGACCTGGAAAGATCAAATGGTTAAACAACTGGCAAGACGTTTGTAATGAGACTATCATATAGTTAATTTTGGACTGTGGATGTACCTAAGTTAATATTATGGTATATCCCGATATTACTTTTTGCCCTTTCGGAGACAAATATAAACTAACGATCTGTTTTCAGCCATGATAATAAAAAAGCTCGATTTATATATTCTGAAGAAGTTTTTAGGAACCTTTTTCTTCGCTATTTTGCTGATATTGAGTATATCTATTGTATTTGATTTGGCTGAAAAAATAGATGATTTTTTAGAAACCAATGCACCTTTAAAAGCAATAATTTTCGATTATTATAAAAACTTCATTCCTTATTTTGCCAATTTATTCACCCCGTTATTCGTTTTTATCTCAGTTATTTTTTTCACCTCGAAGATGGCCTATCAAACGGAAATTATTGCCATTCTTTCAAGCGGAGTGAGTTTTAGGCGTTTAATGTTTCCCTATTTTCTGGGGGCAGCTATCCTAACATTATTTTCCTATGTGATGGGAGGCTACATTATACCGCCGGCCAATAAGGTGCGTATTGATTTTGAGAATACTTACATTAAAAAGATTCGCGAAACAGGAATGAGTAATATTCATATGCAAATTGAGCCCGGTTTATTTATTTATATGAGGCGTTTTTCATCGTTTCGTGAACGGGGAGATGACTTTAGTCTGGAAAAAATTGAAGGGAAAAAACTGAAATTTAAAATTACCGCCAGGACAGTTCAGTATGATAGCACCGAAAACAAGTGGATTTTTAAGGATTTTGTACGACGTGATTTCCCGGATTCGGGTGGAATGGTTTTAACCAAAGGAGAAGAAATGGATACGGTGGTAAATATGAAACCCGCTGATTTTATTGAGGAGAGAAAGTTTTTTGAAACCATGACCAACCCGGAATTGGACCGCTATATCCGGGAACAACAGCAACGAGGGGTGGGGAATATTGAACCCTATTTAATTGAAAAGCATCGACGCATTGCTTCTCCTTTTTCTGCTTTCATTCTTACTTTAATTGGTGTTTCTTTGGCTTCCAGAAAAACAAGAGGGGGTATGGGACTTCATATCGGCGTGGGAATTGCTCTGAGTTTTTCTTACATATTGTTCATGACCATTTCCACCACCTTTGCCATAAATGGTAATTTATCTCCGATGGTGGCTACCTGGATACCTAACTTTGTGTTTGCTGCAATTGGTGCTTATTTATACTTCAGGGCGCCTAAGTAGACATTTTTAATGCTGGAACACAAAACGGTGTGCTGGGTGCCTAATTTTTATTGCCATCAAGGTGTTGTGGCCCTTATTTCTTTCTGTTAAGAGTTTTTTATGGATTCTTTTATTCTAAATTATTATGGTGAGGTATTGGTAAGAAGTGGTTCAAAATAATTGAAGCACTCGGGTTGGAATAATTTGAAAAAAAGAAATGCAATTATAAAAACTTTTATGGAGTGGTCGATAATTGCGGTTTGTAAATCAATAGATTACCTTTAGTGATATTAAAATATTCAAATTTTCATGTTACTCTTTGGGTTAAAATTAGTAAATATGCACCCTGATTGAGTCAGCAATATTCAATATTGAATGCTGATTGACAGATGGTTAATCAAAATTTTTAAGTATGTCATTAAAGAAGTACATCCTTGACCTCCGCAAAAGGAGAGAAAAAGTACAGCAAGGAGGTGGCGAAAAAGCCATCAAGAAACAAGTAGCCATGGGAAAGATGACTGCCCGCGAACGTATTAAAGCCTTGCTGGATCAGGATTCTTTCACCGAGTATGATCTCTTTGTCGAGCATGAAGCTCGGGATTTCGGCATGGACAAAAAAGAGCTACATGGCGACGGTGTAATTATTGGCACCGGAACCATTTATGGCGCTCCTGTGTGTATTTTTGCGCAGGATTTTACCGTGGCTGGAGGGTCGTTGGGCCTAATGCATGCCAGAAAAATTACCAAAATAATGGATCATGCTCTTAAGATGAGAGTTCCTCTGATAGGGATTAATGATTCGGGTGGTGCCCGGATCCAGGAAGGGGTAAATTCTTTGGCCGGTTACGGCGAAATTTTTTACCGTAATACCATTGCTTCGGGCGTTATCCCTCAGATCTCTGTAATTCTGGGTCCTTGTGCCGGAGGTGCTGTATATTCGCCGGCGCTTACCGATTTTGTTTTTACTGTGGATAAGATCAGCAAAATGTTTATTACCGGCCCCAATGTTATTAAAACCGTCCTGGGGGAAGAAATTTCCATGGAAGATTTGGGCGGTGCCAGAGTTCACGCAGAAATCACCGGTAATGCACATTTCTTTGCCAACAGTGAGGCCGAGTGTTTTGAGCAGATTAAAAAGTTAATGACTTTTATCCCCTGGAATAACCAGGAAAAGGCTAAGGCTTTCCCGCCTAAACCACCTAAGTTTAAAACACCTGTCGAAGATATCATCCCGGCAGATCCTCGCGAACCTTACGATGTTCGTGACATTATTAAAGCCATTGTCGACGATTCTGACTTTTTTGAAATTCAGGAGTTATTCGCTGCTAATATCGTTATCGGTTTTGGGCGCATGAATGGTCAAACAGTTGGCTTTGTGGCCAACCAGCCTTTGGTCTTAGCAGGGGTGTTGGATTGTGATAGTTCTGACAAAGCGGCCCGTTTTATCCGTTTTTGTGATGCTTTTAATATTCCTATTATTACGCTTGAAGACATGCCCGGATACCTGCCCGGGATAGACCAGGAACATGCAGGCGTTATTCGTCATGGTGCTAAAGTGTTGTACGCCTATTCTGAAGCCACTGTTCCTAAAATTACAGTGATTTTGAGAAAGGCTTATGGAGGTGGTTATATTGCAATGAATTCCAGACACCTGCATGCCGACTTTGCTTTTGCCTGGCCTACAGCCGAAATCGCTGTTATGGGACCCGAAGGAGCGGCAAATATCATCTTTAAAAAAGAAATTGAAGAAGCGGATGATCCCGATGCTATGCGACAATTAAAGGTTAAAGAATATAAGGAGAAATTTGCTAATCCTTATGTGGCCGCAGCTAAAGGATATATCGATTCAGTGATCGAACCCAGTGAAACTCGTCAGATGTTATTACATGCCCTTGAAATTTCAGGCAGCAAAGTGGATCATCGTCCACAAAAGAAACATGGAATTCCGCCATTTTAATGGATTGGTAATAGGTTGCTTTTCAGGATTTTGATATCCATGTTCAATATTTGGGAGAAGGTGCCTAATAAGTCTGTTTTTTCTGTGGAACTCTGTTCCCACTTTGTGAAACAGTAAATAAATTTGATGCCCATTCGGTAATACAAAGCATTATCTTGTTTTTAGGCACCTCTGCCTTATTTTGAAGCTGGAGTTTCTTATTGCATTGAAATTGCTAAACTGATAATTTAAAATGGAAGGTGAATTGCGTTACAAATTATAATTCTTATTGTTATGAATGACGACAAGCAGGAACTGGTCGATTTTCAGATTTTGAGCTTGAAATACAAGACTAAATTGACCAGAAAATATAAAGAAAGGAAAAAATACAGACCTAAAAATCCTAAAGAAGTCCGATCTGTAATTCCCGGTACAATTACCGGAATTAATGTTAAGAATGGACAAAAGGTGAAAGGCGGGGAGGTTTTGCTTCAATTGGAAGCAATGAAAATGGTTAATAATATTCACATGCCTTTTGACGGGGTTATAAAAAATGTTTATGTGAAAGTGGGCCAGAAAATTCCTAAAGATTATTTAATGGTTGAATTGGAATAATTTAATGTTTTATTTTCTAAAGAAATGAAAGGAAGGCCGGATTAAGTTTTATTGCTCCGTAAAAGCAGGTTGGCAACTGCACCTTATTTATATTTTGTACAAATAACCTTATTTAGAAGGCATTCTTTTTTATTTCAGCGAAAAAGAAAATAATTTTGTTTCATCAAATCATTTAAAAGGAAAGAAAATGGCATACGTAATTAGTGATGATTGTATTGCTTGTGGTACATGTATAGATGAGTGCCCTGTTGAGGCTATTTCCGAAGGCGAAATCTACAAGATTGATCCTGAATTGTGTACCGATTGTGGTACTTGTGCTGATGTTTGTCCAACCGAGGCCATTCATCCTGCATAAGGTTTGAAAAGAATTTAAATCAACCACAAAACCTGCCACTTTATTGCGGCAGGTTTTTTTGCCATTAAGGATTATTTCTCTTAAATGGTAGTAAGCCAAATATTAAATGGTGATAACTTGATCCAGAAAGATATCATTTGCTTCGGTTGGTATTTCATCCACTAATTGAAATGGGTATGCTAATCCCAGCTTTGCTGCTTTAGGCAGTAAGGGTAGGGTTCGGTCATAAAAGCCTTTTCCACGTCCCAGCCGTGCACCATAAGTGGTAAAAGCCAGGCCCGGTACAATTGCTAAATCAATTAGTGTTAGGTCGTTTAATATTTCTCCTGTGGGTTCTCCTATGTGAAATGCGTTTTCGGTATTTAATTTATCCTCGCCCGTAAATTCTCTCAATTCTAATTGGTTCCCGTTGATTTTGGGAAGGATAAATTTCTTTTTTCCATTCCATCGTTTTATTAAGTCATGTGTATACACTTCATCGGGTAGAGACCAATAAATAAAAATCGTATTGGCTTTTTTAAAAAGAGAGTGTTGCTCTAATTTCTCAGCAATTTTTTTACTCATGCTTAACCGTTCTTGGGCAGAATAATTTTTAATGGTTTGGCGGATAGTTTTTCTGAGTCTTTTTTTGTCGTTTTGAACGGTTGGATAACTATTTTTTTCATTCAGGGAGTAAACATCGTTTCGGCGGTCGGCAAAAGCCTGGTTTAAAGGTGTCATTTGTTTATTGTTGGCTTCGCTCAGGTCTATGGAAGCAGTTAAAATCTCTTCCTTGTTTGTAGTGCCTTTTAGTAGATATTGACCAACCGGATTAACCAGTACCGACTGTCCGGTAAATGTAAGGTCTCTTTCTTTCCCTACACGGTTGGCCGATGCAATAAAAATTCGGTTGGTTAGGGCATATCCCGGGAGTGCCGT
The DNA here is from genome assembly GCF_900112795.1 of Thermophagus xiamenensis. Lineage (GTDB taxonomy): Bacteria > Bacteroidota > Bacteroidia > Bacteroidales > Marinilabiliaceae > Thermophagus > Thermophagus xiamenensis. The sequence goes on from NZ_FONA01000011.1 coordinate 41,626, forward strand.
TTGGCAATATGGCAAGACCAGATTGGAAGGGTGACAAATGAGTTTGGCCCCTTTAAGAGAAAGGAGGCGCCATGTCTCCGGAAACATCCAATCAAAACAGATGAGAATGGCTAGTTTACCCCAAGGGGTGTTAAATACCGGAAGACCTTTATTCCCGGGTTCAAAAAACTCCTTTTCGCGGTTGAATAGATGTAGCTTTCGATAGTGCCCCGTAACGCCGTTAGGCCCCACCAATACGGCACTATTGTATAGTTTATTTTCCTCACGCTCATTAATGCCTGAAACAAAATACGAATTTAAAGTCTTAGCTTTCTCTGTTAAAAATTTAATAAAGCGGCTGTTATCAACTGGTTCAGCACATTTAAAGGCTTCTTCTTTTGAAGAGAAATTGTAACCCGAAGAGGCCAGTTCGGGGAGTATCCATAGGTCTGCATCGGAGATTTGCCCCAACATTCGGTCAATCTTACGAATGTTTAATTCAACGTCTCCCAATTCCGGTGCAAATTGTATTAAGCCTGTTTTTATTGTGGATTGCATGGGTTAATTAATTGTTTAAGATATTGATTCGTCGGAATTCACAAAATATTCTCTTTATCTTTTTGTTTGTGCCACCAATTGGTCAAAGTCGTCAATCTAGTTTTATTTAGGGACGGTATTTAGCTTCTCTTAATATTGAGTGAGGGTCGGTTAAATCCATCATGTCACGGAAAGTTTTTTCCGGATGTTCTTCTATCCATGACTCTAATATTTTATAGCCCAAATATCTTCCGGTTTGGCCGGGTGACTCCTGACCAAAAAATGAGGTAAAAGGTGCCGGTCCAACATATTTGCGGATAAGCATTTGGTCAGAAGAAAAAAGATGTTTGTGCTCAACAATTGAGGCCCACATTAAGGCTTCATTTTTTTTGCACCATTTCATTTGTTTTTCCGTAAAGCCAAAAAGAAGTGTGTCAGCAATGTCAGGAATAGTATGTTCCACAAAATGTAAAATCTTTCCGTGATATATCATTTGACTAATCAGGTCATTGGTAGAGTCGTTATATGCATATTCGGTCATGGCAATAGCCCGCATAACGTCGGGAACAACCCTTTCGGGTTCCATCTGATTACGCAGGTATTTGGGTGTGGCAAGCCATTCATAAAAAATACAGTCCCGGCCCAGATATTTTTCTACACTAACAGACACCCATCCAGAATCTACTACCATAGATTCATTGAATCCGGAAATGTGAAGGTAGACATCCGGAATTTCTCTTTCCGGATAGTAGTATCGATAAAATTTAAATGCTTGAAGTAAATCCTTATATAGAATTTCTTTTCTTTTTGGGGTGAAAACTGTTTTGCATGTGTCTAAAACTTCCAGGTTAGGCTTGTAGGTGAGAAATTTTAGTAAGTTTTCCGAAAAATGGGGACTTGTGGGGCTACCTATCCTAATAACACCCTCACAATAGGCATTAAAGTATTTTCCATATTCATTTTGAAGTTCATTAATATGGGTATCAACCTCTTCCGATGGGATGGAGAATAATTGCTCATAGAAAGACTTTAGTTCAAAATTGACCTTTACCTCAGATACGTCCGGTGTTTTTTTCCCCCATTGACATCCCTCTAAAATATATACTATTAATGTTGTTAAGAGTAAAATTTTACTTATTCTCATTCCTGTTAAAATTTATGGTTGAATGATACAGATATTCAATTATTCTCTGCAAATATGGCTTTTATTAGTATAAAATTCACTTATTTTATTGAACTATTGGTTCTTAAAATTAGTCATTAGTGGTTAGTCGATAGTCATTAGTTATTTAATACTAACCACTTGTTGACTAATGATAATGCCTTCTTCTGCCTTCTGCCTGTGCACTTCTGCCTTTTTCTTTAATGCCTTCTTCTGCCTTCTGCCTGTGCACTTCTGCCTTTTTCTTTAATGCCTTCTTCTGCCTTCTGCCTGTGCACTTCTGCCTTTTTTTATACATGTCCTTTTGTTGCAAAAGTCGCCATGCTCGTTTCATTCTGCATTTTGATTAAGCATTGATTGTTAATGCCTCTCTTTTCATGAATATATTTGCTTATTGGAAACGGGAAATAGCGTATATTTACATTTCAAATTTATAATCAAAAATTGTACAAATACAAAAACATTCAGGCCCGGGAATTTATCCCTGTTTAGTGCTGTTAAAATAAAATAAACCGTTCAAACCGGCGTTCAATGATTCAGCAGGGTGTTGTAGCTTTAACCAATACTCAGGTTCTTTTTTCAGATGCTAAGATATTAAATTTAACCTGATATTATTTAAGCATTAAGTGAACACCAAACCATAAAGAAAAATCTTGAAATACTAACTCTATGAAGAAACAGATTTTATTTGCTGCCGTTTTACTGTTATTTGTAATGACTGTGAAGGGTCAGGAAGCACGTACCATTCGATTGTCGTTTGTTGCCGAACCACAAATTTCATGGCTTAAGCCCGATAAAGACGGTGTGGAATCCCGCAGTGGCATGACCGGCTATAATTTTGGTGTTGTTTTGGACCGGTTTTTTGCAGATAATTATGCCATTTCAACGGGATTAACCATAAATCGTACAGGTGGTAAACTTACTTATAATGACACGGAAGAGGATGTAGATTACAAGTTACGATATCTGGAAATTCCCATTGGTTTGAAACTCCGTTCCAATGAATTTCGGCGCACCTGTTTTTACGGGCGGTTTGGGCTAACCCCTCAGATAAATATTGAAGCGCGGGATGGCGAAGACCACTCTGTTGGTGACGATGTTCGATTGTTTGACCTGGGGTATCATTTAGGTGCCGGGTTAGAATACTCCATTGGGGGCTCCAATGCCCTGATGTTTGGCATTGTTTATCACAATGGCTTTACCGATATTACCGACGTTGAAGGATATAGTGATAAAACTGTATTAAATCGTTTAGTCTTTGAAATTGGATTTATTTTTTGATTTCTATCATCTTATATCTAATATCTAAAAATCTTATATCTAATTATTAACATCTAAAAAAATATGAAGCTGGCGCTTGTACAGTTAAACTACCATATCGGTAATTTTGAAGAGAATAAGAAAAAAATTACAGACCAGATAAAGCAGGCCAAAGAGAGAGGCGTTGATTTGGTAGTCTTTTCCGAGTTGGCCATTTGTGGTTATCCACCATTAGACCTGCTGAACCGTCAGGAATTTGTAGAAGCATCTGTCGAAGCTATAGAAGGCATTGCCGAATATTGCAATGGCATTGCTGCTGTGATAGGTGGTCCCAGTCTGAATCCCCATTCACAAGGAAAACAACTTTATAATTCAGCGTGGTTCCTGGCCGATGGGAAAGTGAAAGAGGTTATTCATAAAACCTTACTTCCAAATTATGATATTTTCGACGAGTATCGATACTTTCAGCCCAATGAAGATTTTAAAGTGATTAACTTTAAAGGGGCGCGTATTGCCATAACCATTTGTGAGGATTTATGGGATGATCAGCCTGTTGAAGCGGATTTTGCCAGAAATAAGCTTTATACCTTATCGCCCATGCAAAAACTGGCCGCTTTGAAGCCCGATTTTATGATCAATATTGCGGCATCTCCATTTTCTTATCATCAGGAAAATGTACGGAAACAGGTGGTTTGTAACAAAGCTGCTGAATACCATTTGCCCGTTGCTTATGTCAATCAGGTGGGAGCCAATACAGAGTTGATTTTTGACGGTGGCTCCATGATGGTTAATAGCGAAGGTAATATCACCCATAAACTTCCCGCTTTCGAAGAAGCCTTTCTTGATTTGGAGGTTAACAGGGTTAATGTGGTTTCTTCGGGCCAGTTATCAGAGACCGATCCCATAAAGTTGATACATGACGGACTGATTTTAGGAATAAAGGATTACTTTCGAAAATCGGGACTGAAAAAAGCGGTGCTGGGGCTTTCCGGCGGGATTGATTCAGCTGTTACGGCTGCATTGGCGGTAGAAGCTTTAGGTGCCGAAAATGTGCATGGTTTGTTGTTGCCCTCACAATACAGCACCGGACACAGTATTACCGACGCACAACAGCTGGCCCGTAATTTGGGAATTAAAACTTATACCATTGCCATAAAGGATATCTACCGTAGTATAGAAGAGACTTTGAAACCTGTTTTTGAGGACAGGAAACCCGACGTAACAGAAGAAAATATTCAGGCACGCATCCGTGGCCTCTTGCTGATGGCTTATTCCAATAAATTTGGACATATTCTCCTCAATACCTCCAACAAGAGCGAAGCAGCCGTGGGATACGGCACTTTATATGGTGACATGAATGGCGGTTTAAGCGTGTTGGGCGATGTGTACAAAACCGATGTTTTTAAACTGGCACGTTATCTTAATAAAGACCGGGAGGTTATTCCTGAAAACACTATTATCAAACCGCCTTCGGCCGAGTTGAGACCCGACCAGAAAGATTCCGATTCTTTGCCCGATTATGAGATTCTTGACAAAGTGTTGTTCCGATATATAGAGCTAAACCGTTCGCCTAAAAGTATAATTGACGAAGGGTTTCCTGAAGAGGTGGTACGTAAAACCGTGCGTTTGGTTAATTTTAATGAATACAAGCGTTTTCAGACACCGCCCATTCTGCGTGTTTCCGGCAAAGCCTTTGGCGTTGGGCGTAGAATGCCGTTGGTGGCCAGATATGAAAGATTGTAAAATCCCTGATTTGCCAATTTTTGATTTAACCCCATGAATCGACAATCTGTACCCCCAATCTTTGCAACCATTACGATGGGCCTTGAGGAGGGTTATACCCGTAAAGCCATCGAAAAACAAGAGGTTATTTCCTGGCTCCAAAAATATCAAACCAATTTGTTAAAGGAGAAAAAGATTGGATTAAGCATTAGTTTATCTCATTGTGAAATCGTTTTTGGCGGGCAGGTTGAACCGCATTTGAGATTAAGACTGATTAATTATCCCAAATTTAAAATGGATGCTGCCCGTTTTAAAGAGGCTGTGGATAATCTTACGCAGCAATTGATGCAAGTTTTTAAACAAAACCGAATGGTGATAGAATATTGGGACGAGACTGTCATGTTTGAAAACAGTTCCGATATTGATCCTCTGATTTTGCAGGATTGAACCCGCGGTGTAGAGTATTCACCGGTGACTGTCCTCCGTCTTTAAATTCCCTTTGACCAAATGAGGCTTGGCCGGAACCATTCTTCAAAAAGATTAAGTGGGATTTATGGGGCTGGTACAATAGATTGCGTAGGATACAAAAACGTTTGTAGACAATAAATTTGAGATGGTATTTGACCCCCCAACCGGGTCTCATCCAAACGTATGATGAATATTAACAGTCTCCGACCTTTTATGCGCAACACCGAGATGTTTATGCGCATGTCCGAGACCTTAATGCGCAACACCGAGGAGCTTATGCGCATGTCCGAGACCTTTATGCGCAACGCCGAGGGGTTTATGCGCAGGTCTGAGACCTTTATGCGCAGCACCGAGGGGTTTATGCGCAGGTCTGAGACCTTTATGCGCAGCACCGAGATGTTTATGCGCAGCACCGAGACCTTTTTGCAGACTTCCAACTCCGAAATTATGGGTTGTCTCGCTCCCTCATGACCGGGGAGAAGAATGATAGTCCTTAACGTTCATTGATAAAGCGTTAGAAGAGCCCTTCCACGAAATTATCGAACTCCACATTTTCCAGATAATTTTCTAACTGTATGGATTTCAGTTTTTCTTTTAACTGTTGCGGCTCATGAGGTGTTCCGTTCAGAAGGTTTTCCAATTCACTGATGTCGCGTGAGCCAAAGAAATCGCCGAATATTTTGGTGTGTTGAATAATGCCTTTTTGCACATCCAGATTTATTTCAATAAAACCGCCTTTCGTTTTTATTCCTTTCTGGAAGTTATATTGAGGGGAGGTTCCAAAGTTCCAGTCCCAGGTGCCATATTTTTCATCCACCAGTTTGTTGATGGCCGAGATGTCGTTATCGGTCAGCTGGTATGTTTTCGAGTCGGGATATAAGCTTAGAATATGCTCAAAGATTCGGTTTTCGAAGGCTTCCAACGAGAGGGGTTGAGTCAGATGTTCCGAAATGTTGGTAACTCTGCTGCGTACCGATTTTACAGCCTTATCCTGAAATTTTAGCGGATTAACCTTTAATGCCTGGGATAAATCTGGTAGTTTGGAGCTGAAAAGCAGTGTTCCGTGCTGCAAAATTTTGCCGTTATAAATGCATTTGGCATTGCCTGAGAATTTTTTCCCCTTGATGGTTAAATCGTTTCGTCCCTCAAATCTGGCGTCAATACCAAGCGATTTTAACACGTCTAATATGGGACGGGTATATTTTTTAAAACCTTCGGTACTATTATTCTCTTTATTCATGATAAAAGAGAAGTTGAGATTTCCGGGGTCATGAAATACTGCACCACCTCCGGACAAGCGCCTTATCACATCAATGTTATTGGCTTTGACGTAATCTACATTAATCTCGGCCAATGTGTTTTGATGTTTTCCTACAATTATTGAAGGACCATTTATATATAGATAAAAACATTCATCGGTTTTGTTATTCAATAAAAACTCTTCGGTGGCCAGGTTAAAGGCCGGATTAAGCGTGTTTGAACGAATACACAACATATGGTTAAGCTTTAATCATTGTTAGCACCATTTTAAATTTTTCCTTTGCTTCCACAGCATGTGGAACATTTGCCGGCATGATTATCATTTGACCTACGTTTACGACATATTCCTTTTTGTTGATGATGATGGTCCCTGAACCATCAATAACCTGAACTATGGCATCAAAAGGTGCCGAATGTTCACTCAAATTTTGGCCCTTATCGAAGGCAAACAACGTGATATTGCCTTTATCGCTTCGGGTAATTATTTTACTTACGGTTGAACCTGATACGTATTCAACCATGTCTTTAAGGGTGTGAACCTCGCCGGCATTAAAGTTTCTTTCTGACATTTATTTATGTTTTTATGGTTCTGAATTTAATGATGAGTCGGGGAACAAAGTTGTTTTGGTAATTATTATCCAACATCCGGTACCGGATAAATGTTTGATTTGGCCGATTAATGCTTACAGATATTTATATGCTTCGGTTATAAATCCCTCTTATAATTTACCATGCCAAATGGTGTAATTTTCAGGCCAGGATATGTCGGTTTTTTGGGGAAAAATGCCATAAATGGCCGAACCACTGCCCGACATGGAAGCATATATTGCCCCATGATTATATAGGGTGGATTTAATTTGTCTGAGTTCCGGATATTGGGTAATAGCATTATCCTCAAAATCGTTGAAAAGATTTTTATGCCATGTGTCTACAGGCTCTTTTAGGATGTTTTCAATGTTTTTGTCAGGTTGTTTAGGCTTGATGTTTCGGTAAGCTTCCGGGGTGGAAAGACCAACAGGTGGGATAACAATCATTATCCATTTATCGGATAGCGACAGGTCAATTGATGAAAAGACATTTCCTTTGCCTCTGGCCACCAATGGATAGTTGCGGATGAAGAAGGCACAATCGGCACCTAACCGGGCCGCATTTTCTTCCAATTCCTCTTGTTGCAAATTTAGTCCGTATTGTTCGTTAAGCAATTTCAACATAAAAGCAGCATCGGCAGAACCACCTCCCAATCCTGCTCCGGCAGGAATATTTTTATGCAGATGAATTTTCAATGGCGGAATCGGGTGATTTTCCCTCAACAAACGTAGGGCTTTAATTACTAAATTGTCATCAGTACTATTCTCAACGTTGATGCCGGACGTGCTAAAGTGGTCGCTTTCATCTGTTTTATTGTCTATAACTTCCAGGACATCTCTGAATCCTTTTACCGGAACAAAAACAGTTTCAATGTTGTGGAAGCCGTCGGGCCTTTTCTCGGTTACAAACAATCCTAAATTAATCTTGGCATTGGGAAAAACCACCATAATCAATTATTTTTATCACAAAGAAAAGAGAGATTCTGCAAAGTTTGGTCTAATCGCTAAAAAAAAATAATATGAGTTCTATGAAGTCTTTTTACATTGCTTTGATTTTGAATGTATTGCTAATGTTGAATGTTTCTTGCGAAAAAAAGTATCCTCCTACTGATATGGCACGGCATGCTTTGATTCCAAAACCTGTTTCGGTGGAAGCAACACACGAAACCTTTGTTTTAAAAGATAAAGCTTCAGTATTTTATGATTCCGGGAATGAGGCGTTAAAAAAAGAAGCCGAATATCTTGCAGCACTTTTGGGTAAGGCAACAGGATTCGATATTAAAGTAAAGGCTTCATCTGCCTTACCTTCGAGGGGCAATATTTTTTTAACTACTTCGATGGATGACGATTCATTGGAACATGAGGATGGGTATAAGTTGGAAATAGACCGGCGCTATGTGAAGATTTCGGCACCTCAACCCAAAGGTGTTTTTTATGGTATCCAAACGCTTCGTCAACTGTTTCCTGCCGAATTTGAAAAAGAAAATAAAGATGTAAAAGAAGAATGGTTTCTGCCTGCCGGAACAATACACGACTGGCCTGAATATCCCTATCGGGGGGCCATGCTCGATGTGTCGCGTCACTTTTTCGGAGTTGAAACGGTGAAACGATTCATCGATTATCTTGCCATGTATAAGATGAATATTTTGCATCTGCACTTATCCGACGACCAGGGTTGGCGTATTGAGATTGAATCGTGGCCCAATCTTACCAAACATGGTGGAAGTACAGAGGTTGGAGGAGGCCCCGGAGGCTTTTTTACTAAAGATGAGTTTCGGGAAATTGTGGCTTATGCTTCAGAAAGGTATATCACCATTGTGCCGGAGATTGATATGCCGGGACATACCAATGCGGCATTGGCGTCTTATCCGGAGTTGAATTGCGATGGCAAAGCACCAGAATTGTATACCGGAACTAGAGTGGGGTTCAGTACTCTGTGTACCCATAAGGAAATCGTTTATCAATTTGTTGACGATGTCGTAAGTGAAATTTCGGAGTTAAGTCCGGGACCCTGGTTTCATATAGGCGGGGATGAATCGCATTCAACAAAACATGATGATTACGTTCGTTTTGTAAATAGGGTCCGCAAAATCGTTAAGTCTTATGGGAAAAAAATTATTGGCTGGGATGAAATAGCCCATGCCGATATCGACAGTGAAGATGTGGTTCAGTTTTGGGCCAGAGAAAAGAATGCTTTGCTCGGGGTAAAAAAAGGTGCCAAAGTAATTATGTCGCCATCCAAGCATGCCTACATGGATATGAAATATGATTCAACGACTGTGTTGGGACTTAAATGGGCCGGATATACAGAAGTGGATGATGGTTATAGCTGGGACCCGGCAACGTTGGTTGAAGGTATTGAACGTAGCCATATTTTAGGCATTGAAGCACCCTTGTGGTCTGAGACTATTGAAACTCTTGAAGATATTGAATATATGATTTTCCCTCGTCTGCCGGGTTATGCGGAAATTGGCTGGACATCATCAAAGCATCGCTCATGGGATGAGTATAAAATCCGCCTGGGTAAGCAAAAACAACGTTTCGAAGCCATGGGAATTAATTATTACCCATCTTCTTTAGTCCCCTGGCAAAATGAAGAGGATATTTTTATTGAGCCAATTGAAAAGGATAACAATTAATGACCATAATTCATTTAAGAATTAATATATATTCGTAGGAAAGTAATGTTATTTACCGTTTAACCATACGGGTATTAATTTTATTTTGGTGGGATGAAACGAGCATTTCAACAAGGTTTTTAGTCATTAGTCAACAGTCATTAGTGATTAGTATTGATTGACTAATGACTAACGACTAACCACTAACGACTAACCTTAAGTTGCATGTTAACAAATGATTAGATAAATTGTGTATTAATGAAACGAGCATGACAATGAGAGATTTTCACAAAAGAGAATGTATAAAACTCTTTGTCATGCGAGTTCCATCAGGCCAATGAATTAGATAAATTTTATACTGATGAAACGAGCATGGCGACTTTTGCCACAAAAGGACATGTATAAATTTAGTTAAGCCATGCGAGTTCCATTCGGCCAATGAGTTAAATAAATTATATACGAATGAAATTACAACATCAACAGGTCAGATTAAGACAATTAAAACAATCGGATGTCAGCCAATTGGCTCAACTCTTAAATAACCCCAAAATCCTGGATAATTTACGGGATTCAATACCTTTTCCTTATTTTGAATCAGATGCGCTGAAGTTTGTTGACCTTTGTAACAAAATGGACCCTTTAAGGAATTTTGCCATTGAGTATGACGGACAATTGGTGGGTACCATTGGTCTGGAACAGGAAACAGATGTTTATCGGTTAAGTGGACAACTGGGATACTGGATAGGTGAACCCTTTTGGGGTAAAGGCATTGCCACTACCGCGGTGAATTTAATGGTAGACTATGGCTTCAAAAGTCTGGAACTAATTAGAATTCATGCCTGCGTTTTTTCTTTCAATAAAGCCTCGCAACGAGTACTGGAAAAGAATGGTTTCAAATTGGAAGGTATTTTTGAAAAAGCTGTTATCAAAAACAATATGATTTTTGATGAGTACCATTTTGCAAAAGTTAATGGCAAATCCTGACGGATATATGTTGAAAATAGTTTCTTGATGGTGGGGTACATCAATTCAATCACCTCTATGCATGCGATTGAGTCGCATCGGGGCATGTGATTGAGTCGCATCGGAGCATGTGAATGAGTTGCTTTAAAAGATTATACTTTACTTCGTTGTATAAATTGGTATAATAATTAAAGCCAGGCTGGCAATTATTCTCTTAAAATTCTTCAATCCCATAATTGAATCGGCAAAAATAATGCACGAAGTAAGGAATCTTTTGTTTTTCCACAATCTGTAGGTTACTGATTTGTATGTAAAGTTATTTGCGCCTTTTCGAATTTGGTGGCGATATTTAAGATATTAATGTAACTTAAGCACAATTCATAGAAATCAGAGCAGAATAAATATCCGGGTTCATTTAATCTCTGAAAATGATATAAAGAACCGGGCAAGGAAATAAGTATTACCACGACAGAAATATCTATAGGAAATACCTTGCATTAAGTACTCAGGCAGAAGGCATGGATGGAATTTACCAATTTCATGATTGTGAACGGGGGATTTCCTCTTTAGTGAATTAAAGTGTGAGCGATGGATGTAATAGATTTTAAACTAATAATATAAGTAAGTTTTATGCTGATTTTAAGGGAATGTCATAAATTTATGAAATGCCTGAATATGTATAATTAGATGGCATAAAAATCTTAAATCTAAAAAACTGGTAAGATGAGGTATGGCTTTTTAATGATAGTGCTTATTTCTGTATTGGTCTCGTGCACACCGGTTCGCTTTGACCAACCGCAACCGGATGGGGTGAAGACTTTAGCCGTTTTTCCGGACGACCTGACCGGATTTTATGTGGATGAGGATGGGGATACGCTTCTGGTTAAGGCCAATGGTTTCGAATATGGGTATGGAAATTCGGATTCTGAATGTCTGAAGCGGTCTTTGAATTCCGGTAAAATGGTAGTTAAGAAATACAAAGGGAACTATGTGTTAAGCTTGCATGAAGAAGATGAGTGGGATGTTTTTCTGGTTGAGCCGGACGATGATGGTTTTAATTTACGGATGATAGATATCGGTAATAAGGACAGAGAGAAAATGGATGAACTCAGTGCCATCACAGATGTGGAAACCATAAAGAATGACCAGGGGGATGTGACATACTATTTGGTGCGCCCTTCCCGGTCGGAATTCAAACGTATTATGAAGCGTGGTTTTTTCGCTGAAAGAGAATATTTTAGGAAGGTGGAAAAACAGGTTGATTAACCTGAATGGTTGATTGCGTTTTATATGATATCTGCCATGTTGGGAGAAAAGCTTCTGCTTCGCCCCGGTTATTCCTTTTTTCCGTCCCGGAACGAGAGGATAAATTCAGTAAGATCGGTGTCAGGGGAGAGGCCTAATTTTTTTCTAAGCCGATATCTGTGATTTTCTACCCCTCGCACCGAGATGCCCAATAATGGCGCTATCTCTTTAGAGGTGAGGTTAATTCTAAGAAAGGCGCAGAGCCTAAGGTCGCCGGGCGTCAGCTGGGGGTATTTTTCTTTCAGGGTTTGAAGAAACGTTTCGTGCGCTTGATTAAAGTTGTGTTCGAAAATCTTCCATTCATCTTCCCCTGAAATGTGGTCGTCTATCTTTTTTATTATTTCAGAATAATATTTGTCCGGATATCTGGTGCCTAATAATTCTTTCTGATGTTTCAATTTTTCCTTGAGTGACATGAGAAATTCGTTCTTTTTTATCATTTCAAGAGTCGAATTGGCCAGCTGACGGCTTTTAAAAGAGAGTTCCGACTGCAGCTTTTCATTTCGAAGGCGAATTAACTCTCGCTCTTTTTCTTCCCTCTTTTGTTTTTCTTTGAGTTTTACTCTTTTTACGGTGATGTTTTTTCCTAAAAAGAAAAGGCCCGAAAACAACAGAGCATATATAAAGAATGCCGGTGTCGACTGATACCATGGTGGCTTAACTTCCAGCTTTATTTGGTGTGTTTTCGATGTTTTTTGCCATAGGTTAATTGCTCTAACGCTGATGGTATATTCACCCGTGGGGATTCTGTTAACGGTAAAGACAGGTTTATCTATTGGTTCTGACCATCCCGGAGTTAATCCTTCTATTTTATATTGGTATTTAATTGTTTCAGCAGTAAAAAGAGGAAACGAATATCTTAATGACAAATTGTTTCGGGAATAAGGAATAACTATTTTGGAAGTGAAAGGAGATAGTATTTTACGATTGCCTGAAGGTGAAAGAGCAACAATTTCCCGAATGGTTAGTTGCTCACGTGTAATTCGGTCGCCGCTATCTTCGGCTCTTGTGTCGAGCAGTGCATATCCGTTTTCGAGGCAAAGGATGGCACGGTGTGCATCTATAGGTACGATGTTTTCCTCTCTGGGTATTAAATTGTTCAGAAATAACGTGATGGGAAATTCCTTGATTAATTGAACGTTGTTATTTCGAATCAGGTATAAGGCAATTCCTCGATGGTTGATAAACCAATATCTGTTTTCAGGAGCCGGTACAATAAGAAAAGATGATGCATAATGTCCCAGGCTGTTGTTTAAAAAATCGTAGGGAACGATGTTATCATTCAGGTCATCATAGGTGTAGAGCATCTCATTATTAGTGAAGACAATACGGTTTTCTATTTTAAAGACCCGAATGCTATGACCCTGTCGCCATAGATTAGAGTTTTTCCCGTAATAAGTAATTTGTGTGGCTGAGTCAAGGTCTTCATTTAACCGTATCTTATACAAACCGTTATAGAGGTGAGCCGCCCATAAATTATTACGGTGGTCGAATTCTACAAAGCGTATCAAATCACTAAATCCTTTGAGGGTGTGCGAAAATGTCCATTTTTGGTTTAATTTTCTGTAAACCACAAGGTCGGAATAGGTGCTTTGCAATAGATAATCATTATGCCCGGGAATATTGGTGATAGAGTATCCCCCTGCGATATTGGAAATTTTTGTGGCCTTACCGTTTTCAACAACATAAGTTCCGGCATTGTGTCCCACAAATAGCGTACTGTCAATAATCTGACAATCCCACACCTGTCGTTGTGTCCCCGGCACAAGACGGAAGCGGGCGGCAGGAGCGTTCCACGGTTTAAAAAACAAACCTTGATTGGTGCCGGCATAAAAAATGCCATCCTGAATTGCTGCCGAATACATGGCACCCGGTGAATCATCTATGAACGGTGTGTATGAAGTTAATGACGAAAAGGTGATAAAATCCAGGCCTTTGTCAGAAGCAACCCAAATGTTCCCGGTACTGTCACACGCCAGCGAATGGACAGTATTGCTTTGAAGTCCCGATTGTTTTGTCAGGTGGTACAGTTCTTTTCCATCTTTCGAAAATATTTTTATGCCGTTAAGGATGGTTCCGATAACGATGGAGCTGTCCGGCCTTATTATTCCTTTGTTAATGTTATTTTGGACGAAAAATTTTGTTTGGCCCGACGGCCATTCCCGTGCTTGTTGATTTTGTGCTTCATATAAAAACATGCCATTGGTCTCGGTACCGATGAGGTAATGATGCCGGAATGATGATGGAGCAAAAAATGTCACATTTTTATCCACAAAAAAATCGGATTGTAGGAAAGGGGTAAGTCCGTGATTTTTTATTTTTAATAAACCACGGGATTTAATAGCAACTACCAATTCATTGTTTAAAACCGATGACCGGGAAATAAAACCATTGGCTCTGATAAACGCAAAATGTTGCTTGTCAAAAACATAAATTCCGGAAAACGATTGAAAATAAACTTTGTTGTTAACGATAAAAATATTCCAAAATTCTTCGTTACGGGCAAAATAGCCTTCAACGCTATCTGTTAATGAGGTATATTCCAGTTGCCCAAGATTATTTCTTTCCCAAAATCCTATTTCTCTGTATCCCCCGGTGTAAATGCGATTGAGACTGTCAATTGCAATGGCGCGAATAGGAAATCCGTTGGGTGAAGGATATAATTGCCATGAAACTCCATCGAACTCAATAAGACCTATGCTGTTACCAATATAGGTAAAACCTTGCCCGTCGAAGGCAATACTCCAGTTTTTGTTAGCACCATGGTAGTGTTGTTTATTAAAATTTATGATTTGTGGCTGAAGAGTTGGTGCACTCTTCCCGGTAATTGAAACCGTAATAAACAATGCAATGAAAACAAAGAGCTTAATAAACAGGGTCGGGATATCTCTGAGTTTTGTAATAGGCTTCATATTTTTTCCTTCAAAGTCATTGTTTTTATGCACCCAATAATCCCTTTCCCGCTCATTATGTGTTTGGAGTTTTAAATATGGTTCAATTATCCGGGAGAGGTGGCTGCAAAATTATCTGCTTTTTATGGGTTTTTAGCAATCCTTTGGTTAAAACCCTGCGAGGTTGGAACGTTAATTTTGTTTACAAATTAACCAAAGTATGATAAAAATGCCATGAAAAACTTCACTTTGGCGACAAATGAGAAAAATAATTGTGTTTCATATGTGAAAAATATAACAATCGTAAAACAAAGAAAATCAATAAATAAAAACATGTTATCAGGCTTTTGGTGTATTAAAAGTGAGGCTTAAAATTACAATTTTTAACAATGAGAGTTTATAGTGTGGTAAAAAGCTTTCCATTGGGACGAATAGAGCCTACTTTTACATTCAGAAATTAAAACAAAAATTAACGTTATGAGAAAATCTCTGCTAATTTTCATTTATTTTATCGGTATATCGGTATTGTCCTTTGCACAGGAAGAGATTACTGTTCAGGGGAAAGTGACCGATTCTGATAATTTAGGTATACCCGGTGTCTCAATCGTTATAGAAGGGACATCACAAGGGACCATTACTGATATGGATGGGAACTATACAATAAAGGTTCCGGAAGATGCCACGTTGGTATTTAGTTTCGTGGGCTTGGAAAGCCAAACCGTACCGGTGGATGGACGAAATATTATTAATGTACGGCTGAATGAATCGACCGTGGGTTTGGATGAAGTGGTGGTCGTAGGTTATGGTCAGATTAAGGTTAAAGACCTTACTTCTTCTATTACTACACTTAAAACAGAAGAGCTGGTTAAAACCCCGGCGGGACAAACCATGCAAGCCTTGCAGGGTAAGGTGGCAGGCGTTCAGGTAGTAAATGCGGGAGCACCCGGGAGTGAACCTACCGTTAGAATCAGAGGGATTGGTTCTTATCCTTCGAGCAGTAGTTCTACGCCTTTGTATGTTGTGGATGGTATGTATTTCGACAACATTGATTTTTTGAATCCCTCCGACATTGAAACCTTGTCGGTATTGAAAGATGCCTCAGCTTCGGCTATCTATGGGGTCAGGGCCGCCAATGGTGTGGTGTTGATTACCACCAAACAAGGGTCACTGAATTCTAAAACCACCATTACTTACGATGGTTATTTTGGTGTTCAGGTTCCGCAAAATGTCATGAAAATGGCAAATGCTGAACAGTTTGTGGATTATATCTACCAAACAGGAGATGCCACCGATATTAGCTTTATTGAAAATGCCATGCAGCGTTATGGTCGAAGTAGGGTAAATCCCAATGTGCCTGATGTGAATACCGACTGGTATGCTGAAATTATGGAATCTTACGCCATACAGCAAAATCATTCCCTTTCAATTTTTGGCGGTAATGATAAAACTACCTATTCGTTTGGTATGAGTTATTTTGACCAGGATGGCCTTCTGAAAGCCAAGAATTCTTATCAACGAATGAATATAAGGTCAAAAATTGACCACCAAGCCAAAGACTGGCTGAAAGCCGGAGTTAACTTTAATTTAAGTAATGGTATTAGGTACATTGCCAACGATGCGGCATGGTTTAATGCCTATCATGCCGTCCCTATTTTGCCGGTGTATGATGATGAAAATTATCAAGAATTGCTCGATGCCGGCGTTGCCAATCCCAGTCGCTATTCCAGCGCTCAGATTTTGGGATACCGCGGCTCGCAGAATCCTTTTCTCAGCCTGGCATTTAACAATAACCGACAAGATATTCGTAAAATTCTTTCCGGTGTTTATGCCGAAGTGGATTTAATACCTGCTAAGTTGACATTTAAAACCAATTATAACGTCTCTATGATGTTTCTCAAGGGTAGGAATGTTAACTTGCCTTATTACATTACCAATGATACTTATTCTGATTTGTCGAATATCACTTCTTCACGTACAACAGAAGTAGACCAATTTGTTGATAATACGCTGACTTATACCGATAGTTTTGGCCCCCATAACTTAACTGCAATGGTGGGAACTTCTTATCGCGATGAGTGGTACGATTATTTGAGTGGTTTCGCAGAAGATATTCCTTTAAATGAAAATTCATGGTACATAGGTCAGTCGGGTTCTGAAGCTTCCAAAACAGCCGATGACAATGCCGAAAGAATTTATGGCCTTTCCTATTTTGGAAGGGTATCCTACAATTTCAAAAATAAGTATTTGGCCTATTTTACACTGAGACGTGAAGGTACTTCTAAATACCAGGAAAAATGGGGAACCTTTCCCGCTTTTGGATTGGGTTGGGTCCTTTCCGAAGAAACCTTCTTTCAGGGAATTGACTTTATTGATTACCTGAAGCTGCGAGGTGGATGGGGTAAGCTGGGTAATGACCGTATTAGCCGGCAGGATGGTGCTAACACAACCAATCCGGTGTTTTTGGCCATTGATGATACCCAGGTAAACGGGACAACCACAACCAGTACTTTTGGTTATCTGGAATGGGAAACCGTTAAAGGGACCAATGTGGGTCTTACTGCAAACCTGTTGGGAAATAAACTGAATATTGAAGCTGATTATTACATCAGAGATACAGAAAATGCAGCTATCCCCGTGAGTCTTAAACTGCAGTCAGGTAGTGTGTTGCGAAATGTGGGAACCATTAGAAATTCGGGGCTGGAAATTTCATTGTCCTATAACGGTGAAATATCTGATGATTTAAAATATAGTATAGGCGGCAATCTTTCAACACTGAAGAACGAAGTTCGTGACTTGTATGGTCAAGCCTATATCAATGGTGGCAGTGCCGAGTTTAGACAACGTTCACAAGTGGGCGAACCGCTGTTGTCGTTTTACGGATATGAAGTGGCAGGGGTATATCAAAATCAGGAAGAAATAGATGCCGACCCCATTGCCGTGGACAATGGACTGGTGCCGGGTGATTTCAAATTCGTTGACCAGGATAATAATGGTGTAATCGACGATGATGATAAAGTATTTTTAGGTTCATATATTCCTACCTTCACTTATGGTGGTTTCATTAATATAAGTTATCGGAATTTCGATTTTTCGGTAAACATTATGGGTCAAGGGGGCAATAAAATCTTGAACCGGAAAAGAGGTGAAATTATCTGGACCAATGATACCAATATCGATGCTGAATTAGCTACTAATTTGTGGAACGGAGAAGGAACTTCAAATAAATATCCTTCAGCTTCCGGATTACGTCGTGGTTGGAACCAAAATTTCAGCGATTATCTTGTGGAAGATGGAAACTTCTTCAGAATACAGAATATCCAGTTAGGCTATAATATAAAGGGCTCGCAGTTACTTGGTAAGGGTATGCCCGATGCCCGGGTCTATTTTACCGCTGAAAAACCGTTGACACTTTTTCAATACAATGGTTTTACACCCGAAGTTCCCAACGGTATCGACCGTCAGTTCTATCCCGTTCCGGCTGTTTATACTATAGGGCTTAATCTTAAATTCTAAAATATGGCAACGATGAAAAGAGACATTATAGAAAAATATTTCGCACCCTTGTTTTTGAGCGGGTTATTGCTCATTTCGGCCATCGGTTGTACTGATAAACTCGATGAACCGTATGAAGATGAATCCTTCACCAGTGATGTGGACTATTCTATTGGTGATGACATGATTTTACCTCTACTGGGTGCTTACCAGGGATTATATACCAGGGCCTGGGAAGAACCTTTAACCCTGGGGGTGCGCGGCGATGATGTTAATGCTGCCGGAGACCAGGTGCCGTTGCAGGAGCAGGACGAATTCAAATACCTCGCCAGCCACTGGAATCTTAACTCTGTGTGGCAGTTACATTACAACGATATCATCAACACTTTTACGGCCATGGATGAGATAGAAAAATATCGTCCGGCTGCCAATAACGATGCCCTGGCCGACCAATATATCGCCGAATGTCGTGTTATACGTGCCTATTTGTATCTAAACCTAGCGCGTGCGTTCGGAGGATGCATCGTTATTGATGAACTCGATAATATTCAAAACACCCCTGTCAGCAATAAAGCCGAGGTGATGCAATACATCGTGGATGAGATGAATGAAGCCATTCCGGATTTGCCGGCCGTTCATCCCAATAAAAGAACGGATATTCCCGGTGGTATGACGCAATACACCGCATATGCTCTTCAGGCACTGGCCTATCAGGAAATGGAAGATTACCAGAGCGTGGCCGATGTCACAGCCAAAATTATTGATTCAGGGGAGTTTGCACTGGCATCCGACTTCTATCACCTGTTTAAAACAGCCGGAAAATTAAGTGATGAGAACATCTTAGAATTCCAATATTCTGACTTCAATCAGGGCGAAGGCGATAGCTTTAATTTCAACTGGAGTCCCTTTGGAATTCCGGGATGGACACCGGTGGCCACAGGCGTATCAGGTGGTTGGGGATTCTATGAGCCAACCCTGAAATATATCACCTTTATGCTCGACAGAGGTGAAACCGTCCGTCTGGAAACAAGCGTCTTGTTTACCCCTGATGGAATTTCTCAACTTGAAGAAGAGTATGGTTCTATTCCTGAATGGATTTCCAACACCAATCGTGAAGGAGATGTATTTAACAACAGTGCCCGTTTACTATATGCAAGTGGGAAACATATGATTCCTTCTACCGAAGTTATTGAAGGACGCACTGCCTATAGCAGTAACAAAAACTTTATTGTTATTCGCTATGCTGAAATTCTTTTGATGTACGCCGAAGCTCTAACCAGGGGGGCTACCAGTCCTATCTCTATGACTGCAGACGAGGCCGTTAATATGGTTCGCAACAGAGCCGGGTTAGGTGACCTGGATAATGTGACCACCCAGGATGTCCTGGACGAAAAATTTGCCGAACTTGCTATGGAGTGGGGTACCCGTTTTTATGATATGGTTAGAACCGAAAATGTTGCTGAACTAAGTCATGACGGAAAGACCTTCACAATGGATAAAGCATATTACCCGTTCCCGGCCGACCAGGTCGCAGAATTACCACAATTGGCTGATGGAATTCAATAAAACTGATGAACATGAAAACATTAAAATTAATATTCGCTTCTTTACTGGTATTGAGTTTTTTCAATGCCTGTGACCAACAATATATTGATGATATTTCGAAGGTGGAACCCGGCGAAGATGAATCAGCGCCTGAGATTACCGTCAATTTTCCACCCGAAGGATATGAGCTGCAAACCAATGATGCAGTGGCGTCTATCACTTTCGACTTTGAAGTGAGGGATGATATTGAGATTGCTTCTGTATCTCTGGAATTGGATGGTGTAGAAATAGCTTCTTTTACCGATTTCAAAGATTATCGGGTTTTCATGGAGGAGTACACCTATGATGAGGTAACCACCGGTTCGCATGTATTTACCGTAAAAGCAACAGATTTGGAAGGTAAGACTTCCGAGGTTAATATCAATTTCAAGAAATCACCACCCTATGTTTCCGAGTATGAGGGCGAAATATTCTATATGCCCTTTAATAACGAGTACCGTGAAATGAACAGTCTTTCTCTGGCAACGGTAGTTGGTAATCCGGGCTTTGCTGAGGGCATCCTGGGCGGAACAGCCTATCAGGGCGCAACCGATTCGTATCTTACCTTCCCGGCTTCTGTGCTGGAGGGCGCAACTGCTGTCAGTGCTTCTTTCTGGCTCAAGATTGATGCTTCGGCAGACCGTGCCGGAATACTGGTTGTTTCACCGCCTGCCGATAACAATAACGACCGGACCAAAGGATTCAGATTATTCCGTGAGTCCAGCAATGATGGTGCAACGCAGCGATTTAAGCTGAATGTGGGAACCGGCGATTCCGAATCATGGTTTGATGGCGGTACTGCTGCCGATGTGGAGGTAAACACAGGTGACTGGGTGCACTTAGCCTTTAGTATTTCTGAAACTTATGCAGCTCTGTATATCAACGGAGAAATTGTTGCTGACGGTGCTTTCGACGGTATCGACTGGACCGGTTGTGATGTGATATCCATCATGTCGGGGGCCCCCAACTGGACCGAATGGAATCACTTATCCGACGTAGGTCAGATGGATGAACTGCGTATCTTTAACAAAGCCTTGACGCAGGATGAGATAAAAACCATTATGCTTAAAGATGAGGCTTCGTTCTATATGGACTTTGACGGTGATTACCAGGACGCCATAAGTGGCATCGATGCAACGGTTGTTGGAAGCCCATCCTTTGAATATGGCGGCGGAATTAGTGGCGATGCCTACAAAGGTGCTGCCGATTCTTATCTAACCTTTTCGGCTGAAGACCTTAATATCCAATCAGATGAATTCAGTGCCAGCTTTTGGCTGAACATCAACGATGCTGCCGAGCGTGCCGGAATTCTGGTAATGGGGCCCGAAGACGCTGATAGTCCGGATGCTCAGAACGACCGGACCAGTGGTTTCAGGTTTTTCCGTGAAGCCACCAACGACGGCGCAACTCAACGCTTTAAACTCAATGTGGGGAATGGTACGGCCGATTCATGGTTCGATGGTGGCGAAGCTGCCGATGTAACCCCCAACACCGGCGAATGGGTTCACTTTGCTTTTGTCATCGGCAATAGCGAGGCCCGGGTTTTTATTAATGGTACAGAAGTATCCCGGGGCGTTTTTGATGGCATCGATTGGACCGGTTGTGACCTGTTGTCCATCATGTCGGGCTCACCACGGTTCAACGGATGGGGACATACCTCAGACCAAAGTCTGATGGATGAACTCTATTTGTTCCCCCAAGCCCTTACCGAGGATGAAGTGGCTCTGCTCATGAACGATGGCTTATAACAACAAACAGCACAACTGATAAAACCTTTTGTTTGATGTCTTAGGACTCAGTAAACCTCAGTATGTTTCTCCGTGACTCTTAGTGTAATAAATTATTATAGATGTCACGGAGAAACTGCCGGGTTACATTTTCCTCGTCAATTGAGTTTATGGTGGTGGCGAATGACCACAAGGTATCTTTCTCTTTTACAATATTAACCGGATTATCGGCTTTAGTCTATCTATACACTGGTAAAACTTTAGTACCCATACCATCACATCTATTGGTTTATGCGTGAAATTATTTTTTTGTTGTTAATGTGTTTGGTTGCAGCTTCGTGTGAGTCAAATGACCCTGAACCTGATGCAACACCGGAATCACTTTCGGTTTCGTATGTTTATATCGGCGATGAGGCACTTTATGTCGGCGTCCAGAATGAAAATATTGCCGTTGATGAACCAATAGAGATAAGATTCAATCAATCGGTTAATCTACAATCGGCACAGAAAAATATTACTCTTAGTAACAGCGACGGGGCAGAGCCGGAACTTACCTTTTCGTCCTTTAATAAAAATAAACTTCTAAAAATAGAACATCCCATTCTGGATGAAAACAGTACATATACCCTTTCGCTTAAGTCGGACCTGAAAGGGGAAAATAACGAAATTTTCGAAGGTCAGGATTATACCTTTACAACACTTTCCAGGCCTTTGGTTTTGGAATCCATAACCATTGATGATGAGCAATTAAACACTGCTCAGAAAATTACGGATGTGAGCTTAAAGCCTCTGATTGACCTCAATTTTAATCTATCCATTGAGGCAAATGACCTTTCTGATTATCTCTCATTGACCAACGGTGATGAGTCGGTGAATTTTTCTTTAACCCAGACCGATGATAACACTATAACTGTTGCTGTTACTCAGAATTTGGAGGACTATACAAAATATTTGCTTACCATTTCTTCCGACCTGGAAGAACGAACTGGACGGGCTTTCGACGGGCAGGAATTGACATTTTATACCGGCCCCGACTCAACACTAAAATTTCCGGAAATTAGCGATGAAGAGCTGTTAACCTTGATACAACGGCAAACCTTCCGGTATTTCTGGGATTTCGCTCACCCGGTGAGCAGCATGGCGCGTGAACGTAACACTTCAGACGAAACGGTAACCACCGGTGGCACCGGCTTCGGCATAATGGCCATTGTGGTGGGAATGGAACGGGGCTTCATAACCAGAGACGAAGGGGTGGAGCGATTGAATACCATCGTTGATTTCCTTGCCTCGGCCGACCGCTTTCATGGTGCCTGGCCCCATTGGATGAACGGAACCACGGGTGAAGCACTGCCGTTTAGTACTTATGATGACGGTGGAGACCTGGTTGAAACATCGTTTTTGGTGACCGGATTACTGGTTGCGCGCCAATATCTGGATGCTTCTGATACCTACGAAGATGCAATTATCGAAAAGATTAACGAATTGTGGAATGGTGTAGAGTGGGATTGGTACACCCGTGGCGGGCAAAATGTCCTTTACTGGCACTGGTCACCAAACTACGGTTGGGAAATGAATATGAAAATTCAGGGCTATAATGAAGCTTTAATTACTTATATTCTGGCTGCATCTTCATCTACCCATCCCGTCGATGAACAGGTGTATCATCAGGGCTGGGCTTTAAATGGTGATATTGTTAATGGCAATCAATATTATGGTTATACGCTTCCTTTAGGTCAGGAATACGGAGGACCTTTGTTTTTTGCGCACTATTCCTTCTTAGGCCTTGACCCCCGTAATTTGTCGGACCAATATGCCGGTTATTGGGAACAGAATGTGAATCATACTTTAATAAACCGTCAGCATTGTATAGAAAATCCTTATCATTTTGTGGGGTATAGTTCCGATTGCTGGGGACTTACTGCCAGTGACAATCAGGATGGCTACTCGGCCCATTCACCCACCAATGATTTGGGGGTTATCACACCAACGGCAGCCATCTCTTCCATTCCTTACACACCCGATGAGTCGATGGAAGCTATCCACTTTTTTTATTACCGGTTAGGCGACAGGTTGTGGGGCGAGTATGGTTTTTATGATGCATTTAATATTACCGAAGGATGGGTGGCCGATTCTTATCTGGCCATAGACCAGGGCCCCATCATTGTGATGATAGAGAATTACCGTTCCGCACTTATCTGGGAATTGCTTATGTCGTGTCCTGAGGTTCAGGAAGGTTTAACAAAATTAGGATTTAACTATTAGCGATATAATATGAACAGAGTATTTGTATTTGTAAAGGTTTTAGTGGTAATGGTTGTGGTGTTGCAGTCATCCTGCGGAAACGTTCAGAAAAATTCGAGTGAACAATCACAGAAAACAACCAAAGAGATTTCTGAAGATTCATTATTAACACTGGTTCAATATCGAACATTTCAATATTTCTGGGAGGGTGCCGAACCCAATTCGGGCCTGGCACGGGAGCGTATCCATATGGATGGCAATTATCCCAAAAACGATATGCATATTGTGACCACGGGAGGTAGCGGCTTTGGTCTGATGACCATACTGGTTGGCATCGAACGTGGTTTTATTACGCGTGAAGAAGGATTGCAGCGATTCATTAAAGCGGTGGATTTTCTGGAAAAGGCCGACCGTTTTCATGGTGCATGGCCTCATTGGCTCGATGGTGAAACCGGAAAAGTCAAACCTTTTTCCACTTATGATGATGGCGGTGACCTGGTAGAAACGGCATTCCTGGTACAGGGACTGTTAGCTGTCAAGAACTACTATAAAGACGGGAATGCTGAAGAGAGAGCTTTGGCTCAAAAAATTGACCGGTTGTGGCGTGAAGTAGAGTGGAACTGGTATACCCGCGGCGAGAATATCCTGTATTGGCACTGGTCGCCCAACCACGGCTGGAAGATGAATTTCGGGGTGAAGGGCTATAATGAATGTCTGATTATGTATGTGCTTGCGGCTTCGTCACCCACCTACGCTGTAGATGCTGCTGTTTATCATGAAGGCTGGGCACGCGGAGGTGATATTGCCAAATCTCAGACTACCTTTGGATATGAACTTCCCCTAAATCATCAGGTAGACCCTTATAAAGGAGGGCCTCTTTTCTGGGCTCACTATTCTTATCTGGGCCTCGACCCCAGAGGGTTGACCGACCGTTACGCCGATTACTGGAAACATAATGTTGCCCATACCATGATTAACCGGCAACATTGCATTAATAATCCCTTCGAATATAAAGGATACGGAGAAAATGCCTGGGGATTGACTTCCAGCTACAGCGTGCCCGGGGCAAAAGACTATTACAAAGGAAAAACTGAGGAAGTACCCCAAAAAGGAAATTCCGCCAATGCTGAATATGCCGCTCATTGCCCTTCTCTGGATCTTGGTGTGATAGCACCAACAGCAGCCCTCTCGTCTATTCCTTATGCTCCGGATGCAGTAATGCCCGTTTTGCGGCATTTCTATGAAGACCTTGGAGAAAAAATATGGGGTGTATATGGGTTCTACGATGCTTTCAGTGAAGAATATGAATGGTATCCTAAACGCTATCTGGCCATCGACCAGGGACCCATAACTGTCATGATTGAAAATTATCGTACTGCCTTGTTATGGAATCTTTTTATGCAGGATGTCGATGTGCAAAACGGGCTCAGAAAACTTGGTTTTTCAAGCCCTCACTTAGATTGAAACCCTTTGCTGTTATTTAAGAGCAAGCAACGCGTGGGCAACATAAAGCAACGCGTGGGCAACATGAAGCAACGCGTGGGCAACATGAAGCAAAGCATGAGCAACATGAAGCAAAGCATAGGCAACATAAAGCAACGCGTGGGCAACATGAAGCAACGTATGAGCAACATGAAGCAAAGCATGGGCAACATGAAGCAAAGCATGGGCAACATAAAGCAACGCGTGAGCAACAAGAAGCAAAGCATAGGCAACATGAAGCAAAGCATGAGTAACATGAAGCAATACCAATGTAGGTGCAAAGTAATTGCGACGTAAACAAACCAATACTATCAGCATACGCAAGTTCGCTTGCCACAGAAAGAATGATATAATCTTATAGCTCAATGCCTGACCAATCACTAATGAACTAATTACTATTTACCAAATACTATTCAACTCTATCGTTGAATTAAAAATATATGCTAATGAGAAGGATAGAATTTTTCAGTGTTTTAGGTTTTATTTTATTACTGGTATCATGTGGTTATGATTCTTCTGTTGAAATAACCAATGATTGGAAAAGTTATAGCGGTGACCCGGTAATAGAAAGAAAGGTTGATTCGGTTCTTAATTTAATGACTCTGGATGAGAAGATAGGGCAATTAAACCAGTATTCAGGCAATTTTGCTGTTACAGGTGAAGTAACCGATACCAAGTCCGGTGAATATCTGAAAAAAGGGATGATAGGCAGCACCTTTAATGTTTTTGGTGCCGACCATGTTAGGATGTTGCAGGAGCAAAATTTGAAATATTCGAGGCTCAAGATTCCCATGCTCTTTGCAGCCGATGTTATCCATGGTCTGGAAACCACTTTCCCCATACCGTTGGCGGAGGCCTGCTCATGGGACCTGCAACTCATGGAGAAAAGCGCACGCATCGCTGCCGAAGAAGCTACAGCTTCAGGTGTCGCCTGGAATTTTGCCCCCATGGTGGATATCTCTCGTGACCCACGCTGGGGACGAATCATGGAAGGTGCCGGTGAAGACCCATTTCTGGGTAGTCTCATCGCTCGCGCTCGCGTTCGTGGTTTCCAGGGTATCGACAGTTATAAGGATTTTTCCAAACCCAACACCATGATGGCTTGTGCCAAACATTTTGTAGGCTATGGTGCCGCTCAGGCAGGGCGCGACTATCATACCGTGGATATCTCGGAGCGCACCCTCTTCGAAACTTATTTGCCGCCATTTAAAGCCGCCGTTGACGAAGGCGTGGCTTCTTTCATGACCGCCTTTAACGAACTGAACGGTGTACCTTGTACCGGTAACAAATATATTTTTCAGGACATTTTGCGCCATCAGTGGAACTTTAATGGGATGGTAGTAACCGATTACACCGCTATTCAGGAAATGGTGGCACACGGTTTTGCCAAAGACCTGAAGCAGGCCTCTAAACTGGCTATTGATGCAGGCATTGACATGGATATGATTAGCGAAGGGTTTGTGACCTATCTGAAGGAACTGGTTGAGGAAGGCCAGGTTTCCGAAAAACAAATTGATGTGGCCGTTGCCCGTATCCTGGAAATGAAGTTTTTACTGGGCCTGTTTGATGACCCTTATAAGTATTGCGATGCGGAGCGGGAAAAAGAGGTCTTGATGAATCCCCAACACCTGCAGGCAGCCAGAGAAGTGGCCCAACGTTCCATTGTCCTGCTGAAAAATGAAAATAACGTATTACCCTTAAGAAAAGATATACCTAAACGCGTGGCTCTTATCGGTCCTTTTGTGAAAGAAAGGGAAAGCCTTAACGGTGAGTGGGCCATTAAAGGTGACCGAAGTAAATCTGTTACGTTATGGGAAGGCCTGCAGGAAAAATATGCTGATACGCCTGTTAGGTTTAATTACGCCAAAGGAACTTCTCTGCCATTAATTGATGGCGCTACCCGTCATGTTTCTTTGGAACAGGGATTCGATAAAAGCGGATTCGCTGAGGCATTAAGGGTGGCCAAAACCAGCGATTTGATTTTGGTAGCAATGGGCGAACACTATCATTGGTCGGGCGAGGCTGCCAGCCGTACCGACATCACTCTGCCCGGAAACCAACGCGAATTGTTGAAAGAACTCAAAAAAACAGGAAAACCCATTGTGCTGGTCTTGTTTAACGGCCGTCCGCTCGACCTGTCTTGGGAAGCCGAAAACGTAGATGCCATCGTTGAAGCCTGGTACCCGGGTATCATGGCAGGCCACGCCGTCGCCGATGTGCTGTCGGGCGATTACAACCCCTCTGCCAGGCTGGTGGTCACCTTCCCCCGTAACGTCGGACAAATACCCATTTTCTATAATATGAAAAACACAGGGCGTCCCTTCGATGAAAACCATCCGGCCGACTATAAATCTTCGTATATTGATTCACCTAATTCACCGCTCTTCCCTTTTGGTTTTGGGTTGAGCTATACCTCTTTTCAATATGACAATGCGACCATCAGCAGCCAAAAGCTTACCAAAGGAGGTTCTCTGATTGTGTCGGTAGATGTTACCAATACCGGAAATGTGGATGGCGAAGAGGTGGTGCAACTTTACATTCATGATAAAGTGGGGTCGGTAACTCGTCCGGTGAAAGAGTTGAAGGGTTTTAAAAAGATATTTCTTAAAAAAGGAGAAACTAAAACTGTAGAGTTTACCATCAACGAAGAGATGCTGAAAATGTATAACATTAATATGGATTGGGTTGCCGAACCGGGAGAATTTGATGTGTGGGTGGCCTGTAATTCGGCGGATGAATCAAACCATCTGGAGTTCGAGTTGATAGATTAGAGTGAATAGAAATGCGGAGACGCTAAGACGCAGAGTTTTTTATGAGATTAATGTGACCTGAAATTCAAAATGCCGTTGAGCATGACATTCTTGTTTATGCTATGGTTTTGTTCAATAGCATATTAATCATCATTGGAAAAAAATATTGTAATGAGGCTTTTATATATTTTTATTGCATTAATAGTAGCCGTTAACATCGGGTGGGCCCAGAACGAAGTGGTGCCGCAAACCTATTGTAACCCTCTGGATATCGACTATACCTATATGGTATATAATTCCAGCCGTAATATTTCGTATCGGTCAGGAGCCGACCCCGCAGTGGTGGAGTTTCGTGGTGAATACTATATGTTTGTTACCCGTTCGTTTGGCTACTGGCATTCACGGGACCTGATTCATTGGGACTTTATTAAACCCCTTCAATGGTATTTTGAAGGGTGTAATGCCCCTGCGGCCTTTAATTATAAAGATTCGGTAATCTATTTTGCCGGAGACCCCGCCGGATACGGAAGTATCATCTATACCGATGATCCCAAAAGCGGAAAATGGACACCGGTGGCATCCATAACCTCAAATATTCAGGATTCGGAATTGTTTATCGATGACGATGGAAAAACTTATCTTTATTGGGGTTCGTCAAATGTTTATCCCATAAGGGTAAAAATGCTCAACAAAGACGATAGGATGCTGGAAACTGGTATCGTTAAGGATTTGATTAATCTGGACGAAGAGAAGCACGGCTGGGAGCGTTTTGGCGAAAATAATTTTCATCCCCGTATTAAGGAAGGGTACATGGAAGGTGCTTCTATGATTAAACACAATGGGAAGTATTATTTGCAGTATGCAGCGCCCGGTACACAGTTTAATGTTTACGGAGATGGAGTGTATATTGGTGAAACCCCTTTAGGTCCCTTTGAATACATGAAAAGCAACCCCATGAGCTTTAAACCGGGCGGATTTACCAATGGCGCAGGCCATGGCATGACCATGCGACAAACCAACGGGCAGTACTGGCATTTTGCAACCATGGCCCTGGCTTCCAATTCTCAATGGGAACGCCGAATTTGTATGTTCCCTGTTTATTTTGATAAGGAAGGCTTAATGTATTCTAATACCGATTACGGTGATTACCCTCGTTTTGGGCCTGACCATCCATCTAAAGCCGGACAGCATTGTGGTTGGATGTTGTTATCGTATAAAGGAAAAACAACGGTTTCTTCATCCAAACTGCAAATTAAAAAGAGTACCACCAACGACGATGAAATTGAAATTACCGAATTACCTGCAACCACTGATGATTATGGCAATATATTGACTGAGGTGTTGACCGACGAGAACCCCAAATCCTTTTGGGTTGCCGAGGCCAATGATGACCAACAATGGGTGCAAATTGAGATGAAAAAAACCGGAAAGATTTATGCCATCCAACTCAATTTTCATGATTATGAAACTGGTATTTATACGCGTGTCGAAGGCTTGCGGCATCGTTTTACCATTGATGTTTCGGAAGATGGAGAAAACTGGACCACCGTGGTAGACAGAAGCAATAGTTTTAAAGATTCACCTAATGCTTATATACCATTAAACAAGCCCATCACAGCAAAGTATGTTCGGTATCACAATGTGCAGGTTCCGGGTAAAAATCTGGCACTTTCGGAAATCCGGGTGTTTGGAGTCGGATTTGGAAAGAAACCTAATAAAGTAAAGGAGTTCACGGTAGTACGCCAGGAGGACCGCAGAGATGCCGCTCTGACATGGAAACCCGTGAAAGGAGCGCAGGGATACAACATCCGTTGGGGTATTGCCCCCGATAAGCTCTATCTTTCGTGGCTCGTCTACGATGACAATGAGCTTTTTATGCGCTGTCTGGACAGGGATACACCATACTATTTTTCTATTGAGGCCTTTAATGAAAATGGTATTTCAGAGCGGACTAAAGTAATAAAGGTGGACTGAGATTTCCTTTTATTTGATAAAACAGTTAAAAATGAGCAAATACAACTTTCCCCGGTTGGGTAGTATGTTTCCCATCCTTCTTCTTTCCTTATTTGTATCCTGTTCCGGGCAACAAAAGGTGGAGAAGAAGAGGCCCAACATTGTCTTCATCATGAGTGACGACCACGCCTATCAGGCCATTAGTGCCTATAACAATAAGCTGATTGAAACACCCAATATCGACAGAATAGCGCAGGAAGGTATGCTTTTTACCAATGCGTCGGTCACCAATTCCATTTGTGCGCCATCAAGAGCCACCATATTAACCGGGAAACATGCGCATTTGCATGGTAAAGTGGATAATGTTTTTCCTTTTGATACGACCAATATTACTTTCCCTCAAATCATGCATGAGCAAGGTTATCAAACCGCCATGTTCGGAAAACTGCATTTCGGAAATAATCCCAAAGGTTTTGATGAGTTCATGATTCTTCCCGACCAGGGCGACTATTATAACCCGGAATTTATTTCGAAAAGAGGCGATACAACCATAACGGGATATGTGACGGATATCATAACCGATTTGACCCTTGACTGGCTGAAAAACAAGCGTCAAAAGGATAAACCTTTTCTGTTGTTCTATTTGCACAAAGCGCCACACAGGGAGTGGTATCCTGCGCCTCGACATTACCGTGAGTTCACAAAAAGAACATTTCCCGAGCCGGCAACCCTTTTTGATGATTATGCGGGTCGTGGAACAGCGGCCGGAGAAGCTGAAATGAGTTTGCTGCATCATATGACCATTTCAGCGGATAATAAAATCTATCCCGATGTTGCACATGAACTGGGCATTGAAGAACCATCCGACTGGGGATTTAGAATCTTTAAAAGCAAATATGGTCGGTTTACCGCGGAGCAAAAGAAACAGTGGGATGAGGTCTACGGCCCCATCAACGAAGAGTTCAAAAAATTATATCCCGGCATGAATGATTCTGATTTATTACGATGGAAATATCAGCGTTATATGCAGGATTACCTGGGTTGCATCGCTGCAGTGGATGAAAATGTGGGAAGAGTCCTCGATTATTTGGAACAGTCGGGTCTTAGCGACAACACCATTGTGGTATATACTTCCGATCAGGGATTTTACCTCGGTGAGCACGGATGGTTTGATAAACGATTTATTTATGATGAATCGTTTAAAACGCCTTTGTTGATGCGCTGGCCCGGCAAAATTAAACCGGGATCCGTATCCGATGAGATGGTGCAAAACCTCGATTTTGCCCCTACCTTTCTGGAGGCAGCAGGGGTCCATATTCCCGATGACATGCAAGGCGAAAGCCTGATGCCTTTGCTTGAAGGTACACCTGAAAAGTGGACCCGCGATGCCGTCTATTACCACTATTATGAATATCCCGGATTTCATGCCGTGAAGCGGCATTATGGAATCATGACAAAAGATTATAAATTAATTCATTTTTATTACGATATTGATGAATGGGAATTATACGACCGGAAAAATGATCCCAATGAAATGAATAATGTCTATGATGATCCGGCCTATAAAGATGTGGTAAAGGAATTGACTCAAAAGCTATACCACATCAGACAAAAATATGGGGATTCGGATAGTCTCGACCAGCAATTCATTCAAAAGTATAAGGAACGGGGAATAATAAAATTTAATAAGCCATGAGAAAACTATTATTGTTACTTTTTGTCCTGGGCAAGGTGCTTGTTCAGTCACAAAATATTGATGCTTTTCAGGCCAAAGTATTTGTTCGGAATGAAGACTCTCTGATTTATCGGATTCTATATCCGGAAAAGATGGAGAAAGGAAAAAAATATCCCTTGATTTTGTTTCTTCATGGTGCAGGGGAGAGAGGAACCGACAACAAAAAACAACTGACACATGGTTCCTCATTATTTGTGGATGAACAAGGCCTTCCCACGCAGGAGGCGATAGTCTTGTTTCCGCAATGTCCGCCCAATGTTATGTGGACGCATCGGGTGAAAGAGAAAAATAAAGAGGGGGTCTGGGAATTTCGGTTCCCTTTGGGAGAATCAGCCCCTCGTCCCGCTCAATTGGTTAATTTATTGGTTGAGGATTTAATGGCTTCCGGGCAGGTCGATACTAATCATATGTATGTGATGGGGTTATCCATGGGCGGCATAGGAACCCTGGAGTTTTTATATCGTTGGCCTGAGAAATATGCTGCAGCCATTTGTATCTGCGGTGGTCATGATCCTGCTTTGGCAGAGAAGTATTGCCACGTTCCGGTTTGGTTCTTCCATGGCGGAATGGATGATGTGGTGCCATCGGTTTATTCACGCCAGGTTTTTGAAGTGCTGAAAAAATGTAATGTAAATACCCGATATATGCTCTATTCGGAGTTAAACCATAATTCGTGGGATGCCGCATTCAGCGAACCGGGACTGCTGGAGTGGCTGCTGAGTTTTTGAGAGACTTGTTTTAAAAGTATTTGTAGGGCTGTCCATTTAGGGCAGCCTTTTTTATGCGGTCAATTTGAAAAAAGGTTGTGTGTTTGAATTTTTTCGGAGGACTTTTTTCACTGCCTTGTTTATTTATCGCAATAATTTGTTTATATTTGTTAAAGTGTTTTTTGTACACTTATTCGGATATAAACTAATGTCTCTTTTGTTGCGCGCTAGTAGTGAATATGATAAACAGTGTATTTCATTCCCGAACCATCGGGAACCTATGTTAAAATAAATTTTATTAAGTATGAAGACAAAGTTGTTTACTTTTCATCTGTTTTTCATGATGAGTTTGGTGTTTGTCGCCGCTCAGGAAACAAAACTGACCCGAATCTCTGTTGATGGAAACAAGTTTGTGAACGCTCAGAATGAAACTATTGTATTCAAAGGGATAAATATTGCCGATCCGGATCGGTTAGAGAAATTAGGTCAGTGGAAAAAAGTACTTTTTGAAGAACTGAATCGGTGGGGTGCCAACATCGTTCGGTTCCCTGTTCATCCCATAGCCTGGCGGGAACGGGGTGAAGAGGAATATCTTAAGCTTCTGGACCAGGGTATCCAATGGGCCAAAGAGTCGGGATTGTATGTGATCATCGACTGGCATTCTATCGGAAACCTGCGAACCGGATTGTTTCAGGCCCCAATGTATGATACTTCCATTCGGGAGACGCTGCGGTTCTGGTATACCGTTTCGCGTCGCTATGCCGATGAGCCGGCCGTGGCTTTGTATGAAATATTTAATGAGCCTACTACTTTCAATAATCAATTGGGAAGTCTGTCGTGGTCGCAGTGGACCGAAATTGTAACGGATATCATAACTGTTATTAAAGCCAATAATCCCCATGCTGTGATGTTGGTTGCCGGCTTTAACTGGGCCTATGACCTTACCCCGGTGATGCATTCACCTTTGCCATTCGACAACATAGCCTACGTCAGTCATCCTTATCCTCAGAAGCGGGAACAGCCCTGGGTACCCCAATGGGAACGTGACTTTGGTTTTGTGGCCGACAATTATCCGGTTATTGCCACTGAGATTGGTTATATGTATCCCGACCAAAAGGGAGCTCACATCCCCTGTCTGGGAGATGAGGAATATGGCCGTACCATCATGGATTATTTTGATTCCAAAGGCATATCCTGGGTCGCCTGGGTCTTTGATCCCGATTGGTCGCCTCAATTGATAAAAGACTGGAATTATACCCCTACTCGGGCTGGTACTTTTTTTAAAAATGAAATGCTGAAAAGGTAGTGTTAGGGTTGTGATGAGTTACTGGTTACCATCCAGAAGGTTAGGAATTATATTGTTTTTATGAAAAATTTTTAGTGGTTTCCTGCCCGAAAATTTTCTAACTTTGTTTTCCTTTGCTTTGCCAAAATATAATGCAAAAATAAACGACATTCCTCCCGGATAATCAATATTACACCCAGGAAAATCTTTTGGTGACCAGTGAATTATCGTTATGGCTCAGAGAAATTACGGAAATAACAATAGATCAAAAAGCAAGACCCCGGCTCAGATTGATGTTGAGATGGGAAAAGTTCCGCCCCAAGCTGTTGAAGTGGAAGAAGCTGTTTTAGGTGCCCTTCTTTTGGAAAAGGATGCATTTATCAATGTCTCGGAATTGTTAAAAGCCGAATGTTTTTACAAGGAGGCACATCAGCATATTTTCCAGGCTATTGCCAATTTGTTTTACCACGAACAACCCGTCGACATCCTTACTGTTACAGAGGAGTTAAAAAGGATGGGTAAAATAGAGGAAGTGGGGGGAGCTTTCTATGTCTCGCAACTCACCAGTCGTGTGGCATCTGCTGCCCATATTGAGTATCATGCCCGCATTATTTGGCAAAAGTATCTTCAGCGGGAAATGATTCGTATTGCCAGTGACTTGCAGACCCGTTCCTATGACGAATCGATCGATGTTAATGATTTGCTGGATGAAGCCGAAAATAGCTTCTATCTCCTTTCTCAGGGCTCCATGAAGAAAGAAGTTACTCAAATTGATCCGGTAATTCAGGAATCTATCGATCGTATTCGGGAAGCCGGTAAGCGTAAAGACGGTCTTAGTGGTGTTCCTTCAGGGTACACAGGCCTTGATCGCATAACCTCTGGTTGGCAAGCCTCAGATTTGGTGATTATTGCTGCCCGTCCTGCCATGGGTAAAACCGCATTTGTGTTGTCCATGGCACGCAACATGGCCGTAACCCATCAGGTCCCGGTGGCTATTTTTTCCCTCGAGATGTCTAATGTCCAGTTGGTTAATCGTTTAATCGTATCAGAAACCGAAATTCCCGGTGAGAAAATTAAAAATGGGAATCTCGCCCCTTTTGAATGGGAACAACTGGATTCGAAAATTCATTCCCTTATGGGAGCACCTATTTTCGTGGATGACACGCCCGGGCTGTCTATTTTTGAATTAAGAGCCAAATGTCGGCGGCTGAAAAAGCAGCACGACATTCAGGTGGTCATTATCGATTATCTGCAGTTAATGAACGCTTCGGGCATGAATCCCGGTAGCAGGGAACAGGAGGTAAGTATGATTTCCCGATCACTTAAAGGACTTGCCAAAGAGCTGGATATTCCCATCCTGGCGTTGTCTCAGTTGAACCGGGGCGTTGAAAACCGTTCGGGATTGGAAGGTAAGCGACCTCAATTGGCCGACCTGAGAGAGTCAGGGGCTATAGAACAGGATGCCGACATGGTGTTGTTTATTCACCGGCCGGAGTATTATGGAATGTTTCAGGATGCCGACGGATACTCGCTTGAAGGAATTGCTGAAATTATTATTGCTAAACACCGTAACGGGGCAACAGGAGATGTTCGCCTTCGCTTTCGCAAAGAATTGGCTCGCTTCGAAGATCCAGAATTGCAAGGTTTACCTTCACCCGGCGCAGGATTTGGTATGGCCAATACTACCGGTACCCCTATGACATTTAGTTCGAAGATGAATGAGGAAGAGGATGAAGTAGCTACCGGTAAAGGTAATGCTTCTGATGCTTTTGACGTTCCCCCTCCTTCCGGGATAGATCGTGAAGCACCTTTTTAAAAATGGGGAAGAAGGATCGACCCCGGATTTTCTAATCTTGTATCCGTATAAAATTTATCTAAGTTATTTGCCGGATGGTACGTAAAGTTAGTAATTAGTGGTTAGTCATTAGTTATTCAATACTAACCACTTGTTGACTAATGACTAATCACTTTTTCTTCCTTCACCCTGCGCACTTCTGACCTTTTTTGTGGCAAAAGTCGCCATGCTTGTTTCTTCTGTTATCGGTTTGTCAAAATAAATAGCTCTAAAGCCATTCCATTAATTCTTTTAATGAAGATATCTCTTTGAAAACATTTTCATTATGGGGCTTTTTTTCGGGATTAAAAAACACATGGTCTACCCCAAAGTCGCGTGCTCCTTTTATATCATTTTCGAGGCTGTCACCTATCACAAGACTTTCATTTTTTGAAGCATTGGCACCTTTTAGAGAATATTCAAAAAAGAGGGGACTGGGTTTGTGTACTCCTATATCTTCTGAGATAAAAGTTTTTTCAAAAAAGGGTGAAAGTCCACTTTTTTCCAATTTTGAAATTTGAGTTTCCCGGAATCCGTTAGTGATGATGTATAAATGGTAATCCTTTTGTTTTAAATAGTTGAGAAGGTCAAGGGCATGCGGAATAACATTGGTTTGGTAAGAGTTGAATACTACAAAGTCGTCAGCAAATTTTTCG
Organism: Thermophagus xiamenensis; assembly: GCF_900112795.1. GTDB lineage: Bacteria > Bacteroidota > Bacteroidia > Bacteroidales > Marinilabiliaceae > Thermophagus > Thermophagus xiamenensis. Next base: position 77,824 of record NZ_FONA01000011.1, read on the forward strand.
GCCATAGAAATATCATCCAGTCCCACTGATAGAAATGTCTGATAAAATCGCCCTGTTTTCAACGTTTTTTGAGAAATTCGGCCATATTGATAATCTTTCCATAAACGATTATTAATAGGTTTGTACCGGCTAAAGAAATTGTCAAAAGTTCTAAAATATTTTTCAAGCTGATAATCCTTAAATAATTTTTTGAGTGTGAGTATTTGGTTTTTGTCAAAATCCCATATTGTATGATCAAGATCAAAAAATAGGTGCTTATATTTCATCCGTATAAATTTTACTTACTTCATTGATATATTGATTCTTAAAAGTAGTGATTAGTGGTTAGTCGTTAGTCATTAGTCACTAGTTATTTAACACTAACCACTTGTTGACTAATGACTAATCACTTCTTCTGCCTTCTGCCTGTGCACTTCTGCCTTTGTCGTTTATACATGTCCTTTTGTGGCAAAAGCCGCCATGCTCGTTTCATCCGTATAAAAATTACTTACTTCATTGATATATTGATTCTTAAAAGTAGTGATTAGTGGTTAGTCGTTAGTCATTAGTTAATCAAAACTAAACACTAATGACTGTTGACTAATGACTAAAAACTTCTTCTACCTTCTGCCTTTGTATTTTTTCTTGTTGTGGCAACCTTTGTTGGCCATGCTCGCCCCAATTTAAATGTTTCAGCCCGCGGAATAAATATTCCAAGGGCTGAAAATATGTTTTTATAATAAATTTATTATTTCCTGTTTTTCCCCCAAAGTGGCTTAAGTGGAAGGGAAATGTGAAAAACTTGATTTATCTGACCAAAATAACGAGATATCGGGAAATACTCCAAAAATCTTCCCTGTTATTTATTACTAAAACTTGATTGCCATCCTCCTGCGTTTGCAGACTATAAGAATCTTGTGGATGGGGGGTAAGAATTTTTACATTCCGCTGGAAAATTTCTATACTGTCGGTTTGACGGGTATCAATTTCTGCAAAATAAGCCTTGTCAAATTGCTCTTTAAGTACTTCTGTTTTTCCGAAAAATAGGAATCCTTTATAATCAATGATATTTCTCTCTTTTAGTTCACTTCTTGTTCCAATGGCATAATAGCCTGTGAACATATCATCTTTAGTAGCTTCGAGTTGTTCTTTTGCCTGGGCATTCGCTTCTTTTAGGGAATCAAGCGCTAATTCCATGTCTGCGAGGGCATAATTCATGTTATCGATTTCGGCATTTTTCTTTTGAAGCAATTCATTAAGCTCTCTTATTTCTTCATTTTTTTGTATAAGTTGTGCTTGAAGACTTTCAACCAGTTTTTTTAAACGGCTATTTTCTACTCCCGACCGTTTTAGTTGTTGTTCCAGCGATTGGATGCGCTGCTTATTTTGTAACATCAAATCATATATAAGTCGGATGTCTTCATTGATTTGCTGAGCATCATTCACTGATGTTTCACCTTCTTGTGCTTTCAGGGCAATAATCTTCTCTTTTTCTTTTATTACCCTAAGAGTAGCTTCAATATCTCCAATGGTATTAATCATTTGGTTCATTTGCGTATCTTTCATGGCAGCCATTCGTGCCAGTGAATCATTTTGGACCAGTAATTCCTTACGACTTGGCCCTTGCTGACAGTGCCAGAACATTGGCAGTATCACAAGCATTAATAAAATTTTCTTCATGGTTTTCATCTGATTATAGTTTATTAGGTTAATGGTTAAAATGAGCATGGTTTAATTGGTTGATTTTTATGGGTGTTATAGCTTTTTTAATTTCACCACGCTCCTATCTTCAGTTTAATGTCAAATCAACTTTTTGGTTTTTTTAGTCTTACTATTCTCAATTAGCTTTAACGTATTTAGAAAATATTTATTGACTAGGTTACCTATATTATTCCGGTCATGTGCAAAAACATAACGATTAGAAATATAACACTTTAATTGTTTAATTTCCACTATGAATAATGAAAATGTGCTTTTAAATTATTTCAAAGTCAATTTGGATTGTTTTAAAGATGATTGCTAAAATGACTTCCAGGTGAAGAAACAGAATGATTGAAGCTTATTATTTTATTTCACAAGGGGAAAATATTGAATTATTCCGGGATGGTTGTGAGATGGGCAAAATCGGTTTATTGACATACGAGAAGGCAGTGTAAATTCCTGTGAGATTTATTTCAGTGCGTATAGTTGGTTTGATTTTGGTTCAACCAAATGTAAAACTTAAACTAAAAAGGGTTGACCCTCTTAATGCTTCTTGTTTTTCCAAACTTATATTGATGAGATTATGAGGATTGAATAACTTTTTACTCGATATTGTTCCCTTTATAATTCTTTCCGCTAATGACAATAACAATTTCACCTTTAGGTGGATGAATGGAAAAATGATTTTCAAGCTCTTTTAGCGAGCCACGCATTATTTCTTCATGAATCTTGCTGATTTCTCTGCATATGGCAGCTTGTCTGTCCTGACCTAATACCTCTTTTAATTGCCCCAGCGTTTTTATTAGTCTGTGAGGTGATTCATATAATACGATAGTGCGCGTTTCGTTAACATATGACTCCAATCTGGTTTTGCGCCCTTTTTTAACCGGAAGAAATCCTTCAAAGCAGAACCTGTCGTTGGGTAATCCTGCGGTTACCAGGGCCGGAACAAATGCGGTGGGACCGGGAAGGCATTCTACCGGGATGCCGGCATCGATGCATTTTCTGACAGCCAGGAACCCCGGGTCCGAAATAGCCGGTGTGCCGGCATCGGAAATTAATGCTGCTTTTTCGCCCGACATCAATCGTTCTATATATTTATCGATTGTATTATGTTCGTTGAATTTGTGATGGGCATACATTCGGGTTTCTATGTTGTAATGATTTAGAAGCACTCCGGAAGTTCGTGTGTCTTCGGCCAGAATAAAATCTACTTCTTTAAGAACCCGAATAGCCCTGAAGGTTATGTCTTCAAGATTACCGATGGGGGTGGGAACAATAAAGAGTTTTCCGGCGGTTTGATTGGCAAGTTTATATTTTTCCTGCATAAAAAATCAATGATTTAAATTTTTATTCATATGATTTTAGCTTACTTCATTGATATATTGTTTCTTAAAAGTAGTCATTAGTGGTTAATAGTTAGTCATTAGTGGTTAGTAATTAGTTAATCAACGGTAATCACTAATGACTAATCACTTCTTCTGCCTTCGGCTGTGCACTTCTGCCCTTGTCGTTTATACATGCTCTTTTGTGGCAAAAGTCGCCATGCTCGTTTTATTATATGGCTAAGAAAAGCGACGTTCCACCAATTCGAGAAATCCGACTGTCGCTTCATCTTCAGGGTTCCAGTTGAAATTGGCCATTAAAAAGTTTCGTGCATCTTCGAGCCCCGACATTTGGTCTAACTGGTCGAGGGTTTGATTCATTAAATCAGCATTTCCGCCAAACAACTCGCGCTGGTAAAAGAAACGGTCGTTTATTCCCAGTGCCTTTTTTAAACTGGTGATGGGTGGCAATGTCAATGATCGTTTTTGCTTGCCTTCTATGGTGTTTTTGGCAATTTGTTCATTGAACGATGCTCTGTTGCTTCCCAGTTTTTCACCTAATATTTTATTGTTTTTGGACGATGAATTTCCTGGAATGACGTTAGGGTTATGCTTATTTTGTATGTTAACAACCGGTTTCTTTACCGGTGGTTCCGTTAAATTATTGTCGGCAGTCGTATCATCTCCGTTAGAGATATTGGGTTGTGGTGCATCCCTCTTTTTTTCGACTGGCTTTTTTTCGGCAGGATTAGGCGAACTGAGAGTTGGTTGTTTACTTTCTGTGTGACCAGAAGAATCATTTGTTTCAGCAGAAACAGTGCTGTTTTCAATTACGGCTATTTCTTCAGAAGATGGGTTGATGGGTTGACTTTCTTTATTATTATTTTGGTTTTGTTTGGCAACAGTTTTTTGCTCATCCTCGTTAATGGATGTCGCCGGCTTAACATTGGGCTTTGTTGTTGGTACCTCTTTTATTGTTGAAGGCGTGTTGGCAACTTCTTCCAGGGCGTCAATCTCATCCAAAATGCTGTTGAGTTTATTCCGTGCCAGCCGAAAGTAAATTTTAGATATTTCGCTTTTGCCTTTGCAGGAGAGGGTCAGTGTTTCAACCTCTTTTAAATCGCGCAAAATAATTTCAAGAAGAGCATCTTTTTCCATAATACCTTAAGCTCCATTTTTTCGTTACATTTGCAAATGTAGTGATTGCCATGCTAAAATAAATTATTCTTTTCATGTTTCTTGAAAACAAGGTTGATAAATCAGAAAAGAGAGGATGGATCGAAGTCATTACCGGGTCAATGTTTTCCGGGAAAACCGAGGAGTTGCTTCGTCGTCTTCGCCGGGCGCGTATAGCCCGTCAGCGCGTTGAAATTTTTAAACCGTTGGTTGATAACAGGTATAGTGAACAAGAGGTGGTGTCGCACGATGCCAACAGTATTCCTTCTACCCCTGTGGAAAGTTCAGGTAATATTCTTTTGTTGTGTAGCAATGTGGATGTGGTAGGTATTGATGAGGCTCAGTTTTTCGATAAAGGCCTCAATGATGTTTGTAATCAGTTGGCCAACCAGGGGATACGTGTCATTGTTGCCGGATTGGATATGGACTTTAAAGGGAAACCGTTTGGTCCTATGCCTGATTTGATGGCTAGTGCCGAATATGTTACCAAGGTTCATGCCATATGCGTCTATTGTGGTGATTTGGCTCATTTTTCGCTTCGGAAAACCGCCAGCGACCGCTTGGTTGAAGTAGGTGCTGATGAGGCTTATGAAGCTGTGTGCAGGCATTGTTATCAGAAAAAATTTATGAAGAAATGATTGCCTATTCTATAAGAGAAATCGCTAATGTTTGCGGGGGTAAGTTATTACTGAACAAAGAATCGAGTATTTCCCGTTTGCTATGGGATAGTCGGTCGGTTTATGATGCATCGGAAGGTTTGTTTTTTGCTTTAAAAGGAAATCGTCACGACGGACATCAGTTTCTCTATCAGCTTGTCGACAAAGGGGTTGGCAATTTTGTCGTAAAGGAAGGAAAAATACCGGATGGACTTAGAGATAAGGCCAATTGGATAGAGGTTCAGGATGTGTTATTAGCGCTACAAAAGGTAGCGGCGTTTCATCGTCAGCACTTTTCTGCACCGGTATTGGCCATTACCGGGAGCAATGGTAAGACAATTGTTAAGGAATGGATTACTCAAATGATTGGTAACGACAGGCTGGTTACCCGTTCCCCGCGGAGTTTTAACAGTCAGATTGGTGTCCCCCTCTCTGTCTGGCTCTTGAATGATAAAACCGATATTGCCATTTTTGAAGCAGGGATTTCTCAGCCTGGTGAAATGCAACGATTGGAAAAAATCATTCGCCCTGATATGGGGCTATTTACCACTTTGGGACAAGCCCACCAGGAAAATTTCACCTCTTTGGATGAAAAACTACATGAGAAATTGCATCTTTTTAAAGATGTAAAAACGCTCTTTTACAATGCCGACCAGTTATTGGTGAAGGATGCTGTCAGGCAATACTTCCCGGAAAAGAATCTGCTTTCGTGGGGACGTTCCAAGGGCGTTACTTTGCAATTATTGGAAGAACATGAGCTAGACGATAAAATGCGATTGGAGCTAAGTTATGGAGGTGATGTTTTTTATATAGAGATTCCTTTTTCCGATAAAGTGAGCGTGGCCAACATCCTTCCTGCAGTTTTGTTTCTTCTTTATTTGGGATACACACCGGAGAATATTGCGAAACGAACGGCATTGCTGGAACCTGTAGCCATGCGTTTGGAGTTGAAAGAAGGCACCAATCGCAATCTTTTAATTAATGATACCTACAACTCAGATGTGACTTCTCTCGAGATGGCCTTGGATTTTCTGGCTCAACAGAGTCGGAAAAAGGGGATGAGCCGAACGGTAATACTTTCTGATTTGCTGCAAACCGGTTTGTCGGATGAGGAACTATATCCTCAGGTGGCCAATATGATTAAAGAAAAAGAAATTGACCGATTCATTGGGGTAGGCGATGCATTAATGCGTCATGCATCATTGTTTGACAGCAATGCTCGTTTTTTTGAAACTACTGATGAGTTGTTACGGGAACTTCCATCGTTTCGGTTTAGCGAAGAAGCCATCTTAGTAAAAGGGTCACGCTCTTATAGCTTTGAGCGGATTGTGGGGCAAATGGAATTAAAGCGTCATGCGACGGTTATGGAAGTAAATCTGGATGCCCTGACGCATAACCTCAATCAGTATCGTCGGATATTAAAGCCCCAAACCAAAGTATTGGCCATGGTAAAAGCTTTTTCGTATGGTAGTGGTTCCTATGAGATAGCCGCAGCACTCCAATACCAAAATATCGACTATTTAGGCGTGGCATTTGCCGACGAAGGTGTGGAATTACGCCGTGCTGGTATTAGCGTTCCTATTATTGTGATGAATCCGGAAGAGAAGAGTTTTGGTCAGATAATTGAATATCATCTGGAGCCCGAGATATACAACTTTAGGGTGTTGGAAGCATTTAATAAAGCTGTGGCAGCCGAAAACCGTGAGGAGGTCCCAATACATATTAAATTGGATACCGGTATGCATCGAATGGGTTTTTCTGAAAAAGAGTTAGATGAATTGATTTTTAGTCTGAAACAGAAACCCCGCCTTAGGATTAAGTCGGTCTTTTCCCATTTGGCGGCGAGTGATAGTCAAGAACATGACGGCTTTACCAAAATGCAGATTGAGACTTTTGAAAAGATGTGCAGGAAACTGAAAAGGGGATTGAACACCAACTTTTGGATGCATATTCTTAACAGTGCGGGCATAGAACGCTTTCCGGAGGCACAATTTGATATGGTGCGTTTAGGGATAGGTCTTTATGGTTTTGGAGCCGGCAAAATTGACTCTCTGCGAAATGTGGTAACTTTAAAATCCTTTATTTCTCAAATTAAACCGGTATCAGCACACGAAACCATTGGTTACAATCGGGCCGGAACACTTAATCGTGATGGACGGATTGGCATTGTCCCTATCGGCTATGCCGACGGTTTGAATCGCCATTTAAGCAACGGGCATGGTAAAATGATAGTCAGGGGGCAACAAGTACCCATCGTGGGAAATATATGCATGGATATGTGTATGGTTGACCTCACTGATGTTAATGCCGAAGAGGGCGATGAGGTAGTTGTTTTTGGGGATGATTATCCTGTAACCATGTTGGCCAACCAACTGGATACCATCCCCTATGAAATACTTACCGGCATTTCTCGTCGGGTAGTGCGCGTATATTATCGTGAATAGGTTCGTTACTGTCGGATAATCCGGGGGGGTAATTGTATTTGTTGGTTTTAACCCAGTCTTGAAATACGCTCAAGTTTTTCTTCGTCCAGAATACGAATGATGCGGCCATCAACGGTCAGCAACTTTTCTTTGGCGAAGGCCGTGAGCGTGCGAATAGCATTCGATGCTGTCATATTCGAAAAATTGGCCAAATCTTCTCGCGACAGGTATATACTTAACGTACAATTATCATCTTCATAACCGTAAATATCGCGTAGCAGCAAAAGACTTTCGGCAAGTCGGCCCCGTATGTGCTTTTGCGTTAGCGTTACGGTCCTAAAACGAGCAAAACCCAACTCGGTGGCGAACGACTTAATAATGTTCATACACAAATCGTTGTTGGATTTCATGAGTTTCATGATCACATCCTTGGCGATGTGAAAAATTACGCATGGTTCAAAAACCACAGCCGAAGCTATGTGACGCTCGTTAGCAAAGAGAGCACGGTAGCCTATAAAGCCCGGTCCGCTTGCCATCCGAACAATCTGGTCGCGACCCAATATTCCCTCTTTGTATATTTTTACTTTTCCTTTACCGATGCATAATAAGCCGGTGGGCCATTCGCCTTCCTGATATATGATCTGATTTTTTTTGTATCGGATAGTGGTATGGTGTGCCTCAAGATATTGTTGTTCTTCAGGCGTTAAAACATCATATAACTGAGGAATGTCTTTGATTGTAGGTTCGTTAATTGTTTCTTGACCCATTGTAAGAGAAATGTTCTATAACAGTGTTTTAAAACATACAAAGGTATAAAAAAACAATGACTAATTTGCCTTAAAAATTAATAATGATTTTTTGAAGCCTCAGAAATTAGAAATATGAATATCAAAAGCATTATGTGTGGTAAATCTTCTTTCCGTGCATCGTTTATTCTTAATCTAAAGCGTGAAATTGGTCCTGGTCCGACTGCAGAAAATTAACAGCCAACCAGGCCAAAACACTTGTAGCCGTCTCAAGGGCTTTTTCATTCAGGTTGAAATGTGGGGTATGTAAAGCACACGTTGTTCCTTGTTCCTGGGCAACACCGAAGCGATAGAATACAGATGGAAATTGTTGCGTATAGTAACCAAAATCTTCGGCTGTCATGCGTACCCCCATTTCTTCAACACGATTTTCACCCAAAAAATTTTTTGCCCAGGCAATAGCTTTTTTTGTGGCATCAGGATTATTGTAAACCACCGGATAGCCGTCTTTAATATCTACATGGCAGTGAGCGCCCATGGCCGCTGCCGTCCCTTCGGCAATCTCTTTTATCCGTTTTTTGATTAGCCCTCGCCACTCTTCGTCGAGGGTTCGCAGAGTACCGGCTATTTCAACCTTTTCGGGAATGATATTGGTTGCCCCTAAGCCTTCGATACGTCCAAATGAGAGTACCGTAGGTATGGTTGTGGGCACCATACGCGATACTATTTGTTGCAGTGCTACAATGATATGCGATGCAATTAAAATGTTGTCGTTAAGCGTGTGGGGGAGAGCAGCATGTCCGCCCTTGCCCGAAACGGTGAGGTAGACTTCATCGCCTGAAGCCATATACATTCCGGGTTTAAAACCTACTTTGCCGGCGGCCATTTCCGGTAACACGTGTTGCCCTATAACAAGGTCAGGTTTAGGGTTATCTAATGCCCCTTCTTTCAGCAGTAAGCTTGCACCACCGGGAAATTTCTCTTCACCCGGCTGAAAAATAAATAATATGGTGCCGTTCCATTGGTCTCTAAGTTGATTTAAAATATTTGCCACACCTATTAATACAGCTGTATGGGCATCGTGACCACATGCGTGCATAATGCCTTTATTTACTGAAGCAAAAGGCAGGTTGGTTTCTTCCTGGATGGGTAAGGCATCCATGTCGGCACGCAGGGCGATAGTACGTCCCGGGTTTTTTCCTTGTAAAGTGGCAATAATTCCTGTTCCTGCCACACCGCGCCGAAAGGGTATCCCGGCCTGTTGCAGACGGGAGGCAACATAATCAGAGGTATTGTGTTCATTAAACGATAGTTCGGGATTTTGATGTATATGACGCCGGTCAGCGATAATGGAATCAAGTTGAACTTTTGTGAGCTTATTGATGAGTTGTTTTAAGGTTTCCATCATTAATGTTTTATAAATGCATAATTTTTTTTGATTTCATGATGTTTGTTGAGCCAAAGCTTAAGTGCATCATATCTATTGAGTACTGTGAAAACAAAGATAGTGGTTTATGCCGGGATGTAAAAAATGGGTGTTCTGCTATTCAATTTCGGCAAGGGTTTTGTAAAAATTGGTTTTGTTATAAAATTCTCAGGTGAAACTCTGAAGGTTATTCCTGTTTTTAATTTTGTTTAATTTATGATGCTATGAAGTTTATGAAAGACAGAGTATTTGTTTCCGTTGTTTATCAGAATCGGAAATATTATTAGATTTGTCAAAGTTTTGCCATACATCCGAATAAATTTATCTAAGATATTGGTCGGATGCAACTCGCATGACCATGCAATTACAGACCCGGAAGTGCTCAGACAAAGGAATGGCTGGTGGTTAGTCATTCGCCGGTAATTATTAGCGTTTATTATACTTAGGACTTCTGACTTGAAACTAACAACTAATTACTAACAACTAAAAACTAATTATATAAAAAAGGTAAACTATGAATAGGCTTTATTTATTCTTGTTTTTTTGTGTTATTGGTGTAACAGGATTGGCTCAGCAATCTAAACCCGTAGCAGAGTTTGAAGAAAAAATTTTCGATTTCGGTGAGATTAAGGAAGACGGGGGAAAGGTGACACATACCTTTACCTTTAAAAATACCGGAGGACAGCCATTGATTATCCATAATGTTCGTGCTTCTTGCGGTTGTACCAGTCCGGATTGGACGCGCCAGCCTGTGCAGCCCGGAAAGACAGGTTATGTGAAAGCAACGTTTGATCCCAGTAACCGACCCGGTAATTTCAATAAATCCATAATGGTTTATACCAACGGACAAGAGCCTACCATTGTGTTGCGAATCACAGGTAAAGTGTTACCACGCGAAAAAACTATTGAAGATATTTATCCTCGTGTGATGGGTCCTGTTCGCTTGAAATCAGCTCATCTGCCTTTTACGCGCATCGACCCTAAGGGTGTGAAAACCGAAGAAATGGAATTGATTAATACTTCCGACAAAGCTGTTAAAATTGAATTTGAAGGCGTGCCCAAGCACCTTGAAATAAAAATGGAACCTGAAACCGTTCAACCAGGGCAAAAAGGAAAAATTATCGCCACTTATGATGCTCAGCAAAAAAATGACTGGGGATTTGTGGTCGACCAGGTTTATCTTAAAATCAATGGCGCGTCCAATCGTTCAAACAGATTGAGCATTAGTGCTACTATCGAAGAGGATTATTCCAAATGGAGTGAAGAACAATTGGCTAATGCGCCGGTTATTGAAATAGATAACAGGGTTTTTGATTTTGGAGAAATTAAACAAGGAGAAAAAGTAACCCATGCTTTTGTTATTACCAATAAAGGAAAATCCAATCTAATTCTCAGAAAAGTAAGAGCCTCTTGTGGATGCACCGCAATACAGCCTGAAAAGAAGGTGATAGCTCCCGGCGAAAGCACACAAATTATCGCGGAATACAATTCAAGAGGGATGAGCGGCCGACAAAATAAATCCATTACGGTTTATTCCAACGACCCTAAGCGGAGTACTCTTTTGCTTAGGTTAACCGGTACAGTGGTGAAATAATTGCTCGTTCTGTTTAATTTAATAATCTAATTTTTAGTGCTTCAGGGATTTATTTGATATGCCTATGATAAAATACCTAATAGATTATTAACTTTGCCTTCCATTGTTGTATGAAAAAGGAGATTTGTGGATGAGTTTTAGTAACAAATACAATCATATAGAGAATGATCCTTCTTATAAAGGATTAAATGTTAATAAAGGAGTAGAAAGTTTACCGTCGGTAAATCCGGATGCCTCCCGGTTTTTGAAGCGTAAACGATCAAAGCTGACGGTGGAACAATACGTGGAAGGCATCCTAAAAGGGGATGTAACTATCCTGAGTCGTGCTGTTACAATGGTTGAGAGTAACAAAGCCGAGCATCAGGAAATTGCCCAAAAAATAATTGAGGCCTGTTTACCTCATGCCGGAAATTCCATACGTATAGGGATTACCGGTGTTCCGGGAGCAGGGAAAAGTACCTTTATTGAAGCTTTGGGACTTCACATTATTAACGGGGGGCGTAAATTGGCTGTTTTGGCCATCGACCCCAGCAGTGAGCGGTCGATGGGTAGCATTCTGGGAGATAAAACCCGTATGGAAAAGTTATCTGCCGAAAAAAATGCGTATATTCGTCCTTCCCCTTCGGCCGGATCATTAGGAGGTGTAGCCCGAAAGACTAGAGAAACCATCATCTTGTGTGAAGCCGCCGGTTTTGATACAATATTCATTGAAACTGTCGGGGTTGGACAATCAGAGACAGCAGTGCATTCGATGGTTGATTTTTTCTTGTTGCTCATGCTTGCAGGTGCCGGCGATGAGCTGCAGGGCATTAAACGGGGAATTATGGAAATGGCTGATGCCATTGCCATTAATAAGGCTGACGGGCAAAATATTGATAAGGCCAAAATGGCTCAAGCAGAATACAGAAATGCTTTGCATTTGTTCCCCCCTTCCCGGTCAGGTTGGAGCCCTAAGGTGGAAATTATTTCTTCGCTCTACAATAAAGGAGTGGCAGAAATATGGGATATGATTATGGAGTACATGGACCTGACAAAGGGAAACGGGTTCTTTGCCGCAAATCGCAGAGAGCAGGCCAAATACTGGATGTATGAAACCATTAATGAACATTTAAAGAATAACTTTTACCAACATCCCGGCATCAAAGAAGAGCTGGCAGCTTATGAGCAAAAAGTGCTTAATGACCAAATCAGTTCTTTTATGGCCGCTCGGGATCTTTTGAATAAATACTTTGATAAACTATAATGATTATTTTTTATGAGAAAAATTGCTTTTTTATTGGTCATTGGTGTTTTACTTGCTTCTTGCGGTAAGAACAATCAATACACTGTAACAGGAAACATCGAAGGGGCCGGTGACGGTACTGCTCTTCTGCAAAAAGTAGGAAAAACAGGCGCTGAAACCATCGACAGCGTTCAGGTTTCCGATGGGAAGTTTCAATTCACCGGAACGGTGGAAAATTCCGAATTGTATTTGATCACCATTAACGAGAACAGGATGCCTGTTGCTTTGTTTTTGGAACCCGGTAATATTAGTGTTACTGGTAATATTGACAGTTTGAAGGATGCCGTTGTGGAAGGTGGTGAATTGAATAAGATACTCAAAGCTTTCAACGAATCCATTCCTTCTATGGATAGAGCTCAAGCGCTTCAGCAAGAATTTATGGAAGCCCGTCAGGCCGGCGACCAGCAAAAAATGCAAGCCCTGGCAGCAGAATATCAATCTATCATGATGGCTCAGCAGGAGTATTATCACAATTTTGTTCGTGAAAATAATGATAATGAAGTAGGTGCCTTCCTGGCTCTGAATATGGCCAGATCGTTGGAATTGGATGAACTGGAAGAGCTGGTAACCTCTTTCGAAGAAAACATTCCCGGACATCCTTATGTGGAAGAATTGAAAGAGATGCTGGAGCCTATGAAGCAACAGAAAGCTGCCGAAGAAGCCATCCAGATTGGAAAAGTAGCTCCCGATTTTACCCTTACCGATAAAGATGGGAATGAAGTAAGTCTTAAAGACTTTAATGGAAAATATGTTCTTCTGGATTTCTGGGCTTCATGGTGCCGTCCTTGTCGTGATGAAATGCCCAATGTGGCTAAAGCCTATGAAAAATTTGGGGGAGAAGAGTTTGAAGTTGTTGGTGTCTCTTTGGATAAAACCAAAGAACCTTGGTTGAAAGCCGTTGAAGAAGACAATATCACATGGGTTCAGCTTCACGATCCTGAAGGTGAGGTGGCTGATATTTATGGTGTGCAAGCCATTCCTTTTACCTTGTTGCTTGACAAAGATGGTGTTATCATCGAAAAAAATCTTCGCGGTGACGCTTTGCAAGAAAAACTGGATGAAATTTTTTAATTAACAAGTCAAAACCTCTTCCTTAAGGCTGTCTGCAATTTTGTGGGCAGCCTTTTTGTATTTAATTAGTATAAGATTAGTCAATAGTGGTTAGTCGTTAGTAATTAGTGGTTAGTCGTTAGTAGTTAGTAATTAGTTAATCAACACTAGTCACTAATGACTGTTCACTAATGACTAAAAACTTCTTCTGCCTTCTGCCTGTGCACTTCTGCCTGTGTCGTTTATACATGTTCTTTTGTGGCAAAGGTTGCCATGCTCGTTTCATTCGTATATAATTTATTTAACTCATAGGCCGAATGGAACTCGCATGGCTTAATAAAATTTATACATATCCTTTTGTAGCAACAGCCGCCATGCTCGTTTCATCAGTATAAAATTTATCTAATTCATTGGCCTGATGGAACTCGCATGACAAAGAGTTTTATACATTCTCTTTTGTGAAAATCTCTCATTGTCATGCTCGTTTCATCCGTATAAATATTACTTAAGTCATTGGTTGGATGAAACTCGTCTGGCTTATTTATGCATGATTTTGTTATGACAGACTTTATTAGTCTTGCTCATTTCATTCTTTAAACTTTTATTTCAACAAAGAGAAGGGTTGATTGTTAATTAATCTGTGACTTATTTGGAATTTATTATATTTGAAAGAGTAAATATTAAACTGGAATGACAAAAAAAGCTTACCGGGACAAGAATATGGTTAAATTGTGAACCACCACCTGGTGGGTAAATGCGAAATTATTGAGTAGTATTTAGAGCTTTGTTTTGTGTAGTAAAACGACATAAGAGTTTGTAGATTTCTTTTAAAAATTGGTCGGATTCATTCTAATACTTCGTTACGTCATTGTGTGGAATGCAAAAAGCAGAAACGGAAATCATTGGTTGGAGTTCATACACTAAGCACTAAAAACTGGTCTTTTAAAAGTTTTAAGTACAGGGTACTATTATTCAGTTCCATGATATTAATGAATTAAATAAATCATAATTGAATAGATTCTTTAATTAAAATTAAACCATAGTATATCATGAATTACGATCTCGTAGTTATAGGAAGCGGTCCTGGTGGTTATGTAGCAGCTATTAGGGCTTCTCAATTAGGTATGAAAGTTGGCGTAGTAGAAAAAGCTGAGCTGGGAGGTGTATGCTTGAACTGGGGTTGTATCCCAACCAAATCATTACTTAAAAGCGCTCAGGTTTTCGAATATTTATCACACGCACAAGATTATGGCGTCAATATTGAAGGTAAGGCATCACCCGATTTTGGTGCCATGGTAAAACGAAGCCGTGACGTGGCTGCCGGTATGAGCAAAGGGATACAATTTCTCTTTAAGAAAAATAAAATTGAGGTTATCCAGGGTACCGGTAAACTTACAAAGGATAAAAAGGTAGAAGTAACCAAAAACGATGGCGAAAAAGTGACCGTCGAAGCCAAACATATTTTGTTGGCTACCGGAGCCCGAAGCCGGGAATTGCCTAACCTGCCGCAAGACGGTGAAAAAATTATCGGTTACCGTAAAGCCTTAACACTCGATAAACAACCCAAGTCGATGGTTGTGGTTGGTTCCGGTGCCATTGGAAGCGAATTCGCTTATTTCTATAATTCTATCGGAACTAAGGTTACCTTGATTGAATACATGGACAATATTGTTCCGTTAGAAGATGAAGAGGTTTCCAAACAACTGGAACGCTCCTTTAAGAAAGCCGGAATTAAGGTTATGACCAGTTCCGAAGTAACCAGTGTTGATACTTCGGGTAACACTGTAAAAGTTACTGTTAAAACCAAAAAAGGGGAAGAAAATATAGAAGCAGATATCGTTCTTTCGGCTGTCGGTATCTCACCCAATATTGAAAATATTGGTCTGGAAGAGGCAGGCGTACAAGTAGAAAAAGGACGAGTAAAAGTAGATGAATTTTATCGTACCTCTGTCGAAGGCGTTTATGCCATTGGCGACATTGTTCCCGGCCCGGCGTTGGCACACGTGGCTTCTGCAGAAGGAATCATCTGTGTGGAAAAAATTGCCGGAGTTGAGGTGGAACCCCTCAATTACGGAAATATTCCCGGATGTATCTATACTTCACCCGAGGTGGCCAGCGTCGGCATGACCGAAAAAGCAGCCAAAGAAGCCGGGTATGAACTGAAAATCGGTAAGTTCCCTTATTCTGCCAGTGGAAAAGCCAGTGCGGCAGGTCATAAAGAGGGATTTGTCAAACTCATCTTTGATGCCAAATACGGCGAACTGCTCGGTGCTCACATGATTGGTGCCAACGTTACCGAGATGATTGCCGAACTGGTAACTGCCCGTAAGTTAGAAACCACAGGACATGAAATTATCAAATCAGTGCATCCGCACCCAACCATGTCAGAAGCTGTCATGGAAGCCGCTGCTGCTGCTTATGATGAGGTGATACACATTTAATATATTGTCGACTTTATTTTTTCCCCGTACAAATGCAGGTTTTGCTGTCGTACGGGGTTTTTTATATCGTGAGTGCTGTTGCCGGTTTTTCCGACAACTTGCTTTTAGTGCATCATCGATTTCAGATTGTTGGCCATCTTCTGATTGTATTCCATGGTAAGGTTGCGATAGTTGACCAGGTCTACAATGGTTCCTATAAAACATAGGCCTGCCGTTAGCAGATATAATATCCCCATACCTATTTGGTTTAGCAAAAAGCGATGTACGCCCGCTACACCAAAAAATCCAATTAATGCTGTTAATAAGGTTATCTGAGGATCGCGTCGGCGGGCACGATATATCATCAGAAAATCTTTTACTTGCTGGTCGGATTTCTCTTTTAGGAGATTATCCAGGAAATAGGCTTCTTCCATTTCCGCTTCGGGCATCCAATTTAAAATTCTTTCCATTCGTTGTTTATTTAGGTGATGAAAACTTAAAATCATTTTTCAGAAGCATGATGCTTCGGGTTAGTAATATTATTACGGCAGGGATACCCAGGGGATGTGCGTTAAACGATGCAGCCCATTCGCCCCGGAACAGCCAGGAAATGGAATGTCCTAATCCGCAGCCGGGACAATACTGAAATCCGGCATTCTTTAACGGACACAGGGATAGATGCGATTCTGTGGGGTCGGTCAGTGCTAACGCTATGATGGCACCTATCCATATATAGGCTTCCAGATGTTTTCGTTGAAACTTATATCTCATCACGGCTTCTTTAGGCCAAATTTACAATATATTTGACGATACAACGGAAATATTGGTGGTTTTATTTATCGGTAACCAAAATTTTGTTATCCCAAATCTGCTATAATTTGATAAATGTCCGATGGATATGTCTGTTTCATATATTTTTTCCGCGGCCTAATGCCATGCAGGCGATAAGAATCATGTTTGTAGCTAATACGGCTTATCATTATATTTGGTTTTATTTTTCACCTTCAGGGGATTTTTAAGAGCCGACAGCTTATTTAACTCAAAGAACTTTGAAAATGGTTCGTGACTGACATCTAATATACAAAATAAACGTCATGAATGAAGTAAAAAACGATTTGAGACTTGAATTATCATTAAAAGCCAAAAACGGTCTGGAATTTATAATATCGGGAATGATACTCTGGATAATCATTACCATTGTCTGGACCATGAATTTATCAGGATATAAAAAAGGGATTCTGACATTTATGGTGAGCGGGTTGATGTTTCCGATGGCATTTGGTTTGTCCCGACTTTTAAAGACCCAGTGGAAGATTAAAGATAATCCCTTGCATCCCATAGGAGTAAGACTTAATATAGCGCAACTGTTCTATTTTCCCTTTTTAATCTTCGTCATGGTCAAAGTACCTGACTACTTTTTGATGACTTATGCCATTATTACGGGAGCACATCTCTTTCCTTACGGTTGGTTTTACAATGAAACAGGATATTCTTTAATGGCAGGGCTCATGTCTGTGGGTAGTTTGGTGTTGGGATTATATTTGCCCGGGAATCAAATGTATTTGATAGGCGTTTCAATGGGCCTCTCTTTCTTTGTCTTGGCGATATGGCTCTATCTTTCTTACCGGAAGAAAGCCAATAGTCAGAATCATGACGAATGATGTAAGCCAATTGATGATGCATTGAGAGTATCCGGTTATTTCGATTCTGTTTTACCCGTTTCCAATCATATTGGCCCTGTTGGTTTTTTATGTTAGCACCCTCTAATCACTCAGTTTGGTAAATTTTCCGAGTTGCTGCAGCGTGCAGGGCGTTGGCGACAAAGTTTCCGGGCCGCTGCAGTGTGCAGGAAGTTAGCGACAAAGTTTTTGAGGCGCTGCAATGTGCAGGACGTTGGCGACAAAGTTTCTGAGGCGCTGCAATGTGCAGGACGTTGGCGACAAATTTTCTGAGTTGCTGCAGCGTGCAGGACGATAAATAAAACGCAGAGGTGCAGAGCCACAGAGAGGGGCAGAGGACGGAGGTTGAAAGTCAGAAGTTTGATAACCATCGTGTTGCCTTTGAGTTGAATATTTATTTCAAAGGTGGTTTTGATTAATTGAAACGTTCCGACCTTGAAGGGGTAGAATATTAGTAACCAATGTCTAATGAAGAAAGGCAGCCCTGAAAAATCAGGACCGCCCCCTTCTAAAAATGCATGATTTGTTTTTGATTAAAACTCCTTAAATCATGAAAAAGAAGTACTATAGCCAAATACTTACGACGCTACTACTTTTCTTATTTCCGGTGGATGATACGGCTATCACCTGATAATACATCTTCACATTTTGGCCTCTGTCACAATCTTTCATAGAAGTAGTGCTGGTTTTTCCAACTTCTGAAGCATAAGACATACTGCTTGAAGATGCAACCTTTACAGTGTAAGATACTGCATCGTCAGCTGCATCCCACGAAATGGTAACACAGTTACCGTCTTTCTCCACTTTCACATTGCCGGGTTTACCGGGAATAATGGCATCGGGGTCGGAATTGGGCTCATCAAACAACACTGCCTGAACAGCGGTTTCTCCAATAATATCACCGTTTTCATTTTTAAGTATCGCTTTGAGATAGTAGGTGTTACCATCTACAAAATTCATATCCTTCTTAAAAGCAGTTATATTAATAACCGATGAATAGTTCCAACTGAGATATAAGTAATTCTCCTGATATGCCAGCTCGTATTCTCCATCTTCGGTATCGGAACAATACAATTCAAGCACCAAATCACCTGCTGCTTCCCACTCACTCTCATTGTCGAATAATTCGGAAACAGCCAGATAAACATCCAATGACAAACCGCCACCATTCCAACCGTTATATCCACTACCGTTAACCTTTAATTCGGCAATTTCACTTTCTGTGGTGAAATTCACCATAGCTACATCGGAAAAGGCCTTTACATCTGCTTCGGTATTGTAAGCATACAGGTAGAACGTATATTCCGTTTCCGGGGTTAACTCTTCAATGGTTACGAGTATTACTATGAACAATGTTTAAAACTGGATACTCTGCAATTGTCTGACCTTGCCCGGGCGCAGATTCTTCATATTAAAGGTCTGATATATGAAGAACGTCTTTTGCACGACAGCGCATCTTATGTTTATACAGCCGCCGTTGACCTGCTACCTGCCGATACCTTGCAGGCTATCCTGCTGATCCGTGCCGCCTGCAATGATGCGCGGGTTCCTGATTACGACAGATACCAAACTAATATGGCTTCAGCCGGGAAGCTGGTCAAAAAACTGAATGATCCCGTTCAGGATGCTGCTTTTCTGGGGGCTAAAGGTGATTACTATATCGAAATTGAAGACTACGAAAATGCTATTGAATCATATATGTCTGCCGACAGCATTCTGGAAGCTCATGGCATCATCAAGGGACGCCAATATTTTCACAACCGAACCAGCTATGCTTACCGAAGAAGTTCGAAATACCCGCCTGCCTTTGAGCACATGCTGAAAAGCATCGAATTTTCCGAACAACTCCAAAACAAATATCGACTGGTATCCAGCTATCTGAACATTAGCCGAATGTATCGTGATGTGCAGCGATACGATGAAGCCATGAATTGGGAAGAAAAACATTTGGCGCTGGCGCGTGAGGTTAATAGCATTAATAATATCAGAAAGGGACTGGAAAATATGGGAATTATCCATGCCGAAAAACAAGAGTGGGATACGGCTCAATCCTATTTTGAACAGGCCATGGAATTAGCTTTTGAGATCAATAATCCTGACGCCATCACTTTTGCACTAAGTAATATGGGCAACTTCTTTTTCCGGAAAGGCGACATAGACATGGCTCTTTCTTATTATGAAAAAAGTTATGAGTACCGAAAAAAGAATTTTCCCAGAAATAATGGAATGGTGAACATTCTTTTCCATCTGGGGTCTGCACATCTGGCAAAAAAGAATTATGAATTAAGTGAGAAATATCTTTTAGAGGCACAGGCTTTTGCCGACTCTTCACAAAATAAAGGATGGGCACTCTCGGTGGGAGAACAATTAAACCGTCTGTATAAAACAACCAAAGATTACAAAAAATATGCGCTCAGCCTGCAGTATTACCTCGATGCCAATGAAAAATGGGACTCCGATAAGGAAAATACACGATTTAATAAACTTACGCTTCAATACGAAAAAAAACAAAAAGATGCCACCATCGCATTAATGGCCCAAAAATTAAAAACCCGACGTCAGCTATTAATCTTTCTTGGTATTATATTGTTGCTGATTATTGCCATCATTACCATCGCTTTGGTTAATAAAAAAGCCAAAGAGCAGGCTATCAAAACTTTATATCGTCAATCTGTCTTAGCCCATGATCAGCAAAAAGTGATTAAGACCCTGCTGGAAAAATCAACCCCGGAACACCAGGAAAATCCGGAAAATAAAATGTTGACATCGCTTCTTCATTTGCTGGATGTTGAGCATATCTATCAAAATTCCGATTTATCGCTGGATTCGCTTGCCCAGGAGCTGGGAACCAATACGACCTATGTTTCGCGGTTGATCAATAGCGAATTCAATTGTAATTTCAAAACCTTTATAAATCGCTACCGCATCAATTATTCCAAGGTGGAAATCCGGGAAAATCCGGATAACCTGGGTATGAAAAACATTGGCATGAAAGCCGGGTTTAAATCGCAGTCGAGCTTCTACGCTGCCTTTAAACAGGAAGTGGGTATGACCCCCCTCCAGTTTGCCAAGGTCTCCCGGATGGGAAACAAAGAGGAAGAAAAAGGCAAAAAGTCGGCGTAAAGGTATTCTTATTGTATTGCCTCATATTTTTTTGAGTCGCAGCAGCGTGCCGTAAAAAGACTAAATGCAGAGGTGCAAAGATGCAGAGAGGGGAAAGCCGGAAGCCAAAGTATAAGTTCGGAAATACAAATCCTTTAATAATGCGTTGTGGATTACAAATCCACACCGACAAGGATGCAGAGAGGGGAAAGCCGGAAGCCAGAGGCCCGACGTCAGATATTAGAATATTAGAGGCTGTAGGGTGGGGGTAGAAGGCTTACGCTTCTAACCATAATTGCTTTTGCATTGATTTTTTACTACAGATGCGGTTTATATAAATCTGAACATTCGGACCACAAAGGGGTTACAGATTTATAGACTCTGCCGTGGCGGTGCATCCGGTAACCGGTGAAGTTTTTGTTCTATCTGCCGATAATCGGCTGTTAACGATTTACGGGAACAAAAAACTGAAATCGGTTTATCCGCTGGCAGAGGAACTGTTTTACAAGCCTGAAGGACTTGGTTTTGCCGATAATGGCGACTTGTATATATCCTCCGAAGGCATTAAAAATGGTTTCCTTAAGGGACAGATTCATTATTTTAAATGGCATCCCAATGAGTAGTGAGGGATAAACTGTTCTGTGGCAAAAGAAGTTTAGTTAACAGTCTTTAGTATTGGTTGCACTAATGACTATTAACTATCCACTAAAAACTAATTTTAAGTTTCATACAAACAATATCCTAAGAGTTATTAAAACTGATGAAACGAGAATGGCAAGAAGGTTTTACACAATAAGAATATGTATAAACTTAAACCATGCCAGTTCCTTCTGACCAATAAATTAAGGAATGTTTTTGCAACCTCAGGCAAAATTTTTGGTAAAGATTGAGTGGTTTATTTTTTTTATATCTTTGAAAAAGATACTTCATAAACATATAAATAGTGAGATGGGAACTATGACTAAAACAACAAAAAATCCATTGATTTATCAAAGTCAGAAGCAAAAAATCCTGGATAAAGCCAAGGATATGTTTATGAAATATTTGGAGCAATTTGCAGAAAGCAAGAACCTACCTGAGAAAGACTTATCTCTAATCAAGAAATCTTTTGAAGAAGTATATCTGGAGAAAAAGGCATCTTACATTTTCGAAGATAAACTAAAAGATTTAAATGGTTATTTAAATCAGGCGCTTATTCATGCCATTTCCGGAACTTATAAGAATCAGACTAAAACTGAAAATTTCACTAATGTTTTTTATTATAGAAACAAAAAAAGTGAAATAGCTTATGAGCGCTATTGAAGATGCAGAAGGCTTCCCTGAAAATGGCGGTGATAACAAGGGACATTCCTCGTCCGATATTCCTAAATCTAAGATTAAAGGGGTGCTGGAGGAGTTTGAAATGTACGCGCTCCAGCATGGGAATCAAAATTTGTTAGATATAGCCAAATTTAGTGACGCCCAGAAAGATAAGTTGCTTGAAATTTTGAGTGTTAACGAAAAAAATGCTTTTGAATATCACTCAAAAAGAATAGAGGCAATTAGGGATATTGAGGTTAAGAAAATTGATGCTTCTATTGTCAATCAAAAAACCTTAAGGATTTTGATTGTATCAGCCGTTGTCCTCCTTCCATTAATAACCCTTATTATTTTATTTTTTAAAGAATCTTATTTTATTCCGTGGCTTACTTTTTTAACCGGATTAATGGGTGGAGTAGGGATAAGTAGGATGATATCGCGGTTCTATCAACAACTTTCTGATAAAAATCCTATTGAGAATAATTCGGATAATTAAAATTGGATGAATTAGGGTATTAATTATTATGCATATATAAGTTTAAATTGGTACGTTACCGTTGGACCTGGTATATCAATAATTATTCAGTAATGTATTCATCTGCAATAAAAAAGATTTTGGTTTCGCGGATTCTTTCCATGGAGGAGGTGGAATCCTGGTTGGCAGAGCATCGTTCCTTATATCGGATGGCCTGCCAAGAGCTGAAAAAAAGTGATAAAGATTTGGTGACTTTGCCCAGTGGTATCAAAGTAAAACGATTATTTTTCCTGGATGAGGAGCCGGATTGGTTTAAGTTATATCATATCTATAATGAGCTTGAAGAAATTGCCGGTTTTCACCGGTATGAATCCTATTTTAAAGAAGAAATGGAGCGTTATCAGGCCATCAAAGCATCCAGGAAATTACAACAGGAGTGGTTACGAAAAAATTTAAAACTGGGAACTGATAAATTTTCAATTTTTGAACCCCTCTATTTTGACTATGAAGGGTGTGAAGATTTTGGGGAAGACAAATGGCCTTTAGGATTATATATTTCCGGTAAAACAGATTTGAGATTATTTATCGACCGAAATGATTTTAAATATACCCTTGAGTTTATTCATCTCTTTCATGAACTTTTTTATGATAAAAATTTATTACCCAATTGTTTGGAACGAATACAGGCCGACTTTATAGATTTCAAAAAGTTTAGGTTGAATTGAATGTTTGGCTGAGGGAAACGCAGAGGGGCAGAAAGAGCGGGTGAGAATAGATTATTAAAATTTGGAGTGTTACGGAGTTTTTTTCCCTTTGAGTAGGGATAGTTTTTTAATTTAAAAACAAATGTTATTAGGCGCAATCATAAGTTATTTTTTATTTCAACTCTTCTATCTTCATTTTAGCCATAAGAAAACAGCGTCCTCGCTTGAAGACACTTCAAGCGATTTTTTTTCGTTTTCAGAAGTACAATCGATTAATATAATATATTCACTTCCATTTTTCATAACAGTTAGCGTGCCATCATTTATTTCTTCAATAATGGCAGTTTCACTCTCCGAATAGAAATTAATTAAATATTCAAAAAAATAAGTAGTATTATTCATTCGTATATAATTTATTTAACTCATTGGCCGAATGGAACTCGCATGGCTTAAAAAATTTATACATGTCCTTTTGTGGCAAAAAGTCGCCATGCTCGTTTCATCCGTATAAAATTTACTTATTTCATTGATATATTGATTTTAATATTAGTAATTAGTGGTTAGTCATTAGTCACTAGTCAATTAACACTAATGACTATTGACTTATGACTAATCACTAACGACTATTGACTTCTTCTGCCTTTGTCGTTTATACATGTTCTCTTTGTGACAAATCTTTTTAGTCATGCTCGTTTCATTCAATGTACTTTACTAATAAAAAGAATAGTTCTGAAATCTTAAGAACAAAAAATAAAGTAGTGTTTGGGAATGGTAGAATAATTGATTTATAAAAAAATTTGTAAGATAATTTGTTTTTGGGAGTCTAATATCCAGGAGGTGAAAAAGTGACTAAATCCGAATTTGAAAAAATATATAAATTATATTTTAGCCCGGTTTATAAATATTTGCTTAAACTTTGTAGAAACCAGCATATTGCAGAAGAAATAACCAGTCAAACATTTTTTAAAGCAATAAATAATATTGATAAGTTTGAAGGCAAATGCAATATTAATAGTTGGTTATGCCAAATTGGTAAAAATACTTATTATACCTATTTAAAAAAGAATAAAAGATTCGTAGAATTTGATTCTTTGACAAAAATAGAAGATATGAGTACAGATATTGAAGAACAGCTTGCCACTTCTGAAATTTCTATGGAAATATTTAAAGCATTACACTTGATTGAAGAACCTTATAAAGAAGTGTTTAATCTGCGAGTCCTTGGTGGGTTAAGTTTTAAACAAATTGCAGAAATTTATTCTAAAACTGAAAACTGGGCTTGTGTCACTTATCACCGTGCCAAAAACAAAATACAAATTATAATGGAGGGAAAGAAATGAAAATTTCATGTAGCGTTGTTCAAGATTTATTACCACTTTATGTTGAAAGGATGACTAGCGAAGAATCTAATTTGTTGATAGAAGACCACCTTACTGATTGTAATAAGTGTAGAAATATACTAAATTCACTTAAGACGAATATAATAAAAAGTAAACCAGATGCAGAGGCAAGTGTTCCGCTAAAATTTATTCAAAAAAATATCAAAAATCGACAAACCAAAGCTGTTGTCTTTGCTTCATTGATTGTATTTTTAGCAATGTTCGTGATATTTTCATATCTGACAAAACCAGATTATATTTCCTATAATGATAGCGGTATCACAATATCAAAAATAGAAAGTCAAGAAGTATATGCGAATTTTTCAGAAAATGTAACTTCTTATAGTACTATAAAATACAATACCTCAGATAATCTGGTTGTAATGGAAATTAAGGCATGGACATCTGTTTGGGATAAATTGCTTAACAAATCAACCCCATCCGTTTTAATTTCGACTCCGGACTCAAAGGTTGATAGAGTTTATTATTGTGACTATTCAACGAAAGATGACAATATGATTGTTGTATATGGAATAGACCCGAATACAAATGGGGGTATAACATCCTTGCCAAGAATCGTACTTGGGTACTATTTTATGATTGCGCTCATTGCTTCAATTATTGTTGGGGTTGTTTGGTTCTTGTTAAGAAAGAACCATAAAGCAGGTAATATTTGCAAGTATCTATTTTTTGTTCCGACGTCTTATTTGATTAGCCATATGTTACTTACCACAAGTTTTATTTCATTTTCGGCAACCAGAGATTTTGTTATGAATCTTATTGCTTCAATAGCAATTTATGGGATTAGTATTCTTGGAATATCATTGTTTAAGCAGTATAAGTTAGACAGAACAAAATGAGCATAGGGTGAAAAAGAAAATCCTGTTTAATCAAAAGCCGGAAGTTTGAAATTTAATAACCACAGTGTTGCCTTCGAATTGAATCTTCGCTTAAACCCCAATTTTTATCAATCCAAACGATACGCCCATGTCTACGTGATTTATAATCCACGCAGAAGAAAATCTAATTCCGACACACACCAACCAAAAGTTTTTACTCATAGCTTAGCCGCAAAAATTTTTCATAAGGCAGCCGGAATTTTTTTTTATAACCTACGCAAAATTTTTCATAAGCTATCAAAAAAAATTTGGTAGCCTTAACGAAACTTTTCGGTAGCCTTAAGGAAATTTTTCCGTTAGGTTAACGAAACTTTTTGGCAGCCTTAACCAAAATTTTTCCCTAAGCCTTACGGAAATTTTTTCCGGTAGACTACAGGATTTTTTTTGCGTAAGGCAGAGAAAAAAATTTCCTTAAGGTTAGCCGGAATTTTTCCCCGTAACCTATCGGGAAAAATTTTTCATAACCTATCAGAAATTTTTCCACCTAACCTACGCAGAATTTTTTCTCATAGCCTATGAAAAATTTACGTCTGCGTGGATTTGTAATCCACGCAGAAGAAAAGGTGTGGATTTGCAATCCACATTGAAAAATTGGCCAATCCAACGCGGACATTATCGAAAGGTTTAAATGAAAATTAAGCTTAATCGAGTATAAGGTCGGGATTACAAATCCACAACGACAAGGGAAACCCTTGTGGCTGTTGTCGTAAAAGAATTTGGCGGTAATCCGGAATTGATAAACAAAGCTTACTTCAGATAATTTTCAATTCCTTGATTTGGACATAGCAAAATATCGTAACCATTGGTATCTTTCTACCACCCCTAATTAAAAATCCACAACGATGGGGTTAGAAAATTTACATTGACGTGAAATATCTTCTCACCAACGGTAGGACATTAAATCTCTTTCAAGCTCAATTATTAATTTTGCAATCTCATCACATTCTTTTTCTGATAATTTTTTTAAAGTATTTTCCACTCGGCCCTTTATGACATCATTATTTGAATTTAATGTTGGTTCTTCTGAATTAAGTCGGTTAAATAATTCATTCCACTTTGGTTTTAAATCATCAGGAAAATCATTTTCATTTAGCGGATTAAGTATAATAAAAGCCTCCCAAATTTTTTGTTTAATATTTCTTTTCCCTTTTAACTTTCGTACGGCAGAATTAAATTTTTCTTTAGCGTAAGTTCCTTTCATATTTTTAACTTTTTGCTTTTAAATTATTAAGTAATCCTAATAACTAAAACTACTCCCACCCAGGAATTCGCGCAGGATGGATGTGGGCGGAATTTCTCTTTGCTGAATGGGTTTAAAGTACCGGAAAAACTTTAGCAACCGGTTGGCTTCGGAATATTCGGGTTGGTTGGGTTGAACCTCGAGCAGGATGGGTTCGGCATAAGGCTTAAGGACGGCCAGTTCGTAGAGGAGGGCCGAGTTAAACATGACATCGGCCTCTTCCTGAAAGGGGAATATGTGTTTGTCTTCGCCGCGGCGTACACTGTCCCATCGCGAAATGGTTTCCTGTGCCGAATAGCTACGGTAACGATAATCGCGTATTATGCGTCGAATTAGTCGGTTGTCGGTAGTTGGGATTCTTGTTTGGTCGTCAATATTAATGTTGGTGAGGGCCGACACATAAATTTTAAATTTGGCACTATTTTCAATAGAGTGAGTGAGTTTAGGGTTCAAAGCATGGATGCCTTCCACAATGAGGATGTTATCCTTTTGCATTTTAAGGGTTTCACCGGTAAAGATTCGTTTTCCGGTTTCAAAAAGGAATTTGGGTAGTTCCACTTCTTGTCCGTTGAGGAGTTGTTGCAGATGTTGGTTAAAGAGTTCCAGGTCGAGGGCTTCCAGGGCTTCGAAGTC
This sequence comes from Thermophagus xiamenensis, assembly GCF_900112795.1. Lineage (GTDB taxonomy): Bacteria > Bacteroidota > Bacteroidia > Bacteroidales > Marinilabiliaceae > Thermophagus > Thermophagus xiamenensis. The sequence continues at coordinate 105,012 of NZ_FONA01000011.1, forward strand.
GTATTCGCCGTTTTCATCGCGAGGTGTTTTTTCACGATCCACAAAATAGTTGTCGAGTGACAGGTTGAGAGGAGTAATGCCATTGACCAGCAGTTGTATGGCCAGTCGTTTACTGAAGGTGGTCTTACCGCTGGAAGAGGGGCCACTGATGAGAACGAGGCGCACCTTATCTTTACGTGCGGTGATAGCATCGGCAATTTGAGCAATTTTTTTCTCATGGAGGGCTTCGCTTACTTTAATGAGTCGTTCGGCCTTTCCTTGTGTGGTGGCATTATTGAGGTCGCTGATGTTAGTAACGTTCAGAATTTGGTTCCATTGACTGAATTCCCGGAATATTTCAAACATCTTTTTTTGCTCTACCAGCTCTTGCACAGCATTGGGATTGTCCTTTCCGGGAATTTGAAGTAGCATCCCATTGTAATATTTGTTTAAATCAAAAACTTTAAGGTAGCCGGTGGATGGGGGTAGAGTACCGTAAAACTTGCCAACATGCCCTTTCAGTGTGTAATAAGTGGTGTAATATTTTCCGCGGTGTCGCAGAAGGTCTACTTTATCATGTAATCGGTGTTGTTTAAAAAGTTCGATGACATCATCGGTTTCGTCTCTGTGTCTAACTATGGGAATATCTTCCTCAACCAGTTGTTGCATTTTTTTGCGAAGGGCAATGACATCTTCACAGGATATAGGTCCCGGGATATCATGTAATTCACAATAGAAGCCTTTACTAACCGAATGGTCGACTCTGAGTCGTGCACCGGGGAAAAGCTCACGGGCAGCGGCATAAAGTAAAAAGAATAGCCCGCGGGTATATATTCTCATTCCATCTTTATGGGTGATATCAATAAATTCAATGGTTTTGGGATTATATATTTCGAAAGAGAGTTCCCGCACCTGATTATTTACCATTGCCCCTAAAATGGGATAAGGCAACCGGATATTCTTTTGTTCGGCTATTTCCTGTAAGGTAGAACCTCTTTCAACGCAGTAAGCCTGGCGGGTATTAATGCATTTTATCCGTACTTCTTTCTTCATTCCTTTAACAATTAACGGGATTACTCAATATTTAAACAGTTTGGCATAATTCATGCCAAACCGGGAAAAATGTACGGATTAAGATAGCCAAAAAAAAGGGAATTACAAGCCTTCCATTTTGAGAAATCGGCCGGTATAGCTTTGCGGGCAGTCAGCCACTTCTTCCGGTGTTCCGCAGCAAACGAGCTGTCCACCCTGCGAGCCACCTTCCGGGCCAATGTCGATAATATAGTCGGCAGTTTTGATGACATCCAGGTTATGCTCAATCATAATGACTGTATTGCCTTTTGAAATGAGCTTATTTAGTACATCCAGAAGGACTCTGATATCTTCAAAGTGAAGGCCTGTGGTGGGTTCGTCCAGCAGATAAACGGTTTTCCCGGTATCTTTTTTAGACAATTCGGAAGCCAGTTTTACCCGTTGCGATTCTCCGCCCGAAAGGGTAGTGGAAGGTTGTCCCAGCTTAATATAGCCGAGCCCTACTTCCTGCAATATTTTTAATCGGTGGACCAGCGAAGGGATATGCTCAAAAAATTCCACCGCCTGATTGATGGTCATGTTTAAGACGTCGCTGATGGATTTGCCTTTATACCTTACTTCCAGGGTTTCGCGGTTGTAGCGTTTGCCATGGCACTCGGGACACTCGACCATGACGTCGGGTAAGAAATTCATCTCAATCACCTGTACACCGGCACCTTTACAAGTTTCACACCGTCCACCTTTGACGTTGAAAGAGAACCGTCCCGGCTTGTAAGCCCGTATTTTGGCTTCGGGCAATTCGGCAAAGAGTTTCCGGATATCATCAAATAATTTGGTATAGGTAGCCGGATTGGAGCGAGGTGTTCGTCCCAGGGGCGATTGGTCAACGTTAACTACCTTGTCGATGTATTCGAGTCCTTTAACGGATTTATAGGGTAGAGGATCTTTAACGGATTTATAAATGTACTGGTTGAGAATGGGATACAGTGTTTCGTTTATCAAGGTGGATTTGCCGCTTCCCGACACACCGGTAACACATATGAAGGTGCCGAGTGGGAATTCGACATCGATATTTTTGAGGTTATTACCCTGAGCACCTTTAATTATTAATTTGTGTCCGTTACCTTTTCTACGTTCAGTCGGTACGGGAATTTTTTTCTTACCCTTGAGGTAACTGGCCGTAAGTGTTTTTGATTTAAGGATTTCTTCGGGTGAACCCTGGGCCACCACTTCACCGCCGTGTCGTCCGGCATAGGGGCCCATATCGATAATATGGTCAGCGGCCAGCATCATATCGCGATCGTGCTCAACAACCAGTACCGAGTTGCCGGTATCGCGCAGTTGTTTCAGAGAGTTAATAAGCCGGTGATTATCGCGTTGATGAAGCCCGATGCTGGGTTCATCGAGGATATAGAGTACATTGACCAGCTGAGAGCCAATCTGGGTAGCCAGTCGAATGCGCTGGCTTTCTCCACCCGACAGAGACATGGTGCTTCTGTTTAGGGTAAGATAGTCCAGTCCTACGTCTAGCATAAATCCCAGTCTGGCTCTGATCTCTTTTAAAATCTCTTTGGCAATGGTTCTTTGTTTGGGCGATAACCGGTCTTCCAGTCCTTCGCACCATTGATAAAGCTCTTTCAGATCCATATTGCTAACCTGAGCAATGTTTTTGCCGTCGATAAGGAAATGAAGAGCTTCTTTATTTAGTCTCTGTCCGTTACATTCGGGGCAAGTGGTCTTTCGGATAAACTGGTTGGCCCACTTTCTGGCTTTTTGAGAGGTGTCGTTATGTTGCTGGTTCTGGATATAGCTGATAATTCCATCAAAACTAAGGGTGTAATTGGATGATGTTCCTAAAGGAGTGTCTTTCAGCCGTAAAGGTTCAGTTGTTCCGTGCAGTATTTCGTCCAGTCCTTCTTCCGGAATGTTTTTGATGGGGGTTTTAAGCTTAAAGCCATGTTTGTGTGCGATGGCTTCCAGTTGCCAAAAAATGAGGTTGTTTTTGTATCGTCCCAAAGGAACAATACCGCCCGAATAAATCGATTTAGATTTGTCGGGAATGATTTTTTCGATATCGGTTTCTTCGATATATCCCAATCCTTTACATTTTGAGCAAGCCCCTTGTGGCGAGTTGAATGAAAAATTATGGGGCGCCGGTTCATTATAGGAAATACCGGTTGTGGGACACATTAACTGTCGGCTGAAGTAGCGGGGAGTGTCAGCATCTTTTTCTAGTACCATCATTACATTTTTCCCCTGCTTCATGGCCAAGGCGACAGAGTCTTCCAACCGTTTCCGGTCCTTTGAGGTAATTTTTAGTTTATCAATGACTACTTCAATGAAGTGGTTTTTATAACGGTCAACCTTCATGCCGGGGCGTACTTCTCTCATTTCTCCGTCTACCCGAACATTAAGAAATCCCTTTTTTCGGATTTGCTCAAACAACTCTTTGTAATGGCCTTTACGCCCTTTCACCAGTGGTGCCAGGATGTAGACATTTTTCCGGTCAAATTGAGAGAAAATAAGGTCTATAATTTCACGGTCGGTATATTTCACCATTTTTTCACCCGTTTTGTAGGAGATAGCCTCACCGGCACGGGCATAGAGAAGTCGAAAAAAGTCGTATACTTCGGTGGTGGTACCTACCGTGGACCTGGGATTTTTGCCGGTGGTTTTTTGTTCGATGGAAATCACAGGACTTAACCCAGTGATTTTATCGACATCCGGTCGTTCCAATCCACCCAGAAATTGTCTGGCATAGGCCGAGAAGGTTTCTATATAGCGTCGTTGTCCTTCGGCATATATGGTGTCAAAGGCGAGAGATGATTTTCCGCTACCACTGAGTCCGGTGACAACAACCAGTTGGTTGCGCGGAATGGCAATGTCAATGTTTTGCAAGTTATGCACCCGTGCTCCTAATACCTCTATCTTATCAAAGTCTTTTTCTACGGGTGTGGCTACGTTATTTAATGTCTTCACTGATTTTATTTTTGAAACCTTCAAAATTAGTAAAAGAAATCTTGCCACAAAAGAATCCTTTCTTTCGGTCGTGCAGGAAAATGCTTCAGGACCAAAAGAATCAGGCTTAAGAGGTATTAAATAAATTTGTTATTCGACGCGTGGTGGCGCCTGAGTTGGTGAAGATTTTTCAATAATTGCAAAAGTAGGGTCTTTGGGAATTTTAATGTGATAAGTTTTTCTGCGGGAATTGGTTAGTTTGATGTCCCTCAGCCACGGATTTAAATCTTTTAGCTCTTTATAGGAAATGCCATATGATTTGGCGAAGTCGGCAAAATTGCTAATTGAAGAGTCGACTTCAACAATAAAGGTTTCCGGCATGTGATAAAGGTCTTCTGCTCGAACGTGAAAGCCATATTTTTGAGGGTTTTCAAGAATTTCTTTAATGGCAATAATCCTGAAAACATACCTTCCGGTTTCTTCGTTGAGGAGCAAGTCGTAATAGTTATCTGCCTTTTGCCGATTCATTTGTTTCAGAACGTGGGATCTTCCGGCATTGTAGGCAGCTGCGGCAAGTGTCCATGAGCCAAACTTTTCATAGCTTTTTTTCAAGTATTTGCAAGCTGCTACTGTGGCTTTTTCCAGATGGTAACGTTCGTCCACTTCGTTGTTTACCTCTAACCCAAAATCGGTAGCAGCACTACGCACAAATTGCCAGGGGCCTACCGCACCCGAAGGTGATGTGGCGCGCATGATAAGGCCGCTCTCGGCAAGCGCCAGATATTTGAAATCGTCGGGAACGCCTTCTTCTTTTAAAATAGGTTCTATGATAGGAAAATATTTGGCAGCCCTTTTAATAAAGAGCAAAGTTTGCGATTGCCAATAGGTATTGACCAACAGTTCACGATCCAGGCTTTCTCGAACGTATGACCGCTCTATGGGAACAGGTTCACCTGCAAAAGTGGGATGCTCAGGTACCGGAAGTGAAAAAATATTGTATTCTTTTTGAAAAAGTTCAATATGAGATGGTTCTGTTTCAACTTCCTCCGGGCTGGAAGAATAAGTTAACAAGCTCCACAATACGGCACTAATGCCAAAAAAAAGTATTCCCGAAAAAAATTTTAATAGCCTTGATTGTTGTCTGGTTGTCATGGTTTCTCCCCTTCGAATCGTTGCTGACTGATCAGTAGTTCTACAAATTTATATATTCTTTAACGGAAAACAATGTATTAGCGTACGCAGATAAGAAGAAAAAGTTTTAAGAGACCTGCAGGAAACCGGAATTGTGAGGAATGATAATGGGATATATGGTTGATGTAAATGTAAATATCTGGTTTAGTCAGATGAATGTTAGGTGTGAGTTTGAAGAATTGAAGGGTAGAAAATAAGATTGATTCAGAGAGCTTTCGGTGGGTCTTCCCATTACGAGGAAACAAAAAAGCCGATGCTGTTTTGAAGCACCGGCCTATAAGAGATATGTGAAGGAGATTTTCTATCGCCAGAAAAAAGGATCAAACCATACCGGCAAATCCCATGAAAGCCATTGCCAGAATGCCGGCAACGAGCAATGCGATGGGGGCACCCTGCATCCCTTTTGGTATTTCTACCAATTCAAGCTGTTCACGAATGCCGGCAAAGGTAACCAATGCCAGTCCAAATCCTATGGCCGATGAGGCGGAAAAAACAACCGCTTCGAGCAGGTTAAAATCGCGGTTAACAGTCATAATGGCCACCCCCAGAATAGCACAGTTGGTGGTGATAAGTGGCAAAAACACGCCCAAAGCCTGATAAAGTGGGGGACTCACTTTTTTCAGAACAATCTCAACAAGTTGTACCAATGCTGCAATGACTAATATGAAGGAGATGGTTTGCAGAAAGGTGATACCAAATGGTACAAGAATTAATTTTTGAATAAAGTAGGTGACGATGGTGGCAATTACCATGACAAAGGTAACTGCTCCGGTCATTCCAAGGCCTGTAGAAATCTTTTTAGAAACGCCCAGAAAAGGACAAATTCCTAAAAACTGGCTCAACACAATGTTGTTGACAAATATGGCCGATATGATGATAATAAAATAGGTCATGGTATCTTAATTTAATCACTTAATTATTCGTGTCAATGGTCGTTGAAACATCTTCTTTGATTCCAAAAGAAAATCTTATCCGGCACGACGTATCTTATTGATAAGCGCAATCAGGTATCCCAAGGCGATAAAGGCTCCGGGCGCAAGAACAAAAACAAGCATTCCGTAGCTTTCCGAAAAAATCGGTAATCCAAAAGCTTTCCCACTTCCCAATAATTCTCGTGTAGTTCCCAAGATAGTTAGTGCCAAGGAAAAACCCAGTCCCATTCCCAGACCGTCGATGATAGAGGACCCTACTGAGTTTTTGGAAGCAAAGGCTTCGGCACGCCCCAAAACAATACAGTTCACAACGATAAGGGGTATGAACAATCCCAGCGCTTCGAACAAGGCTGGCAGCCAGGCTTGCATCACCATCTCTACAATGGTTACAAAAGAGGCAATGATGACGATAAATGATGGGATGCGTACCTTTTCAGGAATGAAATCTTTAACCAAGGCAACAACAATATTGGACATCACCAGAACGAAGGTGGTAGCCAAGCCCATACCTAACCCGTTAATGGCCGATGAGGTGACACCAAGGGTGGGACACATCCCCAAAAGCATAACAAAAACGGGGTTTTCTTTAAAGAATCCTTTTGTGAAATTACTCCATTGATTCATTGCATTCCTCCTTCCTGACTATTTTTTTCTTTAGTGGTGGCCGAACTGTGTGTATCAACAATTTCGGTATAGGCATACCATGCTTTTCGAACTGCTTCCAAAAAGGCGCGTGAGCTAATGGTGGCTGCCGTAATGGCGTCTATATCACCGCCGTCGGCCGATACCTCCAATTTTGTTTTGGTGGGATCCACACCAACAATGCTGGTGTTGCCACCCCCTGAATTGTTGGAAATGCCAAATAACCAGTTGAAAAAAGCATTTCCTGAAGCTTTGGAAACGTTATCCTCTTCAGAGGGCTTAAACCAGGTGGTCATTTTGGTGCCCAGGCCGGGGGTTTCTTTATGTTCCAAAACCTGATAGTTGTAGATGGTTCCGTCGGGCAATATGCCTACCATGATTTTGACATCCCCGCCAAAACCATTATGGCTGATGGATTCGATGGCACAACCAACCTTTTTACCCTCTTTTTTTGCCGGGAATACTTTGAGCGAATCCCCATCCGATGTAGGAATTAGATACATCTCTTGAGCAGGATTATTGTCAAATTCCGGAACAACCAACCGGATAGCTTCCTGTTGTTTTTTTTCTTTAGCAATAGCTACCGGTTTTTCGGTAAGCTTATAAACATATCCCAATGCGGCACCCGTCAGCAATGTAATGGTGATGAGGGTGAGTGCCATATTAGATAATGATGATTCTGTTTTACCCATTGAAATACTATTTTGAGGTTTGCACTCTGGCGGTTTTAATGGTTTCTCCAAAGCGCTTTGGCTTCATATATCTGTTGATAAGCGGTGTGAATCCGTTCATAATTAAGATGGCGAAGGACACACCTTCGGGATAAGACCCGAAACAACGAATCAAGACGGTAATAATGCCAATTCCTGCACCATAAAGCAACATCCCTTTATTCGACATGGGTGAAGTGGCATAATCGGTAGCCATAAAGAAAGCTCCCAGCATTATTCCACCGGTTAGGATATGGAACAGGGGGTCTGCAAAGGTTGATGGATTGGCCAAATGTAAAATTCCGGTAAAGATTACTACTGACCCAATGACGCTAACCGGAATGTGCCAGGTAATAATTCTTTTCCAAAGCAGGTAAACACCTCCGATGAGAAGTGCCAAGGCAGCCATTTCGCCGGCACTACCTCCTGTTTTTCCCAGAAAAAGGTCCAGGTAGGAGGGTATGCGTTCCATTAGTTCGGGAATGGTTTGTCCATTGCTGAGGCCTTCTTTAATGACGGAAAGCGGTGTGGCCCCTGTTTGCGCATCAATATATTGCAACCGAGATGCGAAAGGTGTGGGCCAGGTAGTCATCTGAACGGGATAGGAGATGAGCAAAAAGACTCTTCCTACCAACGCCGGATTGAAAGGATTGTTGCCGAGTCCTCCGAAGGACATTTTGCCAATTCCTATGGCTACTGCCGCACCAATAATGATTAATCCTATAGGAATATTGGTCGGAAGGTTAAATGCCAGCAACAAACCTGTAACGATTGCCGAACCGTCGGTGATGCTTGGCGTTACTTTTAATAAATATTTTTGGATGATCCATTCGAAAAAAACACAGGCCGCCACTGAAGTAAAAGTAACAATGAGTGCGCCGACACCGAATAACCACACCGAGGTGGCCAGGGCCGGCAGAAGTGCGATAATCACTCCATACATGTTGGCGGGAATAGAATCACCGCTGTGAATATGTGGTGATGGAGAAATGACTAACTTTTGGTTCATCAGTATAAAATTAATTTAAGTTATTGGTCTGATGGAACTCGCATGACCATCAGATTATTCATGTTCTTGTTGAGATAACCCCGGTTGGTCATGCTCGTTTCATGATAAATAATTTATTTTACTTATTGGCCTAATGGCATTCGTGAGGTTTGTGTATCGCTGCAATCCTTTAGGCGTCATCCAACAATTATTGTCTGCTACGAATAATTTGTCCAACTTTTCCTTTACCCAGGCGGATGTAATCGAGGAGTGGGCGATGAGCCGGACAGGTAAAGCTGCACGAACCACATTCGATACAATCCATAATTCTGTCTTCTTCTGCTCTGTCCCACATTTCTTTTTCTGCTTCAATCATCAGTAAATAGGGCTCCAATCCCATGGGACAAGCAGAAACACATTTGGAACAGCGTATGCAGTTTTTAACCGGCTGACGGTGTGCTGCTTCGTCAGGTAATACTAATAAACCGGAACTGCCTTTGGTAATAGGCACCTCTAGTGAGGTTAAGGCTTTTCCCATCATAGGACCGCCACCAATCACTTTTCCGGTGTCTTGGGGCAAGCCACCGGCTGCTTCTATGAGTTGTTCTATAGGTGTTCCGATTCTGGCGAGGAAGTTGGAGGGTTGGGCTATGGCGGGGCCTGTTACGGTAACCACCCGTTCGATGAGCGGTTTGTTTTTTTGTACGGCTTCGTATACGGCAACGGTGGTTCCTACATTTTGCACCACCGCACCAACTTCTATAGGTAATTTGCCGGAAGGGACCTGTCGTCCTGTGATGGCATCGATGAGTTGTTTTTCACCGCCCTGTGGATATTTCACTTTTAACGGCTGAACATCAATACCCTCTTCTTTAGAAGTTAACTCTGTTAACTTTTTGATAGCATCGGGCTTATTATTTTCGATACCGATAACAGCTTTGTTAACATTCAATGCTTTCATCAAAATGCGAATACCAACGATAAGTTCTTCACTCTTTTCAAGCATGAGGCGATGGTCGCTGGTGAGATAAGGCTCGCATTCCACGCCGTTGATTATCAGTATTTCACATTTTTTTCCGGGAGGTGGTGATAACTTAACATGCGACGGGAAGGTGGCACCACCCATTCCGACAATACCCATTTCCCCAATTTTTTTGATGATTTCTTCGCCAGAGAGAGTAATCTCTTTTACGAGTTTGTCGGAACGATCGATGTCATCGAGCCATTCATCGCCGTCAACATCAATGATGATGGCCGGTTTTCGGTAGCCTGAAGCATCTACCGTTTGGTCTACTTTAAATACTTTCCCCGAAACAGGCGAATGGATATTGGCTGAAACAAATCCACCGGAAGCAGCAATCATCTGTCCGGTTTTTACGATATCTCCCTTTTTTACCAGTGGCTTAGCCGGTGCACCAATATGTTGAGTTACGGGTACCGATACTCTTTTCGGGAGCGGGAGCACCTCTATCTGTTTTTCAGCAGACAGTTTCCATTCGTGGGGATGAACACCTCCTATTTTGAATGTTTTCAGCACGGTTATCTTATTAATTGATGGTTCAATGATATAATTATTTCTCTTCCGTTGCGGTTTCTTTAACAGCGGTCTTGTTTTTCCGCACCGGAAAATTCAATTCATGAATAGCATTGGTTGGACACTCTGCAACACATTTCCTGCAAAGCCTGCATTTTTCATCATCGATATAAGCCAGATTATTTTTGATGGTGATGGCATCAAACGGACAAACTTTGGCACATTTGCCACAACCGATGCAAGCCACGGAGCAGGCTTTTCTGGCAACAGCTCCTTTTTCTTCATTGACACAGCTGACGAATATTCGTCGGTTTTTGGGCCCTTTTTTCCGAAGTTCAATAATATTTTTGGGGCAGGCGTCTACACAAGCGCCGCAGGCAACGCAATTGTCTTCGATGACTACCGGGAGTCCGGTTTTTTCATCCATGTACATGGCATCGAAGTTACAGGCGTCGACACAGTCGCCCAGCCCATAGCATCCGAAAGAACAGCCTGTTTCACCTCCATAAAGTGCCGATGCTGCGGCACAGGATGGTGCTCCTTCGTATTGATTAAGGCGCGGGCGGTGCTCGCAAGTTCCGTTACAGCGAACCACCGCAATTTTGGGTTCGCTTTTGGCCACTTCTTTGCCAAGAATTTGAGCGACCTTGCCCATTACTTCAGCTCCTCCAACCGGACAGTTCAGGTCGGATATGTCGTCGGCTTTTACCAATGCTTCGGCAAAAGCCCTGCAGCCGGGAAAACCACAACCTCCGCAGTTGGCGGCGGGCAACACTTCTTCTACCTGATCGATACGTGGATCTTCAAAAACTTTAAATTTTTGGGAAGCCAAATAAAGTATGACCGCTGCCAGTGCACCAAGGCCTGCCAAAGTCAATATGGTTATCAAAACAATACTCATAACGCTAATCCATAGATGGTTTTATGGTAAATGAAAATGTTTTTAAAAATTTTTTATTGAAAATTTTTATCAGCAAATAGTAAGGGACTAATATGGCTAAGGCTAACAGCCCGGACAGGTTTTCATCCTTGGTGAGCGAAAAGGTAACGATAAGTGTCCCAAGCATTAGAATAAGCGGGAGAATATAGGCCCACCAGGCAGCCTGAAGGCCCAGTCGGCTTTCGCCAACAAGGGTTACCCGATCTCCGGCAGAGTAAGTGCGATCGCTGGAAGCATCAATAATCTTTTCCTGAAGGTCGGCCGCGGTACATACTCCTTTGGCATGGCATGAAGCACACGCCGATTGGGTTAAAATTCGGACTTTGACATGATCGCCTTCAGTTTGTTCTACGATTCCTTCGTGTTCTATCTGATTTTTACCAGCCATCTAATTTCTCCCCTTAATGGCCACAAATGTATATAATTAGGCAGGATTGGCCTTTTAAGGGATCTATTTTTTGTTTAGAACAAATTAAAATAACTTTTAACAAGTTGTAGTATTGAGTAATAGCAAAGCATGCTTATGCCAATTTAGACATAATTGCATTGACGAAAAATTTCTGTATTATTCACTTCTTGGGTCGGGACGAAGGGGTAGTGGCGCCATCTTTTCCACTTCAATAGAAGGATATCCGAATTCGCTGACGATTTTTCCCTGAATCAGATATACCCCATTTCCGGCGAAAGGCCATCGTTTGACTACCTTGGGGAAATGTACGGTGTCGAAAAATTCGCCATCGGGATCCAAAAAAGTTGCGAAATGCATGATTTGCCGCTTGACGGTTTTGACATATTTAATGGTTACCAGTTGGCCCGTCATTCGAACGCGCCGTCCCACATTGTGTTGCAGGTCACGGGCTAAAAGCTCGCCGCGATATGATGTTTTTAACATATCGAAAAAGGAACAACTTACAGGAAATCCCAGCAGTTCTATTTCATCGTAGGCGTCTTCGAGCTTTTGTTGTTGAAGCTGGGGCAACCGGTATTGTTGCGTTGCAGGGTTGAATAATCGGGGTGCTTTCTTTTTCTTTTTTTCTTTGGACAAAAGCAGATGAGCCTCCCACAACAACTGTGGTTTGCTCTTCCCGGTAAATCGAAATGCTCCCAGCCGGATGAGCAGAAGAAGCTGTTCACGGGTAATGCCGGTACGCGATACAAAATCTTCCAGGCTGTGATAAACGCCGTTTCTGTTTCGTTCCTTAATGATGGCCAATGCTGTTTTTTGTTCCAGATCGTGCACATGAATAAATCCCAGGTATATATCTTTCCCTGATATTGATGTCATATATTGAGATTTATTGACGCAGGGCAGATGAATGATGCCGCCTAATCGTCGGGCTTCGTTAACATAGAGCCATGTGGCGTAAAATCCACCAAAATTATTGATTACTGCCACCATGAATTCTAACGGATAGTGTGCTTTAAGGTATAAACTTTGGAAGCTCTCTACGGCATAAGATGCCGAGTGTGCTTTGGAAAAGGAATAGCCGGCAAAGGATTCGATTTGTCGCCATACTTCTGCCGTTAGTGCTTTATCGTAACCTCGTTGATGGCAATTAGCAAAAAATTTATCCACGATGGACTGAAAGGCTTTTCGGGATCGATATTTGCCACTCATGGCGCGGCGTAGCACGTCCGCATCGGCCAGGTCGAGACCCGCAAAATGGTGACACACTTTGATGACATCTTCCTGATAGACCATGATGCCAAAAGTCTCGCTTAGTTGTTCTTTTAATATGGGATGTGCGTACTCAAAGCTGTCGGGGTTATGAAACCGACGGATATATTCGCGCATCATACCTGAACGCGCCACCCCGGGCCGGATAATAGAGCTGGCCGCAACTAATGTCAGGTAATCCCGGCACCGCAGTTTTTTGAGTAGTCCGCGCATAGCCGGACTTTCGATGTAGAAGCAACCGGTGGTTTCACCCTTCTGGAGTAATTTTTTGATTTTGGTGTCTTTTTTAAAGTCATCGATGCGATGAATATCAATATTCTTTCCGTGATTTTGGTATACAATATTGATGCAGTCACGGATATGTCCAATGCCACGCTGTGACAGGATATCAAATTTTTCAAAGCCGATCTCTTCGGCGGTGTACATATCCCATTGTGTGGTTGAAAACCCTTTGGGCGGCATGTCCAATGCGGTGTAATCGGTGATGGGGGCTTCAGAGATAAGGATGCCGCCGGCATGAATAGTCCGCAGGTTAGGGAAGCCGGCCAAACGATGAGCTGTTTTCAGGATCATTTTCCCCAGATTGTCGGGTTCAAATCCCCTGGGTTGGAGTACTAACTGATCGATTTCTTCCCTGGGTAAGCCATAAATTTTTCCCAGTTCGCGAATGGCTGCCCGTGCCTGAAAAGTGGAGACGGCTCCCAATAAAGCGGTGTGTGCCCTGCCATAACGCTTGAAAATATAGTTTTGTACTTCTTCCCGCTCTTTCCAGGAGTAGTCGATATCGAAATCGGGTGGCGAAGAGCGTTTGGGATTGAGGAAACGTTCAAAATAGAGGTTTAATTCGATGGGGTCCACATCTGTAATTTTCAGACAATAAGCCACTACGCTGTTTGCACCGCTGCCTCGTCCCACATGATAGAAGCCGTGCGAGAGCGAATATCTGATAATGTCCCATACCATCAGATAGTAGGCTGCGAAGCCCAGTTTGTTGATGATGGATAATTCTTTTTCCACACGTTGGCGGGCAACAACATTGTCGGGTCCGTAGCGTTCCTTGAGTCCGTCTGAAGCCAGTTGAGCCAGCAGTTGTTCGTCGTCGTATCGGCTGCCGGTGTAAGTTTGTTTGTTTTTGCTGCCTTCAAAGCTGAAATCGAAAGAGAGCTGTTTTAACAGCGTGTTGGTGGTTTTTATGATTTCGGGCCAATCACTGAAAGCTTTCAGTAATTTCTGATGCGGTACCATCCAGTCGTATGGTGATGCCAGGTCATCGGGGCTTAGTCGGTCGAGCAGAATATTGCGGTCGATAGCCCTTAGCTGGCGGTGCAGTTCCATATCCTGACGGTTGTTAAAGACCACCGGTTGCCAGATGAGTATCCGTTCCTGGTGGTTACGCCATGGCGAAGTTAATAATTGTCTGAGTTGAAAATGACGAATGCCGATATATTCATTGTCTTTTAGTTGTTGTGGTGTTTTGTTGCCCCATGGCCATACAATGATGGCATCATGGAACGATGGCGGATTGGCAGGTAGGGGTTGTCCTTGTAAACGGTAATGACTTAAAAAACGATTTAATTCACCAAATCCTTTAAAGTTTTTGGCGATGCCGGTATAGAGCCACTGGCTGTTGTTGCGAAATTCGATACCGACAAGTGGTGTGATCTTGTTTTGTTGACAGGCTTTTACAAATTCAAATATTCCGGTGGTGTTGTTAATATCGGTGAGAATAAGTACATCGATTCCCTGTTTGGCAGCTGTGGCTGCCAGCTCTTCGGGTGAAAGGGTTCCGAAACGAAGACTGTAATATGATTTGCCTGCGATCATTTGTTGGTTTATACAGCTCTTCCTACTGCGCCGGCACCAAACCGGTGTCGTACGTTGTCGAGTGCGCGATAAAGTTGTACCTGACGTGGTGTGTCTTCAAATAAATTGAGTTGCGGAGCACCGCTGACAAGGTGGGATAGTCGGACACCAACGAGCCGCACCATTACTCTGCGTGTATAAAGGCGGGTTAGCAGCTCTTTGGCGACAGGGATGAGAAGATGATCAAAAGATGTGTAGGGTATCGTTTTTTGGAGTGTTCGGGTTTCAAAATCACTGTATTTAATTTTTACGGATATGCATCCGGTGAGCTTTTCTGCTGCCCGAAGTTGATAAGCCAATTTCTCGGTCATTTTTACCACATGGGCCATTAGCATTCTTATGTCTCCCGTATCTTGTTCAAAGGTACGTTCACTGCTTATGGATTTTTTTTCGGAATAGGGGACAACAGGTGTGGTATCAATTCCGTTGGCTCTACGCCAAATCTCTATTCCGTTTTTGCCAAGGGCATGGTACAACATTTCGGCAGGCATCTCTGCCAACGTTTTGATGCGATCAATTCCCATCGAACGCAGCAACTTGTAGGTTGATGGTCCAATCATGGGTATTTTGCGGATGGAGAGTGGCCATAAGAAGGGACGTACTTCGTTGTGACCAACTTGTTTTTCCCCATTGGGTTTGGCTTCTCCGGTAGCTATTTTGGAGACGGTTTTATTAATCGAAAGGCCAAAAGATATTGGCAGACCTGTCTCTTTTATAATTCTGTGCCGTAACTCGCGGCTCCATTTCAGACATCCGAAAAAACGATCCATCCCGGTAAGGTCGAGGTAATGTTCATCGATCGATGCTTTCTCATATAATGGGGCCGATTCCTCAATGATTTGGGTTACCAGGCGTGAATAACGGCTGTATACTTCCATGTCGCCGCGAATATAATAGGCATGAGGACATAGGCGACGGGCCAATTTCATAGGCATAGCCGAATGCACTCCAAAACTGCGGGCTTCGTAGCTGCAGGCGGCTACCACCCCCCGGTCTGACATGCCGCCTACAATGACCGGAACTCCCTGAAGACGCTTGTTAAGCAAACGCTCTACCGAAACAAAAAAAGAGTCCAAATCAAAATGAACAATGTGCCTATTATTAATGTCCATGCTTTAAAATGATTATTAATTAATCTTTTTTGAGACTACAATTTAAGCATAAAAAATAAAAAATGGAACGTGAATGGGATTGTTTATTCAAAAAAAAGTATGTTTAAGATTTGATCAGCCGTGAGAATTGCATTAGGTCAATGTGTTAAATGAATACTATTTGGTTAGAAGTAATTGAGAAATGTATGTTGTAGTTGTTAATTCGTAAATTCTTTTAAGTTTCTATGGGGAATAGGGTGCGATGACTTCAAAAAAATGCGACTTTTGTGGTGCTAATATTATTGAGATGACGTATCAGGAAACCATTCAGTACTTATTTGAGCAGCTTCCGATGTATCAGCGTACCGGGAAAGCTGCATATAAGAGCGGTTTGGAAAATACTTATGCACTTGATCGCCATTTTGGCCATCCTCACCGTAAGTATAAAACCATTCATGTTGCAGGGACCAACGGCAAAGGTAGTGTTTCACATCTGTTAGCTTCTGTTTTGCAAAGTGCAGGATATCGGACCGGGCTCTATACTTCGCCGCATTTGCTTGATTTCAGAGAGCGTATCCGTGTTAATGGGCAAATGATTTCGGAGCAGGCTGTGACCGACTTTGTTGAAGGAAACAGAGCGATTATTGATCGGCTTCATCCATCTTTTTTTGAGATGACAGTAGCAATGGCATTCGATTATTTTGCGCATCAGAAGATTGATGTGGCGGTGGTTGAAGTAGGGCTTGGCGGCCGGCTGGACTCTACTAACATTATTATGCCCGATTTGTCGGTAATTACCAATATCGGCCTGGACCATACTATGTTTTTGGGGCATACGCTTTCGGCCATAGCACGAGAAAAAGCCGGGATTATCAAAGAAGAGGTGCCGGTTGTAATAGGACGTTATCAGGCCGAGACAGCCACTGTTTTTAATCAGGTGGCTTTAGAACAGACCGCTCCGATTTATTATGCACAGCAAATGTTTAAAATAGAGAAGGTAGAACGGGATGATGCTTTTCAGAGGGTGCATGTGGTTTCGGATAATTTTTCAGGAATGTTTTACTTGCCTTTGCCGGGAATTTATCAGCAGGAGAATTTGTTGACGGTTTTAACATCGGTGATGTTACTGAGAAAGAAGGGCTATGCCATTGGCGATGACGCGCTTTATAGGGGGGTTGAAAAAGTGTTGGAACAAACCGGGCTGGCAGGTCGGTGGCAAATTATATCGCGTTGTCCGATGACGATATGCGATACGGGTCATAATGCCGATGGAATAGAGCGGGTGGTGGCCCAACTGAAACATACGTCGCATGAAACAATGCATATTGTTTGGGGGATGGTTAACGATAAAGATATTTGTAACATTTTAAAGTTACTTCCCAAAGATGCCTGTTACTATTTTACGCGGGCATCAATTCCCCGGGCATTGGATGAAAAGAAGCTGGGAGAGGAGGCTGCAAAGGTGGGGTTACAGGGAAAAACTTATCCAAATGTGCAGGTGGCGATAACCGCTGCTAAAAAAAATGCAACGGATAAAGATTTGATTTTCATAGGAGGAAGTACCTTTGTGGTAGCTGAAGCTCTTGAAAAATGAATTTTTTGTTTGGTGATTGAGAAAAACTCTTCTATCTTTGCATCGCTTTTGAGAAAAGAGGGCGATTAGCTCAGTTGGTTCAGAGCACCTGCCTTACAAGCAGGGGGTCAATGGTTCGAATCCATTATCGCCCACCACTCGTATAACATAATCTACTTTTTCTCAAAAGGGCGATTAGCTCAGCTGGTTCAGAGCACCTGCCTTACAAGCAGGGGGTCAATGGTTCGAATCCATTATCGCCCACCTAATTACAGGACCTTTTAAAGGTCCTTTTTTTTTGTTTAGTGTTGAAGTTTTTTTTTATTGACGATTTTCTTCGTCAGTTAAAAACTTCATTTAAATTTGTATGTTACAACCAGATTAAAAAAGTCTGCATGGAAGAAGGAAGTAACAAAAAAAGAAGTTTTACCGTGCCGGAGCCTGCATTACGTCGAATGCCGTGTTATCTGGCTTATCTGAAAATAGCTTCCCGTAAGGGAGAAAAATACATTTCGTCTACTAACATTGCCGGGGATATGGGGGTTGATCCTACTCAGGTGACCAAAGATCTTTCCTATACGGGTATTTCCGGAAAAACTCGTGTCGGCTATGAAGTGGAACCCTTAATTGATGCCTTGGAAGATTTCCTGGGCTTCAGGAAAGTGGACAATGCTTTTTTGTTTGGTGCCGGAAGTCTGGGACGAGCCCTTTTGCATGACCATGGTTTAAAACAGTACGGATTGAATGTGGTCAAGGCATTTGATATAGACCCGGCCGTTGTAGGACGCGAAATTGTTGGAGTTCCGATTCATCATATCGATGATTTTAAACTGATGCGGGAAGAGGGTGTGGAAATTGGTATATTGACCGTACCCACCGAGAGTGCTCAACAGGTTTCCAATTTGATGGTCGAGGGCGGCATTCGTGCCATCTGGAATTTTACTCCTGTCCGCATTAAAACACCGGACGATGTTGTGGTTCAGAATACTTCCTTATATGCTCATCTGGCGGTTATGTTTAACCGTTTGTATGAAATAAAACAAGAGAAGAAATTCTGAAACCGGTTCAGGGTATCGGATCTATTGTATCCTTTGTTCTTGTATCTTATATCTAATAATCTCTAATAATCTTTTATTTTTAAAAGGTTAAAGAGAATCTGGTTTCTACTCCCGGCTTGGAGTAGGCATTAATGCTTCCGCCGTGTAAGCGCATTATTTGCCGTGAAAGACTCAGACCGATTCCCGAACCTTGTGGTTTGGTGGTGAAAAACGGGATGAAAATTTTGTCCAACACGTCGGGCAGGATCCCTTTTCCATTGTCGATGACTTGTATGGTAATGCGACCGCTTTGGTTAAGGAATGCCATGATGTCGATTTGTGGGTTTTCACGCCCTTCGAGGGCATGAATGGCATTTTTTAGAAGATTGATCAGTACTTGTTCAATGAGGTGTTCGTCGGCTGACAGCTCCAGGGATTCAGGCTCTACAATGACTCTGCATGTGATGCCTTTTTCGTGAATCTCTTTTTCGTGCAGTTCCCGTATATTGTTAAGTAATCGGGATACTTTGAAGATGGTAAAATTGGGTGTCGGAATGCGGGTTAAATTGCGATAAGTATTTACAAAGTGTAGCAGTCCGTCGGTGCGTTTGTGTATGGTTTGTATGGCTTGTTCTACCTCTTTCAGCGATTCGGTTTCTTCCTTTCCTATGTTCAGCGCTTCGAAAGAGTTTATGATATTGTGCATTAATTCCTGAATGGTAGATGAAAGAGAAGATATAGGAGTAATGGAGTTCATAATTTCGTGGGTGAGTACACGTATCAGTTTTTGCCACGATTCCATCTCTTTTTCGTCCAGTTCCTGTTGAATATTTTTGATGGAAACCAGCATAATGGCCCGATTATGGATGCGAAACTCCGTAGCATAAATTGCCAGCTGAAGAAGGTCGTCTTTTTGGCGAACCCTTACCAGAATATTTTCGCCGTGTTTAATTGTAAGAAGTTTTTGAACAATTTCGGGGCTGAATTCGCGTAATCCTTGTATGTTGTGAAGCGTTCGTACCTGGAATAGTTTTTTTGTGGCGTTGTTGATTAGTTCAACTTGTCCGTCTTTCTGAAAAGCGATAAGAGCTATGCCAATGTGTTGAATAACGGTTTGAAGGTAGAAATAGTTTTCTTCTTTTTCGGCTCTTACGGCCTGAAAGTCTTGAATTACCTCGTTGAAAGATTTTTTAAGCTTATCGAACGAAGAGTCTAAACTTTCTACCTGGAATGTGCGTGTGAAATCGGAATAGCGGATAGACTCGAGAAAGTTATTCAGCACCCGGTTTGTGCGATCCACATAAAAAATCATGGCCACTATTTGAAATACAATAAGCAATCCTACCAGTATTAAGGTCATGGTGAGGTTGGTATTGTACCAAAGGAAAGAAAATCCGAATATGGTAGCTGTAAGCAGGATGGTGCGTGTGATGTAGTTGATTCTGAAATTATTAAAGCCCATATTTTTCCATTCTTCGGTAAAGTGATGTACGTGTCAGTCCCAGCTCGGAGGCTGCCTTTGAAATATTGCCGTTGTGCAATCGGAGTACTTTTTTTATAACTTTCTGTTCAATTTCTTCCAGGTTGTAGGTGTCAAATTCAAAAGAATCGGTTACTGTTCCATGCGAAGAGAGAGGAAAATCGTGTACATCCAGATTAGAAGAGTCACTCATAATCACGGCTCGCTCCAACACGTGTTGAAATTCACGGACATTGCCGGGCCAGGGATAGGCTCTGAATTTTTTGATAACCTGATTGCTCAGCTTGTTGATTTTTTTCTTGTATTTTTTAGAGAATATTTTCAAGAAATGTTCGGCCAATAGTGGGATATCTTCCGGCCGTTCCCTTAGCGGCGGTATCTCTATTTCGACGGTATTGATTCGATAGATAAGGTCTTGTCGAAATCTGTTTTCAATAGCCATTTGTTTCAATGGCATGTTGGTAGCACTGATAAGTCGGATATCGATAGGTTTGGCTTTATTGGCGCCCACTCTGGTAACTTCGCGACGTTCCAGTACGGTAAGTAGTTTGGCTTGCATGGGCAGAGAAAGATTGCCGATTTCATCTAAGAAAATGGTACCTCCCGAAGCGAGCTCAAATCTACCCGGCCGATCGGTTTTGGCATCCGTGAACGCCCCTTTTACATGTCCAAACAGTTCGCTTTCAAAAAGGGTTTCGCTTAAAGCCCCCAAATCTACGCTAATAAAAGGTTCTTCTTTTCTCAGGGAGTTGCGGTGAAGGGCCCTGGCTACCAGTTCTTTCCCGGTTCCGTTTTCCCCCAGAATCAAAACATTGGCATCGGTAGCTGCCACCTTTTTTATGGTGTTAAACACCTGTTGCATTCCCGGTGACACACCTATAAAATCGGCAAAGGGTTGATCCATAATTGTATTGATTTCCCTTTGCTTTTCCCGGAGGTCGGATGCTTCACGTCGAGACCTGTTGAGTTTGATAGCCGAAGAGATCGTTGCCACTAACTTTTCGTTTTGCCATGGCTTGATGATAAAATCGGTTGCGCCCGCTTTTATGGCTTGTACCGATTTTTCCACATCGCCATAGGCAGTAATGAATAGGACAACTGCCAGCGGATCGATTTCCAATATTTTCTGTAGCCAGTAAAAACCTTCTCTGCCGCTAATGGCATCCTGCGTAAAGTTCATATCCAATAGGATAACATCGTAGTCGGTTTTTTTTATCAACCCAGGGATGTTTTCAGGATTTGTTTCGGTTGTGATAAGTTCGACCTGAGGACGTAAAAGTAGCTTTAACGCAAATAATATGTCGGTATTATCATCAACTGCTAGAATTTTCCCTATTTTGGTGGACATGACTAAATAATATTTTGATGTATTTTCAATACTTCAATTATTTGATTCTTGTGTTTATTAAAACAGAACACCTTCTCCGCTATCCAAAAAGCATCAGCCTGCTTTTACCTTCTGACGGACTCACTTTAGCCATGGTCTTTTGTGACCAAAGTTGCTTTTTTGTTTCAAATGTATTAAAAATTGTTTAGGTTTTGGCAAAAAAATGTTCGTTAACGGACATTTTTATGAGATTGTTATGGAATAAATTTCAAAAAGTACTGGTGTAAATGGTTGTTGGAAAATATGTTAAGGTTTTTGGCCGGATTTGTGTATGAAGAACAGTTATAACCTATATAATATGCGACCGTAGTATTATAGAAGTTTATATTAGGTTTGCTTTTATTTTAGATGGGAGGGATAGAAAAGGGGTGAGGTGTTCGTGAATGAACATATTGTGTTCGTATTCGTACATATATAAAATTTATGATTCACACAAGAAATTTACAGAAGATATACCAAAGGGGAGAATACGTTAAGTATGCATTGCAGAATATCAATGTAGATATTAACGAAGGAGAATATTTAATTATACATGGACCCTCTGGAAGTGGAAAGACTACATTGCTAGGACTTTTAGGCTTGATAGATGCGCCATCGGGGGGGGAAATTTTTTTTAAAGGTACAGAAGTTGGTTATATTTCAGACCGGGCGAGGGATAAAATACGTCGTAACCGCATTACTTTTGTTTTTGAAAAAATTCATCTCCTCGAAAATTTAACGGTATCAGAAAATATAGCCTTGCCCTTAATGTACTCGTCTTATACCCGGAAAGAGAAGAAACAGATTGTTCATAGGTTATTGGATCGTTTTCGGCTAACCCATTTAAAAAGGCAATATCCTTCTGGTTTGGGAAATTTAATGCAACAAAAGATTGCCTTGGCCAGAGCCTGCTGTTGCTCTCCAGATCTTATTTTGGCGGACGAACCTTGTGGTAAGTTGAGTTCCGAAGAGACAGATGAATTTATGGAGCTTTTCCGACAACTGAATGAAGAGGGTCAAACCATTGTGGTGGCCACTCATTCAGAAGAAAATATAAAATATGGCCAACGCGTTCTTCATTTGTTTGATGGCCATGTAGTTTCTCATTCGGGCTTTGTTCGATAATCACAGCAGGTTCAGTTTTTTATTTTAGAAGAATTATGCGCATTTGGAACTATATTGCAATATCATTTCGTACTTTATTTTTTCACAGAGGTTTTTCTTTGTTGACTCTGGTCGGCCTGGCGATAGGCATCGCCATGAGTATTTTTGTTCTGGAATATGTTCTTTATCAGTTTTCTTTTGACAGCCATTATGATGATGCCACACATATTTATCGTGTTATATCGAAAGGTAAAATGGAGAATGAAGACGTTAATATAGCCCTTTCTCCATTGGTCCTGGCATCGAGATTAAAGGAATATCCGGAAGTTTCATCCATAACCAGAGTTCTCGATTCAAACCCAAAGCCGGTAGAGAGTTTTTATGCAAAAACTTTTGAGTCTAAAATTATTTATGGCGATAGTTCTTTTTTTTCAATTTTCTCTCGTCCTTTTCTTCTTGGGAGTGCTGATCAATGGCGTTCCGATTCGTTAGGGGTAGTTCTTTCACAATCGGTGGCATCCGAATTATTTGTCAATCAAAATCCGTTGGGGAAGCCCATTTGGATTAATGAAACGGATACCTTTTGGGTACGGGGTGTATTTCAGGATGTGCCGGAAAACAGCCATTTCACCTATGGTATTGTTTTACCTTTTGCGGTCATTGAAAAACAGTTGAAAGCATTCTACGGGATTAAACATTATAACGAAGTTAACCAAAGCTGGTTTTCATTAATGACATTTGTTTATTGTAAGATTCGTCCAGGCACCGATGTACAGCAGCTGGAGGAGAGTTTTAATACTGATATTGAATCTGAGTTGGAAAGTCAGCGTCAGGCTTTGTTTGCTTCCTCTTCACAAACTTTTTTAAACTTTTCATTTCAGAACCTGGTGTCTATTTACTTGTTTTCCAAATGCGATTACGAAATAGGGAAAACTACCAATCCTTTATACGTTTTTATTTTTTTAGGTATAGCCTTATTTATTTTGTTGGTTACGGCTTTCAATGTTATGAATTTAACGACTTCAAGAGCGTCGGATAGAATCCGGGAAGCCATTGTCAGGCGTTTTTTTGGTGCAAAAAGACGGAATCTTGTGATTCAGTTTATCAGTGAATCGGTATTATTTAGTTTTATGGCTCTTTTTCTTGGGTTAGTATTGGTGGAGTGGTTACTTCCTTTTTTTGGAAATCTTTTCGGTGTTGATTTTTGGGGGATGGCTAACCGGGGAAAGATTAATTTTACATTACTGTTGTTAATTACTTTATTTGTTGGGGTGTTATCGGGGATATATCCGGCTACCGTTTTTTCCGGAGTGAAACCGGTTCAATTCAATGCTGCCCAAACGAGGTTTTCTTCCTATCCCGGCCTTTTGTTTCGTGGCTTTTTGGTCTTTGGGCAAGTTTTTCTGGCCGTATTGCTATGTACTATATCTTTGGGGATGTGGAGACAGATGGACTATATTGAGAACTATGATCTGGGATTTGATACTAACAATTTGATGCTGGTTGAGGGCATTCGTTTTTTAGGTGAGGAGGATGTTGATAAGGTGATGGACAAAATTAAGCGTATAGAGGGGATTTCAGCGGTAAGTAAAATTTATGTTAACCCTGGTGATCCTGTGCAAATAATGTCTTTTAACTTAGCGGCGGATAGTAATCAAACCTATTTTTTGTCGGTTTATTATGTTGATTGTACCGTATTTAATACGATTGGTTCCGAGATTAAAAAAGGTACCGTTTCTTGCCAAGATTCCAGTTGGGTACTGATTAATGAAGAATGTGCTTCGTTGTTGGGTATTGACGATATTGAAGGGCAATATCTGCAGACCGATTTTCCGGGGTCCGAAGGTGTTGTTAATTTTCAGATTGGTGGTGTGGTGAGCAATATTTATTGGGAGAGCCTCAAAAACTCTTTGCGCCCTGCAATTTATATTCCTGTTCGGCATCAAAGTCATGGATTACCACGAAGTTTTGCGGTTCGATATTCAGGGGTTGATTTTGATTTTGTATATCAGGAAATAAAAAATATTTGGGATGAGGTAGAAACACGTGCATCTTTTACTGCTCAACCTATTAGTGAGAAAATTAATACTTTTTATAGTGAAGATTATAGGTACAGTATGCTGTCTACAGCCTTTGCCATTTTAATTGTTATTATTGGTGCATTAGGCATGACCGGATTGGTATCTTTTATTATTTCCACACAACGTGAAGATTTATTGATGAGAAAACTTTTTGGTTATTCCGATATGAGAAATGTGTTTAGTTTGTTTTGGGGATATTTGGGATTTGTTGTTAGTGGAATTATATTGGCCTTGATATTTTCGGTGACAATTTTGAATTTTTGGCTTAGAACGTTTAGTATTCACACTTCGGTTGATAGTTTTTGCTTTTTATTGCCTGCTTTCTTATTGGCTGGTTTAGCTTTGGGAATAGCCTTTTATGGCGTGGCAAGGTTAAGAAAACAATTGTCATTACATCAGTTTTGATTGGATTGATTAAAAAAAAGTTAATTTAATATTGTTTGTATACTGAGGCATGAAAAATCAAATAGTAAAGGAGTTCTTTTGAGGGCACATAGTCAAAAGGTTTTAAAAAAAATCGATATATTTGCGCGTTTAGAAAAAAATGTGATTTAGAATTAACAAAAAATAACAACAAATGCAGAATAAAGGAGCGATCAGGCTATTTGCCATTCTTTTGGCTTTGGTTAGTTTGTATCAGTTAATTTTCACCTTTCATACACGCGAGGTTGAGAAACAGGCTGAGGAGTATGCCTTAAAGCGTGGGGGGAGTGATCCGAATCTAATCAGTCAATACAGGTTTAACTATCTTGATTCCATGAAGAATGAGGTAGTTTATAATTTTCTTTTCGGATTAAGAAAATATACCTATCAGGAATGTAAAGAGCGGGAAATTAATTTTGGTTTGGACCTGAAAGGTGGTATGAACCTTATCCTTGAAATTAAGGTTGAAGATATCATCAAAGCTCTTTCAAACTACAGTCAGGATGAAACCTTTCATGAAGCCTTGAAACTGGCCAGGGAGAGAGAAAAAAATTCCACCGAAGATTTTATAACCTTATTTGGTGAAGCCTTTGAAGAGATAGCTCCTGAAGGTCGCTTAGCCGCTATTTTTAATACTGTTGAACTTAGAGGTAAGGTTGATTACAACTCAACCAACGAGGAGGTGCTTCAGGTCATTAGAGAAGAAGCTAAAGGGGCTATTGACAATGCCTTTAATATTCTACGAACACGTATCGACCGGTTTGGGGTTACTCAACCCAATATTCAGCGTTTGGCCCAAACAGGACGGATTCTTATTGAATTACCGGGAGTTGGAGATCCGGAGCGTGTGAAAAGCTTATTGCAGGGAACTGCTAATCTGGAATTTTGGGAAACTTATAACCAGGAAGAAATATTTGAAAGTCTTATAGAGGCTAATCGCGTAACCACCGAGCTTTTGGAAGCAGAAAAAAATGATACTACAAAAGCGGTTAGCACCGGGGCTGAAGAAGAAAAAGAGGATGACATTGCATTGCTGGATGAAATTGATAGTGACTCTCTGGGTGTGGAAGAGCAAGAGAAAGTAATCTCTTTATTCACTTATCTGGCGCCAAGTGGTCGTCCTAACAGCCCGGTTGTTGGATTAGCAACGTCCAGAGATACCGCTCAAGTAAATCGTTATCTGGCCATGAGCGAAGTTAAAGCTCAATTGCCGCGCGACTTAAAATTTATGTGGACTATTAAGCCCATTTCTGCTGATGAAGCACGGTACTGGACTAACCAACCTTTTGATAGCAAAGAAGAGTTATTTCAATTGGTTGCTTTGAGAGTTACCAGCCATGATGGTCGGCCCCCGCTTGAAGGAGATGCCGTTTCCAGTGCCAGGGCTGTCACCAATCAACAGGGTAATTATGAAATTGAAATGGCCATGAACAGTGAGGGTGCCAAAACATGGGCGCGCCTTACCAAAGCTAACATACAGAAGTCTATCGCTATTGTTTTGGATGGGTATGTCTATTCGTTCCCAACTGTTCAAAATGAAATAACCGGTGGTCGCAGTTCTATTACGGGCGATTTTACCCCGCAGGAAGCTAAAGACTTGGCCAATGTTCTGCAATCAGGTAAAATGCCGGCACCGGCTCGTGTGGTAGAGAGTACTGTTGTAGGACCATCGTTGGGTTCGGAAGCGGTTAATGCAGGACTTACATCTTTTATCTGGGCCTTTATTGCCGTTTTGATTTACATGATTGTTTATTACGGATTTAAGGCCGGTTTGGTTGCCGACCTGGCATTGGTTGCCAATATGTTCTTTATAATGGGTGTCCTGGCTGCCTTTAACGCAGTATTGACGCTTCCCGGTATCGCCGGTATCGTCTTGACCATCGGTATGTCGGTCGATGCCAACGTGTTGATTTATGAACGTATTAGAGAAGAGTTAAGGGCCGGTAAAGGACTTAAATTAGCCGTTGCCGATGGATATAAAAATGCTTTTTCGGCCATTATTGATGCCAATATTACTACCTTTTTAACCGGTTTGATATTGTTCAGTTTTGGTACAGGACCTATTAAAGGATTTGCTACCACATTGATGATTGGTATTGCTACTTCATTCTTCTCAGCTATTTTTATTACCCGGTTGGTTTTTGAAAGATTACTGAATAGTAAAGTAGATATTCGCTTTTCAACAAAGTTGACCGATCGTCTATACAAGAGTGCTCATATTAAATTTATCGAAAAGAGAAAACTCTTCTTTTTAATATCCGGTGTTTTAATTTTGATAGGGCTTGTTTCATTAACATTTAGAGGTTTGAAACAGGGAATTGACTTTACCGGAGGTCGTTCTTATGTTGTACGTTTTGAAGAGCCTGTATCTGCAAGCGAAATACAATCGGCTTTGGTCGATGCCTTTGAAGGTGCCAATGTTGAGGCCAAGACTTTCGGTTCCGACCATCAGATTAGGGTTACTACAAACTATCTGATTGATGAAGATGACAAAGAGACCGATGACCAGGTAATTAGTAAATTGTATGAAGGGTTGAAACCCTTCCTCGGTGAGAATGTTTCACTCAGCAAATTTCTTTCCGATTACCGCCAGAGCTCGCAAAAAGTAGGACCTACCATAGCTTCTGATATTAGAAGTAAAGCCGGTTATGCCATCTTTTTCTCTTTGGTGGTTATTTTCCTTTACATCCTCATTAGGTTCCGAAATTGGGAATATGGTCTTGGAGCTATTGGTGCTTTGGTGCACGACGTGCTCTTTGTGTTGGGAATTTTCTCTTTGCTCTATTCCATTATGCCTTTTTCGATGGAGATTGACCAGTCGTTCATAGCTGCCATTCTTACCGTGATAGGTTACTCTATTAACGATACGGTGGTTGTTTTCGACCGAATCAGGGAATTTAGGGGATTGTATCCAAAACGTGATATTAAAGAAGTATTTAATCTTTCGATGAATTCTACTATAAGCCGGACAATAAATACTTCTTTAACCACATTGGTTGTATTGCTGGTTATTTTCTTATTCGGAAGTGAAGTTATTCAAGGATTTGTCTTTGCTCTTATTGTTGGTGTTGTTGTGGGTACCTATTCTTCCTTGTTTATAGCATCACCCATCGCTTTCAATTTTATAGAGAAAAGAATGCGCAAGGGAAAGAAAAAATAAATTTAGCGAGGCCTTAAAAAGTACCTTGTTTAAAATTTGAGGTATTTGACTTCTATAAAATAAATTTTTGGTATAGAAAAAACTTAAATAGATGAATTGTTCCCCGGTAGGATAATATCCACCGGGGATTTTTTTTATATCTTTGGCAGAAATAAAAGGAGGCTATGATGATTACGTTTCTTTTTGGCATATCCATGGGCGAGATTCTCGTTGTCTTTTTGGTTGTTTTATTGTTGTTCGGTGCCGACAAGATTCCTGAATTTGCCCGAATGATGGGTAAAGGAATCAATGAATTTCGTAAAGCCGCTGATGATATCAAAAGGGAATTGGATGCCAGTACCAGTGATATTAAAGAAGACCTGAGTGAGGTAAAAGAGTATCTGGACGAACAAAAAAGTGAAGTTGAGAAAGAAATTAAACAAGTAGGTGAAGAGGTGGAAGACACTTTTGCTGACCGGAACCTTGATGCCTCAGGCGATGAAAATTCTTCTATTACCTCAAATAATCCTGAAGACGTGGATGAAGTGTCTCGTGATGTTTATGGCCTTGATAAAAAAGATGATTTTCAAGATGGAACTTCCTCATCTAACGACGATGAACCAGCTAAACCAACCAAATAGGTGTATTTTAAATGAATTTACTATTATATATTAAAGTAATTGCCGGATTCGGGCTTTTGTTTGCCAGTGGAAGTTATCTGGTGAAAGGCGGTGTAGAGTTGTCACGTCATTTTCGTATCAGCCCGTTGGTGGTTGGTTTAACAGTTGTGGCTTTCGGCACTTCGGCACCGGAGTTGTTTGTTAGTGTTGCTGCCGGATTTTCCGATGTTCCGGATATTTCTATAGGTAACATTGTTGGCTCTAACATTGCTAACATAGCCCTTATATTGGGTAGTGTGGCAGTTGTTTTTCCCATATCGGTTAAACGTCCGTCTGTTTTATATGATTGGGCGGTGATGATGTTGTCGTTTCTGTTGTTGTATTTTTTTGGAATGAACGGAAAATTACAACGATTCGAAGGCATTATATTATTTGGATTAATTATTGCCTACATTATTTGGTCGTTGATATATTCTCGCAGGCAATCGATTAAGAATGAAGAAGTTTTTCAGAAACCTGAGATGAGGTTATGGGTTTCTGTTTTAATTGTTGTGCTTTCGATAGTAGGATTGTATTTTGGTGCCGAATGGTTGGTGGCAGGTTCAAGTGAATTGGCCATTGGTTGGGGAATTAGTGAAAGAGTTGTTGGTATTTCTGTTGTAGCTTTTGGCACCAGTATCCCTGAGTTGGCGACATCGCTGGCCGCCGCTTTAAAAAAGGAGATGGATATTTCGGTTGGAAATATTATTGGGTCAAACATATTTAATGTTTTCTCAATTTTGGGGATTACAGCTACCCTGACCCCCTTGCGGGTGTCTGAACGGGTTATTTCTTTCGATATTTGGTGGATGATGGGTATTGGAATTCTTTTAATGTTATTTATGATTCCATTGAGAAAAGGATTAATAACCCGATTTAAAGGCATTATTTTACTGTTGATTTATATCGTTTATATATGGGCTTTATTTAAGCTGTAGGTAATAATTATATTATCTGTTTTTTGAGGGAAAATAGATATTTAAATCGATTTAAAAACTAATTATGACATTTGCCGAAAATTTTAAATTTAGCTTTCAGGGATGGTAGTAGGGCAAAAAATAGAAAAGCAGTTTGGAGATTTAAAAGTGCTTAAAGGCATTGATATTTCCATCGACCGTGGAGAGATTGTCACCATATTAGGTGCCAGTGGTGCCGGAAAAACCACTTTGCTTCAAATATTAGGTTCGTTAGACAAACCATCCAGTGGAGAGGTTATTATTAATGGTACCTATATTAATCGACTCACCGGTAATCAATTGGCCAAATTTCGAAATCAGCATATCGGCTTCGTTTTTCAATTTCATCAGTTGTTACCTGAGTTTACTGCCCTCGAAAATTGTATGTTGCCAGGACTTATTGCCGGAAAGAGTGCAAAACAAGCCCGACAGCAGGCTTTAAAACTTTTGTCCTATCTGGGATTAAATGACCGGTTAGAGCATAAACCCGCTCAGTTGAGTGGCGGGGAAAAACAACGTGTTGCCGTGGCCCGTGCATTAGTAAATGACCCGATGGTGGTTTTTGCAGATGAACCTTCAGGAAACCTCGACTCAAAAAACCAGGAGGAGTTGATGGATTTATTTGTGGACCTCAGGAAACAGTTCAATCAAACCTTTGTGATTGTTACGCACGACCAGTACCTTGCTCAAAAGGCCGACCGTACCGTCCATATCGTGGATGGCGTTATTGTTGATTAATTGGAGCAGGTTGCTGTCGCTGTTGATTCCCTTTTTAAATTTATGATGGATAATAAAGAGTTGAAGGAATTTTTAGATGAGAAGGCCGATTATTATCAATCCCGTTGGTTTATAGATGACGATCCCGTGCAAATCCCTCATCTGTTTCAGGAAAAAGAGGATATTGAAATATCAGGCTTCATCACGGCCATCTTATCGTGGGGAAAACGTTCCATGATTTTATCCAAATGTAAGGAGTTGATGCAGCGTATGGAGATGGCACCTTCGGATTTTGTTCGAAATGCCTCTGACCGTGAGTTTGACCGTCTTGCCGGGTTTGTCTACAGAACCTTTAATGAGGTTGATGCACGTTACTTTTTAAAAGCATTGCACGAAATATATGTTCAATATGGAGGCCTTGAAAAGGTTTTCTCTGTTGGATTAACCGACAACAACGGAATAGTGGATGCCATTGCCTATTTTCGTGAAGTATTTCTTTCTTTTGGTCCTGCCACAAGAACCGGAAAGCATATTGCCAATGTGAGAAAAAATGCTTCTGCCAAACGTATTAATATGTTTTTAAGGTGGATGGTTCGTTGCCATTCCCCTGTGGATTTTGGATTATGGTCTTCTATTAGCCCTGCTCATCTTTTAATCCCACTTGACATACATGTAGGAAGGGTTGCGCGTGCGTTGGGTTTACTGACCCGGCGGGCCAACGACATGAAAAGTGTTTTAGAACTCACCGGTCGTTTAAAAGAATATCGTCCTCATGACCCGGTTTTTTATGATTATGCTCTGTTCGGGTTGGGAGTATATGAAAAATTTTGAACATGTTTCATTTTAAGCAGTTTTCCATACAGCAAGAACGGGCTGTTATGAAAGTTGGAACCGACGGGGTGCTTATTGGTGCCTGGACACCCGTTTCGACCAATTACCAAAACATCCTTGATGTGGGTGCCGGAACCGGACTTATAGCTCTTATGCTTGCACAGCGTTGTGCTGAGGCATCCGTCGATGCAGTAGAGCAGGATATTCCTTCGTGTGAGGATATGGAAGCTAATTTTAGGGCATCTCCATGGTCAAACCGGCTGACCGCTTTTCGGTGTTCATTCCAGGAATTTTGCTGCGTTACCAACAATAAATATGATTTAATAGTTTGCAATCCTCCCTTTTTTTCAAACAGCTTAAAAAATTCTTCCAAAAGAAAAGCGCGTGCCAGGCATAATCATACCTTACCACCCGAGGATTTAATAGATGGGGTAAAACAACTTTTACGGCCAAATGGTATTTTTTCTTTAATTTTGCCGGCTTTGGATTACGAGGCTTTTCGCCTGCAAGCTTTTCGGAAGGGATTGTTTGAATATCAAAAGTTAAATGTTCGTCCCACACCTAATAAACCTGTTAAAAGGGTGATTTCGGTATGGGGACTTCAATTTCCGCAATTCGATATTATAGAAGAAGAGTTGGTTATTGAATTGTCACGTCATTGTTATTCGGAAGCATATACCAATTTAACACGTAATTTTTATTTGAATCTTTAATGCCCATACTTCAAAAATACAGAGCATATTATCGTTCAAATTTTTTGCTGGGTTTGCCGGTCATGCTGGCACAGGCCGGGCAGATGATAGTGGTTTTAGCCGATAATTTGATGGTCGGCCGTCTGGGTACGGTTCCGTTAGCTGCTGCATCTTTTGCCAATACCGTATATATTGTTGGAATGGTATTCGGGATTGGCATGGTTAATGGTTTAACGCCTTTGGTTGGGAAGGCCTGTGGGGGCGGCGATACCTTAAAAGCGGCCATGTGGTTAAAGCAGGGGCTTTATGCTTTTCAGGTTGCCACTCTGGCGTTGTCCCTGTTATTATGGTTAATATCCTATTTAATGCCTTTTATGGGACAAGCCGATGAGATTGTGCAGGAGGCTTTGCCTTATTACCGGATTTTGGTCGTGTCGATGATTCCTAATTTATTGTTTTTTACTTTTAAACAGTTTGCTGAAGGATTGGGCAATACCCGAATAGCAATGGTTATTACCATTGTGTCAAATATTGTGAATATTTTATTGAATTATTTATGGATATTTGGGAAATGGGGTTTCCCGGCCTTGGGACTCATGGGAGCAGGTTATGCCACCCTTGTCGCACGCATATTGATGGCTCTTTTTTTTATTGTGGTTTATTTTAGTCTTGATTTTTTTAAGGAATATCGACTTAAGTTAAAAAAGACGCACTTTTCGTGGAGTAAAAGTAAATATCTGTTGATGTTGGGACTACCCATTGGGGGACAACATTTTATTGAGGTCCTGGCTTTTAGTTTGGGCAGTATTATGATGGGATGGCTGGGCGCATCAGCTCTGGCTGCCCATCAGATTGTACTTAGCTTTGCCAGTTTTACTTTCATGATTTCTCAGGGAATAGCTGCTGCAACTACGGTAAAGGTAAGTCATTTGGTTGGTCAACGGTTTTACGACAAGATACGTACCGTTACCTTTGCATCATTGCATCTGGTACTTCTTTTCATGGGCTTTAGTGCCGTGTTGTTTATGGTTTTTCGAGAGGTGCTTCCGGCCTTCTTTATTCAGCAACCGGAAGTTATTGCCATTGCTGCCGGGTTGATGGTTGTGGCCGGTGGCTTTCAGTTGTTTGACGGTTTACAGGTAACCATGCTTGGGGCCCTTAGAGGATTGGAAGATGTGAGAATGCCTTTTGCGATGTTACTGATTGCCTATTTTTGTCTGGCTTTACCGGCCGGATGGCTCTTTGCCTTTGTGTTGGATGCCGGGCCTAATGGAATTTGGTTTGGCTATTTATTAGGTTTGGTTTCTATATCGTTGTTTCTTTTGTTGAGATTCCGTTGGATAACATTGAGAAAGATGAAACGAGCATGACCAAAAGGTTTGTTAAATCAAGAACAATTATAAAAGACAGAGGCAGAAGTGCTCAGGAAGAAGACAGAAGAAGTTTTTAGTGGTTGGTCATTAGTTGTTGGTTGCACTAATGACTATTAGCTAATTACTGAAAACTAATATTAAATTGCATTTGGCCAATAACTTAGTTGATTTTTATACTATTGAATCTGAATTATAAAAAATTGTAATAGTGAATTTAGATGTTATATTTTCATGGTCGGAGGTGACACCTGAACGGGTAAAAGGACGAATAGCGGTGGTTATCGATGTTCTGCGGGCCACCTCTGTTATGGTTACTGCTTTGAATAATGGTGCGTTAAAGGTTATACCGGTGTTAACGCCTGACGAAGCCTTTGAGTATAAAAAAAACAATGGGAAAGATATCCTTCTGGTCGGGGAGCGCCATGCCGATATAATTGAGGGATTTGATTTTAGCAATAGTCCGTTGGATATGTCACCTATTTCGGTAACCAACCAAACGGTGGTAATGACTACCACTAACGGAACCAAAGCTATAAGGGCTGCCGAAGAAGCCAAAGAATTGTATATTGCTTCCTTTTTGAATGCCCGGTCTACAGCTCAAATTTTGGCACAACAAGACGATGTGGTGTTAATTGCTTCGGGAAGTAACGGTAGTTTTACGATGGAAGATACTTTGTGTATGGGGTATATTACCAATCTTTTAGAGTCGGAACTTGGGAATGCTCTTGGCCTTACCGATGCAGCATTGGCCGCTCGTCAATTATTTATTAACGCTCAACAAAACCTGCTCGCATTGGCATCACAAGGAAAACATTACAGACTTCTGAAAAGTAAAGGGTTGGATGATGACATTCGTTACTGCTTTTCTTTGGACTCTATTAATCTGGTTTGTTACCGTAAGAATGGAGAAATTGTGGCTTTAAAATAAAAATTGGTTGCACATATGGGCTGTCTAAATGCTCTTTCTATGCCTTCCCTGAAATTGGCATCTTTGATGACGGGAACATTATTTTTGCCAACGATTTCAGGCAGCCCATATGTGAGATAATGACAATATTGTTTATTCCTCAACCTTTTTGTTAAGAAAAATATAGGCAAATATGCCACCAATAAGTAAAAGCATTGAAACAATCAGATAGATATTGTCCGAATAACTGTTTTTTGCATAAATGCCCAAAATAACCACAGCTGCCAGGATCATCAATACTCCCAGATTTTTCAGAAAATATTTCATAGTGTAAAGTGTTTGATTTTTGTTCCTTTTATTTAAAATGCGAAGATAAAAATATTAATTGATTCCAATAATTCAAAATCATAGAAAACCAAAAGCTTTTTAGGAATAAAATTTTTTTGATAGACTTCATTTAAATTTTTCTAATATTATTTTGTTCCTTTTTCGATTTAGTCGGCAACCGATTTTAATACTTTAGTGTTGGAAGAAATATTTAAAAATATTTGAATATTTTGATGGCACAAAAAAGATTATGTGATTGAGTCGCATCGGAGCATGTGATTGAGTCGCATCGGGGCATGTGATTGAGTCGCATCGGAGCATGTGATTGAGTCGCATCGAAGCATGTGATTGAGTCACATCGAAGCATGCGATTGAGTCGCATCGGGGCATGTGATTGAGTCGCATCGGAGCATGTGATTGCGTCGCATCGGAGCATGTGATTGCGTCGCATCGGAGCATGTGATTGCGTCGCATCGGAGCATGTGATTGAGTCGCATCGGAGCATGTGATTGAGTCGCATCGAAGCATGCGATTGCGTCGCATCGGAGCATGTGATTGCGTCGCATCGAAGCATGCGATTGAATCGCATCGAAGCATGCGGTAAAAATTCCTCTGTTTGTGTTATTATCATAAATATGAAACCGGAATGGATAGAATTTACTAATAAACGTAAGCCAAGCTTGTTTTATCCGTATAAAATTTACTTATATAATTAGTTTAAAGTCCATTATGGCCAACCCACACCCCTTAATCCCCTAAAGGGGAAATTTCCCAACCCGCTATCATAAAATCGATAAATTTCACTTCTGCCTTCTGCCTGTGCACTTCTGCCTCAAAGTTTTATACATGTTCTTTTGTGGCCATAGTCGCCATGCTCGTTTCATTTTATTAAAACGTCAGCAGATAAAAGCAGGTAAATAATCTTTGCAATATAAATTATCAATTATAGCCTCTCGTAAAATCTGCAAATCAATTGTTATCTTTGCCAATGGTAAACCGATGTTGAATTAAAAAATTTATTTCCATTGGCTAAATCAAAAGCATCCGTAGTAGAGACACCTCTGATGAAGCAATATTATAGCATCAAAAAGAAATATCCCGATGCTATATTGCTATTCAGAGTAGGGGATTTTTATGAAACCTTTTCGGATGATGCCATAAAAACATCCGAGATATTGGGTATCACGCTTACACGTCGTGCCAATGGTTCGGCATCATCGGTTGAGTTGGCCGGCTTCCCTCACCATGCACTGGATACCTATCTTCCCAAATTGGTCAGAGCCGGTCAAAGGGTAGCGGTGTGTGACCAATTGGAGGATCCAAAGCTCACAAAAAAAATTGTAAAAAGGGGCGTGACCGAATTAATTACGCCCGGTGTTGCCATTAATGATACCATTTTGGAGCATCGGGAGAATAACTTTCTGGCTGCTGTTCATTTTGAGGATAAACGCGCCGGTGTTGCTTTTTTGGATATCTCTACCGGCGAGTTTCTTACGGCCGAAGGACCCTTTGATCATGTTGAAAAACTTGTGGCAAGTTTTAAGCCTAAAGAAATACTTTTCGAAAAAGGTAAACGGAATATCTTTAGTGAAGTATTCGGCCCTCAACATTATACATATGGGCTCGATGACTGGGTCTTTACCTGGGAATCGGCTCATGACAGGTTGTTAAAACATTTTCAGACCACATCGCTCAAAGGTTTCGGTATTGATCAGCTAAAGCTTGGTGTGGTTGCCTCGGGTGCTATTTTGCACTACCTGGATATAACTCATCACCATCAGGTCAGTCATATTTCCGGTATTTCCAGAATTGATGAAGAGAAATATGTGTGGCTGGACCGGTTTACCATTCGTAATCTGGAAATTTTTTCACCTGTCAATGAAGGGGGGAGATCGTTAACTGATATCATTGACAAGACGGTTACCCCCATGGGTAGTAGAATGTTGAAGCGGTGGGTCGCTTTACCTTTGAAAGAGCTCAAACCCATTTTGGACCGTCAATCGGTGGTTGAACATTTCTTTAAAGACCCGCAGTTAAAGATGGATATTGAAGCCAATTTGCATCCTGTGGGTGATCTGGAGCGGTTGGTGTCGAAAGTAGCGGCCGGACGTATTAGTCCGCGTGAGGTGATGCAGCTGCATAATGCCCTGCGGTGTATTATTCCCATTCGTCAATTGTGCATGTCGGCCAATAACGAAGTGCTAAAACGAATGGGTGAACAGCTCAACCCCTGTGATACCATACGTGAACGTATTGCCAAGGAAATAGTTCCTGATCCGCCATCCTCGCTCAATAAAGGGAATGTTATTCGTGAGGGTGTGTCTGACGAACTGGATGAAATCAGAAATATAGCTTTTTCGGGAAAGGATTTCCTTAATGAACTGCAAAAACGCGAAATAGAGCGGACAGGAATACCAAGCCTTAAAATTAATTTCAACAATGTTTTTGGGTATTATATTGAAGTTCGGAATACGCATAAAGACAAAGTGCCACCGGAATGGATAAGAAAACAAACTTTGGTCAATGCCGAGCGATATATAACCGAGGAACTTAAAGAATATGAAAGTAAAATATTGGGTGCCGAAGAGCGCATTCTGGTTTTAGAAACAGAAATTTATAATGCATTGGTTACGGCATTGACTGAATATATTCCTGCCATACAGTTAAACTCTAATATATTAGCCCGGTTGGATTGTCTTTTAGGATTTGCCAAGCTTGCTGCAGAACACCATTATGTTCGACCGGTGGTTCACGAAGGCGATGAAATAGATATACGTGCTGGTCGGCATCCGGTTATAGAAACGCAGCTGCCGGCGGGTGAAGAATATGTGCCCAACGATGTTTATCTGGATAGCGAAACACAGCAAGTAATGATTATTACAGGACCAAATATGGCGGGTAAATCGGCCTTGCTGAGACAAACCGCTCTTATTGTTTTGCTGGCACAAATCGGTAGTTTCGTTCCTGCAGAAAGTGCTTCTGTTGGCTTGGTCGACAAGATTTTTACCCGTGTGGGAGCTTCAGATAATATTTCGTTGGGTGAATCTACTTTTATGGTGGAGATGAATGAGGCTTCAAGCATATTGAATAACCTTTCGCCGCGCAGCCTTGTCCTTTTTGATGAATTGGGGCGGGGAACCAGTACTTACGACGGAATATCCATTGCGTGGTCGATAGTGGAATATATACATGAAAATGCGCGGGCAAGGGCTAAAACATTATTTGCCACCCACTACCATGAACTTAATGAAATGGAGAAATCCTATTCCCGATGTAAAAACTATAATGTTTCGGTTAAAGAGGTAGGAAATAAGGTTATTTTCTTACGGAAATTGGTTCGGGGAGGTAGTGAACATAGCTTCGGTATTCATGTTGCACGGATGGCCGGTATGCCCCCAAGTGTTGTGAAAAGGGCATCCGAAATTTTAGCGGAGCTTGAAGAAAATAACCGTCACGGTTCTGTTTCAAAACCTGTTGAAGGGTTAGCCAAACATCGGGAAGGATATCAGTTAAGTTTTTTTCAGTTAGACGATCCGGTATTGCAGCAAATCAGGGATCAGATTATCAACCTCGATATTAACAATCTGACCCCTGTGGAAGCCTTAAATAAGTTGGATGAAATTAAGCGAATAGCCGGTCTTTAAAGACTTTACAGGTGTACATTGTATTCCATAATCTTGTATTTCTGTAAAACCGTTTCTATTTTACTTTGAAATAGTGCGTTAAATTGGTTAAACTTTCTGACTGATTATTTAACTCTTCGGCACTGGCCGAAAGTTCTTCAGCACTGGCAGCATATTCCTGTGTTACCTGGTTAAGTATTTCAATGGCTGAATTGATTTGTTCCGCACCACTTTTTTGTTCGGCGCTGGCGGCAACAACCTCTTCCATCATTGAGATAGATTCTTGGATTTCCGGTGCCAATTCATTCATTAGCTTTCTGGCTTCGGCAGAAGTGTTTATGCCATCGGCCGATAGTTTGTTGATTTCCATTGCTGCCTCTTTACTTCGTTCTGCCAGTTTTCTGATTTCCGTTGCAATAACAGAAAAACCTTTACCCTGGTCTCCGGCTCTGGATGCCTCTACTGCGGCGTTTAGGGCCAACAAGTTGGTTTGACGGGCAATGTCGTTGACGATGGATATACGTTTAACGATATTTTGTAATGTTATTCTGGCAATAGCACCTTTCTCATTACTTGTTTTTATTTTGGATGAGAGCTCTTCCAGAAACTGCTTTGTCTTTAAAGCGTGATTATAAGTCTGAGAGGTATTGGCAAGCGTTTCTTCCATAGAAGAGGAAATTTCTTCGATAGATGCTGCCTGTTCGTTGGCGCTGTTAGCAATTCCCTGAGAACCTGTGTTGATTTGATTGCCTGCCGAATAAATGGTTTTGGCGCCAACAATGATGTTTCCAATTATTTCGTTAAGTTTTTTGCGCATTTGTTCCAGAGAACGGGCTAAATCCCCTAATTCATCTTTTTGACGGACTGCCACGCTGCGCGTTAAATCGCCCTGTGCAATGGTTTTGGCGTCTTTAACTCTTTGGCCTATATGTTTATAAAAATAGAGACTAAAGAAAATTGCAGAAAGCAGTGATAATGTCAATACAATGAGGGTGGTAATAATCAGGGAAGATTTGGTGCGGGCAGCATTGACTGTTACTTCATTGTTGCTTTTTTCGATGGCTAATCTGGTTTCGTTAATAAGCTCATTGAAAAGATGAGATAATTGATCAATAACAGGAAGTGTTACGTTAGAATAGATACTGTCGGCTTTAGCCATGGCATCGAGGCGTTGGTTATTCCAGTTGATGATGCTGTCGAGACCATCGAGGGTTTTTTGAGCGTGACTTTTTGCTTGGTTATTGAATATATTTTGTGCCAATGTTACGTTACCTGCCTTCAAGGCTTGATTTATTTTTGCTGCAGAGGCGTGGAGCAGGGCATGTGGTTGATATAGTTGTTCTATCCATGACGCAATTGGCGGATATTTCCGGGACAGCTGTTGTGCTTCGGCAGAATGAAGCCACCTGCCTAATGTACAAGCTTTATCATTCAACTATATTTGATAATTGGGTTTTCCTTCCAAAATGCTGCCTTCTAAACTATTCATCCAAATTAGGTGTGCTACCTTAACTTTATTTAATTGCTCGGATAAATTGTGATCTGCCTGTTGGAATACTTCGCTTATTTGAATGGCAGATTGATGAAGGATATGGTGTGGCTCTTCAAACTTATCGAGAATAGTTGATAATGCCGGTACTAATTCTTCGGCTTTTTTGCGTCCTTCGCCATAGTACCATTTCCCGAATTCGCAAAGTTGAGGATTGGTTTCCACATTGAGATCTGTTACATTTTCATCGGTCAGGAGTCGGTTTACATTTGCCACCCATTGTAAATGAGCCGAGTGATAATGTTCGATATTACTTTGCAATTGGCCCGATTCCTGTATGGTTTTCGTATCGTTGGTGATGTTTGAAATACCGCGGTTGGCAATAAAAGCCAATAAAATAATAAAGAAGGATATTAAGCCAAAAGTGAGCCTGAATTTAATTTTTATACGGGCATCATTCCATTTCTTCTGCAGAAAAATAAGCCTTCGGTTCATGGGGGTATGCTTTTTAATGGGAAAATCTTTACCAATTGGAATTGGTAAGTATAAATTATCAATGATTAATTAAATAACTAATGATAAGAATATTTCAATATAGAAAGGTTGTGTTATTTTATATGCTAAGCAGATGGGCTTAAAAAAATAACACTAACATAATTTCATATCAAAAGATGGCTTGTGGAAATAAAAATTCCTCAAGTAAGACCCTGTGAAGCAAAAAAAGCTCTATGATTTAGGGTCATAGAGCTTTTTGGTACCCGGAGCGGGACTTGAACCCGCACAGCCGCAATGGCCACAGGATTTTAAGTCCTGCGTGTCTACCAATTCCACCATCCGGGCAGATGGGAATTTTTTCTTTTGCGCTGCAAATATAGTTTTTTCTACAATTACCAACAACAGACTTGCTGAAAAATCTTTCTTGTCTTTTTTATATTTCTTCCTTTAATGTCAAAATAATCATTAAATGACAATGATTTAAATAAGTCATAAAGCTTTCAATTTAGATTTATTTTATATGCCTGAAATCAAAAAATAAACAAATGAAACGAGCATGGCGGCTTTTGCCACAAAAGAGAATGTATAAATTTTTATTAAGCCATGCGAGTTCCATTCGGCCAATGAGTTAAATAAATTATATACGAATGAAACAAGCATGACCCCAAAGATTTGTCACAATAAGAACATGTATAAAAAGATTTGGGCACAAGTGCACAGGCAGAGGTCAGAAGTGAAACAAATCGCCAAAGAAAACCTTGGGACGGATTTATTGAAACATTCTTCGGTTATTATTGTTTTGATTTTTGTTAATATGTTTTAGGTGAAATTTATAATGTAAACAAAAGGCAAAAATGTCTTTTGCAAATAAAGAAAAAAGGTTCGAAATTTATTGAGTAATCACCTGCTTAGCCCATTTTGCAAGGAAATGTGGTGAGTGGAATTATCGTGGGGTAAATGGGGTAAGGTAAAATTAATCTCTGATATAAAAATTAGTTCCTTTGTACAGTAGAAATTTTTAATGAG
The DNA here is from genome assembly GCF_900112795.1 of Thermophagus xiamenensis. Classification (GTDB taxonomy): domain Bacteria; phylum Bacteroidota; class Bacteroidia; order Bacteroidales; family Marinilabiliaceae; genus Thermophagus; species Thermophagus xiamenensis. Next base: position 145,848 of record NZ_FONA01000011.1, read on the forward strand.
AATGTAAATGGAAAATAAATTGTATTCAGTAATTGCAGGAACTGGGTCGTACATACCTTCACAGGTAATAAAAAACGAAGATTTTTTGAAAAATAGTTTTTTTTCGGCCGAAGGAGAACCGTTGAAAAAAACCAATGAGGAAATCATAAATAAATTTAAAGATATAACGGAAATAGAAGAGCGTCGCTATGTAGAGGATAAGTATGTAGCTTCCGATATAGGGTCGATAGCTGCTCAAAATGCGTTGGAGACAGCTAATATTGATGCAGAGACCTTAGATAAAATAATAGTTGCCCATAATTTTGGCGATATCAGCAAAGAAACGGGGCGAACTGATATCCTTCCGTCGTTGGCGGCTAAAATAAAATATAAGCTAAAAATAAAAAATCCCTATTGTGGCGCATACGATGTTCTGTTTGGTTGTCCGGGATGGATAGAAGCGATGATTCAGGCTGATTTTTATATTAAATCGGGAGCTGCTAAAAGGGTTCTGGTAATTGGTACCGAAACTTTATCACGAATTTCGGATCCGCATGATATAGACAGCATGATATATTCGGATGGAGCTGGTGCAGTCGTATTGGAGGCTCGGGAAAGTAATCAGCCGGAAGGTATCATATCACATATTTCCCGTAGTGATACATATGAAAATGCCTGGTTTCTTCATATGGGTTCTTCCTATAATCCGGAAGTGGACGCACGAGAGCAATATTTAAAGATGAATGGAAGAAAAGTTTATGAATATGCATTAAATACTGTGCCTGCTACCGTGAAAAAAGCCATTGAAAGTGCTAATATTGATATTTCGGATGTGAAGAAAGTGTTAATTCATCAGGCTAATGCCAAAATGGATCATGCTATTTTGAAACGTTTATTTAAATTATATGGTCTTAAAACCGTTCCCGACAATATTATGCCTCTCACTATAAGCAAACTGGGCAATAATTCGGTAGCTACCGTACCTGTGTTATTTGATTTGTTGATGAGAGAAAAGCTTGATAATCACCGTATAAATAGTGGTGATTATTTTGTTTTTACTTCGGTAGGGGCAGGTATGAACATTAATGCCATTGTCTACAAAATGCCTTAAGCAGGAATCTGGCGTAATTTTTGTTATTGTTTTTTCTGTTTGGGTCAAATGCCTTAAACCTTTTTTGGTATTAAGGCTTTTTATTTTTTTCTTTATATCTAAAAATGTACATATTTAAAAGTGACTGATATTATGTTCGGATTGCTAAAAAACTCCATAATGTTATTATATTGAAGATTTAGATTTGAAAAGGGAATTCACAAAAAATAAAGTAAATAGAGAAAAACGTGGCCAAATTAATTTGATGATATAGGAGGGTGATTCATATGATTAATTTCGACCAAGTATTAATTTGAGTCTAAAAAAGAGGGATGTGGGTCGAAAAAATGGCAGAAATATGATGAATCCTTTTTTTAGGGGAATAATTTTATATAACATCTTTCTTTTCTGAATAATTTATAATGTTGTTGTAAATAATAAATAATTTAAAATAATAAGCTTATAAGATTCGAAATGTTATGAAAAAGCAAAGGATTTTATTTGTTCTGTTTTTTTTGTTGAGTTTATTTTCAACTAAAGCACAGATTTTAGAGCCAATAAAATGGCGTTTTTCGGTTCAAAAAATATCGAATGACCAGGTAGAAATCATTGCTGAGGCTACCATCGATGAAGGATGGCATTTATATTCGATAAATCTTCCGGAAGGGGGGCCAATACCGACATCCCTAAATTTGGAGGCTACGGAGAATTATGAGGTGGCTGGTGAGGTCAAAGAAGTCCCCAAGCCTTCCACCCAGTATGATAATACCTTTAATATGGAGTTGGCCTGGTTTTCAAAATCTGCCAAGCTAATCCTTCCTGTTCGTCTTAAATCGCCCGATGTTAATGTAATTGAAGGGTATGTGGAATTTATGGCTTGTGATGATGAGCAATGCCTGCCGCCCGACCGCGTTGACTTTTCGCTTCCGATAGGAGATAGCGAGGCACTTGCATATGATGTTGCCGCAACGGCCGAAGATGATAACCTCTCGGCTTCTACTCAAGAAAGCCAAGCGAAAGAGACTTTAACTGAGACTTCGCCGGAAACGGATCAAATAGCATCCGATGACGTGGAAACCAGAAGTAATTGGGCTATATTCTGGATCTCATTTCTTGGGGGTTTTGCAGCTTTGCTGACACCATGTGTTTTCCCCATGATTCCGATGACCGTTAGTTTTTTTACCAAACAAAGTAAGACCAAAGCCACAGGAATCCGAAATGCTTTATTGTATGGAATATCAATCATTGTGATATATGTTATTTTGGGGACCGTAGTGACGGCCTTGTTTGGTGCCGATGTGCTTAACAAGCTTTCTACAGACCCATGGTTTAATCTTTTCTTTGCCGCATTGTTGATTGTCTTTGCCATATCTTTTTTTGGTGCTTTTGAGATTGTGTTACCCTCCTCCTGGGTAAGTGCAGCGGATAAAGGTGCCGATAAAGGTGGGTTAATAGGAATCTTTTTTATGGCCTTTACATTGGCTCTGGTCTCCTTCTCATGTACCGGCCCAATAGTGGGAACGTTGATAGTTCAGGCAGCTTCGGTAGGAGGTATGGCCCCGGTAATAGGAATGTTAGGATTTTCGTTGGCGTTGGCATTGCCGTTTACCTTGTTTGCTGCATTTCCGGGCTGGCTTAATTCATTACCCAAGTCGGGAAGTTGGCTTAATTCGGTGAAAGTATTTTTGGGATTCATTGAGTTGGCATTTGCCTTTAAATTTCTGAGTATTACCGATATGGTGTTGGGTCTGCATATCCTGGAACGGGAAGTGTTTATTGCTATATGGATTACCATTTTCGGGACGCTTGGCTTTTATTTAATGGGGAAAATACGGTTACCACATGATTCACCTATGGAATATCTTCCTGTTTCACGAATGATGTTGGCACTGGTGGTTTTTGCTTTTACAATTTACATGATACCAGGATTGTGGGGGGCACCGGTAAACCTTATCAGTGGTTTTCCCCCGCCGAGCAATTATGCTGAATCACCTCATGGAGTAGGCTATCGAGCCCCCGGCAATGGCGGTGGTACCACACTTTCTCTTACCGAAGATATGCATTTGGGACCTCAAGGTATTCCGGCATTTAATGACTATGAAAAAGCATTGGCTTATGCCAGGAAAGTTAATAAGCCTTTATTACTTGATTTTACCGGAAAGGGTTGTACTAATTGCCGGAAGATGGAAGATGCCGTTTGGTCCGACCCTGCGGTTAAGGATATGTTAACCAATGATTTTGTATTAACCTCGTTGTATGTTGATTTTAGGGAAGAACTTCCGGAGGATGAGAAATACGTTTCGTCAGTTACAGGAAAGAAAATTAGAACAGTTGGCAATAAATGGAGTGATTTCCAGATTACCCGTTTTCAGCGTAATAGTCAGCCCCATTATGTTATATTAGGCCTGGATGAAAAGAAATTGGTTCCTGATAGAGGTTATAACACTGATGTAGATGCCTATATTGATTGGTTAAAAAGAGGATTAAAGGCGTTTAATGAGCAACAGTAATGTGCCTTATGTTTGGCCTCTTCATCATTAAAATTTAATTAATCAATTAAGAGTTTAAAAAAGCAGATGGCTTGTGGGATATTATCCGGCAGGTGATCTGCTTTTTTAATTTTATTCTTGTTTGGTGTTATTGATACTGTCTTTGAATAATATCAAAAAAGTCTTCCTAACCCTTTTAGTGTTTTATCTCTCAATGAAACGAGCATGGCGACTTTTGCAACAAATTAAGGCAGAAGTGCACAGGCAGAAGGCAGAAGAAGTGATTAGTCATTAGTTAACAAGTGGTTAGTGTTAAATAACTAATGACTAACGACTAACCACTACTTATAAGAAGCAATATACCAACGAAGTAAGTAAAATTTATACGAATGAAACGAGCATGGCAGCTTTTGCCACAAAAGTACATGTATAAATTTGACTAAGCCATGCGAGTTTCATTCGACCAATGTGTTAAATAAATTATATACGAATGAAATATATGATTTATCGAAATATCACGGTAAATGTAATTACGACTTTTTTGATAGTTTATACGAAATATCTGGATTGAATTAATTGACTTTTCTTTTTATTCGCCGACCTATCTCTTAATCTACTTTTATCTATGTTAATCATTTGTTGGTAAAAATTTTCTTTACGCAGACGGTATTTACTTTTAGATTTGAATCATATAATGTTAATAAGTTGCCTAAAGACAAAATGTCAAATTGTTTTTAGCGACAAATAAGGCAAATATTTTTGGTAAATAAATTAACCCGTTCTGCAGTATGAAACACATTTTACCATTATTAATCGTTATAGTTTTTTTCGCAGGAAAAACCCAAATTTCGGCACAACGAATAGATTTTTACAATCTTGAGGAAGAGCAGTTATACGATCCTGACAAAAAATACAATACGTGGTCTTTAACCGCCGGCTTCGGCCCGGTAATATACTATACCGATGTAAATGATTATGTGTTATTTCCTTCATCACATTGGCGTTTTGGTCCCTCTTTCTTGGTAAGTAAACAGTTTGGAAGACCCTGGTCTGTTGATGCACAGTTTGTTACCGCTGATATGTACGGAGAAAAAAATAGCCGATATTTTTCCGGAAACTTTTATGATTTGACACTTAACCTTAATTTTAGCATTAACCAGCTTGTGATGTTTGGTCCTATTGCAGACCGCTTAAATGTGTACGGTAAGATTGGCTTAGGCGTTAATTACTTTAGGGCGCGGCAAAGGAGTTTGGTGACAGGAGATTGGATTACCGTAGCTGATGTTTACGATGGGACCCCTGGTTATCCCCGCCCCTACGGCTGGGCGGATACCGATTACTTAGCTATCGGTTATGATCGACAAAATCCTGACGAAAAAACCGATAGGGGCAGTGAAATGATGGTGCCCATAGGACTGGGTATCGATTACCGATTAAATAAGAGTTTCGACATTGGTTTTGAAATGACTTTGAGAAATCTTAATCAGGATAATCTGGATGTCAATCTTACCGGCGCGGATAATGATTCTTATATGGCTGCTCAATTTACCTTAACCTATAAAATCGGTAAAAAGAACAAACGTCATGCACTTTGGACCTATAAAGATTTCAACCTTGCGTATGAAAAAGAACGACAATTAAATCCTATGGGGCGCGAATTAGACTCTTTGCGTCAACGGTTAGATTATTTAGCTGCTAATGATTCATCGGTTACTGACACTACTTACATAACAAAAGAAACTATCGAGTGGCGATATAATCTGGTTGCTTCCATATTCTTTGAATTTGATAAGTCGGCTATAACTCGTGAAGCTCAAACCACGCTGGCCATGGTTGCGCGCTTTATGAAAGAAAATGAAAGTAGCAGGGTCATTGTTCAGGGATATTGTGACGAACGCGGGCCTGATGATTATAATATACGGTTAAGTGAGCGAAGATGCCAGGCAGTGGTGGATGTGTTGGTTAAAGATTTTGGTATAGATAGAAGCCGCTTTGAGATAGAACCCAGAGGCGAAAGTGAACTGTTGTCCAATACTAAAGAATTGGCACCGAATGGTATTCACAGTGTTAATCGTCGTGTAGATATTTTCCAAAAAATTGAAGAATGAGACTCTCTGTAATAATTTCTTTTCTGTTGTTTACGGGTGTATTACTGGGTCAGGGGAAAAAGGACTCCGTATTTATTAAAACACCCGAAATGATATATTCTTTTGGGCAGAAATATAATACATGGTCGGTTAATGGAGGATTTGGTTCTGTTTTTATGTATACCGACTTGCGAGAATACACTTTGATTCCTAACCGCGACATCCATTTTGGTCCGACAATTTCGCTGACAAAACATTTGGTACCGGCCTTCGGTTTTGAGCTTCAATATCTACAGAGTGATATTGCCGGTCGGGAAAACCAATATGGCTTTGAGGGTGATTTGATAGATATATCTGTAAATGGCATAGCTATTATAAATCAAATGTTACCACATCCCGGCCCCATTGATGACCACTGGAATTTTTACCTTAAGGTGGGTGTCGGAGCTACCTTATTTCGCAGTCGGCTGTTGTTCAGCGAAACCGGGAATGTAGTACAGCGTGGCGATTTATATGGATCTTCAAATCCACAATATGTAGTATTGGGATATGATAAAGATAACCCACAGAAAAAGGTTACCCGACAAAAAGAGATTGTTGTTCCTTTGGGCGTTGGAGTTATGTACCGACTAAATAATCGTTTTGATATGGGGCTGGAGAGTATCTTGCGATTTTCCGCCGCTGATAATATTGATAATATTTTGACCGGTGCCACAAATGATCGATATCTTTTTACCGCTTTAAATGTTAGTTATAAATTGGGTAGCAAAGAGCGGCGTCATATGCGTTGGACCTACCGTTCAGAAGGCATGGATTTTCTTGGTAGAAAACAAAAAAATAGTATTGAGGATGAGATAAAACGTCTTGCGGAAGATATTGCTAAATACGAGGCCAATAGGCCTGTAAAAAAAGATTCGGTCATTATTTCGGAAACTTTGAGAGTAATTTACGATCGTTATAATGTTAAAACGCTTTTTTTCAATAAGAAGCAACTAAATAGTTTCTCTTTGGCCGATCAGTATTTATTGGGACAAATTGCAGTAGAAATGCATCATTCCCCCCAAAAGGAAGTCTATTTGTATGGTTATAGTCATAGCGAAAAAGATGCGGAGTCCAATAAACTAAGGAGTCAAAAGCAATGCGAAGCCATCAAAAAATTTATGGTGGATGAGTTGGGAATTTTGCCCACTAAAATAAATATTGTAGCTCAGGGAGCAGATGATCCATTAAATCTTTCAGAACAAGCCTCTGAAAAGGTTCGTAATTTGGTAAAACAAAGAGTAGATATAATGGTTAAATAAGTACAGAGGCAAACGATTACTAAAAAAGTTGATTGCAACAAGGACTTGTATTATACAGAACACCGGCCACGGAGGGCTAGAAAGGAAGATTTTTTATCAAAACATAATTGAGATAAAGATTTTAATTTTTAAGGGTTCGGCATAAGTTCGGGGGGAAGACTGTTGGACGGATGAAAACGGGGTTATTAAAATCAGTGAATTAAATGAATATTTACCTTTAGAAAGATTGTTTGTTTGGCAAAGGAGGGAACGTGAAACCAATTACCGTAATATTTGATGGTTATTGTGTGCTGTGCAGCGGGTTCGCAAGGTGGTTCAAAAAAAGAGCAAAACTAAAAACGTATATGATTGCAGCACAATCGGAAGAGGGGCGGCAGCTATTGAAGGAAGCAAACATCTCAATGGAAAACTTTGATGAAGTGGTTGTTAAAAAAGAAGAAGGAAAATTTTTGTCGGGCCCTTTGGCTATTTTGTTTTTATTATCGAATGTTGGCAGAATAGGTCGGATTTGTGCCTGGATATTAAAATTATTGCCCGATGTTGTTATACGGTGGGGTTATCGTGTCATAGCCAAAAACCGGTACAAATGGTTTGGAAAGCGGTCAACCTGTACGGTTATTACAAATTGAGGTCACCTTTCTGGTCTTCCCGGTATTTGGCTGATAGCATGGATAATGATTTTCCAAAAACAGTTAAAGCTTCTTTGGTCGCATTGGTTATATCTTTGCCTTGAAGTTTGAGTGCAAAAGCATTATACAATGCTGCGAGCATTAGCTCAATATCATGTTTGGGGCTTGGTTGCATTTTTTTTTCGAGTTCTTTAATATGAGGAACAGCTTTCATAAACTGGTGCTGGTAGGCAATTTCTTTAGGTGAATTCATTAATCGAATATGCAGATGATTCATGTCATCCACGGTGTTGATTAAAACTTGCAGGTGTCCGGATTTTTCTTTCTTTTCATTTTTCATCATTAGGGTTAAGTTTTCATACCAATCATAGATTTGTTTTTTTACATCATCGGGCTGCTCATATTGAGAAATAATGTTTTTTTCAATTTTAAGCATGTCCAGGTCATTGGCCCTAATAATGTCTTCTATTTGCCACATATAAAGAACATATCCGGCAATATCGTTTTGTTTCTTGTGTTTTGCTACAATCATTGTATTAAAAAACCCGTTTGTGAAAATTTTGAATAGAGATTAAAGGAATTACCAACCATTTTGAAGGTTGTCCAATTCTCTACGTTCTTTTTTTGTTGGCCGCCCGGCCCCTCTGGGTCTATTCATCTTTTGCGCCATTCTGGCCATTTCCAGAAGTTCTATCTCTTCAGGAGGAGTGATATCTTCAATAAAGTCTGGAACAAGCTTTGCACCCATCCTTTTTTCCGACAATTGGAGTACCCTGTAAGTTTTTGTAGCAGGTGGAATTTTAATGGATATTTTATCCCCCTGACGAATGAGCCTTGATGATTTAACCGGTTGGTTATCAATTGTAACTTTCCCTTTTTTGCAAGCCTCAGCTGCCAAGCTACGGGTTTTAAATAGCCTTACAGCCCATAAAAATTTATCGATACGTACACTTTCTTCTTCACTCATAACATCGATCATTTATTGTTGTATTGGCTCATCGTTTGTGCCAATCCAATAGTGCCAAATGACTTTATAATTTCAATGGCTTTTTCCATTCGTTCAGGAAGAGCATTCCACTCATCGGGTTCCCATTTACCTAGCACATATTCAATCTGCCTGCCTTTGGGGAAATTATCGCCTATTCCAAACCTCAGGCGTGCATATTGATTGTGCCCTAATACTTGGTTAATATTTTTCAAACCGTTATGTCCGGCATCACTTCCTTTCCCTCGTAACCGTAATACGCCAAAGGGGAGAGCCAAGTCATCAACAACAATCAACAAACGATCGTTGGGAATTTTTTCCTTTTTCATCCAGTAATTTACGGCTTTTCCACTGAGATTTACAAAAGTGCTTGGCTTTAATAAAATAAATATGCGTCCTTTAAATTTAAATTCGGCAATTGAACCGTATCTTTTATCTTCGAACTCAATACCCTCTTTTTCTGCTAAAGCATCCAATATGTCAAAGCCAATATTGTGACGGGTATGTTCGTATTCTTTCCCAATATTTCCTAATCCGGTAATTAAATATTTCACAGTTTTATTTTGATAGTCAGAAGGATGAAAAAAATTATGCCATTTTTTGATAAAGAGGTTCATAATTTTAATAACCAAAAAAGTAGAGCAAAAATAATAGTTTAATCCGGAAAAAACGCCTAATTCAGGATTGATGTTCGGTTAAAAAATAAAACCTCCATAGTTTGATATGGAGGTTTTAAAAAAGTTAAAAGTATTTTATGTTGCCTAAGCTTCTTGACCTTCACTTTGTTGACCGGCAGCTCGGGCGGCTCTGGTAAGTTTAACCGCTGCCACAACCTGATTACTGCTATTAAGCAATTCAATATTTTCGAAGTTAAGTTCACCAACTTGAATACTTTTGCCGAGTCCTAAATTAGTGACATCAATTTCTAAAATGTCAGGTATATTTTTGGCCAGACCTTTAACTTTTAATTTCCGTTTTTCAAGGGTCAATTTACCCCCTGCTTTCACACCGGCAGCCAAACCATTCAATTTTACAGGTATTTCAATAGTAATGGGTTTATCATCGAATACCTGCAGGAAATCAGCATGAATAGCATTGTCTGTTACAGGATGGTATTGTACATCTTGAATAATGACATTATATTTTTGTCCATCAAGATCCAGATTGATGATGTGTACTTTGGGTGTGAAAATTAGTTTGTTAAAGTCCTTGAGCAGGGCAGAAGCATGAATAGTTTCCTTTCCACCATAAATCACACAAGGGATTTTACCTTCTTTACGAAGTTGTCGCGTTGCTGATTTTCCAAGATTTTCACGCTTGGTCGCTTTTAGTTCTATTGTTTGCATTTTAAAGATTTTAAATGTGTTACTCAAAATTAAGATTGTAATGTGAAACCTTAATTTCCCATCACACGGAGTATTTAAGCGGCCGCAAAGATAATAAATTAAATTACAAATTGAGTGCTTATTGATTGGTAATTATAAACTTTATCAATAGTATCAGCAAATAATTGGGCTGCAGAGAGAACTTTTATTTTATCCGATTTTTTTCGCAGCGGAATGGAATCGGTAACATAAAGTTCAGAGATCTTGGAGTTTTCAATATTTTCATAAGCCGGTCCACTTAAAACTGGATGAGTTGCAAAAGCGCGCACACTCTTTGCACCTTGCTCTATCATCATATCGGCAGCTTTTGTTAATGTCCCGGCAGTATCAACCATGTCATCAAGGATAACCACATTTTTCCCCGCAACATCACCTATAATACGCATTTCATCCACAACATTGGCCTTTGAACGATGTTTATGACAAATAACCATCGGTGCATTGAGAAATTTTGCATATGCATTGGCTCTTTTGGTTCCTCCTACATCGGGCGACGCAACAACCAAATTGTCTAAATTTAATTTGCGGATGTGAGGAACAAAAATGCTGGACGCATATAAATGGTCAACGGGAATGTCAAAGAATCCCTGAATTTGATCGGCGTGAAGATCCATGGTTATAATTCTGTCTACACCTGCTGTGGTAAGTAAATCAGCCACCAGTTTGGCGCCAATAGCCACTCTGGGTTTATCTTTTCGATCTTGCCGAGCAAAGCCAAAATAAGGGATAACTGCTACCAATTTGTAGGCTGAGGCCCTTTTTGCTGCGTCAATCATCATTAATAATTCAAAAAGATTGTCAGAGGGGGGAAATGTGGATTGGATAAGAAAAACATGGGCTCCTCGAATCGTTTCTTCGAATGCGGTGGTAAATTCTCCATCACTGAACCGCATTACATTTACATTTCCTAATTCTCGTCCGTTACAAAGGCTTATTTTTTCGGCCAAATACCTGGTACTGGTCCCTGAAAAGATTTTGATAGGTGCTTTGGGTGGCATTTAAAGTGTTGTTTAAAGTCTTGTTTTTTAGTTGTTTTGTAGGGAATTATTTCTCTGCAAAGATAAGAAAAATCAACTTTTATCAGTAAAAACTCAAAATTAATGTTCCATGCGACCGGCTGTTTAAAGATTGTATCATATCAATGAAATTTGTCTAATTTGTTGGTATAATGGAATTCAGGTAAACCTTAACTTGCATTTTACAATTGGGGATTATGAAATCCAAAATGATTACTGCTTTGTTAATTTTACTGGAGTTTCCTCAAAAATCCGCTGAAAAGAGACAAAACATATAGATCCTTAGGCAATTAGAAGGAAAGAAATCTGAAAAGTCATTTTAAAAAAAGATTCCTTAAAAAAATTGCGTCCATTTTACGATCTTCGCTGTTAGACTAAACTTCAGAACGCTT
>NZ_FONA01000043.1 GCF_900112795.1 Thermophagus xiamenensis
AATTTTCTAATTATCCTTATACCTAAGGCAGGTGATTTGACGTTTTATCACCTGCCTTTTTTACCAATTTATTCCTTAAGTTTACAGCAATGCCCAAAGGGGGAAGTGGAAATACCCCAGGGTACCAGAGCAACGAGCAAAAGCATCGTAACCAGCTTGTTCTCCAGAAAATATTTTATAATTCTGTTTAGCATGTATATGTTTTTAGAATTTGCAATACGTAAAGACACTAATTGCCCGATTGTCAGGTAAATTAGTGGTTTTTAAGTCCAGTAGGCATACGTATTTATTAATATGTGCCTTTTTTGTAATAAGTTCCTGGAATAAAGGTCGATGGATACGCAAAGAGAACAAGTTAGGCGCAAAGCAGAGTATTAAAATCAATAAAAAAATATCGGTATCGAATCTGAATGAAAATAAAAAAACTATTGTGCCTTTTTAATTCAGACTTTCAGATTGCAGACGATACAAAAATGTGTAATTATACTCTTTTTGATTATTGTGCCTCAGCGACCTCGCGTTCAAAAGTATCACAAACGATACACCTGTTGCAAAGCAAGGCGTATCCCCGTGCAACGGGGATGTAGTCCGGAATGGACGAAAGAAGTGTTGTAATTTATTCTTACAGGTTTCATCTCTACTTCAGATGAAGTCAGGATAACCTGTGGAGCAAACGGCGCCTCCAGACTGAAATTTGTGAAAGAAGTCAGAAAGTCGTTTTCCACCTGAAGAAACTGTGTTTCTGTGTGACAGCAGGTGCTATCGTCGCAGCAAGGGTCTGACTCGGTTTTTAGTTCAACCGAAATAAACTCCCCTTCACAGTAATGCTTAGACATAGCCAGTCCCGTTGTTGAAACCAACAACAGAGAGGATATGATTATATTAGTGATAGTTCTAAGCATATTTTAATTTATGGAATTACAAATATAACAACAAACTTTTGAAACTAACTTACACAATTTGCAGAAAAACTTGTAATATTTTCTAGAAAAGGGTTCAATTCCCATACACAAGACTGTTACCTACAAAATAATTTTGAGCAGTTTTTCTTGTGAGGGAGGTTATTCAGACCTGAATGTTGAGACAACCAATTGTTTCATTTTAAAAAAAGAATCTTCCCCGAAAATCAACGAAGAAGATTCTAAAATAATTTCGTCATTATGATTTCATTATTTGTGTGCGGAGTGTCCACCTCCATGCTCAATGATGTCATGAACGGATTCTATAGTATGAGTATAATCTACATAGGCCTCCACGTATTCACGGCCTTTATCGGGAGAATCATTTTTGACTTTGTCAAGAGTCTGCACTTTTTCGTATTTCTTCTTTATCACTCTTCCAATGTGGTTGTTTAGTTTTCCAAGTAATTCATCAATATCGTTATTCTTAATTGCCTGATCGCTGAGTTGAATAATTTTCTTAGTCGTACCCGCAGGTTTTAACCCTGTGAAGGGGGCGCCTTCTGTTTGCCGGTGCAGACGCACGAGTGTTTCAAAGAAATGTTTTTTAACAATGGTATAAACCTCTTTGTCACCAGATTTTAAAGCATAGGTTTTTTTGAATAACGGAATAATTTCTTTTTCCTGTTCTTCGGAAATCCATTTCAGGACTAAATTAACATTGTTTGTTTCAAGGGCTTTAGTTGCATCTTTAATTGTAGGTCCATCCAAAGAGTCGCAATGTGCTGAAGCGGGAAGTGAGCCGGCTATCATTAATGAAACGAAAACAATGGACAGGATCGTTTTCAAACTTGTTTTACGGGTTTTAAGAAGACCCTTTGGAGCATTTTTTTCCAAATTCATTTCTGTTGGTCTCATGATAAATTTTTTTTAGTGGTTATTATTAAAATTATCCTGAGACAAAAGTACTTTTGGAGGTTTGTTTGTGCGACCTACTTTGCAATGTAGGACTCATCAAATAATCCTTTGAAGACCTATTGCGATATAGGACTTTAAAGAGAAGTCCATTTTGTTAAGGCGTGGGCTGTTTCATTTTATTTCTGTATTCACTTGGAGTAAATCCAGTCATTTTTTTAAATACTCTATTAAAAGCCGATTTCGTATTAAAACCACAATCGTAGGCAATTCCTAAAAGGGATAAATTTTTAAACTCAGGATTACCAATTCTTGCCTTCACTTCTTCTATTCTATATTGATTGACAAAATCAAAGAAATTGACACCAAATTCTTCATTAATAATCCGTGAGAGATGATGTGAAGGTATGTCAAGTTTATTTGCCAATTCTGGTAGTGAGAGGCTGGCTTCCAAATAAGGTTTTTCGCTAGCCATATAATGTTTTAATTTTTCTGTATAATGGTTAATGTCTGTCTCTTTTAATGATATACCGACATATTTTGCTTTTGGTTCGGTTACATATTCGGTGTTTCGATCAGGATATTGAATGAAAATTTCCTTTTGCTTCAGGCCATAATAACCAATCAGGATAATAAAAAGAGATAAAGAAAGAGTTAACCCGTGAGTGCAGAAAATCCATGAGAACATTTGAAAAATATGATGAACAGTGGCAAAAATCATTAATACCGTCCAAATACCCCCAAAAGAATAAACCAGTTTTCTTAACCAGTCGAGGTTAACATTTTCATACGATGAAAAATTATTAAAGATGTTAATATCCAGTTTTTTAAATCGCCGGATTGATAAAATGAAATAGAATGGTCCGGATAAAACTGTTAGAATCAGGAAAAAATTAAACAGTAAAGGAGCCCCATGTTCAATTTCAACATGGTCTAACCTTATTCTTTCCGACATTTCCGGGAAAAAGGAAGCGATAACTATGAATAGATTGAACAGGATAAACGGAATAAAGTGTAAGAGTTTTCTCCTGTTGAATTGAAACGTCTGGTCAATCAATGCCGAAATATATAAAAACAGGAATGGGCCATGGAGTAACAGTAAAGAAATAAAACTTGCTGAAAGGAGGTGGAAATCTGTAAATAATTTATTTGAAAACAAGGCGTATATGCCTGTATATAAACTCAAATATATTAGCCAGAAAATGAGTATGTAATCATGTGATGCTTTTTTTTTCTGCAAAATCAAAAACGCAAAAAACAGAGCGTTGAATGCAGCTATTAAAAAAATGTATTCCATGGTGGTTTATTACAGCTTTTCAAATTACGTCTCTTTTATCCCCGGTTGTTGAAATCTGCTGTCAAAATTGAAAGGCGTAGCAGATACGACAGAAATCCGCTCAGAATCGGAGTGTTTGGGATTTATTAGGTAATTGAATTCTTGTGGTACGAAACTACTTGGGACTTTTAAAACAGCAGCATTTTTTTCTTTCACGAAATCATCACCTATAAACTGAGTCTCCAATATTGGGGGTTTTGAGTCCCAGCGGTCGGGTAGATCCTCCGTTTCTAATTCAAGCATCATAATATCATCCGGAATATCGATTTCTACAAAATGTCTGTCCGTGGGAAGGTCTTCAGTTAGATCAAGGTGTGCCGATACCTCTAATGTTGCCAATGCCCTCGATTCGGCAGTATAAACCAAATAGGTGCTTAAACTATTCCAGCGATAGCCTTCGGTTAAGGCTGCGCCAATTTCTTCCAATGTGGTTTCGAAGTATTTCTCCCTTTCAATTCTGAAAACTTTCATCCGTATAAAAAATGATTATTTAAGGTCGAATGGAATTTGCGATTCTTTTATACATGGAGGCAGATTTAAGAAATCAAAGCTCCATGATCGTCTTATTAAGCCAGGTTTCCGTACTCCAATCTACTTAGGGTGTTACGAACCTCCTGTATCCCCGTTACTGAATCAAACAAACTTTCCGGCGGTACATTTCCTAATGAGACGTTTGTTTTTCTCAACCAACGGTGAAACTTTTCTTCTTCATTATTGAATACTTCAAGTCCAAAATCAAGTACTTCTGATAATATAAGTATTACCTCACTGTTTCTGCCACTTAGTAGGTCGTTCTCTTTTTTCTTCTTGTTGTATGTGGTTTGGGGAACGCCCAGATAATGTAATAAATGCTTAACCGGCAGGTTTGCTTTTTTGCCAATAACTTCCACCGATTCGTAAGGCACACCGTTACGAATTGCAGTAACCCTCTCTATCTTATTGCTCCATGTAACTTTTCCTTTTGAAGTGACAATAACCCACCTGGAACCGGCAGCCCTCGTCTTAACAGCACGTTTTATGCTATGCCGGGGATCAAAAGTTTTGATATTGGATGTTCGTTTATGTTCTCGTGTAGTCATGGTTACCTATTTGCTGTAAATATACAGTAAAATGACTGTAATACCAATTTTTTCATAATGGTTCAGATCGGTCCTCCTCGTTTAACTGTAGAGCGTAAATTAGCAAAATATCACTGAATATCTTTTTTATCAAGAAGAAAATGGAGAACTGCTATGTCAATCTGGATAAAAACCAGGGAGTTCCAGCCTGGTATGGGTTTAGTGGACATAATTATCCAGCCATGTCAATTTCATTGCACAACTTTGGCTATAATGCTATCCGAATAGAGCCTTTAAACCCGGATTATGTAATAGGAATTAATAATTGTGTTGAAAGTATTAATTTTAAAGGCGATATTTAATTTTAAATTTTCACCCAAATGGTTAACCTTC
>NZ_FONA01000046.1 GCF_900112795.1 Thermophagus xiamenensis
CTGATAATGAATTGATAAGAGAAGATACAAGGAGGCTTTCGCCTCCCACTGCAGAAAACGCCCTCATACCTAATTTTTTTTGGCCAACAAATTGTTGGCCTGGCGTTTTACATGCCTCTAATATACTAAATATCTGCATTATATGAAAATTTTAATTAAATTATTTGTGCACTTCTCCAATTGATTCTTCCTTTGCGGTCATCATGTAGTATATAGGAATTACAAGCATCCAGTAACCGCTTTATTATATCTCTTGCAGATTCTTTATCCCCTCTCAAAAGAGAGATAAACTTTTCTTTTATTAGTCCGAAGGCCTTGTATATTTTCAATAGACTAACCCTCCTTTTGTTTTTTGCATAACTGATAATATCCATTATTTGATAGAATTTCCATTGTAGCATTATGACTATCAGCTTTGAATAAAGTAAAAATTCGTATCTGTCAATACTCATTTTCTTTATCTTATGAAATTGGATATTTTGTTTCCATGCTTTGAAAATCATTTCTATTTGCCAACGAATTCCATAAATACGTCTAACTTCACCTGCTGCAATCATCTTGGATGGGCAGTTTGTTAAAAAAAGGTTCAAACCAAACTTAGCTTTTCGTTGCTTAGCTATTTGTCTGCTCTTTCGCTTTGCATATTTTTCGGCGTTCCGGATTCTCCCGGCTTTTACTTCATCGGGCACCAATTCTAAGACAAGACGGGTTTTATATTTTTCATCCCCTAAAAGAACTTCCTTTTCTATCAGCGATAAATTATTTCTGCGCATATATTGCTCAGTTTTTGCGAAGTCTAAAAGTTTGCCGGTAGCTGCATCATATACTTTGCTTATGTTTGGGTTGAGTCTTGAAATATACCAGGCTTCAGAAGCATCGATCATTTTTAATACCTCCAATGATATATATCCCAAGTCTCTTAATACAAGGTCGTTCTTGCGAACACCTGAAATCGTTTCTTTCGAATTATGAAGGTCTTGGTGATTGAAAGGACTTACGCTTAACTCCAGAACTTTTAAATTTTTTAAATCATATTCAAATTGAATCCGAACTGCTGATTTTGAGCCGGAACCTCCACTGCCCGGATATACACTTTTAAAATGATCCGGCAATTGATTACAGGTGGAGTCTTTTATCGTTATTCGTTCAAAACATGAATGTGAAAAAACAGGAACCTTATCTTCAAGATTTGAATGAAGAAGCCCCTCCAATACTTGCTTCAAAAAATTCGTCGCATTTTTGTTGAACCTCTTTTTTATTGCTTGTCGTGTAAGCTTAATCCCAAACTTAAAGTTTAAATACATGGCTATGTCATTAAGACTGACCTTGGACGGATCTTCATTGCTAAATAAAACGGCCTCAATCAAAGGAATTGGTCGAATTTTGCGAAGCCGCTTTATGAATCCATTCGATTTTGACATGTTCAGAATGTTCTCCTTATCGAAGATTTTATTAACTTCATCTTCTAATTTTCTAATTATCCTTATACCTAAGGCAGGTGATTTGACGTTTTATCACCTGCCTTTTTTACCAATTTATTCCTTAAGTTTACAGCAATGCCC
>NZ_FONA01000039.1 GCF_900112795.1 Thermophagus xiamenensis
TAAGGGGTGAGGGATGGCCATAATGGACTTTAAACTAATTATATAAGTAAATTATATACGAATGAAACGAGCATGGCGGCTTTTGCCACAAAAGAACATGTATAAAATGATATAGGCAGAAGTGCACAGGCAGAAGGCAGAAGTGAGATTTATCGATTTTATGATTGCGGGTTGGGAAATTTCCCCTTTAGGGGATTAAGGGGTGAGGGATGGCCATAATGGACTTTAAACTAATTATATAAGTAAATTATATACGAATGAAACGAGCATGGCGGCTTTTGCCACAAAAGAACATGTATAAATTTTATTAAGCCATGCGAGTTCCATTCGACCAATGTGTTAAATAAATTATATACGAATGAAATATAAACCTTCAAAAAACAAATGCTATGCCAAAAGGAATATTTCAGGTGCCTCCGCCAAAAAATGAGCCCATATTGTCTTATGCACCCGGTACCGCCGAAAGAAGCGAATTAAAAAAACAGCTCAAGCTCTTCCGTTCGCAGGAAATGGATATTCACATGTTTATTGGTGGCGAAGAGGTGAGAACCGGCAACAAAGTCTCTATTCATCCGCCTCATGACTTAAACCATTGTTTGGGATATTATCATCAGGGCGATGAAGTGCAAGTTCATCAGGCCATTGACGCCGCTTTGCGAGCCCGTACCGATTGGGCAAACCTGAGCTGGGAACACCGGGCATCCATATTCCTTAAAGCGGCCGATTTGATTGCCGGACCTTACCGCCAGAAAATCAATGCGGCCACCATGCTGGGGCAATCGAAGAACGTCTTTCAGGCCGAGATCGACAGTGCCTGCGAGCTAGCCGACTTTTTACGTTTCAACGTCTATTATATGACGCAGATATATGGTGATCAGCCATCATCGTCGCCCACCACCTGGAACAGGGTGGAATACCGTCCGCTCGAAGGTTTTGTTTTTGCGCTGACGCCCTTTAATTTCACCTCAATAGCCGGCAATCTGCCTTCGGCACCGGCCATGATGGGTAACGTGGTGGTATGGAAACCCTCCAAAACGGCAATCTATTCGGCGCATGTCATTATGGAAATCTTCCGTGAGGCAGGCGTCCCCGACGGTGTTATCAACATGGTATTTGCCTCGGGACCGGTAGTAGCCGAAGAAGTATTTTCGCATCCCGAATTTGCCGGTTTTCATTTCACCGGCTCCACCGAGGTGTTCCAATCAATATGGAAAACCATTGGTAACAACATTCACCGATACAAAAGCTATCCCAGAATAGTGGGCGAAACGGGTGGAAAGGATTTTATCATTGCCCATAAATCGTGCGATGTCAAAGCAGTAGCTACGGCCATCACCCGCGGTGCTTTCGAGTATCAGGGCCAAAAATGTTCGGCAGCCTCGAGAGCTTATATGCCTGCCAGCCGGTGGAACGAAATACGCGACGAGGTCCTCAGGCAGCTTGGCGAAGTAAAAATGGGACCGCCCGAAGATTTCCGCAACTTTGTTAATGCCGTTATCGATGAAGCTTCGTTTGATAAACTGGAAGCCGTTATCAAGGAGGCTGCCGGTCATCCCGAAGCAGAAATTATTGCCGGCGGCAAGTGCGATAAATCAACCGGTTACTTTATTGAGCCAACCATCATCCTGACCACCAATCCACACTACCGCACCATGCAGGAAGAACTCTTTGGCCCAATATTGACTGTATATGTTTACGATGATCAGAAATATGATGAGACATTGGATATTCTGGACAAAACTTCAATGTATGGATTAACCGGAGCTGTATTTGCCCAAGATCGTTATATTATTGAAAAAACCACCAAAGCTTTGGTTAATGCGGCCGGTAACTTCTACATTAACGATAAGCCCACCGGCGCTGTGGTAGGACAACAACCTTTTGGCGGAGCACGTGGTTCGGGTACCAACGATAAGGCAGGTTCACTCCTTAACCTTATTCGCTGGGTATCGCCACGAACCATTAAGGAAAACTTTGTTCCGCCTACCGATTTTAAATATCCCTTCATGCAGGAGGATGAGTTAGCCTAGTTTTTCATTAAGCTTTTCCAACAGATCGCACCCAACACCCCACAATTTAAGTTGCGGCAAGGGTGCGATTTTTTTATTGATACCCCCGTAAAAAAACGGCTGTTAATCCTGAAGGACACCTGTTTGGAGACAGAAAAAGGCAGCAAAAGCTTTTAAACAGGCTACCTAACAATTACCCCAATTAATACTACCACCTAACCTTAATTGCATAATCACGATAAATGGTTAAATTTGTGAGTAGATAATTGGCACCGGAATTGCGAATGCCGGTGCTCAGTATCAATCATATAGCACGAGTTAGTTGTACAATAAAATTGAAAAGCTGCGGCATAAGACAAAGGCGAAATCAGAAGTCCCCTTTAAAGATGAAGAAGCTATCCATTAAGCACAATAGAAAACTGAAACCATGAAGAAAGCTGTTAAAACAATAGTAAAGCTGCTGGTTCCGTTGTTGCGAAACAGATACGTCATTGCTTTTCTGGCTTTCCTGATATGGATTAGTTTTTTCGACCAGAACAACCTATTGGAACGGCATGAATTGTCACAAAGGATAAAAGAATTGGAACGGCAAAAAATACATTATCAACAGGAAATTATCAACAACAAAAAGAAAATGGAAGAGCTACAGAGTAACCCTGAAAACCTCGAAAAATTTGCCCGGGAACAGTATCTTATGAAAAAACCGGACGAAACGATTTTTGTGGTGATCGAAGAATAATTATTTTTTCAGTAACCGTTCTGTTATACTGCCGGCTACTTCCCTACGGTTATAGAACCCATAGTTGGATTTAATCAGTTTAAAATATCATGAATAAATATCGTTTGCTCAGCATACTCTATTATGCGGGTATGCTATTAATCTTTTGCGGAATAGTAATGCAAATGACCAACCTTCCGGCCGCATTAGGAGTGTATGCCGCAGGCCTTATCCCTTTTACCGGAATAAGAATTTACAATTTTTCGGTATCCATATCCCCTCGAAAGCGCATAAATGCGATACTTTTGGTCAGCGCCCTATCCCTTATAGCCGCAGGAGTTGCCATTTATTTTCATCGTTCTTACTGGATTATTTTTATAGCCATTACAGCTATTCTGGATGGCTATGCCAGCTTTCGAAAAATATCGTAATTTTTTAAAGGAACTGACCTCTAAAATAGTTTAATTACCTTTTAATATTTTAACAATACAGTTATATTTGCCATCATAATCCTTATATCCAAAAGAACTTAAATTTTTCAATAAAAAAATTATCGGTAAGTTTCAGAAAAATATATATCTTTTGTCCAATCTTTAACTGTCAATTGTGAACTATAAACACGTACAACTCAAAAAACTAAATTTATAATATGAAGAATATTTCAATCGTCCTAAACGCCATTCTGTTAATAGCCGTCGCTACCCTTTTCTTCATCGTTCTTTCCGATGACAAAAAATCATCACAAGATGCTAATATCGACGGCAGCGGTGTTCAAGATGGCGCTTTTCCCATTGCATATATTAACACCGATTCTTTATTAATAAGTTATGAGTATGCCCAATTTCTTAATGAAGAACTTCTAAAACAAGAAGAATCATCCAGGGCCGACTTTAATGAACGCGCCAGAATATTTCAGGACGATATGCGTGCCTTTCAGCGGAAAATTCAAAACAATGCCTTTTTAAGCCTGGAAAGAGCACAAAAGGAAGAGCAACGGTTAAGGGAGCAGGAACAAAAACTGAAAGAACTGAACAACAAGTTGTCGGCTGAGCTTATGGAAAAACAAAATAAAATGAACCGTGAGCTCAGGGATACCATTACCAATTTCCTGCAAGAATATGCCCAGGCCAAATCATTGAAATTGGTTCTTAGTAACACCCTGGGCGACAACATTCTTTATGCCGAAAAGGTTTTGGATATTACCGATGAGGTGGTGAGTATTTTAAACGAGCGATATCAAAAATCAAAAAAAAGTTCGGAAGATTAAAATTAAAAATATAGAAGAGGCTTATTTAATTAAGCCAGGTCGTTGACAATTTTAAACCAATGACCTGGCTTTTATTGGTGCGAACGATTATGATCCCAGAGGAAAAAATAAAAGCGCTATTTGATAATTATTTAGAGAAACACACCCCTGAATATAAAGTATCCACCCCTCCGCCGGTGGATTTGACACAAATAGTGGTTATTCCCTCCTATCGGGAAAAAGATTATCTGTTTCGAACGCTGGACTCATTAAGGGCTTGTCAGCCACCATCAGGGACGGTCGAAGTTATTGTGGTGTTAAACACATCCGAGAAAGACAGTCCTGCTATTCAGGAAGAACAAAAGCAATGTCAGCGGGCACTGAGCGAATATAGCCAGAAGTATCAAGTGCCGTGGCTTCAGATTTACTCATTGGAAGCCTATCAGTTACGTAAAAAACATTTTGGCGCAGGAATGGCCAGAAAAATAGGGTTGGATGAAGCGATTAGAAGATTCCATGCCATTCATCGGCCCAATGGAATTATAAGCTGTCTGGATGCCGATTCACCGGTAGCGCCCAATTACTTTACCGCCATTGAAGAATGGTACCAAACACCGGAACACCAGGCTGCCGTTATCTACTTTGAACACCCACTGGATGGCATACATTTTCCCAGTGAAGTGTATGAGGCCATCACCCTCTATGAACTTCATTTAAGATATTACCTGCTGGCGTTAAAACAAACAGGCTTTCCCTATGCCAGTCATACCATTGGCTCGTGCATGAGCTTTAGAGCCATCAAGTACGTACAGGCGGGAGGGATGCCACGAAAACAGGCCGGTGAAGATTTCTACTTTTTACAAAAGCTAATACCGCTAGGGGGATTCGGACAAATTACCACCACCACGGTATATCCCTCGCCCCGACCATCGAACAGGGTGGTCTTTGGAACGGGTGCCTCCATACGGGAACATTTGAATGGCACTAAAAAGCTAGGAAAAACCTACAATCCGGAAGCTTTTAACGACCTGCATAATTTCTTCTCCCGCGCCAAAGAATTAAGGGCCATTTCCCCCGATAAACTGGAAATTTGGGCCTATAATTTAAGCGGACCGCTCCGCAGCTTTCTTCTTAACACCAATTTTGAAGAAGAGTTATCAATAATTCTCACCAACAGCAATAGCGAAAAAACCTTTTTAAAGCGTTTTTACGCCACTTTCAACTCCTTTCGTATTGTTAAGTATCTTAACTACTCACATGAGCATTTCTACGCCAAAACCGACGTTTTTGAGGCAGCATTTACCCTTATGGAAAGTATAGGTGAAGAAATATCCCATATTTTGGACGAAAAAGATTTACTGCTTAAATACAGAGAGGTAGAAAAAAGAGATAATACAATTATCATCGATTAAATTGATTAAACCCAAACTTGCAGGCCGGCACAAGCCATCCTGTTTTCCGCACTTTTTCGGGACACCCGCTTAACTACCTGTAAATCAATCACGATTTTTTTAAATTTGGGTGTCCCAAATTTATTTCTATGTTTGTCAGAAAGAAACGCAACGCTTCCGGAAGCCTTTCTGTACAAGTAATACAGAAAGT
>NZ_FONA01000050.1 GCF_900112795.1 Thermophagus xiamenensis
GGTAGTGTTTAAATTAGTGTGTCCGGATAAAGATCTATCTCAGTTTAGTTCGTATTGCAAAGTTAATTTTTTCTTTTTCCCGGTTTGATAAATATTCATATGAGATTAGGAGTTATTCTGTCAAGGCTCCCGACCGAAGGGAGGGACTTGTATAGCCTTGACAGAATAGCTGCTAATCGCTTCCTTTATTTTATCAAATCAGGATGTTCCGCCTGCTTTCGAGGGAATAATGTTTTATCCCTGTCAATACCCGGTAATTGCCTGAAATATGCACGTTTTTCCATTGCTGTTTTGGCCATTAACACTATTACAGATTCTTCATTGGGCATAGCACCTCGCATACGCAATACCCTTCTAAAATCTCGCTGTAATCGCTCAATCCAGTTGGTGGTATAAATCATTGACTGAATTCGATAATCATAATTTAGATACGTAAAGTAATAACGATATGTTGGATCATTTTTCATTTTCTTTATCGTTCGGTAATCTTTTCCCCATTTTTCACACAATTGCTGCCAGGCATTCCATGCTTGTTCCGATGTGTAATACTGATTGCCGGTTTGAAATACTTCCCGTAAATCCTCACTCAATTCTTCTTTATCGCTATGACGCACTTTGTTGAGCATGTTCCGCTTCAAATGCGTAACACATTTTTGAAGGGGCGTTGTGGGATAGACCCTGGCAAGGGCATCTTCAAGGTATTTTAACCCATCTGCTACCAGCAAGCCTATGGATTGTACGCCTCTGGATTGCAAACTCTCAAACATTTCCTGCCACCCTGTGGAACTCTCACTAGGGCGGTTGAAAATCCCTAATACTTCTCGTGTTTTATCCTCTTTTACCGCTATGGTCACATAAAAGGCTTCGGTTTCTACCCTGTCTTTTCGGTGTACTTTTATGTGAATGGCATCAACAAATACTATTGGATAATATGACTCAAGACTACGTGATAACCATTGGTCAACATCTTCTCGCAGGTATTCTATCATCCGGCTTATACTGCCTTTACTATAATGGCGTCCGTACACTTCTTCAAATATTTCCCCCACCTCTGATTGGGTAAGCCCTTTACTGTACAAACTACCCGCTAAACGCTCACATTCTATTTCCTGATCTCGCAGTAAGGCTAATATAGTTGGATGAAAATTTCCGTAACGATCTCTTGGTATACGAAACTCTAAGACTCGCCCATTTCCGTAACTCCTACCCTGACGGTAACCATTCCCTTTATTCCCCGGTTGGGTGTTCAAAAATTCCCGTCGTTCACTTCGCATCAGGCTTTCTAACATCAATTCCAAAACATCTTGTAACCCTTTTCCTTTGCTTAAATGTTTGCTTATTAATTCTGTTAATTGTTCCTTTGTAAAATCCATAAGGTCTTCTCTTTTTTTAGTTATACATTTTGGTTTTTCGTTTGTAAAACTAACCTGAGAAGACCTTTTTTATTCCTTTTCAGACACACTTTTTTAAACAGTATC
>NZ_FONA01000007.1 GCF_900112795.1 Thermophagus xiamenensis
CCAAATCCAGATTGCTACAAATGGACCAGCAGCAATCTGAATTATTTGAAATTGTCAATAAACATTTTTAGGGTGTCCCAACGCTGAAAACAGGAGAGGTAGAAAAAAGAGATAATACAATTATCATCGATTAAATTGATTAAACCCAAACTTGCAGGCCGGCACAAGCCATTTCGTATGGGTTACCGGCACAGGCGGGTATTCTGCCACAGGTGCAAAAACAGAGGAAAATCTCAGGCAAAGATTATATTATTCGGACACAATTTTCAATACCCTTCCGGAAGACTACCGTAACAAAAGAACAAATACCGCACCTCACGATTTTTCCCGTCAAAAGATGGTTCTTCTATAGCGGCGTGTGGATTTTTTATTACGCATCCAACTGCTGCCAGAATCCGAACAAGGTATGGCACCGCGAGGCGATTTATTGACACCTGAAGTAGAAAAACGATATATAAGCGAAAATTCATTAGCCCCTCCGCTATGACCGGCAAGTTCCGATAATGTAAGGTCATAGCTATAGGCCAATCTCACACTTCCGATATTAAAGCCCACAATAAAGATCAAAGCATCGTTATTGGAAAGTTCGTCACTGCTGCCTATAGGTAACCCACGATACCACAATCCAAGTTCAAAAGGATTAATATACCAGTAACTCCCCATGTCCAGTTGTTGAAAATTGTCCTGCATACGATACATAAAAGCCAAGGTACCACTCACCTCATCTTTGTTTCTGGTTCTTTGTCTAAACCGAAATTTCCCGCCCCCATAAACAGTGGTTCGCAATGGCATGGAAGACTCTATATCGGTAAAACCCAAATCACTCTTAATAAGGTGGTCAACCACCACCCCTGCCCAGAAATCGTTACTGTAAACCATTGCAGAAGCGGCAGCATCGAATTTATTATAACTCTCCTTCTCAAAATCGCCGATGGCACTGGCCAAAATATCCCCTTCCGGTCCTATTTGATCGCGCCACAACAGCGATGCCGGATCAATCTTTCGCTCAAAATATTTAAAGTTAAGTCCCGGCCTTACATAAATGGAATGGGTTACAGGGAATTCATAGGCATAAACCATCCCTATATTTTGGGTAATAAGCTGTCCGCCACCCTGATCATCGCGCACAAAAACCAACCCGATACCACTATTATACTTATCAAAAAAATGATCGGCAGAGAAGGAAATAGTGCGATAAGTATTGGGTATACCGGGCCACTGATCCCGATAACTTAAAGCCACGCGACTTCCGTCGGTGAGCCCGGCAAACGACGGGCTCAAATACACAGGCGCGGCATATACCTGCGAAAAGGTGGGATCCTGGGCATTAAGAGGGCCAACAATTAGAAGGCAAAAACTTAATAAGCTAATTATATGTTTGAATTCTTGTTTCATTAGCATTTGCATCAATCAGGTTGTTGGTTAAAGTTAAAAATTGGCCTTACCTTACCAAAAGTACTGTACCCGTTTCTCTAAATTCTTTTCCGTTCATAAAAGTACCGCTGACTTTCCAGACATAAACGGCTTGCGGGGCCAGTTGTCCTTGATAAAAGCCATTCCATCCTTCTTCGATATCACGCGATTCAAAAATCAGCTGTCCCCATCGGTTAAATATCTGAAGATGGTAGGTATCAACATCTCTGTATACGGGTTTAAAGATATTATTGGTTTCATTAGGCCGGTTTTCAGAGCCACCATCGGGTCGCGGCTTAAAGGCATTGGGGAACTTAATGAAACCGTTGGCAATAGCTGTCACTGCCCCTTCAATGGTAATACTATCGGTACAATTGTATTCATTGGTAACATGAAGAGTCACATCATAAACGCCGGTTTCGGCATATTCATGCACCGGATGAGCCTCGGTAGAGGTATTACCATCGCCGAAGTCCCACAGATAATCGACGGCACCTACCGATAGGTCAAAGAAACGCACCTCATCACCGGGGACATACACCTGTTCAGGCGTAACACTAAAGGCGGCTTCAGGATGGTCGTACACCTTAATAATTTTTTGATAATATCCCTCGGTACCATCAGGACCGGGAACAGTTAATACAACAGGGAAATTACCGGCATATTCAAAGGTATGCACTGGATTCTGATCACCACTGCTATTTCCATCGCCAAAGTCCCAATGGTAATTACGTTCCTGCACACCAACCGAATAATTGGTAAAGTGAACGGTTAGTGGCCAACAACCTGAGTCCACATCGGTAATAAATCCGGCATCGGGCGTAGGACGATACTCAACACTGACATCATCATAAGAATCGCATTCATCAACAGTAATAATCCAGCGGAAGGTGTTGATGCCTTCACTTAATCCGGTAACCAGGGTGTTAAAGAAGGTTGGATCTTCGAACTCGCCGGTTCCTCCAACGATTTCCCAGTGAGCATCCAGTTCTCCCACATTATTGGCATTCAACAGCACTTCGGGGTCGTAAACCACAACATCCTCACCGGCGTAGGCATCGGTCTTGTTACTGCGAATGGTTACCGTACTTTCGGTTTCACATTCGTCGTATGAAATGGTCCATTTAAAGACATTATCACCAAAACCAATATCTCTTACGATAGAACTGGGTGAATTGGGATCGTCGAAAGTACCGGCACCACTCACAACCGTCCAGGTACCAATGGCGGGACTTGGTGGTGTATTACCGTTCAGCGTGGTATAGTTTTCACAGATGGTTTTATCATTTCCGGCATCGCTTTGTTCGGGTACTTTATTAAATATCTTAACAGTATCTCGGGAGAAACATTTAGATCCATTCCAAATTTCCCACATAAGAATGTTTTCACCAAAGCCAAGATCTTCGATGATGGTGGCTTCATCAGCAGGATTTTGGAAAGTTCCGGTACCCGAAACAATATACCATTCACCGGTACCATATACGGCCGGGTTGGCATCTAACTGCGCCCAGTCTTTACAGTCGGACACATCGGGCCCGGCATTGGCCTGAGTAGGTGTATTGTTTTCGATAACGAGGGTATCGGAAACACTACACTGTCCCATGCTAACGGTCCATTTAAGGCGTGTAATGCCAGGCACCAGATTGGAAATGGATGCCCGCGGATCAGTGACATCAGAGATATTACCACCGCCCTCGATAATGGACCATAGTCCTTCGCCATATTCGGGGGTTGCAGCCCTCAGGTCATGGTTGGGTTCACACACCTCAATATCACTTCCGGCAAAGGGCGTAGAAGGCAAATTGTTTACAATTAACACTTCATCCGAGGTACTGCAAATTCCGTTTTCCACCACCCAACGTAATACATTATCGCCTTTTGCCAGACCGGTAACAGTAGCTTTGGGATTATTAATGTCAGAACCAGCAATAGTAGCCGATCCAGCCACCACTTCCCAACGTCCTGTACCTATCTCGGGCTCAATAGCATCCAATACCGTCTCATCGTCACAAAGACGCTGGGTGTTACCGGCATAGGCGGTACTGGGCAAGGCATTAGTAATAGAGACCTCTGCATAAGTCTCACATCCCTTGTAATTAATGGTCCAGCGAAGGCGATTTGTTCCTTTTCTCAGATCTCTGACAGTGGTATTGGGATTGTTAATATCATCGAAATAGGCCTGACTGGTTCCTCCCACAACGGTCCAGGTACCGGTACCCGGCGAAGGATTATTTCCTTGCAAAATTTCAGAATCGGAACAGATGGTACGGTCGTCTCCCACCGTCGCCTGAATGGTATTATAATCAATTTGAACATCATCAAAAGATTTACATCCTTCGTGTTCAATGGTCCAACGGAATATGTTGGCACCAAATTTCAGGGAATCGACTCTGGCCGATGGGTCAGAAAGAGAAGAGAAATTGCCACCACCGTTTCTAATGGTCCAACTACCGGTTCCCACAACGGGATTATTGGCCGTAAGATAGATAAAATTGTCACAGGTAGCCATATTATCTCCGGCATCGGCAGTAGTAGGCTGATTATTAATAATGCGTACCGTATCCACATCGGTACATTCGCCATTGGTAATGGTCCAGGTCAAAAGATTTTCGCCCTGCTGCAGATTGCGAACCACAGTATAAGGATCCTCGGGATCTACAAATTCTGCGGATCCACTGCCGCCAATGACTCCCCATGTTCCTACGCCAGGCAAAGGATTATTGGCCTCCAATACAGTAGTATCAACACACAATGGCGTAGAAGCATCATACCGTATAACAGCTTCTTTAAAGTCGTTGCGGATAATAACATCATCAAAATCACTACAATTACCATTGGTAATGGTCCACCGGAATTTGTTTTCGCCCTGGCCCAGATTGGTAACTTTTGTATCGGGCTTAGTGGGATCTTCAATAGTACCGGAACCGGAGATCAATGACCACTCTCCGGTGTGATATACATCCAGGCTACCGGAAAGGGTCACACTGTCAACACAAACTGCGATATCCCGACCGGCATTGGGTATGGACGGCATATTGTTAACAATAGTGACCGTGTCATATGAAGAGCAGTACTCAGTAGAAACAACCCACATAAAACGATTAGTTCCACGTGCAATTTTACGGGCCATATTATCTTCAAATTCGGCAGCGCCTTCCAAAATTCTCCATTCACCGGTGCCATGATTGGGTACATTGGGTTCCAGTTTAACACTGTCGGTACAGATAGTCTGATCTTCTCCGGCATAGGCCTGCGTGGCAGTTCCATTAATTATTGTTACCGTATCTGTAGAATAACAAACATTTACACCGGAACCTTTTTCAATGGTATAAACAAATTTATTCTCTCCCTGTGACAATCCCACTACCTGGGTTTCAGGCTGGTCGGGAGTAACCAACGTACCACTTCCGGAGACAATAGTCCAGGAAACAGTACCCATATCGGGATCGGGAGTATTTCCCAACAAAGTATATGTATCACTACAGGTATAATCATCCAAACCGGCACGGGCTTCATCCGGACTGTTATTGATAACGATAATGGTATCGCTGGAGAAGGAAGTTCCCTGACCGTAGGAGATAGTCCAAACAAATTCATTTTCACCGGGCCCAATATCATAAACGCGTGTTTTTGGATCTCGTTCATTTTCAAATTTACCGGACCCAAAGCGCCCAAGTGTCCATTTCCCGATAGCATTATCGGGATCATTGGCATTCATATAGGTCTCATCCGAACAGATATAGATATCGGGCCCCGTTTCGGCTTCAATAACATCTCCATTGGTAATCTGAACCTCGTCATAAGCAGAACAATTCCCAATAGTCACAGTCCACCTGAAAATATTAGGCCCTCTCACCAGGTTCGTAATAAGGGTATTAGGATCGGAAGGATCCACAATATCTCCTCCTCCGGAAATAATGGACCACTCACCGGTAGCCCTATCGGGCAACTCAGCCTGCATAATAGCTTGACCACTGCCGTCCGAGATAATTTGATCACCACCGGCATCCACGTTATCAACGGCATTAACCAAAATGCTAACCTCGTCGGATGAGGAACATCCGGATTGATTGTGAACCACATTCCAACGTAAAATATTCTCACCTTTCGAGAGTTGGACTCCTACATTTGGGTTACTGGCATCGCCATCAAATACGGCGCCGCCACTACCCGATACAATGGTCCATAAACCTGAATAACCATCGGGGACCGGATCGGCCTTAAGATAAACAAAGCGGCTACAGGAAACAGTATCGCGTCCGGCAAATGCCTCAACCTGCTGATTAACAACTATCAGATCGGCAGAGGTAGAACAATTACCGTTATAAATAGTCCAACGATAAATATTGGTGCCTAAGCCAACGTTCTTCACTCTGGTCTTAGGATCATTTTCATCTACAAATTCACCACTACCTTGTACTACACTCCAACGTCCCACTTCATAGGGTGCGGGGTCATTTCCCGAAAGAATGGTATCGTTTTTACATATGCGCTGCTGGCTACCCACCGAGGCTTGAGTTGGGGTATTGCTGGTTATAACAATTTCATCAGAGCTTTCACAGCCATTTTTATATAGCGTCCATCTTAACCGGTTTTCACCATTCACCAAGCCACTAACCACGGCTTGATAAGAAGTACCATCTGAGAAGGTAGCAGACCCGGCAGCAGCATCCAGTGCTGTCCAATATCCGACAGCCCCTGTTGGTGGTTCAGTAGCCATCAGCTGAACGGTGTTATCGCATGTGGTAAAGTCATCACCGGCATCTACATCCAGCTGATTATTTCTTATAACAACCTCATCAAAAGTAGAACAATGACCATTTTTAGTGATAGTCCAGCGGATTACATTCTCGCCACGTGCAAGATTGGTAATCCTTACTTCGAAAGAATTCCCACCAATAGGCGTTATAGTAGCCCTACCTTTCTCAACAGACCAGACACCGCCCCCCTCGACGGGTTCATTGGCCAGAAGCATGGTATCGGTACCACACACATCAATAAGATCTTCAGCATATATTACGGCCTGGTCGGGTTCATCATTAATAATTTCTATTTCGGCATAATTCTCACAGCCGTTTTGAGTAATGGTCCAACGCAGAATGTTAGAACCTGGCGCTAAATCATACACAGTAGTAGAAGCAGAAGTGGCATCATCAAACACTCCACTTCCCGATTCTACTGACCACCGTCCACTGGTATTGTCATAGGCAGGGATAGGCGTACCATAAAGATTGCTTGAAGCGTCACAAGTAAGGGTTTGCTCAGCATCGGCAATAACCGTAATTGTATTATTACGTAAGGTTACTTCATCACTAATACTACATCCGTTGCCCCCTGTTGCCATATTAGTCACGGTCCACCGCAGAACCACATCCCCGCGACTAATGTTATTCACAACAGTATTCGGATCATGAGGTGAAACAATATCGGCATAGCCGGATACCAGTTCCCACGTACCCTGCCAGTTGGGATCAATAACAGAAGGATCAGCGGCATTCATGGTGGTTGAATTGCCACACAGCTGTTGATCGGTTCCGGCATCGGCCTGAGGTAAAGGATGTACTTCTACCTCAAGAGTGGAAGTGCTGGAAGAAACACCACAGTAGTTTTCCGGTGTGACGGTTATATCCCCAACAGTTGAATTCAACGCGGGATCAAGATCAACAATAATTTTTGCTGTCCCCTGGCCCGACACAATAGTAAAGCCTGTTGGTACCGTCCAGTTATAGGTGGAAGCATCTGTCACGGGTGTTACACTATAACTAATGCCTGTAGTACCCTGACATAGGTCTTCCGGACCGGAAATGGGGCCAATCGACTGAGGCAGCTCATCAACATTTATTTGCAAGGTTATATTTGGACCGGCACCACAACTATTTTCTGCATAGACCGAGATATTACCGGTTTGAGCTGTAGTAGAAAACTGAACCTCAATTTCCCGGGTACCATCACCGGAAATGATGGTGGCTCCGGTAGGTAATGACCATACGTAACTGGTAGCATTAGGAACAGGATCTACCGAGTAGGCATGGGTACTTCCCTGACAAACGATGTCATCGCCCACAATAGCGGTGGGCTGGTCGGGATATTCACGTACGGTAACCCTTACCAGTCCGGAAGCGGGTTGTGAGCATCCGTTGGCATCCTGAACGCTTACCAATTCATAATCTGTGGTTACTACAGGCGTCACAGACAATGTATAAAGGCTGGTGGTAATAGGCCCTACGGTACGCGACACACCATTTTCTGTGAAGGTTACCGTCCAGGGTCCTGTTCCGGCGGTAAAATCAAATGTAAGGTCGGTACTTTCTCCTTCGCATATTTCTGCATTACCTGTAAGGGTAACTGTCGGAAGTTCGTGAACAGTAATATTTGCAGTACCCGTTCCGGTATTGGAACAATAAGCATCGGACACACTTAACACCTGATAGGAGGAGTTTTCAACAGGTGAAACGGTAAAGAAATTTAGCGTTGTGGTATAGGTTTCATTCCAGGTGTTCGTGCCATCGGAAATGGTAACATTCCATGGGGCGGTACCGGTCAGTTCAATCCCTAAATCTCTGCTTTCGCCCAGGCAGAGTTCTCCATCCCCAAAGATAGTAGCCGTGGGCAAGGGATGTACTTCAACAGTGGCCGTACCCGAAGCGGTACCTTTATTACAGGTAGTACCTTGTTGAACAAATCCGGTAATAGTGTATTGCGTAATTCCGACACTTGGAATATTATTAGGTTGAAACTGGAAGGGCGAGCTATTAACCAGATAGGTCTCACCATCACTCAGTTGAACTTCGAGGGGACTAGCTGCCGGATCCCAATTGGATGTTACAATTTGGAGCCAGGGCAACTCACCTTCGCACAACTCTTCACTTCCGGTCATGGTACTCAATACCAACTGAGCTTCGGGCTGTTCAACTACTAATTGTTGTTCAATATAACAATCGGTATTGATATTAAATGTTCCGTCGCCGTATCCATCGGCAAAAGAGTCATTGTCATAATTAACCTCATTGACATTGCTGTCGTCAATCAGTCGAACGGTATAAGTTCCGGCAGGAAGATTGCTGAAAGTGAAGACTTCACCCGACAAAGGCGAATAGTTAGCAGCCGTACCGGAAGGCCCACCACTGAGCGTCACATAATAATTTCCGCCAATCTCTTTAGCAACGCCGCCATCCACAGATACTTCAATAATTCCTGTAGCGTCGCTGTAGCATTCCACATGTTGCGTAACAGCGGCATTCAACTGCAGAGCGGTAGGCTCCAGCAAGGTAACCGCTTTTCGTACTTCCACACCTTTGGCATCGATTCCGGAAACCTCATAATCACCTGCCGGCAGGTTATCGAAAACAGCATTATTCTGATTGGTTACCTGAGCTACCGTTCCAGCACCATTATATAAAGTAATGGATTGGTATGGCAAGGTTCCACCGGTCATGTCAACTTTAATTTGTCCGTTGGCGGAACCGCTACATACCCCAATACTGCGTTTGCTGATTTTCAGATCAAGCACGGCGTTGGGTTCTGAAACTACGATGTTTAATATTTCATCGGAACAACCGTTTTCGTCTTCCACATATACCCTATAAGTACCGGCGGTTAAATTCTCTACCACCTCAAGACCATCGGTGCCCGGGACAGGACTACCTAAGTCATCAAACCACAATATGGTATAGGAGCCGGTACCACCGGTAACATCTACTTCAATAGCTCCGTCGTTGCCGCCAGTAGAAGTAACATCATCCACATTTACCAGGACAACTTCTAAGGCTTCGGCCGGCTGTGGTATATTAATAGTACTTCCGTAAGTGGCTGCATAATCCAGAACGCATCCATTAGCATCTGTAATAACCACATTATAAACACCGGAACGAACATTACTTAAATCTTCAAGCGTAGGATCAGGAATACTGGCCGGACCTGTCCATTGGAAAGAATAGGGTGCCGTTCCCCCTGCCACGGTAATATCTATCGAACCGGTAGCATTGCCGCGACAGTCTACTCCACCAACAGTAACATCTGTTACCTCAATAGCAGAAGTGGGTTCCTCAACCACAAAAGTTCTGGTAACAGAACAAGAGGTACCCGCAATAACATCCGAAACCACCAAGGTATAGCTGCCGGCTTTAAGGCCGGTTATGTTGGCGTCATTGGAAGAAAAGCCGTCCGGACCACTCCACAGATAATGATATGTTCCGGAACCACCTGTAACATTAACACTTATAGCCCCTGTGGCCGCACCAAAACAACGAACATGCGTAATGTTGCTTCCCACAGAAATGGTATTGGCAACATTCACCGTAATATCGGAAATGGTAAATGTACAGGGTCCGTCAGGATTACTATCGGTAACAATAACCTGATAGGTACCGGCAGACAGTCCACTTTGATCTTCTTCAGAAACGGATAAACCACTACCATCAACAGTAGACCAGCTATAGGAATAAGGTGCCACCCCGCCAGAAACGGTAATATCAACAGAACCATTGTTAGCACCGGGACAGGTTTCGGACTCAACCGAATAAGTAACGGCCAAAGGTTTTGAAAGGGTTACCGATTTACTGATATTGCAGTTATGAGCATTCCCCACATCCACCATAGTAACGGTGTATTCACCACCTGGTAAATTAGTCTGTGTGGTAATAGTAGGTGAAGAGGTATCGACACCAGGCCCTGCCCAAATGAATTCATAACTTCCTGTTCCACCTGTAGGTGAAACAATAGAAATAGAATTTTCCTGCAAACAATTGGAAGGATCCACATCAAGTGCAAAATCCAGAGGATCGGGTTCATTCACCGTAAAGCTCCTGGTAACAGAACAACCATCGGCATCAGAGATAACCACAGTATATTCACCCCCCGGCAAACCTGTTTGATGCCATGCCCCCTGAGTAATATAGGGTGATGCATCCCACGTGAGGGTATAACTTCCTGAACCTCCCGTAATGGAAGTAATATTAATTTCACCGTCAGGCGTTCCACCACCACAATCTATGTGCGAGATATAGCTGTCGATCACAAAGGGATCAGGTTCGGAAACTTCAACCTCCAATGTAGTTGAATAAGGATTTCCACTAACAGAACATATTTGCGAGAGATCTGTAACAACTACATGATAGGTTCCAGCTGCCAGACCACTCAAATCCTGAGAAGTAGAAGTAGCAGGGTCATCCCAGCTATAACTGAAATTATCACTTCCCCCCGTAACCGTCAAATCAATAATACCATTGCTTCCACCATTACATTGAACGGCAGAAACATCGGCCGAAAGAACCGGCTTCCCATAAAGAGTTATACTTTTGGTTATTGAACAATTCCGATGATCGGTAACCGTTACGCTATATGTACCTCCAACGGTAATGTCAGTAATTTCTGTATCCGAGACTTGAGTAAATCCTCCCGGCCCACTCCAGCTAAAGGTATATGGTGCCGTTCCCCCTGTAAGGCCACTCAAAGTAATCGAACGGGAATAATCGGAAGAACAATCAAGAGAAGTACTCAAGGTGAAATCAATGCCCAATGGTTGAGCCACATAAAAGCTTTCGGTTACTTCGCACCCATCAGCATCAATGGCGGTTACCATATATGTGCCGGCAGTCAAACCGGTCCATTGACCATCGTTGTCTACATCGGCAACACCATCCAGATAATACGTTACAGGAGGTACTGCCCCAACCACATCATCTACAATGATAGCACCGTTGGCACCACCATTACAACTAACCTGTACAACAGAAGCATCTAAATAGAGTACTTTTCCATTATTTACCTGATAATTACGAACCAAAGAGCACCCACCTCGATCCAAATCGGTCAGCGTTAACGTGTAATTACCACTGGTTAAACCACTTAAATCTTGTGTGATAGCATACACGCCCGGTCCGCCATCCTTAATCCATTGGTAAGCGTAGTTACCGGATCCCCCTTCAATAGTAATATCTATTGCACCATCAGCAGCTCCCGAACAGGAAACATCCGTAACAACAGCCTGAATATCGATATATGACAGGCTCACAACATCGGAATAACTACATGCTGAAGGGTCAGAAGAGTTTGCATCCGAAATTATCAAATCATAATTTCCTGCCGGAATACCGGTAATATCATTGATAACATAAGGTTGCGCCGAAGAGGTACGCATCCAAACCAAACTGTTTCCGGTATCTTGATTAATAAGTTCTATGCGATACGCATATTCACTCGTGGCATTTTGCAACCCTCCGGAAACTTCTATTTCCAGCTCACCACCCGAACCATCAGACTCACATTCTATTTGAGCAGCGATATTGTCAACCACCAGTTGCCCGGGTTCATTAATAGTAGCCGAAGCAGATGCCGTACATCCATTAGCATCCTGTACATTAAAGGAATTAACTCCAGCTGAAAGGCCTGATACAACGAAAGTGCCTGAGCCCGACCAATTAAGATAGGTAGCGCTACCGGTAAGATCATAAGGTCCTGTTCCACCTTCAACCCGCAGGGTTACCTCTCCGGAATTATCTCCATAGCAAGTAGTAATATCTTTTTGTCCGGATAAGATGAGTTCAAGTTCTTCTGGCTGAGTAATAACAATTTCGGACGAAGTGGCAGTACATCCATACAGATTACCGGTAACAGTTACCCGATAAGTTCCAACGGGAAGATTATTTACAGTTGGTGTTGTTGCCGGACCGGAAGAAGGATAAGGATCCCAACCGCTACCATTGAATACTTCCCAGGCATAACTATAATTGCTACCCCAGCCACCGGTTACATTCGTAACGGTAATCTCACCATCGTCGCTGCCAAAACAGGAAAGATTTTTTGAATCGATATCAAAAGTTATGGGATCGGGTTCGTCAATATCAAATGAAGTCTCAACGTTACAACCCAAATCATCAATAACCATTAACCGATAACCCGTACCAGCAGTAAGAGAAGCAACCGTTTCAGCACTACCTGCATTCACCGTTCCGGAAATAACACCTCCTCCGGGCGGAATAATAAAGTAGTCATAAGTATTGGGTGAAACAGAAGCATCAGGAGTACCTCCTGAAACACTGAAAGTTATAGTACCATCGGCAGCCCCGACACAAGTAGCGTCATGGATGATGGAAAAGTTAAGATCAAGTTGATCAGGAAGATCAAAGATTATGGTTTCCGTATAGGATGTACCTACATTATCCACAACTTCAGCCAGATAGGTTCCTTCACCCAGGTTGTTAAAGGTGGCATTGTCGGCACCAGAAGCAGCTGGGGGAATAAGGACACCGGCCCTACTTAACGTAATAGAAGCGTAAGGAGTGACGCCTCCAACAGCAGTTAAATTAATAGTACCGTTTGTTGCACCGAAACAAGGTCCTGGCGCACTGGTTGAAATACTCAGCCCCAAAGGAGAATCAGGATCGGTAACAACTATGGGATCGGAAACAACTGTGCAACCCAGGTCATCGGTCACCTCAACGGAATAAGTTCCGGCAACAAGATTGGGCTGAACATAAACATTATTGGCCAGTCCGGTTACAGGATTTCCAGTACCCTCTTCAATACCACTCCAGACGATAGAAACAAAGGAACCACTACCACCGGTGATTTCAATTTCAATAGAACCATCGCTTCCCCCGGTGGTGGTGACATGATGAATGTTTATCGGATTAATCTCAATCTCGGCAGTTGGTTGGTTAACCGTTACTTCCACAAAATCAAAACAATAGTCACTATTCAAAGACCCACTGTTATCCCAGGCTTCAATCCGGTAATCACCGGCCGAAAGCGACGTAAAAGTATAGGGCGCACCTGTAATATTGGAATGGGAAGCCTGAGCTACCCAAGATCCTGCAACATCTTTATATAAAACATAATTAACCCCTGAAGAGGACAATCCTCCGGATGCCGTTGCAGTTATCTCAGCGTCATTGCCATCAAAGCAAGTAACATGATTGTCAACTATAGCACTCAAAGAGAAAGCAGTGGCAGGTTGAGTAATAGTTACAGAAGTATTGGCAGTACAACCATTAATGTCACGGACATCAATAGTGTAGGTGCCTGCTACCAGATTATCAAAAGTATAGTCATTAGTATGGTTAGTTACCCAAGTAGTTCCACCATCAATACTAAATTCATAATTTCCCGAACCACCAGAAGCGGTAACAGCAAGGCTTCCACTATTTCCACCTCGACACAAAACATTTTGTATAACGGTCCCTGACAGGGAAAGAGCAGAGGCTGGCTCTGTAACAACAATCCCTGAATACATTGCAACACAACCACTTCCATCAGTTACCCTGACTTCATAAGTTCCGGCAGGAAGATTGTCAAATGTATTAGAGGTCTGATCAGGTCTTGTTTCTGGCCCGGAGACGATGGAATAAACATAATTACCATCTCCTCCTGAAGCTGTAATGCTAATGCTTCCATCATTACCCGCCAAACAAGAAACAGGGGATGTTGAAGTATTGGAAATAGTCAGTTGAGAAGGTTGAGTAATTTCGACGGGGCTAGCCAACGAAGCGGTACACCCATTTCCATCCCTAACCGTTACACTATAGGAACCGGCAACAAGTCCGGAAAAGATTTTGTCAGAATCAAACGCCCCTCCATTTAAAGAATATTCGAAAGTACCACTTCCACCGGAAGCCACCACCTCAAACTGACCGGTAGCATTTCCATAGCAATCAACATCAATATGAGATCCCGGCACTTCAGATATGGTTAACTCCGAAGGCTCGGAAAGTACAATGGCCGAAGCTAACTGATACTCACATCTGGGATAATGAGCGTCCCGAACATAAACATTATAAGAGCCGGCCGTCAATGCGGAAAAAGTTCGTTGACTTCCACCCGGAGCATCCGGACTTAACCAGTTAACCCGATCAATAGAAAATTGATATTCGGCCGAAGGATCCCCACCGGTAGCTTCAACCACGAACTGTCCGCTGGCAGCCCCGTGGCAGTCAACATGTGTCCGGCTGATCTCCGTCAAAGAGATAGCAGGTACGGTTTCAATTTCTATGGTTTCCTCTATCCAACATCCATTGGCATCGGTAACCCGAACAGTGTAGAAGCCCGCCGGCATTTTTTCAATAATGGTCCCATCA
Organism: Thermophagus xiamenensis; assembly: GCF_900112795.1. GTDB lineage: Bacteria > Bacteroidota > Bacteroidia > Bacteroidales > Marinilabiliaceae > Thermophagus > Thermophagus xiamenensis. The sequence continues at coordinate 14,487 of NZ_FONA01000007.1, forward strand.
CCCGAAGGCGTAACGGTACTTCCGCTGGCATCTGTCCATTGCACATCATAACCAGAAGGATAAGTTACTAAATCGGCAAAGGCCGTCCCATCGGAGATAGTCACCCATGCCTCACCTTCACAATCTACCCCGGCAGTGCAACCAGCACATCCAGTGGGTGAACTACCAGTAACAACGGAGAGTCCGGAAGCGGGCTCAGAAATGTTCACTTCCACAGGTACCGGAAGCGTACAACCGATGGCATCTTCTACTTGAACATAATAAACGTGAGCTCCCAGCCCTGTAAATATTCCCGAATTATTATCATCGACGAGCGTAGAAAGAGAAGCATTCTGGTAAAGGAAGAACCTATAGGGACCACTACCACCCGAAGCGGTGACAACAATTTCGCCATTGGTGTCGCCAGTACAGGATACATTTTGTTTGGTGAAAGAGGCGGTAACATTATTTTCCCGCACCTCGACAGTTCCATTCATCCACTGAGAACAACCAGAAGGTGAAGGCCATATGGCAAGCACGGTGTAGTCACCGGGTACTGTCACCGGTGGAAAAGTAATAGCACCGGCACTGGCATTACCTGGAATGGTTTCAACAGGTGAAGAGACATCACCATTGCGGATCAGAAGATAATCTACTCCATCCTGAGAATCATCCACCCCAATCACCACATTATCACCCGGACAAAAGTGGCCGGGATAAGCAGATGTGGAACTATTGGGAGTAATATTATAAACCGCAGGAGTTTCTTTCACCGTAAATATTTTGGTACGTTCCGAGTTACACCCTGTGGCGGGATCGGTATACACATATTGGATAGGATGATCTCCGGGGATGACGGAAGAAGGATCAAACTCAGCCACACCATCGTCGGAAGTAAGATTATTAATGCCTGCACCAAAGAAATTACCAAGGCCGGTCAATCCACCACTCACAAAACTGCCTTCCAACGTTACCGGGGCATCGGACTGACAATATTCCACCGGATCTGTCATTCCGGCAAAGGTTACACCAGGCGTCTCATGCACCGTAACAACCTTTGACACTGATGTTACACAACCGGTATTGGCAGTATTGTCAAAGGTATAAGTAATGGTATAGGTACCATATCCGACCTGTACAGGGTCAAAATAGAGAGGGTCACCGGATGTACCTGTGTATGTGTAAGATGTCACATGGGTGGTATCAGCACCATCATTAAAATAGAGAGGTGAGCGGCCAACGGCATTGAGCGTAGCAGAAAAGGTATAAACAGCACCGGCAATACCTCCATTATTGGGCTCTATTAAAAAGGGTCCGGCATCATTGTCGCAATACTCGTCACTCAATCCGGAAATATCAAGAGTCGGTACAGGAATTACATTGACATCAATGGAATAAGAATCAGAACATGAACCCGTATTGATAGTATAAGTAATAGTATAAGTTTTGCCCGGTACCACATCCGGATGAGAGGGATTAAAATAATACCCGGACACGCCAAGTCCGGAAGAAGTATTAATGGTAAAAATACCCCCCGGCTGACTGGGTATTAGTTGAACAGGACTTTGAGTTTCACAAAACTGGGTAGATGGAGCATCAATGGTAAAGGTAGCATCAACCACATCAGCAACAGTTACCTCTTGTTCAATCACATTATCACATACCCCATCATTATAGGTAAATCGGAAGAGATAGTCACCCGGTCCCAGTCCTTCGGTTGATGGATCGAAAGAAAAAGGATTAGAACTTGAATTGCTGGAATGAGTATATAGTAATGACGGGCTGGCAGGATTATTATTGTTAAATATTTCCAAAGTACCGCTTACTCCGGTTGAGGGAACTTCATCACCATACACATTAATAGGACCATCGGAAGCACAATAAAGAGCATTTAATCCCGGGAACTCAAGGGTAGTACCAATTTGAATCGAATGGGTAACCACCCCTGTACACGTGGTAGAGGGATCGGTATAAGTATAGGTAATGGTATGATTACCATTTCCAGCAACCGAAGGGTCAAACTGAGCTGTTCCCGCACCGGTATTAGTCACACCAGGACCTGAAAAAGATCCATCGCCAATAGGGAGACCAGTATCATCAAAAATACCGCGCAAATCAATAGGGTCATTCGATTGGCAGAAGAGCAGGTCTCCCGCAGGGAAAGCTTTCCATGAATAGGTGGCAGCAGCACTAGAACGGTATTCAAAATCAATCTCATCGGCAAGGTCTGGATGTAAATCGACCGTAAGCATGTCTTCACCGATGCAACCTGTATTAGGATCAGTGTAATGGTAAACCAAATCAAAGGTACCACCTCCTGTTAAATCAATGGCATTATCCACTTCTAATGTTGCAGTACCATCACCATTGTCACGGAACCAAGACCTGGTACCACCTACTATTTCCCAGGAGCCATTACTGTTTTGAGGGATACTATTCAAAGTAGTGGAACCATCACCATAACAATAATCTGTTTGATTTATATGGATATTAACATTTGGTTCGGGGTTAACATCCAGAGGTTTGGTAATACTATTCTCACACCCGGTGGTGGTATTGGTAAAAGTATAGGTAACATCATGTCGACCGACACCGGCCGTGATAGGATCGAAGAAATTACCGGTCACCCCGGTTCCGGTAAAGTTACCACCGGTATTGGGAGAAGCCGGAATCAACTCGACAGTACCGCCGTTTATACAAATGTCGTAATCCCCACCATCAGGTTCAAAATCAATCGTTGGGAGCGGATTAACAACAACTTCGATTTCTTTGGTGGCAACACAACCATATTCATTTTCAACAGTAACAGAATAAGTTCTGGTTTCATTAGGATTAAAAGATACCGACTTAGTGGTTCCCAAAGAGTTACTCCAAACATAATCAAATGGTCCGGAGGTATTGGAAACATTAACATCCAAAGTAACCTCACTTCCGACACATACACTGGTAGTTGAATTCCCCGAAACAGTAGAAACAGGATTGGGACTTGCATCAAAAGTAAAGACGGGATTGGGACGAACATAAAACTGAACCCGGCCCACATCCATTACCGGGTCACATCCCGAAGCATCGGTCAGGTTGGTCAATGTGTATGTAACATCGGTTGAAGGATCAACAGAAATCGTATAGGTATTGGAATAAAGGTCATTTACTACAATTGGGGGATCTCCCGCATTATTGGTAATCTCAAAAGAGAAAGGTTGAGTACCTGTTAGTGTAACATTAATATTGAAATCCACAGAAGCTCCTTCACAACGGCTATTGGGTGTAGAAGTAGTGATAACAGCCGAAGGTGGAGTAGCCTCCTCAATGGTTGGTCTGCCGTTCATTATTATTGAACAGCCTGCGGTAGTTGAAGCTACCACCCGGTAGGTTCCTTCGGTTACATTAACCCAGGTTAAAGGCCCACCATCGCCAGTTACCGGAGACCCCACATCCGTATACCCGGAGCCAAGATCTCTCTGAAGCTGATATTGAATACCGGATTCAGAACCATCAAGAGTAAGTTCTACACCGGTAGGTACCGTTCCGGCACAATAAGAAAATTTATTGGCAGAAAGCTCAAAAAAAGCTGGCAGAGCCTGAATTTCCAAAGAACCGGGGATGGTAACAACACAATCATGCCGTTCGGCTTCTATAGTGTAAGTCCCGGGCGTGGTTAAATTACCAAAAGTGATGGTGCCATTGTTTCCATTCCTATAAGCACCTGTTCGCACCCCATTACGCAATAAATAATATTGCACATCGGAACCTTCGGTATTATCAATAGTCAGATCAGAACCCGGACAGGCAGGACTGGACGAACTAATAGTTGGTGTCGTTGCCGGCGGTGTACTAATGTAAAACGAACCGCCCATCTTCTCTTCGCCATGACATCCCAATGCAACAACATAATACTCGCCGGGACCTTCATTTATTCCCGTAAAGATATGATCACCGCCGTCACCGGTCCATCGGGTACCCGAAACTTCAGAGGTGGTGCTGCCATCATTGTATACAATGTAATATTCCACACCGCTGTCAGAATTAAATAAAGTAATATCATTAAGCGATGCCGGATCACATACACTGGTCCCTGTAACTGTTTTGGACGAAGGATCGGGTAAAACCGTAAAAGATATGGGGCTCGGCAAATCAGCCGGATCCATGGCACAACCACCACCATTAGCCTCAACGGAGGTAATTTCAATCGTGGCATCAGAATCAAGGGTGTAAGTGACCGTATTCGGACTTCCGGAAACGGCATTCACAGTATATGTAATTGTTGAGGTTCCATCCTCCAATTGGACTTCCCAGTCACCGGTAGCTCCGGAAAGAGTAAAATTAATATCTACCTGCTCTCCCTCACAAATGGTAGAAGGGTCGGGCGTTGAAAGCGTCACTGCAGGAGCAGTCCCTGACACAAAGTAGGTAATAGAATTGCTTTTAGGAGTATTATTATATTGTATGGTATATGAAGTGTAAAAAGAGTCAAAACCCGTAAAGATATCATCTTCATTAGTACTGGTAGAACCATCATCAATGGTTATTGTAGATTGGCCACCATCCGGCACCGTAGAAGTTACAACAAAAGTTCCACCTGACCGCACGCCCCCTCCCCCGGGTAATCCCATGGCATCCAATACCTCTTTACCGGTAAGATACCCTTTGGCACAAACGGTGTTTTGCCCGGAAGTCATATGAACAGAAAAAACAGCAAGGCCTAGAAAGAGTAATACTCTCTTAAAAAACAAAAATGGAATTTGTTTAATATTTTTTGGTAAACCTTTCCTCATCCGCGTAAATATTTTGATCCCGGCAAACTGGGGTTAGTAATTAGTTAAGATCATTTATTAAACAACAGAGCATCCTTAACGATACCTCAAATCGGAAAAATAATTTATCAGAAATGGATCATCCACGGACCATAATAGGGTCTCAATAAATCTTTTTTTAATTAATAGCCATATTCTTTAAAAAGGAAAAATTTAAAAACACTTTCAATCTTCTTTGCTATTGCATATATATTTCAACAATGCTTCTACGGCATGTACACTATGCAAAATCATTGCAAAAAAGCATCAAAAGTTTTTACGTAGAAAGTATAAAAAGGTTGGGGAAAAAGAATGATAAGAAAAAAAGAAAAGTTATTTTAACCACCAAAGGGATTATTTATCAGGCCCCAATATCATTAAATATGAATAAAATCTATCCAAGCCATAGGCCAAATATTAACTAACTATAAAAATGGCCGCGTTGGGGTTACTTGGCAACTTTAAAAGTCAAACTTAGAAAAGAGTTCCGCAAAAGAGACTATTACATTCAGAATATTATCAAACAAAAAAGGCCTTTTCAGCTAAGAAGAGATCAAGGAAAAACCTCCCTTTTTTAAATCTTCCCAATAACTTGGATACGATTTAGAAACTACTGAAGGATTTTGAATTTTCATCTTACCAATTATTAAAGAAGCCGGAGCAAAAGCCATGGCCATTCGGTGATCCTGATAAGTTTGAATATGTGGCGGTTCTGTTATTTCTTCTTTCGCACCATTCCATACTAGATTGTCAACATTATTGGTTGAAAAAACAAAGCCTAGTTTTCGTGCCTCCTTAATCATGGCATTAATTCGGTCTGTCTCCTTGATCTTCAACGTATGAAGACCCTTCAAGTGAAAAGGAACATCCAAACAGGCACAGGTCACAGCAAATGTTTGGGCCAGATCGGGTTGGTCGGTAAAATCATATTCAAACCGTTCCACCGATTTACCTGACTTAGTGAGCTCTATACCACCGTCAATAAATTTATGATTAACCCCCAACGGCACAAAAAGGTCAGCCACTCTGGCGTCGCCCTGTAAACTGTTTTGTTTTAGTCCTTTTAAAATAATCTTTGTGCCAAGCTTACTCAAAGCTGCTATCTGGAACCAATAAGAAGCGGCACTCCAATCGGCTTCGACCGTGACCTGTTCCGGAGGTATCATGGTTTGCTCAGGAACAGAAATAACGTTCGCATTCCATTCTGCCTTTACTCCATATTGTTCCAATAATTTAAGAGTAAGTAAAATGTAAGGTTTGGAAGTAATATCGCCAATAAGCTTCAAAATGATACCGTCTTTTACAACAGGAGCAATCATCAACAAAGCAGAGATATATTGACTGCTGATATTGCCGGGTAATTCAATGGTTTTACCTTGCAATGCACTGCCAAAGATCCGAAGAGGGGGATATCCCTCCTTTTCCATATATTCAATTTTAGCACCCAATTGTCGCAAAGCATCCACCAAAACGCCGATAGGTCTTTCTTTCATACGCTCACTTCCGGTAATCACCCATTCACCAACGATACGAGATAAAAAAGCCGTTAAAAAGCGCATAGTAGTTCCTGCGGCACCCACATTGAAAAAAGAAGCATTAGAATGGAGCGAAGTATAAAGAGCCCGCGTATCATCACTATCGGAAAGATTTTTAATTGGCCGGGCACTGTATGATATAGCATTAAGAATCAATAATCGATTACTAATGCTTTTGGATGAAGGCAATTCTATGGTTACTGTTTTCTTTTCTTTTGGGGGTATAATTACTAATGATTCCATCGTTTTTTAGTTTCGAGTATCAAGCCCTAATATTACAAACAGTTCTTATCATGTTAGTTATTGTAAGGATATTTCCATAATTTTCCTGGAAATCATCAACTATCCACAATCTATTCCACCAATTAAAGACTTAGCGCTGTTTTTATTTCTTCTTTACTGCAATCTACGTTAATGACCGGCTCGCCCACCTTATCCAAAAGGGTAAAGTTAATTCTTTCGCCTATATTCTTTTTGTCATGAAGCATCAACGCGTAAAGGTCTTCAAAATCAGATTCTCCAAAAGGGTGGAAACCATAGAGCTTGTTAATATAATCTTCGACCTTTTTGCGCACCGAGGACGGAAATCCCAATTTATTTTCGGCCATACGAAGTTCAACGATCATTCCCCATGCAACAGCAAAACCATGAAGAACAGGCCTTCCTTTTTTCATTGATAAACTTTCAAAGGCATGCCCCACAGTATGTCCTAAATTTAAGGCCTTTCTAATACCACCTTCCAGAGGATCACTATCAACGTAACGGTCTTTGACCAATACCGATTCAGCAACCAATGCCGAAAGTTTGTCCGAAGAGATATCAGACAAAGTAATTTTAAGCAATCTGTCAAGAGCTTCAGGTTTATCAATAAGAGCATGCTTAATCATCTCTGCATATCCTGAAAGAAGGTTATGCTGATCAAGCGTGTTAAGAAAAGGTGTATAAATTAAGACCATTTCAGCTTGTCGAAATGCACCAATCTCATTTTTAAAACCATTAAAATTTATTCCCGTTTTACCACCTACCGAGGCATCCACCATAGAGAGCAAAGTGGTAGGTATGTTAATAAAAGGAATTCCTCTTTTATAAGTAGCGGCAGCAAAGCCTCCCAAGTCGCAAGGCATACCTCCCCCCAAATTTATAAGAAGCGAATGTCGAGTTGCACCTCTCTCTGAGAGAAACCGCCATACCGAAGATAGGGATTCAATATTTTTAAAGTCATCGCCGGCATTAATCCTACAAGTGCGCTCAGCCGAAACACCCTTAACATCCTTAATGAAGTTAAAACAATGACGAAAAGTATGCTCATCGGCAAGGACAAAAATTTTGTCGGGAGCAATATTCTTAATAAGCTGTTCCAGATCGGACTTAGGATCGTCACAAAGAGAAACAGAGGCCGATTTTGAAGGTATTGGTCGCATGCTCAAAATAATATTAATTAGTAAGATTGTTGCAAAAATAAGGTTTTTTTTGTGTCTGAACTTTTTATCTTTGTTCAGCACAAAGACAATTTAAAGTTATTTGGAAATGATCTCGAATAAAAAAGAATCAAACAAGGCCTTGATAATTTTTACCGGAACATGGACGCTGCTAATAATAATATTTGCTCTTTCATTTTCGGAAGTTATCACCATTCCAATGTGGTCACAACTTTTAATCCTCGGCTTAATAGCACTTTCGGGTCTTTTCTTTTATTTAGGAGGCTTTTTCTTTATTCAAATTGAAGTTGAAAACAATAAAAATTTACTGGTAAAACATTATAATCTTTTTCCAATAGGGAGAAAATTTAAAGCATTTAAAATTCCGTTGCATCAAATTTATCGACATGAGATAAAATCAAAAATGGCAGGCCTTTTTTACTGGTTAACCATTTACCAAAGAATGCAAGGTGGGATAGCCAAATATCCTCCAGTAGGTCTATCGGCTACAAACAAAAAGAACAGACTCAAAATAGACCAATACCTTTCTAAATTAGAGAAATAATGCTCAACATAATCATTAAGTATTGTCAGAGAATTTACAACCGAAATTTATATGCTTTATTGTACCAACAAAGGGGCATGACCAGAAAAGTTAGCCTTAAATATTAGTTCAGCCAAGCGAGTTACTTTGGACCAATTGGTAAAAAATTAACTAGTAAGAAACTAAAATATTAAACGCCCAGCGCGAAAATGTCAGGTTAAATATGGGAAAACGTTGTTTTATTGCTCTGTTTATTTTATTGTTAGGCATAAAATCAAACTCTTTTGCCCAATATAATAAGCAACGATGGATTATCAGCCCCAAAATTTCTTTTGCCGATTATTCAGACAAGAATAACTATGAAAACTATTCAATTAGCAAAATACCACCCTTATCTTTTTTTGTGGAAAAAGGACTCAATTCTTTTTTTAGTGCAGGAGGATTTATAGGATACAAAAGAGACAAATATGTTAATGATACTATATCAACCAATGTTTTAAAATATCGCACATATACAACGGGGGCAGTAGCCACCATACATTATGCCAAATGGATTGAAAGATTAAGCGGTTATTCCATATTTTTAGGTGATTTTGATCTATATATCTCAGGGGCCATGCAAATGGCCTTTAACAAGACGGAAGAGAAACATGTTTGGGATTCAGAAACCGGGCAATACAAAGACCTCCCCATAAAGAAGGATATAGATTTTAGAATTCGCCCGATATTTGGCATTCGCTATTTTTTAACCGATCGATTTTGCATGTTATTGGAAGTGGGTCGAGGAAATCCGGGAATGGTTACTACCGGTGTTTCCTGGTTCATTGAGTAAAATTTTGTTTTACTTTATCGCAACCAATCCAGGCAAAATATCGTGGATCAAAGTTTGTTAAAATACCGGATTGCCTTAAGCCTAATCAAAGGGATAGGCCCAAAGCTGGCTCGTAATTTAATAGCTTACCTAAAATCAGAAGCCGCTTTTTTCGAAGAAAAATTACCCACTCTTCGAAAAGTACCGGGTATTGGGCCCACATTGGAACAATTGCTTCGCAACATTGATCGAAAAAGCTTATTAAATCAAGCTGAGGAAGAATGTCTTTTTATACAAAAGCACCACATAACTCCGATATTTTTTTCAGATCAAGACTATCCACGTCGCCTTTCTTATTGTGATGATGCCCCACTGATGCTTTATATCAAGGGGAAAAAATGCTACGATGCTGCACGAACTATCGCCATAGTTGGGACGCGGACACCAACAGACGAAGGGTTGGAGTTATGTGAAAAATTAGTAAGTGACCTTGCCGAACGACATCCCGGAACCGTTATTGTCAGCGGTTTGGCATACGGAATTGATGTATGTGCCCATAAAACTGCCCTTAAAAAACATTTACCTACTATTGGTGTATTAGGTCACGGACTAGACCGCATATATCCATTTATGCATCGACAAATAGCTCGTGAAATGTTAGGAGAAGGGGCGCTGATAACCGAATTTAGAAGCAAAACTAAGCCGGATCGCCATAACTTTGTTCAACGCAACCGCATTATTGCCGGACTCTCGGATGCAGTAGTGGTGGTTCAATCGGCCGTTAAAGGCGGAGCTTTAATAACCGCACAATTGGCTTCAGATTATAATAGAGACGTTTTGGCCTTTCCCGGACGGCCCAGTGATACTTACTCTAAAGGGTGCAATTATTTAATTAAATCAAATGTTGCAGCCTTAATTGAGTCAGCCGAAGACCTTGAATATATTTTAGGATGGGAGCCAGGAGTCCAACATCCTGAATCAGTACAAGGCAACTTATTTACCACTTTAGATAGTGAAGAACAACAAAAGGTTATGGAAACCTTAATGGCCGAAAAAGAATTAAACATGAATATCTTAAGCCTTAAATGCGGCATCCCTGTAAGCAAATTATCTTCTATTCTACTTGAATTGGAATTTAAAGGATTAGTAAAAAGTAAGCCCGGTGGTATTTACCGAGCGATTTTGTCTTCCTGACCAGAAATAATCAATAGCAAGGACAGGTAATCTGAAGAACTAAAAAAAACGGGCATAACCAAATAAGTTTGTCGAAACAAGAACATGTATAAATAGGCAGAAGTGCCCAGGCAGAAGGCAGAAGAAGTCAATAGTCATTAGTAAACAGTCATTAGTGTTGGTTTCACTTGAGATATTGACCAATCACAAAAATAAATTATTTTAAATGCCACTCTCCCAATAAATTAGATTAAAATTATACAAATAAACGACAAGGTTCAAAAAATCCTTATTTGGAATAAACCAAAATAATGTGGTATGACCCTCTTTTTTCTCGCATCTCTTTTGTACTTTTGTTCATTAATCACACAATTTGCTGAGGTTCCATTTGCTTATAATGAAATGGGCATGACCAAAAAGGTTTGTCACGACAAGAACATGTATAAATAGGCAGAAGTGCACAGGCAGAAGGCAGAAGAAGTGGTTAGTCATTAGTCAACAAGTGGTTAGTATTCAATAACCAATGACTAACTTTAAAAACTAATAATTCAATAAAATAAGTAAATTTTATACGAATGAAACGAGCATGGCGACTTTTTGCCACAAAAGTACATGTATAAAAACTAAGGCAGAAGTGCACAGGCAGAAGGCAGAAGAAGTGATTAGTCATTAGTCAACAAGTGGTTAGTGTTGAATAACTAATGACTAACGACTAATCACTAATGACTAATTTTAAGCACCAATAGTTCAATGAAATAAGTAAATTTTATAAGGATGAAACAAACACTTAATGGTGAAAACGGATACGCTAAAATTGAATCGTTCGATGATAAAATAACGTCCCAGCTCAGTTATCATTATTCGGAAATTCTCAAACTTATAGGTGAAGATATAACACGCGAGGGTTTGGAAAAAACTCCATTACGGGTAGCCAAAGCACTTCAGTTTCTTACTCAGGGTTATAATATGGATCCAGAGAAAATTATCCGCTCAGCCATGTTTAAAGAAGACTACCAACAAATGGTAGTTGTAAAGGATATAGAACTATACAGCATGTGCGAGCACCATATGCTACCCTTTTTTGGCAAAGCTCATGTTGCATATATACCCAGACATCACATCACAGGCCTGAGCAAAATTGCCCGAGTAGTAGAAGCCTACGCTCGTCGGTTGCAAGTACAAGAACGATTAACGACCCAAATTAAAGAATGTATTCACAAAACGCTTAATCCGCTAGGCGTGGCTGTAGTCATTGAAGCCCAGCATATGTGCATGCAAATGAGGGGCGTACAAAAACAACATTCAGTAACCACTACATCTGATTTTACAGGTGCTTTTCTGAAGAATATGGCCACGCGCGAAGAGTTCTTCAATATAATAGGCTCTTCACTTCACTAGATTTGTTTCATCAAATTCAAAAGTAGCGTATTTGGCAGAAAAAGCTGCAAAAAAACCCAACCCACCATTTGTTATATTCCCTTCAGCATTAGCAGGAGGGCCACTAAACAAAGGATATCTGAATCGATTCTCCTCCTGAACGGCCTCAATGAATTCAAAATACTCTTTAGTTATTCCACACATTTGAAGAGTTATAACATCACCCACAGAAAACACTTCGTGATCTTCACTATCAGCGATCGATTGAACCCAAACACCATTGGCTACTCCTCCATCAAAAAACTGGTCGCTTACTACACTATATTCTCCTAACCGATCCGAAATTAAAGTACGGTTTTTAAAAATCCGAAATAAATAATAATCATCAGTATCAGGATTATCTTTAGCATAAAGCAATACTTTCCATACCTCCCATGAGTCATCATATACAATTCTAATTGAATCGGGCTGAGTTACCGAAGGCATATAACAGGAAGCTGAATATACTTCATCCTCGCCATCTCCATTAATGTCAACCTCTGAAATAAAAAGGCTATAAGTTTTTCCCGGTTGTCCAACAATACCTCCCAAAGAAATGTAATAGCCGGGATACTCATCTGATTCGGAGAGATACTCGTTTCGATCGCCATCGGAAAGCATAACTGTTGCACCCGAAACCGGAGGAGAAATGGTGTCTGACAAAAAAGGAATCGACTGGGTAAGCCTTACATAATGATATTCCTGGTCGCTCATAACCATGCCTTCTACAACTAGTCGTTTCGAAGTGGTTTCCAGTTCAATATCAATATATTCGGTACAGGAACTAAAAAATAGCAACAAACAAAAAGACAAGTTTTTTAAAAATAACATCACCCCGATACTACAATCTGTAAATTTATTTTTAAAATCGAGTCGATGTCTAACAATATATGCATTTTTGCTTCCGTCCATAACAATAATTAAAATTCAAATTTATAAGAAACAGAAGGAACTACAGAGAAAAGATAGGTTTTCTCTGCCCTAATTTTATAAGGATTCTCTTCGTCACTCACAAAATTAATTGCCCAGGCATTTTTTCGCCCATAAACGTTATAAATAGAAAAAATCCATTCTCCGCCTTTTTTGCCTCCCTTTTTGCTACGGAGAGTTAAAGATAAATCGAGTCGATGATAATCAGGCATTCGTTCACCATTTCTTTCAGAATATAAAGGGACCGATTCGCCGCTAACTTCATATCTTCCGACAGGCATTGTTACCGGTGCACCGGTATAATATACCCAATTACCTGAAACTGAAACACGCGAAGAAATACGGTAATTCATAAAAGCAGACAAATCATGAGTATGGTCATAATGTGAAAGATAAGGTCTTCCCTGATTGATATCGGGTGCAACGCGTTCCGATTTTAAAAAGGTATAACCTACCCAACCGTTAAAACGGATTGTATTCCATCTCGACATAATTTCAAATCCTCTAGCCCAGGCTTTACCCTGCCTTACCTCACTCTCGATAGTTTCGTTGAGAATTAGATCAGGATGATCTTTAAAATCGATAGTATTTTCCATCCACTTATTAAAAAATTCCACACTATTTTCGAAAACCCTATTTCTTGAAGAATGAAACAACCCCAGTGAGACTTGATCGGCTACTTGAGGTTTAACATTGGGTGAAGAAGGGAACCATACATCCAAAGGAGTAGATGATGTGGAATTGCTGGCTAGCTGGATATATTGGCGAGTACGGCTATAACTAAGTTTAGCCGACCATCGGGATGAGAACAGTATCGAAACCCCGGCCCGAGGTTCCAAACCATGGTATTCATTAAATATTTCTCCTGAAGAATAGTAAATAGTATCAACGACATTATAACTGTCATCAAATTTAAAAAGTTTCCCTTTACCAATATTCTGAAACAAAGAGTAGCGTAAGCCGAGTCTCAAAACAAGCCATGGGACCACTTCACTGGTATGACTAATATAAATACCATGTTCGAGCGAATTATTTCGAGGAAGTTTAATACTTTGGATCAAAGAATTTTCATCCATTGCGGAAACATCTCCCGGATCAATACGGTGATAAATGGTTCTGTTACCAAATCGAAAGGTTTGAGATGGATTAATATACCAGGAAAAATCAGCCCCCAACATATAATCATTAAACTGGGACACCCATTCCAAATCATCAATATCATTTTCGGTAGTCCCCAAAAAATAATCATATCTGCTCCTTACCAAAGTAAAATTGGCAAATAATGAAGGCGAAAAAACATGATTCCAGCGGAAAGTGAACGTAGTGTTTCCATAATCGAGTTGTGCCAATTTATCAGAGAACACATCTCGCCCGATATAACTACTCAAAAAAATTCTGTTTTTCTCGTTTACAATCCAATTAAATTTCAGATTAGCATCATAGAAATAGAGTTTATTATCATGAATTTCCTCATCAGGCGCAAGGGGTAAAAACAAATCCAAATAAGAACGTCTTCCACTCACAAAAAAAGATGATTTATCTTTAACCACAGGCCCCTCCAAGTTCAATCTACTGGAAATAAGTCCTATTCCTGCCGAACCTTTAACCTTTTTCATATTTCCTTCCTTGGTATGAACATCTAAAACGGATGATAACCGTCCCCCTTCCGACGCAGGGAAATCACCCTTGTATAAATCAATACTTTTCACTGCATCGTTATTAAAAACAGAGAAAAAACCCAACAAATGTCCGGCATTATACACAATAGCCTCATCCATAAGCAGTAAATTCTGATCAGGATTCCCTCCTCTAACGGTGAAATTACTTGAGCCCTCACTGGTAGCCGAAACTCCTGGTAACATTTGAATGGCTTTCATAGGATCGGTTTCCCCCATTAAAACAGGTATGGTACGTATAGAAGACGATTCCATTTTTTCGAGACCTATTAAAGGATAACGGGAAGAATGTACATTGCCTTCTCCTTTAATTTTCACTTCACCCAGCTCTTGTGTAATTGGTTCCAATTCAACAGTAATTACTGAACTCTCACCAACTTCCTTTTCAAGATTTTTGTATCCCAGAAAGCCAAATTGCAAAATTTGGTTTTCCCCCTCTATTTCTATAGAAAAATAACCATAAACATTAGTAACAGTTCCTTTTCCCGTCCCTTTAATAACAATTGTAGCACCAACCAACATTTCACCAGTCTCTCTATCTTTTACATACCCACTTACGGTCACCTTTTTTTGAAATGACCTATTTCCAAAAACATCAGCTATTGGGAAATACATGTAGAACCATGCAATTAAAAAAATATAATATCGCATATTCCGTTCATTCAATTGTAAATAATCTATTTCAGGGAGAATTACTCAACCATTTCGGATTGGGCTACAAAAGAAACTTAAATTTGTCATACCATACAAGTTCCATTAGGCCAATAAATTCAACAATCTTAACACCAACAGGCAAGAAAATCAAACTAATGAATTCACAATTTACGAATTACTTTTCTTTATACCCCTTAAAATTAAGATACAATAGGGGTAAATGTACAAAATATGGAAAGAATAACATTCATTAATTTAATATCCTAACAAAAGCAATGGCATAATTTTTGTTAAAATATCCTAACGTTTTTCATCTATAGCTACTTGTTTTTAAAGATAGCCTCCTGAAGTAATGATAAAAAAAACCACATGAAATAAGCCTAAAAATAAGTTTATCACATAAAGGTGTGCTTAAGCCTAAGCACTGTATTAAATATTAAGCCAGGAACAATATATAAGATAGCATCTTGCTGTCAGTGTAAAAAATAAATTCTTTAGATACCCCGAAAATAATTCTATCAATCCAACCTAAAAATAAAAACTATGAAAAAGAAACTATTTTACATCTCGGTAATTCTAATAACAAGCGTAATGATTTCGAGCCATACCTTAGCTCAAGATCGTTTTGCCTTGGGAATAAAAGCAGGCTACAATTCCTCCAAATTCCGGACCGACAATGCAGAAGACATAATAAAAGGTTCAGAAAATTATACTTTTCAGGATGCCAAAGAGGAAGCCAAAGCTGGACTTATGCTCGGTGCTTTCGCCCGCATCAGACTTATTAACAATTTATCATTTCAACCTGAAGTGCTATACGTGAAAAAAGGTGGGAAAACAACCACAACCACTACTTTGGGAAATGCCACCATCAATTCAACTTATCACACATGGGATATTCCATTGTTAGCTCACTTAAAATTATTGATTTAAAAATCTTTAATATTTACGGTCTTGGCGGTCCCGTAGCATCATTTACGTCCAAAGAGAAAAACAACTGGAACTCAAGCATTACAGATATTGAAGAATTTTCCGATAACATGAAAACAGCCCAGTGGAGTTTTCAGGCCGGCGGGGGTATTGAAATTGGAAAATTTAATCTGGACGTAAGATACTCTTGGGGTATAAATGATTCTTCCACAAAACTTGAAAGGGTAAACAATAACCTTACTTTTTCAATAGCCTATAAAATTTTAAACTTATAGGCAAATATTGATATTTAGAACTTAAACAAATTATTTAAAAACGGACCGGCCCTTATTTAATCCGGCCGGTCATATTTTATAAAAGACACTTTTTCGTGGTAATTAAACACACCAACATTTATAATACAACCAGACTAATCTGCCAAATAACTTAATCAAAGACTATTACACCAATATTATTTTTTCCATCTATCAGAGTAGAAAATGGCTTTGGGAACCTTACATGCCTAACCAAACCGGTATCTTCTTCTGCGGGATGACTATCCAAAAGTTCAAGATTAATATAACCTTCTCCAATGGAAGGATTTACAGTAAGATAACCCACTTTTAGAGAGGTTAAATTCTGAAAGAAATGAGTTCCCTGACTGGGTTCCACATGATAATCTTCCAATCCCATTTCCACAATAGTTCTTGCTCCGGCAATTTGTCCCCATCTAACCGGCACTCCGAGCCACGGGTCTTGAGATCCCCATCTACCAGGGCCTATCAACAAATAAGATCTGCCTTTATTTTGTAACTTATCATTAATTTTTTCAATATGGTTGGCTATTTCTCTATTAAGAGAAGGTTTAAAGGTATCAGTTTTAACATAAACAACATCAGTTATATCATGAATTTCGCCATTTCCCAGCGCCGACTGAGAATAAAGAAAGCAATCCTTAGGATCAAAATTTGACAGATCGGGGCCGATAGGGTTTTTGGTGCTAACTACCGGCCTAATTTGTAACAAATAAAAAATGGGTTTTCCATCCGGAGTCTGAAGATCGACGGCAAATTCTATTTCAACAGGCTGTTTCATTTCATCCTGTCCTATTTCCAAAATTTTTCTGCAAATATCAGCCAACGGGAAAGCATCGTACTTAAGGATATTAGCAAAAGTAATGAGCCGAACACCTTCAGCCATTAATCCATCTCTAATCATATGGTTCTGCATATCAAAAACTGAAGCTATCCATTTCAACGAGCCATCCTCTTCCGCATCGCCAACATTTAGCTTGAGAATATTTATTCCGTCATTTACAGAAGGTTCAAATTTTTTTGCATCCAAATCGAGCGCAAAAAAAGTCTTTTGCGTTTCTCTAACAGCCATTTCCGGTGTGGATAACTGCAGAACTTTTTGCGGAAATTTAGGCGAAAAACGTAACGATATTCCACCCTCTACAATGTGTCTTCCTAAGCCCAAAGCAACATTAACAACACCATCTTCAGGCTTTTCTGGAGGAATAGGGTAAAAATTGACCGATCGAGCTACACCCGAGAAGGTTGGATAAAAACGATTGCCATGGGCCTGCCCAACAACTTCCTGAAGAACGATACCCATACGTTCTTCATCTATTAAATTTGTGGTACCCTCCATATAAGCCCTGCTCGACTTATAATATACAGAAGCATAAACACCCTTAATGGCATCCATAATCTGACGCACCATCACCTCTTCTTTGGATGGGGCAATCATATAAGTTGAATAAATTCCGGCGAAAGGCTGATAATGACTATCTTCAAGAACACTAGAGGAACGAATGGCAATAGGGCGTTTAACTACCTTAACAAATTTTAGAAGATCATAGGAAAGATGGTCCGGGAGTTTTCCTTTAACAAAATGATTAAAAATCTCTTCATCTGAAGCATCAGATAGCCCTATAGAATAAAGGTTATTTTCCTCCATGAAATTTTCAAAAACATCGATGCCCAAAACAATAGTACGGGGAATCATAATACTCACACCAGGATATTGGTTGAGTTGAGAATGCCTTTTAATAAGTGAGTTTAGAAAGGCCAGACCTCTTGCTTTACCACCTATAGATCCCTGTCCAATTCGGGAAAAGGTTACATATTCATCATAGCGTTCACGATCGAAAGAGGCAATAATGCCCCGTCCTTTACTTTTTCTAAATGCTGCAATCAATCGTACCAGTTTTTCCTTGTGAACTGCCATATCAGTATCATCTTCCACATTCATCTGTTTCACCACATTAGCAATAGGGAACAGGGCTCTGGCAGTCAACCATTTGGAAACATGATCTCGCTTAAAATGATATAAAAGTGAATTATCAGGGATTTCCATCAAGCGAGCCTGCAATTCTTTTAGGTTACTGGCTCTACCAATTTCCTGACCTGTTGAAGGATCAATAAAAATAAAATCACCAAAAGCCAAATAGGTATTTAAAAAGTCTTTAAGCTCTTGTAAAAGAAATTTCGACTGCTTATGAATAAATCCCACTTTTAGAAGTTTAGCTTCTTCTGCTATTCTAATATCCGATGATTGAAGCAGAATGGGTAAATAAGGATTATCGTTTTTAACCCTTTTAGCCAACTGAATACCGGCACCTTGCTCTTTTGTTCCTTCATGTTTAAAAGAAACGTCTGAAATAATACCCAATAAATTACTTTTATATTTATTGTAATAGCTTTCAGCCTCTTCATAAGTTCTAGCCAGAAGGATTTTGGGTCGACCACGCATGCGCATCATCTTTTGATGCTCATTAAGTCCTTCTTGCATGAATTTTTGAGATTGCCTAAAAACAATTTTATATATGAGTGGCAAATAACTGGAATAAAACCTTACAGAATCCTCAATCAAAAGAATAGCCTGAACCCCTACCTCAGTAATATCATATGGAGCATTCATTCTATCTTCGATCAATTTAATAATAGCTAAAAGAAGATTTGCATTACCGAGCCAACAAAAAACATAATCTATGGCACTGGTATCTTCACGCTCTAATTGGATTGATACTTCGCGGGAAAAAGGGGTTAAAACAACAATAGGAATTTTAGGATATGAATCTTTTATTCGTCTTGATAGCGAAAATGGGTCCATTTCCCCCACGCTAAGCATAGTAATAATCAAATCAACCTGTTCCTTCTCCAATACCTTAAAAGCCTCACCGGCGGAAGAAACTTGTATAAAATGGGGCGGATACCTTAAACTTAATGCTACATATTCATTAAAAATTTGTTCATCAATCCGGCCATCCTCCTCAAGCATAAAAGCATCATAGGAACTACAGATCAATAAAACCTTATGAATACGCTTTTGCATTAATTGCTCAAATGCAGTCTCAGAAAAATTGGGGTATGTAAAATGCCAATCCATAAAAAATCAAGTAAGGACACTGAACTTAATTAGAAAAATAAGACCATTCAAAATAAAAACAATCATTTTCGAAATCAAAAAAGGCTGCCTCAAAAAATCAAGAGACAGCCTTCTTTATGTATTTTAAAACTTAAAGAAAGTTCATTTACATAGGAACCTGATTAACTTTCCTTGCGGAATAGCTAATTTTAAGCGCTTGCGCTTCCCTCAAAGCCTGCTTAACATCGGTAATAATCCCCATTGGTGTGTCGAAATCGGCTTTAATAGAAACGGTCATTTTTGCCCGGTCACTTTCACGCATCGATTCACGTTCCTGAACAATATAACTGCGAATATCATCGACCGTAGCAAATTGATCGTTTAACTGCAACCGTGGCTCGGTCCCGAAAGTAGATTGATATTGTCTTTGCGGGACACCGACATAAATATAAGTCACCAATGTTTTTTTCTCGAGCTTGGTTAATTCAGTGGCCTCTGGCTGTTTCAATTGAATTTTCAACGCTACTTCTTTCATGGTAGTACTAACCATGAAGAAAAACAAAAGCATAAAAACGATGTCGGGAAGCGAGGCTGTATTGATAGCCTGTTGGCCACCTCCTCTTTTCTTTCTGAATTTAGCCATATTATTTGCCTCCTATATTTTTAGGTTCAGCCTCGGAAATCCGTTGAGGATAAATATCCCGGATAGCTTCCTGTTTATCATCTTCCAATTCACTAAACTTTTTCCCAAATTTCCGCATGGCCAACTCATCCCGAAGTTCATTATAAGCGGCAGCCAATTCATTTTGTACCGACAAGTACATCTGATATTGTGTTCCCCTGTCATTTTGAAGGGAAATAACACCTTTCGAGACAGGCACAACGCCAAAATAAGGAACTTCGATCTCTTCTTTTTCCGGTAAAGAAGGATCATCCATAGGATTTTCAATAAATTCCTTAGCTGCTTCTCTGAGCTGACTCAAATCCATGGGCTTTTTCTCCACCAAAAGCTTGTTCTGGGCATTAATAAGCACCTCAAACACATTCCGTTCTTTTATGGGCGGAGGTGTTTCTTCCGTATCCGGTACCGGTGGCGGAAGCATCCTGGACAAGCCTGAATCTGTGTCCATGGTTGTTGTCACGAGGAAGAAAATGAGCAACAGAAAGGCAATATCTGCCATCGATCCTGCATTCACTTCCTGAATATCTCTTTTTCCCATAGAATTTTATTAATTTAAATCAAGAGGGAAAGATTACCTCCCCTCTTATAATAAAATGATATTATTTAAAAATACGGGACACCTCAGTATAAAGGATCGCCAAAAATACGCCTCCTAAAAGGAAATACACACTATACAAAAAGGTATCTCCTAAGATCAGCATACTTGGCACATTATCTGGGCCTTTATATCCAACCAATGGTAAAGGCGTGCCGTCACCCATACTATAAGCGACCAAAACAATAATTCCTAATATCGCGATGGATATTAAAGATTTAACGGCCGATTGAGGATGGATTATTAAGTTTAAAATTTCAAAAATTATGGTAACGGCAGCAGCACCAATCAATAATATTTTCCCCCAATTCAGAATAGATTCTGTATAAACAGGTGTTGGTAAAGCAGCATCTTCCACTTCACCTCCGAAGTAAAAAAGACCTGCAAAAACAACTGTTATAGCAAGGAGGATGTATAATACAAAATTTAAATATTTTGAAAGCTTAGTCATAAGGACAATTATTTATTTTTCATGTTATACTTAACAAGGATGTCCATCAAAGAAATAGAAGCATCTTCCATTGAATTAACAATACTATCAATTTTAGACACCAGATAGTTGTAGAACACCTGCAGAATAATGGCAACAATCAAACCTGATACAGTAGTAATAAGAGCCACTTTAATACCACCGGCAACAGCAGTAGCTGAAACGTCACCCATAGCCTGGATACTATCAAATGCATCAATCATACCAATTACTGTACCCATGAAACCAAGCATAGGAGCAATAGCGATGAACAAGGAAATCCAGGTAAGTCCTTTTTCCAGCAAACCCATCTGAACAGAGCCATAAGAAACAACAGATTTTTCGACTACCTCAAGGCCTTCGTCAAACCTATCGAGTCCTTGATAGAATATAGAAGCCACTGGCCCACGGGTATTGCGGCATACTTCCTTGGCAGCTTCAACTCCACCTTCATTTAATGCTTCTTCAACTTTCTGCAGAAGTTTCTTGGTGTTAGTAGATGCAAGATTGAGATAAATGATTCTTTCAATGGTAATAGCCAATCCGAAAATAAGTGCTAAGAGTACAAAACTCATAAACATTGCACCCCCTTCAATAAATTTGGCTTTAATTTGTTTGTGAAGTCCCTGAAGTTCTTCACTCTCATCTTGAGCAACGGCTGCCCCTTCATCAACCATCTCTTCTGCTGCTGCGCCTGCCTCAGCAACCTGTTGACTTGTAGTATCTTCGGCCATCGACTGCTCTTCTCCCTGAGCATAAATGGATGATGCACTTATGCTAAGCATCCCAAAAACTGCCAAAAACGCAAATAGCTTTTTCATAATCTGTAATAAATTTTGATTTGTATTGGTTTGTTAATACTCAAATATAGTTAATTCACACTATTAAATTCAGGTCAACAAATTTAAAATCAATTCATAAAAACGCAAAATTTTTATAAAGCTTCCATTTTTATGGCTTGCAAATTACAAAAAAAAAGTCAAATACCATGTTATGCATTTAAATTACTTTAATCATTAAACCATTTTTTAAATGGCTAAGGTACCTAAAATACAAAAAACTACACATAAGTAAGAGTACTAAAAAAAGAACTAACCTAAATGGGAAACACCTTGGATATTTTTGTTATGGATTTACCGGTTTAATTTCCCCTTTAAGAGATCTGTTCAAATCGGCGATTAACTCTTCGGTTGAAGAACGATTTCCCAATAGGTACATTAACTTGGTCAATGCAGCTTCTGTCGTTATATCATGACCACTAATTACTCCCATATTCAAAAGATGTCGGCCAGTTTCGTACCGCCACATTTCCACATTGCCGGCCAGACATTGTGTAACATTGATAATAATAATGCCTCTATCAATGGCATCTCTCAATGCCCTAATAAACCATTCGGCTGTAGGAGCATTGCCCGAACCGTAAGTTTCGAGCACCACGCCTCTCAAACCTGGGGTCTCAAGAACTGAACGAACCACATTTTCTGTAATTCCGGGAAAAATCTTTAATAACGAAACATTATTATCCATTCGTGTTGAAACGGAAAAAGTACCCTTAAGCGTTGTGTAACGGATATAAGGATAGTTATATTTTATGTGTAGTCCTACTTCAGCTAACGGGGGATAATTATCGGACCGAAAAGCACGAAAATGCTCAGCATTGTATTTGGTTGTTCTGTTTCCACGAAATAATTTATCTTGAAAATAAATGCATACTTCAGGCACCAATGATTGTCCGTTTTTATGAGCGGCAGCAATTTCCAGTGCGGTGAGCAAATTTTCTTTACCATCGGTACGAATGGCTCCCAAAGGCAGCTGACTTCCGGTAAGAATTACCGGCTTTTGCAAATTGTGCAGCAAAAAGCTCAATGCACTGGCAGTATAAGCCATGGTATCAGTACCATGCAATACCACAAATCCATCATACAAAGAATAATTTTCTTCAATAATTTTCACCAGTTTTCTCCAAATCTCAGGCGACATTTCCGAGGAATCGACGATAGGATTAAATGAAATACTGCGAACACCGAAGTCGAATTTTTTTAACTCCGGAACTTTTCGAGATATATTTTCAAAATCAAAAGGAACCAAAGCATTTGTTTCGGCATCGATAGCCATACCAATGGTTCCTCCTGTATAAATAATCAATACTTGTTTATTCATAGCCAGCATTATAATTGCAGCCCAAATAACTGAGCTGTATTACGGGTAGTAATTCTATCCAACTCTTCCGTGGTCAAAGCAAAAATTTCCGCCAGCTTTTTTAAAGTATACGTCAGAAAAGCAGGTTGATTTCGTTTTCCGCGAAACGGAACAGGGGTTAGATAAGGGGCATCTGTTTCAATTATCAGACGGTCGGGCCCTAATTTTTGCACCACATTACCGAGTCCGGAATTTTTAAACGTCACTATACCATTTATCCCCAACATAAAATTTTCATACTCAAGGGCCCGGGCAGCCTGACTCTCATCACCCGAAAAACTATGAAATACACCTTTTAAACGATGGTCATAAACTTTTTCCATTTCTTCAAACACCGCATCAAAAGCCTCCCGAACGTGAATTACAACCGGTTTTTCTGTTTCCCGAGCCCATTGCAATTGGGTTCTGAAGACTTGTCGTTGCTCTTTTTCACGGGACTTATCCCAATACAAATCGATACCTATTTCACCGATGGCCACGAAGTCTTTTTTCTCCAACCATTGTTCAATGATTCCCAATTGCTCTAGAAAATTTTCTTTGACGGAAGTGGGATGAAGGCCCATCATGGCAAGGCAATAGCCAGGATAGGTTGCTTCGGTATTCAATATTGACGAGATAGTTTGCTCGTCGATATTTGGCATTAAAATTTTTGTCACGCCAGCCTCTTTAGCCCTTAATACAACCTCGTCTCTGTCTTGGTCAAATTCAGGTAAAAAAATATGTGAATGTGAATCAATCATTTATAAAAGAACAATTACTCTTTTAAAAAATCCCCAATAAACTGAATGAACAAAGGTAAACTTCTTCCTCCACTCTAAAAAGAGACCAGCCTTTCAATTTTGCCAAATCATACCACTCCTTGCGCAAGCATTGCTTCGGCAACCTTAACAAAACCTCCTATATTGGCGCCTTTTACGTAATTAATTTTACCATTATTCTCTTTTCCATATTTCACACAAGTAGCATGAATATTTTTCATGATTTGATGCAATCGGGTGTCCACTTCTTCCCTGCTCCAACCAAGCCGCATACTGTTTTGACTCATTTCAAGTCCTGACACAGCAACACCACCGGCATTAACGGCCTTACCCGGGGCAAACAAGGTATTTTTTACTGCATAGGAAACGGCCTCGGCGGTACATCCCATATTAGAAGCCTCCGCAATCAACCGACAACCGTTTTCAACCAACATTTTGGCATCATCTTCGTTAAGTTCGTTTTGTATAGCACAGGGAATGGCTATATCCACTTTTTGCTCCCAAGGTTTTTTGCCTTTGAAAAACTCAACACCATACTTCTGGGCATAAGGCTCAACAATATCCTGATTAGATGCCCTCAATTCCAACATATAATCAATTTTACTTCCAGAGATACCATCAGGATCATAGACGTATCCATCTGGACCAGAAATGGTTACCACTTTAGCCCCCAACTCAGTAGCTTTGAGGGTAGCTCCCCACGCAACATTGCCAAAGCCGGAAATGGCAACGGTCTTACCTTCCAGTGTTTCATTCACTTGTTTTAGCATTTCCTGCACAAAGTAAACGGCACCAAACCCTGTAGCTTCAGGACGAATGAGGCTTCCGCCAAATTCCCGGCCTTTACCTGTAAGCACACCGGTAAATTCGTTTTTTAATTTTTTATACATCCCAAACAGATAGCCTATTTCGCGGCCACCTACGCCAATATCTCCGGCTGGAACATCGGTGTTGGGCCCGATATGACGGAACAACTCAGACATAAAAGCCTGGCAGAAGCGCATAATTTCGTTATCAGATTTTCCTTTGGGACTAAAATCACTTCCACCCTTTCCGCCCCCCATGGGTAAAGAAGTCAAACTATTCTTAAAGGTTTGTTCAAACCCTAAAAACTTAAGCCCACTAAGAGTAACGCTTGGGTGAAAGCGAAGGCCTCCTTTATATGGTCCCAAAGCTGAATTGAACTCAACTCGATAGCCACGATTCACCTGAACCTCACCTTTATCATCTACCCACGGAACACGAAACATTACCACCCGTTCGGGCTCAGTCATTCGTTCCAATATTTTGGCTTTCTGATAGCGGGGATTTTCCATATAGAAGTCCCAGACGGTTTCAACAACTTCCTGTACGGCTTGAAGGAATTCATCTTCGCCAGGATTTTTCCTCCTGACGCTGTCCATAAAAGATTGCAATTTGTTCTCCATATGTTCGGATTTTAAATATCAGAATCTGTCTTCAAAAATAGAGATATTTTTTATACGAAGTAACAAATTGAAAGTTTTTATTTCTGCAAACACCAACTACTTTTAATTCTGATTTTCTGATATTTAAAACCAAACATTTTTATGCATGACAAAAATCACCTTATAACAAACAAAAAAGCAACGATAAATCGTAAGGCAATTACAGGGATTGACACAATACAATTCTTTGTTTTTTAGCAGGCGAGAGGCAATTCATCTTTTAATTATTTAGAAGTTCCCATTTGCTCCAGGCGTGCACTGACAGATAAATTTCTTTTCTCTGCATTGGCTTTACTATATTCAAAACTGATTTTACCTCCACGAATAACAAAGTTAATTACTGCACCCTGCTCAATCATTCCCTCTTTTTCAGTAACCAGCAAAACAGATTTTCCCTCCAGTTTTTCCAAAACTTCGGGCATCTGTCGGCTTTGCCAGTGCCCCACAAACATGATATGTGGGCTTTGCACTTCCGAAGCAGACATATAATTGCGTACTATAATCGGCTGATTCCCTACCTTTTTGCCGGCGGTAATTTCTTTTAGTTTTTCGTATACCGATGTATGTCCCAACACTTCAATCACAAAATTCCCTGACCGTCTTTCTTCAGGCCATTCAATGTAACGAGTAAAATTGAACAAGTAGAGCGATATATAATTTTCTTCCTGAGCGGCTGTACCGAAAGAAACCAGCCCCAAAAGAAAAATCAGCAATTGCTTTTGTAACATAAAGTTTATTTTTCTATAGCAAATTTGATAGTTTTAACAGCTTTGTTTTGCAGAGCATCAACAGCCTCAATGACAACCTCATAGTTTGCCGGAATCAGCCCTTCAACGGGTAGCTTATTTGAGAGAATTCCACCGTTAATGCTGTATTGAAGCGTTTCTTCGCCGGTAATATTATCTGTTGCTCCCAAATACAATTTTGTATTGGAAGGATAAATAGTGAACTTTTCACCCCTCACCACTTTTTCGCCTATTGGTTCCACACTGAAATGAAAGTAAATTACCGGAGGTTCATCATCCATAACAAAAACCATTTCCTGAGGTTCTTCGGCATTGTTAACCTGGTCTACCGAACTCCATTCCAATCGATTTAAGCCATGTTTCCAATCATTAAAAGGTTCGCCGTATAAACTTTCTTTCCCATTCAGTTTGAAAATAACCTTTTTGACTCCACTTTCCTTATCAATAGTCGAAATTTTGGCAAGAGTATTTCGGGATATAAATATGGTATCCCTGTTTCGGAAGAGAGGGCCGTTAAAAGTAACCTTAGAGGTTGGTGGTACCCTATCAATGAAAAACGACTCTACTTTTTCCTTGGCCGTATTGTTAACCCAATCCTGTGCCGAATAGCTTATTTTTACCAAATTATCACCTTTGGGCATGAAGGCTTCTGTATACTTCTCTTTGGTAAGAAAAGAATTATAACTGTAAAGTATTTCCTTAACTCCTGATTTGTCATCTTTAGCCGAGAGGACAACCCTAGTTCTGCCCGAAATATAATTATGCTTGCCCTGATAAAGGTCCCCCTCAAAACGCAAACTCACAACAGGGGCTTCTCGGTCGATATAGTAGTCGAACACAATATCTTCTTCAGTATCTTTTTTATTTCCTGAAGAGATGGTTCCTATAACCTTTGGTTCCTCCTTATTTCCGACCTGGTCCTCGGCATAGAAGGTAATGGTTGATTGATCATCGCTAAGCAGCGATACCGGAATAGGTTTTTGATATACCAGAAACTCACCATCATTAATGGCATAAAAGATATTTTTCACACCTGAAACGGTATCTTTACTTTCCAAGATTATCAAGGCATCAGGTGCTACTACACCGTCTTTATTAATCCCTTCAATGCTATGGTCCGAAACAGGGGCCGTCTTATCCACCACAAAAGTCATCTGTTGAGGCTTTTCTGCATTACCAACATTATCCAGAGCATAAAACAGAACTTCATATTTTTTCTCCGCTTCAAAATTGAGAGGGTTTTCTTTTAAACTTTTATAATCCGACCCGTTTATAGAATAGAAAAAGTCAGCAAGCCCCGACATTTCATCCTTCCCTTTAAAAGTAATTTCCTTCCCATTACCCACAAAAATTATTTCACCGGTTCTATACAAAGAGGTTTGACCAAATACCATTTTGGAAACAGGCGGAATTCCATCGGCATATACATCAAAAATGATATCCTGATGAGGATACTTTACTTTATGAGTAGTGGTATCCACAGCCCAGGGCGATCGAATGGTATTCCATCCTTCAGTATCCAAATACATTGGGTTGGCATACTGGCTGGTTGAAGTACTTTCCAATAACCAACTTTCGGCCTCCTCATCGGGCGAAGTGGATATCTTAAGATAAAGAGGAAGACTCTTATTAATGTACAACTTTCCGTCAGCACCTTTATAAATTACTTTTTTATGCTTTAAAGGTTCTTGAGCCATGATTTTTTGGGGCACGAACAACAATGCCAACAGTGTAACAAAAATATTTATTAGTTTGGGTTTTAAGAAGGGGGTTAAAGGTTCCTGCAGAAAGTAGTTTATAGACATAGTTAGACAAGTTTTTGATTTTTTATGGCATACGACACACCCCCGCTCATAGCAATGCTTTTTTGTCATGAGCCATTGAACCGTTGATAAACCAACATATTTTTTCGATTAATCAATTTATTTTGACAATGTTTACATCGTAATTAATCCGGCTTTCCTTCTACAACAAATTAAATAGGTGGACATATCCCCGGCAGAGTATCAGGAATAATTATATCTTTGTCTTAACTAAACATATTTAGCCATGCCTCACGTTACATTAAACATGGTAGCCCGCAAAGCTGGGGTATCAAAAACCACCGCTTCGTTAGTACTCAACGGGAAAGCGGACAGATTAAACATTGCTTCAGGCACTCAGGAACGTGTAAAACAAATTGCTAAAGAACTAAATTATCAGCCCGGACATTTTAATCCGGGACGATTAAATGGCAAAACAGGCATTATAGGCGTAGTTGCATCACAATTTTCATCCTACCCGAACAACTTATGGTTTAACCATGTGGTCACCATTTTACAGCTTAATAAATATGTGGCAATACCAATCCTTTTAAGAGAAGAGACTAGAACATTAAACAATATTGTTGCTGCCGATGGTTATCTCCTTTTAGACGAAAAGGCGGTTTCATTATTCGAAAAAGTGAAAAATTCGGATACCAAAGCCATTTGTTGCGGATTTCAAACGGAAAAGGAAGATTTTAAATGCATCCATCCCAACTGGCGGGATATGGTCAATGAAATGGTAGCAGCACTCTACCAATACAATAGGAAAGCAATTGGTTTAGTGACAAAAGATTCTCAAAAAATATCCACTCAAACAATTATTAACACCTATAGAGAAAATTATTGCGATCGCTTCGATATTCAAGAAAACATCTGTTATATTTCGGAAAACCAATACACTTCCGAAGCCATAGCCAAAGCATGCATGAGTTTGGTAGACAAAGGGGTCAATGGCGTAATTTTTGAGTCTGGCGACATGGTCCAAAAGGCTTTATTAGAAAGAAACATCAGGCAACTTTTAACCACCCGAAAGGTGCTTTTTGCCTGTTATGGGGAAAGGCCGGAATTTAATGTTTTCGAACAGGATGGCTTACTGATAATTCCGGAAAACATAGAGGCCATGGCCCAAGAAACCGTCAACAATGTGTTAAAAAAAACTACTTAACATTAAGATACAAAAAAAGACAAATCAAAATAAAATCCCCCGGGCATTTAAACAGGTTGAACCAGGATAAAATTGGGCCGGGTAAACTGTCTTTGAATGTCTTATGGCAAAACAAATCAAATTAGCACAAACAGCGGAAAATGCCCGGGGGATAGATTATCCGGTATTTATTCAGACACGAAAATAAAATTACAAGGACCAATGCCTATATTTTCGATGTAGGTCTCTAATTTATTCCCATTTACATCATACACCTCAACACTTCCGGGTGAAGTATAATCTGGAGCAATACCTACATAAAGATTCCCGGTGGCAGGATCCACACTCATGCCATTAACG
This sequence comes from Thermophagus xiamenensis, assembly GCF_900112795.1. Lineage (GTDB taxonomy): Bacteria > Bacteroidota > Bacteroidia > Bacteroidales > Marinilabiliaceae > Thermophagus > Thermophagus xiamenensis. Next base: position 43,918 of record NZ_FONA01000007.1, read on the forward strand.
GCTACATCAGCAAATTTATCAACCGGCAACTCAGTAGCATCGATGTTCACTTCCCAAATTCCAGGATATCCGTATCCTCCTCCAAAATAAATACTCTGACCATCGGCAGCCATTGCCATTCGGGTGGGTTTGCCATAGATGGCTTCATCCACCTCCAAAGTTTTTTCTACCTCATAGGTATTGGTATTTATCTGATGCAGGGCTCCGGGTGTGGAACGGACTACCTCCCAGGTTTCCATGTCATATTCATTATATCCTGCAGTGAGAACCCACACATCGCCATTGACATCTTCTACCACATCCTGAGGACAGTCGTGAACCTTTATCGTTTCTTTTACTGAATAATCGGATAGATCTATAACCGAAACAGTATCGTTAGCACCATAACCACCACTGTTCGCTACCCATAATTCATCATTGATAACGGCCATTCCTTCCGGGCCGGCACTCACATCTATTGTGTTGATTACCGTCAACTGCTGCGGATCAATTACGACGATCTGTCCATCATTCCCCCACTGAGAGACATAAACCAATCCAGCATACACCACGGCATACCTAGGATTATCTATGCCATCCTCAATTTCATAGACATATTCAAAATTCTTATTATTAACCACCATGATACTTCCTGACCCATTTAATACCAGAAAAGAAAGGGTGTCTACAGAAACCATATCCTGCAAAACATCTCCCAATACCTGGGTATTATTTCTTTCGGTAAAAATATCCCCCATCACAGTATCCTCTGCAATGTATGAAACTGATGCGTTGCTTACACCAAAGGCCCCTTGATTCAAAACAAAGACACCATTGGTAAAGTCGCCTCTATCAATTGCACCGTTGTTGTTATCGTCATCTTCGCACGATGTCAGCATCACCGCCAGCGATAAACCAAAAATCTTCAATATGTTCTGTAGTGAACGCTTCCTGCTAAAAAATTCCAATCGTTTCATTCTTATCAACTTTTTTAAATAGTTAAACTCAGTGTAATTCTATAGTTTCGCGGCGGCATGGCATACCAAGCCACCACCTGGTAAGCGGTATCCGTAATATTATTAACCTTAAAGGAGAGGTCAGCACCAACATTCAAAAGCTTTAATTTATATCCGACCATGCCGTTCAACAGCGTATAGGCTTCCAAAGTGTTTTTATAATCGTAATACCTTTCGCCGGTGTAGACACCTGAAAGCGTGACATAAAACGGTCGGCAAGCAAAGCTCAAGACCGTGTTCACCTTATGCTTCGGGGTATAGATCATTTGTTGATCATTGTATTCATCATCGGTAGTTAAGGTTGAGCTCACATAGGTATAAAACACGCGGACGGCCAAGGTGTTAACACCTGCTTGTGAGGTAAGCTGCAACCCTGCCTCCACACCTAGCGTTTCGCCGGTTTGTTTATTCCGTGGCATCCATTTCCCGCCATCCTCCGGAAGCCATACGATAATATCATTGGTTCGTGAAGCAAACAGAGCGGTGGTCACCTCTGTTTTAACCGTTTCACTCATCGAAAAGGAGAAATCGATGCCCATATCTCCCGACCATCCGGCTTCTGCCTTCAAATCGAGATTACCCATGGAATAGCCATCATCTTTCCAGTAAAGATCATTCAGGTTAGGAATTCGGTAATTTTTTGAGACCGTCCCTTTAATGGTTGCCCAATTCACTAACGGATGCTCCAGTCCCAACGAGAAAACCACCGGTTGTTCATTCCCGTTGGTTAACTCTTCGCGCACACTCAATACTGCAGCACCACGTCCATTGGCCCAGCCATAACGCCCCGACACAAAAGCCGACAGGCGGTGACGCGTTACATCACCTATATATCCGTCTGACCATGCCAGTTCGTTAGTGTAATTCACCCCAGCATTGATGGAATGAAGCACCCCGACCCGATATTTATATTCGGCCTCACTAATCCACGATCTGGAATTATTGTCGGCCTGAGGGTCCACATAGTCGGGATTGGAGTAGAGAACCTTGTTGCGAATCAATCCCTGTTTGAGTTGAAACGTTCCTCTTTGTCCGTAATATTTAAAGTTGGCCGAGACCAGAAAATTCTTATCCTTCTGATTGGTATCGTCGGGCTGGCGGCTGGTCATAAGGGTTTGCAAATCCTTGTTGTAGTCCTGAAACCACAGCCCAGTTGTCATCATCGACCGATCGGAAATGCGCCATTGATTTTCCTGTAAAACGCCATATTGTTCAACACCGGCATTGGTCTGAGTTTCTTTGGGATGACCGATACGAGAAGTATTAATGAAGGAAAAATCATTATCGGCCTGCTGTCCAAAGACCGCCAGCCGACCGGCAAATCCGGAATTTCCCATCTTCACATCGGCAGCGGCGGCGCCAAATCCGAAACTGCCGGTTGAAGCTGAAACATTCAAGCCATTCTTCATCCCCAAAAGATCCTTGCCCGACAAATGGATAACCCCCGAAACAGCACCACTGCCAAACAGGGTTCCGGAACCTCCCCGCTGCACTTCCACATGATTAAAAAAGCGCACCGGCATAACCGAAAGGTTTACGCCACCATTCATGGGGCTTTGAATATTCAATCCGTTCCACAAAACGGCCGTATGATTGGTTCTCCCTCCACGCATACTGAGGGATGTGAGGCCGCCAACACCATACGTTTTTATATCAATGCCCGATGCGGCAGATAATAGAGATGAGAGAGATTCCTCTTGATGAAGATTCATCAACGAAGAATCGGGCGAAGTCACAGAAGCACCCACCGCAAATTCCCTTAGGCGGGTAGATGTTACACGCACCTCTTTTAATCGCACGGGTTCCTCCTGAAAAAGATCCTGTGCGCTGACCCACATCGGGAATATCAGTGAAATGCAAATCCCAGAATACTTCAACAACATAGTTACAAATGATTAAACAGATTTAATCATTCGCAACATCCGGTACAGTGAAAATAGAACGGAAAAAACTGTTCATATCTTCGCTTTTTCACCCGAAAGCTACGAATTTAGATTTACTGGCAGGTCTTCTGGCTTGCTCCGGTTTGAACCGCCTTCCCAAAAGCTGTGGTTATGATTAATCACAGTTTTCAGTGGCAGGGGGTATTGTTCAAACCTTTTAAAGAGCTTACAGCTGCGGGGACAGCTCCGGACTTTAACCGGATTCCCTTTTAATCATTCTCTCGGAAGTAAATACGAGAGCAATGAACCAGTTTTATGTCGACAAATGTAATATTTTTTTCTTTCTTGCAAAAGAAAATTTTTTGTGCTTTTCGAACAAAAAATTCGATGCAAATCTTTTTATTTTTTATGCGCATGAAATGATAAAATTATGCGGAAGAAATTTTTTATCATGCGCATCTTTTCCCTGTTAGAATACGCATCTTTTTTTCAATTCATGGGCAACCTTTCACTATTCCACAAGTATCCCTAAAACAATAAATGCGCATACTTTCTCCCATTGATAAGCATTGATTACAATCTCTAAAGTATTAACTAGTTATTAGCAGAATGGAATTCACATGACCAATAAGTTTACAGTGCATAGTTTTTAGTTACCCGCTATTTTAGACCGTAAATATTCACCTACTGCCTACCGGCCTATTGATCTTATAACCTAACCTTGTCATGCTCGTTTAATGCGAGAAGTCTCACCCTCGCTGCCTGCTGGCACTTATCAGGAACCAAATAAAAGCGGCTACAGCCAAGAGTATTCCCAGTGGAATGCCTACTGATGGGTCCAAAAAGAATCCTCCGTTTTTCACGGGGGCTACGATAAGATAGGTGACACATACCGAAGTCATAAAAACCGCAGGCAATGAAAGCATCCAGTGAGGTTTCCCAACTTTAACCAGATACATGGCACCCGCCCATAGAACCACCACGGCCAACACCTGATTGGAAAGTCCCAGATATTTCCAGATGGTGGCAAATTCCAGCTGAGACAATACAAAACCAACGGCAAACAAGGGAATACTCACCCACAAACGCTTACGAATGGACGACTGGTCCAGCTTCAGAACATCGGCGATGGTGAGTCGGGCACTCCGAAAAGCTGTATCTCCCGTGGTTATAGGACAGGCAATCACCCCAATGATGGCAAAGACGGCACCAACGGCTCCCAGCCAGCTGCGACTAATCTCATTAACAACCCAGGCAGGATTATGCCCATCCATCTGCATGGTGCTGTTCAATCCTTCGGGACCATCAAAAAAGTTCATGGCAGCAGTAGCCCAAATAATGGCTACAATCCCTTCGGCTATCATGGCACCATAAAAAACATGCCGACCGTAACTCTCTTTCTTAATGCACCGCGCCATCATGGGCGCCTGGGTAGAATGGAAACCACTTAAAGCACCACACGAAATCACAATAAACATCATTGGGAAAAGGATATTCTCCGCTGGATTATGATGCCAATTTTTCAGTTTGGAAAAAGATATTTCTTTCATTGTCAGCTCCCCGACAAAACCATAATAAATCATTGCCCCGGCAATTCCGATGGCCATGATTAGCAATGCTGCACCAAATAAAGGATAGATCCGACCTATGATCTTATTGATGGGCAACAAAGTGGCTATGAGATAGTAAGCAAAGATGACATACAACCATAATTTTAAGCCCCCGTTGGTAAGGGTTGTCAACAGTTCGGCCGGACCAGAGACAAAGGCCACACCTACAAAGATCAATAGCAACAATGAAAAGAGCCGCATGAAATTTTGGAATCCAGGACCAAGATATTTTCCTACAATCTCAGGAATACTGGCCCCCTCATTACGCACCGACAGCATCCCAGAAAAATAATCATGAACAGCCCCCATAAATATGCAACCAAACACAATCCACACATAAGCCATTGGTCCATACATAGCGCCCAGTATTGCCCCAAAGATAGGCCCCAGACCGGCAATATTCAGAAACTCAATGGTAAATACCTTCCATGTGGGCATGGGAACATAATCCACACCATTATTTATTTTTAGTGCAGGTGTTTCATTTTTATCGGAAGCACCAAAAAAACCTTCTACAAATTTGCCGTAAATAAAGAAACCAGCAATTAACCCAACAATTGACAATATAAAAGTAACCATAATAATGAATAATTATTATTTCAGAAGTTTCAACAGAATAAAAACAAAAGGTTTTACTTACTCATAGTTGTTAAAATTTGAAAAACGAAATTAAAAAAAATACCCTTAGGTTATAATTCAACCTGCAACATTTATGTATCTATGGATAAATTTTACGCAAAACACTTCCTTCTCGGTTATCCCTAATATTAGGGAATATGACAATCTTAAATAACTCCACATAAGTTAAAAGAAAGAAATAATGCAATAGGTATTATTTAGCACAAAGGCCTAATAAACAACTTTTAATCCCTACCAATAAAAACGAATCAAGACATAAATAGGCAAAAAATTTCCACAGTTTTATATCAAACCGGCAATTAACAATACGCTATTTGGAATAATTCAAAATAACAAGAAATAGGGATTGACCGTCCTTTCATCGAAGTCTACTTTTGTGCTCATAAAATATCTCGGTCTCACAGGTCAAATTTAATTATCATCCAGAAACATTATAGACGAATAATCACACACGCATATAAATAATTAAAAATCAAGAAATATGAAATTCATTCTATTCGTATCATTATTCATACAATTTTCAATATTTGTAAATGCTCAAACGGGCTCTATTCGTGGTCGCATCATCATGCCCATAGAAGAGGAAGCACCCATCAATATAGGTATCAAAGGAACCACCATTGGTACCATAACCAATGCCAACGGGGAATACCTGCTGGAAAACCTTCGACCGGGTCGATATACTTTACAGGCTTCCTACGTTGGTTACAAGCCTCAAGAAGTTGTTGTTCACGTGGTGGCTGGTGAACAAACCATAGCACCAGCCATAAAAATGGAACGCACAGAAAAAGAAATAGCAGAAGTTTTGGTTGTTGGCAACCACCAGTCCGATTATTCCATCCAGGAACCTTCGCAATCGCTTAGAAACAATGTTCCCTTACTAAAAATGTCACAAAATGTTCAAATCATCAGCGAAGAGGTGCTTGCCGACCAACAACTCACCGAAATGTTGGAAAGTGTAAGCCGTAATACGAGCGGCGCCCAAATGATTGAGCACTGGGGAACTTTTGCACGTATCAACATGCGTGGCTTTAAAATTCCTGCCTTTCGCAATGGAATGAATGTAGACTTGCCCTGGGGCCCTCTTACCGAAGATTTGTCGATTGTTGAACGCATCGAATTTGTGAAAGGACCGGCAGGATTTATGCTCTCATCGGGTGAACCGGGTGGCTTCTATAATGTGGTAACCAAAAAGCCCGCGCTTACACCCAAAAACAATGCCAGTGTCATGGTCGGTTCCTTCAATACTCTCAGAGCCACCATTGATTTGGGAGGACATTTTTCCGGCAGGAACAATTTGCTATATCGATTCAATGCAATGGCATCAACCAAGAATTCGCACCGAGACCATGAGTTTAACGACCGATATACCCTGAATCCTTCCATTCAATATCACTTTAGCGACAATACAACCATTACTGGAGAGTATATCTATCAGTACTCCAGGTTATCGGTAGTTGGTGCGGCCTATGTTTTTGCCCCGGATGGGATGGGGACTCTGCCCCGTGATTTTACTCTGGCCGAACCCAATATTGACCCCACTGATATACGGGAACATAACCTGTTTGTAACGCTTAATCATAAACTTGGAAACCGATGGCAGCTTACAGCTCAACTGGGATATCTTGACTACAAACTGGTCGGTTCATCCCTTTGGCCAGATTCGGTAACTTCAGACGGTTTGGTTTACCGTGGCTTGGGTATATGGGATGCCATAAGCAATGTCAAATCAGGGCAGGCTTATATTGAAGGAAATACTTTCACCGGTAAGATTGGTCATCACATTCTCGCAGGTATCGATATGAATAGCAAAACCTACTATGCCGACTGGTTCCAATCGGGACCATTGGCCGGAGTAAATAACCCTCTCAACATCTACAACCCCGTCCATTATGTACCCACCTCCCAAATGCCAGTTTTCGACCGCAGTTTGAGCATACGCCAACGCGCCTACAACGGCAGTTATCCTGCATCCCAAACCATACAATCTTCTTCTGCCTATTTCCAGGATGAGCTTATATTCTTTTCAGATAGACTCCGACTGACACTAGCCGGTCGATACACCAATTATCGTACATCAGTTTATGGTGCCAATACCGATGATCAAGTATTTACCCCCAGAGCAGGTATCAGTTTTTCCTTTGATGACAATACCTCTGTTTACGGACTGTGGGACCAGACCTTTATCCCCGAAGCTGGAACCGACAAGGAAGGAAATGCTTTTAAACCCGTAGAAGCAATTGACATGGAGGCAGGCATCAAACGAAAATGGGGTAATGGAAAATGGATCTCATCAATAACCTTTTTTCAGATCACCAAACAAAACGTATTAACCACCGACCCTGAAGATGTTAATTATCAGATCCAATTAGGTGAAGCCCAATCCGAAGGGATAGAGTTCGACTTACAAGGGAATATCCTTCCCGGTCTTAACCTTATTCTCAATTATGCCTACACCGATGTAGAAATTACTAAAGACACGAATCCGGAAGTGGTAGGAACTAAGTTGGCAGGTCATGCCCGACATATGACCAACGGGTGGTTAAAATATAGTTCGAACGGTTGGCTACCCAAAGGATGGGGAATCGGGTTGGGCTATCAGTATCAGGTGGACCGCTCTTCCTGGTCGTGGGGGGCCGATAATGAAGCCATGTTGCCCGATTATTTCCGGTTGGACGGCGCCCTCTTTTGGGAGAATAATGCTATCGCTGTACGATTAAATGTCAACAACTTACTTGACGAATATCTCTATTCGGGAGGTAGTTACGGGAATTTTTACTACTGGCAAACAGAACCGGGAATCAACTATCGGTTGAGCATCAATTACCGCTTCTAAACCGGATGTTAATATTTAAAACAACGCATGGATAATCAACAAATATCCCTGACAGCACATGCAAACAAACCAACCGTCAGATTCATTAACGCAGGAATGGGTTTTAAACTCATTCCTTTCTCTATAAAACAGGCAATCATGATTAAAAAAATAATTTTTCAGATTCATCTGTGGCTTGGACTTCTCTCAGGAATTGTGGTGTTCATTGTGTCCATTACCGGGAGCATTTATGTTTTCCAGCCCGAAATCACGAAGTGGTTGCGAAGGGATGCCATATATAACGACTATTCGAATGGAAAATCTGCCTTGACTCAGAAGCAATTATGGGAAATAGCCCGCAGCGAATTGCCCGAAGGGGAAGCGATATCCTGGGTAAATATATACAACGACCCCCGAAAAAATCAAATATTCTACAGTTACGCCAGCAATCCTGATGCCCTCACCTATTTCGGGTTTATCGACCACTACAAGGCATTATACATCAACCCTTATACGGGGGAGGTCGTAAAGATTTACAATGAAAAGACTAACTTTTTCAACATTGTTAAGTTTCTGCACTGGAGTCTGCTTCTGGAAACCTCCATTGGTCAGCCCATAGTAGGATGGGCCACCATCATCTTTGTGATATTGCTAATTACCGGACTGGTTTTATGGTGGCCACGTAGTTTTAGATCGGCCAAAAACATATTTCTGTTCAAATGGAAAAAAACAACGGGTTGGTATAAAAGATTCTACGATCTGCATAACATTCTGGGTTTCTGGAGTTTTATGGGCGCTTTAATAATTGCCTTGACTGGATTGGTTTGGGCATTTAAATGGTTCCAGGCAGCGGTATATGTGGCAGCTGCTGGTACAACCACGCCACCCAGTCAACCGCAAGCAGCATCGGAACTCCGTCCCATCGAAGCAGTCAGCCCCATCGACAAAGCATTGACAACAGCCAGAAAAAGTTATTCCGATGCCGCCGCTTTTCGTATCACTCCACCTTCTGACAGCACCGGAGTCATCAACTTCTATGTACAACAAAAAGAAGGCGTTTATTATATCAATCATCAGCTGCAATTTGACCAATATTCGGGAGAATTATTGTCAGAACGTAAACATGATGAGAAGAATGCAGGGGAAAAACTAATCCATGCCAATTATGATATCCATACTGGTGCAATACTGGGATTGCCCGGTAAAATTCTGGCCTTTTTCGTCAGTCTAATTGCTGCATCCCTACCGGTTACAGGGTTTATGATGTGGTGGAAGAGAACTAAACGAAAACAGAATTCGTTATTCTAAGCTGTTTTAATTGGAAAACACCATTCAACATGCTCTTTTAAAGTACCATTTCCCATTTTAAAACTCATAAAGTAACGCAACATATTATGGTAAAAAAGTTACTATCCTGGCTGTTTAAAACTGCAGATTCCCTTAACGAAAACCAACCTACAGACACCGAAATCACCATACTTTACGGTAGCCATTCGGGCAATTCAGAATTTATAGCCCGCGAAACGGCACGTTATTTTAAAATGCAGGGAATTGAAGCCGGGATAAAAAACATGGCCCATTACACTGTATCTCAATTGTCATCAGAAAATACCATTCTAATAGTAGTAAGCACCTATGGTGAAGGCGATCCACCACCGGGAACCGAATCATTTTTTAAAGAACTGGAGTATACAAACATGTCGCTCCGACATCTGCAATACAGTGTTTGTGCCTTGGGGGATTCCGATTACGAGCACTTCTGTCAGGCCGGTAAAATTGTTGATCAAAAACTGAAAGAACTGGGAGCTGTACCCCTCCTCGCAAGAAAGGATTGTGATTTAAATTTCAGAGATACCGCTACCGATTGGATCAAAAATGTGCATCGACTTTATATAAAAAACAAGCATTCACACAATTACCAACAAGACGATTGCATAAAAACAGGAACATCCGTTGAAATTTCCGATTTGAGCACTCCGCTTAATAACCACATAAAAAAACAGAACCCCGCTGTAAGTATCCATTCAGCCCATATCATTAATAAAGTTCTATTAAATCCGGGTTCTTCATCTGAAATATATCACATTGAAGCAAAAATAGATCCTGAAACCACTCATTACAGACCTGGCGACACCATTTCGGTTATTCCCCGAAACCCTTCCCCGATTGTAAAAAGCATTCTGAACCATTTTCGTATTTCACCCGACTACGAAGTACCTTTTAAAGGAGAATTGTCAACAGCAGGTGAACTTTTACAAACACAATTGGAAATCACCACTCTAAGCAAAAATACCATTAAAGCCTACGCCAATGCAACTAACCATAAAGCATTAAAAGCTTTATTGGAAAATGAAAACAAACTTAACTATTATATTAAACAACATGATTTATTTGATTTAATCACCGATTTCCCAAATGGATTAAAAATAGAAGATTTCATTAATATACCGGAAAAAATACGTCCCCGTTACTATTCCATAGCTTCCAGTCAGGAAAAAAATCCTCACGAACTTCATTTGACCGTTAAACAAATTCGGTTTCACCAAAGAAAACGCGTCTATTATGGTGCATGTTCAAACCATTTATCATGGCTAAAAAAAGGAGAAAAATTTCCCTTCAAGCTGGTTCCCAATGAAGGCTTCCGACTACCTTCAGACCCCAAAATTCCTGTTATTATGATTGGCGCAGGGACCGGCATCGCCCCATTTATAGGCTTTCTGCATCACCGAAGCATTAATAACACCAATAAAAACTGGTTGATTTTTGGGGAGAAAACCAAAAATTCAGATTTCCTTTACAACAAACAAATTATTGAATGGAAGCGTCAAGGCCTGCTTCAACATTTAGACATGGCATTTTCACGAGAGCCTTCAACCCGACAGTATGTACAAGATAAAATTCTGGAAAAAGCGGACCTGATGGTTCAATGGATTAACGAGGGAGCACGAATTTATGTATGTGGATCCGTGCGCATGGGGGAAGGCGTTAAACAAGCAATAAATCATTTGCCACTAAACAAGCCCAAAGATATTAATCGATCATCTACCATACTAGAACTATTAAAATATCAGGGACAGTACTATGAGGACCTATATTAAGATCTATTGAACCCCTAATCCCAAAATTGAAAAGTGTTTCATAAAAAAGGGATTGTCCCATTTTTTCGGAACAATCCCTTTTGCTATTCGGCACGGGTCAAAAAAATGCGCTCTTAGAAGCCCGGATTTTGGTCTTCCTGAGTAATTGCGTTATTAGAAGAAATTTCGGTTTGAGGAATGGGGAAATGTTCATGTTTCCCGGCAACAAACCCCAAAGGACCTAACACCTCTGCCGCATCGCCCCAACGAATCAAGTCCCAGTAACGACTACCTTCGAAAGCCAGTTCAAGTTGGCGCTCTTTCTTAATAGCCTCTCTCAACTCCTCTTTCGACATGGGGCTATCATAAGTGGCTAATTCTGCTCTGGCCCTTACTTTATTTAATTCAACTCGAGCACTGGCTTCATCATCGTCTTCATTGTAAGCTTCAGCAGCCATCAAAAGCACATCAGCATAACGAATGAGTCGCCAGTTGGTGGTATAGTTGAGCTCAGGTATAGCAGCACCACTAGTATTTGTCTGATCTGAATAGGTTACATACTTCAACCGCAAATAGCCTTCATAATCATGAGCAGGAACCGGATTCCCGTCATCATCAGTGTCAGGATTAATTTCACCACCAGCGGCAATAAATTCTTCTTCGCTCATAAGTGTTGCCTGATAACGCGGGCCATTATCCCCCATCTCTTCAAAGGCAGCACCAATAGAAGCGGTAGGAAGGTTAAAGCCCCATCCGGGAATAATTCCTAAAACATCCAAATTACCAAAGAATGGAGATCGAGGTCCCATTAATTGAACATGAATATTAGATTCATGTTCACCAGCCCATCCAAAATTACCCCAGTCATATCCTTCCTGAGAGGTATAAAGAACTTCAAAAACCGACTCAACACCTAATTCCCCAACTCGTTTCCATACATCACCAAAATTTGGCTCAAGATCATATTCACCAGAAGAAATAACTTGTGATAATACAGTGTGTGCCTCATTCCATTTTTCCTGATACAAATAAATTTTCCCCAAAATAGACTGGGCAGTACCTTTTGAAACCCTAAATTTATGACTATCTTCCAATTCAGACTTCAAAGGAAGAATATCAATAGCTTCAATAAGGTCAGATTCTATACTCTCATAAATTTGCTCTTTTGGGGTCCGTGGTTTGTGGTAATCATCCACAGATGTTGGATTAACTGTAAAAAATGGGACATCCCCATACAGTGTCACCAATTCGAAATAATTCCAGGCACGCAAAGCTTTAGCTTCAGCAATAATTTGCTCCCGGAAATCATTTTCGGGCTCGATCCGCTCAATAATGGTATTACATTGATTAATAGCCTTATAAAAACCTTCCCAAATAGCCGTGGTTACAGTATTATCAGCTTCATTTTTAAAGTCATCCAAATTTTGATATGGTAATTGATCACTTTCGGAAGAACCGGCATTACAGTCGTCGGCGGGCAAATTTTTGGCAAAGAATGCACTGTTCCAATCCCTACCATAATTCCATTGCATCAAATCATAAACGCCAATAATAGTGGCCAGAACTTCCTCATCTGTTGATGGATAGATATCACTTGACAATCTGCCAGCGGGCTCAACATCAAGGAAATCATCACTACAAGCCGGCAGTAAGATAATTATTAAAGCCGGCATCCATTTTAAGAAATTATATGGTTTCATATTTCTATCGAATTTAAAAATTAGAAATTAACAGATATACCAAACATCATTTTGCGAGGAATGGGATAAACACCACGATCTACGCCAAGACTTTGGTTATTAGTACTTCCAGCCTCAGGATCCAGACCCTCATAATCGGTAAAAGTGAAATAATCATCTAAAGAAATAAAGACTCTGGTATTTGTGATTCCCCAATTTTGAATTAAACTTTTGGGTAAAGAATAACCTAATTGAATTTGTTTAATTCTCATGTAAGAACCATCCTGTACCATTAAATCGCTGCGGTATATGTATTCACTACTACCATCGGGCTTAGGCATAGATGCATTGGTATTTTCCGGTGTCCACCGTTCGGTAAAAAAGTATTTAGGTTTGTTTGAAAGCGGACGGTCAGGACGGTACCAGGCGGTATAAATGTCATTGCCATGCGAGCCCTGTAAAAATAATCTGAAATCAAAATCTTTATAATCGAGATTAAGTGTCGCTCCATAAAGGAAATCAGGATGAGGATCACCTATCTTTGTCAGGTCAGCAGAAGTAATGGCGCCATCTCCGCTAACATCGACCACATTCGGCAAACCGGTAGTCTCATCAATACCATCGGTTTTATATCCATTAAAATACCAGATAGGCTCCCCTTCTTCGAACCAAGTCAAATCATAACCTCGAACATTGGCACCAGCAATAGGAGCATCCTGATCCAATCGGGTCACTTCATTTTTTAATGTTGAAAAGTTAACATTGGCAGATAAATTCAAATCACCAAAGCTATCATTATAACCAAGTTCAAACTCAAAACCGGAATTTGAAACATCACCACCATTCACAAAAGGAAAATCATTCCCAACAGAAAGAGGGAACATTCCCACAACAATCAAATCTTTGGTGACTTTATCGAAATAGTCTGCGGAGAATGTTAATTGTCCATTAAACATTCGGGTATCGACCCCTACTGAAAGCTGTTCAGTACGTTCCCATTTAAGGTCATCATTAGGAAGTTTCTCTATTTGGGCACCGGAAAAATATCCATCCTCGGAAGGATTAGGATAATAAATACCAGAAACAATCCAGAATTCTTGATCGGCAGTTCCCGATAAAATAGATTTACTTCCATTCTGTCCCCAGCTAGCTCTTAATTTTAGATAATCCATGAATGTTTCGTTCCAAAAATCTTCTTCAGATATGACCCATCCGGCGGAGAAAGCCGGGAACGTAGCCCATTTATCATCAGAAGAAAAGACGCTTGCAGCATCCCGACGAACTGATGCTTCAAAAAGATATTTATTTAAATAACTATATGAAAAGCGTCCAAAAATTGAATTCATTGTTTCTTCAACCAGGTCGCCACCAACCACATCCAGCTCTCTTGATGTAGTATGATCATGATAAGCGAACCTATCTCCTTCCATTGCCATTGGTCCTGAATATAGATACCAATTTGGATGTCTATCTTTCTGAGCTGAATATCCTAAAAGAAATGTTAAATTATGCTCATCAACAGAAGTTTGATAAGTTGCAAAATTCTCCCACAACCAATTAAAATATTTATCTAATTCATCACTTATTGTATTTGTGCCATTTTGTCTTTCAGAAGATGAATAATAAACCTTGTTCCAATTATGGTAATGGTCAAAAATTAAGTCTAATCCCAACCTGGATGTAAAAGTTAATCCATCAAACGGTTTCAGATTGGCATACAACGTACCTAGAAGTTGATCTTTTGTCCTTACATTGTTATAAGTCTCCAACATAGCTACAGGATTGGCAATTTCACCCGTAGCATTCACCGGCAAAGCATAATACCTGCCTTGTTCATCGGTCAGCAAGGGTTGTCCATCAGCCAAAGCATCTAACTCTTTTTGTGTCTCTTCACCTGGTTCATAATAAACCGGAGTTGTTGGGTCAATTAATAAGGCATTATTAAGTACACCTCTGTATTCATCATCTTCACCAACAGTTTTTCTCTTGGAATGAGAATAGGTAAATGTATTACCTACTTCCAGCCATGTTTTGATATCGTGAGAAGAATTTAACCGGAAAGACAATCGCTCAAACGATGCCCTGTCTCCGCCTACGACACCGTCTTGGGTGTTATATGAAACAGATGCAAGATATTTGGATATTTCACCTCCGCCTGAAAAACTCAAATGATGCCGTTGCATTGGTGCATCTTCAAAAATCTCATCGAGCCAATCGGTGCCGTTTCCTATACCTTCGGGCACGGTAACATTAGAGCCCTGTTCTTCCATATACTGAGCATACTCTTGGGCATTCATAAGCTCCATGTTGGTTTTGACGCTCTGAATCCCATACTGAAAATTATAGGAAATCTGTCCTTTCCCTTTAGTTCCTGTTTTGGTTGAAATGATGACTACACCATTTCCACCTTCGGAACCGTAAATGGCAGATGAAGCTGCATCTTTGAGAACTTCAATAGACTCTATATCTCCGGGTTCAATATTGTCGATGTTATCTACTTTCATACCATCGACAATATAGAGAGGTTCAGAGCTTTGATTGGAGTTTGTGCCCCGAATACGCACCTGAGCACCGGCACCGGGTGAACCGGATGTTGGAAGAACAGTAACACCGGCCGTTCTACCCTGAATAGCCTGCTCTACCCGAGTATTAGAAGTAGATTCAAGGTCTTCAGCGTTAACACTTGAAATTGCTCCGGTAACCAACGATTTACGCTGAACCCCATAGCCGACAACCACTACTTCATCAATGCCTGTCGCTTGCTCGGTAAGAACCACATTAATAACGGACTGGTCTCCGACAGGGACCTCGGTAGTTTGAAAACCAACAAAACTAAATTGGAGAACATCACTGCTTGTCACTTGAATTTGATAATTACCGTCGGTATCGGTAATTGTTCCTTGCATGGTGCCTTTAATAACCACATTAACACCCGGAAGAGGGAGGTTCTGCTCATCGGTTACTTGTCCGGTAACCATTTTAAGCTCCTGCGAGAAAGCTGCCGAAGTTAAAACAAAGAAAGTCGCAAGAGCAACTGAAGTTCGGGCAAAAAATCTCTTGCCACAGGAATTAGCTTTTTTTAACAAGCCTAATTCCCAAAAACATTTAATCTTTTTCATAGATTTGTGTGTTATTGGTTTTAACAAAAACTTTTAACATTTAAGTGGGATGCTGCCCTTTCCAACGCCAATTTTTAAGGGCACATCCCTGTTTTTATACAATTCAAATATTTACATATTCAAACACCTCCTTTTTTTTTAGAAATTAACTATAAACCATAGACATCGAAAATCCGCTTTTAATTGTATCATTTTCATAACCGATAAATCCAATCATTAATATATGATTCATTGACACAAGAAGAACCTTATGTTTTTTTATGCAAACTATCTAATTCCTCAATTGGTCAGGTTTTATCCCATTACCACCAACACCTCATGCAGCCCACCATCAAAGGAATCTACAATATTTTCATCTAACTTATTTCCATCCAGTTCTATCCTCTTAATACCTTTGGATACCGAATTAGGATTTTCCACAGTAATCAAAAAAGTAGTTCCTCTTAATTTTCGTTTCACTTGAAATCCCTTCCATGAAGGAGGTATACAAGGATCTATTCTTAAACCGTCATATTCAGGCCGAATGCCAAGGATATATCGGGTAACGGCATAGTAATTCCATGCAGCGGTTCCTGTGAGCCAACTGTTTTTGGCTTCACCCGGTTTATAGGCATCTTTCCCAGCAATCATTTGGGCATATACATACGGTTCTGTTCGATGTAAATCGGAAATATCTTCCAAGTAGGCCGGACATATTTTGGCGTAATATTCCCAAGCTCGTTCGCCGCGCCCAATCAAAGTTTCAGCAATCATAATCCATGGATTGTTATGACAGAAAATACCGGCATTCTCCTTATATCCGGGTGGATAGGTAGATATCTCACCATATTCAATTTTATATTTTGTAAAGGCAGGATTATTCAATACCAGACCATATTGACAATCCAAACGTTCCTTAACCGAATCCAAGGCTTTTTCTACCATACCTTCTTCATGCCCAATTAATGCCATTCCACACCATCCCTGCGACTCAATAAAAATTTGTCCTTCTTCATTTTCCTTACTGCCCACTTTGTTTCCGTAATAGTCATAAGCGCGCAGGAACCATTCACCATCCCAGCCATATCGTTTAACGGCTTCCACCATTTTGTCAACATGTTTTTGAGCCTCATCAGCCTCCTGATTCTTACCTATTTTCCGGCAAAGAGCAACAAATTCACGCCCATAAACAACAAACAACCCGGCAATCATCAGCGATTCTGCCTTGCCATCTTTTTTGTTACCTGTAGTTTGAAACGATTCATTGGGATCATTCGAAAAACAATTCAGATTTAGGCAATCATTCCAGTCTGCTCGGCCAATCAAAGGCAACCCATGAGGTCCCAGATTATTTACAACATGATAAAACGAAGCTTTTAAATGTTCAAAATGAGGCTTTGCTAATGCAGGATTACTATCAAAAGGAACATTCTCTTCTAAAATTGAAAAATCGCCAGTTTCTTTAATATATTCAGAAGTGGATAGAATAAGCCACAACGGGTCATCATTAAAGTCACCACCAATGGCATTATTTCCTTTCTTGGTCAGTGGCTGGTATTGATGATAAGCTCCCCCGTCCGGAAACTGTGTAGAAGCAAGGTCCAAAATACGTTCCCGGGCTCTTTCCGGAATTTGGTGAACGAAGCCTATCAAATCCTGATTCGAGTCACGAAAGCCCATCCCTCTGCCAATACCTACCTCAAAATAAGAAGCCGAGCGGGACAAATTAAATGTTATCATGCACTGGTACTGATTCCAGATATTGACCATCCGGTCAAGCTTTTCATCCTCACTTTTCAATACAAAACTGTCCAAAAGCCCAGTCCAATAATTCTTTAACTCATCAAAGGCCCGGTTTACTTTTTCAACAGAATTAAATCTATTGATAAGAGCTATTGCCGGCTTTTTATTGATTACATTTTTCTTTTCCCATTTTTCCTCTTCTGAATTTTCCACATAACCAAGCACAAAAACTAAATCTTTTTTCTCACCAGGTTTCAATTCAATTTCCAAATAATGCGAAGCAATAGGAGACCATCCATGGGCATAGGAATTTCGGGGTTTACCTTCCAGAACAGCCATGGGATTAGAAAAATCATTATAAAGGCCTATAAAACTCTCTCTATCGGTATCAAAACCCTGTATTGGAACATTGACATGATAAAAAGCATAATGATTCCTTCGTTCTCGATATTCAGTTTTGTGAAACAGGGTTGAATCCGCTACCTCTACTTCACCGGTATTCAAATTACGCTGCAGGTTATTCTGATCATCCTCAGCATTCCATAAACACCATTCCAAAAAAGAAAAAAGTTTAATTTTTTTTACTTCAGACGTATTATTGGTGAGTGTCATCTTTTGAACTTCGCACCATGCATTCAAAGGAACAAAAAACAACACTTCTGCTCGCAATCCCTCTTTTTCACCGGTAATTTTGGAATAACTTAACCCATGACGGCACTCGTAATAGTCTAATTCTGCTTTAACAGGTTTCCAGCCTGGTGACCATATTGATTCCCCATCTTTTATATAGAAATATCTGCCTCCGCTGTCCATTGGCACATTATTGTACCTATAGCGGGTTAGCCGACGAAATTTGGCATCTTTATAAAATGAATAACCTCCGGCCGTATTGGAAATCAATGAAAAAAAATCCTCATTTCCCAGATAATTTATCCAGGGCCAAGGTGTTTGAGGTGTAGTAATTACGTATTCTTTATTATTATCGTCAAAAAAACCAAATTTCATATTATATATTTTATTTTAATTATTGTAAATTAGCATCAAAAGACTACTTCAGGATTAAAAATCATTTTATTTAGCCTACTCAAAACAATTTATCCATTCCCATTAGCTTCTTGTTGTCGTCTTAAATTCAATTGAGCTGTTACCGCATCCATTTTTTCCTGATCAAGAGGATATAGCATCATAAGTCCTGCACCAATTAGAGCTATCAAGGCTGGAATCCAACTCATAAGCATTACAATACCGGGAACTGCCGATTGAATGGCAACGGCATCCTGACCGTTATAATTAAATGCTGACAAAACAACCCCGATGATGGCGCCTGCCAAACCTCCCCCAAATTTCGTTGAAAAGGATCCTGCCGAATAGACCAATCCCGTAGCTCGCCGGCCATTCTTATATTCGGAATAATCAGCAGCATCACCCAGCATGGCAAAAAACAGTGTGGGAAAAATGGCAGCACCCAATTCAGACGCTATCCCTATAACAAAAATTGGCACAATATCTTGAGGTCCGCAAAAAACCAGCAACGCATTTACACCTCCTGAAAACACCAAGGCATATATAAACAGACGCCGCTTCCCCATCCTTCGGCCAAGAGGAGAAGTTATCATCGCCCCTAAAACAGACGCAAGCATTAACCCTACCATATAAGATCCGGCAAGTAGCTGATTATGCAAATAATGTGTAAAATAGATTACAGTGATTCCCTGTTTTATAGAATTATAAATATTAAACAACAACCCAATTATTAATAACACCAGCCACGGTCGGTTCGAAACAAGATCCTTTAAATCGAGCAATAAATTTGTTTGCTGAGATTTTGGAGGAAAAACCCTTTCTTTGGTAGAAAAAAAGGTAATAATCAAAGAAATGGCCAAAATTACAGACATCAAATAAATGGCTTTCGAATATCCATTTTTCTGATCAACAATAATTATTTTCGACACATGGAGATCCGGCTCTCCTTCAACCAAAAATGAATAAGGGCGATTAGCTTCCATTGAAAAGCTCTTTCCCTGAGTTGGAATATTATCAACGGCTAAAAATTCATCTGCCCACATAAATGTGGCTATTCCTGCCTTAGTTTTAATATTAACATTCTCTACGCTATGAGGTGAAGATACGGTAACCTCATATTTTTCAGGCTCAATTTGAACCACTTTAATATCAGGGTTAATATCCCCAAAGTGCGCCACTAAAAAGAGAAGTGCCCCCTGAACCAGCATTCCTCCGGCAAAAGCTCCCACCATTCGATACGAACCGATACTGGTCCGCTCTTTGTCATCATTGGTCATTACCGCCATTAATGCCCCATATGGAATATTGTTGGCGGTATAAACCAGGGTAAAAAGTATATAGGTTACATAAGCATAAATTACTTTTCCATTATAGCTTAAATTGGGGGTAGTAAAAAGTAACGAAAGCATCACCGCCAGAGGAATCGCTGTCCACAAAATCCAAGGACGGAATTTTCCATACCGGGTATTGGTTCTGTCGCCAATTATACCCATAAGCACATCACTTACTCCATCACTGGATCGGGCAATTAACATCAATATCCCCACTGTTGCAGGAGTGAGCCCAAAAACATCGGTATAAAAGACAAGCAGAAATGTGGCCACTCCTCGCCATGCTATATTGGCTGCAGCATCGCCAAGAGCGTATCCAACTTTCTCTCTGACACTTAATTTATGTTTATATTCAGCAGACATTCCGGACGATTAAATATTAAAATCCAAAACTTCTTTTCTGGTTTTTTCATAAACCTCACGACTAAACATGTATAGTCTGGCAGGCTTATGAGCTACTCCCTTTTGTTTTTCATCCAATGGTATGAGATATTTCATCCTGGCCACTTTTTTCCTGAAGTTTCTTTTATCCAAATTCACTCCTAAAATCACCTCATACACTTTTTGCAATTGAGAAAGCGTAAATTTTTCCGGTAACAACTCAAAACCAATAGGTTCATAAAGCAGCTCACGCCGTAATGCCACTAATGCCGACTGAAGAATGTTATAGTGATCAAATGCCAAATCTTTAATTTCTGATACCGGATACCATTTTACATTTCTCCCTTTCCATTTTAATGTCACATTTTTAGTAGCCAAAAGAGAATAATAGCCTACCGAAATTATCCGACTATTGGGATCACGTCCACTTGCTCTTAACCAGGCCTGATCATTAGGCCGCTTTAAACGATCAGGATCACAAAAAGCAGCAAATTGTTTTAAATAGATATTTTCCAATCCGGTTAAATCAAATAAGATTCTGGCGGCAGCATCCTCCAAACTCTCATGCTCATAGATATGATTCCCTGTCAACGTCAAATCAGAGAACAACTCATTACCGGTTTTTTCATCTTTTAGGACCCTATCAACCAAAAGAACTTTCAACTGCTCAAAGTCAAACCCAAATACAACACAATCAACTGAAATATAATTATTTAATTTCCACTCACTCATTGACACTTATTTTATTCTATATAATTGCAAATCACACATCAAAAAATTTAATTTCTGCTTCAGATAAAGCTTACTGGTTTATTTAACATCGTCCATAACACATCGTTTTAATTTAGGTTCTCAATAAATCATAAGTGTCGTTTAAACACTTTTTATTTTTGCGCTAATTTAATAACGAATACTATAAAAAACAAGAATGAAAAAATTTTTTTTTTTATTAATTATTATTTATTGTCGTAATCACACTAAAAACTATTCACAACAACTACACTCTTCCCTTAATAAGGGAAATAAATTTTCCTGAACTTTCTTTTGCCCTCAATAGTTATATCTTTGCAAAAACATTAGCAATAAATATCCATGAAAAAGAGTCGAATATACACCAAAACAGGTGACAGAGGTAAAACAGTGTTGATTGGCGGAACAATGGTTCCCAAACATCATTACCGGTTGGAGGCATACGGAACCATTGATGAACTTAATGCACAAATAGGCCTTATCAGGGCTTTTTCAAATGATGAGTCAACAAATTCTAATCTTGAAAGAATACAGCAAGAACTATTTGACATAGGGGCTTATTTAGCAACCGACGATACCGTATCGGATTTACGTTCTAAAATAAAACAGGGAGAAGCAGAAATAAATTTTTTGGAAAATGAAATCGATTCGATTGACCAATCTCTACCCCCATTAACCAGTTTTATTTTACCAGGAGGGCACCCTGCTGTGGCACAATGTCATGTTGCTCGTACGGTTTGTAGAAGAGCAGAACGCAGAGTGGTTCAAATGGCTGAAGAATCAGATGTTGCACCCTGGATAATCCAATATCTTAACCGTTTATCCGACTATTTTTTCGTATTATCCCGTTATTTAGCCAAGTGTCACGATAACGAAGAAATTAGATGGCATCCAAAGTTGGATGATTAGTTTTTTTTTTTAATTTCGCAAAAAACAGCAAAACTATAAAAACAAAATATTATTAAGAGTTAAATTGTTATTGCTATGTATTGGACTCTTGAATTAGCATCAAAGTTGGAAGATGCGCCCTGGCCTGCAACAAAAGAAGAGTTAATTGACTTTGCGATTCGTTCAGGGGCGCCATTGGAGGTAATTGAAAACCTTCAGGAGATTGAAGATGAAGGGGAAGTTTATGAAAGCATTGAGGACATTTGGCCTGATTATCCAAGTAAGGATGACTTTTTCTTTAACGAAGATGAATATTGATCCTTTCCGGGATCAATAACAAACTCTAAAAGAGAGAATAAGCAACTAATAAAAGAGGCTGTCAATAATACTTTGACGGCCTCTTTTATTAATATTTATATTCCATATAACTTAATGACCAAAAAGCTTACACAAATTATGGACAACCAAGATACTTTGCCTTTCCCTTACTAAATTCAATCATAAAATAAAGCAACATCAGAAAGAAAACCACAAACAAAAATTAGATTTAACACAAATCACTATCCCCAAAAACTTCAGCATCCATCAGACATGGACAACACTCTGATTGCATGAAGCAACAAATCATTTAACCTAATTAAAATGATAATCACTAAAATCAGTGCGCTGAACTTCTTCTTCAATTTCCCTAAAATAAAAAATATCCTCATACTTTTTCGGTCGATACTTCTCAAGCCATAAGAAACCGTCCAATCGTGTTTGCTCCAGATCCAAAACAAACGGGGGATTCATATTTCCATCGGGATTTCCTCGAAGAACAATACTTTCAACCTTTCTATTTTTTAAAAATATGGAGAGACTACTACTTTCTGCCCTATTAACGCCTATAACATATTCTCTATCCTTAGGATAATAAACCGTTTGACCATTGCCGTCCACATCAATCTTATAAAGTTCATTATCTTTAAAATACCCAATCATAATTTTCCCTTTAATCTGGTTAAAATGGGTACTATCTTCAGGGGCAATTAAAAATGCATTTTCAATCAATTCGGCTTTATGCAAAGCTTTATTCCGGACATATAACTTTATTTCATTAGCAGTCATTTGATTTCCTTGAGCCCAAATCACCGGTTCATGATAAAAAGTATTGATGCTGTCCTTATAATTATAAACCATAGAATCACACCTTCCTTGTAAATCGAATCTAAAAAATTTTACATGATGAAAGGCTCTGAGAATTTTATTGTCGATATCATCAGGCACGGGATCGGCTCGAAGGGTATCTGCATGTAAAAACAGCGTATCATTTCCATAAACCTGTTTCAGTACTGCACGTTTGGTGGCAAATGCTTCTTCTGTAATTTCATTGTAATAACCATAATTTCCGGTTATAATTACATTATTTGTAGTATCTTCCAGAGCCATATTGGAAAACACCTCTACAAAACCTTTTTGACGATCATATATTATAGTATCACCCTTTAATTTTTGCTCACCACCATCGATATAATTTTTTCGCAATAAGCGCGCTTTATCATTACGAGTATCATAAAACCCCAATTCTGAATAAATTTTATTTTTATCACTAAAAATTTCTGTTGGTCCCACAATT
The DNA here is from genome assembly GCF_900112795.1 of Thermophagus xiamenensis. Taxonomy (GTDB): domain Bacteria; phylum Bacteroidota; class Bacteroidia; order Bacteroidales; family Marinilabiliaceae; genus Thermophagus; species Thermophagus xiamenensis. The sequence continues at coordinate 67,445 of NZ_FONA01000007.1, forward strand.
CCTACCACCTCTGTTTTAGTAAAATATTTTAAAGTATCACTGTACATTTTATAATCCGGGTTAATCAAAACCACACTGTCCTTAAAGTTGACCTCACCCGTCCTGGGATAATAAAAGCCTAATTGACTGGTAAGTTCATTCCGTTCATCAACAATCTTTCCACCATTGAAATAATAGGCAACATCGTTTTTGCGGTCATAATCCAGAAAATGCGTTGTTAACACAACATTTTTATTGACCAGTCTGACGTTTTCCCTGACTTTTGCCAATTCTTCATTCCCATCATAATCAAGTTTATCACCATAAAGATGAATTGTATCATTCTGGATTATGTGAATGGAACCAAAAGCCATCACCCGGTTTGAATCACGGTTTAAAAAGGCACTATCACAAAACATCCGGGTATTCAAATGACGTAATTTGACATTGCCTATTAAAGCAAAAGTATTTTTCCCCAAACGCTGCTCAGCACCTTCCATCTTATCTGCATATTCTATCAATATCCTTTTCTCTTTATTGTTTTGCTGAGCCTGTATTAAGAAAAAATTTCCTGCAACGAAGGAGAATACCACAAACTTTATTAAGTTATTTCTGAATCCTAAGAGCCAAATGGCAGAAAAGTATTTGGACATATTTTATTAAAGATATCTCAAAACAGTAAAATCCCTATTCTATAACTATCTTAATTCGAAATCGAATCCGGCACTTCAGCTATATTTAGAACAGAAGCTGATACCGGAAATGACAACCGATTTTTTAAGTCCGGCTGGAACAAATAATTAAACCGAATCCCTTTTTCCTCTACCTTTTTCCCATCAGAGGTAGTGTAGGATAATACACAAATTTTATCTTCAGGAATCATTTTTGCCACATTGACTCCATTACGACATAAAACAAAAAATCCTGCTTCATCACCCTTTAAAATATAACTTTTTTGATATCCTTTTTCGGGTGCCTGTGTATAACCTAGCAAAAAATCATTGGCACTGCTATCCAAGACCGGAAAGATGCCTCCTTCAGGCGATGCATAGAGCATGATCTTTCCACTTTGTTCATTGATTTCAACCCAAATGTCAGCACTATCAAGATTTAATGTATTTCTTCCTGAAAGAAAATCAAATCCCCATCTTCTGGAATTTTTCCTTCCGTTATTTTTTTTGGTACCATCATAAATTTGAACCTCCCTCACAAAAGGGATATCAGATGAAAAAACAGAAAAATCCATCTTCCTAACTATCAAACTGGCATTGAAAGGAAGTGGTGATACATAAATTGTATCTTCCAACGATGAATGCTTTACCAGTTTATATTGGACACCACTAAGATATCCCGGTGCTGTAACCTTAAGCGTTAAACCAAAAGCCCGCGGAAAAACAAGCTTAAAACGCCCGTATTCATCACTCAACGTGTATTGATTGATCTGGCTCGTCTGATCAATATTTTCCTGGTACGATGCTGACGCAAAAATTCGGGCATGTGCAACAGGACGACCATTATACCCATCGGCTACAACACCTTTCCATTCAACATTATAAACCTCCTTGGCACATCCTGCCAATAATAGGAAAAGGCCAACACAAAAAATTGTGATTTTTAACACGCTTCTATCCATCCGCAAAACCGGTAACATTTCTTTTTTTCGTTTTTACCTTTTGATAAAGGCTAAAACAATTTTATCATATAGCCAGCTATCAATTCTAAATCACATAATTGGGCAATTTGTCTCAAATAGCGTTTTACTCATTCCATGATAAACCGCTTAACTTAAACACGCCGATAGCAACATTGGTTTTAATTTTATCTAAAATACAGGCAAAATACCACTTACGCAACCTAATTATTTTACAAGCCTTGACAAATCAACCCTCTCCGGCCACTCGATACATTTCACCTAGATTATCATAAAACCGATGCCAATTGACCTATTTTATCCATCCATCAAATTCGAAATTACAATCTCGCCATTCCTCTGAAATAGATATATAAGTTTCCCGTTGTTTCTTTTTTATCCAATTTCTAAACGTTTCCTCACTTTTTTTATTTTCAAGTAAACTTTTTATAGTTTGATAATCATCAACTATATTGGCAGTATGAGGTGGTATTTTACGGGTCAATTTCACAATGGCAAATAAATCGTTTCCCAATCGTTGATCCTTCATGGTAAAAGGTTCTGATATTTCCCCTTCCTCCAGCTGTTCCAACCTTTTAGCCACATCCGGCTGTATCTCCCTTAGTTCAAATTTGGTTGATTGCGTACGTGAATTGATCACGAATCCTCCATTGGCTCGGGAATCCTTGTCAGAAGAAAAGCGCAATGCTGCTTCCTCAAAGGACAGGCTGTCTTTACGAATTAAAGACACTAAAGAATCAGCAAGATTCTTTGCTTCCTGGATAGCTTTATCTGATGGTTTGGGTTTTAACAGGATATGCCGAACATTGACACGGTCATCCTGACGTTCAATAAGTTGCATAATGTGAAAGCCAAATTCTGTTTGAACAATTTTTGAGACTTTATTTTTATCTCTCAAATTAAATGCTACCTGAGCAAATTCCGGAACTAAACTGGCTCTGGGAGTCAATCCTATTTCCCCCCCCCGTGCCGCACTATTGGGATCTTCAGAATACAGCACAGCCAGGGTGGCAAAATCTCGACCTTCCCTAACTTGTCGCTGGAAATCACGCAATCTGGCTTTCACCCGTTCAATCTCTTCCTGGCTAATTCTAGGGGTGACCGTTATAATTTGGTATTCATACTGGGCCGGCATTTGAGGTAAGCTATCCTTGGGTGTTTCCCGGAAAAACCTTCTAATTTCAGAAGGAGTAACATTCACATTTTCGGTAATTTTTTGCCTCATTTGCTGAGTCAACATTTGTTTTCGAACCAAATCACGCTGCTCCTCCTTAATTTGAAGTATCGATTTATTAAGCCATTCCTCTAATTTCTCCTTGGAACCCGCCCTGTTAATAAAATTATTAATTTGGCGATCAACCATCATAATAACCTGATTTTCGCTCACTTCAATACTGTCAATTTTGGCTTGTTCGAGCAGTAAATTTTGAACCATCATCTGCTCAAGGAGGTAACATTTCAGGTCTCCCGGATATTCCACGCCTTCCATGAGAGCCTGTTGATATTGAAATTCTATATCCGATTTTAGAACAGGCTCATCACCTATTACGGCAATAACTTCATCAATAATATTATTTTGCCCAACAGACAAATGGGGTTGCCATACTATCAGAATAGCAATTAGAAGCTTAAAAAGTTTGTTTGACACTATTGCGTTCATAAATCCTGGCTTATCATTTTTTGTTAATAGAAGTTTAAGATTTTTTTCTGAAGTGCCTCTTCATATAATTCTTTTTCCAATTCCTTGAAAAATTCAACCCTTTTTTTATTTAGCAGTATCGCTTTAATACGATCTTCCACATAACTTAAAGGGGCGGTACTGCCCATGATCATATAGTCTGTAATAACTAAAAGATATCTGAAATTTTCATCGGTTCTTTCAAAAAATCGGTTATATTGCAAAAACCGTTCCTCATTACGGATAGGCACCGGTAAGATAGCATTTATTCGCCGAAATGGTGTCCATTTATCCCAAAAAGCATAATACATTTTGGAATAATGCATACCATAGTTTTCTAACTTCATCATATTTTCGGAATTAATTGACCGACACCAGCGCCTTACATCCTGAATATCGGGAGCATCCAAAGGTACTTTTAATATCAATCCACGAACAATATTTTCCTGCAGTTTAAAATTATCCTGCATTTCATTATAATATTTTTCAATTTCCTCATTCTTCAACAATGGCGAATACTTCTTTTCCAACATTTTTTGTTGATAGACATTCACCAAAAGGGATGTCCGATATTCATCCAGTAACTGACTAACATCTTTTTCTTCATCAGAAAGAAACGCCTCTGCTTGCCGTAAGAAAAGTTTATTTTTTACCCATCGGTTTACATAGTCATCGGCCATTGCCGCACTATCTTCTGATGTTATATCTGAAGGTAACACTTTCTTTAAGTCATCGGTAGTTAAAACCTCATCTCCGACTCTTACTATTGGTCGAACATCATTTTTTTGTTCTTCCATAGTCTTGCAGGACACTACTAACACCCCCCAGACTAAAAAGAAATATATTGGAAAAAAACAACATTTTCTCATTATTGACACTTAATTTTAATGGTCATACAGCAACGGTTAATTAAGTTCAATTTCTCATGGCAAATGTGAAAAGAATTCAATTCATACAAAAGTAATAGTTTGTTTGCTCTGTAACAAACCATCCGAAGAACCTTGCCTTAAAGATTTCAAAAAAAATTACCCGGGTAACGATGTTATCGTCCCGGGTAATTTCATATATCTCTCGATTCATGTTTATCGGGAATAATTTGGTGCCTCTCTGGTAATAGTAACATCATGCGGATGACTTTCGGCCACACCGGCATTAGTAATTCGTGTAAATCTGGCATCATGTAAATGCTCAATGTTTTTGGCACCACAATACCCCATTCCGGCCCGTAAACCACCTATCAACTGATAAATCACCTCATATAATGTCCCTTTATATGGCACACGTGCCGAAATGCCCTCAGGAACCAATTTTTTTATGTCATCTTCAACATCCTGGAAATATCTGTCTTTTGACCCTTTCTGCATCGCTTCTATAGATCCCATTCCGCGGTATGATTTAAATTTCCTACCGTTATAAATAATTGTTTCTCCGGGTGATTCTTCCACCCCGGCAAAAAGCGAACCGGCCATAACTGAATGGGCACCAGCTGCCAAAGCTTTTACTATATCTCCACTGTATCTTAATCCACCATCAGCAATGAGTGGAACATCGGTTCCTTTTAAGGCTTTATGTACCTCATAAATTGCAGAAAGTTGTGGCACACCAACACCGGCAATAACCCGGGTAGTACAAATAGACCCCGGCCCTATTCCAACTTTAACTCCATCAGCTCCATTTTTAACCAGATCGATAGCTGCTTCGGCAGTAGCAATATTACCTACTACCACTTCCAAATCAGGATAACGTCGTTTAATTTCCTTTAAAGTTTCTAAAACACCCTTGGAATGCCCATGTGCCGTGTCAATAACCACAGCGTCCACATTGGCCGCCACCAAAGCATCAATACGCTCAAAAGTGTCAGAAGTAACGCCGACCCCTGCGGCTACTCTCAACCTACCTTTTGAGTCTTTGCAAGCAAAAGGTTTATCTTTTGCTTTGGTAATATCTTTATAAGTAACTAATCCTATTAATTTATTATCCTTATCAACCACCGGCAATTTTTCTATTTTATGCCGTTGCAGGATTTCCACTGCATTTTCAAGGTCGGTAGTTTGATTGGTGGTGACCAAATTCTCTGAGGTCATTACCTCTTCTATCGACCGGTTATAGTTCATTTCAAAACGTAAATCCCGGTTGGTTACTATTCCGACCAAATACCCTTCCTCATCCACTACAGGGATGCCACCTATCTTATATTCGCTCATGAGTGCCAACGCATCACCTACAGTCTTATCACGCTTGATAGTTATAGGGTCATAAATCATTCCGTTTTCGGCTCGTTTAACTATCTCTACTTGTTTGGCTTGCTCTTCTATCGACATATTTTTATGAATCACACCGATACCACCTTCCCGGGCGATGGCAATAGCCATTTGTGCTTCGGTAACCGTATCCATGGCAGCCGAAACTATCGGGGTATTCAACCGAATATTACGAGAAAAACGAGTCGTTAGGTCAACTTCGCGCGGCAACACTTCCGAATAAGCAGGAATTAGAAGGACATCATCAAAAGTCAAACCATCTGATACAATTCTGTCTTTAAGAAATGACATGGGCTGATGTTTTTTAGGTGTATAAAAATTTTGGCAAAGGTAAGCATTTCTCTTTTTTTATCCAGCTGACTCCTTTTTTCTTTAAGCAAGATTTATTTTTTTTCCATCACGCAGCTTTATCACACAACGTTATTTTTTATTTTTCGAAAAAGCAACCCCAAAACAAGTCTAAATTTTTCTGCCACACATATTTATGCATAATAACTTTCTTAATATTATCGTGCACCAAAGAAGTTTACTCAAAAGAAGACAATTTAAAACCATAAATACTAATTTTGTCATATGTCAAACCACTATTTGGAAATTCTGAAAAAATACTGGGGTTTTGATCAGTTTCGTCCTTTGCAGGAAGACATTATTCGATCTGTAGGCGAAGGCAAAGACACCCTAGCCCTTATGCCTACTGGTGGCGGCAAATCCATAACATTTCAGGTTCCGGCAATGGCAAAAGAAGGGCTGTGTTTGGTGGTAACACCCCTTATTGCGCTTATGAAGGACCAGGTGGAAAACCTCAAAAAAATCGGGATAAAAGCGGCAGCCATCCACTCTGGACTTACTTATAATGAAATAAAGGTTACCTTCGATAATGCCATATTTGGGGGTACTAAATTTTTATATGTATCTCCCGAAAGGTTAAGTACCGACTTTTTTTTAGAAAAACTACCTGAATTGTCTATCAACCTACTGGCGGTTGATGAAGCACATTGCATTTCTCAATGGGGCTATGATTTCCGACCTTCCTATTTAAAAATAGCAGCAGTCAGGGAACTCATTCCTGAAGTGCCGGTATTGGCACTGACGGCAACAGCAACCCCACAGGTTGTAGAGGACATAATGAAGCAGTTACGCTTCAAAGAAAAAAATGTCTTCAAGAAAAGTTTTGCCCGTCCTAACCTGGCTTATGTGGTCAGAGCTACAGAAAATAAAAAGGAACAACTTCTAAAAATCCTTCAATCCGTTGGCGGAAGTGCCGTGGTCTATGTCCGCAGTCGCAAAAAAACCAGAGAGTATGCCGCTTTTCTGCAACAGAACAGCATCACAGCCGACTATTTTCATGCAGGGCTTACCAATGCTTCTAAAGATGAAAAGCAACGCAAGTGGAAAAACAACCTTACTCGTGTTATGGTAGCCACTAACGCTTTTGGCATGGGCATCGATAAGCCAGATGTTCGCCTAGTGGTTCATATAGATGCCCCCGACTCTCTGGAAGCTTACTTTCAGGAAGCCGGAAGAGCCGGACGTGATGGACAGAAAGCTTATGCCGTTCTTTTGTGGAGCGACCATGACCGCGTTCAGCTTCGCAAGCAGGTCAGTACTGCCTTCCCGGAACCCGAAACCATTAAACGCGTGTACGATGCTTTAGGCAATTTTTTTCAATTACCGGTGGGTGCCGGCTTTCAAATGGTTTATGATTTTGATATTGGAAAATTTTGCTCGGCTTTTAATTTCAACATCCTTACGGTTTACAATTCTCTGAAAATTCTTCAAAGAGCCGGCTATCTTACGTTTTCCGAAGAACTGGACATTCCTTCAAAAGTAATATTTTTGGTTCAAGGGAATGATCTCTACAAATTTCAGGTAGAAAATGAAGATCTCGACCCATTCATCAAAATTCTATTACGAAACTATACCGGGTTATTTACCGAATATGCCCCCATAAATGAAGCAGACTTAGCACAAAAAATGGGCGTTACCACCGAAACCATTTATAAAGCCTTGGCAAAGCTCAGCAAACTGGGTATTATACATTACATTCCAAGACGTAAAACACCCCTTATTGCCTATACCCAATCAAGAGAAGAGACCAGATATATCCGACTTCCAAAAGAAGTCTATGAAGAACGAAAATTAAAATACCAGGAACAAACCGAGGCAGTGATTGAATATGGTTCAACTGACTATATTTGTCGTAGCAGATTTCTCCTCAATTATTTTGGCCAAGGCAATTCAGATAATTGTGGCATTTGCGATGTTTGCCTCTCCAGAAAAAAGAGAGGATTAGATGAGACCTCTTTTCAAACGATTGAGACTGCAATAGAAAAATTACTTAAAAAACAAACGATGCATGCTGATGAACTCATCCAGTCCTTACCATTTAATGACACACAAATATGGCAAGTTCTAAATTGGCTTGAAGATCATGGATTAATTGGAGAAACTGAATCCGGCGAGCTTGAATGGTTAAAGTAGTATGGTTTTTGTAATCTAATTTATATTAATCTCTACAGAATCAATATTTATCACTACTTTTGCATTTGATATGGAAACAGATTTTGATCATCCGGTATATTCGAAAAATGTCATAGAATTTGTTACGGTAGCAAAGGAATTTTGCGCATGGCTGGAAAAGACGCCCCAATACCGGCGTCGCCAATTTATTGATATCGGCCGCAAAATGTTACCGCTTTTATATTTGAAAGCATCGGTTCTTCCCAAAACCGAGAGCATGCTGGAAGATAATTTCCTCGAAAAATTTGTTTCGGAAGAAGAATACCAGCAAATTCAAAATGCCATCCTGGTTAAAATGGGGCCTTATAATGATTATCTGGAAGTCTTCACTGCCGATATGCAACTCAGTGAAGAACCGCTTACTTCAACTATCTCGGAAAATTTGGCTGACATCTATCAGGACATCAAAGACTTTTTGATGAGCTATAGAACTGCTGTTACTGAAATTATGAATGAGGCACTTATCGAATTAGTCAATAGCTTCGAAAATTATTGGGGGCAAAGACTTGTTAATGTGTTAAGGGCCCTTCATGAAGTAGCTTTTAACAAAGAAAACATCGACGAAGAAAATGACGATGTAGATTTTAGCGAAGACAAAAGAAATAAAGAAGACTGGCTAATCTCTAAAATGCAAAAAGAATGGCAAAAAGACCATAACAGCAACATTGACAACATATAAAACATCCTATCTTTTAATCTGATTTTTAAAATTTAAAATTATTGAATGCCTAATAATACCATTACAAAAAACGACATAAAAGAACTACCATTAAAACACTTCGAAGGGGTTATTAATGTGATCGAAAACCCTTTGCAGGCGGATGCCATAGCAGAAAAACTTCAGAAAGAAAAAATTATAGGTTTCGACACCGAAACGAAACCATCATTTAAAAAAGGTGTTTCCAACAATATTTCTTTACTCCAATTAAGTACCGAAGAGGAAGCTTTCCTCTTTCGACTCAACATTACCGGCTTTAACGGTGAATTGACACGTTTGCTTTCAAACCCCAAAATAAAAAAGATTGGCGTAGGCATTCGTGATGATTTGAGAGGCCTTCAGCGTCTTAAAAAATTTACGCCCAAGGGGTTTGTCGACATTCAGGAACTGGCACCCAAGTATGGGATTGAAGTATTAAGCCTTAAAAGTCTTGCAGGACTTCTTTTAGGAATTCGTATTTCTAAACGGCAGCGACTGTCCAATTGGGAGGCAGATGCCCTCTCAGAAGGACAAAAATTGTATGCCGCCACCGATGCCTGGGCTGCCCTCAAAATATACAACAAAATTAAAAACATGAAACCTGTAACTCAATAAATCGTTTAAACTGAATTTATAAATAGCTTTATTACAGGATCTTAACTCCCATTTTTTTCATGGAATTTGCAAAAGTTTATCTGAAACCGGGGAAAGAACAAAGTCTCCTGCGCTTTCACCCCTGGATATTTTCCGGTGCAATTGACGCTCTAAGCCGCAACATCGACGAAGGGGAAGTAGTAGAAGTTTATACCTCTAGAAAAAAATTTTTGGGGATTGGCTACTCTCAAGTCGGATCCATTGCCGTGCGAATGCTTGCCTTCTCTAAAGTTGTTCCGGACCTCACATTCTGGACACATAAGATTCAACAGGCATTGGCCATTCGTCAAAATGCAGGATTAACCGATAATCCCCACACTAATGCCTGGCGGCTGGTTTATGCCGAAGGTGACAACATGCCCGGACTGATCATTGACATCTATAATGAGACTGCTGTACTGCAAATTCATACGGTAGGCATCTACTTAATGAAAGATGTCATATGCGAAGCTCTGGAAAATGTTCTGGGGAATCGGATTAAGGCCATCTATAATAAATCAGAAGGAACCATTCCCTTCAAATCACAGATAGAACCTCATAATGGTTTTTTGAAAGGCAAAACAGAAGATCATACGGCCCAAGAGAACGGTCTTCGCTTTTGGGTTGATTTTGAAAAAGGACAAAAAACAGGTTTTTTCATCGACCAGCGAGAAAACAGAGCTCTGCTGGAAAAGTATAGCAAAAACAAGAGTGTTCTCAATCTTTTCTGTTACACAGGTGGATTTTCACTCTATGCCATGCGTGGCGAGGCATCTTTGGTTCATTCGGTCGATAGTTCCGAACGGGCAATTGAGATCACCAAACAGAACATTTCTATGAATTTCCCTGATGATACCCGACATCAGGCTTTTGCCGAAGATGCTTTTAAATTTCTTGACAAAAGCAAAAACAAATACGACCTTATGGTTCTTGATCCACCCGCTTTTGCCAAACACCTTAATGTGGTGCCAAATGCCCTTCAAGGATATAGAAAATTAAATGCCAGGGCTATTGAAAATATTAAACCCGGGGGCATCATATTTACTTTTTCCTGTTCTCAGGTGGTTAGCCGGGATGCCTTCCGAAAAACGGTTTTCTCGGCCGCAGCCAAAACAGGACGTAATGTTAGAATTTTACATCAGCTGGAACAACCGGCCGACCATCCCATCAATATTTATCACCCCGAAAGTGAATATCTTAAAGGGCTGGTCCTTTTTGTTGAATAATTGGTTAATTAATAAATGAAATAATTCAACCGTAACCGGGACTAAATGCAGCTCAATATAAAAGAAGCTGAAATACCATTGAAGATGCTTGATAAATCTTTTTTCCATTTTTGTCCAGGTTAATATTACCATTAAAGTTCTAAAAATAACATTCTCAAAACCAACAATATTTTGAAATTTACTGAATTCGGTTTTTCGGCAGAAGTTCTGGAAGGACTTGAAGCCATGCGATTTATTGAGGCCACCCCTGTGCAGCAATCGACCATTCCCGTGATAATGAAAGGGAAAGACCTTATTGCCTGCGCTCAAACCGGCACCGGAAAAACGGCCGCTTACCTGTTACCGGTACTCAACCAACAGGTTGTTTCTCAACACCAAGGCCTTAGCACTCTTGTCCTGGTGCCCACCCGCGAACTCGCAATACAAATTGACCAGCAAATGGAAGGTTTTGGTTATTATCTGCCCATCACTTCCATTGCCGTGTATGGTGGTAATGACGCCGAACTATGGAACCGACAAAAAAAAGCGCTTATCTCGGGCGCTAATGTTATCATCGCCACACCGGGACGACTCATCCAGCACCTTTCTATGGGATACGTCAAAATGGACTCTTTAAAACATCTAATCCTGGATGAAGCCGACCGTATGCTCGATATGGGATTTTATGATGACATTAAGCAAATTGCATCATTCCTTCCTGCCAGGCGGCAAACATTGATGTTTTCGGCAACCATGCCCCCTAAAATCAGAAATCTGGCGCGAGAACTTTTGTCCGATTACGAAGAAGTCAATATTTCTTTATCCAAGCCGGCCGAAGGCATTTTGCAGGCAGCCTATGTCGTCTTTGAAAATCAAAAAATACCGCTTATTAACGCTTTGCTAAAAGGAAAAGATCTCAAAAGCATCATCATCTTTTCTTCTACCAAACAAAAGGTTAAAGATATTCAGCATTCCCTGAAGAAAAACGGGTTTAATGCCCGGGCCATACATTCTGACCTGGACCAAAAAGAACGAACTGAAGTGATGCGGCAATTCCGCAACCGAAATATCCAAATCCTTGTTGCTACCAATATTATTGCCCGAGGCATTGATGTGGAAGGCATCGACCTGGTCATTAACTTCGATGTTCCCAACGATGCTGAAGATTATGTCCACCGTGTGGGACGTACCGCCAGAGCATCTTCAACCGGTATTGCCCTGACTTTTATTTCCGACAAAGACCAACAAGATTTTCTCAAAATAGAAAAACTTATTGATGCTTCCATTATAAAAATACCACCTCCGCCGGAATTGGGTGAGGGTCCCGCCTATAACCCTTCAAAAAAACAGAACAAGAAAAAATGGCAAAAATCTTTCAGAAAAAAACATCATTTCAAAGACGCTAACAGTCATCATAAAAAAAACCGTAAAAAGTAATTTGTATTGATACTTAAAATTCGTCTTTATCATGCAAACCATTCCCAATCTGATTGCTGAAAAAACCGGCATATCTGTTTCTCAAATACAAAACACCATAGAACTCCTGGATGGCGGGGCTACCATCCCCTTCATCAGTCGATACCGAAAAGAACGAACCGGAAGCCTCGATGAAGTTGCCATTACTACCATTAAAGAAAACTACGAAAAATTTAAAGAGTTAGAAAAACGAAAAGCCACCGTTCTAAAAGCTATTGAGGAACAAGATGCTCTTACCGAGGAACTAAAACAACGCATCGATAACTGTTACGACCCTGTCGAACTGGAAGACCTTTATCTTCCGTTCAAGCCTAAACGCAAAACACGGGCATCCAAAGCCAAAGAACTGGGATTGGAACCATTAGCCCAAAAGCTGTTTAAACAGTACGAGAAAGATGTGGATGCTTTGGCTGAAAATTTCCTTAGCGACCAAATCCCTGACACTGAAGCTGCCCTTCAAGGCGCAAGAGATATTATTGCCGAATGGATTAACGAAGACAAAACGGCCAGGGAAATCGTTCGCAAGGCCTTTTATCACAAATCGGTTATAGCTTCAAAGCTTGTTAAAGACAAAGAAGAAGATGGTGCCAAATATCGCGACTATTTTGAATGGAGCGAACCCCTGAAAAAATGTCCTTCACACCGGTTTTTGGCAATGATGCGGGGCGAAAAAGAAGGATTTCTTAAAATATCGGCCCATCCTGACCCTGAAGAAGTAATTCCGCTACTTAAACGCCATTTCGTCAAAGGAACAGCGGCCGCCTCAGAACAAGTATCTTTAGCATTAGAGGACGCATACAAACGATTACTGGCGCCTTCTCTTGAAAACGAGACGCTGGCCACCTTTAAAGAAAAAGCCGACGAGGAAGCCATCAAAGTATTTGCTGAGAACCTCAGGCAATTGCTTTTGGCACCCCCGTTGGGACAAAAACGGGTGCTTGCCATCGACCCCGGCTATCGTACAGGGTGCAAGGTTGTTTGTCTGGACGCTCAAGGGCAGTTACTTCATAACGAAACTATCTACCCGCATCCCCCGCAAAAGGAGACCGGGAAAGCCATAAAAAAATTGTCGTCAATGGTCGATGCCTACAAAATTGAAGCCATTGCTATCGGCAACGGAACAGCCTCGCGGGAAACAGAAGCTTTTGTCAGAAAGATAAAATTTAACCGTGATATTCAAGTCTTTGTAGTCAGCGAAGACGGAGCTTCGGTATACAGTGCCAGTAAAGTGGCTCGCGAAGAGTTCCCCGAGTATGACGTTACCGTTCGCGGTGCCGTTTCTATAGGACGGCGACTGATGGACCCCCTGGCCGAACTGGTTAAAATTGATCCCAAATCCATTGGAGTAGGTCAGTATCAGCATGATGTTGACCAAACCAGGCTTAAAGAAGCCCTCGACCGCGTTGTGGAATCGGTCGTTAATATGGTTGGAGTTAACCTAAATACTGCCAGCCACCACCTGCTTACCTACATTTCAGGTTTGGGACCCTCTCTTGCCAGAAACATTGTGGCCTGGCGAAATGAAAACGGCCCTTTCAAAAGCAGAGAAGAATTAAAAAAAGTGCCTCGACTGGGGAACAAAGCATTTGAACAGGCTGCCGGCTTCCTGCGCATCACTGATGCACAAAATCCGCTGGACAATACTGCGGTTCACCCCGAATCCTACGCTATTGTAACCCGGATGGCCTGCGACTTGAACTGTTCTGTCGACGATCTTATTAAAGAGAAAAAGCTTAGAGAAAGTATCGACCTTAAAAAATATATCTCTTCCTCTATTGGCCTTCCAACCCTTAAGGATATCATGGAGGAGCTCGAAAAACCGGGCCGTGATCCCCGGCAAACCATCAAAGTTTTTGAATTTGCAAAAAATATCTTTTCTATAGAAGACCTGAAACCCGGAATGGTGGTCCCCGGCATTGTTACCAACATCACTAATTTTGGAGCTTTTGTGGATATTGGCGTTAAACAGGATGGTCTGGTACATATCTCTCAAATGGCCGACCGTTATATTTCTAACCCTGCAGACGTGGTTAAACTGCACCAGCATGTGGAAGTTAAAGTTCTGGATGTGGATATTGCCAGAAAAAGAATTCAATTGTCAATGAAATGAGCATGGCAAGAAGGTTTTCCACAATAAGAACATGTATAACAAAGGCAGAAGTGCACAGGCAGAAGGCAGAAGAAGTGATTAGTCATTAGTCAACAGTCATTAGTGATTAGCGTTGATTAACTAATTACTAATTACTAACCACTAACTACTAATGACTACTTTTAAAAACAAATATATCAATGAAGTAAGTAAATTTTATACGGATGAAAATTTAATCTTTCAATGAATTTTTCTTTATTTAGTTGAGATATAGGATCAACCTATTTCTCAACTAACTTATTTTCCAACAGTTAATTCACAGAACTCACATTAATTCATTGGTTTTTAAAGTTTTCCACCTCTCTGAAATGACATATACCCACGGAAATACAAACCTTTTAAATATAAGATAACTCAAATAAAAACTTGCAATTTATCATTTATTTTCGCCTTTTACTTTCCAATTAATACCGGTTGCAAACATCATTTTTTATATTTGTATCTAAACATCAACAGATACATATATTATGCAGAAAGTAACCGAGTTCCTCACGACATTGGACAAGTTAATCGGCGGGTCTTCATGGTTTGTTTACCTTCTTTTGGGAACAGGCATCTTTTTTACACTATATCTATATTTCCCTCAAATCCGCTATTTTAAATATGCGCTAAAAATTGTTCGAGGAAAGTTTGACAGAGAAGGCGATGAAGGAGATACCAGCCACTTTCAGGCACTAACCACCGCCTTGTCAGGAACAGTAGGTACCGGAAACATTGCAGGCGTAGCACTGGCTTTACACCTGGGTGGTCCTGCCGCCCTTTTTTGGATGTTAATAACAGCCTTAATAGGCATGACCACAAAATTTGTTGAGGTAACGCTTTCACATAAATACAGGGAAAAAGCTTCGGATGGATCCATCAGTGGTGGACCTATGTATTTCATGAAGAAGCGATTAAACATCACCCTGCCTTCCGGAAAATCCATTAAAACTGGAAGCATTTTAGCTGTAATATTTGCAATAGCCACAATTTTTTCATCCTTCGGAACAGGTAATCTTCCTCAGGTTAATAGCATTGCAAACTCATTGTTTCAATCCTTTCAGATTCCACATATATTTACCGGAATCATATTAAGTATTTTTTTGGCTTTCATCATCATTGGAGGCATAAAACGTATTGCCAGGGTAACCGAAAAATTGGTCCCTATTATGGCGGTGATATACCTTATAGGCGCCTTGCTGGTCATCATTTACAATTACGAAAATATTATTCCCTCACTCAAAGCCATCGCCTCGAGTTTGTTTAATGGCAGTGCTGCTACCGGTGGATTTTTAGGCGCCACCATGGCCTTTGCCTTTAACCGCGGTGTCAACAGAGGGCTTTTTTCCAACGAAGCGGGACAAGGATCGGCACCCATAGCCCATGCTGCAGCCAGAGCTCACGAACCCGTATCAGAAGGTTTGGTGGCGCTGCTCGAACCTTTTATCGACACCGTAATAATTTGTATGATTACGGGCCTCACCATATTATCATCAGGCGTCTGGAAAGAAAAACATGAAACACAGTTTCAAATGACAGACACTGAAATTCTGGCCGGATACTATAATGAAAAAAAGGATCAGGAACTTTTATCAGCACATATCAAAAGAGAAGCTCTATTGCCTTTATACTCCGGAACATTACGTGTCGAGAACGGACTATTGCCAGAAAACATTACCGTAATTCATGCTCGGTCGGTTGCCGAGGATGTACTGATAAAAACACATGATCATTCCCGCTTTTCGGGAAATTTAAAAATCAAAGATGGGAAGCTCGTTAATCCTGACAAAGTTATTCTTCAGGGAAAATCACTTATACATAGTGCACCGTTAACGGCGCTAGCTTTTTCGAAAAGCTGGCTGGGAAAATATGGGCAATATATTGTCTCGTTGGGATTACTCCTCTTTGCTTTTTCCACTTCTATTGCCTGGTCGTATTATGGGGGAAGAGCCGTTACTTTCCTGTTTGGAATAAAAGGTGTTATTTGGTATAAACTTATTTATATTATTGGATTCTTTTTGGCCTCCTTTACAGATACCACCATTATATGGATCTTTTCCGGTATCACAATAGCCCTCATGACTATCCCCAACCTAATTGGCTTACTGTGTCTCCACCGAGAAGTAAAGGCAGAAATCGGCAAATTCTGGGATGAATACCGAAAAAGGTTCCCTGACGAAAAAGCGCCTAAACGATAGCACCGCTCTACCAACAAGTCAGTTGAATAGGATAAAAATGTTTCAGGCCTGGATGCGTGCCTCGTTCATAACATCACTTTCTATCCGGCCGTCTCGCAGTCTGACGATTCGCTCGGCATACTGGGCAATATCTTCCTCGTGGGTAACCAAAACTATGGTATTTCCGGCGGCATGAATCTGATCAAACAAACGCATAATATCTATGGATGTTTTGGTATCCAAATTACCGGTAGGCTCATCCGCCAATATTAATGAGGGATTATTTACCAATGCACGCGCCACGGCAACCCGCTGCCTTTGACCACCAGACAATTCATTGGGTTTATGCAACATCCGATCCTCCAACCCAACATTTACCAAAGCTTCTTTCCCCCGCCTATACCTTTCTTCTCGAGGCACACCTCCATAAACCAATGGCAAAACCACATTTTCCAGGGCCGAATATCTTTGCAATAAATTAAACGTCTGAAAAACAAAGCCTATCTCTCTGTTGCGTATCTCCGCCAGTTTGTCATCCGACATATGACTAACATCGTTCCCATTCAAGATGTAACGGCCGGATGAAGGTGTATCCAAAGCGCCTATAAGATTCATTAGTGTTGACTTGCCCGATCCCGAGGGGCCCATTATAGCAACATATTCTCCTTTTTTTATGGTAAGTGATACTCCATTTAAAGCTTTGACCACCTGGTTCCCTAAGTGGTAATGCTTATGCAGCTCTTCTATCAATATTACCGTATCATCCATTGCTTTATAATTATTTTTTGTAACATCTGTTTATTGAATGCGCTATCGGGCAAAATAAAATCTGTTGTTCTTTAGATGACTATTGACTGCATTGGTTTAAAATCAGGGTGTTTTCTAATCTTTCAAACCAATACCATTGGCTCTTTCCTTTTGGCCTTAATAGCGTACAATGTAATGCTGACGGGTACATTCCTTCCGGAAAAAAATTATTCCAATGCGGTAAAGATCAAACGAAACGGTAATTTTCGGATGCTGTAAAATGGTTTTCCATGCCGCCTCCATATCCGGACTCCAATGAATGTCATCAAAAACAAAAATCGAATTATTATGTGCTTTTTTTAAACACCACTCAAAATATTTAAGAACCGACTCCTTGCGATGATCTCCATCAAAAAACACAAAATCCAGGGAGTCTATTTCTTCAACCAGGGCCGGGAGTATATTAACAAATGAACCATTAATTACTTCTACGTTGTTCACATCCACCA
Source organism: Thermophagus xiamenensis (assembly GCF_900112795.1). Taxonomy (GTDB): domain Bacteria; phylum Bacteroidota; class Bacteroidia; order Bacteroidales; family Marinilabiliaceae; genus Thermophagus; species Thermophagus xiamenensis. Next base: position 85,106 of record NZ_FONA01000007.1, read on the forward strand.
TTTCAAAGACCTGCCTGGAAAAGTCACATAACTCTTTACAACCTTCAATGGTTATCACCCTCGACCTCGAATCAGGCAATGCCAGCCAAAGGGTACTCAAGCCGGTACCGGTACCAAGCTCCAATATGTTTTTCGCCTCAAAATAATTGATTAATCTGAAAAGGAAAACTCCATATTTGGCGGGCAAACTGCCCGAAGATACCAACTTCCTGACACTGCGCTGCTTTTGTCCGGAAACAGAGGGTGCTCCCAAAGTATCATTATTTATGACAGTATGGTTTTTAAGCAACGATTGCCGAACAGCTTCTATTTTTTTAAAAGCATAAAACGGATGCTTTTCGCCCAATAACTCTCGAACCAGGTAAAAGGCAAAAGGAGAATGAATCCCATACCCTTTTCGGTGGCGGGCTTTCATCAAATATTTTAAATAAGAACCAAGGCGGTATTTAATAATATCTAATTTCAAATCAATTGGATTTTCTTGCGGTTGAAATTTATTGTCTCTACTATTAAAATCGAGGCATTGAAAATAACAAAAATCACAAAATTAGACACACTCCCGGCTATTATTAACTAAACCTCGAAAAAAGTCATCACTACTCATTTTATTAACAAAAAAACAAACAAAGTTACAATTATCTATATCATAAATTGAAAATTCCATAACGATTTCTTTAATTTCCCTTATTGCATTCGAAAGATTTTTTTCATACCTTAGCAATTGTATTCCAAAATGTTGCCAATTACACATTATTAAATCAAACCCTAAAAACTCTTAAACTATGAAAAAATTTATTTTGTTTTTAATGGTAGCAGGCCTGATGGCTTGTGCCGGTCAATCCGGAAAAGAAAAGAAAGTCGAAGAAGAAGCTGTAGAAACTACTACCGAAAAAGTTGAAAAGGCAGCAAAAGATGTTGCCGAAACTGCCGATGACGCTATGGATAGCGCAGAAGAAGCCGCAGAAGAAGCTAAGGATAAGGTAGAAGAAGCTGCCGAAGAAGTTAAAGAAAAAGTTGGTGAAGCAGCAGATGCAACCAAAGAAGCAGCTCAGGATGCCGCCGATAAAATTAAAAATCCTAACGAATAAGTTTATTGTTGCCAGATTATCAGGGGTTCACCAATTTTTATTGATGAACCCCTTCTTTTTGCTTCAAATAGTATAAAGTTCATTATTGGCCAAAAGTAATTGAATCATCAGTATTTAGGCATTAGTTCTTGGTCTTTGGTCCTTAGTTCTAATTCTCCGGTTTTTATCGACTAATTAATAGTTGTCTGTCCATTATGCATAAAACACCAGACCACTATTTCCACGGCCCGGCTCATGCAACACCAACAGAAGATATTGAGTCGGTCATTTGTCAGAAAAAAAGGATTGGCCTATTTTTGATGCTGTTTACCGTTTTCATGCTTCGCTCATTATTCTAAATCTGTTGCGAATCGTGTTCCATATTCCAAACCAAACGGATTAAAGCAACTTCAATATAGTTTCGTTGATGTCTGACCTGGCCACAAAAAATATAATGTATCTTCCGGGAGTAGGCCCCAAAAAGGCCGAAATACTCAAAAAAGAGCTTCGCATTGCCTCTTTTGAAGATTTATTGTATCACTTTCCATATAAATATGTAGATCGTAGTCGCTTTTATTCCATCAGGGAAATCAACGGCGAGATGCCTTATATCCAGGTAAGAGGAAAAATAACATCCTTAAAACTGGTTGGTCAGGGACGCGGACAAAGAATGGTAGCAACCTTTTCGGATGGCACCGGAACAATGGAACTGGTATGGTTTAAAGGTATCAAGTATTTTAAAGAACAATTGAAACCCAATCAAACCTATATTCTTTTTGGCAAGCCAACCATCTTCAACCGTACCATTAGTGTGGTGCACCCCGAGCTGGAGAAAGAACAACCCGGTAAAATTCCCATTTTTCAGGGGCTACAACCCTTTTATCCCACCACCGAAAAAATGAAAAGTAGCTACCTGAATTCCCGTGCCATTTTCAAACTGATTCAAAATCTGTTTCAAAATTATCAATCATCTATTCCGGAAACTCTGCCGGCTTCATTAATAGATAAAATGAAGCTGATGAAACTCAACGATGCGCTTCGATACATCCATTTGCCACCCGATGCACAAACCCTTCAGAAAGCATCGTTCCGGCTTAAGTTCGAAGAATTATTTTATATCCAGTTAAACATACTTCGTCTTCGCAATCAGCGCACATTCAGCACCAAAGGGCATGTATTCAAAAAAGTGGGAACCATTTTCAACCATTTTTATGAACACAATTTGCCTTTTGAACTAACCAATGCCCAAAAAAGGGTTATCAAAGAAATGAGAAAAGATATGGGCAGCGGCCGGCAAATGAACCGTCTGTTACAGGGAGATGTGGGCAGCGGAAAAACCCTGGTGGCACTAATGGTCATGCTCATCGCCATCGACAATAATTATCAGACATGCCTGATGGCCCCAACCGAAATACTGGCTACCCAACACTTTGAAACCATCCGGCAATTTCTTAAGGGCATGGATGTTTCCATTGAGCTGCTCACCGGCTCAACGCGTCAATCAGACCGCAAACGTATTCATGCCGCCCTTCTGGACGGATCCCTCAACATCCTTATTGGAACCCATGCTCTAATCGAAGACACGGTTCAGTTCAAAAATCTGGGGTTGGTGGTCATCGACGAGCAACACCGGTTTGGGGTGGCACAACGCGCCAAACTGTGGAAAAAAAATTCCACTCCGCCACACATACTGGTCATGACAGCTACTCCCATCCCCCGAACACTGGCCATGACCATTTACGGAGATTTGGACGTATCGGTAATAGATGAATTACCGCCCGGTCGGAAACCGGTGCATACCACTCATGTATACCACAACAAACGACTGGAAGTTAACAAGTTTATTCAAAAACAGCTCAACGCCGGCCGGCAGGTCTATATCGTTTATCCTTTAATAGAAGAGTCAGAAAACCTTGACTTCAAAAACCTGACCGATGGCTTCCGGTACATCCGGGAAGTATTTCCCAATCAAAAGGTAACGATGCTCCACGGCAAAATGAAACCGGCCGAAAAAGATGCCGCCATGCAGGAATTCGCATCAGGTAAATCCAAAATTCTGGTGGCTACGACCGTTATCGAAGTGGGTGTCAACGTGCCCAATGCCACAGTAATGGTTATCGAAAGTGCCGAACGATTCGGATTATCACAACTGCACCAGCTCCGAGGCAGGGTGGGCAGAGGCGCCGACCAGAGCTATTGTATCTTAATGACCGATTATAAGCTCGCCAAAGAAACTAAAAAACGAATGGAAATAATGACCCAAACCAATAACGGCTTCGAAATTGCCGAAGCCGACATGAAACTTCGTGGCCCGGGCGACCTGGAAGGCACGCAGCAATCAGGACTCCCCTTCGACCTTAAAATTTCCAACCTGGCAAAAGATGCTCACATCCTTCAACTGGCACGTAACGCCGCAATGGATATCCTCAAGGAAGATCCCCTCCTCCAAAAACCCGAAAATGACATCCTTAATCGACAACTAAAAAAACTGGCTCAACAAAAAATTAACTGGGCTATGATTAGCTAGTAGAATTTTGAGGATGGAAAACTGAGATAAGAAATTAAAAGACACACTTGTCAAAGAATGACTTTACTCCAACGAGTATCAAAAAAATCCCCGGAGGGAATTGTCCGGGGAATGAGTCAATGATTTTGACATAGCCTTATCAACACCTGCATCGTTAAACATTAGTTTTGTCCGTATTCACTTGACACACTATCTGATTCATCACCCGAAGAGGTATCACTATCCTCCTCGTCTCCTCCTTGACGGGCGATAACCAATCTGTTGTACCGTTCATTCAACTCATTGATTGCACGTATCACCTCATCGTAGAGGGGATCATCACTGATGTTGGCTTGCACCTCCAGATGATTGGTCAATAACCGATAAAGATCGGTCATCTCTTTCCGAAGATCTTTCAGTTTAATCTCCGGACTATTGGCATCCTCTTTCAACCGTTCAAGATAATATTGACGAAATGTTTGATTGGCATTCTCCAACTCTTCTAACCAATCTGTGATACCCAACGTTTCAAAAGCCGTCATACACTCAGCCGAGCCTTTCCATTTATTTATCAGGCTGTCGATGGTGCTCGTCTCCGACTGATAGTTGAGCCGCGAAATACCACGACCATAAGGACTTGCTTCATTAAGAAGCAGCATGGCGGCATCTCGCTTTTGCGAATTCGCATGATTTAGGTAAGCATCCAATAATGCAAGCAGGCCGTTAATGGCCGCATCTCTACGCTCATCCGCCTCCTCCAAAAGGGGTGTTAAATCGCTACCCCTCTCAGGCTTAAAGATGGATGTCATGAGCTGGTACTTCGACAAAATCCTGTCATAAATTTCCCTGATCTTCAAAAGGTCCGGATCCTTGGTCTTCAGTATCTCCAGCAAAAAATCGAAATACTGAAGAAATTCACTGTTATGTAACCGATAAATTAAAGCATTGATAAACATAACACATGAATTTTAGTAGGCATTGATAAGACCATATCTAAACACATGTTAAAATATAAATTAAACCTTTATTTTTCAATATTTTTTAAAAAAAATTCATTGTCTTACTTATAAAGTTTCCCGGGCGCTGCAACGTGCAGCACGTCGGCGACAAAGTTTCCCGGGCGCTGCAGCTTGCAGCACGTCGGCGACAAAGTTTCCCGGGCGCTGCAGCTTGCAGCACGTCGGCGACAAAGTTTCCCGGGCGCTGCAACGTGCAGCACGTCGGCGACAAAGTTTCCCGGGCACTGCAGCTTGCAGCACGTCGGCGACAAAGTTTCCCGGGCGCTGCAGCTTGCAGCACGTCGGCGACAAAGTTTCCCGGGCGCTGCAGCATGCAGCACGTTTTCGAAAAAATCACCCCGGTGTATCAACAGAATTAATTAAACGCAAAGACGCAAAGAAACAGAGTGCTTTTCTTTATTCATGGGAAGTAGGGATATTTTAGATAACATGTATGACGAAGGGACAAAAATTAAACGGAGCCTTCCACAGAAAAAACAACCTATCAAATTTGCAATTTATTTTCAAATTTACGATACATTCTTGCAATTATCATTTTTTTATCCTTAAATTTGCTAATCAATTGCAATTTTAAAGAGAAAAATGATACTCAACTTCAGCATACAAAATTTTGGTCCCATAAAGGATAGGCAAACCTTATCCTTTGAAGCCGATAAATCCACGCATCTTGAAGATAATTACGTTATTCACAAAAGCGGCTACAGAATCTTAAAGATGGCTCTAATTTACGGATCAAACGCATCAGGGAAAAGCACCATTCTTCAAGCCCTCAATTTTTTAAGAGAACTAGTACTGCAACCCAAAGAAAAAAAGACGGATGAGTTCGAATTCCAACCATTCCTGTTTGACCCCAAAACCCCGCAGCAAAACACTGTATTAGGTATCGAGTTTTTGCACAACGATGTTAAATACCTCTACGAAGTTGAGTTTTTTAGGAAAGCCATCGTAAGGGAAGTATTATATTTTTACAATCCCAAACGAGCGGTTGTTTTTAAACGAAATACAGATATAAATAACCAGCTCACCGAAATAAAATTTGGCAGCAAAATTAAAATAGAAAAAAACACTGAACGAAATCTGGAAGCCAATACCCTTTGGAACAACACGGTTTTAGGAGGCTTCTTAAAAACCAATGCCAACATAAAAGAACTTAAAGAAACAACCGATTGGTTTAAAAACTATTTGTATCCGCTGGTTGAACCAAGGACTTCCTTAGACGCCTTCATTACCTCAAAAATTGATCGAAACGAATTATCTAAGAAAGACGTAACAACCATATTAAAAAAAGCAGATTTAAATATTTCTGACATTATAATCCAAGAGGAAGAAGAAGAGATTCCTGATGAAATTCTGAATCTATTAAAAAATCGACTCAATGAATCTAACGGGAAAATTAAAGCCCTTGAAGAAAAAGGTAAGTTCACTTCCGTGAAAATAGAATTAGAACATACCGTTAATAATGTAAAATATTCGTTACCATTGAAACAGGAGTCGCAAGGGACCAGACGATTTTACGGTTTTGCAGGCTTATTGGCCCTACTAATAAAAAGGCCGACAGCTATTCCTATTGATGAATTAGAGTCTTCCTTACATCCCGACCTTCTTTCGCATTTTATTATCTTGTTTCTGATTAATACTAATAGTTCTCAAATTATTGCCACCACCCATAACCGAGAAATTCTGGACAATAAAGATATTTTCAGAAACGATGCCATATGGTTTACCGACAAGCAAGAAGATTCGTCTACCGATTTATATTCATTGGCGGATTTTGACAGTTCTGTAATTAGAAACACATCAAATATTCTGAATGCCTATAAAAGCGGAAAGTTGAAGGGTACACCCAATTTAGGAGACATCTTCATCGACCTTAATTTATGAGAAGGAGAAGACATATAGGACGTAAAGCAGAAACAACTTATGCCTTTGTTGTAGATGGAAAATCTGAAGTTTGGTATTTGAACATGTTAAAACGTAATGAACCGAATCTCAGATTTAAAATTAAACCCGAAATACCAGATAAAAAAAACATCTCACAACAATTCGAATTAGTAAAAGAGCTGGTTGAAAAAGAGTACCCGAAAATTTACTGGATTGTAGACTTTGATCAATTATTAAAAGAAGCAAGAGAGACCCCCATAGGTCGAGAAAATCCTATTCAAAAATTTATTGAATATCAAAAAATTATTAATGAGAAATACAAAAATGTCGTAGTGATAACGAATAATCCTTGTTTGGAATTTTGGTTCCTGTTACATTTTCAAAAAACATCAAGAGTGTTTAGCACATGTGCTAAAGTTGAAGATCAGCTGAAATCACATCTTAAGGACTATGAAAAAACGCAAAGATACTACACTAAGCAAGACAATGATATTTACACTAAACTGAAACCCTATCTTAAAAAAGCTATCGACAATGCCTGCTCTTTAGGACACTTTGATTCAGATAAACCTAATAAGGCCCTAAGTGAAATGTTTTTATTTTTTGGTTCTGAAGAGATGAAACAGCTCTTGTGATAATAACACAATAAAAAAAGTAGTTAGATTCACTTCAACCAGTTAAACCCTTTATAAGCAGAAATAATTCCAATTCTTTAGTACGGAAATTGACAAGCCCATTTGTAGAAAAACCTATCACTATGCTAGTTAAAGGAAAATAATTCCATAACAAAACAAACACCAACCCCAGACTATTTCTCAATATTTTGAGGGCAACTTCTCAGCCTTTGAACATCACTGATATAAAATCGCCTGGCAAACAGCAACTATTATGCAGATGAATCAGTTTTCAGAGCGGAAGCCTCTCTTCTGTTATTTTGGATTTCCTATATTCTGACTAAAGCCTTCTTATTAAAATAAATTACCCCACATCACCGGTAAATTCCTTATATTGTACAATCATCAACCTGAATGAACAAGACATTGAAAACAAACTTCCTAAATAAAAAGGTTCCCACACTGATACCCGAAATATTCTTAAGGGCTCGAAAGAAGAGAGCGGAAATCACTCAATTCTTATTATTGTCTGATGCCTTAACCGGAAAAACCGGGTTCCATCCCGCTGTTACCCTTAAACCCCCAATGTTATGACCATGTTACCCTTAATAGAGAAAGACGACTGGCTGCGTCCGTACGCTTCGGCCCTGGAAGCCACACATTCGCGTTACCGGGATTTACTGGAAGAAATTTGTGACGCCCATGGCGGACTTATTCACTTCGCAGAAAATCATTTGTTTTTCGGGCTACACAGCTACAGCGAAGGGTGGGTATTCCGCGAATGGGCGCCCAATGCCGAAAAAATATATTTAGTGGGTGATTTTTCGGATTGGAAACCCGATGAATCGTTTCGCCTGCAGAGGAAAGACCATGGGATATGGGAAATTTTTCTGTCGAAAACGGTATTGAAGCATCTCGATTTTTACAAATTGTACATAGAATGGCCCTTTGGTTCGGGATACCGGATACCGGCCTATGCCCGCAGGGTGATTCAGGATTCGGAGACATTACTGTTCAGCGCACAGGTATGGCACCCCGAAAAACGTTTTGAGTGGAACGATGAGGGCTTTCATCAATCCTTTTCGCATCCAATCATTTACGAGGCACATGTAGGCATGGCGCAGGAAGCAGGAGGCGTGGGCACCTACCGGGCTTTTGCCGAAAATGTTTTACCCCGTATAAAGAAAGCGGGTTACAACGTGGTACAGCTCATGGCCGTACAGGAACACCCCTATTATGGCAGCTTTGGGTATCATGTATCCAACTTTTTTGCGCCGAGCAGTCGCTTTGGCACTCCGGAAGATTTGAAGTATCTGATCAACAAAGCCCACGAAATGGGGCTGGCCGTCATCATGGACATCGTCCATTCACATGCGGTAAAGAATGAAGAGGAAGGATTGAGTCGTTTCGACGGCACACTCGATCAATATTTCTATCCGGGCGAAAGAGGCTTTCATCCGGCGTGGGATTCGCGATGCTTCGATTACGGCAAGAAGGAAGTGGTGGCCTTTCTCTTGTCCAACTGTCGCTATTGGCTGGAAGAATTTCACTTCGACGGTTTTCGGTTCGATGGTGTCACCAGCATGTTATATACCCATCACGGACTGGGAAAAGCCATTTCGGGCTATGACGACTATTTTGACAACAGTCGCGACAACAACGCTTTGACATATCTGATGCTTGCCAACCACCTCATCCACAAAATAAACCCCAATGCCATCACCATTGCCGAGGAGGTGAGCGGATACCCGGGCACGGGCGTCCCGCCGGAAGAGGGTGGCTTAGGCTTTGACTACCGGTTGTCGATGGGCATTCCCGACTTTTGGATCAAACTCATCAAAGATATGACAGACGAAGAGTGGAACATGGGAACCATTTTTCATGAGCTGACCATTCATCGCCCGGAAGAAAGAACCATCTCGTACACCGAATCGCACGACCAGGCCCTGGTGGGCGATAAAACCATTATGTTTCGACTGGCCGACAAGGAGATGTATGAATTCATGAGCAAAGAGAAACCCAGCCTCGTCATCGACAGGGCCGTGGCCCTCCATAAAATCATTCGTTTGGTTACCATAACAACGGCCAATGGGGGATACCTCAACTTCATGGGTAATGAATTCGGACATCCCGAATGGATTGACTTTCCCCGCGAAGGGAACCATTGGTCGTACCATTATGCACGTCGTCAGTGGTCACTGGCCGATGACCCAACCCTCAAATATGAATGGCTGGCAGCATTCGACCGTGCGATGCTCACCACGGTAACGGAGAATGACCTGTTGTCATTCAATCCGGTCTATCTCAACCTGGCCAATGAGGGAGACAAGATACTTGCATTCAACAGAGGCGAATTTCTGATAGTCTTCAATTTTCATCCCACGCGGTCGTTTCCCGACTACGGCATCCCTGTGGCACCGGGGAAATATCAGATACTTCTCAATTCGGACCGACCGGAATTTGGGGGTTTCGACCGTATCGATCAGCAACAGCTCTATTTTGCCCGCCCTGTTGGGAAAACCCCCAACAACGGCTTTCAGCTCAAGCTGTATTTACCCAATCGCACCGGTCTGATTCTGAAAAAAATTCCTACCCCCAGGCTACACTGAGCCGGTTGTTAAAACCATCGCACCAGCCCGAAATCTTGTTGATTAGGCAAATAATCGTTTTTAGGGAACATCCGAATACCAAATTTATATGACCCCGGAAGGTTCAACCTGTATTTCATCTCGTACGAGACTACCGATCCTTCTTTCCCGGTTATCACGAAGGGTTCTTTGTGCAATACTGTTGGATAATCTCCTTCAATAGTATCCACAATCAACATTTCCATGCCCACATCCAAATCTTCCAACTGATGAAGGTCGAGCTTCACATCAATAACATAATCATCTCCAATACCCAGCTCCTGTTGGGCAATATCGGGCATATTCACTTCCAGAATTTCAATATCATTCCATCCCGCCGTAACCCTTCGTTTCCAGTCAGAGATTTCATGTATCAATGCACAATCGTTGGCACCCAAAGTCTTCAGCCTGAAATGCATAGGGTTATAAAAGCGGTCCAGATAATCATCGATCATCCTTCTGGTGGTAAATTGTGGCGCTATATGAGCTACAGAATTTTTAATATACCGAATCCATCCCACAGGCAATTTTTCATCGTTTACATCATAGAAAAGAGGTACAATTTCATTTTCAAGGATACTGTAAATGGTCGCGGCATCCAGTTCATCCTGGAAGCTCTGGTTTTCAAATGACCGTTTGTCGGTAAGGCTCCAGCCGGCCTCTTCTTCATATCCTTCGTACCACCATCCGTCGAGGACACTAAAATTGAGCACCCCGTTAAGCACGGCTTTCTGGCCACTGGTACCGGAAGCTTCGAGCGGACGGGTAGGCGTATTCAACCACACATCTACTCCGCTGACCAACCGTTTGGCCAACTCTATATCATAGTTTTCCAGAAAAATAATCTTACCAATAAATTCCGGCCTTTTAGAGATATCGATAACTTGTTTTATCAGGGCCTGACCTTCTTTGTCGGCAGGGTGAGCCTTCCCGGCAAAGAGAAACTGAACCGGCCGCTGCGAATCATTGACAATTTCAGACAAACGCTCCAGGTCACGAAACAGTAAATGAGCGCGCTTATAGGTGGCAAAACGACGTGCAAAGCCAATGGTCAGTGCACTATCGTCCATGCTGTCGAGAACTTCTACGATGCGTGATGGCGAGTCGTGCCGTTGGGTCATATTGTCTTTTAGCCTGTTTCGGACAAAATCCATCAATTTTTTACGCAAGACATGCCTGATTTCCCATATTTTTTTATCAGGGATATCATAGATTCTTTTCCATGCATCCGGATTGGAAACATCGTTAAGAAAATTGTTGCCAAACATCTCTTTGTAGAAGTCCTGCCATTCTGAGGCTGTCCAGGTACCATAGTGCACACCGTTGGTAACATAGCCGATATGCAATTCATCCGGGAAGTAGCCGTGCCAAAGGTTACAAAACATTTTACGGGTCACTAAACCGTGCAGTTTACTAACCCCGTTCATTTCGCCCGATGTTTTGGCTGCCAGAACACTCATGGAAAATTCCTCTTCATGGGCGGAATGGTCACGCCCCAGGTCCATAAACTCCTCCCATGTTATTTTTAACTTATCGGGTACATGACGCAAATAGACCCTAAACATATCCTCATCAAAGGCGTCGTGACCTGCCGGCACAGGCGTATGAGTAGTAAAAAGAGAAGTTGCTCTGACCACTTCGAGTGCTTCGGAAAAGTTGAACTTTTTATTGACAAGGTTGGCCAGTCGTTCAACATTGATTAAGGCGGCATGACCTTCATTGATGTGATAGAGGTCGGTCGACACCCCCAAAGCATTTAGAAGCCTGATACCTCCCATCCCCAGTAGTATTTCCTGTTTAAGGCGGTTTTCTCTGTCGCCGCCATACAGTTGGTGGGTTACCTGTCTGTCGGCAGGTGCATTACGTTCCACGTCGGCATCCAGCAGATAAAGTGCCACCCTTCCCACTTGAGCCTTCCAAACCTTAGCGTCTAAATGACGGCCCGGAAATTCAACGGAAATAAACAGCGGGTGCCCCTTCTCATCACGCACCTCTTCGAGCGGAAGCATGGAAAAATCCTGAGCCTCGTACACGGCCGTTTGTTCTCCGCTGATAGAAAGGGTTTGGGTAAAGTAGCCAAAACGGTAAAGAAGACCTACAGCGGTCATCCTAATGCCCCGGTCGCTGGCCTCTTTCAAATAATCGCCGGCCAGGATGCCCAACCCCCCCGAATAGGTTTTCAAAACATTGGTTAAGCCGTATTCCATACTGAAATAAGCGATACGTACATCTTCAGAAAAATCACGGTCCATATATTCCCGAAATTCATGATACAATGCATCCAGCCGGGCAACAAAACCGGCATCCTCCGCCAGCTGTGAAAGACGCTCAAAAGAGACCTTATCCAGTAACTTCACGGGATTTTTACCTACTTTTTCCCATGTTTCAGGACTAATGTATTCAAAGAGCTCCACCATTTTGGGATTCCATGCCCACCAAAGGTTTCGGGTTAATTCATGAAGCACTTTTATGCGTTCGGGCAATTGCGATTTCACAATAAGTTTTTTCCATCCCGGCACTGCAGAGGATTCCGGAACAAGTTTAATACGTGCCCCACGCTTAACGGCAGTAAATTTATCCTGCCGGTTGTCGACAGCTTTCAGCGCCACATCATAAGCTCTATAGTAGTTTTGTATTAAATTTTTCCACTCCAGCAATCCTGCAATTTTTTCGGCATTAAGCCGAATGGCATCGATTTGCTCCTTCGTTTTTAATGTAAAGGCATTGACCAGCCCTGCAATTTTCTGAACAACTTCTGAATAGTTATTGTCGTTTCGCACCACCACTTCTATTCCATCGTCCAGTCCACGTGAATGAAGTGAGGCCCATTGACCAAAACCGGCCAGGTTGGTCGTTATTACCGGCACCCCAAAAGCTATGCTCTCATGAGGGGTATAACCCCAGGGTTCATAATAGGATGGGAATATGGAAAGATCCATTCCTGTGAGAAGGTCGTAATAAGGCATATTAAAAATGCCGTCATGGCCATCCAGAATACAAGGCACGAAAATCAAGCGTATACGTTGCGATGAATCGTTTTTCAGATGGATATCCTTAATTCGTTTAATAACCGGATCGATTGAAATATCATTTAATCCGTGTGTGAGATAAGGATTGGGCAGGGGCTCACCGCTAATTCCCGAATTGATACGTTCTTCCAGGTCAATTCTGGCACCGTAAATTTTAGCGGGGATAAAAACAAAGGCTATAATCTCTTTTTTATTTTCATAATTTGCAGAAAGGTGTTTTAAAATATCGAGAAAGAGGTCGGCACCCTTATTATGAAATTCGTAGAGCCCACTATTAATGACAAACAAAGCATCGTTGCTCACATCAGCCCCAGTAAGGGCATGAACCACTTCTGCCATTTTTTCTCTGGCCTTTAATCTGACGGATTGATATTCTTCGCCTTCCGGGACAATTCTGTTATCAAACCCATTGGGGGTTATAACATTTACATCATGAGCCAGGTAACGGGAACACTCTTTGGCAGTAATTTCGGATACTGTGGTAAAACAATCCACATTCCGGGCTGTGATTTTTTCCAGTGAGTGCTTTGAAGCTACGTTCATTTCCGCCGCTTTGGCATCGGCATCATGTTCCTGAAAATTCTGAAAAATAGATTCATTACGTTGAGCCAGCGACCGTCCCACAACAGTTCCATGCGTTGTGAAAACAGTACCGATTTGCAGCAGATGGTCTTTCAGATAAAGAGCCCCGCTACCGGTCATCCATTCATTAAAGTGAGCCACCACCTTTTCACTTTCCGAAATGAAGAACTTATAATAGCTTTCAATAACCATCCCCACCACATAACCGAAGAGGGCCGGTTCCACATAGTCCCATTGCCCGGAAAGGCTATCAACCTTAAAACTTTCCCACAACCTGGTGAGGATTTCATTTTTTTGAGTTATCAGCGGGCTAAAATCAATCAAAAGCACAACAGGCTTCCCCGGAATATTCCATCGGCCGGTTTTTACCTTTAATCCTTCACGATGCAGTACTTCCTGCCACTCCACAAAAAGATTATGGTCGGGCAAAAATTCGGGATTTTCACCCGGTCCACGCCACACATCGGGACCAATAAATATCACATGGTCATTAAACTGTTCGACAAGTGTATTGGCTTTTGAGGCTAATACGGTATGGATACCACCACTCTTATTGCATACTTCCCAACTTGTTTCAAAAACAAAATCGGGTTTTAAAATATTATCTGTCATTTCTACTTATTTTTCTGTTAAACATTTTATTGAAACGATATCTATCGTTCTGAATATTGTCGTTACCTCAAAAGCCAATCTGTTTCAGGAATAACAAAAAGAAAATATTTCCTTCTGTATTCAATCAATTACCATATAGCTCTGCCTTTTTAAGTAACCTTATTAACTTTCTTAGGTTTCACTTCTTTTTTAGCCTTGCTTTCGGGCTTTTCCGATGTAGAAGCACTGACGTCCTTTGCAGTAGTTTTGCGCTTCTTAACACCGTCTTTTTTTACTTTGCTTTTTCGCTTTCGGCTGCGAATCAAATTCAACTCTTCTTCAAGTTTTTTGATTTTGCTGTCTTTTTCTTCCAGAATAGTTGTCAGACCAGCCAGTTCTTTTTGTTCCGAATTAGACGGCACCGCGGCATTTAGTCTCAGGGAAAAATCGCTCAACACATTCATATAATTGATAAAAGCCTCGTAAGGGGTTTCATAGGGGTTAAAATATGCGTGCACATCCCCGTCGGAAAAGAACTTGGTACACATATAATATAAATGGTCACTGCATTGCAGGTAGTTCCAATCCTGAAGTAATTTTGAGTCGGTACAACGACTCATTTTGGGCAAAAGGTCGTACAGTTTGTCAAAAGCTTCCTGCTGCATTTCATTGCCCAACCAGGCGGTAAGGTCACGTTCTTCATCGGCCCAGGAAACGGGATTGGGAACTTTAACGGGTGCCACCACCTGTAATTCGGCCGCAATCTCAGAAGGGGTTCCAAATTTGAGCGACCTGTATCGTAAGATTTCGGCAGGCAAATATTCCAAAAACTCAAAGATACCGGTCTCTTTGCGTTGATGTTCACCAAAGGTTTCGTAGTCCAAAAAGAGGTTAACCACTTCTTCCTTTCTATCCAATTGCCTAATCCAACCGGCAAATTTACTACCGGTCAGAGGCCATTCGCTCCATTCTTTATTGCCAAAGCGGAAAGCAATGTCATCGCTGAGCTTAAAATTTTTAAGCAACACCTTTAACCTTGGATTCAGAACATTGCAGTATAAGAAGTTAGGACTTTTCCACCCCAAAACATGTTTGGCACCTTCGGTGAGCATGGCTTTAAAGCCCATTCGTGCCACCATTTCGCCGATTTGGTCGGAATAAATGAGTTCGGTATTTCGAAAAACAACAGGACGTTTCCCAAATAATTCCTCCATCAAATCGGAATGGGACATCACCTGCTGCCTGAATGCAGCTTCATCTTTCAATGCCACCAAAGAGTGCGCATAGGTCTCTCCCAAAAATTCCACACACCCGGTGTCGGCAAGCTTTTTAAAACTTTCAAGCACCTCGGGGGCATAGAGCTTAAACTGCTCTATGGCAACCCCCGTAATACTGAATGACACCTTAAATTTTCCCTTAAATTTTTCAATAAGCCGCAATAACAACTCATTGGTTGGCAGATAGCAATTGGTGGCAATTTTGTTAAGTATGGATTCATTGGTATAATCATCAAAATAGTAATGATCATTTCCTATATCGAAAAAGCGATATCTTCGAAAACGAAATGGCTGATGAACCTGGAAGTATAAACAAACTGTCTTCATTCGTATAAATTTTACTTACTTTATTGATATATTGTTTCTTAATAGCAGTCAACAGTGGTTTGTTGTTAGTGGTTAGTTGTTTGTGGTTAGTAATTAGTAATTAGTTAATCAACGCTAATCACTAATGACTGTTGACTATTGACTAATCACTAACGACTATTGACTTCTTCTGCCTTTGTCGTTTATACATGCTCTTTTGTGGCAAAAGCCGCCATGCTCGTTTCATTAGTTAAGGTATCGAAAGGCTCCTATTAATTGCTGACATTACCCGGATTTCTGACTGCCGGCTGTCAGCAAACCATCGTAAATTTCTTTAACCTTAAGGGCTGATTTTTCCCATTTTAAAGATTCCACCTCCTTCCTCCCATGTTTAACAAACATCTTCGACAGTGAAGGATACTTCAGTACACCATAAATGGCATCGGCCATGGCATCAACATCCCAAAAATTGGTTTTAATGGCATAGGTGAGGATTTCGGCAACCCCCGACTGATGTGAAATCAGTACAGGCACATTACTTTGCATGGCTTCCAGAGGTGAAATACCAAAAGGTTCAGAAACCGATGGCATAACATACAAATCGCTCATGGCCAGCATAGAAAAAACTTCCTCTCCCCTGAGAAAACCGGTAAAATGAAATTTATCCATAATTTTTAGCTGTGCGGCACGACGAATCATCCGATGCATCATATCTCCACTTCCGGCCATCACAAACCGCACATTATCGATACGTTGCAACACCCGACTGGCAGCCTCTACAAAGTATTCAGGTCCTTTTTGCATGGTGATTCTTCCCAGAAAAGTGACCAATTTCTCGTTGATACCTTTTTTATATAGAGGTTTCTCCTTATGGACATAGGGTTCCACAGCATTGTAAACAGTGGTAATTTTTTCTTCGGGGATACCATATTTTTCAATTACGGTACGCCTGGTAAGGTTGCTCACCACAATGACCTTATCGGCGGCTTCCATTCCCCTTTTCTCGATATTAAAGACCGCAGGATTAGCACTTCCACCGCTACGGTCAAAGTCGGTAGCATGGACATGAACCACCAGGGGCTTTCCGGCAGCTTCTTTAGCAGCGATGCCTGCGGGGTAGGTAAGCCAGTCGTGGGCATGTATCACATCAAAGGAATAATCCTGAGCAATAATATTGGCTACAAGAGCATAATTATGAATTTCCTGCAACAAATCACCATCATAGGCACCGGAAAAAGGTAATAAGCCCATTTCATCGGTCTGAATATATTGCTCTTTTTTCTTAGTCTTTTCCGATTTTTTAAGTCGATAATATTCATCGGGTTGAGTATAGGGCATCAATTTGGCTCCAACCTCGATATAATCCAGAGTGCCATTAAAATACTTCATGAAAAGCTTACGGTGTTTGACCGGCACATGATTAGCACCAATGAGACTCATTCCCTTTACCTCTTCATCACCGAAGGCTTTTGGGACAACAAACAGTACCTGCAGGTCAGGGATATATGATAATCCCCTTGTAAGACCAAAACAAGCGGTACCAAGACCTCCCGATATGTGAGGCGGAAATTCCCACCCAAACATTAACACTCTCATAAACTACTGTATTTTTCAATTAACTTAATGATATGCAATACTCCGGCAACATTCCAGGCCATCGATGCTGCACCCTTTCCTATATGCGGCGGGTTACCGTTAAAACATTCCGATATGGTACCAATACAGTGGTTTTCCAGCTCCTCTTCAAAGCCGTCCAACATACGCTTCACGAAAGTTAATCCTCCCTGCTTGTGAATATCCAGATAAGCCTCGGCAAAGAAAGCGGCCAGCCAGGGGAAAACGGTCCCCTGGTGCAAGGCACGGTCCCTTTGCGTTTGATTACCTTCATAAATTCCCTTGTATTTAGGGTCCTGAGGGGATAAGGTTCTCAATCCGCGAGGGGTCAGAAGCTCCTTTTTAACAACATCCACAACAGCTTTTCTTTGTTCCAATCCGAGAGGCGAAAACGGAAGAGCAGCCGCAAATATTTGGTTGGGACGGATTGAATCATCTTTAAACTCACCATCTACTACGTCGAATAAGCCTGTCCCCTCTTCCTTCACAAAGGTTGCAACAAAAGCATTCTTTACTTTTTCTGCCAAATCAAAATATCCGGCTGCCTGTTCTTCCTGACCCATATTGGCTGTTAACGTGGCAAAATACATCAGCGCATTGAACCATAAAGCATTCAGCTCAACAGTATATCCCGCTCGTTGGGTTACCGGTTGGCCTTCGGCCATAGCATCCATCCACGTATAAGGAACACCCTCTTTTTTGGCGAACAATAATCCTGAGTTATCCATGCGAACACAGCCCTCTTTAAGCCCCTTGTAATACTCAAGAATTTTCTGCATCAAAGTGTGGTATTTTTTCCACAGTTGGGGAAAATTCCAGTCAGAATCACATTCACTAACCGTCCAGAAAAACCATAGCGGAACATCAATATCCGTCATGCGATTGGTATTAGGCTCCAAATAGAAGGACTCTATTTCACTTGCAACATGGTCCAATATGTTTAAATAAATAGACTTATCATCCTGGTATGCCGACAGACCGGGTAAAGCCAGAAGGGTATCTCTTCGACGTTCATTATACCAATGATATCCTGCCGTTAAACGAGCTTCTTTCCCTTTTATCATTAAAAACTGCTGGCCCGAGTTGAGCAGATTGTTAATCATGCTGTCGCGGGGAATCCGTTTTTTCTTTTCACGGGTGTATTTTGCTTTGAGGCCGCCTGTTTTGGCAGGCGATGTTCCGGCCGAAAAAACAATACTCTCTCCTACTTTAAGCTCAGTTTCAAAATAGCCGGGCACAAAAAGGTCTTCCTGATAATCATATCCTCTGTTTTGTTCTTTCAAATATTCAATTCCCAAATACCAATCAGGCATATGAACAAATTCAACATCTTTGCTCGACTGGAGAAAGAGGTAGGGGAACTGTTCATACATTCTGAGCGCAATACCCCTTTCCACCTGCTGATACCTAATATTGGCATCCATATTTCTGAAAGTCAATTCTTGCACATTTCTAAAGGCAAGAAAGGGTCTGACTCTAATAAAAGTTTCTGAATTGGCTTCTTCCAGCGTAATCTTATACAATAACTGCTCTTCTTTTTCGGCCAATACCATTTCTAAAGAAAGAATAACACCTCCTACCCTGTAATATCTTTTGGGAATATCATCCACCTCAAGGCCGGTCAAATACTTATGTCCTTTAGGGTCATAATGACTGCCATGGTATTTATGAATACCTAAATTGAAAATCTGGTCATGTTGAACAATTGATACATCAAGAGAAGAGAGCAACACATAATGCTCGTCCCCAAACTGTTTAAGAGGACATACCAGCAAACCATGATATTTGCGTGTATTGCAACCAATAATGGTGGTACTGCAATACGACCCTGCACGATTGGTACGAAGGATCTCCCGGTATAAAGAATACTCAAGATTGACAAGTCTGGACTTGTCGAGGTGATAATAAGTCATAGGAAATATTTTGCAATTCTGAAAAATCAGGATTAATGAGCAGTCAATTTGCAGAGAAAAAGACTCTTACTCAGAAAACCAAAAGGTAAGGAGAAAACTTCCAAAAATCAACCGGGAAACGATAAGTATAAGGAATTTAAACAAATATTAAAGTAGAATTTTAGTATAAACAAAAAAACAGGCAATAAGCAATCAGAGCCATTGTGAAAAATATTCTCTGTCAGCAGATAGAACAATCTCGGGGAACTCTTGCTCTATATCATCAACGAGTCGAAGCATTTTATGGGCGAAACGACGCTGAGATTCCGCGTTAGGATGTAAAAATCGATGATTGCGCGCTTTTTTCACTTTTTCTATTTTTTGCAAAAATTTTTGTGCGCGAGGAGTAAACAATACATTTACAAATCGATTCCATATATATTCAACAGCCACTGCTGAAGGATTAAACATCCTCTCATCATAAAAACGATAATCCCTCAAATCATCCATTAAAATTTCGTATGCCGGGAAATACCATACTTTTTCAAATACCTCACATAGTTTATCGACGGCCAAAAACAGTGCCGCCTTACTAACCTGATTCTGATGGGCGCCATCTTTCCAGTGTCGTACAGGACTCACCGTAAAAATTATTTTCAAACCGGGATTAAAAACCCTCAAAGAAACGATGAGTTCTTTATAAAGTGTAATAATCTCTTCCGGTTCCAGGCGGTAACGAATAAAAAAGTCTGAAGGAAATTTATGACAATTGGTCACAATCTCTGAGGTATCGGTACGTTCATAGACGAAAGATGTGCCAAATGTTAACAAAAGAAAATCGGCCGACTTTAAAAATTGACCGCATTCTTGTACGGTGCGATTGATATTAGCACAAACTTCATTTTTATTTGTACCGCTAAACCGGCCATGAAAATCAAAATGATGCCACAGGCCATTTTGCTCAACAAGCTCCTCCTGATCGCAGTAGTGCTGCTCAATTACTCTGTTAAGCAACCGGGCTATCGAAACAGGATTGTATATGTCGCCCAAAGGATTAACCAGAGCATTCAGCCGGTTTTCCGTAAATTTAGAACCAATATTATCTGTAAAACAAGATCCTAATAGCAGCGCTCTTGAGCCAACATCAAAGTTGGATTCAAATTTACCGATATCAACAATGGTTCTAAATTCAGACGACATTTTACTATTTGCTTTACTATCCTGTAATATAAGTAATAAATTAGAGTATTGATATAGTTTATTTAAAAAAAGAAAACTTAAGCATGTTCTTTTTTTAGCTCAGGATTACATATTTGTTTCATCCACCCGTTAATGCTCGTGAATAGGTTATCGGCTCCCGGTTCATTATGTATTTCGTGACGGGCCCCCTCAACAGGCAAAAATACGGAAGGTCCGGAGACCTTATCTGCAACCTGACGGGTAGTTGCCAAATCAGTTATGTCATCCTCCGTTCCATGAGCAAAAAACATTGGAATCGTAATCCTGTTGGCTCGGGAAATGATTTCATTAGCCCCTTTTGACAACTCCAAAAACAATCGCAAAGAGATTTTATCATGCACCAATGGGTCGTGTTCTTTTTGTTCCTGAACCTCCTTTTCACTTGATAGTTGAGTAGAGCGTATGCCTGTTTTCAATCTTAGGGCAGGCATAAAATAATCAGCCCATTGTGCTCCCTTCAGCATTATTGAAGAAGGGGGATGAACCAGTTTCAACCATGGAGAGCTAATTATACCACCTGCCAATTTAAATCTCTTTCTCAATATAAAATTCAAAACCAGATTTCCGCCCATACTGTGACCATATAAAAAAATAGGCAGCTCACTCCAATTATATTTTACGCGTCTAACCAAACTATCAATATCATTCATAAAATCGGACAGTTGAATAATGTGACCTCTTTTGCCTTCTGATAAACCATGTCCTCTAAGATCCAACGCATAAACCATAACCCCCTGTTCATTGAAACGACGAGCCCAATTATCATATCTGCCGGAATGTTCGCCAATTCCGTGAACTAAACAAATAACCGAATGAGGGGAGACCGAAGGTTTCCACAACCGGCCTACCAAAAATGTCCCGTCACTCGTCACCATGTTAAACTCTTTGTTTTGCATACTGCCAAAGACATTTCAATTAATTAAAATAAATCATTATTTGAAGTTAGGGCACATCGCATCAAAGTTTTGAATTCTTAAATTTAGTTAATAATTGAAAATACGAATAATTTTAAACAAACTTTGTTCCAAAAATTTGAAATTTATTTGCTGATACCATTATTTTGGCATTTTGTAAACCTTAGCATTTTAGAGCTATGCAAAAAATAATAACCGTTTCAACCAAAAGTCACGACCAGTTAATTGACATTACCCGTGAGGTGGCCACAGTAGTTGCACACAGCAACATAAAGACCGGCTTGGTAAATGTTTATGTGCAGGGTGCTACCGCTGCCATTATGATTCAAGAAAATTGGGACGAATCGGTACAAACCGATGTCATAAACTGGCTGCGTAAAATGATACCGCAAGGTGTATGGTTACATGATGCTCAAGACAATAACGGGGATGCTCATTTGAAAGCCGGATTTGTAGGACCATCCGAAACCATTCCCATAATCGATGGCAAAATGGGATTGTCTACCTGGCAAAATATCTTTTTATGTGAATTCGATGGTCCCCGAAAAGAACGACGTGTAGTAGTTACGCTCTATGATTCTGAAAAATAATCCTTTCCCCGATTTAATAAAACTTAGATTCCTGAAATAAATTTGAGATTTCTTTTAAGCCCTTTGAAACCGGCTCTTCTAATAGGACTGCCTTTCGAAATCTCATCAAAAGTTTTTTCATCCATCATCAACCATTCATCTTTTGACATTTCACGAAATACGGGCCGAAGCCTAAAATCCGGCTCTTTATGGGGTCGGGCTTTCCAATTCCAGGGACAAACATCCTGGCAAATATCACAACCAAAAAACCAATCATTCATCTGCCCCCGAAAACGATTAGGTATTTCATTTTTATTCTCAATGGTTAAATACGAAATGCACTTGTTGGCATCTAAATGATAAGGCGCAACAAGGGCATTGGTCGGACATGCTTCAATACATCTGGTACAACCTCCACACGCCTCTTTGATGGGTTCATTAGAAGGAAGTTCTATGTTCAAAAAAATTTCGCCGATAAAAACAAATGACCCCAAACGGGGATGGATAAGATTGGTATTTTTCCCACGCCATCCTAATCCTGCTCTTATTGCCAGAGAACGCTCAAGTACAGGTGCCGAATCAACGAAAAACCGGCCTTTAGCCTCTGCCGAAATGTCAGAGTTTATATAGTTCATCAATTGTTTAAGTCGTTTTTTGAGCACTTTGTGATAGTCGCGTCCATAGGCATATTTAGCCAGATTGAGTCCTGATGTCAACTTATCACTTTTAGAAGGATAATAATTCTGCAGGACAACTATCACTGATTTAGCATCTTCAACCAGCTTCTGAGGATTGATTCGCTTTTCAACGTTGCGTGACATATATTCCATTCCGGCATGAAAACCCATTTCGAGCCATTTCTGCAGGAAAGATGAATCCTCCTTCAACTCATCCACAGAGGTAAATCCCACCTCATCGAAACCTAAACGTAAGGCTTCCTCACGAATTAACCGTCCTCTTTCCAGAGAAACTAAATCCATGGTTCCTCCCTCACAAAAGACCCAATTCAAGCATTGCTTCCTCTGACAACATATCTTTTGACCATGGCGGATCAAAGGTGAGATGTAACTCAACATCTTCAACACCCTCCAATGCCTGTACCTTTTCATGCACTTCTTCCGGAAGTGATTCAGCTACCGGACAATTTGGGGAAGTAAGGGTCATCACAATTCTAACTTTGCCATTCTCTCTTGCTTCTATTTCATATATTAGTCCCAGGTCATAAATATTGACCGGAATTTCAGGGTCGTAAATAGTTTTTAAAACTTTTACAACCTCTTTTTCTATATTTAAATTTTCTTGATCCATAACTTTAAAGGGTTTAGTATTAAATTGCCAAAAGACTATACCATTGAGGTTAACACTTCTCTTTCAATATAAAACAGTAAAACATCACCTTGGGGCTATGACTTAATAACATTACAAACAAGATATTGTTTGAAATGAAGTATCCCTTAATCGACAGGCGCTTTATTATTTACTGAAAGAAAACTTCAACGGAATAGTAATACACGAAGTTTATCCCTGTTTAACTTTAAAAGCCAATGCATAAGCTCTAATTTGCTTAACCATAGCCACTAATCCGTTACTACGGGTAGGAGATAAATGTTCTTTTAATCCTATTTTATCAATAAAGTAGAGTTCGGTATTAAGAATTTCGTCGGGGGTATGTCCTGACAGAACACGAAGTAAGAGGGCAACAATACCTTTAACAATAATGGCATCACTGTCGCCCTGTATTTCAATTTTACCGTCTTTCAATTCGGCATGAAGCCAAACTTTTGATTGGCAACCGTCAATAAGATTTTGGTCGGTGCGATGCTGCTCCTCCAAAACATTCAATTCGTTTCCCAGCTCAATGAGGAAGGAGTATTTATCCATCCAATCGTCAAAGGCAGAGAATTCTTCAATAATTTGGTCTTGCTTTTCGTTAATGGTCATCATCTTTTTTTTGCAAAGATAACAACTCCTTCCACAATATATCCTGAAATTTATCCAAGCATACCTTCTATCTGCCCTAAAGCTTGCACAAGCCTATCAATTTCTTCTTTAGTATTGTAAAAAGCAAAAGATGCCCTAACAGTACCCGGAATACCGAAACGATCCATCAATGGTTGCGCACAATGATGACCTGTGCGAAGAGCAAAACCAAGTTTATCCAATAAAGTACCCACATCAAAAGGATGTGCCGTTCCAATTAAGAAGGAGATGACACTGGTTCGGGCTTTTGCCTTGCCAATAAAATGTATATTGGGAACAGTTTTCAACTTTTCAACTGCATATTCAAAGAGTGAGTGCTCATATTCCCAAAGCTTAGACAATCCTTTTTCCTGAAGATAATCAATAGCAGCACCTAATGCTATAACACCGGCAAAATTTGGTGTGCCGGCTTCAAATTTATATGGTATATCATTGAAGGTTGTGCCGGAAAAGGACACTTTATCAATCATTTCGCCACCACCCTGGTAGGGTTCCATTATTTCAAGCCATTTCCGTTTTCCATAAAGAACACCTACCCCTGTAGGACCATACATTTTATGCCCACTAAAAACATAAAAGTCACAATCCAGTTTTTGAACATCTATTGGCAGATGGTGGACCGCCTGGGCTCCATCAATAACCACCGGTACTCCATGTTTATGGGCTGTTTCAATAATTTTTTCTATCGGATTAATTGTGCCCAAAACATTACTGATATGGGTAACAGAAACAAGTTTGGTTTTGGCAGAAAAAAGTTTTTCAAAAGCATCTAAATCCAGTTCACCCTCATCGGTTACCGGAATAACTTTTATCTCAATACCCTTTCTTTTTTGAAGCAATTGCCAGGGAACTATATTTGAGTGATGCTCCATCTCCGACAATATTACCTCGTCGCCAACAGAAAACAGGGTATCACCTAAAGAGCCGGCAAGAAGATTAACTGAATCAGTAGTTCCCTTGGTAAAGATAATTTCATCGGAAGAAGCAGCATGAATAAAAGAAGCGACCTTTTTCCGAACATCTTCAAACGCCTGAGTACAAACATTGCTCAAATGGTGCACGCCCCGGTGTACATTGCTGTTGTAGTGGTTGTAAACATCAGCCTCAGCCTGAATTACAGAAACAGGTTTTTGAGTGGTTGCTGCATTATCAAAATAGACCAACGGCTTGCCATATACCTTTTCGGCAAGAACAGGAAAGTCGCTTCTTATTTCCTGAATGTTTAAACCCATATATTTATAAATATGAAAAAATTCCGGCTTCCGAAAGCATTAATCCTTCAGACTCCGGAATCAAAAATAAATAATTTAGTTGCCATTACAAACAAGAGGTATTTCCGGTGCCTTTTTGACCGCAAACTACGCACGAATGACACTTGTCCAGTTCGCCACGGAAACGTTTTTCAACCAACGAACGAATCTGTTCCCGTAACGGGTCCATTTTAATTTTTTCTATCACCTCATAAGCAAAAGCATACATCAATAGTATAGTGGCTTCATCCTTATTAATCCCGCGCGAACGGAGATAGAACATGGCTTCTTCATCTAATTGCCCAACAGTAGCACCATGACTACACTTCACATCATCGGCATAAATCTCAAGCTGTGGTCGGGAATTTATTTTGGCATCCCTGGTAAGCAAAAGATTATTATTGGTTTGATAAGCGTTGGTCTTCTGAGCATCGGGACGTACCATTATCTTGCCGGTAAATGCTGCTGTGGCATGATCATCCAACACTCCTTTAAACAGTTCATCGCTAAAACATTCCGGAACCGCATGGTCAATAAATGAAAAATTATCTACATGCTGATTCTTGTCAAGCAGATATAATCCGTAAGCATGTCCTTCTGCGTGCTTGCCCAAAAGTTTTAGTACTATATTATTTCGGCCTACTCCCGTATGTAAAGTCAGATTATTGGTCTTGACGTATGAATTCTCTTTCTGGTCCACATATAACCCTGCCACCTGAGTAGTGGCATTGTGTTGATTCTGCAAATTATAATAGTCAAGACGCGCGTTAGGTGCTACAAAGCCTTCGGTAACATTATTAACCACAAATCTATCGGAAGAAAGGGTGTGGTCACAAACCAACACACGAGCCTCACTATTTTCTTCCAGAACAATAAGATTTCTCTGGTTGGTCATCAATGGTTCTTCTGACAAAAGAATATTGACCACCTGAATGGGTTTCTCAACGACAACCCCTTTCGGAATATGAATATAGAAACCATCTCTGGCAAACATGGTATTCAGTGCCACTAATCCATCCGAAAGCCAGGGGGCGTTCTTGCCATAGTATTTTTCTACAAAGGATGGGTCTTCTTTAGCAAGGGCAGCCAGACTCCCCACCCGAACTCCTTCAGGTAAAAGTGCTGAACCATTATTAGAGTAATACCAGCCATTTACAATAAAAATAGTAAATGAATCCAGAGTTTCTACATCACAAGAAAAAATATCCTCCATTCTTCCTGTAAAGTCCGGGGCATTGAGACTAAAAGAAAAGTCTCCCGAAAAATAAGGTTGAAGATTGGTATATTTATAATTCTCCACCTTATTGGAAGGTATTCCTAATTTAAGGAAAGCTTCCAAAGCCTGCTCACGCAAATTATTCAATACTTTGGAAGAACTATCTTCAATAGTCTGTCTGTTTTCCTCAAAAAGAGTACTCAACGAGATATCTCTTCCAATAATATTTTTAATGGCATTGTCCATTCAATTCAAATATTAAAAGTTCTTTCCATTAAAGGAGGTTTACACTTGCTCCTCAAACTCTTTTTTAATCCAATCGTATCCTTTTGCTTCCAGTTCCTGAGCCAACTCTTTTCCACCTGTTTTTACAATACGTCCGCGATAGAGCACATGAACATAATCAGGAACAATATACTCCAACAATCGCTGATAGTGGGTGATTAGAATAGTGGCATTATCCGGCCGTTTCCAATTATTCACACCGTTAGCTACGATCCTAAGAGCATCAATATCCAACCCAGAATCAGTTTCATCCAAGATTGCCAGCTTTGGATCGAGCATAACCATCTGAAAAATTTCATTTTTCTTCTTTTCACCGCCACTAAACCCTTCGTTCACCGAACGGTGAGTAAGTTTAGAATCGATATCAACCAGTTTTTTCTTTTCCCGCATCAGCTTAAGGAAATCACTGGCCGAAATGGGCTCCTGCCCCTTATATTTTCTTATTTCGTTCAGCGATGTTCTAAGAAAGTTAACCATACTAACCCCGGGAATTTCAACGGGATATTGAAAGCTTAAAAACAAGCCTTCACGAGCTCTGTCTTCAGGGGCCATTTCCAGAATATCTTTTCCATTGAAAAGTACTTCGCCTTCGCTTACTTCAAACATTTCGTGGCCTGCCAGCACCGAAGCCAAAGTACTTTTCCCGGAACCATTGGGACCCATAATAGCATGTATCTCTCCGGGTTTTACTTTGAGGTCAACGCCTCTTAGTATTTCTTTATCATCTATTTTAGCGTGTAAATTTTTAATCGAAAGCATAGAAATATAAATGAGAAAAATTTGACTTAGAAAAAAATATTTTATTGGATGTTGTTACCCCACACTACCTTCCAGACTTATTTCAAGAAGTTTCTGTGCCTCAACTGCAAATTCCATGGGCAATTGATTAATAACTTCTTTAACGTATCCATTAACAATTAACCCGACAGCGGTTTCAGTATCAATACCACGCTGGTTGCAGTAAAATATCTGATCTTCACCAATTTTTGAAGTAGTAGCTTCATGTTCTATTTTAGCCGTATTATTATTAATTTCCAGATAAGGGAAAGTGTGTGCCCCACATTTATCACCAAGCAACAAGGAGTCACACTGAGAAAAATTACGGGCATTTTCTGCTTTTTTAGAAACTTTGACCAGTCCACGGTAACTGTTTTGACTTCTTCCGGCCGATATTCCTTTTGACACCACTAAACTTTTGGTGTTCTTACCCAGATGAATCATTTTGGTGCCGGTATCAGCCTGCTGATAATTATTGGTAAGGGCAACGGAATAAAACTCGCCGGAAGAGTGGTCGCCCATCAAAACGCAGCTGGGATACTTCCAGGTAATAGCAGATCCGGTTTCCACCTGAGTCCAGGATATTTTTGAATAATCGCCTTTACAGAGGCCTCGTTTGGTCACAAAATTATAGATACCACCCTTGCCATTTTTATCGCCAGGGTACCAATTCTGTACGGTAGAGTATTTAACTTCTGCTCTTTCTAACGCAATTATTTCAACTATTGCGGCATGAAGCTGGTTTTCGTCGCGCATAGGTGCCGTACATCCTTCCAAATAGCTAACATAACTATCGTCTTCTGCCACAATAAGCGTACGTTCAAACTGACCGGTATCCCGCGCATTGATACGGAAATAGGTCGAAAGCTCAACCGGACAACGCACCCCTTTAGGAATAAACACAAACGAACCATCAGAAAAAACAGCCGAATTTAATGCCGCAAAATAATTATCATTAGGCGGCACTACACTGCCCAAATATTGTTTTATCAAATCGGGATGCTCTCGAATCGCCTCACTTATACTGCAAAAGATGATGCCTTTCTCGGCCAGGGTTTCTTTAAAGGTGGTTTTTACAGAAACACTATCCATCACGGCATCAACAGCTACACCTGCCAGCTGTTTCTGTTCCTCAAGAGGAATGCCCAATTTATCAAAAGTAGCTTTGAGCTCCGGGTCGACCTCATCCAAACTATTAAGCTTGGGCTTACTCTTGGGTGCAGCATAATAGATGATATCCTGAAAATCGATTTCGGGAAGTTTTAAATGAGGCCACTTGGGCGCTTCCATTGTCAACCAATGACGATAAGCCTTAAGACGGAATTCCAACATAAATTCCGGTTCTCCCTTCCGTCTGGAAATCTCACGGATTACATCTTCATTCAACCCTTTGGGAAGAGCATCGATCTCAATATCGGTATAAAACCCATATTTATACTCACCTTTGGTGACTTCCGCCAATATTTTATCTTGTTCTGTTGTCATAGCATTTCCTCTCTATACGCTCTATACTCAACTAAAAATTCATATATGAACCAATATCTTAAATCAACCCGGCTAAGGTATAATCCATTCACCTAACCCTCTCAAACCTTTGGATTTTCTATATCATTAAAGATATTGAATCAGTTATTGCTTTAAAGCTTAATAATATATATTTAGCTACTACTTCAAACTCGTCACTTACCTAACAACTACAATCTTCAGAGGGTTCAATAGATTATAGATATATAACATATACAGCAGTGATATATGTATGCTGCAAATTTACCAAACATTTAGATTAAATCTAAATTTACACTAACATTTTCTGTAACTTTCAAATCTTTGATTCTTTATTTAAATAAAGGAAATTTTATCGGGTTGAACCTGTATCTTTGTAGTTTATAAAAATAAAAGTATGAGCAAGACAATAACACCCCTTTCGGAAGTGGGACTTTTCGGATTGATGGAACGTTACGAAAAAACATTTAGTAGTCATCGCCGCTCCATGACGATAAAAGGCCTTGAAAATGATGCCGCTATTATCAGCCAGGAAAACGCATCGCTAATTACCGGGCAAAACATCCTTCTGGAAGGAATTCATTTTGATTTAACCTACTTCCCACTAAAACATCTAGGATATAAATCCGTAGTATCTGCTATTTCAGAAATCATCGCAACCGGATCCCGCCCATCACACATTAGTTTGGCGCTCGGGTTGAGTGGAAAAATGTCTCTCGAGGCTGTTGATCAGTTTATGGAGGGTGTAAAAACGGCCTGCGATAAATATAATCTTGACCTTATTGGTTTTAAGCCCTCATCATCACTTACGGGGATGACCATATCGGTAACTGCTTATGGTTTTAGCAAAAGTTCAAAGCCTATAAGTAGGAGTGGGGCCAAAGAAACTGACCTATTATGTGTAACGGGCGACTTAGGCTCGGCATTCATGGGCCTTCAGCTCCTGGAGCGGGAGAAAAAAGTATTAAAAGAGACGGGCGAAGCCATGCCCGATTTTGGTAGCTATGATTATTTGTTAGAACGACAAATCAAACCGGAAGCAAGAATAGAACTATTGGAACAGCTTGAAGCCACCTCCATTCGACCCACCTCCATGTGCTTGATTCGTGAAGGTTTGGCACCCTCACTCATTCGGTTATGCAAATCTTCGAAGGTCGGTTGTATTATTTTCGAAAACAAGATACCCATTGACCATACCACATCAACGCTTTGCGACGAAATGGAGTTCAACCCTCTGGTTGCAGCGCTCAACGGCGGTGAAGATTATGAATTGCTGTTTACCCTTTCGCTCGATGACTATCAAAAAGTTGAAGACGCGAAAGATAAACTCAATAATGTATTTTTAATTGGGCACATTTGGCCGGAATCCAAAGGCTACATTCTGGAAACCAACGCCGGACAAGAAATACCCTTAAAAGCAAGAGGCTGGGGAAAAGAAGATTACGACCAATAACCGTATTTGACTCTATACTAACAACCGGCATAAAGCGTTCTTATTTATTATAAGTCATTGTTTTAATGGGATTGGCATGACAAATGGATTATTCGATGAAACAAATCTGTAAGTCATACCTTTTTTTTAATATTTTTGATTGATTTGTAATTACTATCCATTCAAAATTACATCTCTATGTACGAATTCATTTCAGGGAAGATTACCAAGGCCACCCCGGCCTACGTTGTCATCGAGAACAACGGAATGGGTTATCTCATTAATATATCTCTTTATACTTATGAGGCTGTAAAAGACAAAAAAGAAACATTGTTGTACATTCATGAAAATATACGTGAAGATGCATATCTATTGTATGGCTTTTCGGATATCCGAGAGCGAGAGATATTTCAAATGTTGATATCAGTATCAGGCATAGGGGCCAATACGGCGCGAATGATGCTTTCATCCATGTCGCCCGAAGAATTACAATTAGCCATTTCGACTGAAAATGTAAATCAAATAAAAAGTATTAAAGGAATTGGACAAAAAACTGCGCAACGAGTTATCGTTGAATTGAAAGATAAAATAGGAAAAGTTGCCGAAGAACAAAAAATAGCACTACTCCGAGACAATACAAATGCAGAAGAAGCGTTATCTGCTTTAGTGATGCTGGGGTTTGCAAAAGCTCCTTCACAAAAGGTGGTGGATAAAATATTAAAGGAAAACCCCGACAGTAAAGTTGAAGATATCATTAAATTAGCGCTCAAGATGCTGTAATTTAAACCATTGAAGCGCAATCTTATTGAATGCATAATACATTTTCCAAATATTTTTTTATCCTATTTTTATTTGTTTCGGTCGGCGCTTCTTTTAATGTGTTCTCGACCGAATCCCTGGCATTTATTGCACTTCCTCAAGCCCCTGACTCTCTGGCACAACCCTCTTTAAGGCCTGTTTTTTATCCTGCTTTGCTTGACTCCCTGGAAGAATCAGAACAAACAATTATTCCTCAACCCGAAAATCTCTATTATCGCGCTGAATATGACCCGACCACAGGGATGGTCATCCTTTATAAAATGGTTGGAAATTTTCCTGTTCGACTTCCCTACACCATGTCTCTCGAAGAATATCGGCAAAAAGAGCTTAGACAATCCATGCTCAATTTCTGGTCGAAACAAAGGCAGGATCTATTAAACGCCGGTGAGGAAAAAAATTCAGGAATCCGAATAGCTGCCGGTCAGGCCATGGAAAACATTTTGGGAAGTGAAATTATCAATATTCGTCCTCAGGGAATTGCCGAACTGCAAGTGGGAGTTAATCATACCAGAATTGAAAATCCCACACTCCAGGAACAGATGCGAAGTACCACCACCTTCGATTTTCAGGAAAAAATACAGATGAACATCACCGGCAACGTGGGTGACAAACTTAAAATGGGTATTAACTATAACACCGATGCCACTTTCGACTTCGAAAATCAGATAAATTTAGAGTATACAGGAGATGAAGATGATATTCTAAAAAAAATTGAAGCCGGAAACGTCTCGTTACCTCTCCCCGGTACATTGATAACAGGAAGTCAAAATCTGTTTGGACTAAAGACCGAAATGCAGTTCGGCCGGTTAACCGTTACCACCATTCTTTCTCAACAAAAAGGAACCACCTCTACTTTAAATATTGAGGGGGGTGCCGAACAACAAGAGTTTGAAGTAAGTGCCACCGAATATGATAAAAACCGTCACTTTTTTCTTTCGCATCAGTTCAGGGAACGATTTAATGATGCAATGAAAAATCTACCCATCATCAATTCTCCTTTTTATATTACCAAAATTGAAGTATGGGTTACCAACAAAACCGGCAATTATGACAATTCGCGCAACATAATAGCTTTTGCCGATTTAGGCGAAAGCACCGAATACATGGCTAATCCTGGCCTTTGGACAGGCCAGTACGGAGCCATAGCCTCCAACGAGGCCAATAACCTGTACGCTCAAATGAATACAACTTATTCGGCCATTCGTGACATAAACCAGGTCACCTCAACATTATCAGGTCTAGAAAGTCAAGGTTTCAGAGGAGCCCGTGAATACGAAAAAGTAGAAAATGCCAGGTTGTTAAATGAATCGGAATATACACTTCACCCCAAGCTGGGCTATATATCACTCAACAGCCCTTTAAATGAAGACGAGGTTTTGGCTGTAGCATATGAATATACCTACAACGGACAAGTTTACAAAGTAGGGGAATTTAGCACCAGTGGGATAGAAGCCCCCCAATCGCTGTTTGTGAAGCTCCTTAAAGGCACACTCCTTTCGCCCAGTGTGAAAACATGGGACTTAATGATGAAAAACATATATGCCATTGGTGCTTATCAAGTTAGTCAGGATGATTTTGTCATGGACGTAGTCTATTTTGACGACTCCCAAGGGTCATATATCAACTATTTTCCGGAAGGCCCCACACCAGAAGAAGGAGGTATCAACGGGGAACTTCTAATCAGTGTGATGGGCCTTGACCGTCTCGACAGTAATCAAGAGCCTAATCCTGACGGAATTTTTGATTTTGTACCGGACTATACCGTTTTAGCCGATCAAGGGCGAATTGTATTTCCGGTTATAGAGCCTTTTGGAAAAAATCTTGAAGAAAAACTGCAAGGAAACAGTGAGCTAATAGAAAAAT
The DNA here is from genome assembly GCF_900112795.1 of Thermophagus xiamenensis. Taxonomy (GTDB): domain Bacteria; phylum Bacteroidota; class Bacteroidia; order Bacteroidales; family Marinilabiliaceae; genus Thermophagus; species Thermophagus xiamenensis. The sequence goes on from NZ_FONA01000007.1 coordinate 117,958, forward strand.
ATGTTTTCAATGCACTTTACGATTCATCACTTACCAGTGCATCTCAAATAGCCGAAAGTAATAAATATTATCTTCGGGGCAGTTACAAATCCTCTGCAAGCAGTGAAATTTCACTAAACGCTTTTAACATTCCCGAAGGTTCTGTTGTAGTTACCGCCGGCGGTATACGCCTGACAGAAAACCAGGATTATATTGTCGACTACACAACGGGGCAGATTCAGATAATCAATGAAGGCCTTCTCGAATCAGGCACCCCCATTCAGGTTTCACTGGAGAGCCAGGATTTATTTAACCTACAAACCAAAACATTACTGGGCACGCACCTTAATTATCAGTTCAACAACGACTTCAACATTGGTGCCACATTAATGCATTTAAGGGAAAGACCCCTTACACAAAAAGTAAATTACGGTGATGAACCCATTGCCAATACCATCTGGGGTTTAAATGCCGCTTATTATACCGAATCAAATACATTAACCTCCTGGATTGATAAGCTCCCTCTGGTTGAAACAACTACACCGTCGTCCATCTCTTTTGAAGGGGAATTTGCACAGCTTTTACCCGGACACCCCGATGTTATTGAAGAAGAGGGAACATCATATATCGATGATTTTGAAGGCAGCGAAACAGCTATCGACATAAAAAACTGGACGGCATGGACATTTGCCAGTACTCCACAGGGACAGCCCGACCTATTCCCGGAAGCTTCTCTAATCAACGACCTGTCTTATGGTTTCAATCGTGCTAAACTGGCCTGGTATGTCATCGACCCGCTCTTTTTGCGAAACAACAGTCTTACCCCTTCGCATCTGAAACAGAATCCCGACCAACAATCCAACCACTTTGTTCGCGAAGTTTATGAACAAGAAATATTCCCCTATCGTGAAAGTGCCTACGGCGAACCCACAAATATTTCGGTGTTAAACTTAGCATATTATCCTGATGAACGTGGCCCCTACAACTTTGACACCAACCTCACGCCTGACGGCAAACTCAATAATCCTGAACAACGTTGGGGAGGTATTATGCGTGAATTACCCACCAATGATTTCGAAGCCTCTAACATCGAATATATCGAATTCTGGGTCATGGATCCCTTTGTCTATGATCAAAGTCCGGACAGAGGTGGCGACCTTTACATAAACCTGGGCAATATTTCGGAAGACATTTTACGAGATTCCCGAAAGTTTTTTGAACAAGGACTGCCCGGTTTAGATGATGCCACTGAAGTAGACAGTACGCAATGGGGATATATTCCGACCATTCAAAGCCTGGTTGACGCCTTCAGCAACGATCCACAAACCCGATACCAGCAAGATGCAGGGCTCGACGGCATGAAGTCGGAACATGAACGCTACTTTTTCCGCAAAAATCCACATCCGTTTCTTAATCTTATTGACAACCTTTACAATTCGGGAGGACTCACGGAAGAAGCTTACCAAAAAATTTTGGAAGATCCGGCGGCCGATGATTATCACTACTATCGTGGCAGTGATTACGACAGAGAGGAAACCGGCATCCTTGACCGATATAAAAATTTCAACAATCCCGAAGGCAATTCAATCCCTTCCGAGTATTCGGAAGAAAGTTATAGCACAGCCGCCACCACCCTCCCCGATGGCGAGGATATCAACGGCGACAACACGCTTAGCGAAACCGAAAGCTATTACCAATACCGTATTAGTCTCCGCCCCGAAGATATGGAAGTAGGAAAAAACTTCATTACCGATGAAATTGAATCAACCGTCGAATTAAAAAATGGACAACAAAGTTCCGTTAAATGGTATCAATTTAAGATACCTGTCAGCAGCCCCGATACAACCATCGGTGAACTTACCGACTTTAGTTCGATCCGGTTCATGCGTCTTTTCCTGAAAAATTTTTCCGATACAGTTATCTTACGCTTTGCAACTTTAGACCTTGTTCGATCCGAATGGCGTAAATATACCGATGAGTTGTATGACGTCGACGATATGGTGAATCCCTTACCCCAAACCCAATTTGAGGTGGCTACCGTTAACATCGAGGAAAATGGAACCAGAGAGCCGGTCAATTACGTGCTGCCACCGGGCATAGACCGGGTAATAGATCCAAGCAACCCCCAAATTCGGCAACTTAACGAACAATCTTTGGTTCTTAAAACCATCGATTTGGGAGGTGGGGATGCCAGAGCCGTCTATAAAACCCTCAATATGGACATTCGCCAATACGGGCGGCTAAAAATGGAAATTCATGCCGAAGAAATTTCCGGATATCCGCTCGAAGATGGAGAATTTGTTGCATTTATTCGTTTAGGTTCCGATTTTAAAAATAATTATTATGAATATGAAGTACCTTTGAAACTTACGCCGCCTGGAACTTATAGCAACAATTCTACCACCGACCGTTATATTGTTTGGCCCGAAGACAACCAAATAAATATCCCTATCGAATTGTTTCAAACCATCAAACTGGAACGCAATGAAGCACTTAACAATGATGATGAAGAAGCCTCGTTGACCGATAAATTTGTAAGAACCGATCCGGATAAAACCACCAATAAAATCAGTATTAAAGGAAATCCCAATTTGGCCAACGTAAAATCATTGATGATTGGCATTCGGAACAATACCATAAACAGTAAAAGCGTAGAAGTATGGTTTAACGAATTACGGTTAACCGATTTCGATGAAGAAGGCGGATGGGCAGCCAATGCCCGCTTAAATGTTAAACTGGCCGATATAGGTAATATTTCTGTGGCAGGCGAGGTAAGTACTTCCGGATTCGGGTCCATAGACCAAAGTGTAACCGAACGAAGCCAGGAGGATTATTACCAATACGATTTTGCCACTTCTTTGGAACTGGGCAAACTGCTCGGACCAGAATCCCGCCTGTCGGCACCCGCCTATTTTAGCTTTAGCAAACAAGTAGCAACCCCTGAATATTATCCGCTCGACCCTGACATTTCCATGGACTTAGCCCTGGCCAATGCCGATTCCGCTGAAGAGCGGGACTCAATTCAACAAATTTCAGAAGATTATACCACACGAAAAAGCTTGAATTTTACTAATGTCCGGCTTAAACCAAAAAATAACGAACCCAAATTATATGATATTTCTAACTTTAGTGTTACCTACGCTTACAATGAAACCCAACATCATGACGTAGACACCGAGTATGAAATCGATAAAAACTACAAAGGTGTTTTAGCCTACAACTATACCGGTCAACCTAAATTAATTGAACCTTTTAAGAAAATTAAGGGAAAATCCCTTCAGCTTTTACGCGATTTTAATTTTTACCTGCTTCCTTCCCAGCTTAGCTATCGATGGGAAATAAATCGCGACTACAATGAATCACAACTACGTAATTTAAATAATCCCGATTACAAGATTCCCGTTTCAGTGAGCAAAAATTTTTGGTGGAACCGTTACTTTGAAATGACTTACAATCTTAGCAAATCGTTAAAATTAAACTTCAACACCTCTACAAATGCACGGATAGATGAACCGGATGGCCCCGTAAATAAAGACCTTTATAAAGATGAATATGAGTTATGGAAAGACTCGGTGATGGATAACATATTGTCGTTTGGACGTACAACCAATTACCAACACAACATCAATGCCAGCTATCAGCTACCCATTAATAAATTTCCCTTACTCGACTGGACCTCGGGCAACATCAATTACGGTGCCCGATTCAACTGGATTCAGGGCCCGGTTACTGACCAATCATTCCAGTGGGGTAATACTATCACAAATTCAAATACTATTCAGGCCAATGGCCAGTTTAACTTTTCTGGTCTCTACAACAAAGTTGGCTACCTAAGAAACCTTTCCCGTTCTAACCAACGTGCTAGTGGAAAACAGCAACTACGTTATACCAGTCATAGTCTTAACATAAAAAAAGACACCCCTTTTCAGATACAACACCGACTAAATACCAGAAATGTTAAAGTACGTATCTTCGACAATAATGGTCGGCCCATCCAAGGTCAAACAAAAATTATTGACGCTAATACCATAACCTTTACTGCCCCCGTCGATGTTCCTAATGCCCGCACTTTAATCACCGGCGAAAAAGAAGTTTCTAACTCTACCGTAAAACTAATTACCGACAACCTGCTAAAAATAGGCACAGGGCTTAAAAATCTTACCATCTCTTATTCTGCCAACAATGGAAGCTCACTACCTGGATTCCTGCCCGAAACAGACTTCCTAGGCACAACCGTTGTTTCAGGCAAAAGAGCTCCGGGCATCCCCTTTATCCTGGGCCTCCAGGACCGCGATTTTGCCATGAAGGCTGTTGAAAACAAGTGGGTCACTACCGACACTACCCTTAACAGTCCTTACGTTATGACCCATTCCAACGGTCTCAATATCCGAGCAACCATTGAACCTTTTGATGGCTTACGAATCGACCTGAGTGCCTCTCGTAATTTTTCAAAAAATTTGAGCGAATACTACCTTTTTAACGGAGATCAATTTAAAGGTGTATACAACACAATGGAATATGGTAGTTTTTCTATGACTTTTAACACATTAGCTACTGCATTTCAAAAAATTAAACGGTCGGGGAACTACGATTCTAAAGCTTACAATGACTTTCTTGAAAATCGGGAAATAATAGCCCGGCGACTTGGTACAGAGAGGCTGGGAACTATATATCCTTCCACCGGTGATTACGAAAACTCACCAATAGCCGGATTGCCCTATAAACCTGAAGGCTATCCCGATTTAGGCTACACAGTAGAATCAGGGGTAGACGGCTATAATCTCACCTCCAGGGAAGTAATGATTCCCGCATTCCTTGCCGCTTATTCCGGGAAAAGTGCCCATAATATCTTTACCGAAACCTTTCCTTCTCTTTCGCATCTAAAACCCAACTGGAAAATTAATTTTTCAGGATTATCCAAAATCAAATTCCTTAAAAAGTATATTAAATCATTTGACATCAGCCATGCCTATACATCTACCTACACCATAGGAAGTTACCAGACAAACCTCGACTGGGAAGATAACGGAGACGGCATCAGTTTTGTGAGAGACGCTCAGGACAATTTTATTGCTCGTTATTTAATAAGTGGAGTAACCATTTCCGAACAATTTTCACCATTTATCCAATTCAATATTACCTGGGGCGGCAATTTTAGTTCTCGGGCTTCATATAACAAAAGCAGAATTTTGAACCTTAGCCTGAACAACAACCAACTTATTGAAAATTACAGCAACGAATGGGTTGTGGGTCTGGGCTATCGTTTCGACAAGATGGATATGATTCTGGGAAATTCCAACAATCAGAAAAAAATATCTTCCGACCTCAACCTCAGTGCAGATATTTCGATAAGAGAAAGTTTCTCTATCATTAGAAAAATACAGGAACTTTCTAATCAAATGACCGCCGGACAAAAAATAACTACCCTGGAAATAACAGCCGATTATGTACTAAGTGATCGTTTTAATATTCAGCTGTTTTACGACCGACAAATCAACAACCCTTATATTTCCTCTTCTTATCCTACCTATAATACAAATGTGGGAGTTAGTTTTAGATTTTCGTTAGCTCAATGATATAATTAATCTATAAACTTTGATTTAAATTATTCCCAAATTTTACCTAATTTTGACTTGAATCCAATTAAAACACAAAACTATGAACATACCGGAAAACCTAAAGTTCACCAAAGATCATGAATGGGTAAAAGTGGATGGAGATGTAGCTATTGTTGGCATTACCGATTTTGCTCAGAACGAATTGGGTGACATCGTATTTGTCGAAATTGAAACCGAAGACGAAGACCTTGAAAAAGAAGATGTTTTTGGAACTATTGAAGCAGTCAAAACCGTATCGGACCTTTACATGCCGGTTTCTGGCAAAATAATCGAGGTCAATGAAGAACTTGAAAGCAAACCCGAGCTTGTAAACAATGATCCTTACAACGAGGGATGGATGATTAAAATCAAAATGTCTAAACCCGAACAACTCAATGATTTGCTAACGGCAGCACAATACCAGGAACTCATTAGTTAATGGTTTGAAAAACATTTTTTTAACACATAAAGGGGATTCATTCCAATAATGGATTCCCCTTTTTTATTTTCAACACTATCATATCCTATGCTCTTTTTCAGCCGCCCATAACATCCCCTCGCCTGCAGCATAATATTTTCAAACATAATCATCCGATCTTTTCCATTTAAAATCTGACAATATTCAGCACTTCAAGTTGAACCTTCTCGCCCGATAAAGTAAGTGCCTGACACCCGGACGGGTGCCTGGCCGACACCCGAATGGGTGCTTGATCGACACCCGGACGGGTGCTTGGCTGACACCCGAACGGGTGTTTGATCGACACCCGGGCGGGTGTATGGCTGACACCCGTTCGGGTGTCAGCCAAATATCTGGTAATAAACAGCATAAAAACATTATAAACTATCAGATATTTATTCTAAGAAAGTAAAAGTCAAAAGTCGGAAGTAGCCTTTTTGCCGTAATGACAAAGAAGTAATATCAAACCGATAACAAGTGAATAAATGGAGGCTCTCATTTCAAACATCATGATCATTGGCAGAGAAGGGAATATCACGGAACACAAAAAACCGTGCTATTGGGAACTTAATTCACCTCCAATAGCACGGTTCGTATTTTATAAATATTTTATTCTATTTATTGGTCGCCACGCAAGGACGAACAGACTTCTGACTCACAAAAGCCTATCACATCACAAAGTTCTGGAAACTTCAACCTCTTCGAAGGCTTCAATTACATCGCCCACTTTGATATCGTTAAAGTTTTTAATATTCAACCCGCATTCGTATCCTGCAGCAACCTCTTTTACATCATCCTTAAATCGTTTCAGGGATCCCAGTTCACCGGTATAAATCACGATACCATCCCGAATAATTCGGACTTTAGAGCTACGTTTAATCTTCCCTTCTTTAACCATACAACCGGCAACAGTACCCACCTTTGATATTTTAAAGGTTTCACGGATCTCAAGGGTAGCAATGATCTGCTCTTTAATTTCGGGTGATAACATACCCTCCATGGCCGACTTAATTTCTTCAATGGCATCATAAATGATAGAGTAGAGCCGGATATCGATCTCTTCTTTTTCGGCTAAACGACGAGCAGCAAGAGATGGCCGTACCTGGAAACCAATTACAATGGCATTGGATGCTGCAGCCAACATAATATCAGACTCGGATATTTGCCCTACGGCCTTGTGGATAACATTAACCTGAATTTCTTCGGTAGAAAGCTTAATTAAAGAGTCGGCCAACGCTTCGATAGAACCATCCACATCACCCTTAACCACCAGATTAAGTTCCTGGAAGTTACCAATGGCGATACGTCGGCCAATTTCATCGAGCGTAATATGTTTTTGAGTTCTGAGCCCTTGTTCTCGTTGTAATTGCGAGCGTTTGGTAGCAAGCTCTTTTGCTTCCCGCTCGTTTTTCATTACATGGAATTTTTCACCGGCTTGTGGTGCACCATTTAATCCCAATACCAACACGGGTTGAGAAGGGCCCGCTTCATTAATGGTTTGGTTCCGCTCGTTGAACATTGCCTTAACGTGACCATAATATTGTCCGGAAAGGATCAGGTCACCGGTTTTGAGCGTTCCCGACTGCACCAGCAATGTGGCCACATATCCACGCCCGCGGTCGAGGCTCGATTCAATAACCGATCCAACAGCCGGTTTATTGGGATTGGCTTTCAGCTCCAACAGATCTGCTTCCAATAGAACTTTTTCCAGAAGCAGGTCAACGTTAAGACCCGTTTTAGCACTAATATCCTGCGATTGATATTTACCACCCCATTCTTCTACCAAATAATTCATCTTGGCCAGTTCCTCCTTCACTCGGTCAGGATTGGCGTTAGGCTTATCAATTTTATTTATGGCAAAAACAATGGGGACACCAGCAGCAGAAGCATGGTTAATGGCTTCCACCGTTTGGGGCATCACATTATCATCGGCCGCTACAATAATAATGGCAATATCTGTCACCTGCGCTCCACGAGCCCGCATAGCGGTAAAGGCTTCGTGACCCGGCGTATCAAGAAATGTAATTTCCCGACCATTATCCAGCTTCACATTATAAGCTCCGATGTGCTGGGTAATACCTCCTGCCTCACCGGCTATTACATTGGTATTTCTAATATGGTCAAGCAAGGATGTTTTACCGTGGTCAACGTGTCCCATTACGGTAATAATGGGTGGACGAGGTTTCAAATCTTCCGGTTTGTCTTCCTCCTCTTCAATGGCCTCTATAGCTTCAACACTGATAAATTCAACTTTATAGCCATATTCTTCAGCCACCAGAGTAATGGTTTCCGCATCCAGGCGTTGGTTAATGGAAACAAACAAACCAAGACTCATACAAGTGGCAATAACCTGGTTGACCTGAACGTCCATCAAATTGGCGAGCTCATTGGCTGTAAGGAATTCGGTAACTTTTAGCACCTTGCTTTCTTGTGACATACGCTCCTGAGCCTCATGCTCTTTCTGGGCAGCGGCATCACGTTTGTCACGACGATGTCGGGCAGCTTTAGATTTCCCTTTAGAGGTAAGGCGTGCCAATGTTTCTTTAATTTGCTTTTGCACATCTTCCTCGCTGACTTCAGGTCTTGCCGGACGTTTTTTGGCCTTAACCTTTTTCCGTTTTTCTTTTTTCTCTTGAGTTTTTCCAGCGGAATGGGGTTGCTGAGCCTGTTGTTTCTCATCTATATTGACCCGTACTTTTTCTTTACGGATGCGCTTGCGTTTTTTCTTTTTCTTTTTGTGATCTTCTTTACTATCACTGCTCCGGGAGTCTACCGGCAATTCGATTTTTCCAACGACAGTAGGTCCGGTAAGTTTTTTTACCTTGGTAGGAACAAAACTCTCGTTTTCTTCCTCCTGACTCTTAGAATCGGTTGAAGTGCTTTCAACTTTCTTGGTATTATCACTATCCGATTGAGCAGTATGTGATATTTCTGCTGTTTCCGGTTTAGTTGGTTTATTTTCCCCTTCTTTAGTTTCAGCAGCAACTACCTCTTGATTTCTTGGTTCTTTTTCTTTCATTGATTGAGCTTCCAGCTTTTCCCCTTCGGTTTTCTCAGACAAATCAGATGGTTGTTCTTTTGGGGGCTGGACAGTTTCAGACTCTCTTGATTCAAGCTCAGTTACAGGAGTCTCTTTTTTATCTTTATCCTGACTTATCTCAGATAAAGACTCTTTCTTTAACTCCTTTCCTTTAGCTTCATTGCTTTCAACTGCTTCATCAGAATGTTGCGCCTCTTCGGATTTCAATTCTGTTTTAGCTTCAACGTTAAGGGAATCCTCTGATTGTTTTTCTTCTTTTACATCAGCCTCTTCTTTAACAACTTCATCAGCCACAACAGCCTCTTGACCAACCGATTTTTCTTCGGTATTACTCATTACGGCCGCTTGAGATGGTGATGCTGTATCATCAGTTTGCGTCTCTTTTTTAACTTCTTTATCTTCAGTTTTTTCTTTTTTATCCAAATTTATTTTGCCTACAACCTTAACACTTAATTTAGGTTTAGGAGAAATTTCGGGGGCAGTTGGTTTTTCCTCTTCTTCGATTGGTTTAACCTTGGGTTTAACTTCTAAATCGTCAACCACATCCTGCTCACTATCATCTTCTTTTTGATGATCTTCTTTCAAATCGTCAATAGAAACTGAAACTTTTTTGCTTTTATGTTTACGCTCAACTAATTTCTGTGATTCAATTTTCACAGAAAGGTCGGAACGATACTCCTTTTTCAGGAGATCGTACATCTCTTCCGACACCTTGGTATTCGGGTTTGATTCAATCTCGAATCCTTTTTTATGCAGGAATTCAACGATGGTGCTAATCCCCACATTACATTCTTTTGCTATTTTACTAAGTCTTTTTCCAACTGCCATATAAAGGACTTTCGGTTTTTTCTGATAAAAAGATAAAAAATCTTTGACCAACAAAGATAAAGGAATTATTCAAATTCAGCCTTCAGAATATTGATTACGTCACGAATGGTTTCCTCTTCCAGGTCGGTCCGTTTGGTAAGGTCTTCAACCGTAAGGTCGAGGACTGATTTAGCCGTGTCACAACCAATAGCCTTCAACTCATCAATAATCCAGCCTTCAATTTCATCAGAAAATTCTTCGAGCGAAACATCTTCTTCATCTTCATCATCGGTTTCGCGATAGACATCAATCTCATACCCTGTCAGCTGGCTCGCCAGACGGATGTTTAGTCCGCCTTTTCCAATTGCCAGAGATACTTCTTCGGGTTTCAGATAGACATCGGCCCGCTTCTCATCTTCAAAAATTTTTATGCTGGAAACTTTGGCAGGATTAAGGGCACGTTGAATAAACAACTGGGTATTGGTAGTATAGTTAATAACATCAATATTTTCATTGTGTAACTCACGTACAATACCATGAATTCGTGATCCTTTCATTCCCACACAGGCACCTACCGGGTCGATGCGGTCGTCGTAAGACTCAACGGCCACCTTGGCACGCTCGCCCGGTGCCCTGACAATTTTCTTGATGGTAATGAGGCCATCGTAAATTTCAGGCACTTCAAATTCAAACAAACGCTCTAAAAATACCGGTGAGGTTCGTGATAAAATAATCAGAGGGTTGTTATTGCGCATCTCCACTTTAATGACGACGGCACGAACCGTTTCTCCTTTATGGAAAAAATCGCCCGGGATTTGTTCGGAGCGTGGCAAAATCAGTTCGTTACCTTCATCGTCGAGTATGAGCATTTCCCGTTTCCAGATTTGATATACTTCACCGGTAACGATTTGCCCGATACGTTCAGAATATTTTTGATATAATTGGTCTTTTTCCAATTCCAAAATTTGTCCGGCCAAATTTTGACGCAACGACAAGATAGCCCTCCTGCCAAATTTATGAAAATCCACCTCATCAACCACTTCCTCTCCCACTTCATAATCGGGATCAAATTTTCTGGCTTCACTTAATGCAATCTGAGTGTTTGGATCTTTTACTTCGCCATCCGGGACCACTTCTCTATTCCTCCAAATCTCGAAGTCTCCTTTATCAACGTTTACGATGACATCAAAATTCTTGTCACTGCCAAAAATTTTGACCAGAACACTTCGGAACGAATCTTCCAGAACACGGACCATGGTTGCCCTGTCAATGTTCTTTAATTCTTTAAATTCCGAAAAAGTGTCTATCAAATTAATATTTTCCATCGCTAAAATTAATATATTTTGTTATGGCCATCGGTTAACCTATAAAGATATTGCTCGAATTTAAAACCGATGCTTAATGAAACAATGTTTATTACACCACTCTAACAAACACTCATTCTTGTTCTCAAGAGGTAATGTCAATTACAATATTACTATATTCTATCTAATTCAGACAACTATAAATTTTTAACTCTTCTGCAAATTCAAATTTATAGTTTTAGCAATTCAATTACACGTTTAACCTGGTCAAAGTTAAACTCATAACTAAATTTTTGTAACTCTTTTTTCTTTTTTCCTTCGATTTTCACCTTTTTTTCTTCTTCAATAACGAAGGTATCCTCCCTAACTTCTTTAAGAAGACCTGTAAACCTTTCTCCTTCAGAGGTTAACACCTCCACCGGACGGTTCACACACTTAATAAATTGCTCTTTTACTTTGAAAGGATGCCCAATACCCGGCGAAGAAACCTCCAGCGCAAAATCCTCTACTTCCCGATCCAGGTTATTTTCTATAAATCGGGAAAGCTCACCACAATAAGAGATGGATACTCCATCGTGGCTGTCGACAAGAACTTCTATTCTATTGTCCGGTTTTACTGTAACATCCACAATAAAAGCTCCGTCTTCTTTTATCTTGGGTCCAATAATATCAATTATTTGTTCTTTGGTTATCATGTACAACCTTTTAATAAAATAGGGGACTTCTGTCCCCTACCTGCTTTCAGCGTAAAAACCGGTACAAAGATAAGGAATGGAAAGGAATTTTGCAAAAACCTTTTGGCCTTAAAATCAAACGATTTTGATAATTTCATCAGGCAGGGTTTGCTTCATTGTCACTGAATCGCTTTCTTTGTAACACTAAATCAACGAGGTGAGGTGAACGATCTACAGCAATACAAGCAACGGAAAATTGTGAATGATCCGGTTCATGGATTCATCAGCATTCCCGACAATATTCTTTTCGCATTAATTGAGCACCCGTATCTGCAACGGTTAAGGCGCATCAAGCAATTAGGTCTGACCTCGCTGGTATATCCCGGTGCGGTTCATACCCGGTTTCAGCACACATTAGGCGCTTTTCACTTGATGGGATTGGCCATCTCCGTATTGAAAAACAAAGGGCATCATATCAGTCCGGAAGAATCTCTGGCCGCTCATGCTGCCATATTAATGCATGATATAGGGCACGGACCCTTTTCGCACGCTTTGGAACAAACCCTTATCGAAAGCCTTACGCATGAAGACCTTTCGCTTCTGTTGATGGATCGCCTGAATCGCCACTTTGATGGCCAATTAACCCATGCTATAGATATCTTTAAAGGCCAAACCGACAAATTGTTTTTACACCAATTGGTTTCCAGTCAGCTCGACATGGACAGACTGGATTACTTAAAACGAGACAGCTTCTTCTCCGGCGTCTCGGAAGGTGTTATTGGGTCGGACCGCATAATAAAGATGCTGGAAATAAAAGATAACGAACTGGTAATCGAAGTTAAAGGGATATACTCAATAGAAAAATTTTTGGTAGCGCGAAGATTGATGTATTGGCAGGTCTACCTTCACAAAACAGCTCTTGTTGCCGAAAAAATGCTTATCAATACCCTAAAAAGGGCAAAATATCTTTCACTTAACAAAATAGACGTGCCGGCACCTCCTTTTTTAAAAACATTTCTTACCCATCGCTTTTGTAGTCACGACTTTCTTTCCAACCCACAAATATTGGATGATTTTACGATGCTTGACGACAACGATATTTGGAGTGCTTTAAAACTTTGGTGCGTGCACAAAGATAAAATTCTTTCCTACTTATCATCTGCCTTGTTAAATCGCCAATTGCTCCGCATAGAACTTTCTGACACTCCATTTGATGAAGAACGAATTCAACAATTAAAAAAGGAAAAAAGATTATTTAATAATATGAGTGATGAAGAGATGAATTATTTCGTCTTCACCGACCATATTTCTAACAGCACTTATAATGTAGGCCATGAAAACATTAAAATATTGTACAAAGACGGAACCACAAAAGATATATCCTACGCATCTGATATGCTAGACCATAGAGCGTTAGCTAAAACAGTCAATAAATATCTGCTTTGTTATCCCAAATGATTGTTTTTTAAATACGCTAAAAAGAGACTCAAATTCACATACACAGTAGGATATATTTATTTTTATTAGTTTTGTCCCAAATTTTTCAACATGGAATTTACCGCAAAACAAATTGCCAGCCTGATACAAGGTGAAGTAGAGGGCAATGAAAACCAAATTATAAGAGATGTTTCAAAGATAGAAGAAGGGAAGCCGGAAACATTAACGTTTCTATCTAACCCCAAATATGAACATCATCTATATACCACCGAAGCATCTGTAGTAATTGTTAATAAGAGCTTTGTCCCCAAAGAGAAGGTGAAAGCCACTTTAATAAAAGTAGAGGATGCCTATCGCGCGTTGGCGACTCTGCTACAATATTATGAAAGCTCGCTGCCGAAAAAGACAGGCATTGAACAACCCAGTTTCATACATGAAACGGCTCAATTAGGCGATTTTGTGTACGTGGGTGCCTTTGCCTATATAAGCGAAAAAGCAAAAATTGGGAAAGGAGCTCAAATATGGCCTGGGGCATTTATTGGAGAAGGTGTCAAGATAGGCGAAGGAACCATCATTTATTCAGGTGTAAAAATTTATAAACAATGTGTTGTCGGTAAAAGTTGTATCATACATGCTGGCGCAGTTGTTGGATCCGATGGTTTTGGGTTTGCGCCGGATCCCGATGGCAATTACCAAAAAATTCCTCAGGTGGGCAATGTGGTAATTGAAGACAATGTGGAGATTGGCGCCAATACAACCATTGACCGAGCCACGATGGGCTCAACCATACTTCACGAGGGTGCCAAAATCGACAACCTTGTACAAATAGCCCATAATGTTGAAATAGGTAGCAATACCGTTATTGCGGCTCAAACGGGAATAGCAGGCAGTACTAAAATCGGGGAAAATTGTATGTTTGGAGGTCAAACCGGCATATCCGGACATATTCGTATTGCCGATGGTACTAAATTGGCCGCACAAACCGGAGTAGCAAGTGCCATTAAACAACCCGGAACAGCATGGATGGGTTCTCCGGCAATAAATTATTTGAATTTTAACAAATCATATGTCATATTCAAAAAATTACCGGAACTGTATAAACAATTGCAAGAGTTACAAAATAAAGTAGATAAAAAGTAGGAACCCAAATCAGAAAAATCATTGTGATTTCAGCTGATTTGGCCTAATATTTAATTGTCATGGTGGAAAAACAAAAAACGATTCGTGAAGCTATTTCGTTACAAGGAACAGGTTTGCATACCGGCGCAAAAGTAACCTTAACAATGAAGCCAGCCCCTGCAAACACGGGCTTTTATTTTAAACGCATCGACCTTGAAGGCCAACCCGAGATAAAAGCATTGGCCGACAATGTTGTATTTACCGAGCGAGGTACTGTATTGGAGGAGAACGATGCCAGTGTAAGCACCGTAGAGCATTGTTTGGCGGCTCTTCGAGGAATGGGTATTGACAATTGTTTGCTTGAAGTTAATGGCCCGGAATTGCCTATATTGGACGGCAGTGCACGTTTTTATGTAGATGCCATTAAAAAGGCCGGTATCGAAGAACAAAATGAAGAGCGGCAATATTTTGTGGTAAAAGAAAAAATGGTAGTGAAAGATCCGGAAACCGGAAGCTCTATAATGGCTATCCCGGAAGATGGTCAATCATATCAAACTCTTATTGCCTTTGATAATTCTGTGGTACTGGCCAATCAATTTGCCCAAATTGAAAGTCTGGATGAATTTGAAAAAGAAATCAGTCACTGCCGTACCTTTGTTTTTCTGCACGAGTTGGAACCATTGCTTAAAAACAATCTTATAAAGGGCGGTGACCTGGACAACGCCATTATTCTTATTGACAAAAAAGTCGAGCAAAAAGAACTGGACCGACTAGCCAAGCTCTTTAATAAACCGTCGGTAGAAGTAAAACCTATTGGTATCCTTAACAATTTGGAACTTCACTTTCCTAACGAACCGGCACGGCATAAACTATTAGACGTTATTGGCGATTTAACTTTGGCAGGAATGCCAATAAAAGGACGCATCATTGCCCATAAACCAGGGCATAAAATAAATGCACAATTTGCCAAAGCCATAAGAAAAGAGATACGTCGCCGACAATTAAAAACCGATGCTCCTTTTTATGATCCCAATGCCGAACCGGTATATGACATCAATGCCATAAAGGGCTTTTTACCACACCGTCCACCATTCCTTTTGGTCGACAAAATTATTGACCTGAAAGAAAAGACCATTGTCGGGGTTAAAAACGTCACCATGAATGAACCCTTCTTTGTGGGTCATTTCCCTGACGAGCCCGTTATGCCCGGGGTTTTACAGGTAGAAGCAATGGCTCAGATTGGGGGGATACTGGTTCTTAGCCAAGTTGACGATCCAAAACTTTACAGCACCTATTTTCTAAAACTTGACAATATCAAATTCCGGAAAAAAGTAACCCCCGGTGATACGGTCATATTTAAACTGGAACTCCTAACAGAAATCAGACGAGGTGTAGCTAACATGAAAGGAACCGCATTTGTTGGAAACACCATTGTCTCCGAAGGGGAGTTCATGGCTCAAATCACCAAAAACAAACAATAATTTTATTTAAAACACTGTTGGTTCTCTCGAAAAATAAATAAGGGGGAACCAACTATTGCATGAAGAAGACTATATGAAACAGCCATTAGCATATATCCATCCTGAAGCGAAAATAGCTCCCAATGTAGTTATTGAACCATTTGTTACCATAGATAAAAACGTAGAAATAGGCGAAGGTACTCGGATAGGGTCAAATGTGACCATTCTGGAGGGTGCGAGAATAGGAAAAAATTGTAACATTTTCCCAGGGGCAGTTATTTCGGCCATACCACAGGACTTGAAATTCAAAGGCGAAGAAACACTAGCCATAATAGGCGATAACACCACAATTCGTGAGTTTGTTACCGTTAATAGAGGAACCAAATCTAAGGGTCAAACCGTTGTTGGCAGTAACTGCTTACTGATGGCTTATGTTCATGTTGCTCACGACTGTATCATAGGCGACCACGTAATATTGGTAAATAACGTTCAGGTAGCAGGAGAAGTAAAGATTGATGATTGGGCAATTGTTGGTGGAATGTCGGCCATTCACCAATTCGTACATATTGGTTGTCATACGATGATTGCCGGCGGAAGTTTAGTTAGTAAAGACGTTCCTCCCTATGTCAAAGCCGGACGAGAACCTATTTCCTATGCAGGCGTCAACTCTATAGGACTGAGGCGCAGAAGCTTCACCAATGAACAAATTAGGGATATTCAGGATATTTACCGCTTTATGTTCCAGAAGGGCCTCAACAACAGCCAGGCCATCGAACGCATTGAAGCAGAACTCCCTGCCTCTAACGAACGTGATGAAATTATTTTATTCGTAAAAAATTCCCAGCGAGGAATAATAAAAGGATATTATAATTCGGAAAATAAAGAATAATAACGGTAAGACTTAAAAGCTGGAAAGGGTGGCTGCGGATTATTCGCCACCTTCCAGTTCGCTTAAATTTACTTTCTTAAGCGGATTGGCAGAAATTTCCCCATGTAACTTTCTTCTTTTAAAGATATCGATAGCCAAATAAACCGCTTGGCGAAATGATTCGGGATCTGCCTTATTTTCTCCAGCAATTTCATAGGCAGTGCCATGATCAGGGGAAGTTCTGACGATAGGCAATCCGGCAGTATAATTAACACCTTCCGAAAAACCAATACTTTTAAAAGGGGCCAATCCTTGATCATGATACATTGCCAGAACAGCATCAAATTTATCCACCTGGCCCGATCCAAACAAACCATCGGCCGGATATGGCCCTAATGCCATGATACCCTCATTTCGGGCCGCTTCAATAGCTGGAATAATAATGTTGTTCTCCTCATCCCCTATCAATCCGTTATCACCGGCATGTGGATTTAATCCTAAAACGGCAATTCGTGGCTTTCGTATGGTAAAATCAATACGCAAGGAATGATCCAAAACCCGGATTTTTTCCAATATCTTCTCAGTGGTTATAGATGCAGCTACCTCTTTTAGGGGGATATGCCCGGTCACCACACCCACTTTTAATTTAGAACTAACCATAAGCATTATATGAGAAGAGGCATTGAACTGTTCGGCAAGGAATTCGGTATGTCCCGGAAAAGCAAATTGTTCCGACTGAATAACATGCTTGTTTATGGGTGCCGTTACCAATACGTCAACTGCACCTCTTTTTAAATCCTCAACAGCCCTTTTTAAAGCATCAAAGGCAGCTTTCCCGCTGGTTTCGGTGGCCTTCCCCAATTCTACACGGACATTATCATCTAAACAGTTAACAATGTTAACCCTTTTGGGAATAGCGTCTTCACCCGAATGGACATTATTTAAACTAAAATTGGAAATATTCAAAGCTTTACGATGATAAGCAGCCACTTTGGAAGACCCGTAAATTACCGGTGTGAAAAGGTCTAATGTCTTAGTATCGGCCAAAGTTTTAAATATCACTTCATACCCTATACCATTAATATCTCCTTGTGTAATGGCTACTTTAACTCTCTTTTCATTACTCATTGTCAAAAAATTTTTCGTCGTCAAACACAACTGTAGTACCTAAAAGATTCATTTTTGGCCTGAATAGTGTCGAAAATATTCCCGCGTCATCACTTTTTTTAATTCGCGATGAAGGATTAATTCCGTCAAAAGGTTATTATAGGGAACTTCAGGCATTTGTTGTTCATACTTATCGATATCATTCATGTTGACATCGATACGATATAATAAATTAAATAACTTTTCCTGATGATTAGCCAGTAGATTTGTGATATGCTCTAACATTTGGGCAAACAAATGATCATAGAAATCATTTACCTCCCCTGAAAAACTGATATTGAGATCAAACTCAGCAAAATCTTTTATTATTTGATCAATAGTTTTCCGAATAAGCTCTTCCCGGCCAGTAGCCTTAACAATATCTTCTTTCGAAAAAGCAGGTAACATTTATTGTTCCTCCTTTTTCGGTTCTTCTTTTTCATCCAGAAAACGGAACGAATAAAGTATGGATTCCAGTTGCCAAACCAGGTTACGTTTTTCTGGTTTTTCCGGGGCATACACATAACCTTCGGTAACCACCACGCGCCCGTTTTCGGGGTCAATATGAGCGAAGCTTACAAACGGCCCACCCATAATATCACCTTCGACACGCCATAATCCGCGAATCTCAACGATTTGATGGTCATTATGTTCAAATCGCTTATAGGTAACCGGAACCCTATCTTCGGTAGTCATATAGGATCCTTCCGAAGGCCCGGGAACATTTACTCGCAGAACAGAGTCCCGCTTATTTAACAAATAAGGTTCGGTGATGCTTTCAAAGCCGGTATATTCAAACGAATAAACAAAGAGTCCCTGACTGGTCAACGGGGTCTCATTAGACATCCACATAAAATTTTTGCCGGGCTTATTCTCATTGAAATTAACCGGTACAATCATAAAGGCATCCCATACATTCTTAAACTTTTCAGTGAGCGTACGATTAATGTATTTTCTGTAATAGTTCTGGTTGCGGTCTCTTTCAGCCTTAACAAAAAAACCGGCAAGTTTAATTTCCTCAGCGTTCACTATAGAATCGAGTTGCCAGCCGTCTTGGGCATATATCTCAGCCATAGCATGCTGCTTCCCCCATCGGTCTTTATAATACTTAATGTCAGGTTTCTGACCATTTTTAATATAAACAAGGATTAAATTTCTGAATGGTTTCAACCGTTCACTGAAGGCCCTGTGGGGAATCACCGAAACATCGAAGAGCGGCTCATGCTGCGGCAGTCCCAACATCGACTGCTGCATCACAGAAATTAGCGTTTTTCCTCCCACACTTTCTTTCACCGAATCATTCATAACAATCAACATCTCACCCTGGCTACCAGAAAGGTTAGGCTTATAAATGCCTCCCTTATCTTTACAAGCAGAAAAAAACAACACCAGAACAGTTATAAGGGCAAAAAATATACGTTTTGAAGCCATATTATGATTACTATTAAATTCAAAATTAGATTGATGTTAATCTTTTAGAAGGGTGAAGTTACAAAAAAAATTAAAGATGGTAGTTGGTTCGACTCCGTTAAGTGTTTATTATACTCATTCCATATTTTAAACACTTATTGCTGCGCCAATTCATGAAAAAAGAATTCTTCCTCCGCTTTATCTTTTGGTTCCCAAACAATTAATTTTTGTCCGGCATAAAGCCGTTTGTCTTTAAGGTCATTCCAGCGCATTAAATCTTCAATTCTACACTCATATGCCATTGCAATGCTATGAAAAAATTCTCCCTTTTGCACAATATGAGTAATCTTTCGCCGACCGGTAGTATCTCCACAGGCTTCCACTTTTTTTGGTGCAGGGGCCTCCTCACTCAAAAACTTTGAGCGCTGTTGATAAAAAATTTCAAGTTGATCTTCGGGCAATACTATTGAAACTGCTTCACCTGTATCCGACACCGGAATATAATCAAGTTTATAAACAGGGTTCAAAAGCCGAAGAACATCAATAGAAATACCTGTTAATCGAGATATTTGCTCAAAAGAAATGCCTCCCTTTACATTGCACGTTGCCAACTCATCATAATGAAACGTTTCGGGCAATGGCTTTATATCATATGAATGATAGTAATTCATCACATAGTTAACAGCCATAAAAGCAGGGACATAACCCCTGGCCTGTACCGGCAAAAATGGTCGCAGTTTCCAATAATCTTTTTCTCCCCCCGCTTGTTTTATGGCTTCTTTGACAGCCCCTATTCCCACGTTATAGGCAGAGATAGCCAACAACCAATCATTGAAATTGCTATATAAATATTTCAGGTAACGGCAGGCGGCGTCAGTAGATTTGACGGGATCGGCTCTTTCGTCAATATAGGAAGTAACTTTTAAATCAAACATTCTGGAAGCCTGATACAAGAACTGCCATAATCCATAAGCACCGGACGATGATTTGGCCTGAGGTTGTAAAGCCGATTCCACAACAGCCAGATATTTCAGTTCTAATGGAAGGCCGTACTTGTCTAGATACTCTTCGAAAAGAGGAAAATAAAGTTTTGAACGTGACAGAATGCCAGCTAAATGCTCAGGACGTTTTACAGTATACACATCAATATATGCCTGCACATACTGGTTATATTCTAACGGAATGGGTGTTTGTAAATTTAGCTTTTCAATTCTTGATTCAATCAAATAAGCCGGTACACTGTTTCGATTAGCATATCCTCCCGAAAGAATAAAAAACAATATAACCAGCAACAAAACGCAACGCTTTATCTGTAAGCATTTGAACATATATCCCGTCAAATTGGTTTTGCCTAAACCATAAATTGTTATTAGACAAAAAATTCCTGAAATCCATTCTTTTAAGACTCGCTTTCACCTTAGAAGTTTTTCCCAGTCAAAAAAGTGCAAGCTCGAACCTAACTGCTAATCCAAATAACTCAGGATTTCTCTTTATCGCTATTTTCCTCTTTTTTGTTTTCTTCCTTTGAGTCATTTAAAGCCTCGTTTCGTGCTTTTTTAAACTCTCTCATTCCCTGCCCCAGGCCTTTCATGAGTTCGGGAATTTTTCGTCCGCCAAACAACAATAAAATGGCCAAAATAATTACTATCCATTCCCAACCTCCCGGAATAGCTAAAAATAACACTGAAAGTTCCATATTTTTCTCCTTTAAATTATCTGAAATCAACAATTAAGGGCACCACCAATCAAGCTAATTTAGTACCCTGTTACAAATGTATTAATTTAATTGTTAAAAACAGGACGATTTCGGGTGATATTCAAATTTAGGCCAATCATTGACTAAGCCACCTAAACAGGTCATTCCCGTTGGCATACAACAACAATGCAATTAAAAAAATCATTCCCGCCAGTTGTGCATACTCCATGAATTTTTCGCTGGGTTTTCGGCCTGTAAAAATCTCAAAGAGCAGAAACAACACATGTCCCCCATCCAAAGCCGGAATAGGCAAAATATTCATAAATGCCAAAATAAGCGAGAGAAAAGCAGTTGTTGTCCA
This sequence comes from Thermophagus xiamenensis, assembly GCF_900112795.1. Classification (GTDB taxonomy): domain Bacteria; phylum Bacteroidota; class Bacteroidia; order Bacteroidales; family Marinilabiliaceae; genus Thermophagus; species Thermophagus xiamenensis. The sequence goes on from NZ_FONA01000007.1 coordinate 139,313, forward strand.
AAAGCTTAACCAATCCCAGCTGGCCGGAAACAGATTACCAATGGTTCCGAACCCACCTACCTGACGCATTCCTTCCTTGGTAAATACCAGCCTAAATTGTTTTACGTAACCGATTAACAAATTGACTCCTTTCTTGATTCCGGCAGGAAAAGCTTCAAAAAAACCAAATTTGCGATCCTTCACCTCCAAATAATTGTTTGGCGAGCGGGCAATTATTCCTATTTTACCTGACTGATTTACACGTACAGGTAAGGTTATGAAATCTGAACCGCGGTAGAAAGAGATGGTAGTGGTGTCACCTTTATATTTATTGAGCTCCTCTACAAACTCATAGAAAAAGGGCACTTCTATTCCTCCAACGGCAACCAAGCTATCACCCTTTTGAATTCCGGCTTCGGCTGCCGGCATTCCCTTCGCCACAGAATCAACCACAAAAGGGATCCGGTATCGGGCAAATTGTTTTACCCTTTCTGACAGCAAACGCTGGCTAAAATCGGCCGGTACCTTTAACTGAAATATGGAATCCCCTCTTTTAACCGTTAAGTATTGCGGATCTTCCAAAAACAGGTGATGCGTTAAATCAGAAATGGTAGTCACTTTAAAACTATCGACAGCCAAAACAAAATCTCCATCCTGAAGGCCTATCTCATGCCCTAAAGCGTGATAGGAATAACCGTATTTTGAACCTTCGAGCGGAATGTAGGATTCGCCCCATTTAAAAAGGATCATCCAAAAGATGAACAGGGCCAGAATAAAATTCACCAGAACTCCGCCTATCATTATAAAAAGGCGTTGCCAGGCTGGCTTGGCTCTAAATTCCCAGGGCTGTGGCGGGCTTTTTAGTTGTTCTTTATCCATCGATTCGTCTATCATCCCGGATATTTTCACATAACCTCCCAACGGAAGCCATCCCATGCCATATTCTGTTTCGCCCTTCTTAAACTTAAACAACGAAAAACCGGGATTAAAAAAAAGATAAAATTTCTCGACACGTGTTTTAAACAGGCGCGCAAAAAGAAAATGGCCAAATTCGTGCAGAATAACTAAGATAGAAAGACTTAAAATCAGTTGTAACGCTTTAATCAAAAACTCCATACTTTTTCAATTGAGGTTTAAAGCTATCCGGCTTTAGAGTGATTTAAAATGAATGCTAACTTAAGACACCTCAGCCAGATAATTTTTATGGATCCAACATAACAATTTATGCAAACATATCTGATAAATTTCTTTTAACAAAGTTTTAAGTTAAAAGACACATCTTTTCAGCAAAAACACGTAATTATAAAGAAATGCAACAAATATATTGATTTTCTTTATTTTCCGACCATTTCGGCCGCTAACACGCGTGCTTCTTTATCCGACTCCAGATAATCCGTAAAATCGGGGTTCTCTACAAAAGAGGCTTTAAACATAGTTTGTTCAATAATATGGGACATTTGGACGAAGCCAATTTTAGATTTCAAAAAAGCATCTACAGCAACTTCATTGGCGGCATTCACAATACAGGGCATATTTCCACCCTTGTGCATTGCTTCAAATGCCAGAGCCAAATTGCGAAACACTTTCACATCAGCTTTTTCAAAAGTTAAAGAGGGATATTCCGAAAAATTAAATCGAGGCCAATTATTTTCCAGCCGTTCGGGATAGCTCAATGCGTATTGGATAGGAAGTCTCATGTCCGGCAACCCCAATTGGGCTTTAATGGATCCGTCACAGAACATCACCAATGAATGGACGATAGATTGAGGATGAACCACAATCTCTATTTGTTCGGGTTGAATATCAAACAACCACTTGGCTTCTATGGCTTCAAAACCCTTATTCATTAACGTAGCGGAATCGATGGTGATTTTATCGCCCATTTTCCAGTTGGGATGATTCAGCGCCTGGCAACGTGTTACCTTCCTGAGAAATTCCACATCTTTTCCCCGGAAAGGCCCACCTGATGCTGTAAGAATCACTTTGTCAACAAATTGAGTTTTTTCACCGGCAAGACATTGGAAAATGGCAGAATGTTCCGAATCGATAGGCAGTACAGATACATTCTTTTTTCGCGCAAGTTCCATAATAAGATCTCCGGCTACCACCAGCGTTTCTTTGTTAGCCAAAGCAATAGTCTTTCCGGCTTCAATAGCTTTCATGGTGGGCAATAACCCAGAAAAGCCTACCAGGGCAACCACTACAACATCTATCTCCTTTATCGTCACAACCTGAGCCAGAGCCTCCTCACCACAACAAACCTGAATATTATATTTTTGCAATTGTTCTTTAACCCATTTGTACTTACTGTGATCACCAATAACAACAACCTGGGGTTTATATTTTCTTGCTTGCTCAACCAACAGGGCTGCATTTTTTCTTGCAGTTAAAACTACTACTTGATAAAGATCTGAATGTTGCTCTATTACCTGGAGTGTTTGTGTCCCTATGGAACCGGTAGAACCAAGAAGAGCTATACGTCGTTTCATCAGTATATATAAATTTTATCTAAGTTATTGGTCGAATGGAACTCACATGATTTAAAGTAATACATGTACTTTTATTGGTCATGCCTGCTCCATCATAATAATATTATTCTATTTGCCTAATTGTTTTCTATGACTGATCTTATTCCACTTTCTCGCCTGAAAGGAAAAACCATTTTTACTGCCATCGAGAAATTCACTTAAATCTCCATCTCCCTTTTGCCGGGGCACTTCAAAACTTGTTCCGGCTGTGCAAATCATTATTGGTCATGGTTGTTGGTTATCACAAAAATAAAAGCAGGAAAGAAATGCATCCGCATCACCTCGGTTACCCATAGTGCTGTAACAAGCATGGCAAACCACTTAAAAAGAGATGTATTCTTTCGGATCCAGAGGGATACCGTTATGCCACAATTCAAAATGGAGATGCGGACCAGTGGTTAACTCACCGGAATTCCCTACATGAGCAATGGCTTCACCGGCCTTTACATGATCACCTGTAGACTTTAGCAATCGCTCATTGTGCTTATACATGGAAATAAAATTATTGGCATGTTGAATTTGGATCACATAGCCTGTCTCTACCGTCCATCCCGAAAAAATGACCACCCCATCCATTACAGCAGAAACTCTTGCCCCTGGACCAGCAACAATATCAACACCAAAATGTCTTTGGGGATTTCCAAATTCATTAACTACCATGCCTTTTAATGGCGGGAAAAAGAAAGTATTCTCCAATAAAGGATTCAAAACCTGTTCGGTACTTTGAGGCGGAGTAAATTTTTCTTCTCGTTCCACTAACGCTCTGAACATTGAGTCCTCCTCCGAGCGCGTGAAATCTATTGATCTCCACCCGGAGGTATCATCAGAAAGATTTTCCCCAATAGCATCAGAATTTTCTGTGGCGACAGTATCTTCCGGGTTTTCGTTTGGCACTTCACCGTTTATGATCATCTTCATATTCTCGATAAACTTATTTCGCTTTTCAATTTCCATAATAAGCGAATCCACTCTTTCTGAATTTCTAACAATTAATAGCCGTTGAGTGGGATCCGGATAACCCGGGATATATTCTTTCAATCCGGTAAAAGCGATAAGAAATATAACCAAAACCACCAATAAAATTACCGAAAACCCTATAATGGTAAAAACATTCAACCGAGACAGCCTTATTACCAAAACCTCTTCATAAGTTTGTTCATTAAATACAGCTAATTTGTATTTACTTCTTAATTTTTGTACAAATGCTTTTCTTTTGTTAACCCCCATAGTTCCCTAAAATAATTTGCGTATGAATAAACCATAATCTATTTTCACCTCCTAATTATTATTAATCAAATTTTCCAGCCGAACCACACATCACTCTTTCACATTCATGTAAAGCAAGAATAGAAATTTTTCACACGCATTTTTGATTTTCTTTGTCATACAAAATTAAGCAATAATATGAATGTACCGAAACAAAAAAACAATCCATTAGGAAATTCAAATGACAGAGTCTTACAACCAATAAAATTTATTATCAATTTTTAACACAAAAACCCCTTGCAATAGGCACAAAACCTATTATATTTGCACTCGCAAACGAGAAAGAGAAACAAGAAGTTCAAAGATATATTGCGGGGTGGAGCAGTTGGTAGCTCGTTGGGCTCATAACCCAAAGGTCGTCAGTTCGAGTCTGGCCCCCGCTACAAAGCCGTAAAATTAAATTTTACGGCTTTTTTGTTTTTTATGGTTATGCCCATTTCATCCGCATAAAATTTACTTACTTCACTGATATATTGATTCTTAAAAGTAGTCAATAGTGGTTAGTCGTTAGTCACTAATCCATTAACACTAATGACTACTGACTTCTTCTGCCTTCTGCCTGTGCACTTCTGCCTTTGTCTTTTATACATGTTCTGGTTGTGGCAAGCCCTATTAACCAAACCGGTTTGGATTGAGTCCCAATCTATCAATAAACAGATAGTCAATATTAAACAGCTATTCGTCAAAAGATTTTGGAATAAAAGAGTTAAAAGATTTTATTTGGATATAAGTTTATAAACCAATGAATTTATCCAAATTATTTTGTACATCATCAATAAGGTATAAGCCCAAATGCATAAAAGATCCTTCGATTTTTTTTGGAAGCAACTATGCCTCTGAATTCATTCAATCGCTTCAGGCAGCAATCCCCCTTAATAGTTTCATTAAACCCATAGAAACCCTTGCTCTTAAAATTTCAAGAATTTGCCATGCCGATTACGTTCTGATTACACAATACACCAACGATAATAAATTTAAAGTAGCAGCCTGTACCCAATTTAATCAGGTTATTAACAAAAAGGAGGTTACACCTTTCACCATTCCATTTTTACCCAAATTAATTGAAAACCCCATAACCTTTAGTCAAAACAGCAATGAGTTACTATCTTTAATAGAAATTACAGACCACCATGACCATATGGTTACCGGAATGCTAATTAAAGACACACCCAGTACCATTCTGGGTGCCATATTTATCCTCTCAAAGAAAAATCAATCGAAACTACTAATAACCAACACCTTAAAATACTTCTCTTTTTACGTAACATCTGAATTGCGACACTTAATAAGTAAAGAAAACCTTGAGGAAAAAAACAGAGAACTTTTAAAAACAGAAGAAGAACTTAAACAAAAGAACAGATTATTGGATAACCTCAATAAGAATCTATCCAAAGCCAAACAAATTGTTGACGAAAGTAGTCGTTTGAAATCTGCCTTTTTAGCTAATTTAAGTCACGAAATACGGACCCCCATGAATGTTATTATGGGATTTACGGAATTGCTAAATGCCGAGGATATGTCGGCCAACCAACGCCGCCAATATATTGACATTATTCAGCAAAACGGAACACGACTTTTGCAGATTATGGATTCACTTATCGACATATCCCGTTTTCAGGCAAAAAAAATCGGAAAAGAACTACAGGCATTTTCCCTTAATCAGATGATGAAATTGCTGCATAAAAGCTATCTTTCAGAAATCAACATTTCGGGCAAGCCTTTAAACCTGGAACTTTCTTTACCTGCACCCGACGGAGAAGATTTTGTTTATCTTGACAAGGAAGCCACATTTAAAATACTGAACCATTTATTGGACAATGCTGTAAAGTTTACCGCATCAGGCTTTGTAAAATTTGGATATGAAATAGGTGAAAAGCAGATCACCTTTTTTGTAGAGGATAGTGGTATTGGCATTCCGGAGGGTAAAGAAAAAGAAATTTTTGATCTATTTAGACAGGGTGATTTACGGTTAAGTCGTCAATATGGCGGTACAGGACTGGGCTTAGCTATTGCTAAACGATATGTCAATGCCATGGGAGGACAAATTTGGTGTAGTAATCGTAACGATGGTAATCAGGGAGCTGTTTTCAAGTTTACACTACCTTCCAAATCCCTTCCTACTTATGAATTTTTATCGAATACTACTTCCGACAAAAACACAGGAGATTTAAAGCAAACATTGATCTCAAACACCTGGAAACCAAAAAATCGTTAGTAATTGTATCACTCATTTGGCTTTATGGCCAACACATCCAAAACCTAAAAAGCAGCCATTAGCAAACCAATATCCTTTGAAGGCAGGTTAAAGCGTTCTCCCAAGGTATGATTGGTTAAAATGCCTTTATAAAGATAGAGTCCATGGCTAACCCCTAAATCCTGTTTAATAAGCTGACTAACACCACCTGACATAGCCAGCCGCAAAAGAACCGGCGCAAAGATATTGCTTAAAGCGATGGATGCGGTACGTGCTACGCGCGATGCTATGTTATGCACCCGGTAATGAATCACTCCATGCTGAATAGTAACGGCCGACCCATGAGACTTGGAACTACACCCGGCATCGAAACAGCCCCCATTCCCCATACTCAAATCAACGATTATCGAACCCGGCTTCATACCGGCAATTTGTTCTTCAGAAATAAAAAATCGGCTCTGAGGATCAAAATATCTTAAACTACTAATAACCGCATCGGCAGACTTGAGTGCCTTACTAAGCACTTGGGGATGTAACACCGAAGTAAAAAGTCTCTGACCCACATTTCTTTCCAATTCACGCAAATTGCGATATGAATTATCAAAAACCTTTACCTGACATCCCAATCCCAATGCAGCTCTTACTGCAAACTCGCCGGCAGTTCCGGCACCAATAACCACAACTTCGGCAGGTGAAATGCCGGTGATTCCGCCTAACAAAACCCCTTTGCCATTTTTCTCTTTACTCAAATATTCGGAGGCTATCATTATGGCAGTATATCCTTCAATTTCACTCATACTACGGATAACAGGATAACAGTTGGATTCATCTTTAAGAAATTCATAGGCCAAAGCATTTATTTTTTTATGCATCAGCTGCTGAATGGATTCTCTATCTTGCTTAAATATATGCAACAAAGAAATAAGTAACTGTCCTGGCGAAAAAAGTTGCCGCTCTTCTTCGTTCGGAGGTGCTACTTTTAATACCACATCACATCGAAACGGCTCTTCATGGTTATCTACAATCTTTGCACCGGCTTCCGAAAAATCATGGTCAAAATAATTAGCCCCATTTCCGGCGCCGCTTTCAATAACTATCTCATGACCATTGGCAGTCAGTAATTCAACGCCCTGGGGAGTAAGAGGAATTCTATTTTCTCCTTTCTCATGTTCCCGAGGGATACCAAATGACATTGATTTCTGCCCCTTTCCTATTTCCAATAATTCCTCTTTGGGCATTAACCCTGTTTGGTTAATAGCAAAATACTGCGATGCGCTTTTCCCAATATCGCCCATATCTTTATCTATATAATTTAACAAACCCCTGGGGTATCCCACATAAATCACCCTTCGAAAACACTAACCACATTGGGATATCCTTATTCAACTTGATTAGATTTCTTGAACAATGAAAAAATTTCTTCAAGGAAGCAACCCAACCCTGATTTTAAAAGATTTTATCCATAAAAATTCCAGGACAATTATCTCTTCTTATTTGTTACCTTTTATAACGCCGATTAATTACCAATATTTGACAAATATATAATTTGTTTAAAACCCATTAAGGCCAGCGCACACTCTTTAATTCTTTAAAAGCCAGGCATGCATCCAGGCGAATGGAAAAAACTGTTCCCCGCAAACCCTAGAATTGATAAATATTCCTACTATATTCTGTCTGTCCACTTACTTTAAGCCTTTGTTGGTCAAGTTGGTTTCAGTTCAGCTTTTTCGGCACATAATATACAAAAATTTTAAGTCTTCCGAAATTAATATTATCTATTTCGTTTTCAACCCGAAACCAAAGCTCAATCAGTTTAAAAAAACTATCATTGTCTTCATTGGGCCCACGTTATCAATATACATCCTGAATTAATTTTTTCTACTGTAAATAAGGATACTGGTGATGTTCGTTTTTCCCGACAGTATGAAATTAAACCGAAAACTTTATCGACCTGGAACCATCTGCATTTTCAGTCATCCAAACATCAAGACGGTCGTCGGGCAAAACTTCGGCTATCTTCTCCGGCCATTCAATCAAACAAATATCGTCTCCAAAGAAGTAATCTTCATAACCGATATCAAATACCTCGCTAACATTTTTTAGGCGGTAAAAATCGAAGTGATATACTGTTTGATTGTCGGAAGTAACGTATTTATTAACAATGGCAAAACTAGGACTCGTAACCGGGTCAACCACCCCTAAGGCACGGCATAAGCCCTTAATAAAAGTAGTTTTACCTACGCCCATATTGCCGTGAAAAGCTATTATACGTTTCTCCTTAACCACAGGTAAAAATTCCCGGGCAATTGCATCGATATCCCCTTCCGAATGAATAATGAGTGTTTTTTCCATATTTTTTGAAACTTAAGAAACATCAAAGCGGAACCAGTTCAACAAGGGGTATTAACATCTCTTCCAGAGAGATACCTCCATGCTGAAAAGAATCCTTGTAATAATTAACATAGTAATTATAATTATTGGGATAGGCAAAGAAATCATCCTCTTTTGCAAAAATATAAGAAGTTGAAACATTAATACGCGGTAAAAAGATGCTTTCAGGTCTTTTTACCTCATACACTTCTTTAGCGTTATAGTCCAGATTTTTCCCTTGTTTAAATCGCAAATTAGTATTGGTATTTCTGTCGCCTATAACTTTTAACGGATGTTGAACGCGAATAGAACCATGGTCAGATGTTAAAACTATTCGGTTTTTTGCCTCCGAAAGTTTTTTAAATAATTCATATAAGGAAGAATGGACGAACCAGGAACGGGTTAATGAACGATAAGCCGACTCATCGGAAGCCAGTTCCCGAATCATCTTCAACTCCGTCCGGGCATGTGACAACATATCAATAAAATTGAAAACTATCACATTCAAATCATAAGAATTTAGTTGCCGGAAATTATCAACCAATTTTTTCCCGGCATCACTATCACTAATCTTATGATAGGAATATGTAAAGGAACGCCTCATCCGCTTCATAAAGGTTCCTATCAACTCCTCTTCATACTGATTACGACCACCTTCCTCATCCTCGTCCGTCCACAGGTTGGGATAAAGCTCCTGTATTTGTAACGGCAACAATCCAGAGAACAAGGCGTTACGGGCGTATTGGGTCGCCGTAGGCAGGATGCTGCAATAAAGATTGTCATCAGCAATATCAAAAAAAGGGGTAAGCTCATTTCTTATGGTTTCCCACTGGTCAAGTCTAAAATTATCGATAACAATTAAGACCACCTTTTGGCCTTTATCAAGAAGTGGAAGAATATAATTTTTTAAAACACGGTGCGACATTAACGGCCCATCACCATCCAAAAGCCAATTTTCATAATTATTTTTTACGGTTCGTGCAAATAATTGATTGGCTTCCCGTTTTTGCATTTTTAGAACCTCATCCAAGGGGCTATCGGCATTTTGCAGTTCCAATTCCCAATAGACCAATTTTCGATAAACCTCTTGCCACTCTTCCATTGAAAGATTATCACTCAACCGAAAGCCAATATCTGAAAACTGAGCCTGATAATCACTGGTGGCCTTTTGAGATACTAATCTGTCGCGATGTACATGTCGTTTAATAGATGATAATATCTGTGTGGGTTTCACCGGTTTAATCAAATAATCGGTAATTTTGCTGCCAATAGCCTGGTCCATAATATCCTCTTCTTCATTTTTGGTTATCATGATAACCGGCAAACCCGGGCGAATCTCTTTTATTCTGATTAATGTTTCCAGGCCGCTCAGCCCCGGCATATTTTCATCAAGAAATACCAAATCAAAGTGGTTTTCTTTAAGGACATTTAAGGCATCATTGCCATTAGATGCAGTATCAACCAAAAAACCTTTTTGTTGAAGAAAAATAACATGCGCTTTTAAATGCTCTATCTCATCATCAATCCATAATATTCTAATTTTTTTTATCTCTTCCATAGCCATTTTTCTTAAACAATTATTTTCCCGTCAGTCATTTCTTGCCCTTTCGGTATAAGTGTAATCCGGTATTTCACTTTCGTTAATTACAATGGTCGAAGGATTACTTTCCGATAAATATTTTTCCAGGAAGAAAGCTCTATATTTTTCCATATCGCTGACATCATGAATTTTTTGCCAATTAACATCATTAATAATCATCACAAAAGGCTCGCCAATTTGGGCAACATTGAATACCGAAGGCTGATTAATTAATGAGAAGAAATAGTCTAAACCACTTCGTTTATTATCCAACGGCCCGCTCATCAAAACAGTTTTGTCTGGCGATACCTGTAAAACCTTTAGTTGAAGGGTACGGGTGGTAAAATGGTCAAAGTTAAAATTGGCCAATTGGAACATTAGTTCGTTTACATCGGCCTGCCTGTCTGCCACTATAATCAAATGATGAATAGTGTCGGGTGCCAAAATAAATTCATCGGCATCCTTTTCTTCATTAACAAGAGAAGCCCCATGCTCTGTCATCAAGTTATCAGAAGGTTCAAAGAATGCAGAAAAATCAATTACACCGTTTTTTTGACCATTATTAAGTTGTTGAAGCCAATAATCGGCAACCACAGCTTGCTGTGACTGTGGAAAATCCTCCACAATCTGTTGCAGTTGTTCCCTAAACAAAGTATCCTGATTAAGCTGACTATAGGCCAAAGCATTTATCAGTAACGACTGAGGCAATAGTGGCTCGTAACGCTGATGGATTATCGAAGATGTTACCTCAACAACACCCTTCCAGTCATTTTGTTGCAACTTTTGGTATGCCTTGGCATAGGTTTCTTCCATTTTGGTACTTAGGGCTTCAAGATTTTCATAGTAATCAGGATTACTGATAAATTGCGCAATAGTGCTGTTGGGATAGTTCCGGACAATCATATTTCCGTAATAGTCGAGACATGAACTGTTGTGCATTTCCCGGCAAGCCAGGTAAATCCCCGTAATGGCCTCTTCAGTATAAGTTGATTGTGGATATCGGACTAACAGTTCTTCGAAAAGGGCAACAGCTTCTGAATATTTACTAAAATTATTGGCAAGAATATTAGCGGCAGAAATTAAAGCTTCTTCAATTTTTCTGTGAGCCTCAGCCTTTTCTTCTGAAGTTAACGGTAATCCGGCCAAAAGGGTTTCCTGACTAATTTCTCCATTAGAATTTTTCTCATTGACAGGTTTGTTAGATTGGTCAGGGGGTAAATTTTGAGCAAAAGGGTCATCAGGCTGTGACTGATTATTAGCGTCGGATTGTAATACCTGACTTTTTTTGTCGGACCTTCTCCAGTCATCCTCCAGATTACGTCGTCCCCATCGTTTTTCAAACTCCATTTGTCCGAGGCTAACTAATGGCGGATTATAAAAATACCAACTATCGGATTCATCATTTGCGCTATTATTTCCATAGGCAAAGTTGCGGTAAAAAAATGCATCATCTACATTATCAACAAAATCATTTGCATCTTCAAGCTCTTGTTTTTGTTGGATTAATTGCTCAATAAATCGGTTTCTTTCATCTTCAGGCATAGCTGCAATTCGTAACACACTATCCTGGTGTTCAATAATTCTCAGATTTTCGGCCAATGGTGCCAATTTATTTTTAATATGCTCAATTTCAGGGATACTATGATAATCTTCCGGAAGTATTACCAGTGCAGAATCGTAATAAGCATCCGCCAAAATATAATTCCCGTTCTGAAAACTAATATCTGCCATTTGCTTAAAAATTTTACCGGAAATAACAGGGTTATCGTGTGCATATCCGGCTGCCAATTGTAAATTAGCCAAGGCCATAATGGTATCACCCTCATTGAACCAGGTTTCTGCTATACCCCGGTATATTTGTCCCCGATAATTTTGATTTTTATACTCTTTAGCATATTTCTTCAAAATATTTCTGGCAATGTCCGGTTGGTCGGGTAAGCCTGCAAGAAGAGCCTGCTGAATTCTGGCATGGATAGTTGTCTCATAGTCGGGTTTTAACCTGCAAACCTTGTTAAAGGCATCATAAGCAGTATCATAATCCCCTACTTTTTGAGCCAATTGTCCCAGTATAAAATACCATCTAATTTTTTCCCACTTATCGTTGGTATTCGATGCGGCATTTTGACAATATTTGAGTGCTTCATTATAATTCTTCTGTCTCATCCAAAGCCAGGCTAATGTGGATTGCTCCAGCACAAGATAAGGATTTCTTTCCCCGGCTTCGGCTCTATATTGTTGTAATAACTGTAAAGCCCTGTCAAAATCTTCCATTTCAATGTAAGCGCGAGCCATCCAAAGCATGGCCTCCAGATGCGTTTTATGGTCAGGAAAAATTTGTAATACCATATCAAAAGCACTGACTGCTTCATACCAATTTTGGGAATAGATATGGGCTTTACCTATCAAAATCCAGGCATCATCGACCCATCTGTTAAACTCACGTTGATTGTAAAAATCCTGGTATTCAGGATTATTAGAGGATGGCTTCCTTTGGGGTTTAACGGTGATAGAATGTTTATCAATTAACTTCAGGCCTTTACGGATAGCTCTTTTCATTTGGGCCGTCGGAACCTGCCCATCGGCCTGAACGCAATAGGCAAACATGGGAAGTATTTCAGAAAAATCATCCGCCAGTGATTCACGCATTTGTTCACGCCCTTCCTCGAAACTTTGAATACCATTAAATAAAACATTATATCTGGCGGTAAGATTATGATAACTTCTGGAAAGCCAGGTATTTTTCCCGGTAGAACAATTGGCAAACACCACCAACGAAAAAAAATATATCAGCCATTTACTCTTCATTCGTTTATAAGTAATTGGTAGAATGAATTCCGCATGGCTTGAATAAGAGCTTTTATTATAGTGTTAAATCCATCAGCCATGCCCTTCATCTTCTAAACCATTTTTATCAGTACAGACATCCCTTAGTTTATTGTCTAAATGAGTCTTAAAATCATTTATTCAGCAGAAAGTCAGCAGCCATTGGTGCAACCACTACTAACCACTGTTCATTAAGCACTAAAACCTTTTTCTGCCTTCAGCCGTGCACCCCGGACTTTGTCTTGTTATTCTTTTGTGACAAACCTTCAAGGCCATGCCCGTTTCATCACAAATAATAAACTAAAAGGCAAAAAAAATATTACACAAAATGTACAAGAAAATTTTTCCTGCTTTCAACAACAAATATAATCATACTAACTGAAGAATAGTTAAGAAGATACCAATTAGAGCAAACATGTTGAACCAATTTATTCCTCATATAGAATAAGTTTATTAAAGGGGACAAGAATCCAGCATAATGGTAATATTAAATTCACTAAATTTCATTCGTATAAATTTTATCTAAGTTATTGGTCGAATGGAACTCGCATGACCTAAAGTTTATACATGCTCTTATTGTGACAAGTTTTCTTGGTCATGCTAGTTTCATTCGTATAAAATTTACTTATATAATTAGTTTAAAGTCCATTATGGCCATCCCTCACCCCTTAATCCCCTAAAGGGGAAATTTCCCAACCCGCAATCATAAAATCGATAAATCTCACTTCTGCCTTCTGCCTGTGCACTTCTGCCTATATCATTTTATACATGCTCTTTTGTGGCAAAAGTCGCCATGCTCGGTTCCTTCAAGAATCCGCATATAACACAACTCAAATGCAAAAAAATAATTATTTTTGTAAAGCTATATATACAAAAGCCGGCAATATTTAAGAACCAAAGGCCAACTAAAAATATTCTTACAGGCGAAGCAGTCAGGCCAATAGTATCAGCAATTAGCTAAATATTTTACAGATATTCAAAATTAACGTTACTAATAAAAGAGTACTGAAAGCCACTTAACAAAATTTCTAACCAAATTTTGGAAAGATATGCCTGTTAAGTACGGATTAATCCCCCATAAGATTGGGGCAAACGACAAGGAAGAGTATACTTGTTTGATAACCAACAGTGACGTGGTAACCGACGAGGACATTTTAGAAGATATCATTTCGAGAGGTTCAACCATCAAAAGGTCGGATGCCATTGCCGTAATTCAGGGGTATCATGAATCGGTTCAACGTTTTACCAGACAAGGGAAGCGCATCAACTCCCGACTTTTTAAGTCCCATTTTTCAATATCGGGAAAATTTAAAAGTTCAGACGAACCTATTGATGCGTCACGTCATCAGCTAAAGCTATCGCTGACGCCTGGTCCGTTGCTTCAGGAAGTTCTCCCGTCGATTGAAATTGTCCGGGTAAAAATTAAGCCTCCGAAGCCCACCATAAAAAGCATAACAGACCTAAAGACCAATATAATAAATGCCGGATTTACTCCCGGGCAAGCCATTTCAATCAAAGGTTTTAACCTTAAAATCAACCAACAGGACCCACGCCAGGGGGTGTTTTTTATTGACCGGGATGGTAATACTACAAGGGCAGAAAATATTGCAAAAAATAAACCTTCTGAACTAATTGTCTTTACTCCCGGTGAATTATCCGGAACTTATTTTATTGAAGTCAGAGCAGTACTGCATAGACGCAAATCGTTACGAACCGACCGTTTTATAAAAGGGCTCAAAACCTTATAAAACCTTTAAAATAGTATTCATCCGACAATTTATATACAACTCCCTTCAGACATCAACCTTTTAAAGAAATCTTTATTAACCCTTTAGAAGATATAAATCATCCCAAGGGTATAGTATTGAATTAACAATATCAATATTTTTAAATCCTTCAGAGGATACAATTTGAGTATACCTGGTTGTATATTTCATGTCCTTCAGAGGATACGATTTGAGTATACCTGGTTGTATAGGTCATATCCTTCAGAGGATACGATTTGAGTATACCTGGTTGTATAGGTCATATCCTTCAGAGGATACGATTTGGATATACCTGGTTGGATATTTCATATCCTTTAGAGGACACGATTTGGGTATACCTGGTTGTATAGGTCATATCCTTTAGAGGACATGTTTTAGGTATAGTGGGATAAAGGACCTAAATCCTCTAAAGGATATGATTTTATTAACAGATATAAGTCAAACCATCAAAAACGTTGAAAGATTAGGTTCTAAGAGATTACAACAAAGATTGAAGCAGAGCATGTTAAACAGCAATCACCTCAACAATTTCAGGAACCCTTTGTTTTACCACCATTTCCACACCGCTCCGAAGGGTTTGAATACTCATGGGGCATCCATCACATGCACCGGTAAGTTTCACTTTTACGCGTAAATCATCAGTAAGCTCAACAAAAGAGATGTCACCTCCGTCCGATTTCAGATAAGGGCGAACCACTTCCAGAGCTTCCAAAACTTTTTGCGTAATATTTTGTCGTTCAATATCCATAACTTGATTATTTTCTGGTAATTTCCACAACCTTTGTCGGGGGCAATTTCTCATTACGTTCCTTCACCGCTGCGACGACTGTTTGGGCAAGTTCGGTAAAAGCTTTCCCTGTGATAGTGTCGGGATTAAGGGCTGAGGGTTCACCCTTATCGCCTCCTTCACGAATACTCTGAACGATAGGTATTTGCCCCAAAAGTTTTGTCTTCAACTCATCGGCAAGTCTTCGGCACCCGCCTTCGCCAAAAATGTAATACTTGTTATCCGGCAGCTCAGCAGGCGTAAACCACGACATATTTTCAACCAAACCAAGTACCGGAACATTAATTTTGTCGCTGGTAAACATGCTTATACCTTTTCGGGCATCAGCCAATGCCACATCCTGAGGCGTGCTAACAATCACGGCACCGGTGATAGATATGGTCTGAACAGCTGTCAAATGAATATCACTTGTACCGGGCGGAAGGTCAATTAACAAATAATCGAGCTCACCCCAGTCGCCGTCGGCAATCAACTGTCTCAAGGCATTTGTTGCCATAGCACCACGCCATACCAGGGCATCCTCGGGATTAACAAAATAACCGATACTTAAAATCTTTACGCCATATTTCTCAACGGGGATAATTTTGTCTTTCCCATCAACTTTCCGCAGTAAAGGTCGTGCATCTTCAGTTTGAAACATTTTAGGGATAGAGGGGCCGTAGATATCAGCATCCAATAAACCGGTATTATATCCCATTCTGGCCAGGGCTACCGCAAGGTTGGCAGCGATAGTGGATTTTCCCACCCCTCCTTTTCCTGAAGCCACGGCAACAATATTTTTAACCTGTGGCAAAAGTTTAGGGGCTGGTTTAGGAATTCTTGGTTTAACCTTAATAAAAATATTCCCCTCAATTTCAGCATCTTCAGAAACATATTTTTTTATGGCCTGAACAGACGCTTTTTTTATGGATGATATAAACGGGTCATTGGCCCGCTCGAATTTTAAACTGAAGCTTATCCGCTTACCGTCTATGCGGATATCATCTTCAACCATGCCTAATGAAACTATATCTTTTTCTTTTTCAGGATGTATTACATGTTTTAAGGCATCTAATACCAGTTTGGGATAAAAACTCATATCTAAATTTATTTAAACTTCTTAAATATAGGACAAAGGTAATAAAAATGACAAAGTGAGCAATAGTTTATTTGAAGCAGTTACCAACAGCTTTTAGGTTCCCAAAAAACTTCCTCAAAATTAGTCACTTTATCGTTTACGACAGTAATACCTTCCATCTCGAGCAATTCCTGCATTGTGTTTGCATTTGGAAAGGCATGTTTCCCTGTAAGCATTCCATTACGATTAACAACCCTATGAGCAGGGACATACTCGTGATAGGAAAAAGCTTTGTTCATGGCCCAGCCAACCATTCTGGAAGCTCGCGGCGAGCCAATAGCCCGGGCAATAGCACCGTAGGTAGTAACCCTGCCCGAAGGTATTTTTTTTACAACTTCATAAACCCGAGTAAAGAAATTTTCATCAACCGACATAATCAACCATCATAGAATTTATGTTTTTTGCACATTTCTGGTTTTAACACCTCTGCCGGCACTCCGGTAAGGGTCGGGTTCTATCTCAACATCCGGTTCCTTCAATTGTGAGACATCATGAAGTTCGAACTTCAGGTATTTAATAGGGATACCGTAATCCAGCCATTTGGTTTCATAATAAGTTTTAATACCCAATATATCATCTTCATACCCGTTTCCGTACAAGTCAGCTTCATCGACCAGCGGAACAATATTGTTTACCTCCAACAAAGCTTTAGTGTATGCATAAAGAAAATTGCTATCGGTTTTCAGATGAATCACTCCCCCCGGTTTCAGAAAGTTGCGGTATCGTTTTAAGAAAAATGAGCTGGTCAGCCGCTTTCTCACTTTTTTCATTTGCGGGTCGGGAAAAGTTAACCAAATTTCATCCACTTCAGCAGGCGCAAAAAACGAATCAATAACTTCAATTCGGGTGCGCAGGAAGCCTGCATTTTTCAATCCCCGGTTTAAGGCATCGGTAGCACCGCGATGCATTCTGCTGCCTTTTATGTCGACACCGATAAAGTTTTTATCGGGGTATAATTTGGCCAGTCCTACAGTATATTCCCCTTTACCACATCCAAGTTCTAAAATAACCGGATGCTCATTGTTGAAAAATTCTTGCTTCCATTTCCCTTTCAGGGGATGGTCCCGATTTAAAACATCTTTAAGATTGGCCTGAACCACATGTGGGTACGAGGCCATTTCTGCAAATTTTTTCAGTTTGTTTTTACCCACTACAACAGTATTGATTTAGGTTAATCAGAATTGGTTTCCCGTGTTAATGCTTTTTCAATCCACAAGTAAAAAGACCGGACACCGGGCAGAGCATCGCGCCGCATCCCTTGAGTAACAGAGAAAGTAAATTTTCCCGGTGCATTCAGTTTAACATCATTTTTATAAAGCCAATACACAGTTTTTTTATTGTCACTCCCTTTCCCAATCCATTCACCGGTTGGTTCAGCCACAAAAAACTCCATGGTATCGGTTTGCATATGTCCATCGGGACTTAATACATTGATAAAAAGCCAAAGATTGCTATATGGATAGTCATTGTTATGCACAAAAGAAAACCCGATGTTAACCACCTGTGAAGTATCCCGTATTTCGGGATAAAAAAACAACGTTGAATCTTTATCCCAAACCTGACCGGCCAATTCCTGCCCTTTTTCATAAATAGTAATTTCTTCACAGGCAAAGGTTCCAAAAACAAAAACCAATAGTGCAAACAACCACTTAGCCTTTACCGTTTCCCGATGACTTTGAGGATTTATTTCTAAATCTTCTGTTCTGGTTTCCTCCATTTCCGGATTTATTTGAACTTTTTCTACGTTTACTTTTTTTCTTTTTAGATGATTTCTTATTCTGATTATCAAAACGTGTGATGCTGTCTTCGCCAACCACATTGGTATAATCAATCTCAGTATTAATTTCGGTAAAGACTTCAGAGGTTAGCTTTTCTACTTTTTGCCCTTTTTTATTCAATTCAATAATTTCTTTGACTTTATCTACCGAAAGCATTACCATATTGGTAGAATTATCCTCACCCGAAGCATACCACATTAACCGCTTAAAAATATCGGTTTTAACATGATGATAGGTTTCGGTTTCGGTTTCGAGGGGGATATCGGTAGGTGGGAAGTCTTTCTGAGCATCGATATAGGTATCCAGCTCGTAATTCAGGCAACATTTAAGTTTACCGCATTGTCCGGCGAGTTTTTGAGGGTTCAGAGATATTTCCTGATATCGAGCTGCATTTGTGGTCACCGATTCAAAGTTGGTAATCCACGTTGAGCAACAAAGCTCTCTGCCACACGGTCCGATACCACCAATACGACCGGCTTCCTGTCGGGCACCGATTTGTCGCATTTCAATCCGAACTTTAAAACGGTCGGCCAATACTTTAATCAATTCCCGGAAGTCGACACGCTCATCAGCAATATAGTAAAAAATGGCCTTGGTACGGTCGCCCTGATATTCCACATCCCCGATTTTCATATTTAGGTTTAATTGTTCGGCGATACGACGCGACTCTAACATGGTATCATGTTCCAGAGCTTTGGCTTCTTCCCATTTTTCGATATCCACCGGTTTGGCTTTCCGATAAATACGTTTGAACTCATAATTGGCAGGGTCCAGATTGTTTTTCTTCATCTGCAGAAGCACCAATTCGCCAGTAAGGGTCACAATCCCGATATCATGACCGGGGGATGCTTCCACAGCAACAATATCTCCCTTTGTGATTTTCAGCTGATTACTGTTCCGATAAAACCCTTTTCTGGTATTTTTAAACTGAACTTCGACAATATCGGTGCTTTTGGTTCCGTCCGGAAGGTCGGATAACCAATCGAACACTTCCAGTTTTCCACACCGACTGCTACATGTATTACATTTGCTACTATGTGCAATGGTACCTGTTTCCATAAAAACGCATTTTTTTAAGAGAGCATTACGACCGGCCTGGCAAAAGCTATATCTTTAACCATTAATTCATCATCCAAACCATCCAATTCCGATTGTAAGTTTATAACTCAATCAGAAATCCTACAGGTTTACAACCACATAATATTCCGGTCATCATGCTCAGGATATATATATAATTTTAATTAATAAAGCCGAATCAGACCAAATTGTTCGTAACCCGAAACAATCCGCTAACCTGCATCGACATATCGAAAAGCACAAGTTTAACATTACCATTACGTTCGATATGAGCATGGGCCAACTCAAACTCTTTAACCATTTGCTGCACATTGCGGTCATTGACAAAAGCCTTAAATTTTTCAATAAAACTATTTTCTTCGGATGTGGCATATACCAGCTTAGGAATATTGAAATTGGCAATATAACTTTCCCGTAAAAAGTCGATGCAATATTGCAACAAGTTCTTCACTCTTTCTTTTGGCATGGCAGCCACATCATCTACCCACTGGTTAATGGCATCTAAATTGCCTGAATAAGCATTACGCATGGCCGAGACAAATAAGCTATGTAGCAACTTCTTTTCTTCACTATTACTTAAGATTTGTCGTGCAACGACGAAGCTGCCTCTGGCAATACGCGCCACATTACGGGCCTCCTCTTCCGCCACACCATAAATATTTCGGATTGCCTCAACCATGGAATCTTTATCAATTCCCGGGATTTTCAGTTGTTGCGTTCTGGATAAAATGGTGGGTAAAATCTCGGTCGGATAATCGGATACCAAAATAAACAATGTTCGGGCAGGTGGTTCTTCCAAAATTTTAAGCAACCGGTTAGCAGCCTCTCCCCCCATTTTTTCGGGCTGCCATATAATCATTATCTTATATTTGCCCTCAAAAGCTTTGAAACTTAACTTGCGAATAATTTCATTCCCTTCTCTGGAAAAAATCCTCAACTGACCTTTTTCTGCATTCAGAACCCCCGACCATTCATTTTTAGAGATATATGGGCTTTGAGTAACAAAGTGTGTCCATAATTCCATGAAATCACTACAAACATTTGGTTTTCCACTGGATTTATTCACGATAGGAAAAACAAAATGTAGGTCGGGATGTGCCAGCTTAGACATTTTTTTACACTCGGGACAAACCCCGCATGCATCGTCGGGTCCGGGATTAAGGCAATTTACATATTGCGCAAAAGCCAAAGCCAGGGGCATCAAACCCGAGCCCTCAGCACCGGTAAATAGTTGAGCATGACTGATTCGATTTTCACGCACCATGGCTATCAGGTGCTCTTTTATCGCTTTTTGCCCTATAACATCCTTAAACAACATAATTAACGCACAGTTTTAACAGGAATGACCATCCCAAACCAAATAAAAACCACTATCTCTTCCACCAGCCACAGATTGAAATCTTTCCCGTCTATAATCTCCATTATTATTACAAGGGATGGAATACTCCTAGTTAGTGCTCAAAGATAAGAAAAACATTCGGACACTCTTTGTATAAATTATTATCCTACTTTTGTATAGAAATAGCCCGAATATTCTCAAAATCATTAATAAATGATACCAACAGCGCCACTTCCGGCTGAAACCCGCAAAGTTATATTGATTTGTCCGTTAGACTGGGGTTTGGGCCATATGACCCGCGATTTACCCCTGATTAAAGCCTTCAGGAATGACGGTCACCGGGTTATTGTGGCGGCATCAGCCCGTCTTATTCAATGGCTGAAAAAAGAATATCCCGAAGTTGAAACCACCGTATTTCCCGGCCCTGAAATTAAGTATGGCTCCAAAGCATTTCTGGTGGTAAAACTGATATTTCAGCTTCCCCGCCTATGGTTATGGTATAAAAAGGAAAAAAGAATTACGGCAGGGTTGGTAAAAAAATATCGTCCACAACTAATCGTCTCCGATAACAGATATGGGGTGAGACATCCTTCGGTCCTTTCCGTTATTATCACACATCAGTTGATGGTCAAATTACCAAAACCAATAAAATGGATGGAATATCCTGTACATTTGGTCATAAAAAAATTGCTGCAGAAATTTAATCAATGCTGGGTCCCCGACTTTAAAAAAGAAAATTCGCTGGCAGGTGATTTGGTGCATAAATATCCTTATCCGAAAAATGTAACGTTTATTGGTCCTTTATCCCGTTTCGACGACCCTGATTTAACAATTAATGAAAGCATTAAAACAGATAAAGGAAATATATTGGCCATCATCTCGGGTCCTGAACCTCACAGAACACATTTAGAGCATAAACTTAACTTTCTGTTTCGCCATTTCGCGGGGAAAGTATGCCTTATCCGGGGAACCAACTTTAATAACGATTTTTTAGTAAAAAAAACTCCCAACATAGAAATATACAACTATTTACCTACCTCCGAGTTATTTCAAAAAATAATGGCGTATGAAACAATATTGTGCCGTTCGGGCTATTCGACCATTATGGACATGTATGTTTTAAACAAAAACATGGTGATGGTTCCAACCCCCGGGCAAACGGAACAGGAATATCTGGCAAAATATCATGACAAAAGAAATCATCTCCGGTTAATTTTAAATCGAAAAAATTTATCAAACCCTTTTGATACGCTTTCAATTCTCAATCCGGCCAACCATAAACCGAAAAGAAAATCGGCTTCGACCATTCCTGCCCCACCGGAAATATCCGATAAACATACCAAAACATATAATTGTAACAGCCCGGAAAAGAATGGCATCAGCCAACCCAGACCCAACTTTAGAGAAATTCTAAAAAATATTTTTTAGTAAAAAACCTACGTAATACTCTTAAAACTTTTTGTTTTTTCTCCTTAGGCTCACCGAGCGGTCTTCTTGGTTCTTCATCGATATGACTCCACAATTGACTTTTTTAACAGAACTTTTTCTCTTAGTCAAAATTCAATTCGTCAACAAAAAACCACCATTCATCATTTAAAGGAAACCTTTAAAAGGGAAAAAAGTAAACAATAAGAAGGAATATCAGGAAACAGGAAACCTTTCTGAATATTCTCCGTAACAATTCGCAAAACAATTCAAGTAAACGCAAAATGAACTTCTTACTAATCGCAGTGGTGGCAGGTATATCTGCATTGTTTTCGTACTTTGCGATTCGTAAAATATATCCGGAAATCGTAAAAAAGAAAGCTTCGCGACAGCTTGAAGAAATTCTTTTTCCGAAAGGCGAACATCAAAAACATGAGATGCTTCAAACTTTCAGGCTAATAACCAATGACCGTTTCAGCGATACAGAAATGTTAGATTACTTTTTAAAGATTAAAGGCTTACAAAGCATAGATATAAACTCAGAAACCAACTTTTGGATAAAAAAATATCTTTTTCACCCCACTGCGATTAAACTTAATTATTTTGAGCAAGTCAATTTCTATAAAACTTTTCTGAATTATCCCGCGGATGAAGAGAAAAGTTTTACGGAAAAAAGTAAACCGGTAAATCGTTTAAAGAAAGCAGAAAAAGGACAAAGGCATCAAGAAAAATTGGTAAAGACGATAAAAAACACACAAGAATAAATTAATTTTACGGACAAACGAACACCCGGTATCTGCCTCACGTTTTCTTCATGGCCCTTGATTGTGAAGCAACATAACCGGGTGTTCTCTTTATAATGTTTTTCCTGGCATTTTATTATATACAGATACAATTTTTTTCAACAGTTGACACCATTCTTTCACTACCCATTGCCATATCATTGAAAAAAACATCTTCTCTATTACCAGATTAAACTATTGAGCAAAAATTTACCGGGAAAAGAAATAATTAAAAGGGAACTCTTAAGCCAAAAATCTGAAATTTAACAGCCCATAAAGAAGCACTAAAAACATGTCGTTAAGGCATCACTTCGGCGGTCATGGGATTTTTCAATCCTATAGCATCAATAAAAACAGCCTTAACAGAGCCTACCAATATTTTGGCTTCAACAATTATGGGGATTCTACTCAAATCATCTGTTACCCAAACAGTCATATCCTCACCCTCTTCAAAAATAGTTCCTTCGACCAACAAAGGCGAAAACTTCAGGCACCTGAATTTACGGTTATCCCTATTTTCTATCACCTCTTTTCCCAGGTACCTAATGTACAAATTATGGACTTCACCGTCAACAATTAAATTAATCGGAATTTTTTCATTGACCTCATATTTGGAAAAATCAATTTTTCTGGCCTGATACACCATGGACAATAGGTCAAAAGAACACTCGGGCCAGTTAAAAACGGTGTCTTTAACCGGTCGATCCGGTTTTCGGATGTTAGCTTTCACCACTCTATTTTCGGCATCAAACAAATAATGGTGTTGAGCCTTATAGGAACCTTCATTGGTTTTTCGATAAAATTCCAGTGGCTGCAAAGAATGCGGGTCAACCCAAACATCAAAACTGTCACGAACTTTAAATAATAAATCATAGGCTTTATAGGTGTTTCCATATGCCTTAAAATGCCAGGCGGGCTGCCCCTGCCAAGATGATTCATCAACGGCAAAAGTTACCTCCCCTGCATTTATCCAAATAAAACCCCAATTGTAATAAGCATGATAGGTAACCTTTTCGCCGGGTTTAAAAATATCCAGATTGGAATAGCATTGACCTTCTCCATTTGTCGGAATCCCAAAGCAGACAACCAACAACCAAAGGATTAATTTAAAACTGAGTGCCAATCCCTTATAATTTGAATATGAAAAATATCTGACTTGTTTCATAAAAAATGAGCAAATAGCAATCTTAACCACAAAGAATCATAATTAAATTATAAAAGCCATGATTCAAAGTGGCAAGTTAGTCAAATAAATAATAACCGAACAAATAATAAGGTAACTGAGAGAAAATCCACAAAACTTTCCTCTCTTACTAAAGATTAACCTTACCTATTTTATTTTCAATAGAACTAATTTTGGAATCCATTCTTCCAATCGGTCCTTTTCTGGCATCGATATTAATGGTTGCATAAATTCTATCGGCCAATGGTTCAAGTATCAGATAAGCCTTGTTGACCACCTCAAGGGCTTCTTGCATTGTTTCGGTTTCAATAGTTGTTCCCATTGGGTTAAGCCGATAAGAAACACCGCTATCACGAATAAAATCCAGCACTTTGCTAACATATTGGCTAACACTTGCCCCTTTATCGGTGGGGAATATGGCAAAATTCAACAATACCGACATAATTTACCTCCTCTCAGATGATGTTGATGTGTTTTTATCAGTTTTAATTCGGTTTCGGTTGACAAAATCAAGAACCGAAAATTGATGAATATTCCAGGCGACCAATTGGTCCCAATTGGCACGGATGGTTATTTTATCAGGATAATAATAAACCCTTTCAGGTTGTCGACCTTCACTAAAATCACCGGTATCCCACTGTCCGTTATCATTTTCATCTATCACAATTCTTAAATAATAGTCGCCCGGTCTCAAAAACCTGAAAGCCTGCTTGCCATTTGACGGAACATTACTGCTTCTTACCGGGTTTCCCTTACTGTTTAAAACCTGTATCAGAGCCTTTTCTTCTGCATTGGTTACATTAACATAAAGGGTCCCATAATTATCTTCAGGTTTAATTTTAAAAGATGCCTCCAATGGTTTGTTGACCCTTCCGTAAATTCCTTCAAACGCTGCCGAGTCAATTTCTAAACGGTATTCAGCACCCGGCATCCAGTCATGGTCCAACGTATAATAACGAATCCGTAAAGAGTCTTGCAAAACATTAAATGAAACAGATTGAAAAACAGTATCATTCAACTGATAAAGCGAAACAGAATCGACTATCATATTTTTCAACGGAACAGGAAATGTCATTCCCACATCAGCTCCTATTTCAAGAGTACCACCTGGCAATCGAACACTAAGGGGTTCAATAGTTTTTTCCTCTACATCATCCTTGTCGCGTCGTCGCCGACTACTCTCTATTTCTTTATCCCGGAAGAACATCTTAAGAGTATCAATTCGGTCGACATATTGATTTAACGAATCCCGAACCTGGTAAGTCACTTCAACAATTAAAGAATCTTTGGAAATAAAAGAACTATCCGACATCCATATCATCACGGTATCGTGCTTTACCGACCGTTCATAAACAAACCAATCTGCAACGTCAGAGTCAGTACCAACAGGCTTAATTTTTAAAGAATCTTTTAAGGGACGATTAAAGATAAAATCAAGCCGATGACGTTCTTCACGCTCCCTGGTATCGAGATATTGTTGCTCATAATCTTCCTGGAAAAGGAATAACTGAAGACTATCGGGGATATATACCAACTCTTTTCTATAGAGTACCGTATCGAGCGTCACAGAATCTTTAAAAAGCGAATCGACCCGGGTTCGCCACTCAAATGATGGTTCAATTATGTCGGGATGCCAGGCAATACGTTCCCCGGGCTGATCAAAGCGATAATTGCGATTTAAATCTTCTAATGCAAAAATTCGATATTTTCCGGGTGCCAAATTTTTAATAACAAATTCTCCCTTATCGTTGGTTTTGGCAAGCCTACTAGGAACCATATTGGTAAAAGCCGAATCAGCAAGGTTATTATGAGCCAAGACTAAGGCCCCCGATACAGGATTATGTGTATCGGCCTCTAACACATACCCGGCAATTTGCAATGAGTCTTGGGTCTCACCGGTAGAAAATGAAAAGGTAAAACCGACAAGCGGATTTCCCTCATTGTTGTCCTGAATAGCATCAGCAAAATCGATTGTATAGGTAGTAGCGGGTTGAAGTTCCTCCTCAAAAACTACGGTCACTTTGTTTCCCAAACCTCTGATGGTTGGTAAATTGTTTAGAGGTGGCGAAATCACCACTTTTTGAAGTGCATCTTTAAGGACAATCAGTTCATCAAAAACAATTTCAATTTTATTATCGTTAAAATTAGTGGCATTGAGAGGTGGGTCTGAATCAATCATCCGAGGCGGTGTCTCGTCTTTGGGTCCTCCCTCCGGATAACCTTGATTGGCACAACCCCAACTGAAAATAAGGCCCACAGAAAGTATAAGCGCAAAAATATTTTTAATCATCAAACGTTTATTTTAGGTAAACACCTTCGCAAAGTTAGAGTAAAATGCTGAAACTTTTTAAATTTGCTCCGCAATCCTCAAACAAAAATCATGCAAACAGAAAATAACACCAACCATAACTCTCAGAAAAAGTTATACATTATACTGGGTGTTCTGACCTTACTTTTGCTCATTATTGCTGTCTTATACATCAGTCAGCATCGTGAGATGAAAGAGGTGGTAGAAGAGATGACCAAAGAAAAACAAATCCTTACTGAAGAATACCAGGAATTGGCTCTGGGGTATGACTCTTTGCAATCGACCAATGACACCATTAATTTAATGTTGGAAAAGGAAAGAGAAAAGGTTGAGCACCTCATCGAAGAAATAAAGACCATAAAAGCCACCAATGCTTCCAGAATAAGGGAATTGCGAAACGAACTTACCACCCTTCGAGGGGTTTTAAGAAGTTATATTGTACAAATAGACAGTCTTAACCGCCTTAATGAAGAATTGAAAAAGGAAAATAAAGAATACCAACAACGATATTCCAAAATAAGGGATTCCTATAAACAACTGGAAGTTGTAAAATCAGAGCTTGAGAACAAGGTGGAAATTGCCAGCCGCCTGGAAACCACCAACATGCGTGCCACAGGATTAAATACGCGAGGTCAGAAGACACGACGCGTGAACCGCATCGACAAAATAGAAGTTTGTTTTACAGTAAAAAAGAATATCACCGCTCCGGTAGGCATAAAGCCGTTTTATCTTCGATTGGAACGCCCTGACGGACAGTTATTGCTGCACAGTCGGGATGACCTTTTCCCCTTTGAAGGTGAAGAGATTCATTATTCTGCCATGCGCAACATTGAATATGGCGGTGAAGAGATTGATGTTTGCATTTATTATGATGCCGATATGGGTGAATTAATTCCCGGGGAATATATCGCCGATATATTTGCCGATGGTGCCAATATAGGACGATTTACTTTCGAGCTCAGGTAATTATTGGAATCACTTTGAAAGTAAGCCAAATTGGCCACGTAATATTTAGCTCCAATCATACGGGGTAGATTGATAGACATAATAATTAAGCCAGTTGGAGTATAACAGTTGAGCGTGGCTTCTCCATCGTACTACGGCCTCCTTACTGGGATCATCGTTTAGGTAATAGTTTTTTGGAATAGCAGTTGACAAACCTTTTTTCTGGTCGCGTTGATATTCCTCACCCAGGGTGAGCTTATCGTATTCAGGATGACCAGTAATAAACACCTGACTTCGGTCTTTAGAGAGGATAATGTAAGGCCCGGCCTCCTCTGAATCGGCAAGTAAGATCAGGTTATCCACTTTTTCAATATCCTCTTTTCTCACTTCGGTATATCTGGAATGAGGTGCCCAAAACAGGTCGTCAAATCCACGCACTAAAGGTTCAGTAGGGTCATAGACGAAATGCTCGAAGACTCCAAAGAGTTTGGCCGGGAGCTCATGTTTGGGGATACCATAATGATGATACAATCCTGCCTGTGCGCCCCAGCAAATATGTAAAGTTGAAGTCACATGGGTTTTACTCCAGTCCATTATCTTCTGAAGTTCGTTCCAATAGGTAACCTTTTCAAAATCCAGTAATTCCACCGGTGCCCCGGTAATGATAAAACCATCGTAGTTTTTTCCCTTGATTTCATCAAAGGTTTTATAAAAACTAATCAAATGTTGTGAAGGGGTATTCTTAGGGGTATGAGTCGAGGTGATGAGCAACTCCACCTCGACTTGCAGAGGTGTATTAGATAAAACCCGCAAAAGATGGGTTTCGGTCTTGATCTTAAGGGGCATAAGATTTAGAATGAGAATGCGTAACGGCCGTATATCCTGAGTGACCGCCCTGCTTTCTCCCATTACAAAAACGTTTTCCGCCTCCAGTAAACTCTTGGCAGGTAATAAATCAGGAATATTTACAGGCATGACATATCTGATGTTACAAAAAGAGCTTACAAAGATAAGCCATTGACCGGAATAATCAACAATGGATTAAACCGTCTCTCTCATTCGTATAAAACCTTAATTAAGATGTGAATTCCCAACCGGGCACAAGACTATAACTTTCAACCCCATATCAACGCTTTAATATACCGTAAAATAATATATTCAGAATATTATCCAGTTGTAACCTAAAATCATCAAAATTATCGATTCCTCTTAATAAAGGCAGCTCTAAGCCCCTAAGAGCAGTACTAATACCAATAGCAGCCAAACGAAGATTTTTAATATCAAATTGCCCGGCGGAGACACCCTCTTCAAGAATGGTTTTTAACATTTGTTTTTCGGAAACTTCCGACTTTTCCCGAATTTCATCTAAAAACAGGTAACTGCGATAACTCTCATCACGCATTGCCCTCTGAAAATTTTTCAATTCCCGAAGCGTTTCCATTCGGATAATGACATAATCATTAAATTTCTGTTTTGGAGGATATTCACTCTTTACCACTTCCCAGAGCCGGTTTTCCAAAATTTCTGATTCAAGTTCAATGACCGCCTGAAAAATTTCCTCTTTATTTTTAAAATAGTAATAAAGAGAACTTTTCCCTTTTCTTAAGGCAACGGCAATGTCTTCCATGGTTGTTTTGCGGTACCCGTATTGCGCAAAAAGATCCCGGGCCGACCTTAAAATTAAATTCCGGACAGTATCTTGTCCTGAAATAAACGAATTAAAGATACTACTCATAACATACAAATTAAGGTTACAGGATAATCACTATTTAAGATAATATCGAAAGAGGTCATTTCTGCTTTTTCACCTATTTTCAAATAACACGAAGAATCCATTAAAAATCTATACATTCGAATTAACAAAGAGCTAAGCCCTTTAGGTGGCCAGTGCAAAATCCAATTGTCGTCGTTCTAAGTTCGCCCGTGCAACCTGAACCCTAACCACATCGCCCAATTGATATTTGCGATTTTTATAACGCCCTACCAGGCAATAATTTTCTTCATCGAACTGATAAAAATCATCATCCAGGTCACGAATAGGCACCATTCCTTCGCACTTATTTTCAATCAATTCAACATAAATACCCCACTCCGTAACTCCTGAAATCACCCCGTCAAACACCTCACCAATTTTATCCTGAAGAAATTCTACCTGTTTATATTTAATGGAAGCCCGTTCAGCATCGGCAGCTCTAATTTCCATTTTGGAACTATGGTCACATAATTCTTCATATTTCTGCGCTGAGACGGATCTCCCGCCTTCCAAATAGCGTTGCAGCAGTCGATGTACCATCATATCCGGATAACGCCGTATGGGTGAGGTAAAATGGGTATAATATTTAAACCCAAGGCCATAATGACCAATATTATGAGTAGAGTAGACTGCCTTAGACATAGTGCGAATGGCTAATGTTTCCACAATATTTTGATGTTTTTGTCCTTGCACTTTATCTAACAAACGGTTCAACGAATGACTGATAGTTTCCTGTCCTTTAGGTTTAGCTTCGAGGCCAAACTTTCGAACGAACCGACTGAAGGTTTCAAATTTTTCAGGATCAGGTTCATCATGTATTCGATAAACAAAAGTTTTAGCTGTTTTGTTGTGATGCGAAGGCGCTTTGTCCAATTCATTCTTCCCGATAATCTCAGCTACTCTTTTATTCGCAAGCAACATAAACTCCTCAATAAGTTTATTGGCGTCTTTGGGTTCCTTAAAAGTAACGCTCAAAGGTTTACCGTCATCATCAAGCTCAAATTTTACTTCTACACGTTCAAAGTCGACAGAACCTTTACTGAAACGTTCTGCCCTGAGCTTTTTGGCAAGATCGTTCAATACCTCCAGTTCCATTTTACAATCACCCAAACCGGTTTCAATGACCTGCTGGGCCTCCTCATAAGTAAATCTCCTGATACTTCGAATAATGGTTCGCCCAACCCAAGAATCAATAATTTTGGCATTGTCATCGATCTGAAAAACGACGGAAAAACATAACTTGTCTTCATCAGGGCGTAAAGAACATAGCTCGTTACTCAAACGTTCTGGAAGCATAGGCACCACTCTGTCAACCAAATAAACAGAGGTAGCGCGCTTTGCAGCTTCCTTTTCGATAATGGAATTGGGGTTTACATAATAAGTAACATCGGCGATATGGACGCCTACTTCCCATAATCCATTGTCCAACTTTCTAACCGAGAGCGCATCATCAAAATCTTTAGCATCTACCGGGTCAATGGTAAATGTGGTAACACCCCGAAAATCCCTCCTTTTCTTAATTTCTGAATTAGGGATAGACGCTTTGATTTTATTGGCAGCAGCCACCACATTTTCCGGATATTTATAGGGCAAATTAAACTCGGCAAGAATTGCGTGCATTTCCGCATTATTTTCACCGGGCTCACCTAAAACATCCACCACTTTTCCAATTGGATTTTTGGCTTTGTCAGGCCACTCGGTAATTTGCACCACCGCTTTTTGTCCGTTTTTCCCTCCATTAAGCTGGTCAAGAGGAATAAAAATATCGTGGTGCATAACCCGCGAATCTGCCACTAAGAATGCAAAACCTTTTGAAACTTGCAGGATACCCACAAAATGGTCCCTATTACGTTCAATAACTTCCACTACTTCTCCTTCGGCTTGTCGTCCAGGTTTTCGGGCATACCTTAGAACTTTCACTCTATCACCATTTAAAGCATGACCTAAATTACTTTGGGCAACAAAAATATCCTCATCCCCTTCGTCGGGAACAATATAAGCGGCTCCACGTTGTGTCATCTCTACAACGCCTTCTACACAGGTTCCGGGGACAGTTAGTAACTTAAATCGGCCTGTAGAGACTTCTTTTAAATAATTTTTTTTGGCAAGCTCCAACAAAAACACCTCTACTTGCAATCGGTTCTTTTTTCTGGTTATACCTAATGCAGAGGAAACTTGTTTATAATTATAGGTTTTATTGGGATTATTTTCGAAATGCCTTTTTATTGCCGTTAGCAAATCATTCTTTATAAACCCTTTATTATTTTTCTTCTTCTTTTTTGACATAAAATTTAATCTTTATTCTTTTCTATTTATTTCGTATAACATCAATCTAATTTATAACGTCTTGCAACAACAATTGGCATATAGCTTTGCTTCCTAAATATCAACCACGAATCTATTACTTGAAATTATTAGCATACAATACTATTGCTATAAAAATTTATCTAATTCAAAGATAAGAATTACGAAAACAATTGTAAATATGTCGATAAATTTGTTCTAATATTGGCAAATTCAATATTAAATGTATAAAAACCTGGGAACAGTAATCAAAATGAGGAATATCAAAGAAGCTTCTTTACCACAAGTAACTTACATTATTATGGTAGGGATAATCATCAGTTTATTAATCTGACCTGAATTATCATGTAATGCCGAGCTTAGCCGTCACAAAAAATTACAGTCAAATCTGAAAATCAAACGGCAAAACTATTGATAAACATAACAGTTAAAAACTAAAATGGTTCGCCCCAAATGACAAATATTTAAACATTAACGTCAATCAAACAAGGACATTATAATAAATAAAATTTAGATTATCGACCACTCAGGAAGTCCTAAAGAAAAATAAACACTATAAAAATCGGATAGTCAATCTAATACATAAAACCCCATTTTCTTTGGGTGATCCAATACCCTTCTATGTCCCGGGATTTTCTTTAACATTTTTAAAGCGACCAAATCTCCACCCGCAGCTATAATATAAAAATAACCATAAAGCCACCATCCCAGAGAACCTATAAACAAGGATGCAATATAAGGAATAACACCTAAAACTAAAAACGGAAGCAAAGCACCTAAACGATAGTACTGAACACGAATCGGACTAGAACAATGACAATAAGGAGTAAAAGTTTTGCTTTCAATGCCCAGCTTCACGGATTTGAAACCACCTCTTGCAAAAATCCCAAAAACCAATGCATGAAGCAATTCATGAACCGGAATACCGGCAATTAAAATAAATAAAAAAAATAGTACTTCTTTAAAATTCCAATCAAGGAAAGGTTCACTCCCATGCAAAACAAAAAAAGGTATCCCCGTAA
The DNA here is from genome assembly GCF_900112795.1 of Thermophagus xiamenensis. GTDB lineage: Bacteria > Bacteroidota > Bacteroidia > Bacteroidales > Marinilabiliaceae > Thermophagus > Thermophagus xiamenensis. The sequence goes on from NZ_FONA01000007.1 coordinate 171,638, forward strand.
CGAATAAAGTAGGTATTATCAACCCCATGGCCTTTTTAGCAGCCTCCTCTATGGTAATGGTTATTTCTGTCATGCAATGGGCCCCTTCTTCTACAAAATGGTTGGCTTAGGAAACATGCAAATTTAGTTTCTTTATTCTTTTATCAAAGCATAAGAAACCCAACTTAGAATCTTTATAATGTATATTTCCAACAAACCTATCCCCTTGCAAGAAAATTAATTTCCCCAAATTTAAAAAAGAGCAAAATAACAATAGCCTCAACAAGTTAAAAAAGCCTCACAGCACAATCAAACAAATTAAATCATCAATCAACAGTGATAAAATCAGAGAGCCTCATGCGAGACAATTACCCCGTCCCTCCGTTAGGGTAAGACTTTGCTTAATAAAAAAATCCTTAAACCCTCAGTTTTTTGCTCCACTATCGGACATATTCAACAGCGAGCGCCTTAGCTAAAGACTCATCAAATTTAACAGGAACAAACAACTTAAACTCGGAACCTTCGCCGGGTTTAGATTTTACTTTAATATATCCGCCGATCATTTCTGCCAGGTTTTTACATAGAGGCAATCCAAGCCCATTTCCTCCAAACATTCTGGTATAACCCTCGTCTCCTTGCCGAAAACGCTTGAATATTACATTTTGCATATTCTTGGGGATACCAATTCCTGTGTCTTTCACAGAAAAAATAACCCATTTGTTTTTGTCATAATAAACTTGCAGAACAATTTCGCCCACTTCAGTAAATTTAACAGCATTGGAAAGTAAGTTTTGTAAGACTTGTCTTATGCGTACCTCATCATTAATAAATTCTATATCTTCTGTAAGATAATTCTCGAATATTAACTTAAGGCGAGTTTTATTGTGTTTTTCCATTAATTGCCTGGTCTCCTGATTTAAAAATTTAAGCAAGTGTTTCACATTCACAGGGTGAGGATTCACATGCACCAGGCCAGAGTCTATAAATGAGAATTCAATAATATTATCAATAACTTGAAGAAGATGGGCACTACTTTCATTGATCATATCAATATACATTAGCATCTCTTCCCTTGTCAACTCTTCATCCTTCAACAAATTTGAAAATCCAAGCACCACATTTAATGGTGTACGAATTTCATGACTGATATTAGCGAGGAAGGCCGATTTAAGGCGATCACTTTCTTCTGCTTTCTCTCTGGCTTTAACCACCTTGGTAACATCCCTTAAGATAGTCATTTTAGCATGAAGGCTCGATTTAAATTGAATAGGGACTGTGGTTATTTGATATATCCTTTTATTAATGGTTTTTTCTTGTCGTTTCCGAATCTTGGTCATTTCGCGAATCGAAGAAATACACCATGAGCACGGGGCGTTTTCACCAAATACCCTTTTATAACATTTTGTATTATTATCCACATCCCCAAATCGCTTTTTAAAAGCTTTATTTGCGTAGATAATATTAAAATTAGCATCGCTAATAAAAACCGGATCATGAAGCGCCTCCATCATGGTTCTGTATTTCAACTCACTCATTTCCAGAGCTTGTTTAGCCTCTCGCTCTTCCGTTATATCTTCAACAAAGGTTACGCTTTTTAATTGCCCGTCAAAATCTGAAATTAAAACGGAATTAACAATTACAAATTTTTTATTACCATGTTTATCAATAATATTTAATTCAGTCTGTCCCTTTGATTTCCCGGTTTTAAAAAGAGCCTTGTACTCGACAAGAAGCCTATTCTTAAAATCCTCATGAACCAGCCCACTTAAATGTTTATCCTTAATTTCATCAAACGAATACCCCAAAATTTTACAGAAAGCATCGTTGGCATATTCTAACACCCCATCCCTATTGCAGATACAAGTACCAATAATAGATTCTTCAATAATAGAACGAAAACGTGATTCACTATTTTTTAAATCATTCAGAATTTTCTGTTGATCAGTAATATTTCTGGCAATAGAAAGAACGGCCTTTTGCCCTCTTAAATCAAAAAGTTTAGAGTTAATTTCAACCGGGATTTTTCTTCCATCTTTTGTTCTGTGAAAAGATTTAAAAATGACAGATCCATTTTTAAAAAGCTGGTCAACAATTTTTTTTTGGTCCACAGCTCCGGGGGCATCTAAATCTTCCGGCTTCATTAACGAAAATTCATGACGAGAATATCCAAGACGCCTACAGGCAACGGAATTAACCTCGATAAAAAAACCCGGGCGCCCGGTCTTTTGGTCAATCAAATGTAAAAAAACCGCATCTCGAAGGTTTTCAAATAAGGTTTTGTATATAAGCTCTTCTTCAGAAAAAACATCTTCAAAAACCCTTTTATGGAGAGCTTTCTTAACCACTTCCGCAACATAAGGGAAAAATGCCTCCTTATCATCCGACCATTGAATAAAATCAACCGCGCCTAGTTTCATAGCTTCAACAGCCTGCTTAACATCGCCATTGGAAGATATCATAATGAACGGAATGTGGATTGCTTCACGCCTTAACTCCCGAATAAATTCGGGCCCTTCCATATCGTTCAAATAATTGGCTAGTACCAACAAATCATATTCGTCATTGCGAAGCCAGTTTAGAGCCTCCCTTGTTAAACAGCTACAATCCACACCACAAAACTCTTTCAACAAAAAAGACTGCAGCTCTTTGGCCCGTTCCGGCTTATTATTAAGCAATAAAATTCTCGACGAATTATACATCATGAAAGTTAAATAAGGAAAAATTTCTTTTTAAGATACGTAATTCCCAATACTTTGTTTCCCATTCAAAAATAATTTCCAAAATAATAGTTGCTGTTTTTAAACAAGTTATTTATTGTAAGCTAATTTCATCCGTATAAATTTATCTAAGTTATTGGTTGGATGGAACTCGCATGGCTTATGTTTATAAATATTCTTGATGTGAAAAAGCCTTCTTGCCATGGTCGTTTCACCTCTGATATGAAATCAAATTATTTTTTAAAATCGCCTAATACTTATAAAAGAGCTCAAGAAAAGGATTCCATCCGGTTAAAACATTTCAACACAAAAAAACGTTCAATCATTCAATTATTCGCATCAACTTAATCATAACCGGCAAATGATCGCTAAACCCTCCCTTATATTTATTTCCCTCAAAGGTTCGAAAAGGTTTAACGCCGGAATAATCATAATCTTTTTCTAAAAGAAAATCAGCTGCAATAACATGCATCATAGTGTCTTTCAGAAAAAAACCACCTTCACGACGAGGCGCAAAAAGAGCAGAAGAAACTAATATCTGATCAAAACAAAACCATGCATTCTGGTGCTTGAGTGTTCCAGGCACCTTCCCAACCGGATTCCACGCCAAATTTATAAGCCTTTTTCCTGCTGTTCCTGGTTTTCGGCTAACAATCTTCAGGCTTTCATCATTTGGTTCATCATTAAAATCACCCATTGCAATGATTTTGGAGTGCTCAGAAACCGATAATATGGAATCACAAATATTTTTTAAAGTCTTAGCAGCAATTAATCGTTTAATGCGGGTTGAAGCCTCTCCACCCCACCTGGATGGCCAGTGATTAACCAAGACGTGAAGAGTATCAATTTCATCTAAAATTCCACATACATACAAGATATCACGAGTTGGAGGGAAAGAAGGCGGAAGTTTTACTTCAACAGGAAAGGACCTAAGCACCTTAAAACGGTCTTTTCGATAAATTAAAGCAACATCTATTCCTCTTTGGTCAGGCGAGTTAAAGTGAATGACCGAATATGAAAAGCGATTCAAGCCTGTAGTCCAAATCAATTCATTTAGAACCTTTTTATCCTCCACTTCGCAAACACCCACCAACACCGGGGGCTCCCATTTTCCGGCATATAAAATAACCCTGGAAATATTAGCTTGCTTAATCTTTTTTCTGTAGTGATTCCACTGTCGAAAGGTTTGTGGCAGATATTCATCATCTATAGCTACGGAGTCAGGCTCAGGATTAAAAAGATTTTCAACATTGTAAAATAAAATGCCTGCCATGTCATTACTTTGCGACATGGTGTATTGAGATATAGTTATGAAAAATGTGACCCACCACAACCCCCAACGATACATCATGGTAATTTCACAGCCGATAGGTGTCGATGCAGACAATCAATTACTGTTTATCAACCCTCTCATAGGCACCGAGATCGGGTCCCTTGTCCTTCAATCGTGAATTTCCCAGAATATCTTTAGGATAATCGCGCGCAATATCAGAAATTCCCACATCTCTGGCAACTGAAAGGGAATCCAATTGATAATTATATTTTAACGTATTTAGAAAAGCGGGATCTTCATTAAACAGCACTCCGGAATTAAAGACATCCGACCAAGCCACCCTAACTTCATCGCTAACTTTAACCAAGGAATAATAAAAATCAACATTAACATCGCCTACCAGTTTTTCATTGTCCTCGTTTCTTAGGTCAAGCTTTATTTCGTTTCCATTTTTACCATAAATAATGCAATTATAAAATTCGGCAGCTTGAAGGGGTGTAATAGTTATATCATCAGAATTATTGGGATTATTATAAAAATAATTAGATATAACCAAAGCAGGAACACTTCTGTAATTCCAACTAAAATAGTTAGCAATAGTGCAATGGTAAAATTTATAACTGCCCCCCACAGTTAAAGCCACCGAGGCACTACCACAATCGCCAAATACAGAGTTTGAAACAATTATAGAAGAATTTTGTGCTATAAGCCCTTGAGAGGCTACATGCTCTATTTTCACATTATTCAGATATAAAGGGGGATGTCCTTCTTTAATACCAACAGAGTCAACCACCAATCCCATAGTACTATTTCGGATAATGGCATTGTTAATGTAATGATCTCTACTATCGGGCATTAATTGAATATACCCCCATTGGCCGGGCTTGTCCTGATACCATTCATCCAACCTATCACTGGCAAAGAGAACGGGCTCTTCAATACTCCCATCAACATTTAAAGACCCAAAAACTAAAAGGGAAGCATCCTTGTGAAAATACAATCTGGCACCGGCATCTATGGTGAGCGTTTGAGCACTATCAACCACTACCCAATCATAAATTAAATAAGGTTTATCCTTTGTAAAGGTTTGCGTTGTTAATATTTCTTTTCTTAAAGGAACTACATTTTGTCCATAAGCCAGCAAATGAACCTTGTAAACCTGGTCGCGTATGTAAAATAAAATAGAATCGGAAACAACAAAAGGCGTATTTTTTGAAGTAGGATTAATATTAACTTCTACAAAAACAAATAAACTATCGTTTCCGAATATGGGAACATCGGAAATTGAACTTCCGGCAATACCATTAACATTCAAGAGAAAATTAGAGTCATCTCCTCCACCCAATTCAATCATATTGATCACAACATCTTCCTCAACGGGATTGTAAATCCTGAAATTTTGTGTGGTAGAGCCAATAGCTGTGAATACAGTATCAAAAGCAACGGTATCGGTGCTAAATTTCAGTTCCGAACTGTCTCCACTTATAACATACTCTCTTTCACAACCCACAAATAAGGCCGTTAAAAGAAAAATTGCTATTATAAAATATCGTGAAGGCATACAAAACTTTTTTCCCCGAATCAACAAATAAAATTCAAATGATTATTGACTTAATTATACATTTGATGTAAAATAAACAACTATTTTCGAAAACACAAAGTTTTTTTTATTAAAGGCAAACTATTTTTTACAATTATTAACAACGAAATTGTACGATTGTTTTACCTTTAAGTTTCAAAAGAAAATCCTATTAAACAATTAATTAATAAAAAATTAAAGGAATCGTCTGATTTAATCTTAAAGTTTATATGTCAACAACAAAAATCGCGCCTAAAAAGTCTCATTCCTTTTTATCGGAACAGCCATATACATTCGACAAAGTCGTAAGACTTCTGCTAACGGGCTTAATCATTGCCGGGATTATTTTATTAATAAGATATTTAAGTAACGTTTTGGTGCCATTTTTCATCGCGCTTTTATTAGCCTATTTATTAGACCCATTGGTTTGTTTTGTTCAAAAAAATATGCGTGTCAGGCACCGCGGTATTTCTGTAGTTCTATCCTTATTGATTATATCTTTAATTATTTCAGTTGCGCTTTGGTGGTTAATACCCCAATTCGTAAGCGAAATGCAGAAATTGGGACAATTAATAAAATCCTATTTACAAAATACTACTTATCAGGATTTCCTGCCTCCGTTTTTAGATCAATGGCTACGCAATATGCTGGAAAAAAACAATTTCCAAGACTTGATCAATGCCAGTGACATATCCCAGATGCTCAAAAACATTTCTCAACCACTGCTAAAAATTTTTTCGGGGTCAATAAATATCTTATTCAGTACTTTAGGCCTCTTAATGATTCTCATATATCTTATATTTATCCTTATTGATTATCCCAAACTTGAGTCTTCATGGCCCAAACTAATTCCATCAAAGTTTAGGCCTATAACAGAAGAAATAGTAGAAGACTTGAAACTTTCGATGCGCATTTACTTTCGCAATCAGTTTTTAATTGCATCCATAGTAGGGATATTAATGGCCATTGGATTCAAAATTATCGATTTACCATTAGGAATTACACTTGGTTTAATTATCGGGATTTTAAATATCGTGCCTTACCTTCAAGTATTAGGATTTCTACCCGCTATACTACTGGCTCTTTTAAAGTCAATGGAATCTGGTGAAAGTTTTTGGCAGGTCCTTTTAGCGGTATCAATAGTTATTGTAATAGTTCAATTGATTCAAGACCTCATCTTAGTTCCACGAATTATGGGCAAAGCATATAACATGAATCCGGCCATTATTCTGCTGTCACTTTCAATTTGGGGAACTATCATGGGGATTTTGGGAATGTTATTGGCCTTGCCTTTAACTACACTTATCGTTTCTTACTATAAAAGACTGATAATTAAAAGACCATCAACAACAAAAGAGGATGAAGAGGACCAGGAAGTTCAAAATCTAAAAGAATAATTATTTATCAAAATACAATAAATTTAGCCACCAGATACAACGACAAATACCTTAATCTACAGGAATAAACCGGTACACATAAAAACATTAAAATTGAAACAATCATTGTTGTTGTACCGGAATTAACTTGACCCAAGTTTAAAGAATCAGTTAGCATTTCTAATTCTGCCAAGTCCAGAAATATTGGAAAAAACCTCACTAGGATTTCCTTTGTATGAAACAGTACAGGCACCGGAAATATCAACACTCAATTTTTCCGACACAAAAACTTCGGCGAAGGAAGCACCTGATAATTTAAGTGATAAATTCTTCGTTGACAACCCGAAAGCAGCAATTTTTCCTGCACCCGGAATATCGAGAACAACTTGATCTACAGATCCTTTAAGATTCAAATTGGTTGCACCTGCAAAAATGCCTTCCAACCGTTTTCCCTTAAGTTCCATATTCATTTTTAGCGCTCCCGAACTTTCAATATACAGGTCCTCAAAAATAAAAGGTTGAACAGACTTAAATTTAGCAGAAGACACAACCTTGATTCTTTGTAAGTCAGGAACGTAAATCCGTAACTCTACAGATGGATAGCGTTTCCCGGTTCCGGCAATAAGGGTATTAACCTTTAGCACATTATTTATCACTTCTGTAATCACCATTTTTTTTATGCCCTCGTCAGCAGAAATTTCAATTCTATAAGAATCGGAATTTTCAAGAGTGACCACATAATTCCCTGTTAGTTCCAACGAATTAAAATTATCAATATTCCTTACTTCTGAAACCACAGATTTAGCCGAGTCAGAAGTTTGTCCTTCAAAAACACAGCCACAAAAACTAAATGGGCAAATCAGTAAAACAAAAAAGTGAATCTTTCGAAACATAATACAAACAATTTTTCATACCATACCACAGATTTCGGGCCACAAATCACATCCACCTATTTTTCAAAAAGATACAACCATTTCATTTTCCAAACAAAGGGCAAAAAATGTACGCTCCCTCAAGCAAGTGTTCATTAACGGACAAAAAAAGGCCCATTAAACTGGGCCTTTAAACAAAATATTCTTTAATAATGAATGGTTAAATTAATTAAGCTTATCGAGTACAGCCATAACTTCTTTAACATGTTGACGGCTATTTTCAACCAAAGCTTTTTCTTCAGCATTAAGATCCAATTCAATAACTTTTTCGATGCCACCTTTACCCAAAATTACGGGAACTCCCAGATAGCAATCATCGATACCGTATTCACCTTCAAGTTTAACACAAACCGGGAATACACGTTTTTGATCACGAACAATTGCCTCAACCATTTGTGCTGCAGCAGACCCCGGTGCATACCAGGCAGAAGTCCCCATCAATTTAACCAATTCGCCTCCACCAAATTTAGTTCGCTCAATAATGGCATCGAGTTTGTCTTTATCAATCAATTCGGTAACAGGGATACCCCCAACAGTAGTATATCTCGGAAGCGGGACCATAGTATCTCCATGTCCGCCCATTAAAACCGCCTGAATATCTTTCGGTGAAACATTCAAAGCCTCAGCCAGGAAAGCTCTATAGCGAGCGGTATCTAAAATTCCGGCCATTCCCATCACTTTATTCCTCGGCATTTTTGATGTGATATGGGCCTGATAGGTCATAACATCCAGAGGATTAGAAACAATAATAATAGTAGCCTCAGGTGAATATTTAATAACCTGCTCAGTAACGGACTTTACAATCCCGGCATTTGTTTCAATAAGATCGTCGCGCGACATTCCAGGTTTACGAGGTAAACCGGATGTAATGACCACAACATCTGAATTGGCCGTTTTGGAATAGTCATTTGTTACGCCAATAGTGCGTGAATCATACAAATTAATTGGCGATTTTTGCCAAATATCTAAGGCTTTTCCTTCAGCCAAACCTTCTTTTATGTCCACCAAAATTATTTCATTGGCAATCTCACGATAAGCCAATACATCAGCACAAGTTGCGCCAACATTGCCAGCGCCAACAACAGTAACTTTCATAACCTTAATTTTTTTGAATTTATACTACACTTTTTTGAATTTCTGGCTCTTTTCAACCAACACAAAGATAATTAAGACTGTTTAATTGAAGAAAATTTTCTTCAATTTTTTTCGCTTTTTCTACTCATACCTAAATGTATAGAAAATTTCGCAATCGATGGCAGGGGTTTTATTCCAATTTTCTACAGACAAAGAGTAAATTATAAAAAAAACCGTTACAGGCATTAAACCAACGCCGGGAACGGTTTGTTCATGGTATAAAATGATTTATCTAATCAGGTGGGTTGAGGACTAATTTATCACCTTCATTTAAACCCTCCAAAACCCTAATAAATTCGTCGTTTTCTCCACCGGTTTTAATTTTTTGTTGGACAATGCCGAGGGGTGTCTTTTTAAATACAACCTGGAAAGAATCTTTAACAAAAACAGCTTCCCTTGGAACAATAAGCTCATCATCCATTTCCTGAATGATAAAACGGTTTACAGACGTCATTCCGGGTAAAAGCCCATGCCCTTTTGCATCTACTTCAATTTCCACCTTAAAGCCATTAAGAAATTGTCCAGCAATTTCTTTGCCTATATTGGCCACCGACCGCACGGTTCCTTCAAATTCCTCTTTAGGAAATGCATCAATTTTAATCTTAACGGGCATACCAACATAAATATTGGTTATATCAATCTCTTTAACATAGGTAACCGAGAGGAGAGTTGACAAATCGGGCAGAATAGCAATTCGAGGGTCCCACCGGCTTACTCTGGCCCCTACTTTTCGTTTTTCTCCATTCCACTCCCGCACATAAACCACCACTCCCGATTGTGGCGCCGTAATCACCAAATCAGCCTTTAACTTCAACAAAACCGCCAACTGTTCTTTCTCCTCTTTCAGCTTGTTTTCAATACGTCTAACACTTAATGTATTTTTTCGAAGTAATTTCTGGTAATTTCTCTTTTTTTGTTCATATTTCCGCTGAGCCATTTCCAATTCGATCTGAGCCTGCCGCTGGATGGCTTTGCTTTCGTAAACCGACTGTTCTACTTTTACTTCCTTGTCCAGGACATTGTCAAGCGCTTTTCGAATATCATCTCTGGCCTGAGAAAGATTCAGAGAGCTGTCCATCCTAGCCTTTTCAAGATTGGCTTCAAACATCTCAATCGTTTCGGTAACTCTCTTTATATATTCCTCAACCTCCGATGGGTCAAGGGTCGCTACATAATCTCCTTTTTCAACAACAGTACCTTCCCTCACCAAATCATTAATAACAATTTGCCTTATTCTAATTTTATTTCCCCTCAGAACTTCAGGTATCAAAATATCGGTAGACCGATGTGCTTCCAGCTCCCCCATAGAAGTAACGTATCGTTCAAATTTATCCCGTACCACCTCTACTACCTCCGACTCGGCTGTTTCATCAGTCAGGAAAATGCGATAAATAATAAAGGCCAACACCACCAAGACTAGTGGCAACAATAATCCTAATCTTTTTTTCATTTTTGCAGGTATTTTCCGGAGCTTAATAAAAATATATAACCTGTGTAATATATCACACATGGTTTATATATATGACTTTTCACAAACACAAATACCTTAGGCTTATCATGGTTGCTCCAACAATTCATCTAATGCCTCCATTAAAGGTTTATCGTTGACAAAATCATATAAGGTAATTTGCCGCATCTGGTAATAACTTCTCCAATACTGACGGAGTGAAGAGATATAATTTCTTCTGGCGGCATCCAAAGAATTTCGGGCAGAATTAAGTTTTATAACATCTACCTTGTCTATAAAAAAACGTTGTTTGGTGACTTCATATCCCAATTGGGCAATGGTATCGGCTTTGGCTGATATTTCAACCTGTTTTTCCTGCAAGTTAAATTCCATTATACTTATTAACAAATCCTGCTCAAAATCAATCCTTGCCTGCTTCACAGTAGCTTCTGTAACCTCTCTGTTTGAGCGTGCCATTTGAATTTTTCCTTTGCGTAATCCCCAATCAAGAATTGGGATGCTTAAAGACAGTCTTATTTGTTGTTGATCTTCGAAGGGGCTGCCATAAGCCAGGCCAAAATCATCGGCATTCTTATTGATTCCAAAATTGGCTCGAATATTGGCACTTAAACCGCTTTCAGACTTCACTTGATCGATATCTTGCTCGGCCTCAAGAAGCTGCTGCTGAAAATCCAAAATTTCCGGATTATTTTCAATTGCCAGCTGCAACGCTTTCTGTGGATCAATTTTTAAATTGGGAATCTCTTCGGGAACTACACACTCGATAACCACATTATCTTCTAAGCCCAGGAAAGAGGTTAATTCGGCTCTGGCCTGTTTCAAGCCAATTTTAGCCTTGGTTAAGGCTAATTGGGCATTAAGCAAACCCAGCTCCAAGTCCAACAGTTCATCTTGAGTTACTGTTCCTATTTCAAACCTTCCTTTCCCAATATTATACAACGTGTCGGCATTGTGATAATTATTTTCCGCAATTTTTAAATTAATCTCGGCCGTCACCTGTGCAAAAAAATAGTCGGTAGCCTGAATGGCAATTGATTCGAGCGACTGTAAATATTCTCGTTTAGCTTTTTCAAATTGTAAAGGTTCAATACGTGCTTCCCATTTAAATCGGTTATACCCGTTAAGAGGTTGCGAAAATCCAATGCTTACCGGTACCGATGCATATTGGATATCATCATTATCTTCTAAATTTTGGGATCGGGTCAAAGAGGAAGTAATGTCAAATACCCCTCCGGTTAGGGGAACATTTTGTCGAATAGACAAAGAAGCATTAGAGGTTAAATATGATCTTTGGTCAAAATACTCTCCCTGCTCCCCATCGAAACGACTCACAACCGATCTATCGTAATTTACTGGGGTGGCATCCAGACTCAATATAGGCAACCGGTCAGCTTTATAACTTCGAAATTCCCAATAACGGGCGAGGTACATATTTTTTACCCTAAAACTATAAAGCGATTGCTGATGAGCTAAATTAATAACTTCATCCAGAGTCATACTTACTTTCACCACATTATCGGAATCATCAGGAAAGTAATCTTCTGTCTCCTGGGCGCCCAGCTCATTAATAAAACATGCAAAAAGTATTGGCAATAGATATTTAGGATTCATCACAGCAACATTTTCAAAAGTTATTTGCTTTTTTTATTATGCTCTTAACGACTCTACTGGATCTTGTTCGGCAGCTCGTTTGGCAGGAAGGTAACCAAAAACAATCCCAACGGTTGCAGACACACCAAATGCCACAACTACCGAAAACAAAGTCACTATGGTTTCAATGCCAGCCATTACATGAATTAAATGAGCCAAAACCACACCTAACACGATACCAATCATTCCACCACTTACACTAATCAATGTTGATTCGGACAAAAACTGAACAATAATATCTTTTCTTGAAGCCCCAATGGCTTGTCGGGTTCCAATCTCCCGAATGCGTTCCCATACCGATGCAAGCATTATATTCATAATTCCAATTCCTCCAACAATAAGTGAGATACTCGCTATTGCTCCCAAAACAATATTAAAGATATCATTAGTTTTTTGCTGCTGCTTAAGCAGCAACTCAGGGACGGTAACTTCAAAATCATAAATTCGGGAATGGCGGCGCAACAACATCCGATTAATAATATTAGCGGTAGAGCTTAAGAATTCTGTCTCATGAACCTGAACAATGATTTTATCGAGTTGATCAGATGAGGCCTCCAAACTACTGTTGCTTTCATTTTCCGCACCACCACCACGGGAAACTTGTTCCAAAATTTCGGGGTTAACTCTGGCCCGATCTTTAAACCGAAGCAACATAGTTTTAACAGGGATGATTATTTTGTTATCTGTACTGCTAATGCCTAATTCATCCGAAGCAGAGGCTGTAAAGTCGCGTCTTTCAATAACCCCGATCACTTCCAGCCAAGAATCTCCACATTTGATATATTGGCCAATGGGATTGTCTGTATTAAAAAAACGGTTTCTGATATTATCACCAATTACAGCCACGGGTTTACCGGACTCGGCCTGTTGTTCACTAAAGATTTTTCCCAAAGCCAAATTAATATTCAGAAGCGAAAAGTATTCAGGAGAAACACCTTCCAGAACGACAGGGTAACTTTTAGCCCCCAAAATAGCATGGTAATTTAAGGAAATAACCGGACTCACTTTGGCTACAGTGGGAATAGTTTCTTTTATGGCTTGTGCATCCAATAATGTCAAGCCAGGCGAGAACCGTTGGGTACTCTCGCCGCTGGCACTTCCACTACCATTACTTGCATCAATAGAAACATCAGAAGGAGTTACAATAATGTTATTGACACCAACAAGTTTTATCTGTTCAAGGACTTCCTGTTGCGCACCGCGCCCAATCGCGAGCATACTTATAACCGCAGCAACACCAAACATGATACCTAATGCCGTGAGAAAAGATTTTAATTTGTTGGCCAAAATGGCTTCCACGGCAATCAACACATCGTGGTAATACCTGGATATAATAAATTTTACTCGATTCATCTTGCTCTCCTCCCTTCAACCGGACGTTCACCTAACCTTTTTCTTTGCTCACCTTGATTCCCTTTCATCCGCCTCGGCGGCCTTTGCACCTCTTTTTTCTCTTTATTTTCTTCTTTTTCTTTCTCAAGAGCTTCTTTCTTCAAAGCTTCATAAATCTCTACCCCTTCAAAAGGCATTTCTTCATGGTCAGGCGGTTGTATTAATGCAACCTCCAAGCCTTCTTCCAGGCCTTCTTCAACAACGACATAATTTTCATTTTCCACCCCAAGCTTTACAATTTGTTTAACCCATTTGTTCCCTTTATCAACAAAAACGTAATTAACTGTATCATTTCTAAATACCGCTTCGAGCGGAATGAACAGAACCTCGGGTAAAGAATCCGTAATTATCTCATTGCTGGTGGTCATGGCAGGTCTCAGATCAGGATCAGTAGAATTCAATTTTATAATTACTTCAAATACCTTTGCATCCCCATCGGGCAAGACCTGACCTATGTTTGCAACCGATACAACATTTCCTTTAAATGATTTTTCAGGGAAAGCATCGATGCCAATAGTAGCCTTCTGACCAGGCTTTATCTTTGAAATATCAATTTCGTTTATATAAGTTTTAGAAATCATTGACGACAAATCGGGTAATTCGGCAATAGTAGGCGACCAACGACTTACTGTTGAGCCCGCTTCAATTTTATTTCCAAAACGATCATAACTATAAATTACCATACCCGGTTTAGGTGCTTTGACTTCAAGGGCTTCAAACAATGCCTCAATCTCAGCAACTCGTTCCTTACTTTTTTCTACTTCTTCCCAGGCCCGCGCAACATCATATGCCGCCTGTTTCTTTTTAAGCTCATAGTTTCTCAAAGCCTGTTCCAGATCACGTTCGGCCCTTTCAAGATCAAGCCGCGCTTGACGCTGAACAGCCGGCGACTCATAAACCGACTGCTCTAATACCAACTTCTTTTCTTCAACAGTTACTTGCGCATCCAGTAAACCATCCCTAAGGTTACTCAAGTTAATATTGGTATCTATTTTGGCGTCCTCATATGCCTCCATGGCGCTCTCTAGCTCTTCTAAGGCTTCTGTCATTAATTCATCGACTGCACTGTGATCTAAAGTAGCTACTACATCACCTGAATCGACAACCGTACCTTCCTCCACAATATCGGTTATCTGTATTTCATAAATACCTAGACGTCGACCCGACAATTCAGAAGGAACTTCTATGGAAGTTGCATTCTCCGCCTGAAGCTGACCGGTAGATATAACCCTCGATACAAAAGGTCCTCGCTCAACAGGTACGGTAATTATAACACTTTCGCTCACCACCTGGTTGCTCATCGACCAGATCACGATTATCGCCATTAATAAAATTACAGGGATGTAATAAACCGGCTTGAGAAATCTTTTCATCCGTATAAAATTTACTTAATTTATTGAACTAATGGTTCTTGAAATTAGTCATTAGTAAATTATCACTAATGACTCCTTCTGCCTTCTGCCTGTGCACTTCTGCCTCTATGTTTTTATACATGTTCTTATTGTGACAAGCTTTCATGGTAAAGTCCGTTTCATCTGAGTATTATATACCAATTCATCAATTACCCAAACATGCCATTGGTCGTAAATACTATTATTTGGTATTTAGACATAACCATTTCGCACTTTTTAACTTCACAAAATCGGCCCAAGGGGTCCTCTTTACCTTAACAAATGTTATGATACAAGACTCAACCTTGGGTCGACTAATTTTCAGTTTATATCTAGTAACCTTACCCCATCCAATCGTTGGATAAATCTTAAAGGGTCTTAATCTTTACAACCTAATGTCTAAGCTAACTTCATTGCAACTAATGACAATACAAAGACAGAACAGAACGCCAATAGTTTAATACAAGTCTTTAAAAACTTTAAAACAAGTTATTTTATGAAGTAAATAATTGAAAACAGAAACCGTAAAAATTGGATTTTCAAACAAATGATTTTATTACCTTCATCATTGATTCAGCCAATCTATCAGCCTCTTCCGGTGTTTGTGCTTCGGAGTAAATGCGAACAATGGGTTCGGTATTAGATTTTCGAAGATGAACCCAAGAATTAGGAAAATCAATCTTTACTCCATCAATGTCATTAATTTTTTCATTGCGATAATGCTCTTTTAGCTTTTGCAGTAACCCATCCACATCGGTATGGGGCGGAAGTTCCAATTTGTTTTTAGACATAAAATAGGATGGATACTCTTTTCGTAGCTCAGAAGTTTTTTTCCTTTTCTTAGCCAGATAAGTCAAGAACAGAGCTATGCCCACCAGTGCATCACGCCCGTAATGACTGGCAGGATAAATCACGCCCCCATTACCTTCACCGCCAATCACGGCATTGGTTTCCTTCATCTTGGCCACCACATTCACTTCTCCAACGGCCGAAGCATAATATGTTCCACCGAATTTTTTTGTAACATCGCTCAATGCGCGTGTGGAGCTGAGATTTGAAACGGTATTTCCGGGGGTATGACTCAATATATAATCAGCCACCGCCACCAGAGTATATTCTTCGCCGAACATGGAACCATCTTCATTAATTATGGCCAGGCGGTCAACATCAGGGTCAACCACAAATCCCACATCTGCCTTTTCTTTCTTCATGGCTTCCGATATTTCGGTTAAGTGCTCGGGCAAAGGTTCCGGATTATGCGGGAACTGACCCGTAGGCTCACAATTCAACTGTACAACATTTTCCACCCCCAGTGCTTTCAATAATGGCGGCAAAGCAATACCACCCACAGAATTAACACAATCTATAACCACTTTAAACCCTGCAGAATGAATAGCATCTACATCCACCAAATCCAAATTCAAGATCTCCTGAATATGAATTTGCGTATACTCCTTCTCGGAAACCGTCCCTAAATCATCTATTAATGCATATTCAAAGGCTTCTGACTGGGCAAGCTCCAGAATACGGGCACCATCCTCGGCGGATAGAAATTCTCCGTTACGATTTAACAACTTTAAAGCATTCCACTGCCTGGGGTTATGACTGGCTGTAAGTATAATGCCTCCATCGGCTTGTTCTTTTATTACTGCAAGTTCTGTGGTAGGGGTAGTAGCCAGTCCCAGATCAATTACGTTAATGCCCAACCCCTGAAGGGTAGAAGCAACCAGTCCTCGTACCATAAGGCCCGATATGCGTGCATCTCGCCCCAATACAACGCTGTATTTATCCTGTTTCGATTGTTCTTTCAGCCAAATGCCATAAGCCGATGTAAAACGAACCACATCGATGGGGCTCAATCCTTCCCCGGGACGTCCTCCTATAGTACCGCGAATACCTGATATTGATTTTATTAAAGCCATACTTTATTTGATTTTGTTCATACAGATGCAAAATTGCAGAATATAAAACGGTTTTGCAATGATACGAACAACACATTTACTAGTGACTGTCAATCTATTTTTTCAAATACTTTTCGGAATTACGAAATATAAATAGTATGGAAGGGAAAAATGGAATTCTGTAAAGGAAAAGAAGTGAAGTTCAAAAACAAGTTACTTAAAAAAATAATTTCTTAAATTCGGGCTCTTAATTAACAAATCCTTATAGAAAGATTATGATATGGACTTTGCAAAAATAAAGTTCTGTTTTTTATTTTGCTAAATTTCATAATGTACATTGAATAAATAACCTGAATCACAACATAAATCCAACTTACTCAATTCAAAACATTACTTTTTTTTCAACAAAAATTTAAAAATCCGAAAATATTAAGCCAAGGTTGCATTAGGATTCATCACTATCAACCTGAATTTAAAATTTGATTACCTGATTTATCATTCAATAAATACCTGATTAGTCATTTCTTTTTCTCAATTTTGCAGTAAAATTCTGCAATCGGTATTGCATTAAATAAAAATCATAGAAATTCAACGAAATAAAATGGCAAAAAAAGGGAAAATACCGGGAAAATATACATCTGCTGCTCGTCGCTCTCGCAACGATAGATTTCAGGAACACAGGCCCCATAGAATTGAACGCTCCTCAAGCAAGGAAAATTACACCCCAAAAGGGGATACAGAATTCACCGACCGAATTCCGGCAACCATGCGTTTAAACAGATTCATATCCAATGCCGGAATATGTAGCCGAAGAGAAGCCGACAACCTGATCAAAAAAGGCGAAATCAAAGTTAATGGCAAAGTAGTAACGGAGCTTGGGACTATTGTATCGATTCACGACGTGGTAGAATATCACGGCCAAAAATTAAATCCTGAAAAAAAGGTTTACGTTTTGCTCAACAAACCTAAAGATACAGTTACCACCGCCCACGATCCTCAGGGCCGCAAAACTGTAATCGATATTGTTAAGAATGCTTGTCCTCAACGAATTTATCCGGTTGGAAGGCTCGACCGTAATACCACGGGTGTCTTGCTGCTAACCAACGATGGTGAGTTGGCAAAAAAACTTACTCATCCCAGTTTCGAAGCAAAAAAAATATATCATGTTTTTCTTGATAAAAAATTAAAATTAGATGATTTTAATATTTTAGCCAATGGCATAGAATTGGAAGATGGCCCTGTAAGACCTGACAATATTAGTTATGTAGACCCTAATGATCACAAACAAATAGGTATAGAAATACACTCCGGGAAGAACAGGATAGTAAGACGCATTTTCGAACACTTAGGATATAAAGTGGAAAAGTTAGACAGAGTATATTTTGCAGGATTAACTAAAAAAAATCTGCCCAGAGGGAAATGGCGTTTTTTAACCCAACAGGAAATTAATTTCCTGAAGGCCGGGTTTAAGGACTAAAGCCAACAACATTACCAATCCTTAACATAAAAATGAAAACAGATGTCAAGAATTTATCCAAGATTGTGTTGCCCAATCATTGGCAGGTGATATATTTTATAATATTAATTTTAATCGCTGCATTTGGGACATTTTCTGTATCAGCCCAGGTTTCAGGGGCTATTGTCGACAGCCTAAATCAAAAGCCTATTCCCTTTGCAAATATTCTGTTTCAAAATGGGAAATCCGGCACCATTTCAGACATCAAAGGTGAATTTTCCTTACCATCCAATGCTGGCGATTCAATTACCATAAGTAGTGTAGGTTACCATTCAAAACAACTGGCTGTAAAAGATGTTGTACCTAATTCCAATATCCTTCTTTCACCTAAAACTTTCACATTGGAAAGTGTCGATATTTTTCCGGGTGAAAATCCGGCACTACAAATAATGAAACAAGTGGTTGAGAGGAAAAGCTACAACAATCCCGATTACCAAACCAACTACTCCTGTATAGTTTATCACAAAATGAGTTTTGATGTTTTGGTGCCCGATTTACCACAAATTGCCGATTCATTAACGAAAGAGATTGATAATATTTTGCGTCACCACCATCTGCTTCTGATGGAATCTGTTTCTGAAAAAAAGCATTTGGCGCCCAACCAAAGCAAAGAAAGAATCATATCGGGCAGAGTAAGTGGCTTCAAAGACCCCTCTTTAGCCATCCTACCTTCACAAATTCAACCTTTCGGTTTTTACAAAGACCATGTTACACTTTTAGATCAAGAGTTTCTCAATCCGGCATCGGAAGCCGGACTTAAAAATTACATCTTCATTCTGGAAGATACCATTATAGAAAACAAGGACTCTTTGTATTATATTTCTTTTTTCCCCCGGGAAAAGGCTAATATCAAGCCGCTACAAGGCTCTTTTCACATACACACAAAAACATTCGCCATAAAAAACATACGCGCACAATCACAAATTCCTACAACACCATACAAACTGGAGATAAACCAAAGTTACGAGCCTACAAAAAAAGGAATTTGGTTCCCTTCACAACTGGAAAGCCAGCTTCTGATAAAAGCCAATAGTAAATTTAATCCCTTACCTTTCGCTTTAATAGGTCATGCCAAAAGCCTAGTTACAGCAATTAATACCGAACCGATATTGGATGCAAAAGAGTTTAATTCAATCATCCTCGAAGATGATATGTCCTCAAACCCTACGGCCATCGAAATTTTACGTTATGAACCTCTTAACGCAAAAGATTCTGCCACCTATCATTTAATAGATAGCATAGGGAACGCCAACCGGTTCGATAAACTAATAAAATTGCAAAAAAATCTAATTGGAGGTTATATACCTGCAGGGCCCTTTTTGATAGATATCAACAATATAATAGGCTATAACCAATATGAAGGCTTAAAAGCAGGCATGGGCCTTTGGAGTGGTCGTGAATTAACCGGCAACTTTTCTATTGGTGGGTACATCAATCATGCCTTTAAAGCCAAACATCAAAACTATGGTGGGGGAATAAAATGGTCAATCAGCGAAGTTAACCAAACATCCATGGAGCTAAGGTATGACCACAGCATGCATGCCACCGGTACCTTTTCATTCTTTTCAGGTGAAATCTTGGAATGGGAAGACTACCTTAAAGAGTTTGCCGTAACCACTATGGACCGACAATCCCTGCTGACGGGACATATTCAATCGAGAATAAAAGGCTCTCTCTCCGGTAGACTCTTTCTCTCATATGGCAAGATGCACCCATTGGGCACATATGATTTTTCAATAGGGTCGACATCCGCCGCTCAAGATTTCACAGTAACGGAAATAGGATTAAAACTGAGATGGGCCCCAGGAGAAAAACTATCAAAAACAGCTTTTGGAGTTTTACCTTATTCCGGATTAGAACCTAAAATATGGTTTAACATCATTGGGGGGAAGCAAGATTTAAATACTGAAATATCCACCTACACAAAAATAGAGGCACAAATAAAAAAAGAGTTTCGAACAGGACCTTCAGCTCGTACCTCACTTCAATTTACCGGAGGATGGATAAATAACTGGCGTACGCTTAATACCTTATATAGTTATTTTGGCACTTTCGATCCATTCTCGATCGAAATACCAAATATGTTTGACACCATGTCGCCAAATGAATTCGCAGCGGATCGCTTTGTACTGGCATTTATTAACCATAAAATTCCGCTCCGTCAAAATAAATCTGGTACTTTTAAACCTGAGTTACATTTATTATCAAAAGCAGGATGGGGCAATATAAATAATACAACCCATATTCCCATTTATTCTTTTAACAAGGGCTTCTTTGAATCAGGCATTTTATTGGATAATCTTTTCAATACTTTCCTTTTTAAATACGGATTAGGGATGCATTATCGTTACGGTTACTACCAAAGGGAAAAGACAATTGACAATTTAAGTATTAGACTATCAGTGGGCTTTTCTTTGTGAAATTTACTGAGTATTTCCCCTCAATTCATTCAAAAAATAAACAAAACAAACAATTCTACTGTTGTAATTAATTGAATATACTATCTACATTATGGCGGAAAATCTTTAAAAGCAAATCCAGATGGATTTACAAATCAGAAATCACAAATTCTTAGTTACAGGGGCAAGTTCCGGCTTAGGACGTGCCGTGGCCGAAACTTTATTGGATAACGGTGCTGAAGTTATTGTGGTAGCCAGGAATAAGGATAAATTATTCCAGATAAAAAATCATTGGCCAGAAAAAACAACTGTTATGTCGGGCGACGTAACGGATGATTCATTTTTAAAAGAATTAAAAAATGCAATTCCCAAAGACATTTTTGGGGTATTTTTCAACGCAGGAGGACCACCCGCCACAACGGTTGCCGAGACAACAATGGAACAATGGGATACATCCTATAAATTGGTTTTAAGATGGAAAATTGAATTATCCCAATACTTGCTTTCAATCTTCGAGAAAAATAAAAGAGGACGTTTTCTCTTTAGCGAGAGTGCATCAGTAAACAGTCCCATTCCCAATCTGGTGCTAAGTAATTCGTTTAGAATGGCTGTTGTAGGATATGTTAAAACCTTAGCCAAAGAAATTAACCATTGCAATATAACCGCAAACATAATTGCACCAGGGTATCATGATACTTCTGCCGTGGAACGAATTATAAATAAAATGAAAGAACAAAAAGGGATTTCCAAAAAAGATGCGGTAAAAGAGTTAACCATTAATATTCCTGTCGGAAGATTTGGAAAACCAAAAGAATTTGCCTCTTTAGCTGCCTGGTTGCTTAGTCCTTTAGCCGGATTTGCATCCGGACAAGTATTTACCCTGGACGGTGGACAAAGTAAATAAAACCATTCATTTTATTCAAGGTAGACTATTTTAAAGCAAAATAGCCATTAAAAAAAGAATATTCCAGGTTAAACAAACACCAAAAAACTTTTACAATTCATTTTTCCAAATTGCTGTTTCTTTTTTTTCCTTTGACCCAACTAATTGTGTCGCATCGAAGCAGGTGACTGTGTCACATCGATAGAGGTGATGAATTCGCATCGAAGCATGCGAGTGAGTCGCGTCTACGCAGGCGAGTGTATCGAATCGAGGCAGCTTTAAATCTTTGCCGGTGGTTCTTTTATTTGTTCTCAATATAATACAACAGGGCATTTCTCTCCTTTTTCAACTCTGCGCCTTTGTGTCTTTGCGTTGTTACGGCCACCACAAAAGAAAAAGCCCCGACTCATTTTCATGAATCGGAGCTCTATTTTCTTTTAAAGTCGGCGGCGACCTACTCTCCCGCTTTTACGCAGTACCATCGGCGCTAACAGGC
>NZ_FONA01000052.1 GCF_900112795.1 Thermophagus xiamenensis
AAACGGTGATATATTGGTCTTATTCGCAGATCTGTTTTCGACATTCGAAAAGCACGCTCAATGTGCCATAAATTTGCATAATTTTCAACCACTTGCTTGTCTGTAAGCCGGGTGTTGGGATTTTAAATCAAACTTTTGCTATTTTAGCAGCTACTGCTTTTAAGACTCATTGTGAGAAAAATAGGGATTTATTGTGGAAAATTTTTAATGATAATAAATTTGATTTTGATAAAAATTTTTATTTTGATATTGACATATCTTTCAAAGGGAGTATTAAGAGAGATTATGATCAGATAGTGATAATGGATGAAACCTTCCAAGGTATTGAGTTTTTACCTCCGCAAAAAATTACAAATAGTTCTTTTTCAAATGTAATATTCCTAAATTGTACATTTGATATAGCCATATTCGAAAATACAATTTTTCAAGGTTGTAAATTTTATGATTGCCAACTTATCAATATTGAACCTGATGCTTATAAAACAAGATTTCAAGCTTTTGGTTGTGAGGCAAACAACACAATTCTTGATGATTTATTGTCATTTGATGAATCACATGAAGAATCAAATTTTAAAGAAATTACGGAATTAGATATTTTGGAGAAGTTCTTTAAAAGTGACAAAAAACGACCTAGACACAGAACTTTGTCGCAAATAAGAGGTGATTTTGCAAATGATGAAGATCTAAAACGGGTTAATCGTCTAATTGCCAAATTAAAATCAAATGGATTCCTAACATTTAATGGAGATATGAGTTTTATAACAAAAGAAGGAATAAGATATTTTCATGATTTTTATAACCACGATTAAGAAAAATGTATCCAGGACTACTTATAATAGAAAGAGAATTACGAAATGAAATTTCATCAGAGCTCGACAGGATTGGTTTATTATACCGATTATTTAGCCGTCCCAAAGACAAGTTATCAATTGAAGAAAAGATACTTCGGAAGGGAGGTAAGTATGAAATGAATGGTACACTAATGCAAGATTTAATAGGACTCAGGATTGTAACATATTTTTCTGATGATGTTGATTTAGTATATTCTATGCTTAAAAACAAACTGAGTTTTGTTTCTGAATCTATAGATAAACATAAATTGACTGTTTTTGCCCCCAAAAGAACGAACTTGATTTTTCGTATCTACCATCTTAAATGAAGTTAGGGAAGTTTTAGATGACCCAAATTATCAATTGATAGATAATACATTTGAGGTGCAATTGAGAACAATTTTATCCGAAGGATGGCATGAAGTTGACCATAGCCTTAGATACAAGTGTAAAGATGATTGGAAAGATTATCCAGATCAAGAACGACTGCTAAATGGAATATATGCTGCTCTTGAAACTAATGATTCAACTTTAAAAAGCTTATTTAGGGAAATTCCGAAATACTCTATTTCTTTGACGGAAAAGCTATTATCACTATCTTTGAGCAAACAAAAAACCCCGAAATTAGGCACATTTGCCT
>NZ_FONA01000013.1 GCF_900112795.1 Thermophagus xiamenensis
TTTCCTTGATATCCAGTTTTTTCGATATCTCACAACGGATTTGGCTTACTATCTTGTAGTTTTTTATATACTCGCCTTTCTCAAGAAAGGTCTGGCAAAAAAATTGATAATAGATATTTCCATTGAACTGCTCTATCAGCCTTTTATCTGAACAGCCCGAATAATGTTTAAGAAACATTAACGCTATTTTCCCTCGGGGGGAAAATATACTGGCCGGTCCTTTCTTGTTTTCCCGCAACTTAAATATTCGTACCAGATCGTCCCACGGAATGGCTGTGTATATCTTTCCAAGGTCAGTTTGTAAAAACTGATTGTATAGAAAATGAAAATTATCTTCAACAGAAAATAACGGAAGTGTCGCTTGAAAATTCGGAATTCTTTGTACCTTTACCACTACTAGTAAAATTTTGAACCCCGTTTTTAGGCAAATGTGCCTAATTTCGGGGTTTTTTGTTTGCTCAAAGATAGTGATAATAGCTTTTCCATCAAAGAAATAGAGTATTTCGGAATTTCCCTATATATTGGTAATTAACAGGTAAATCAATAAGTGCAAAAGATTTTATAACGACATTAAAAAATTAAAATGGGATGTCATATAAATCTTCTCCATCTTTAGTAAAAGTTGCCACACTAGTATCTGTCATGGGATGACTTCTGAGACGTTCTAATAATTCATAGCTAATAGTTGCCGAATAGCAGCCTGTAAGTGTGACACGATGTACCTGGTCAACAGTTTTAAAGCTGGCAGCAAGTACTTTTGTTGGTAAACTGAAATCATTAAAACTTTTTACGATATGCCCAACCACTTCAATACCGTGTGAAGATATATTATCAAGCCGGTTGACGTAAGGAGCCACAAAATCAGCACCGGCACGTGCAGCGACTAAGGCTTGTAAGTGAGTAAAAATGGCTGTCGCTGTAACTTTTATCCCTTCCTTTTTTAATAAAGGAATGGCTCGGAAACCTTCTTTAGAAATTGGAATTTTAGCATAAAAGTCGCATTTATCCGCTACAATTTCTCTGTATTTTTTTGCCTCATCCACCATCCTTTCTGCCTTATTGCTGATCATCTGGACATGTAACATTTTTCCTTCGACCAGGTTTATCAATTCCGGAAGGATTTGAGATAATTTTTTGTTTTCGGCAGCTAAAATGGTAGGATTAGTAGTTACGCCTTCTAAAGGGAAATAATACAATAATTTTTCAATTTCTTCAATGTTTGCAGTATCGGCTAAATAGTACATGTTACAATTGATTTTTTCTGGGTGCAAAGGTGCAATTAATAATTTTGAAAGGGTAATATTTTCCCCGGAAATTAAATTCTTTTGGGCGCATTTTTTAAAAGGAATTCTTCAGCCTCAACTGACCATAGTCCTTTATTTGCGGCTACTAATTCAGCTAGTTTGGCAAAGAAAGGATCTTTTTCGCCTTTTTGGGCAAATTCGGAAATAGGGGTGAGGGGCATATCAATATGCGTGTAAATAAGTTTTTTACCACCCGGTATGTTGGGTAAGTTTAAAGTTGTTTCCGGCACGGAATTGAGTCCTCCTACATGAGTTACCAATCCGGCGGGGTCCAGGCCTTCACTCATGATTTGCAAAGCCTCTTTCATATCGTTCATGTTACCTCCGGAAGTTCCAACCACATGCGTGTAGGCATAATGCACATTGTAGAAATTCATTTTAGCTTTAAGATTAGGATCTGAAGGACCGGCAAAGAAGTTTAAACAGCCATCAAAGCCCAGGATGCCATCGGCTTGCTCGATAACCGCCGGAACAGGCGCAAATACAAATACATCGTCATAACCTTTTCCATCCACCTTTTCCTGAAGCGCCTTAACCGGATCATTTACATTCCCGGTATTTAAGTAAATGAGCTCTATGCCTTTAGCTTTAGCCAATTCTACAGGATAAATTTCTGCGGCGCGGTCGAGGCGTGCCTGATCTATGTCTGTAACCACTAATAAAGAAGGTTTTCGATCTTTACGATTAATGACGTAATTGATGGCAGCCAGACCCATGGGACCCACACCGGCCAAAATAGCCATTTTCCCTCCATCTACAATTTCCATTTTATGTTCATATGAGCCGGGAATGGTATGATAATTTGCATGCATAGCTCCAATAACACAGCTCAATGGCTCTGATAATGATGCGGGATAATAACCGGGGCCGTCGTATACAAGTAAACAATCTTGTTTAAGAACATCTTTGGGAATAATTACATAAGTTGCATCACCACCAATATAAGGATAAGAATATCCGGGAGCACTGAGTACCCCTACTGGTCCATCTTCGTAATATATGGCCGGTTGAATGGAATATTTTTGACCGGGTTTAAATTTGTCTTTCCATTTGTCACCCACCTCTATAATTTCACCGGCAAATTCATGGCCAATAATAATAGGCTTCTCGGCTACATCATTGGGAATTCTTTTATGGTCGGTTCCCTGTTGTGCGGCTTTATAAGACGACATACAGATGCTGTCTGAAACCACTTTGGCCAGTATTTCATCATCTTTTAAGGGTGGTAATTCAAAGGTTTCTAATCTAAGATCTTTTTTTCCGTATAGTCTTACTGCTGTTGTTTTCATGATTTCCTGTTTTGAATGGTTGATCGATTGTAATATAACTTGCTAACCATATGGTCGGGAAAATATTACACTTGTTCTTGCCGGTTAGGTTATGCTGGATTTAATTGTTTATATCATCTATGTAACGAGCTGCTAAAAATGGTAGGGTTAGGGTTTAACTTAATGTAAAATAGTCTATTTATGTCCGCCTATGATAACATGTTTTGTCCACCAGTAACGGGGATAGCCTGCCCTGTTTCATATTCTTGTTCAATGGCATAGAAAATTGCCCGGACAACATCTATGACTCTGCAACCTCGTCCTGCCGGCACCTGAGATTCATAATGTTTTTTTACATCTTCGATGGATTTTGCACCCGGTACTTTTCCTGCATTGAGATATTGAATAAACAATCCTTTTTCCGGGTCGCTCCATAGCGGTCCTTCAAAAAAATTACCCGGACAAATGGCATTAACCTTAATTCGGTTAGGCATTAATTCCAGCGCGAATGATTGGGTGAGTCCAATTCCTCCGAATTTGGCGCCTGCATAAGCAAAATTTTTATTGCTTCCTTTTAATCCAGACTTTGAGTTGATTTGGATGATATCGGCAAAATAGTTGGATTTCATTTTCGTTTGAACCTTCATGATGGCAGCACCTGCCTTGGCACAGTGGAAGAAACCATTATAATTTACTTTGGTCATTAATTCAAAGACGGATGGTTCCATTTCGTCCAGACCGCCGGCTCTGAGAATTCCGGCATTGCTGATGAGGGTATCAATACCTCCAAAGCGAATAATAGATAAATTGACCATTTCCTCGACGGAAGCGGCGTTTGAGACGTCACATTTAACAAAAAATGCTTTGTTAGCGCGATTTTCTTTGTTTAATTGATTGACCAGTTGGGTGCCTTTGACGTCGTTCAGGTCGGCAATCACTACGTTGGCTCCTTCCTGGAAAAACGATTCGGCAATGCCTTGCCCAAATCCTTGAGCGGCGCCGGTAACAATTACCGTTTTTCCGGCCATTCGTCCTTCAGGTAAAGAATAATCATCATTGGTTGATTTAGAGGTGATTATTTTTTCAATGTCACGGGCAGATGGGGCCGCCAGTATATACCCCTCATTTGGGATGACAACCATATTGGGGGATGAAGCAATGGTCAGGGTTTTTAATTCATCCAGGGTAATATTCGGGCTTATTTCTGTAATTATTTGGGCTGGCCAACCTGCAGCAATAGCCTGGCTTTTAGTGGAAATATTTTTATCAGGGAAAAATTGCGCGGTAGCAAGAATATCGCTACTGGCTTTCATCCTAATGGCTGCTATAATTTTATAAAGTTGATTCATAATTGAATTAGAATTTAAATGTTTGAATCTCTTCTTTTTTAATGTTTTATAACTCCCCTTGAATAACTCACAGGCATTTGATTAAAATTTATGGGGATTTATGAAAATAGTACGTTACAGAAAATGAAAGTGAGTCAATTTTAATTAAACCATCCTCCTGTTAAGGATGTTGATGATCATCTATATACATAAAATTAAAAACTCCCGGCACCTTTTCTTTGGTTGAAAAGATAAAGATGCCAGGGAAATACAATAATTAATAATTTTCAATAACTAATGCTATTAAGCCGAGTTGATTATGGACCATCCAATTTTGATGAATTTATCCTTATTTTCCATGTTTGGTATTCCGGATGTAGGATCTAACCAACCATAACCTGTTTTTGCTGTAAGATATTGGTGTGCAAGGATGATTGAGACACTTTGAAAATTAATCCATAGCAAATTTTCAGATAGGGCAACACCCCCTTTTGCTTTAGGTACTAAGGGTTCCATGGCCGCGGTATTATGCTCGGTTCCAAAGGTGACCAAGAAGCCGTTGTTCCAAAGCTTAGGAACTGTTTCTTCAAGATAACTTAAACTGTTACGGGTTGTGATGAATTCTACTGAATAAAAACCTCTCTCATTGAGCTTTTTCATGGTAATCTCGAGCTCTTCTTCAAAATCGGTGCATTTACCATTTAAAGCATCGCCTAAAAACGGATAAGTAGGAATACCTTTGGCTTTTAAAATTAGATTTCTGATGGTATCCACATCTGCGAAAGCGTTGGGATCTTCAGCTATGAAGGCGGGACCTCCGGCCTTTAATAAAGCACCTCTAAGCGTATTTTCAACTATTGCGGGGTCGGAAACAGATATCTCTTCACCCGTGATTTGTTTATAGAAATGCATTTGTTCCTGCTCTGAGGGGAATGTTTCTTCTACCTTAAGTCGTAAAGCTCGGGCAATATGTCGTTCCCGAACTTGTCCTAATGTTAATTGCTCATATATTTCATTAAAGTTAAGCACAAAAGGCGCCTTATTTGCTTTAAGATGATTGTTTAACAATTGAGTCATCTTTTCACATTGCCCATTGCTTTTGTTTACTGCAATATTTAACCAATTTTTCACATCGTCGGGTAAAGGGTTGGTTGATAATCCTTTACCGCTAATGTAGGTTCGTCCAGGGTTAGAAGGGTCATTAACCCTTAAATTTTGAGCCTGATCTTCGGTATTGAGACCGATCATTTCAATGTTAAAAAGCGGGGCTATGCCGTGGGCCAGGCAAGCTTTGGCCCAATCGGCATAGCCATTAACAGTATTGAAATCATTAATCCCGGCAACTTTTATGTTTTCTTTTGCCGCCAAGTCAATAGCTTGTTCGGCCGAAGCAAAAGCACTGAAAGAATAAGGTGTATGAAGATGACCGTTTATTAAAGGCAAATGGCCTTTTTCAGGTTTTTCAATCTTCAATGATTGTTCTTCCAACGAATCAGGTGCCGGAAATTTTGTCCAATAATCCATTTTCAATTTATTATCCTCCAAACTAACTAAATTGAACAAATTTTAAAGTGTATAAGGCTAACGTTTTTATTTTCAAACTCCCTCTTTATGTCTTTGAATCATTGTATTTTCATCAAATCGTTCTTTGGGTTTATGCCCATTTAACGGAACAATTTTTTGGTGAATGGCATCTATGATCCAATGTGGTTGTGGGAAGAAGCTTTCTTCCAATTCGTGGGCGGGGGTGATCCAATTGCGAGAGCCAACCACCACCGGTGGGGCATCTAAGTAGTCGAAAGCCAAATCACTAATATTTCTTGCAAAATCATTTAAGAAAGATCCCCTGCTATTGGCATCTCCGGTAATAATTATCCTTCCGGTCTTTTTTACAGATTCAATTACCGGTTCGTAATTGAAAGGAACCAAAGAACGGGCATCAATTATTTCAGCCGAGAAGTTGTATTTTTCATCGAGAATTTTGGCTGCCTCTAATGCTCTGTAAAGAGTTGCCCCAACAGTTAGGATGGTGATATCGTTGCCCGATTTTTTAATGTCGGGTTCTCCTAACGGAATTTCATAATAATCTTCAGGAACTCCACCTTCATGGAACTGTTCACCTGCATCGTATATGCGCTGGCTTTCGAAAAAGATTACCGGATCGGTTCCTTGCAGGGCACTATTCATTAATCCTTTGGCATCGTATGGTGTTGCCGGAAATACCACTTTTAATCCGGGAATATGAGCCACTAACGAGGTCCAGTCTTGAGAGTGTTGGGCTCCGTATTTGCTGCCCACTGAGACTCTCAGCACAACGGGTATTTTAAGAACATTACCACTCATAGCCTGCCATTTGGGGAGTTGGTTGAAAACTTCATCACCACTTCGTCCCAGGAAGTCGCAGTACATGATTTCCGGCAGAGCTCTGCCACCACACATGGCATAACCTATGGCGACACCCACAATGGCGCCTTCGGCAATAGGTGCATTAAATAATCGATGATAGGGTAAAGCTTCCGTTAATCCTCTATAAACGGCAAAAGCACCACCCCAATCTCTGTTTTCTTCGCCGAAAGCAATAAGTGTCGGATCTTTGTAAAAGCGATCTATAATAGCTTCGAAAATGCCATCACGTAATTGATATTGTTTCATTTTTGAATATGGTTTGCCATTTGCATCAAAAGCAAACCGTTCTTTTCGAGCTATTTGTTTAACGCGTGGATTTTCTACTAAAGGCATTAAAACTTCCGGTTCGCGGTCTTCCATTTTGTCTACCGATCCGTTGGAAAACATCATGGTGCCAATTTTGTCGGGATCAGACTCCAGATCCATCCTCGGCGAGGTAGAATCATCGATACTTAATTCCAACATTTCTTTGATTAAGGCCTGGATCTCAGAATTTATCTCTTCTAGTTCTTTTTTGGAACAGATGTTTTCCTTGTTCAGTTCATTGGCATAAGTGTATATACAATCTTGCTTTTGCCAGGCTTCGATTTCTTCTTTACTACGATATGAAGAGGCGTCAGAAGGACTGTGGCCACTGAAGCGGTAAGTTAACACATCGAGAAGAACCGGACCTTTCTTTTCTTCCAGAATTTTTCTTTTGCGTTTGTAGGCATCGATAACGGCCAGAGGATTGTATCCATCTACCCGTTCTGCATGCATTTGGTCGGCATTTACGCCAGCACCTATGCGTGCCGCTATTTCATACCCCATTGTTTCGCCACAGGTCTGTCCGCCCATGCCATATTGATTATTCATGATGTTAATGACTAGGGGCAGCCCGCCTTTTAAGTCTTCAGGCCAAAGTTTAGAAAATTGGTCCATGGTAGCAAATGATATGGCTTCCCAAACCGGGCCACAAGCCATGGCAGCATCACCTATATTGGCTACTACAATGCCGGGTTTACGGTTTACTTTTTTAAATAGAGCTGCACCTACTGAGATATCGGCACTTCCACCCACAATGGCGTTATTGGGATATACACCAAAGGGGATAAAGAAGGCGTGCATGCTACCTCCAAGGCCTTTGTTGAAGCCGGTTTCTCTTGCAAAAATTTCGGCAAGCGTACCGTACACCAGAAAGCGTTTGGCCAAGGATTTAACATTGCCTTTGTGATTTTTTTGCACAATCTTAAGAATTGTGCCATCGAAGAAATTTTCCATAACATCCATAAGATCGTCATCATTTAGCTGATGGATGGCACTTAATCCTTTAGCCAGGATCTCACCATGACTGCGGTGCGAGCCAAAGATAAAATCATCCACAGTCAAAGTATAAGCCATACCCACCGCTGCTGCTTCCTGGCCAATGGAAAGGTGAGCGGGACCGGGATGGTTATATTTTATGCCATGATATTCCCCTGTTGTTTTAATTAAATTCAACATTTGTTCGAATTCACGAATCAAACGCATATCGTGATAAATGCGTTTGAGGTCGTCATCGCTGAAATTTTTTCTTTCTTCACTTAATGAGCGATGGTATTGATTGACAGGAATGTCTTTGAATTTTATTTTATTGCTTTTTCGAACCTGTTCAGGATCTATGAATAGATTTTTCGGCATAATCGAAAATTTTTTATTGTTGTCTTATTGCCAACTATGATTTTAAGATCAAGGCAGGCAACTATTTTTATTTAAACTTTGATCAAGGTAAGGGGTTGGTGCTTTGAGAACTCATAAATTTAGTTGTTTGTCTGGATTAAATTTGGTCGGGTTTTAATGCTTCAATTTGGTTGGCTACTTCTTTAACAAAGCGTGTTGCTTCGCCACCATCTAAAGCCCTATGGTCATAGGTAAGACTTAATCCCAAATGGGGTATAATAGCCAAATTTCCATCCTCCAGAGGTTTGGGCCTGTAAATTATGGTGTTGACGCCAAGAATGGCTACTTGTGGCAAATTGATTACCGGCGTAAACATTTCCACGCCGTAGTTACCCAAATTTGATACTGTAAAGGAAGCTGCTTCGGGTGCAATTAGGTCAGGATCAACACTCCCTTTTCGACAGGCCGAGGCTAATTCGTGCATTTTTCTTGACAGACCATTGATGTTAAAGTCGTCGGCATTTTTTACTGCCGGAACCATCAATCCTCTCTCGGTATCCACTGCTATTCCAAGGTGTACACCTTTAAATTGTTTAATTTGATCATTTATCAGGTGTGCATTTACCTGCGGATATTTTTTAAGAGCTTTAACCACAGCAAAGCAAATAAAATCGTTGATGGTAAGGTCCAGATTCAACTCTTTGGCCTTTTTCCTACAAGCTAACAGCGACCTGGCATCAGCACTCAAATGGTGTGTTAATTGAGCTGATGACTGCAATGAGTTATACATTGCTTTTGCAATAATTTTTCTAATGTTAGTCATCGGCTTGATTTCGAAATCATCATTAGAAAGTCCTGCTGTACCTGCAGATGGCGAAACTGTTGGTTGCGATGATGTTACAGAAGTTGACTGAGTTGTTTGCTGAGTTGCATGTGAGGGTTGCCTGGTAGCAGTTTTTGTTCTGTTCCTTTTTAACCATTCCTCTACATCCTTATCTAGGATACGGCCATTGGGACCACTGCCTGACAGTTCATGGATAGGAACATTTTCCAGTTTAGCTTTTTTTCTGGCCCGTGGCGAAATTCGGATTACATGGTCCGATCCAACTTCTTTTTGAGAAAGATTGTTTTCCTGCGCGGATACGTCAGTCGGAGTGTCGGAGGTAGAAGGTGCTTCATCGTTAGAAACAGCAG
Source organism: Thermophagus xiamenensis (assembly GCF_900112795.1). GTDB lineage: Bacteria > Bacteroidota > Bacteroidia > Bacteroidales > Marinilabiliaceae > Thermophagus > Thermophagus xiamenensis. The sequence continues at coordinate 9,139 of NZ_FONA01000013.1, forward strand.
GTTGTGTTCCGGACTTTGGTGCAAACGAAGAAATGTCTTCACCTTCCTGTCCGATAACACAAACTGTTTCTAAAACAGGAATTTCATCTCCTTCATTAAAAAAGGCGCCCAAAAATACTCCGTCTTCCGGGGCTTCTTCTTCAAAGGAAGCTTTGTCTGTTTCGTATTCGAAAAGTATATCTCCTTTACTAACTGTGTCCCCAGGCTTTTTTAAGAGTGCTGTGAGAATACAAGTCTCAACAGATTGACCTTGCCTGGGCATGATAATCGGTATTGCCATAATATTTTAACTTGTAAATACAAGTGCAAATATAAAGAAGTTTTGTCAAAATGCAATTTTTGAACAATAAAATGAATGATTATTTGTGAAGTGTTTTAGGTATATTGATATTCAGTGGATTAATTGATTGTAAGGAGTTGGGCTTGATGCGGGAGCTGTTTTAAAACTGTTTTGGATATTGGTTTCGTTAACGTTTTGGGTTCTGAAATAACACTTAAGAAATGGTGTCTTAGTTTCTTATATGTAAAATGGGTGTTTTATAAAAGTATTGGATATTGCCTGATAATATGCAAATATTATTTTTTATTTTGGATTTTGTATGTTTTAGTAAATTAGCTTCTTTAGGTTATCAATGTGAAAATATTTAGAAAGGTGATTTGTGTGTTGAAATATAGTTGGTTTATTTGATTGAGCAGTCCAGGTTAATTCAATTGTAAATACAAGAAGTTAAATATATATATTCAGGATTTTCCTTATTTTTTAAAATAATTCTAAATTTGTAGGAAATACAGAATGAAAATCGTTATGGAAGAGAAATCAGTTCCGCATTACAGACGGTTGTATGAGCAGCTCCGTAAAGGAATTGTTGACGGGATTTATAAAGAGGGCGATTTGTTACCATCAGAAAATGAGTTGTGTGCCCTTCATAATTTAACTCGTCCAACGGTTCGAAAAGCGTTGGATTTATTAGCTCACGAAGGTTTTATAAAGAAGCAGCAAGGGCTGGGAAGTATTGTTCATAAATTACCTAAAGGAATTGGTATTTTGTCGATTGCAGGAACCACTACAGCTATAGGAAAGAAAAATTTAAAAACGACTACAGTAGTTCGTCCCCGCGTTCAAAATTGGCCTTCGGATTTCTTTTTTGCATTGAGCGATGAATTTAAGACAGTAGGCTGTATTTATTTTGAGAGAGTTCGATTTGTTAACGATCATCCAATATTTTATGAACAGACTTATTTGCCTAACATCAATTTGCCTAGGTTTACTTCACGGAATTTAGACAATAAATCTCTGTTTGATCTTCTTCGTCAAAACTATCAGTTAGAAATAAAGGGTGGAGAACAATATCTTAAAGCAATTGAAGCTGTTGATGAAAAAATTTGTGAATATTTAAATATTCGCACCGGTCAGCCGGTTCTTTATCTTTCTCGAAAACTGGAAACCAATAGAATCAATTTTAGCTTTTTTTCGTTTATGTATTGCAACACCAGTGATTTTTCTTTATATGGGGTGTTTTAATGTGGCATTTACTTTTTCCTGACTTCAGAAGGGGGAACGCCCATTTTATTTTTGTATAAGCGGCTGAAATAATGTGTCGATTCAAAACCTGTTTCATAGGCTACTTCCTTTATGGACATATCAGTAGACAATAATAACTCTTTCGCCCTCATTAATCGAAGGTGTAAATGGTATTGACCCGGTGATACTCCCGTGTGTTTTTTGAACATCTTCCTAAAGTAGGAATACCCGAGGTTTAAAGAGGAAGCTAGCTCTTTGAAATTTATTTCTTTATCTACATTTTCCCGAATTATGAATTTGGCATTTTCCATAGCTAATTCAAGTGCTGTTCCTTTAAAATGACGATTTTTTACGTAAGAAACCAAAGAGCCTAACAACCTGATCGCTATCCCGGATGAAATTAACTGAAATCCTGGTCGTTCCTTCTGAGCTAATTCAAAAATCTTATAATAACAATCAATAAAACTTTCTTTTAATCCGCACTCTATTATTGGTGTTTTAGAGTTTAGTATCGGGTTTTTGAATAGTCTTTCTACTATATCCCCTTCAATACCAATATAATGTTCTGTCCAACCGGTTTTTCTTTCCGGTCGGTAGCGATGCCACATTCCCGGCTTTATGAGCATGATCGTTCCCGAATTAATATGAAATTTCCCTGATTTTGTTTCCAGTATACCTTTCCCTTCTGTAATGTAATTAATTTGGTATTCGGAAAGAATCCTGCCATTTTCCCATTGAAAAAAATAACCTGTCGGGTGTTCAGGTGAAGGGTATATGGCTCCAGGTTTAACGGTGGCACATCCTACTACATTGAAGGAAATGCCCCATTCCTTATCTTCTTGGTTAGTAGTAAGATATTTAAAGAAATCCTCCATAATGGCCCCTTTATGTTTTTTTTAATAAATGTTTTAGGATGGTAAAAATAGTGAATTATTTGTAATACCCAATACTTGTGTTTTTTTAAAGTAATTATTGAAAATGAGCTATTTCCGGGAAGTTAAAATTTATTGTTTAACCTGGCAAGAGTGTTATTGATTTGATTTAAAACCTGATATTCATGGCTGTTGTTTTGGTTTCTGAATCGTTATTTTGGAAAAATTAACCAGTGTTGAGAGGATGCAATCTTTATTTTATCTTTTATCTTATTGGACATTAATATGAATTGGTAATTTCCGGCATGTTTGTTTTTCTCTGTGATGATTTTAACTTAAAGAATTGTAATTTATAAACAAGTGTCAAATTAGTTAACTCAAATGCCAGTTTGTGTATTGATTGGTTTTTGGGGTTTAAATACTTTTGAGAATTGTTTAATGTTTTTAATCTTTTATTTGGTTCTTGATTATGAATGCAATTCAAGGAATTCTTCTAATTGCCATTGGTAGTATTGGAGCTGCCAGTTTTTACGTTCCCTTTAAAAAGGTGAAAGTTTGGTCTTGGGAAAGTTATTGGATTATGCAAGGTTTTGCTGCCTGGCTACTGGTACCTTTTTTGTTCGCCTGGCTCACAGTTCCTGATAACGCACTTTTCGAGGTGTTGGCTAATGCTCCGACAAAACCCAAAATGTTGGCCATTTTATTTGGTATTTTATGGGGAATTGGAGGCCTCACTTTTGGTCTTTCTATTCGTTATTTGGGGGTTGCTTTGGGACAAAGTCTTGCTCTTGGTCTAACCGCTGCTTTTGGTACATTAGTGCCACCCCTGGTTAATCCCGACGAATCTTTGTCATTGATTTTGGTTTTGGGAGTTGGAATTTGTGTGGCAGGCATTGCCATTATTGGTTATGCCGGGTCATTGAAAAATAAAACCATGTCCGAGGAACAGCGAAAGGCAGCCGTTGCTGAGTTCGCTTTAAAGAAGGGAATTTTGATTGCCGTCCTGGCAGGTGTTATGAGTGCCTGCTTTAACTATGGGCTTGAAGCTGCCAAACCTATTGAGGAGCTTACTCGTTCTTACGGAACGAATCCCTTGTTTCTCAAGAACCCTTCTCTTGTCTTTATTCTTTGGGGGGGATTTTTGACCAATGCTGTGTATTGTGTATATTTAAATATAAAAAAGAAAACTTATCGTGACTATTTTGGGTCCGGACTACATATATTTTTTAACAACCTGTTCTTTACCTTTCTGGCCGGATTTCTCTGGTTTCTACAGTTTCATTTCCTGGGCATGGGACAAAGCAAACTCCCTGAGGATATTGCTGTTTTTGGATGGAGTATTTTAATGGCTTTAAACATTTCTTTTAGCAATATTTGGGGAATTATTCTGAAAGAGTGGAAAGGTGCTAGCCGAAAAACAATGTGGGTCTTAGTGGCTGGGATTATTGTACTTATTGCATCTACTTTCGTTGTGAGTTTATAGTTTTAATCGAATACAAATAATTAACCCTGAAGGTAAGCGTTGTGGCAGATCGGGAAAATAAACGGTTTGATTGACGCTTATTCTTCATAATGGGCATTTTAAACTAATTTAAACCGTTTTACTTATGACAAATAAAAATAAGCACGTAGAAGAGGCATATGCCCTTGCTAAAGAGCAATACGCCAATCTTGGTGTCGATACCGATGCCGTTCTTGAAAAAATGAATGAAATTGTTGTCAGCCTTCATTGTTGGCAAGCTGATGATGTAAGTGGATTTGAAACCCCCGACGCAGAACTAGGCGGAGGTGGTATTCAAGTTACAGGTAATTATCCAGGTAAACCCAGGTCTATTGACGAAATGAGAGCCGATTTGCAAAAGGTATTCTCATTACTTCCCGGTAAACAAAGACTGAGTCTACATGCTATTTACGGTGAATTTGACGGAAAACAGGTAGATCGGGATGCTATTGATGTGGAACATTTTCAGGGATGGATCGACTGGGCTAAACAACAGGGAATAGGATTGGATTTTAATGCCACCTGTTTTTCTCATCCATTTGCTGATGATGGTTTTACCCTCTCCAGCAAAAATGAAAAAATACGTCGTTTCTGGATCGATCATGTGAAAGCATGCCGTAAAATTGCTGCTGAATTTGGAAAACAACTGGGAACCCCTTCTGTTCATAACCTATGGATCCCTGACGGCTCAAAAGATTATCCGGTCGACAGGGCAGGCTACAGGGCTATCCTCAAGAATTCTCTCGATGAAATTTATGCCGAAGAATATCCTAAAGAATACCTGAAAGATGCTATGGAATGCAAACTTTTTGGTATTGGATCCGAGGCAATGGTGGTCGGTTCCCACGAGTTTTACATGGGGTACACTATTCAAAACAAAAAACTACTTTGTCTTGATAATGGTCATTTCCATCCTACTGAACAAGTTGGGGACAAAATTTCCGCGGTTTTACAATTTCTCGATGAAATTTTACTTCATGTAACTCGCGGGGTCCGCTGGGATAGTGATCACATTGTAACCCTGAACGACGAAATAATGCTCATTGCTCAAGAAATTGTTCGTAACAATTATTTGAATCGGGTGAATATAGGTCTCGATTTCTTTGATGGCAGTGTGAATCGTGTGGGTGCTTATGTGGTCGGTGCCAGGGCAACCCAGCAAGCATTCTTACAAGCTTTGCTCGAACCCACACAAACACTTCTGAATTATGAGGAAAATGCTCGCTATTTCGAGCGTCTGGCTCTTATGGAAACCATGAAAACCAGATTGTTTGGAGCCGTTTGGGATTATTATTGTCTAAAAAATAATGTCCCTGTTGGTGGCGATTTTATAACAGAGGTTGTGAATTATGAAAATGAGGTCCTGAAAAAAAGAAAATGAATTTTTTGTGGTAATATGGAAAAAGTAATCGCCGTTTTTGACGTTGGTAAAACCAATAAAAAGTTGCTTTTGTTCAACCCAAAATTGGAGCTGGTCTATCAGGACGAACAAAAAATACCACCTGTGTTGGACGATGACGGCTTTGAGTGCGATGACATTGATTTTATTGAAGAGTGGGTCAAAACCTCTTTGGATAGGCTTCTCCGTGGTGGAAAATTTAATGTTTTGGGAGTTAACTTTTCCACCTACGGGGCCTCCCTGCTCTTTTTGGACAATAAGGGGCAACGTATCACGCCTCTTTACAACTACCTGAAGCCTATTCCGGAAATCGTCCAAAATCAATGGTATCAGGACAATGGTGGGAAAGATGAATTTTGCCGTAAAACAGCCAGTCCTCCATTGGAAGCCATGCTCAATTCTGGGGTCCAGATACTTTGGTTGAAACGTTTCAAAGACCATCTATTTAAGAAGGTTAATCATATCCTTCATTTTCCCCAATATCTGTCCTTTATTTTAACACAAAAGGTAGTCGCCGATTATACTTCTATTGGCTGCCACACAGGTTTGTGGGATTTTGATACCATGACGTACCACCCCTGGCTCCTAAAAGAAGGAATATTTTTACCCCAACCCATAAATAATTCTGAAAAGTTCCAAATAGATTTTGGTGGAAATAAGCTATGGGTAGGAATCGGAATTCACGACAGCTCTGCCTCTCTGGCTCCTTATTTGTTGGCTAAAGTTGAGCCCTTTATTCTGCTTTCTACCGGTACCTGGTGCATCAATATGAATCCTTTTAATCATCATCCGTTAACTTTGGAGCAACTCAAAAATGATTGTCTTTCCTATCTGAGTATTGATAAAAAGCCTGTAAAATCTTCCAGATTCTTTTTAGGGCATATTCACGACTTGAATGTAAATAGGTTGTGTGAACATTTTAATGTAGGAAATGACTATTTTAAAAGAGTGGTGGCCAATGATCAACTAATCAAAAGCTTTATGAAGGATGGGAAAAATTCTTCCAGTGCATTCTTTAGGTTCGGAGTTCCCGATAATTTTGTTGATGACCAGATCGACTTAAATGCATTTAATTCGTTTGAAGAGGCTTATCACCGCCTTATGTTTGATTTAACTCGCATGAATGTTCGGTCCATTAATTTAATCCTTGATAAAACAAACGGCATAAAGAATATTTTCATTTCTGGTGGGTTTGCCAAAAATGAAATTTTTGTGAAATTAATAGCCGCATTTTTCCCGGAAATGAATGTTTATACCTCCAACATTGATAATGCATCGGCCCTCGGAGCTGCAATGGTTATTGCTGATATTTTTGGTGAGCAGCCAATACCAGAAATCAATTTAAATTTAAAACAGGTAACATTTTAATTATTTTATATCCGACCAATATGAAAATTGATACCAAATTGATGCATCCCCGTGATCAGATCATTCATACTATTAACAGGATTTATTATCATGGATTAACTACTACAACCGGTGGGAATATCTCTGTTATTGATGGTAACGGCGATATTTGGGTGACCCCGTCTGGCATAGACAAGGGGTCGCTTAGGCGAGAGGATATTATGGTGGTTCGAAGCGATGGTACTGTTGAAGGGCCTCATAAACCATCCTCCGAATTTCCCTTTCATAAGGCTATTTACGATAACAGGCCGGATATCAAAGCGGTGATCCATGCCCATCCACCCGCTTTGGTATCTTTCAGCATTGTTCACACTATTCCCGATACCAATGTTATTCCTCAGGCTAAAAATATTTGTGGCCCCATCGGATATGCTCCCTATGAACTTCCAGGAAGCCAGTTGTTGGGCAACAATATCGCCAAAGTTTTTAAAGAAGCCTATAATGCTGTCATTATGGAAAACCATGGCGTTGTTGTTGGAGGAACTGACTTAAAAGATGCCTTTCAGCGTTTTGAAACTCTCGAATTTTGCGCCAGAACTATTATTAATGCTAAAACGATAGGGTCGGTTAAGTCGTTGAGCGATGAAGATATTGAAAGTTTTGAATCTCAGATTCCTGTGTTGCAACCTGAACAAGATCATGTGGAATATCCCTCGGATGAGCGGGAAATCCGTCAGCAAATCACCAATATTGTTCGTAGAGCGTGCCAGCAAGGAATGATGATCAGTTCCTACGGTACCGTCTCTTGTCGCTGGAGAAATAACGATTTTTTGATCACACCTACTAATGTTCTTCGTTGGGATATTACCCTCGATGACATTGTGCAAATTCGCGATGGGAAAAGGGAACCTGGTAAAGTACCCAGTCGTTCCGTTTGGTTACACCAGGAAATTTATCGTAAACACCCTGAAATCAATTCTATTATTCTTACCCAATCTCCATATCTTATGGCTTTTGGTGTTACCGGTGAGAAGTTTGACGTGCGCACAATCCCAGAAAGCTGGATTTTTCTTCAGGATGTGCCTATAGTACCGTTCGGTTCTCACTTTAAAGGGAAGAAGATTATTCCTGAACTTATTTCTAAAGATATTCCCGCTGTGATCATTGAAAATGATTCGGTTTTGGTTACTGGCGACAAATTATTGCAAACCTTCGATCGGCTAGAAGTGGCCGAATTCAGTGCCAAATCCCTTACCATGGCAAAACCCATCGGACAACTTCAGGCCATTGGTGACAAGGAAGTTGAAGCTTTACGGCAAAAATTTCTAAATTAAATTTGCTTTTAAAGGATATCAAAACCTATTTGAGTAACTTGTTTCGATCAATTGTTTTTCTTTTGACCTTTATAGTTATGACACGAATTCGATTCTTTATATTTTTAATGAGCATTAGTTTTGTTCTTAACGCTCAATCGCAAAAGGCTTCATTGCCTCATCGTACTTCTACATTAGTAAATTTCGGCTGGAAACATGCTTTTGGCGAAATTAGTGGAGCTCAGGATCCCGGTTTTGATGATTCGGGTTGGTCCACAGTACATCTCCCTCATGACGCCAGCATTGCAGGTCCTTTCGTCAAGGACTCTCTAAACGCCGACCGTAAAAACGGTTTTTTACCGCGGCGTAAAGGGTGGTATCGAAAATGGCTTAAGGTCGATTTCCCAGTTCATGACAAAAAGGTTTTTTTAGAATTTGAAGGTGTTTATCGTGATGCTCGCGTTTTTATTAATGGTGAAATGTTGGCGCATGAATTAAATGGCTATAAAAATTTCATTGTCGATATCACTCCCGTTGTTCAGGAAGGGAACAATCTTATTGCTGTTAGTTATGACAATACAGATATGGAAAGTTCACGGTGGTACAACGGTGAAGGAATTTACAGGGATGTTATTTTGCACGTTACCAATAAAGTGCATGTCGACTATAACGGAACCTATATTCGTACCCCATTTGTTACCGATGATCTTGCTAAGGTGTTGATCGATACGGAGATCGTAAACGATGAAGAGGATAGTTCTGAGGTTACCTTGAAAACCGAAATAATTGCACCGTCAGGCCAAGTGGTTGCTTCCGTCACTGACGTGGCGCCTATAGGTAGCGGGGAGGTCTACATTTTTTCTCAAAAAGCGACAGTGAATAACCCTTTGAGGTGGGACCTAAACTCACCTAACCTTTATAAGGTCAGGTCAGTGGTGATGACAGATGGCCGTGTGTGTGACACTTATGAATCAACTTTTGGCATACGTACCATCGAATTTGATCGTAATAAAGGTTTATTACTCAATGGTCGGAAAGTACTCGTAAAAGGAGTTAATATCCATCATGATTTGGGACCCTTAGGTGCTGCTGCTTTTGAAAGAGGATACGCACGCCGTTTGGAGGGATTAAAAAAATTGGGATGCAATGCCATACGGTTGGCTCATAATCCTCATGATAAATTCATCCTGGAATGGTGCGATAGGAACGGAATGCTGGTTATGGATGAAGCCTTTGATAAATGGAGCGACCAATTTTTTGGACAGGGAAACGATTTTAATCTCCATTGGCAAGAAAGTTTGACGGCTTTCATTAAACGCGACCGTAATCACCCTTCCGTATTTATATGGAGTGTAGGAAATGAAACTCATCAGCAAAGGAGTCCCCGTTACCAGTTTGGTGTTCCTATGATGAAAAAAATGCGCGATTTTATTCACTCTTTTGAACCCACGCGTAAAGTTACCTGCGCCCTCCACCCATCACGAAAAAGCGGTGCTTATCGTACAAAAAACTATTATCGGGAAGGTCCTCCCGAGATGGAATTTTATATGGATGTGGTTAGTACCAATTATCGTGAAGAGTTTTGGCCCGTCGATAAAGCCGACTATCCTCAGCTCATTTTTATCCTTAGTGAAGCTCAGGTGGGCAACCTTGGTAACGAATGGTTTAATTTTAATCATCAAAATTCTGTGGGATTATTTTACTGGGGTGGAACCGACTACCTAGGAGAATCTTTTGGGTGGCCATCCAAGGGTTGGCCAAACGGTATTATTGACTGGAACGACCATTGGAAACCTTTTAGTTATTATATCCAAAGCCTGTTTAGCGAAACTCCAATGGTTCACATTGCTACTTTCAATCCCAACGAGGAAAGGCAAAAATATTGGAACGAGGTTCAATTACGCTACCAACCCATGTTTTCTCATTGGAATTGGGAGGGAAAAGATTCGGTTAATCTTTATACTTTTACCAACTGTCAGGAAGTGGAACTTTTCCTGAATGGAAAATCTTTAGGAATTCGAAAAGTGCCCGAACTTTATTATACTAAGAATATCGAAGGATATACTGCTGAAGAGTATGATCCCGATAATCCTGTTAACACCGGTCCTGCCATGCATAAATACCTGGAATGGACTGTCCCCTGGGAACCCGGGAAGATTTGGGCAGTTAGCAGAATTGACGGTAAGGAGGTGGCCCGGCATCAATTAATTACTGCCGGTGAACCTTTCCGTGTTGTATTGGAACCCGATAGATCACAAATAAACGCTGATGGATTGGATTTGGCTTACTTAACCGTAAAAGTGGTTGACAAAAAAGGTGTAATTGTCCCCGATGCTGACCATAACATTCGGTTTGAAGTGAAAGGAGAAGGAACGATAGCTGCCGTCGGAAGTGCCGATGTTTTGAGCGACGAACCTTTTGTTTCCAATGAAAGAAAAGTTTTTCAGGGAAAGGCTCTCTTGATTATTAGATCAACTCGTACGCCTGGGGAAATAAAAATTAAAGCTATGGCTGATGGTTTGCGAGAGGGGAGAGTTACCATTTCCTCAAAAAAACTTCCAAAATAAATTGAATCCAGTTGGAAGGTAATTGTCGTATTCCTCTTTAGTATTTGGTTTTGGGAATCCGACGTTTGCATCATGGTTAATTTTTTATCTTAATTCCAAAAGGTTATGTAGCCCTTCCCCTTTTGTTAAATGTTTGCTTATTAACTCTGTTAATTGTTCCTTTGTGTATTCCATAAGGTCTTCTCTTTTTAGTTATACTTCTATTTTTTCGTTTGTAAAACTAAGCTGAGAAGACCTTTTTCTTCCAGTTCAGACACACCATATTTTAAACAGTATCATTTTACAGGTGTTTTACCGTGTGTTGGCTGGGTGGATATCCGAACAGATTTTTAAACTGTCGACTGAAATATTTAACATCGTTAAATCCGACTTTGAACGAAACTTCTGATACATTATAACCTTTTTCGAGTAATTGAGCAGCAATTTTAAGCTTTAGTTGTCGAACAAACTCCACCGGACTCATGCCCGTAAGGCCTTTTACTTTATTATAAAAGACGGTACGACTTACGCACAATTGTTGGGCCAGTTGTTCGATGGTAAACTCTTCACTGTAATGTTCCTGGACATAGGCTACCAGATCGTTCAGGAATTCTTCATCTTTACTAGTTACTTTTAATGTTTCCGGATCAATAGTTTTGTTGTCTCTAAATTTCGATATTATACGTTTTCTTTGTTCTATCAGGTTGAGTGCGATTGTGTTGAGTAATTTGGTGTTAAAAGGTTTTGGAAGATAGGCATCTGCTCCGCATTGTAATCCGGAAATCTGATCTTCAATATCCGTTTTGGCTGTAAGCATGATGACCGGGATGTGGCTCGTTGCAAAATCCTTCTTTAGGGTTTGAGTGAGCTCCATTCCGTCAATTCCCGGCATCATAACATCAGTGATAATAATATCCGGCTGAGTTTTATTGAGAATATCCAAGGCACCCTTTCCATTGGATGCTTTCACTGTTTGAAAATTTTCACTAAGTGCCGCACAGATGTATGAGAGTATTTCCGGGTTATCTTCAATGACCAATGCTGATGGTTTCTGAATAGATGGATCAGTTATCTTTTCTGTTATAGTTATCAACTCCTGATCTGGTTCCAAAACATCATTCGTAACCGGATGGTGTTGGTTCTCTGATGGATTTATAAAATCAATATCGCTCCTTTTTTGAAAATGTTCTTGTCCTTTAAGCAGAAAAATTTTAAAGGTACTGCCTTGTCCCTCTTTAGACTCTACCGTTAATTCTCCACCATGTAGACGAGTTATTTCATAGGCCAGAGAGAGACCTATGCCCGTCCCGGTTGCTTCCTGATTACTTAAAATGGTATATCGTGTAAACAAATCACTGATATTTTTTTGCGGAATGCCTTTGCCTTGGTCTGTTACTTTTATGATTACTTTTTTTGCCGTATTATGTAGCGATATTGTTATTTTTTTTCCTTTAGGTGTAAATTTTATTGCATTACTTAAAATATTGTATAAAACTATATCCAATTTGGTTGTATCGGCCCATATTTCGGCCTGTGATATGTCTGAACTGAAGCTCATCTCCAGTTGCTTATGGCGGGTTAGAGGTAGAAAACTTTCATATATTTCTTTGCAGAATTGGACTATATCTAATGGTGCCACTTTTAACTTCATTTTATTGTTTTGTATTTTCCTGAAGTCCAATAACTGGTTGATAAGATGAAGCATTCGTTTCCCGTTTTTATATATAATCATCAGTTCACGGTTAATTTCGGGAGATATTTTTTGTGCCTTTTGTTTAATATCTTCCAATGGCCCAATAATCAGTGTAAGAGGAGTTCTTATTTCGTGAGAGATATTGGTAAAAAACTTTAACTTCTCTTCGTTTATTCGTTTTTCTACCATGAGTTCGTTGCGGTATCTGCTGATTTTTGCTATGGTTTTTCTAATCCCTGCCATAAATAGTATAAGAGCCATGAAATAACCTACATAAGCCCAGGTGGTTTTATACCATGGCGGTAATATTGTAATTTTCAACCCGCGCGGGGCTTCGATCCACCCCCCTTTACGATTAGTTGCTTTTACTTTAAATACATATTCACCTGGTGGCAAATTGGTAAAGGTGGCTTTGTTTTGATTTCCCGTCATGTTCCATTCGGTGTCAAAATTTTCAAGAATGTAGGCATATTGTACTATTCCCGGATCCTGGAAATCAAGAGATGAAAATTCTATGCTAAAACTAGATTGATTGTGTTTTAACGTTAAATGGTGAGTATAGGTAATGGTTTTTTGTAATGGTGAATTTTTGTCTCGAATGGAAACATCTTTATTGAACAGCCGGAAATTGGTTAAAACGATATTGGGTTCAAAATCTTTAACTTGCAATTTATCAGGGTCAAGTGCTTCTATTCCTTTATAACCACCGAACAGAATAGTTCCGTTTCGTCTCTTCAAGCATGTGTTTTCCATAAACATATTAAAACTTAATCCATTGTTGGTGTTGAATACTTCGATGGTTCCATCTGTCTTGTTATATCGGTTCAAGCCGTTCTCAGTACTGATCCATAGGTTTCCCTTGTGGTCTTCTTCCAAAGCCACTACCACATCATTGCTTAAACCATTGTCACTCCCTATTCTGGAAAAGGTAGCAATCGAATCCGATAGGTTTTCCAATTTATTAATACCTCCACCAAGGGTAGCAAACCATAATTCTTTTTGGGAATCTTCAAATATATGTATTACATCATTATAACTTAAACTGGTTTGATGCTTGGGATTGTGTAAAAATCCGTAAAATTTCCCCTTTTCAGCCTCTTCGCTCATATACAGTCCATAAGCTGTGGCGACCCACATGCGTCCTTGCCAATCAAACAATATTTGGCGTACCATGTTGCTCCCTAAGGTACTATTCCGACTGTGATAGTTTTTAAAGTATCTTTCCCCATTTTCCTTTTCAACCACCAGGCTTAATCCGTTGCCATAAGTGCCGATCCATATTGTTCCATCTCGATTTTCTTTGATACAATATACGTTATTGTGTGTAAGACTGTGGGGATCATCATCAGAGTGAAAATAATGGTAAAAATGTATTTGGGATAATTGTGAATTTTCATTGACAGGTCTTTGACTAACCAATAGACCCTTCCCCTTGGTCCCAAGCCATATATAACCTTTTTGATCTGTAATGATGGTATATATGTTGGCGGCTGATATGATGCCCTTGTCCGTTTGAAACTTTTCGTAAGTTGCTAAAGGAGTGTACAATGAATCCAATATGTGTAATCTTCCGGCTTTGGTGCCTATCCATAAGCGTCCATGGTTATCTTCGTGGATTGATCGAACTATATTGTCGGAAACTTCTTTTATTTCAGGTTGAGGCAGTATGTGGGTGAATCCGGGATTTCGCAAAACAACCCTTTCGATTCCTCCTAAATACTGGCCCAACCCTAACCACAGCTGACCCGATCGGTCATGGGTTATCCCTGCTACTATATTGGAACTTATGGTGTTAGCATTAAAGGGATCATTTAAATAGAACCGAAATTCGTCCTTATCTCTTAAATAAAGAGACAAACCGCCTTCATGAAGGCCTATCCAAAAATTATTATGATTGTCTTCAAAAAATACATGACGTTCCAAATCTGTTGGATTTTCCCGGCCGGGCGGACACAGCCTGTAATGTTTTGATTGGCCTGTTACAGGATCGTAACGATCTATTCCGAAGTGGTCTGAAGTAATCCATATCTGACCGAATCTGTCTTCGTATATCCGGTCTATGTTTTTTCCTGCTGTGGGGATATACAACCACTCACCTGATTCCTTGGTGTAGCGGTATAACCCTGCATTCTCGAATGCGGCATAAAGGTCTTGCTCTTTTGACAAATATAAAAGTGTTGAGGCATTTCCCGTTAATTTGTCTCCTGTTGGATCACTTATTTGCCTGAATATGCCATATTTTTTCGCTCTAACTAATATCCCGTTGTTTCGGGTTCCAAACCATATCTCATCAGCTGTTTCGCAAAAAGTGGTGAAGGAGTATTCTACGAAAAAATGTTGGAAATCTGGCATGTTGCCTTCCAAATCGTTTCGAGATAGAAAATTTATTCCTCTTTCCGTTCCAATCCATAAATTACCAAGGCTGTCACGTCGAACAAAGGATACATGGTTGTTGGACAAAGCATACTGTCCACGATTCAGAAAATGTTTGGTTTGGTACAGTTGTTTTTTTTCGTCATAAATGAGTCGGTAGACACCTAATGAGCTCAGGCCTACCCAAATTTCATTTTGATCGTAGGCGCAAAAATCAGATACAATGGAATTATCGTTGGTCTCTTGTATTAAAAAGTCAGGAATGGAGTTTATTTCTTCTGTTGCCGGATGAAAATAATGATAGTATCCATCATGTGTGACAAACCAGATGTATTCCTGAGCATCTTGCCAAATATTGGTAATTCGATTATTTATAAATATCCCTGATTCCTGGTTATTGCCTTTGAAAACCTTAAAGCTATATCCATCGTAGCGATTAAGGCCATTATTCGTACCAATCCACAAAAAACCTTCCTTGTCACAAAATATGGCCGAAACTGTGTTTTGTGACAGTCCTTCCCTAGTCCCAATATGATCAAACCGGAATATTTCTTGTCCAATTATTTTTGAGGTGTTAAAAAATATGCATAGAACAATAAGTAATTTCTCCATGTTATAAAGTCGTTTTTCCATAGAGGGAGTCTTTTTTATAACAAAAATGCAATAATTTTTTGATTTTTTATGGTTGTTTGTAGTTTAATTCTTGGTGTTTATAGATTGTTGTATTTCAGTTTTCTTTTGATCTTTCCCATAAAAATCAAATCTGTAATTTAATTTGATAGGACAGTTAATTCGTCTTCATTCTAACTAATTCTGGCATGACCAAAAAGGTTTATCACAACAAGCATATGTGTAAAATTACGGTAACACAAGCTTAATTATACCAATGAAACGAGCATGACTAAGAAGGTTTGTCACAAAAAGAACATGTATAAACTTTAAGCCATGCGAGTTTCATTCGGCCAATGAGTTAAATAAATTATATACGAATGAATTAAATGTGTTTTACACTAAAGAAACGAGCATTGTTGTTGTAGAATTACTTTTATCGATCCATTTTGGTGATCCAATTGCATTGTAAACTACCTCTTTTAAAGAAATTATATTCTTAAGATAATATCTTCCACCTTCAAAATGAAAATTGTTGTATTTTGGTTTCTTGTTGAATATTAGGGTTTTGTCATTTTGTCCCCTATTGTTAATAATGATTTATAACATCTTTTTAGATAGTTTTTCGGATATCTCAGATGAATGAATCGTTCTATCTTAGTAAATGTAAAAAATGCCTAAAAATCATAAAGCTGTTATCTGTTATTTTTCTAAATCAGTATTTGTTATGATGAAAAATTATTGTTTTAAAACGTTGTTTATTTGGTTTCTTCTCTTCGGTCTATCATCGGTGGGGAGTGCCCAGCAACCTATTGTTCGAGGAACTGTTACTGATAATGCAGGTGAACCATTACCTGGCGTTAACATTATTATTAAGGGAACCAACACTGGAACGGTTTCTGATATGGATGGTTCCTATTCTTTAACGGTAAACGACCCACAAAATGATGTTCTGATCTTTCGCTTTATTGGCTTTGCCGATCAGGAAATTCCTGTTAATGGACAGAACATTATTAATGTGAGAATGGAAGAGACTTCTATTGGACTAGATGAAGTAGTGGCTATTGGTTATGGTACGGTGCGGAAACGGGATCTCACGGGTTCTGTGGTTTCCGTGTCTGGCGAAACACTTCAGGATATCCCTGTGGCTACTACAGCCGAGGCTATTACGGGTAAGCTTGCCGGAGTCCAAATTACCACTACCGAAGGTGCGCCAGATGCTGAAATAACCATTCGTGTCAGAGGAGGGGGATCTATTACAGGTGATAATACTCCGCTTCTTATTGTGGATGGTTTTCCTGTTGAGAGTATCTCTGATATTTCACCTAACGATATCGAGTCTATTGATGTCCTAAAAGATGCTTCCTCTACCGCAATTTATGGATCGAGAGGCGCTAATGGTGTGATTATTATCACTACCAAAAGAGGCACTGAAGGAAAAGTCTCTGTTAACTATAATGCTTATACTGCTTGGAAAAGGATTGCTAATACCTTGGATGTTTTATCCCCATACGATTACGCAAAATTTCAATATGAAAGATCTCTCTTGGCCAATGAACCGGAAAAATATACCAACTTTTTTGGAAATTATCAGGATTTGGATCTTTACCGGGAAGTGGATGGCAATGATTGGCAGGAACAGGTTTTTGGCCGTACAGGATTTACTTTTAATCACAACCTTAGTATTAATGGTGGTAGTGACAAAACCAATTATGCCTTTAGCTACAGCCATATGGATGATGAAGCCATTATGAAAATGTCGGGCTATAAAAGAGACAACCTTTTGTTGAAAATGAGCAATAAAGCTCATGAAAAAGTAACCCTTGATTTTTCTGTTCGATATTCCAAAATAAATATTGAAGGGGGAGGAGCTAATGAACAAAACGAAATTTCTTCTGCCGATTCAAGGCTAAAATATGCTATGATTTATCCTCCTTTTCCAGTATCTGGGTTAACCGATTCTGGTGAAACCGACCAGGAATTTAATTTGTATCATCCCGTTACGGCCATTAAAGATAATGACCGTTTTCAAAAAAGAAGACGGTATAATATGAATGCTTCAGCAAATTGGGAAATTTTCGATAACTTGAATTTAAAATCTGAGGTCGGGCTTGATGACTATCGGTATAATGATGAAAGGTTTTATGGTTTAACTACTTATTATGTGAAAGATCGACCTTCCGCCGATTATAAAGGGATGCCAGCCATTGTTTTTACTAAAAGAGATAGAACCTCCTTTCGAAATACCAATACCATTAATTTCGATTTTGAGGATCTGTTAAGTGATAGGCATGGTTTAAATCTTCTTATGGGGCAGGAATATATTATCACTAAACAAGAGTCTCATACGACAACTGTTCACGGACTTCCAGAAACCTTTACTTTAGATGAGGCTTCTGCTCTCTCGGCACAAGGGGCAGCCCATTCTATTGAAAATTATATCAATCCTGATGATATTCTTTTATCCTTTTTTGGCCGGGCCAATTACAGTTTTGATGACAAATATCTTTTTAGTGCCACCTTTAGAGCGGATGGTTCTTCCAAATTTGCCGAGGGTAACCGATGGGGATATTTTCCTTCAGCTGCTGTAGCATGGCGTATTACTTCCGAACCATTTATGGAGTCGTTTGCTACCTGGCTCGATGATTTAAAACTTCGATTTAGTTACGGTACGGCCGGTAACAATAATATCCCTTCCGGTCAGATGGTACAAACACTTGAGGTTAAAACCACTAATTATGTTAATGGATTTGACAGTTATTGGGCGGCTTCCAAAACCATGGCCAACCCTGATCTTAAGTGGGAAACAACCATTACTCGGAACTTGGGTCTTGATTTCATGTTATTCAAAGGCCGGTTAAATGGTTCTCTTGAAACTTATATCAACAACACCAAGGATCTTCTCATTCAGTTTCCAACGCCCGGAACAGGGTATGATAATCAATACCGAAATATGGGGGAAACTCAAAACAAAGGATTAGAGGTCACATTAAATTGGGTGGCTGTTAATAATCCCAACTTTGGGTTGAATTTCAGTGGAAACATTGGTTTTAATAAAAATGAAATCATTTCCTTGGGGTTGATGGATACTTTTACTCAGGCTTCCGGTTGGGCATCCACCGAAATTGGTGCCGATTACATTATTGCTGAAGGTGGTTCTGTTGGTAAAATGTTGGGATACAGAAATGCGGGAAGATATGAGGTTGACGATTTTCAGGGATATATTGATGGAGCCTGGATTCTTAAAGATGGGGTGGTTGATAGTTCTCCGGTAGTTGGCACTTTGCGACCAGGGTCAATGAAATTGTATGATGAAAATGGTGATGATATTGTTGATGTGGACGATCGTGTTGAAATTGGTGATGCCAATCCTTTGCATACCGGCGGATTCACTATTAATGCCAGAGCCTATGGTTTTGACCTTTCGGCAGCCTTTAACTGGAGTTACGGAAACGATATTTACAATGCCAATAAAATTGAATATACTTCAACGAGCAAGTACCATTCCCGAAATATGTTGACCATTATGGAAGATGGAAAGAGATGGACCAACCTTAGGGAAGACGGCACCATTAGCAACGATCCTGAAGAGTTGGCGGCCATGAATGCCAACACAACTATGTGGTCACCTTATATGCAGAGATATGTGTTTTCCGACTGGGCAGTAGAAGACGGTTCTTTCCTGAGATTGAATACCCTTACTTTGGGATATACTCTTCCTGACAATATTGTTTCAAGATTCGGAATTCAAAATTTCAGAGTATATGCTAGCGGATATAATGTATTTGTATGGACCAATTATTCCGGTTTCGACCCGGAGGTTTCTACTCGTCGGAAAACCCCTTTAACTCCTGGTGTAGACTATTCCGCCTATCCCAAAAGCAGATCTTTTGTGGTTGGTTTGAATTTGAAATTCTAAGTATTTAATTTAGAATTTTATCTGAGTTTATTTATGTAGGTTGTGTAAGATCAATAACCAAGAAAATTGTTTAGCGATGAAAAACTTATTAGTTAAAATAATATGGATGTTAATCTTCGGAGGATTAATAACATCATGTGAAGATGTTCTTGAAGTTGAATCGGAGTCTTCACTTGATGAATCCGTGATTTTTTCCAACCCCAGCCTTGCTGAGGGAGCCGTTGCAGGTATTATTCACTCTTTTGGTGAAACCAATTCATATAGAGGTCGTTTCATTCTTTATTACGGGATGAATACCGATACAGAGGTAACCCATTCTTTAAAGGATGTGGATGGTGACAAAGCCAGGTTGTCCAACTATAATACCAATGTGAACAATGGTAATATGAATACCGAAAACAATGCCTGGGCTAAATTTTATGAAGGCATTGAGCGTGCAAATGTTGCCATCCGCGGTTTGCGAAAATATGGGGATGTCGAAAATAATGAATATATGGCCCAACTATTGGGCGAGGTGTTGACACTTCGCGCAGTTATTTATAATGATCTGCTTAGGGCTTGGGGCGATGTGCCGGCCCGATTTGAACCGGTTAATGCCGAAACGGTCTATCTTCCAAGATCCGACAGAGACATTATTTATAAACAGTTATTAGCAGATCTGGAAGAAGCTGCCCAGTTGGTTGCATGGCCTAATGAAACTGAAATCACTTCTTCTACTGAACGGATCAATAAAGCTTTTGTTAAAGGGTTAAGAGCCCGGCTGGCACTGGCAGCAGGTGGCTATGGACAACGACCTGATGGTATCCGTCGTAGTAATGACCCAGATCTTGCACCTGAAAAAATGTACGAAATTGCAAAAAATGAATGCCTTGATGTCATTAACAGTGGAACTGCCCAATTGGAAACCTTTGAAGGGGTCTTCCGTTCCCTCCATAGGGAAGATTATGTCGCTGGTAAGGAAATTCTGTGGGAAATACCTTTTGATGCCGGACGTGGGCGGGTAATCTTTGACCTCGGGGTACGGCATACAACTACCGATAAATATACCGGTCAAAACCGTGGCGGAAGTAATGGTCCTAACCCTGCTATTTTTTATGATTTCGATGTGGATGATGTTCGGCGGGATGTTTCTTGTGTTCCTTATGAGTGGACCAATGGTGTGCAAGTGCCAACCAATTTGAATAAGTTTTATTTTGGAAAATATCGGTATGAATGGCTTTATGAAGAGGCTGGACGAAGAGTGGAGGCACCCAATGATGATGGGTTGAATTTTCTCTATATGAGGTATTCCGATGTATTGTTAATGGCAGCCGAAGCCATCAATGAACTCGATGGTCCTGATGCCGCTGCGCCTTATTTGCGAGCTGTGCGTGAAAGAGCTTTCCCAAATAATCCTGAAAAAGTGGATGCTTATATGGCTCAAGTAACCACTAGCAAAGAAGCCTTCTTTAATGCTATTGTTGACGAACGGGCTTTAGAGTTTGTGGGTGAAAAACTTCGGAAAGCTGATCTTATACGGTGGAATCTTTTGGGGCAAAAATTGCAGGAATCGGCTGAAAAACTAAGGCAATTGGAAAATCGGGAAGGAAAATATGCTAATTTACCCCGGAATATTTATTTCCGTACAGCTGAAGATGGTGAATCTGTAGAAATTTATGGTTTAAATTTTGGCGATACAGATGAAGAAGGTGCTTCCTTAGGGTATTCTGAAAGTAAAGAGTGGACTATGGAGTCGGAAGGCGATTTGGTTACTTATTGGGACGCACTTTACGTTAATGATCCTGATGAACAACAATACTGGCCTATTTGGCAGGTGTTTATCGATTCTAGTAATGGAATGTTAACCAATGATGGTTACGGTTACTAGTATACCTTATTCAAAGCGTGTTTGTTTCCGTTGGTTGAAAAAAACTTTTACAAATGCAAAATCGGATTTTAAACATGCAGAATATAGTCCTTATGTTAAAAATATGAAAATTCTATTCCTATGAACTCAGTTTTAAAATTCTTATTGATATTGTTTGGATTGGTCGGAATCGCTCTTGTATACAGCTGTTCCGACGATATTGACCCGGAACTCACGGAACTGAAGGTTAGTCGTCTTTTTTCACCAACTAACCTGGAGGTGAGAGTGATTAATCAAACTTCGGCAAGATTAACCTGGGAGGCTGTTAGTAATGCCGACAGTTATGAAGTCGAGTTTTATGAAAATGGCAATGAAGATTTTTCCGGTACCCCTGTCAAAACAAAATCCGGTTTGACTATGAAAGATCTTCCTTATCTGGAACCCGGTTTTAGAGGGGAAACGGAGTATTCGGTCAGAGTTAAGGCTGTGGCTGATGATATCGCCGATTCTAAATGGGTTAGTGCTTCTTTTATCACAGGAACTGAACAAATCTTTTACGATATTAATCCTGATGACCTAACGCACAATTCCGTAGTTTTACGCTGGCCCGCAGGCGAAGTTGCGACAACAATTATTCTAACGCCTGGTGATATTGTTCATAATATTACGGAGGATGAAATTGCAGCAGGTGCTGCTCTCATTACAGGACTAGCCAGTGAAACCGATTATGTGGCCGTAATGAAGAGGGATAACGACACAAGAGGCACCATAAGCTTCAGAACCCTTATTGATTTGGGCGGAGCCATTCAGGTATTTCCTGAAGATAATTTAGTGGAGATTATTGCCAATGCCCAACCAGATGATGCTTTTGCATTGATGCCGGGTGATTATGTTATCGATGGCAATATTTCTGTAAGTAATACCATATCCCTTAAAGGGGTTGATCCAAATGAAAAACCTGTAATTAAAGGTGCTGTTATTCGTATGAGTGGGGGCGCTGGCCTCGAATTAAGAAACTTAATTTTGGATGGTACCACATCCGACGGTAACCAAACCATTGTTTACGATGAAGAATTGGCTACTCCTTACGGTGATGTGGTGATCGATGGCTGTGAAATATCCAATTACATAAAAGGCGTATTCTATGCCAGCAAAGCTGTATTGATCGAGTCTGTCACCATTACTAATACTATATATTCAAATATTGTTTGCGACGGTGGTGACTTTATTGATTTTAGGGGAGGTATGACTAAAAAACTTGATTTTATCAATAATACTGTTTATAACAGTGCTTTTGACAGAGATTTAATTCGGATGGATTCAGGTGGTTCAACCAATTTCCCGGGAAATAGTTGTGTGGTTACTTTTGAAAATAATACCCTATACAATGTAATTAATAAAGAAGGGACAACCCGGAGGATTATGTATGTTCGTCATGCCGATCATTCAATCTATATTAGAAAGAATTTATTTAGCAACGTATTGGCTAATTATTCTCGTCAGTCAGAAACTAATATCGTTGAATACGACCGAAATAACTATCATAATTCTCCCAATTTGTATGATAATGGGTTCACGCATTTTGACGCAACATCAACTTATCTGACAGTTGATCCCGGTTTTGCAGATCCTGAAAATGCTGATTTCACCGTTTCGCATGAAGACATTATTTTTTATGAAATTGGGGATATGAGGTGGTTACCTTAAATGGGTTGCATGTTTTTGTGAGGGTGTCTAAAAACTCAGTTATCTCTGGATTTTTTTTGTGGTACTTTATTTAAGTATTGTTTTATAGGGTTTTATAATGATTTTCCAGAGTTCCTTAGAGTAGAAATTGCTTTTTTAGACACTCTCGCTTTTTTCTTTCCGAATAAGGGGATTCTACCCTTTCGGTTTAGTTAATGGATACCTTTATTGTTTTTATGAATATTCAAGATGAAACAGCTGCTTTTACTTTTTTTTATCTGTAGTTTAGGGTGTGGTTATGGATGCCAGAATCGAAGTGCAGATGATAATAACCCAAAATGGTCGGTAAAAATGGCCAATTCGGTTATTACTCAATATCCTTCCCTTGTAAATTACCAAAATCCTGAAAAAATTAAATGGCAATATGATGTCGCTATGTTAGGGCAAGCCATTGACAAATTAGGACATGTCGATTCGGTTTATTCTCAATATATGGAAGATTACGTCGACTATTTTGTGACCGATTCCGGTACCGTCCGCCACTATAACCCTAAAGAATATAATATCGACCGCATCAATCCTGCGAAAAATCTTATCACCGTATATAAACGAACAGGGCAAGACAAATATAGAAAAGCTATCGAGCTTCATATTGAACAAATGCGACAACATCCTAAAACTAATTCCGGTGGTTTCTGGCACAAAAAAATTTATCCCTGGCAAATTTGGCTCGATGGGGTTTATATGTCAACACCTTTTCTGGCTCAGTATGCCCGGGAATTTAATGCCCCTGAATGGTTTGATGAAGTCGCTCATGAGATTCTCTTGGCCTATAAGGTTACACTGGATAAAAAAACTGGTCTGTTATATCACGCCTGGGACGAGAGTAAACAACAGCGATGGGCAAACCCCGAAACCGGCTGTTCCCCGAATTTTTGGAGCCGGGCTATGGGGTGGTATATGATGGCTATAGTGGATGTCCTTGATTTTTTCCCAGAAAGTCATCCCCAAAGAGATTCCATTATTTCTGTTTTTCAGTCAACAGCTGAGGCTCTGCTTAAAGTTCGTGATGAAGAGACCGGGTTGTGGTTCCAGGTATTAAATTTGGGACATCTGGAAGGAAATTATATTGAGGGATCCGGTAGCGCCATGTTTGCCTATGCATTTGCCAAAGGTGCTAAAAAAGGGTATCTGGACCAATCGTTTCTGGAGGTTGCTAATAATGTTTTTGATGCCATTTTGGACAATCTCGTTACCGTGGATAAAAATGGGCTCATTACCATGCATCATATTTGTGGTGGGTGCGGACTGGGTGGTCATCCATACAGGGATGGATCTTTCGAGTATTATATTTCCGAAAAACAAGTGGATAACGATCCCAAAGGTGTGGCACCTTTTATCCTTGCTGCAATTGAATTAAATCGATAGATTATGAATAAAACAGGATTATTTGTTTTTTTTTATTGGATTATTTTTACTTTTTGTGCCTGTTCTGCTCATGGAACCGGTAAAGATGTTATTAAACCTGTTCCTGCTTTTCCCGGAGCTTTAGGTGCTGGGAAATATACTACTGGCGGGCGGGGAGGAGAAATCATTTTAGTTACTAACTTGAATGATTCCGGACCTGGAAGCCTTAGACATGCTATTCGAAAACACGGCCCAAGGATTGTGGTATTCAAAGTATCTGGCAATATCGATTTAAAGTCGGCCCTTGACATCAATAATGGCGATATTACAATTGCGGGCCAAACTGCCCCAGGTGATGGTATTTGTCTTAGAGGATATCCTCTGAAAATAAAGGCAGATAATGTCATTGTTCGTTATTTGAGGGTAAGACCGGGAGATGTTGCGGGAGAAGAGATGGATGCTTTTACCTGTACAAATAATCGAAATGTCATTGTCGATCATTGCAGCTTCAGTTGGGGTAGTGATGAAGTCTGCTCTGTATATGATAATGAAAATGTGACTTTGCAATGGTGTATTATTAGTGAAAGTATGAACCATTCGGTACATCATAAAGGCGACCATGGCTATGGCGGTATCTGGGGCGGGAAAACCGCCTCTTTTATTGGCAATTTGTTGGCACATAACACTAGTCGTAATCCCAGACTCCAGGGTAGTCGTTATCACAAGCATCCCGAATTGGAACGAGCCGAATTTGTTAATAATGTAGTTTATAATTGGCAGTTCAAATGTATTTATGGTGGTGAAAGTGGTAACTATAATATTATCAATAACTTTTTTAAACCAGGTCCTTCGACTACAGAAAGTGCCGGAAAAAAATTTCTCGAACCTTATGAACCTTACGGAAAATATTTTATTTCTGGAAATATTCTTTTTAATAATGATGCCGTAACGGCAAATAATGTTCTAGGTATTAAGGGGAATAAGGAGGTGGTTCCTTCCTTGTTGGTAGACGTTCCCTTTGAAATTTCAGATTACGTACCTTTAACGGCCCTGGAAGCTTATGATGAAGTATTGGATCATGTTGGCGCGTCCCTCAAAAGGGATTCTATTGATGCGAGAATTATTCGTGAAGTAAGAACCGGTACTGCAACCTATGGAAATGGTGGAATCATTGATTCACAAAATGATGTTGGAGGTTGGCCTTCCATAGTGGAGAATATTGCTCCAAGTGATCAGGATTTGGACGGAATGCCAGATGACTGGGAGGAGGCTAAAGGTTTGGATAAAACTGATCCTTCTGATGCATCCGATTTTTCTCTTTCTCCAATATATTCTAACATTGAAGTGTGGATGAATGAGATGATCAACCATTTTTAATAGTGTATTGGGGTTTTTGACTGTTTTTTGGAACCATTAAAAGGGTTTTGTAATATTGAGCTTGTTTTCGGATAATTGATCTTTATAAGATTTAGGGATAAGACTTGGTTTTCGAATAAAACGAACATAATCTACCAAGGTTGTTACCCCAAGAATACGTTTAAACTGATTGTCATGCGAGTTTTTTTTGACCGATTACTTGTATAATATTTTTACTAATGAAACGAGCATGGCGATTTTAGCCACAAAAGGACATATATAAAACTGAGGCAGAAGTGCACAGGAAGAAGGCAGAAGAAGTTTATAGTCATTAGTCAACAGTCATTAGTGATTTCGTGTTCATTAACAAATGACTAAAGACTAACCACTAATGACTGATTTTAATAACTAATAGTTCAGTGAGTTAAGTGAATTTTATACTAATGAAACGAGCATGACTAAGGAGGTTTGTCACAACAAGAACATGTATAAACTTTAAGTAATGCGAGTTCCATTAGACCAATGAATTAGATAAATTATATTTTAATGAAATAAATAATTTTTTATGAAGAAACATTTGGCTTTTATAACATTGGCGTTTTTAAATTTCGGTCTTTACGCCCAAAATATGACTGATATTAGTCTAAGGTGGAAAGGTAGCAAAACTCAAGAACATGAAATTACATCCGAAAGCGGTGATTTGTATCAAAAACTGGCTCATCACGGTCCTGCCATTGAGAATGAGTGGATTGGACTTCGACTTTATTTCGATTATAAAGTTGCGGTGGATGTTTACAATAAAACGCGTCCTGGTCTTGAGTTGGCTGAAGCTCAGTGGTATCCTACTGTTGAACAGCAAAAAGAGGGGTGGGGAGCCGATCAGTACAAAGTTGGATCAACCGTTGGTCTAGGTGGCGTCAGATTGTGGGATCCAAAAAGGAAGGAATCTGTTTTTCTTAATCCTGTATCTCGTCGAACGGCGCGTGTCGCTAAGGAAGCAAATTTTTCCTATATGGAGATGCTTTCGGAAGATATCCCCTATATGGGTGATACTGTAGATATACTTGTTAGGGTAACAGTGTTTTCAGGTTTTCGCGAAGCCAAAATAGAGGCATTTGCCTTTTCCGATAATCCTGTTCATTTTCTTACCGGAATTAATTATCATGATAAAACCGATACAAAACAGGGAGATAACTTCATTTGTACCTGGGGTATTCATCCGGAAGATGTGGCTGCTTTTCAAATAAGTATTGGTGCTGCAATTATTTTTGATCCTAACGACTTTGAAAGTATCACGAAAAAGGAAAAGCAATTTGAATTGGTATCTAAACCCTGCCATTATTTATCAACTTGGGTTACATCAGCTTGCGAAAAGGAAGAGGATCTCAATTCTTTTGAAAAATTTATAACATATGTAAAAGACCTTTCATGGAAGTAATTCTTTTTTTATCATTCAGTAACTCTTTTGAAGTTATGGCAAGTTTTTAATTTTGATATTGCAATTTTAAAAATTGTGGGTAATTAGGTTTAACAAGCCATTAATTCCACCTGTAAATAATTTAAGAGGCTAAAAAGTTTTTAGTCTAAAAAAAGGAGCCACCAATTTTCGCCCATAGTTGGGCGCTGTTGGTGGCTGTGGCTCTTGTTTATCCTCGCAATTACTAAAGGTTGTTTTTCATTGCCTTAATTGGAAAAAACAAACAACCTTTCAGCATGCCTTTTATACAAATTTTCAAAAACACATTTTCCAACAATTTCTGAATGTTGTTCAAGAAATGAATTGAACTGATTAATATTTTCTGCCGCCAATTTATAAGCCACATGAATGAGCTGACGGAGATCAGGATTGTACATGGGGTGGTCAGGAACGTGCCGTAAGGCGTTTGCAAACTCTTCACCTGTCCAATTATTAACTTCAGAAAGCTTTGGCAGGTTGTCTGTGTTTATATCGATCACATCGGCATATGGAGCACACAGTTTTTCTATATTGTCAAGTGCTCTGGAATATATGTTTTTTACAAAAAGCAGTGCTTCACCTCCAGCCATAGCCAATCCTATAACTTCTTCAAGCCAGGTGGTTCCTGCGGTTTTTAAATGAAAACCTTTGTTATGTTTTTGTGATAACTCTTTGATGACGGGATATATGGAGAATTTATCAGATCCGGAATGGATGCTGAGTTTCAATTCAGGAGGAAATCCAAATTTCTGTATGGCATAATCAATCACCATCAAATTGGCCTCATATTCTTTTCGAAAGGTTTCAATATCCCCGACATAATCCACACCTTTGTTGAAACGGCCCGTAAACTTTGGCGCTATGGTTTGGGCTGGAACACCATAGTGGGCAAGCATGGCCAGTATAAAGAATAATTCAACGGGTGTTTGTGGCTCCGGCACTTCATCCATAGAGACTTCGGTGATAAAGTTCCCTTTCCCCTTGACTGATTCAATGTATTTATAGGTTTCTCCAGCCATAAAGGCAGCATGCAAATATTGACCTGCGATATTACGTAATTGTTGTTCCGTAATTTTGAATGGAGAATTAACACCTGGAATATTTAGATTACCAATTAATGGTTTCATTTTGCTAATGAATGTTTCCTCCTCTTTGGAATCTCCTTTTTTTCCGATATAGCTGGCTACATCAATGGTGAAAAAATCGGAGCTTTCCAAAAAATTATCTACCGTGTCGAGATTAATATGGTCCGCATCAATGTACCATGGTTTTGACCAGCCGGCCTTTTGAATCGCTTTTTGGGCGGCATCTCGGTTATCTTCTGGTTTACTACCGATGGTTGTATGTTCCCGATTTGATTTATTCCAAACAGGGGTTACTTCAATTCCTTGTTTTTCAATTTCTGTGATGGCTTTTAGTTGCCACGATGCCTGATGGGCAAATCGGTCGCCCATCCCAAATGAGTATTTTGCGAGTTTTTTCATGATTCCTTATTTAATGATATAATGTTTAAAGTGTTGTAATTATTTCATTATTAATTATTTCCACGGGTTGAAATTCGTGTTTCATAGAAATGGAACGGGTAGTAAGATATTCAAATAATCTTTTTACGGCTTTTTCAGATTGTTCCATAGGTTTTTGACCGATTAAAAAATGTATAATTCCTTTTTTAAGGTATTCTACATTTTTTTTTGTAACCTCATAGCCGACTAGAATCGGTTTAATTTTTCTTTTTTCTAAATATCGAGCAATTACGTGGGTTTTAGCACTAGATACGAGGATGGCACCAATATTTGTGTTCTTTTGAAAAATGGAATCCATTTTTTCGTTAACAACCTTTTGATCTGTCACAGGAATTTCGATTGTAATTTTCATTCCGATATTTTTCCCTGAATCTAAAAAGTAACTAAGAAATCCTTGATTTCTGCGATTTAAATGTTGAGTATTTTCTAAATCTTTAGCTAAGTTAACGATAAGTATATCTTTTTCGGGTGCCAGGCCAAAATCAATCAGGCTTGCGGCAACTCGTCCACCCTGAAAAGCATCTTCACCAATGAATGATATGCAGTTGGTTTGATCTATGAAAGTATCGATGAAAATATAGGGAATTTTATGTTCGTCCAGCTTTTTACAAAACTGAATGGCTTCTTTTTTAAGAATAGGGGCGAGTATAACACCGTCTGGTAAATTATTCAAGATATCATCCGTTCGTTTCAAAAAATCAGCTTCATTATGTAGTTCGAAAAAATAATAATTAATTTTTACAGAAAATGGTTGTAATTCTTTTACTGCTTTTTCAATGCCTTTGGGATGAGATAACCAGTAAATATTATCATTCCCCCCTTTTGGAATTAAAACTGATATTTTATAGATTTTTTTTGTGGTGAGGGCTTGGGCAACGATATTGGGTTGGTAGTTCATCTCTTTTGCAATATTAAGTACCTTTTCTCGCGTTTTAGCCGCTACTTCACCACGATTATGCAAAACACGATCTACGGTTCCAATAGAAACGTTAGCCTTTTGTGCAATATCTTTTATCCTTACTTGTTTCATGTATGATAATTTTCTGAAAACGAACGGATGATTTAAACTGGTTGATTTAATATTTATTTTTAATAACCAAAGGCCTTTGGTATCCACATAGCTATTTCAGGGATAAAAGTGACCAGTAATAATACCGCTATCATTGCAATGTAAAATGGAATCAAGGGTTTTACAAGGTCCTGAATTTTTAAATTGGCAACACTGCAACCAATAAATAATACAGAGCCTACAGGTGGGGTACAGAGTCCCACATTCAAATTTAATATCATTATAATTCCAAAATGGATGGGATCCAGTCCCAGTTGTGCTGTAACAATGGGTAAAAATATTGGGGTGAATATGAGAACCGCCGGCGTCATGTCCATAAATATCCCGACAAACAAGAGTATTAAATTAATAATGATCAATATAATAAAAGGATCGGAAGACAATGAAAGAAGTCCGTTACTAACCGTTTGTGGTATGTTTTCGAACGACATTACCCAAGACAATCCTATCGAGGAAGCAATTAACAACATTACCATTCCGGTAGTACGAATTGTATTGATAATGATGTTGGGTAGATGTTTAACGGATACTTCTTTGTAGATGAGTGCCAAAACCAGACTGTATACCACTGCGATGGCTGCTGCTTCAGTGGCAGTAAAAAGGCCAGCGATGATGCCACCAATTACAACTACCAACATCATTAAACTGGGAATGGCATCCAGAAATTTTTTTATGGCAGCGCGAAAGGGAATTTTTTCTGCTACAGGATATTTTTTTCGATAGGCATAGACTGCACCCACCAGCATTAGAGCTATTCCGGTAAGAATACCCGGTAAATATCCTGCCAGAAACAAAGCTCCAATTGAGACTCCTCCACTTGCCAGTGAATATACAATTAGGACGTTGCTTGGGGGGATGGATAATCCCGTTGTTGCTGACGTAACATTTATAGCTGCAGAGAAGTTCTTATCATAACCTTCCTTTTCCATTCTGGGAGACATGATTGTTCCAATGGCGGATGCTGATGCAGCAGCTGACCCAGATATAGCCC
Organism: Thermophagus xiamenensis; assembly: GCF_900112795.1. GTDB lineage: Bacteria > Bacteroidota > Bacteroidia > Bacteroidales > Marinilabiliaceae > Thermophagus > Thermophagus xiamenensis. Next base: position 39,567 of record NZ_FONA01000013.1, read on the forward strand.
CAAAAAGCATGTTGGCTGTAACGTTTACTAAGGCCAGACCACCTGGTAGACGACCTACTATGACTTTAGCAAACTCAATAAGTCGCATGGCAATACCTCCCGAATTCATTAGCTGTCCTGCTAGTATGAAGAATGGAATTGCCAATAAAGAAAAGCTTTCTAAGCCAGTGGCCATTCGCTGAGCCATAGTGGAAAATGCGGGAAGGGTATCAAAGCTTACTAACATGGTGGCCAATGCCGATAAACCAATGCTGTAAGCAATAGGTGTTCCTATGACCAGAAAAAACAGAAACGAAAAAATGAGGACGAGAATACCCAGGATATCTAGTTCCATAATTAATTCTTTTTATTTTTTGAATTGATGAGTGTTTTGTATTCCTTGTTTAATTTTCTGATATCATCCAGAGAATAGTAAATCATAAGCAACCCGCTTATAGGTACAATTATATAAACATAACCAATGGGTACCTGCAGTGCAGAAGATACTTGTCCTAGTCTAAATCGGGTATAAACCAGCCATGCACCACCAATAACCATAATAGTTAAGCTAAATAGAATTATTAAAATGTTGATAAAAACCATTAATCGATTCTTTTTGGGTGGCTTTAGTTTTTCAGGAAGAATGTCAATGGCTAAGTGTTCATTTTTCCCTTTCACATAGGCAGCACCGGCCATTCCAACCCATATTAGTAAAAAAACCGCCAATTCATCTGTAAATGAACTAGGATTGGAAAATAGGTAGCGACTAGCTACCTGCCATACTACATCTAATACTAATGCAGTCATTAGTATTACTAGAAACATTTCTAGTATTTTGTCTATTTTCTTTCGGAGAATCATATTTGGTGGTTTTCTTTTTGCATATTAAAATGAATCATTCATAAAAAAATGAAATCAGTAAATTAGAAAGATCAACTGTTTTTCAAACTATCTAATTAGAATTCTCTGATTGTGCCTTAACAGAAGGTGCGGACTGCTGAATTCTTTGGATTAAATTCCACAATTTTTCATTGTCTTTATACAAATTATAAACTTCAGAAACCCCATCAATAAAGGGTTGCTTGTCTGGTTTGATGATTTCAACACCATCCTCAATAACAGCTTTAAGAGCATTTTCTTCTGATTTTTGCCATTCTTTACGTTGGACGGGAACCGATTCTCTGACAGCTTGCATCAACCAATCTTTTTCTTGGGATGTTAATTTTTCGAGCGCATGTGTGCTCATAATTAAAACATCCGGGAGTCGGGTATGCTCATTAAGAGTGTAGTAACGACAAACCTCATAATGATGTGAGAGATAGAAACTAGGCGGATTATTTTCAGCACCATCGACTACCTTCCCTTGCAAAGCCGTATATAACTCACCCCAAGAAATTGGAGTAGGGGATCCACCCATTGCTTTTACCATCTCGAATGAAGTTATACTCTGCATAACCCTGATTTTTAATCCTTTTAAGTCTTCTGGGCTTTGGATGGGTGTAGACGAATAAAAACTTCTGGCACCGGCATCATAAAAGCAAAGACCTTTTAACCAATATTCTTCCCCTTTGTTAAGGATTTCTTGTCCTAAAGGGCCATCTAACACAGCAAAAGCATGTTCCCGACTTTTAAAAATATATGGAAGACCAAATATCTTATATTCTTCTACAAAGCCCTCCAATGCTGCAGAGGAAACTTTTGTCATATCCAGACTTCCCAGTTGGAGTAGCTCCAAACTTTCACGTTCGGAGCCAAGAACCCCACCGGGATAAATTTCTATTTTTAATTTTCCATTGGATAACTCGTTAACACGTTTGGCCATAAATTCCATGGCAATGTGAACAGAATGTTTGGTATCCAAGCCATGTCCAAGCTTAAGAACTTTCACCTCTTTTTTTAATCCACATCCCGCCGAGGCGAAAAATAGTATCGCCAATAAAACTGTAATTAGTTTGTTCATTGTTATCAGTTTTTGTGTCAAACATTGTATGTGGTCGAGGCTGTTGTCCCACCTTTCCCTGTCCAATTGGTGTGGAAGAATTTTCCTCTAGGCTGGTCGATACGTTCGTAGGTATGGGCACCAAAATAATCCCGCTGGGCTTGTAATAAGTTAGCAGGCAATCTATCATGTCGGTAACCATCGTAATAGTTCAGGGCTGATGCAAAGGCCGGTGTAGGAATACCATTTTCAATGGCTGTAGCCACAACTTTTCTCCAACCATTTTGTGCTTTATGAATCACCTCTTTAAAGAATGGTGCTAATAATAAATTAGTTAAGTTTGGGTTTTCGTCATAAGCTTCTTTGATTTTACCAAGAAAGACTGATCGGATGATACATCCTCCTCGCCACATAAGCGCAATGCCCCCATAATTAAGTTTCCAACCGTATTCTTTGGCTGCAGCACTCATTAATGCATATCCTTGTGCATAAGAAATGATTTTTGATGCATAAACGGCATCATGCAGGTCATTTAAGAAAGCATTTCTGTCACCCTTGAATTGGGGTTTTGGACCTTCCAAAATTTTTGAAGCCGTTACACGTTCTTCTTTGATTGCCGAAAGACATCGTGAAAATACGGCCTCACCTATTAAGGTTAATGGTATTCCTAGTTCCAGTGCTGATATCCCTGTCCATTTTCCAGTTCCTTTTTGACCGGCGGTATCCAGAATTTTATCAACGAGGGGTTGGCCATCTTCATCTTTGTAGGCCAATATATCCCTGGTAATTTCAATAAGGTAAGAATTAAGTGGTCCATTGTTCCATTCCTTGAATACTTCATGCATTTCATCGGCCGTCATTCCCAGTAGTTCTTTCATTATGTGGTAGGCTTCATTAATGATTTGCATGTCCCCATATTCAATGCCGTTATGTACCATTTTAACAAAATGGCCTGCGCCATTTTCTCCTACCCAGTCGCAGCAAGGAATTCCATTTTCTACTTTGGCAGCAATGGATTGAAATATGGGTTTAACTTCTGGCCAAGCTTTGGGTGAACCACCTGGCATAATAGATGGTCCGTTTAAGGCCCCTTCTTCACCTCCTGAAACACCTGTTCCAATGTAAAGAAGTCCTTTGCTTTCTACATATTTTGTTCGGCGGTCTGTATCAGGGAAATGGGTGTTACCACCATCAATGATGATGTCGCCCGGTTCCAATAATGGAATCAAACTTTCAATAAGCTTATCTACAGCTTCCCCGGCTTTCACCATCATCATTACTTTTCTGGGACGTTCCAGCGATTGAACTAATTCTTCCAGTGAATGGGTACCTTTGATGTTTTTCCCTTTGGCACGACCATTAATGAAGTTATCAACTTTTTCAACGGTACGATTGTAAACAGAAACCTGGAAGCCTTTACTTTCCATATTCAATACCAGGTTTTCGCCCATAACGGCCAACCCGATGAGCCCAATGTCAGATAATTGTTTCATAGTTATCTATATTTTGTTGTTAGTTTTAGTTTTTCGCAATAATACGTATTTCTTAAATTTTCTATATTAATGATCCGAATTTTTCAATTTCTGATTTATAGAAAGCCTAATTCGGTGACAACATCATTGATGAAATGTTTTTATTTGCTAAATCGGTCTTTGTGAGCCCAAAGTCCCAACGCCGGATTGGAAATAAAGAATATTTCTTCTCCGTTAGGCATAATATTTACACCATCCTGCAAATGTTCAGGATTATATTTTTTCAACATCTCTTTTAGGTCGGCATATTCAAAATTAACTGATTCTATTTCTTCCTTTGAAAGGAATCCAGGACAATAAATAATGGAAAACCGATCTTCGCTACTGCCATGAATTAAGTGGGCAGCAGCACTCAAATTTTCTCTGAGATCCCTGTTTTCATTGGTAGCTTTTAACGTTGCAGGCGTTCCTTTATATCCATATTTGCGTATTAATTTATCAATAGTGGGATCTTCTCCAAATTCCTTGAGGCCAGGTGCCAAAACGATTAATTTTGCGCCATCGGCTAAGGCCATCCGCGTGCGATAAATGCTTTTGTTTCCCAACCAGGTGCTTTTAAATTCGGTAGGATCGAGATAAACGACTACTTTTTTTAATGGTTTTTCAACCATTTCAAAGTTTACTTTTATAGAAAGATCTGCTGCCTTCTCAAAAATCTCTTCATCATCACCAATAAATAATCCTCTAACTACAAGCCCTTCTTTGTCATCATTTCCAATGACTGTAAGTACATAAATTATTGGAAGATGTGAAATGAATTTTTTTGATGCATAATTCAATACTTGGCGCACTGGATTATTGGCCCTGCCCATAATTTTTTCCATACCATAAACTGCACCAATAAAGTGGCTTTTATTTATTCCTTCAGCTCCTCCTGTTCCTACAAATATGTTTTTATTGTAGTTGGCCATACCAATAACTTCGTGAGGTACAACCTGACCAATGGAGAGGATTAGGTCATGACCACCGTCTCTAATTATTTTGTTAACTTGTGCGGGCCAATCATAATCAATTTGACCATTTGTGATTTCTGAAATGAAACTTCCCGGGACCATTCCCGTGGTAACCACGTCATTTCGCCAGTCATGAACTCTAAATAGATTAGATGGAACGCCCGGGAACATATGATTAATTTGTTCGGGTGTCATGGGTGAATGTGTACCAAGAGCGGGAAGTATATCGGTTAATTGTTTCCCATAATATTGATAGACATAGGTAGTCAGTTCGCCGGCTCGGGAATGAAAGCGGGTATAATCGGGTGGTACCGCTAATACTTTTTGACGCCTGCCTAATTTTTCAAGTGCTGTAAATAGTCCTTCCTTTAAGTCCTCTGAACTTAATATACTTTTTTCCGATCCTTTTTGAAAATAAATCATATTGTTTTATTCTGTTCTTTTAAAGTATCCAATTCCAATATGTTCTTTATTTTTTGTCATAACGTTAATTGATGACTATTTTTACAATCTAGCTAAACCAAAGAACCAGGAACTAATATTATTGTTTTAAAAGTGGGTGTTTAAGAAGATAAATTCGACAAAGCTCCTGGTCATCGTCTGAAGGCGAATCCCTCCCTTTCAGCAAAATATAAATGTAAAAAGTTTTACATCTGTCTTTTACCTGTAAATCATTTTATACATGTTCTTGTCGTAAGTCTCTTTTTATGGTCGTTTTATTTAGAGAAAAATAACCTTATTAAACACCCACTAAGGAATATTTGCCGATTGATTTATCTTTTAACTCTGGCATTCCCATTCCACAGGCTCCAAATCATCTCTTCATCTGCTGGTTGGGCATAATCGGTCAGGAATGTCGTTGCCAAAGCTCCCGAAGCCCATCCGAATTGAATCCATTTTTGGGGTTCCCAGCCTTTGAGAATGGCATAAAGCATTCCTCCAACAAATCCGTCACCACCTCCTATACGATCCAAAACTCTTATGGGACGTGGCTCTATGACTTCCCAATTATCTCCTACGAGCATGATGGCTCCCCACAGGTGTTCGTTGGCCGAGATAACCTGGCGGAGCGTTGTGGCAAACACCGAAGCATTTGGAAAGGTTTGCTTAACTCGCATTATCATCTCTTTAAAGTTTTCAATCTTATTGGCAATTTCTTTACCGCCAGCTTCGGGACCTTCTATGCCTAGACATAGCTGAAAATCTTCTTCGTTTCCTATAAGAATATCTGATACAGAAGCTATTTCTGTAAATATATTTCTTAGCTCTTTTTGACGGTCTTTCCAGAATGATGCCCGATAGTTTAAATCAAAAGAAATAACCGTACCATGTTGTTTTGCCGCACGAGCCACTTCAAGACAGAAATTTCCTGTCTCGGGGGATAATGCCGCAATCAGGCCTGAAAGGTGCAGTATACCGGCCCCTTCCTGACCAAATATTCTTTGCAGATCAAAGTCTTTTGTATTAAGGGTTCGGCCTACTTCTCCTGCTCGGTCATTATGTACTCTCGGGCCTCTTCCGCCAAAGCCGCTGTCGGCAATATTAAATTGATGACGATAGCCCCAGGGACCTCCTTGTTCTACTTCAACGCCTTCATAATCCATATGGCGATTTCGTAGATTACTTTTTATAAATTGGGCAATTGGACTATCTTTAACAAATGTGGTCAGCACCTTTACAGGTAATCCCAGGTAGGAAGAAATACTTGCTACATTGGTTTCGGCGCTGGTGGCTTGCATTTTAAAGGTATCACTGCAATGTACAGGTTGTCCGTTTTCGGGTGTTATTCTTACCCCCATACTGGTAGGAACAACCATGGCATATTTGTAATGACTTTTAATTTTCATTGTGATATTTTTTTATGATTAAACACCGCTGTAAGCACTAAAACCTCCGTCTACAGGTATTACGACACCTGTGATAAATTCCGACCAATCAGAAAGTAAAAAAATTAAGGTTCCAGTGAGCTCTTCAGGAGTTCCGTAACGTTCCATGGGGGTTCCATTGATGATTTTTTCCCCTCGAGCAGTGGCTTCTCCCGTTTTTTCATCAATCAGCAGAAAACGGTTTTGATTGGTAAGCAAAAAACCAGGCGCAATAGCGTTAACTCGTACACCTATCTTAGCAAAATGGACCGCCAGCCATTGCGTAAAGTTATTAATGGCTGCTTTAGATGCGGAATAAGCCGGTATTTTTGTTAGCGGACGGTATGAGTTCATAGATGAAATATTGACAATACCGCCCTTTTGTTTTTGTACCATATCTTTAGCAAAAACAAGGGTGGGGAGAAGAGTGCCTTTAAAGTTGAGGTCGAAAGTTTTTTCAAAACCTTCAAGTTGCAACCCAAAAAAAGTATCCTCCAACTGATCCAGGTTTTCCGGCTCAATTCTTTCTGCTTTAGAGGTTGCAGAAGGGGCATTTCCTCCTGCGCCGTTGATCAAAAAATCTATAGATCCCAAATTGTTATTAATGATCTGTTTCGCCGATTCAAGATTGCTTTTGTCTAATACATTGGCAGCAATTCCTATACTTTCAGTGCCATAGGTACTTTTGATCTCATTTGCTACATTTTCAGCACTTTCTTTCTTGAGATCAAGAATGGCAGTTTTAACTCCTTTTGCTGCTAAGGCTTTGGCCATCACAGAACAGATAATGCCGCCACCACCAGTGATGACTGCCACTTTATCTTTTAAGTTGAGATTTTTTATTGGTGTCATGAATTTTTGTTTTTAATTTCCTGAATAGTATGAATTAAGCTTTTTACTTTTTCTGTAAGAGCGTTAAAATCTTTTTTTTCAATGATGTCTTTAGGGAAGAGTTTAGAACCCATTCCTACGCAAGTGACTCCAGCGTCGAACCATTTTTGGAGATTTTCTTTTGAGGTATCGACACCACCTGTTGGCATTATATTAGTCCATGGACAAGGTCCTTTAACAGCTTTAACAAATGAAGGTCCACCTACTTCTGAGGCAGGGAAAATTTTTACAATTTCTGCTCCCAATTCTTCTGCTTTACCTATTTCTGAAACTGATCCACAGCCGGGTGCCCACATTATTTTTCTACGATTACAAATTCTGGCAATTTGCTCATTAAGAAGAGGAGAAACAATAAAATTAGCACCTACCTGAATATACAAGGCTGCAGTGGCTTCGTCAACAATGGATCCTGCTCCCAAAATCATTCCGGGCAATTCATTTAAAGCAAATTTGTTGAGTTCACTGAAAATTTCATGAGCAAAATCGCCTCTGTTAACCCATTCAAAAACCCGAATACCGCCATCATAGCAGGCTTTTAATACCTTTTGGGCAGTATCAATATTGGGATGGAAAAATACCGGCACCACCCCTGTATCCTTCATGGTTTGAAAAACCTCTATTCTATTATACTTAGCCATTATCATAAATTTTGAAAAACGAATTTTGATTTGTGTTAACGAGATACACGTCCCGAAGCATCTCCGCTCATTAGTTTTTCAACTTCCGATACAGAAACCTGATTGAAATCACCATGTATGGTATGTTTCAGACAAGATGCTGCTGTTGCAAAACGCAGTGCTTTTTCATCATCATTATAGGAAAGAAGCCCATAAATTAATCCACCCATGAAAGAGTCACCTCCACCTACGCGATCAACTATGTGTGTAATTTGATAGGTTGGTGCTGTGTAAAGGTTTTTACCATCGAATAAAACACCCGACCAAGTATTATGATTAGCGCTAATCGAACCCCTTAAAGTGGTAATTACTTTTTTTACTTTTGGAAATTGTTTCATGATTTGCTCTGAAACGCTTTTGTATGCGGCAGCTTCAACTTTGCCACCGGTGACATCTACGCCTACCGGTTTAATCCCCAAAACCATTTCAGCATCCTCTTCATTTCCAAGAACAATATCGCACCCGGCCACCAATTCTGGCATTACTTCATTAGCTTTTTTACCATATTTCCATAAATTTTTTCGGTAATTTAGGTCACATGATACTGTAATGCCTTTTTTATTGGCGGCTTTTATGGCTTCTAAACATACATCAGCGGCCCCTTGCGAAACGGCAGGTGTAATACCGGTCCAATGAAACCAATCGGCCCCTTCAAAAATTTTATCCCAGTCAAAAGTACCTGGTTCTACCGTTGCAAAAGAAGAGTGTGCGCGATCATACACCACTTTGCTGGGACGAGCTACCGCACCCGTTTCAAGAAAATAAATTCCTAATCGTTCTCCACCATATTGGATATTACTAGTATCAACACCATACTTTTCCAATTCCATGCGGCAAGCTCTTCCAATGTCGTTTTGAGGAAGGCGGGTAACCAGACTGGCATTAATTCCGTAATTAGCCAATGAAACAGCTACATTAGCTTCTCCCCCTCCATAGTTAATGTCGAAAGAGGTGGCTTGTGCAAAGCGCTGATAGTCAGGTGTGGATAACCTTAGCATAATTTCTCCGAAGGTTATAACTTTTTTGCTTGACATGTCTATAAAATTTTATATAGGTTTTTTGTTGGGCTTAATTTTTTAGTATAGGTTATTTAATATTCCGTAAAGAATTCCGAAAAAGTAATAGGAATATTTTTTAGGATTCATAATTTTTTTTACTATATAACAATAGTGATTAATAGTTGTGATCTTATTTTATGGGAACTAAAGCTATAAACCATCCACGATAAAACATTTAAAAACCAAAGTAGTCTTTAGCATTTTTGTATGAAATACCTTCTACCAGGTTCTTTAAAATTTCCTGGTCTTTAGGAATTACGCCTTTTTCAACTTCTTGACCGATGTAATTGCAGGCTATTCTTCTGAAATACTCATGACGTGGGTATGATAGAAAACTTCTTGAATCGGTTACCATGCCAACAAATCTGGAAAGAAGACCCAGTGCCGAAAGATCAGCCAGGTGTTTTTCCATTCCTGTTTTTTGATCCAGAAACCACCAGGCTGCTCCATATTGCATTTTGCCGGGAACAGTTCCGTCCTGAAAGTTGCCGATCATAGTAACAAACATTTCATTGTCGGCGGGATTGAGGTTGTACAAGATCGTTTTTGCCAGTTGGTTGGTAACATCCAGGCTGTCCAGAAAACGTGATATTTTATAACTGTCTTGCGGGTTGGCGATAGAATCGAAACCAGTATCAGGCCCTAACTTTTGGAAAAGTCTGGTGTTATTGTTTCGCATGGCTCCCAGGTGAAACTGTTGTACCCACCCTCTTTTGTGGTTAAGCTTACAAAGTTCCAGCATGATGTGGAAGCGGTAGCCTTCTGTTTCTTGATCATTGAGTTTCTGCCCTTTTCTGAGCTTTTGAAAAGCTTTTTCTGGGTCTGTACCTGCCTGGTCGGTATAATACATTCTGTCCAATCCGTGGTCTGAAGCCCTGCAACCTGTTTCATGAAAAAAGGCATGCCGTTGGTCTAATACATTCAATAGTTCGGCAAAAGAAGAAATGTTTGAACCACTAACTTCTTCCAATTTGTTAATATATTGATTAAATTTTTCAGGATTTTCTGTCTTGATCAAGTTGTCAGGACGCCATGTGGGGCGAATCTTTACTTCGAAATCTTTTAATTGAATATGATATTCCAAACTATCGGCAGGATCATCGGTGGTTCCAACTACTTCCACCTTCATTTTTTTTAGCAGGTTTCGGGTGGAAAAATCTCTCTGTTTCAGTATTTCTGATGCCTTCTGATAAATGGCGTCAGCAGTTTTAGGATTTAAAAGATCAAAGATATTGAAATAACGTGCCAATTCTAAATGTGTCCAATGATAAAGTGGATTACCTACCGTATAGGGAACCGTTTCTGCCCATTTTAAATATTTTTCATAAAAGGAATGAGCGCCGGTACAATATTCTTCGTCCACTCCATTTGTTCGCATAGCCCGCCATTTATAATGATCTCCAGCAAGCCAAACTTCCCCTAGATTGTCAAATATGTGATCTTCTGCAATTAATTTGGGAGAAAGGTGGCAATGGAAATCGATTATAGGCAACCCTTCTGCGTAATCATGAAATATCTCTTTTGCAGTGGCACTTTCAAGTAAAAAGTCTGGGTGAATAAAGCTTTTCATATTCATTAAAATTAATTTTTTATTTGTTTGGTCTATTGGGTATTAAGCTTGGTTTTTTGAAAATTGATGTTTAGTACAGTTTTTTATTGCCCTAACCATCTATGAATTAATCAAATAGTTTAGTGGCTTAATTTTTAATATTTTGTTTTCTGTTTCAATTTATTTTTTGCTGTGACAAACTTTCTTCGTCATGTACGTTTTATAGCCTGTTTATTTTTTAGTTTTGATATTACCCCGTTCAGTTTAGAAAATTGAAAAGTATTTTTCGTTAACGAACACGAAGATATATTATTCATTTATTCCTGTCAAATTTTTTTATGATTTTTTCTTTGAATTTAATATTTAAATCTATTGAATACTGAAGTTTAACTAATTTCAATTAAGATTTATGACTATAAAGAGTTGGTAAACAGGGTGATAGGATTTTTGTGATGTAAAACTGGTATTACAACTTCTCGGGGTAAAGATTTGTAAGTTCTGATGTAAAAGCCAAGTTAAATATAAAGAAAAAAGTGGGAAAATTTGTGTTTTAAGTGCAAACGTTTGTATTTTTGTAGATCAAGAAGGCGCGATATGGCGAAGAAGCATGTAACCATAACAGATATAGCCAATAAAATGGGAATAACCCCATCCACAGTATCTAGGGCTTTGGCTGGGAATCAACGGGTAAGTGCGAAAACTCGGTCTGCTGTTTTAAAAGTAGCCGAAGGACTGGGCTATAGGCCCAATGCATTGGCTTCTTCTCTTCGAAGGGGAAGAAGCGATACAATTGGTATGATTGTTCCCCGGATTAACAGGCATTTTTTTAGTCATGTTATTAGTGGCGTGGAGGCAATTCTTAATCCTGCCGGTTATAGTCTGCTTATATGCCAAACCCATGAACGTGAAGAGGATGAGCGCAAGGCAGTTCGTACACTTTTGCAAAACCGAGTGGGCGCTATTATTATTTCTCATTCAGTGGAAACGTATGAATTTGATCATTTGTTGGATATTATCTCTGAAGGTATTCTTTTGATTCAGTTTGACCGTGTTACTGATAAAGTTAAATGTCCTCGAATAATCAATGACAACTTTTTGGGGGCATTAAGGAGTACGCGGCATTTAATAAAAAATGGATGTAAAAGAATAGCACATTTTGCCGGGGCACTTCATGTTAATGTTTATCGTGAGAGGTTCGAAGGGTACAAGTATGCACTGAAACAAAGTAATATAGAATTTGATCCGGATTTGGTTGTTGAAAATTGTATAGTACAAGAGTCTGGTGAAGAGGCTGCTGAAAATTTATACCATAACCAAAAGATCGATGCCATCTTTGCCGCCAGTGATTTTTCCGCTTTGGGCGCATTAAAACAGTTGAGGGATATGGGAATAAAAATCCCGCAAGAAATTAAAATTTGCGGCTTTGCCAATGAGCCTTTTGCCGGTTTGGTGGAACCGGGCCTTACTTCTGTTGAGCAAAATGCTTTTGAAATGGGTAATCAAATTGCTCGTTCCATTATAAGTAATTTAGAGAAAGATGAATTTGATGAAGAAGAAATTCTAATACCGGTTAGCTTAATTCCCAGAGCCTCTTCTATGAATAGTTTTACATCGGCTATGTTTCAATACGAAGGTGATAATTTTGATGTTAGATAGTTTAATGTATTAAATGAAGAAAAAGGTATTAAGGTGTTTTTGCTGTATTAAATTTTTTAACTATGAAGCTTAAAAAGAGTTGCTTTATTTTAATATTTTGTTTAATGGTTTTTCCAGTATTATCTCAGAAATATCGAGTTTTAGAATTGGCTGAAGGATGGGCCAAAACATCTATAAATGCCACAATATTTAGAAAAAATTCGGTGGTTAGTGACGGGAAATTTCAATACATTGCCTGGTATGATACTTTAGGATATGTAACATTGGGAAAGCGTTCTCTAAAAAATGACCACTGGGAAATAAAGCAAACCAATTTGAAAGGAAATGTTTATGATGCTCACAATAGTATAAGTATCATGGTTGATGGTGATGGTTATCTTCATTTGGCATGGGATCATCACGATGGTCCTCTGAATTATTGCCGGAGCAAACGACCTGGGGCCCTTGATTTAACTAATAAACTTCAAATGGTAGGTTCTTTTGAAGATCAAGGTGTTACTTATCCTGAATTTTATCGATTACCCAATGGCGATTTGTTGTTTGCTTATCGTCATGGAGCTTCAGGAAAGGGAAATTTAGTATTAAACAGATATTATACTAAAGAAAAAACTTGGCGTAGGATTCAAAACTCTTTAATCGATGGCGAAGGAGAGCGAAATCCTTACTGGCAAATGTGTGTGGATAAATCCGGGGTTATTCATATATCTTGGGTTTGGCGTGAGTCCTGGGATATCTTTACGAATCATGATCTTTGTTATGCTAAATCTTATGACGGTGGGGAAAATTGGGTAACCAGCCGGGATGAACCTCTGGTTATTCCAATAACCGCTTCAACAGCTGAGTATGCGATGAAAATTCCCCAAGGTAGCAATCTTATTAATCAGACTTCTATTTATGCAGATTCAAAGGGACAGCCTTTTATAGCTACTTATTGGACTCAATCTGGAGATACTGTTCCTCAATTTTATTTGGTATATCTTAAAGATCGGCAATGGAATGTTTCACAAGTCACAAAGCGTCAAATGCCTTTTTCTCTTAAGGGTGGGGGTACACGTCGCATTCCTGTTAGCAGGCCACAAGTTATTTTGTCTGAAAAAAAGAATAGAGTGTATGTGATTTATCGAGATAGGGAGCAAAATAACAATATTTGTATTTCATCGGCTCCATTGCGTAATTTAAACAATTGGTCTTTAACAACAATTTCCGGATTTGATGTTGGCCAATGGGAACCCTCTTATGATACGGAATTATGGAAAGGAAAGGAAAAGCTTCATTTGTTTGTGCAAAAGGTGGGGCAAGGAAAAGGTAATGAGAAACCTGAAAATTTAACCGCACAATTGGTTAAGTTGTTTATTTTTAAAAAATTATAAAGTCTTTGTCAGATAGTTAAATATTAATAATGTTGATCTAAAAAAATAAAGTTATGAATTACGAATTAAGGTACGCCGCACATCCAGACGATTTCAAGAGTTACGATACGAATAGGATCCGTAAGGATTTTCTTATTGAAAAGGTGATGGTACCTGGAGAAATTAACCTCGTTTACTCTTTGTATGATAGATATATTGTAGGGGGAATAGTTCCAACTGATAAACCGTTGAAGCTTGAAACGTTTAAAGAGCTGAAGGCCGATTTTTTCCTTCAACGCCGTGAAATGGGCATTATTAATGTCGGGGGTGATGCCAAAATTATCGCTGATGGAAATGAATATATTTTGAAATATAAGGAAGCCCTTTATTTGGGCAGTGGAAATAAAGACGTTATTATGACTTCCGTTGATGCTTCCCGACCGGCTCATTTGTACATTAATTCAGCACCTGCGCACCATCAATACCCCAACCAAAAAGTAACGCGTGACGATGCAGAAATAGTAGAGCTTGGTGCCCTTGAAAGTTCCAACCACCGGGTAATTAATAAACTGTTGGTTAATAGTGTCGTGAAGACTTGTCAATTACAAATGGGAATGACTGAACTGAAACCCGGCAGTGTTTGGAATACTATGCCTGCCCATACACATACTCGCAGGATGGAAGCCTATTTTTATTTTGAAGTTCCGGAAGATCAGGCAATTTGTCATTTTATGGGTCAACCCAATGAAACCCGACACATTTGGATGAAAAATGAGCAAGCCGTTATTTCTCCTTCTTGGAGTATCCATAGTGCTGCTGGAACTTCAAATTATACCTTTATTTGGGGCATGGCTGGTGAAAACCTTGACTATGATGATATGGAGAAATGTGGCCCGCAGGATTTAAAATAAAAAACAGTAGCAAGTTTTTGAACAAAATAATGGTAAGTCCCAAATGTTGGAATATATAGCATTTGAATTACCAATAATAGTTCTTTTGTCTGCTGTACTTAGAAAATAATGTGGATAATTGACAGGATAATAGACTCAGGTGAGTTTTATGTTTTTAATAACAATAAACTTTGATTAACCCAGATAAAAAATTTAAATATGAATTTTTTAAAGGAATTATTTGACCTTTCCGGTAAGGTGGCTTTGGTTACCGGCGGAAGTCATGGCATTGGTATGGCCATTGCCAAAACGCTTGGGAAAGCCGGTGCAAAAGTTGTTATCAATGGAAGATCGCAAGAAAAATTGGAACAAAGCAAAGCTGAGTTCAAAAAAGAAGGAATTGAAGTATTCGCATTGGCTTTCGATGTCACCAAGGAAAAGGAGGTGGACCAAGGTATTTCAACCATTGAAAATAATGTAGGGTCTATCGATATTTTAGTGAATAATGCCGGTATGATAAAAAGGGTGCCAATGTTGGAGATGCCTGTCGAAGATTTTAAACAGGTGATAGATGTGGACTTGGTTTCCCCCTTTATTGTTTCGAAGCGGGTGGTGCCTGGTATGATAAAAAAGAGACAAGGTAAAATTATTAATCTTTGTTCAATGATGAGCGTTTATGGGCGCAATTCGGTATCGGCTTATGCCGCCGCAAAGGGAGGACTGAAACTTCTTACTGCCAATATGACTTGTGAATGGGCCAAGTACAATATTCAGGTAAATGGAATCGGGCCCGGATATATTGCTACATCTCAAACAGCGCCCATTCGTGAAGGCAACCATCCTTTTAATGACCTGGTAATGACACGTACGCCTGCAGGTCGATGGGGTGACCCTGAAGATGTAGGTAATGCTGCGCTTTTCTTGGCCAGTAGGGCTAGTGATTTTGTAAACGGACACGTATTATACGTTGATGGTGGTATCTTAGCTAACTTTGGGTATGTTAAAGGTGAAAACGATTTGCCCAATGAATAGGTCATGACTGTTACTAAATAAATAAGAACAGTTTATGTATTCCTTTTGACCATTATAGCAAAACAAACTACCTAATTATGAAAAGAATAAAAATAATACTTGGAGTTGCAGTTTTTTTACTTTTGTGGACATCCTCTTGTTCTAAAAAACAATTGCTCGTGGTTTCTAATCCTTTGGATGTGGAAAGAATAGATGAAACCATTATAGTAAAACGAACTGAGCTGGAACAGCGTTATGGTGAAATCCCGGATGGATATGCTGTGGCACTTAAGCTCGATAATAAATATGTTCCGTCCCAGGTTGATGATATGGATGGAGATGGTATATGGGATGAACTTGTTTTTACGCTTGATTTTAAGCCTTCTGAAACTTTATCGCTCAATGTAGTAACAATACCGGAAAATGAGTATCCGGATTTTCCAATGCGGACCAATATCCAACTTGGTATTCTTCAATCAGATAGTTCTTATAAAGAGGTAGATAAATATGATGCTCCATCTATTTCTGAAGGGTTTAAAATTATAGCACAGGGAGAAAGTGTAAGCTGGGAAAATGATAAAATGGGGTTTCGTAACTATTTTGATGTTAGAAATATAAAGGACTTATTTGGGAAGCTAAAACCCGATATCATTCTCGATAAGCTTCATACTCCAGATATACCTAATTATCATGAGCTGTCTGATTGGGGAATGGATATTTTGCACTGTGGAAGTTCTTTAGGTGCCGGTGGACTGGCCATGTTAGAGGCTGATTCTCTTTACCGTTTGGGATCTACTGAAAAATATTCCTTTGAAAAGATTACTGAAGGGCCTGTTCGTTCTGTCTTTGATCTTAAATACGAAGGTTGGAAAGTGGCAAATCAATCCCTGTCGGCTGTTGAGCGAATTACTATTTATCCTGGCAAATATTGGTTTATGTCAGATGTAACTGTTTCTGATTTTGAAGGGACTAAACAACTGGTTACAGGAATTGTTACAAGCAAGCTTACGAATGATCCATTTGAGTTTAAGGCTGAACCCGGGTATCGTGTAATAGGCACACACGACCGACAATCAGAAAATAATGATGAACTCGGAATGGCCGTGATGCTTAAGGACAATGAAGTTACCAGGATTGCCAGGACTACTGATATCAATTTTTTTGAAAGAGGTTACCAAACAGTGGTGGAGAAAGGTTTTAGTCATGTTATTTCAGAAACTTATTATGTAGCTCAAAAAATAAAAGCCGATAAACCAGCACGGCATTATTTCTTTGCAGTTTGGGGGCTGGAAAATGAAAAGTGGAAAAATCCCGAAAATTTTAAAGCATACATTTCTTCCGAAGCTGAAAAGATTGGAAATCCCGTGGTAATCAATTAGGTAGCCATTGATTGAATACCATTTAAATATTCGGATTAAATTTTTGTAATTGGTTTAATGAAAAGCAATGGCAGTAAGTTTATAATTTTGTTACAGTTACAAGCTAACTCGGCCATGCTTGTTTTTTCATTTTTCGGTTGTAGAATGATTTTCTTTTAGCCGGTATTTCTAAATTCTAAATTTCTATTGTATATTGTTGACGTTTTAATAGGTTTTATTAGTTGTGTGTGAAAGGAGTGGGGCTGTAATTAACAGTTTCACTCTTTTTTGTGAGTGTTTTCAATGTATCTTATGGATAATGTTGATAGGCAAGTTCTATATGTATAATTTTATGTGGTAGATGTTGGGATTGTGGTGAGCTGTATTTTTCCCGTGAAGTCAAAAATCTAAAGGGTATAGTTTCCCTGATATAAAAATGTGAATTATAAAAAAAGGAGACGTCCAATCCGTTTTTGGATGTATCGTGGGGAAAATGAACATCTCCTTGCTTTTGTTATTAAAATTGTGTCCTTTAAAGAGGTTGATGGTGTTTTAAAGAATTTCTATCAATTCCACCTCAAATACAAGCGTTTCATTAGGTCCAATTTTATCACCCGCTCCATTTACTCCATAGGCCAGGTCGGAAGGAATAAATAATTTCCATTTGGCACCTACTGGCATTAACATTAAAGCCTGTTTCCATCCTTCAATAACCTGGTTCACTCTAAAGGTGGCCGTATCGCCACGTTCAATGGAACTGTCGAAAACGGTTCCGTCCAGCAGTGTACCATGATATGTGCAACGCACCTTATCGGTTGCATTAGGTTTAGGACCTTTTCCATCCTTTATAATTTGATATTGAAGTCCACTTTCTAATGAAATAATTCCTTTATTAAGAGCGTTTTTGTTTAAAAATTCTTCTCCCTTTTTAAGATTTTCCCTGGCTTTGGCATTTTTCAAGCTATCTTTTCTCTCCCTTATTTGTTGGTAGATTTTACGAATATATAAGTCGGCTGTCATTTCGGTAAAATAGGAATGGTCATAGGCTAATTCATTAAAAAATCCTTTTTTGAAGATTTCAACGTTAATTGAATCAAACTGTTTATGGCGAAAGTCTATATATCTTTGTAACAGGTTTGAGTTCTTTAATGATAAGGCTACTTTCCTATAGTCGATCGTATCGAAGGGTATTTGTTTTAAATTGTTTTTCCAGCTGTTGGCTTCGTAAAATCCCAAGGCATAACTTAAACTGTCCAGTTGCGTTTTGAGTTCTACTTTTCCTGTATTTGGTACACGGTTACAGGTAACTATGGACAAAAGAACAATAGGGATGAACAGGTACAATAGTCTTTTTTTCATGCTTGCGTAATTTATTTTTGTTTATAAAAAAGATGTGATTAATTTTTTTAGTCGGTTTGATTATAAGGAAAGACCATATTTAAAGATTGGGTTCTTCGTATGCTTAATTCTTTTATTTAGGTACTCATCCCATTTTTATTCTTAAGGCAATTCTAAATTTATTAACTGTACATTATCATTTAATGTAAGGTAAAAATAGAACAAATAATTTAAAACAGCATATTAGAGGAATGATGCACTGCCCGTATTTCTAAAAAAGAGATTGATTACTACAATTCCGAAAAAAACTTGTAACTAAATTCTTTTAAATTAGTATTTAGAAAATGTATAAGTGTTAGTAGGTTAATTTATTTTTTTATAGCTCTAAGCATTTCTCTTTTTCCGGGTGGTCCTGGAATTTTCTCTGTTTTAAGACCTGCCTTTTGCATGGCCCTGCGTACAATTCCTTTTGCACTATAGGTGGTTAATATAGCACCGGAATTCATAATATTAGCAATGTTTTCAAATATTTCGGGAGTCCACAGATCTGGTTGTTTGTCAGGGGCAAAGGCATCAAAATAGACTAAATCAAATTTATGAGTGCTTTTAAATTTTTGTAAATCTGTATGCTCTTTGAATAATTGGAATTGAGGTGTTATTTGTTTAGGCTGGTCCCATTGTGCGTTATGAATTTCATTGAACCAGTTACTTGCTTTTGAGTGAGGAATTTGTTGTGGATAATTAATTTTTTCGATTATTTCTTTGCTTAGTGGAAATTTTTCGAGTGAATGGTAATAAATAGAGTGGTTTTGGCTATAAGTTAAAGTTAACAAGGCATTAAGTCCTGTTCCAAAGCCAACCTCCAAAATCTGGATAGGCTTTGAATGGTAATTTTTTGCATTGATAATTGGGTCAAACGAACTATTTTTGGTCATTAATTGGGAAGGTGTATTGAAATGTTCACTTTCTAATTCCGTATTTTTTTCAAAATAAAACATCAGTCCGGCCCAAATAAAAACATGCATAGATTCCTGGATGGCACCATGAACGGAATGGTAATGTTCATTGAGATCAGGACGATATAGTGTGGATGAACCGTCTTCAGATGTTTTAAGTATAATTGGAGGATAATCTTGCATTCGTCTGTTATTTATTTAATTCATAGGTCAAATGGAACTTGCATGGCTCCAAAATTATATGCATGTTTTTGTTATAAGAATATTCATGCTCGGTTCTTTATAAATTTTGAAACAAAGATAATGATAATAGGGGGCTTTGGCGATGACATTATGATTTTGTGAATTGCATAAGAGATTTTGAAATATTAAAATAAAAAATAAGTCCTGAAATCTTTTATAAACAAAGAATAGTTTACTTAAAATCATATGAATTTCTACCGGCCTAAAGAGGGCTTAAATAATTTATAGCAAAGGTTGTTAATAATGAGGATAAATAAGATTACTTTTATTATAGCTATGGAAGCTGAGGCTAAACCAATAATAAAAAAGTTTAGCCTTTTGGAAGATAAGACTTTTTGTCCGGGATTACCCATGCGTAGCTGGGTCGGAGAATTTGAAGGAACTAATGTTTCAATTGTGATTAATGGTAAAGATTCTGGCAATGGTTTAGATTTTATTGGAACTGAAGCAGCCACACTAGCGACTCATTTGGCAATAGAAAAGTTTCAACCTCAAATAATAATTAATGCAGGGACGGCCGGTGCATTTGCTTCAAAAGGCGCTCATGTTGGGGAAATATATCTTAGTTATCCTAAAGTGGTTTTTCATGATCATCGTGTGGATATACCAGGATGGAGACCTCATGGCGAGGGACACTTTAAGGTTTGGGATACAGAACAATTAAAAACTTTAGGATTTAAATACGGAATTGTAACTACCGGTAGTTCTTTAGATATGTTACCAGAGGACGAAAAGCAAATAAATCGTTTGGGTGGTAAATTAAAAGATATGGAGGCTGCTGCAGTGATTTGGGTGGCCTCATTGCATAACATCCCTGCTTTTTGTGTTAAGGCGGTAACCGATTTAGTTGATTCAGGAAAACCCACACATGAAGAGTTTCTTGAAAATTTAAAGTTTGCTACTACTAACTTGGCTGAGGGCTGTTTTAAAATTGTTAGATTTTTGGCTTATAATCCTAATATTCGTTTGAAATAGAGAAGTAGAAGAGAAAATCCCCTATGTTTACCGTATTGGTGATCCATATAAGCTTTTTCCGGGAAAAATTCTCTAAATAGTAACAATGTTTTGTGATGTAATCCCGGAAGTTTTATGATGTCATTAAAAACCATAAGTTTGTGTTTTTGAGAAGTGTTTCTTTCCTTATGAAACATCATTTCGTCAGGAAATGGAATGTTATGTTTGATGTTCCAGGGGTGGTGGGGTAATAAAAGAGAACTCCAATAGATAACTGAGGAAATTTGCCTTTGAACTTTAGGGTTAATGTTAATTATTTTTTGAAAAAAGTCAGAATCTTTTATGTTGCGTTGGAGAATTAATGCTAAATCGAGTAACCAGCTCAACCGCATGCCGCCCAGTTTATAGCCTTTGAAAATGTGTGCAGCCAAATGATAGGCTTGTAATACATCATTTAAAACAGTTATTTCAAGGTTGTTGGAAGGCGAAATGGTTTCTTTAAAGAGGTCTGTATTTTGAGGATTGAAGGAATTGCCTAACGCAAAAAGACGTTGGTGGGGTTCAATCATGATATTTTGCCATAGCATGGCAGGTATATGAGCATTTATTTTGGCATGATATCCGGATAGGGGTGGGCAAAGGGTGGTTGCACCATGTTGTAGCATTATTTCTTGAAATGAATTTATTTTATCTTCAGGTACTAATATATCTATATCGCCCATCGGACGTAAAGCTTCTTGAGGATAAAGTGTATAGGCTAAAGCTATACCTTTTAATGGTATAATGGGAATGTTATGTTGTTGCGATATTGTATTGATATCCTGAAAAACTTTCCACTTTTGACGGTTCATTAACAGCGTTTGCAAATATTGCATTTTGAGAGGCTGTTCCAATTGATCAGGCAGGCTACTCTTTTTTTGCTTTTGATATTGGTAGTAACACCAAGGTGCCACACCATTACGTGTTGCAAAATTTAAAATATCTTTAATACTTTCTGTTATTTCTGACCATTTTATACTTGTATCAAAGCGGCACCATTCAAAAACCAATTTGGCAATTGGGGATGAAAAAGGGCTGTTTTTACTCATGTGTCTTAATTAATAACCTATCAAAATAAAATTTAGAAGGCAAAGCGCTCAAATGTTTATAGCAGGTTGTTACAATCCGGCTATAAATGAATTTTCATCCGTATATAATTTGTTTAATTTATTGAATTAGTGGTTCTTGAAATTAGTCATTAGTCATTAGTTAATTAGTCATTAGTTAATCAACACTAATCACTAATGACTGTTGACTAATGACTATAAACTTCTTCTGCCTTCTGCCTGTGCACTTCTGCCTCTCGTTGACGTTGCCTTTAAGATAGCTTTAACCTCATTATATTACTTCTTAATTCGCCTTCCTAATTAAATTCGTAGTAAAACTAATAATAACAAATATTTCGACAATACTTTTGTCCGAGATTTAAATGAAAAATGCAGCTATTTCGAATGGATGAGAAATAGAGGTAGACGAATGTATTTATTATTCGTATAAAAATTACTTATATCATTGAATTATTGGTTTTTAAAATTAGTTATTGGTGGTTAGTCATTAGTAATTAGTAAATCAACACTAATTGACTAATCACTAATCACTTCTTCTTCCTTCTTCCTTTGCACTTTATTATTTATGTTCTATTTGGGATAAGCTTTTTTAATCACGTCTGTTTCAAATGTATTATCACTAAGATGAAAGATTGATCTTTGGTTTAACATTAAACATACTTGACTTTTTGTGATTGTTTCCATAATTTAGAATGATAGAAGTGTGGAAAAATAATTGCCAGAAAATCAGTGGGAAGGATGATTTTTTATTTAGAATGGAACTAAATAGTGATGCAATTTAGGTATTTAGGACTTTGAAGTCGTTTATTTTTATTGTAATTTTGTTAGACAGAAAACAAAAAATAGGATACCATGACATCAATACAATTTACCAACCGCTTGTTAGGCTTGCAGGACAAATTGCTTTATTTTGCTCTGAGTTTGACATCGAATGATGAAGATGCCCATGACTTATTACAAGAAACTATTTTGAAGGCTTTAACTTACCGGAATCAATTTGTTGCCAACACCAACTTCAAAGCCTGGGTGTTTACCATTATGAAAAACACATTTATTAATAACTATCGACGAAATCAAAAAACACGTAATACTTTTGATGGTTCCGACGATGCCTTTAAACATGCCTACAAGCAGAATTATACTTCGGAGACACCAGAAATGGTGCATTCTGTTATGGAGATGAATAAGTATATTGAACAATTATCTGACGAATTTAGAATTCCATTCAAGATGCATACTGATGGTTACAAATACAAAGAAATTGCAGAGGAGTTAGATCTTCCAATTGGGACTGTCAAAAGCAGAATATTTTTTACTCGTAAAAAATTGCAGGAAATGCTGAGAGATCGTGAAGGAAGCTATGCTGTTTGATTTTTTATATAACCAAATAGGTAATCGAGTGCCGAAATAAATAAGTCTAAGGTTTGGGTTTAGTGGATGAGTGGGCAGCCGGCCAATTGTTATTATAACAATGGCCGGTTGTTTTTTTGTTTTTATAAAAAATTTGGTGCAATCTTATTTTTTGTCTAATTTTTGATGCATAACATAATTTGCAATTTCTCTTTGTTTTATTGATAATAGGATTTATTTAACTGTATAAATTTTTCCTAATTCATTTGAATTTTTAAATTAAGTATGAATACTAAATTAAAATCAGGACGATATCAGCGTATTTTTGGGCAAATTAAAAAATTAATTGAGGCCACAACCAGTCCGTGGTCGCGCATGAGTACTATTGCGGCACTATTGCATCATAAAATGCCTGACTATTTTTGGACGGGTTTCTATTATTTGGATGAAAATGGCGATTTGGTGGTGGGGCCGTATCAAGGGCCGGTTGCTTGTCTCAAATTAAAAAAAGATACAGGCGTTTGCTGGGCAGGGATTAATGAAGAGCGGAGCCAGGTGGTGCCTGATGTTAATAAATTTCCGGGACACATTGCCTGTTCTTCTTTAAGCAAATCTGAAATTGTGGTGCCTTTTAGGGATAAATCAGGGAAAGTGGTTGCTGTATTAGATGTGGACAGTCGAAAATTGAATGCTTTTGATGATACGGATAGAGAGGAGCTTGAAAAAATTGTAACACTTATTTATGAATAGTTTATACTGGGACATATTAAATGTAGGTTTAACTTTTTTATGACACCAACTGTAATAATTACCGGTGCAGCAAAACGTATTGGTGCAGCTTTGGCACGTTCGTTAGCAGCCGAAGGTTGGGATGTGGTTTTGCACTACAATTACAGCCGCGATGAAGCCAAAGCTCTTGCCAAGGAGTTGAAAAGCAAGTATATGGGGCGTAACTTCCCGGTGGTTCAATGTGATTTAAGCAATACTGATGCAGTATTGTCTTTTTTTGAAAGATTGCCATCTGGAAATGAAAAACCAATGGCACTGATTAATAATGCCAGTACATTTAATGCAGGTTCTATTGAAGAAACTTCGCCTGCTTTACTTCGAAAAGAAATGGAAGTCAATTTTGATGCACCATTTTTTTTGCTCCAGTCGTTTAAAAATTCTTTTGAAAAGGGGACAATAATAAATATTTTGGACACAAAAATAACATCAAATGAGGGATCACATGCAGCTTATTTGTTAGCCAAGAAAAATTTGGCGGCCTTAACCAAAATGGCCGCTCTGGCTTTTTCGCCAGATGTCAGAGTGAATGCGGTGGCACCCGGACCGGTATTAGCACCAGCCCGTAAAAGTGAAGATTATCTTGTCGAAAAAGCAGGTAATACTCCTTTACGGCGTAAAGTGGAGCTCAGTGATATTGCTGCATCTGTCTCCTTCCTGTTGAACACTCCTTCCATTACAGGACAAATTATCTATTGTGATAGTGGATTACATCTTTTATAACTTCAATTATGGCGAAAATTGTTATTAAAGATTTATTGTTACGCACCCAGGTGGGCTTTAATCCTCATGAAGTGGGGAAAAAACAGGATTTACTGCTTAATATTACTATTGAATATACCACTCAGGGGGAAGAGGTGAGTGACATGCCTTCAGAAGCATTGAATTACAGGGATATTTGTAAAAAAGTAATTGCATTGGTCGAAGGCAACCATTTTAATTTACTGGAGAAGGTGGCCAACGATGTGGTTGAACTTTTGTTTGCTGAGCCCAGAATTGAAAGGGTTGAAGTGGAAGTGGACAAACCACATGCTTTACGTTTTGCACGTAGCGTTTCCTTTAGTTTGTCTAAAAGCAAAGCCGCACCAGACAATAATCATGAATAAGAAAAAGACCCGGTAAAGTTCCAGGTGGTTAGTCAACAGTCAGTAGTCATTAGTCAACAAGTGGTTAGTGTTAAATAACTAATGACTCACGACTAACCAATAATGACTACTTTTAAGAAATAATATATCAATGAAGTAAGTAAATTTTATACGGATGAAACGAGCATGACTAAAAAGATTTGTCACAATAAGAACATGTATAAACTTTAAGTCATGCGAGTTCCATCAGACCAATAACTCAGAAAAATTTTATACTGATGAAAAATCAGGTAATAGTTGTGCTTGGGAGTAATATAGATGCAGAAAAAAATATTAATGTTGCCTTGTCTTTGCTAGAAAAATATTTTAAGGTAAATAAAATTTCCTCGGTATTAAAGACCAAACCTATTGGCATAACAAACCAACCCGACTTCTTAAATGCTGCAGTGTTTATGGAGACCTCTCTTGAACGGGAGGCCTTGATCCAGCGTTTAAAGGCATTGGAAGATGAATTGGGACGTGACCGAACGCGCCCCAAATTCGGTCCCAGAGAAATTGATCTGGATATCCTTTCCTGGAACGGAAAAATTGTTGATGATGATTATTACAGCAGAGATTTTTTACAACAACTGGTAGCTGAATTGAATCAATAAACATTTTTCGTTTTATGATTTAGCCAATATTTCCCAAAATCTTTTCTTCCGTAGTTAATTCCCCGCCAGCCAATAACATTGCCACATCAATTAGTGCCAAGTGTGAATAGGCCTGCGGAAAATTGCCAAGTAACCGTTTTGTTTCAAAATCCATATCTTCGCTAAAAAGGCCTAAATGATTGGAATACTTTAATAGCTGTTCGAATTTTTTCTTTGCTTCTTCTTTTTCGCCAATTTTGTAAAGCGCACGGATGAGCCAGAACGAACAGATGGTAAAAGCAGACGAAGGTTGCCCAAAACCGTCGTAGTTGCGATAACGGAACATAAGGCCGTTATGCTCCAGCTCGCGTTGTATGGCTTTTACGGTACTTTTATAGCGGGGATCATCCCCTTCAATAAAACCATAGGTTTCCATTAACAATACGGAAGCATCCAAATCGTTACTGTCATATGATTGGGTGAAGGCCTGCTTTTCTTCCGACCAGGCATTTTTCAAAATGTCCACTTTAATTTTTTCCCGCAATCGCTCCCAAGAACGAATATAGTCTTTCTGGTGTAATAGTTCTGCAATTTTAATGCCCCGGTCGACTGCCACCCAGCACAGTACTTTGCTGAATGTAAAGTGTTTGGTGCTGTGTCGGATCTCCCATATCCCTTTATCAGGTTTTTGCCAGTTTTTTTGCACCACCTTTATAATATTTCTTGTGATGGTCCAGAGTTCCTCACTGTGTTCAAGAGAAGTGGTAAAAAGATGAAACAATTGGTAAATGACATCAACCAGAATACCGTAAATGTCGTTTTGCTTTTGTTTATAGGCGGCATTTCCGATACGCACAGGTTTGCTGTTTTCGTATCCCGAAAGGTGAGGCAATTCATATTCGGTTAATTTTTTTTCACCGTTAATCCCATACATGATTTGAATTTTCTCATCCTTGTCGGGTAAAAGATTTATGATGAAATTCAGGTAACGATGAGCCACATTAAAATGACCAAGCATGGTCATCACTTTTATTACCATGGATGCATCTCGAATCCAGCAAAAGCGGTAGTCCCAGTTGCGTTCTTCACCAATGGTCTCTGGAAGAGAGGTGGTTAATGCGGCCAGGATAGCTCCGCTTTTCTGGTAGCTCAGCAGTTTTAGAACCAATGCACTTCGCAATATTTGATCGTTGTATTTTTTGAAACGAGTTGTTCGTTCCGACCAATTGAGCCAATATACTTTTGTTCGTTGTAATTTTAAATAGGCTCTTTCGATGGTTTGCACCAATAGCTTTTGGTTGTAACTTATAAGAATAAATTCATCTTTTTCAAGAGTTATGGGTAATTGGCCTACTACTGCCAATTTATCCATACTGGTATACAAATACAATGAGTCGTAACTCCCTTTGGTGGTTTGGGCTTTTACATATTTTTCGTGGATAGTGATTCTTGTATCAAATTTGGCATACTCTAAACGAGGGTCATAGAGAATTTTTATTTTGGGCTTGCCTTTTATCCATTTAATGTACCTGATGAGGTCTGGTGGTATATAATAGGTTCCATTATCGGATTTATAACGAGGCATAAAGTCATGAATTTCGAATGTGCCATCTACACATTCGAACCGGGTTATCAATATATTTGAATGGAATCCGTATTTCTGAGTAATATTTGCCCCCGAAACCGAGATGATGGAAAAATGGCCCCCCTTTTCTTTATCCAAAAGAGCTGCAAATACCGACGGCGAATCAAACTGTGGAAAACATAACCAGTCTACTGACCCTTTTTCCGATATTAATGCCGCACTTTTCCCGTTGCCTACAATACCATAATTTAAATTATTCATCAGAATGTAATTTACCTAATTCTTTGGTTTTATGGAATTTAAAGTTAGTTGTTGGTCGTTGGTTATTGTTTCTTATGTAATCAATACTAATAACTAATGACTAACCACTAATGACTAAAAACTTCTTCTGCCTTCTGCCTGAGCCCTTCTGCCTATTTTAAATTTATGTTAATCATTCTTTTTTTATTTAATTGAGGCTTCAAAGTTTGTAAAATAAAGAAAAAAGAACTATACTTTGAATAAAATAAAAACTTAATTTTATGAATAAACTTCATATCGTTTCCAATCGCCTGCCATTCAGTATTGTTACCCAACAAGATCAGATTTCTTTAAAACCAAGTGTGGGAGGGTTAGCAACAGGGATGAAATCGGTTTATAAAGATTTTGAGGGACGATGGATAGGATGGCCGGGTGTGGCTACTGAAGATTTTTCTGCATCTGATTTTGAGAAAATTGATACTATGTTGCAAAAGGAGGGATGTGAGACTGTCCCGCTTTCCTCATATGAGGTTGAAACTTTTTATGAAGGATTTTGTAACCGTACCATATGGCCACTGTTTCATTACTTTAATCAATATGTCGATTATTCTCCCGAGTTTTGGGAGTCTTACGTTAAAGTAAATCAAAAATTTGCCGATAAAACTATTGAGGTTATCGATGATGGAGATTATGTTTGGGTTCACGATTATCAGTTAATGCTGGTTCCTGGAATGATCAAAAAAAAACGTCCCGATATTATTATCGGTTTTTTTCTGCATATACCATTTCCTTCGTATGAAGTTTTTCGTTTTCTCCCCTGGCGTAATGAAATTTTAGAAGGGCTGTTGGGTGCAGATTTGGTAGGTTTCCATACTTATGATTATGAACGACACTTTTTAAGTAGTGTTCGTCGTCTGTTCGGCTATGAGATATCATTTAATCGCATACATATAGAAGAACGGATTGTGTTGGCTGATGCTTTCCCAATGGGCATTGATTACGATAAATTCCATAATGCTGCACTCCAAACTATTTCAAAAACGTTAAGGGAAAAGTCTCAGTTGCATCAGGAATTAGAAAAAGTATTTTTTGTTTCACCTGAGCGGAAACTCATTTTATCCATTGACCGGCTCGATTATTCTAAAGGTATCCCTCATCGATTAAGAGCATTCGAAAAATTCCTGGAAAAATATCCTGAATACCGCACCAAAGCAACTCTTGTTATGTTGGCTGTTCCTTCCCGAAATTCGGTGCCGCAGTATCAACAACTTAAACGTGAAGTGGAAGAGTTGGTGGGACGAATAAATGGTTTGTACGGTTCGGTTAACTATTCACCCGTTTGGTATTTCTATCGTTCCCTCCCTTTTGAAAATCTGGTTGAGTTATATAGTATGAGTGATGTGGCTTTACTGACACCTGTGCGTGACGGGATGAATCTGGTAGCTAAAGAATATGTCGCTTCTCGCATTAATCAGACCGGCGTAATGATTATTAGTGAAATGACCGGTGTGGTTAAAGAGATGGCTGAAGCCATCGTTATTAATCCTAATAATGAAGATGAGGTAGCCGAAGCCATCAAACAAGCGTTGGAAATGCCGGTAGATGAGCAGCGGGCCCGCATGGCGGTGATTCAAAATCGACTGAAGCGGTATGACGTCTTTAAATGGGCTGAGCAATTTGTCGCATCATTAAAGCGTATTGCCCAGATTCAACGCGATTTTATATCTAAAAAAATTACACCAATTTTAGCACAGAAACTCTTAAAAGAATTTGCCAAAGCAAAATATAGGGCCATATTTCTGGATTACGATGGTACGCTTATTCATTTTAAAAAGGCGACTCGCGAAGAGGAGCCGGGAGCCGCACCTGATGAGGCACTTTATGAAATCTTAAATGCCTTGACCAGTGATGAAAGAAATGAGGTGATTTTAATTAGTGGCAGAGATAAAGTAACATTGAGTAAATGGTTTGATGGCGCCAATGTTAGCCTCATTAGCGAGCATGGTGTGTGGATGCGTGAAAGAGGAGGTGACTGGCA
The DNA here is from genome assembly GCF_900112795.1 of Thermophagus xiamenensis. Classification (GTDB taxonomy): domain Bacteria; phylum Bacteroidota; class Bacteroidia; order Bacteroidales; family Marinilabiliaceae; genus Thermophagus; species Thermophagus xiamenensis. Next base: position 68,587 of record NZ_FONA01000013.1, read on the forward strand.
AATGCTAACCAACGCTACCAACTCGTGGATGCCTATGGTTCGACCTGTTCTTGATAACTTTGTGGTTAGAACCCCGGGAACCTATCTGGAAGAGAAAAATTATTCTTTGGTTTGGCATTACGAAAAAGCAGAAGCCGAATTAGGGGAATTAAGAGCTAATGAGCTTAAGGATGAATTGACTACCCTGGTGGCTAATCATAACCTGGAAATTATGGAGGGTAATAAGGTTGTTGAGGTAAAAACAGGGGGAATCAATAAAGGGGTTGCGGCCAATCGTTTTTTGTTGAATAAGCCTTTTGATTATATATTGGCTATGGGCGATGACTGGACCGATGAATACCTCTTTAGAGAATTACCACCCGAAGCCATAACCATTAAAGTGGGTATCAAATATACCAGTGCTGCGTATAAACTCGAAACCGTAGATGCTGTACGAAATTTTTTGCGTGAAATGTCAAGATGCTAAATAAAATATTTTAAAATCAATAACTTTATGAGTGAAATGAATTTTACGAATCAGGAAATGTCTCCCGCAATTAGGAGAATAATTAAAAATTTTCGTTCTATTATATTGGTGCTTTTTTTGGTGGTTTTAGCTTGGAGTGGATTTTTTCAGGTAGGACCCGAAGAAGCAGGTGTTGTAGTTCGTTTTGGTAAATATAAAAAAACTGTAATGCCGGGACTTAATTTTAAGATTCCTTTTATCGAACAGGTATATAAAGTGCCTGTAGAACGGCAACAAAAGCTGGAGTTTGGCTTTAGAACTTCCAGTGCCAATGTTCGCTCACAATACACCAAGTCGGGTACACAAAATGAGTCGCTAATGCTTACGGGTGACTTAAACCTTGCCGATGTGGAATGGGTCGTTCAATACCGAATCAATGACCCTTACAAATTTTTGTTTAAAGTGCGCAATCCCGAATCTACCCTTCGAGATATTTCTGAAGGGGCAGTAAGACAGGTAGTGGGTGACAGAACTGTCAATGAAGTACTGACCGTAGGGCGTACCGAAATAGCTTCCAGCGTGGAACAGCTGATTCAGGAACTGGCCAATAATTATGAGTTGGGGGTTAAAATTGACCAGGTGGTACTACAGGATGTTAATCCCCCTGACCCTGTTAAAGCTGCTTTTAATGCCGTTAATGAGGCCCAACAGGAAAAAGAGACCTTGATTAATAAAGCCAAGTCGGAATATAACAAAGTAATACCCAAGGCTAAAGGTCAAGCCGAAGAAACCATTCGTAAAGCCGAAGGTTATGCCGTTGAGCGTGTAAATAATGCCAAAGGGGAAGTGGCTCGCTTTAATGAGCTTTATTCCGAGTTTATAAAAGCTCCCGAAGTAACACGGCAACGAATCTATTTGGAAACTTTACAAAAGGTTCTGCCCCGATTGGGTAATAAGATTATTACCGACCAGGAAGGCAATAATGTGTTGCCTCTTTTACAGATGCAACTGGATAAGGCTCAAAGTGTAAACCTTCCTTCGGCTTCCGGTAACAAAGAATAAATTCTTATCATCTTGAGTAATTTTAAAATTGATAATTATGGCACGATATAAATCTATTAGCTTTATTGTTATACTTATTTTGGCTTTCATTACTTTTTTGAGTAGTGTCTACGTCGTAAATGAGACTGAACAAGTAGTGTTAACCCAGTTCGGAAAACCGGTAGGGGAACCGGTGACCACACCGGGTCTTAATTTTAAGGTCCCCTTTATTCAAAAAGCCAATTTCTTTGAAAAACGATTCCTGGAATGGGATGGTGACCCCAATCAAATTCCTACCAAGGATAAAAAATATATTTTCGTGGATACTTATGCTCGTTGGCAGATTGTTGATCCACTGCAATTCTTTAAACGCTTAAGAAATGAACTGGGAGCTCAATCTCGCCTCGATGATATCCTGGATGGAGAAACCCGTGACTTTATTGCCAATCATAATTTAATAGAAACTGTTAGAACCAGTAACCGCGTCCCTATGTCGAGTGGAGTAATTGGTGAAATGATTGGAGACAGCCTGGAACAAATTGAAGTTGGTCGCGAGAAAATTCAAGCCATGATTTTGCAGGCGGCCAACGAACAAACACTTGACCTTGGTATTAGAATATTGGATTTCAGATTTAAGCGCATTAACTATGTGGAAGAGGTCAGAAATCAGGTTTATGAAAGGATGAAGAGCGAACGCTATCGTATAGCCGACAAGTTCCGGTCCGAAGGACAAGGTGAGGCCTCTCGTATCAATGGTGAAAAAGAGAGAGAGTTAAAAACCATTCAATCGCAAGCGTTCCGACAAGCCGAAGAAATTATGGGGCGTGCCGATGCCGAAGCTGCTGCCATTTATGCTGCTGCTTACAACCGGTCCCCTGCTGCGCGAAGCCTTTATACTTTCATGAAATCGATGGAAACCTTTGAAAAAACTTTTGATAGCCAGACTCACATTATTCTTTCTACCGATAGCGAACTCTTTAAATATCTGAAAAAGGCGGAATAAATATGCAACATCCTTTACCTTAGGGTGGCATAGAATGCGGTCTCTATTAAAACTAATTTGTTATTTATTGGTTTAATGTAATTAGTGAATTATAGGGCATGACCAAAAAAAATGGATAAAGACAGCAGGGTCATGCTCTAATTTTGTTTAAGAGAACGGTTGAAAAAATTGGAATTTATTTAATCTCGGTTAAAGAAGGAAAAATTCTTTTAAAATGAGGGAAGGTGAGTTTTAATTTCATTGGTTAATTGACTATCTTTGTAACATTTTGAAATGAAAATGGCTTATTTTTGTTAAGATTTTAAGTAGGTCGCTGATTTGTTGGGTTGAAATGTTGATTTGAATCGTATTGGATATAAATTAACTCTACCTGAAGAAAAGAAGAATACTAAGACCTGTTGCTATCATATATTAGGGAATATAGATGCAACAAAATACCGGATAATTAAATTTAGTGGATTATTAATTGAATCAGATTATGCAAATTGAAGGAGTGCCCAAAGCATTTTTGAGACAAGAGGCCAGGGAGTACATTAATTTATATGCCTCATTGGGAGAACGTGCAGAAGTGTTCTTGCCCAATTTTGTCTTCGATAACTTAAAGGCGTTTGTCCGTCTTTGCTATGAAGAGCCTACCGATCCGGCACGGCAACAGGCCGAGATACAAAAGTATCTGCTAAAGTTCAGAGAAGATATTCCAGGCTATTCAGATATAACCCTGATGCTTTATCCCCATCAGGATTCAAAAGCTTTTATTTATAGTTCCTTAAAACAGGATTTCAATCGTCGATTGGGGTATTTTGCCGATAATGATATTGTAAATAAACAACAGAAAGAGTGGATTCAGAATATCCAGAATTTTCACGATTTATCGGTAGGAACGCCGCCGGTGACCGAGAAAACCATCGAGTTCCTGGCGAAAATTGTGATCGGGGACTCACCTGTCGATCTGCGCCGGTTTAGAGATGTGATTGGCGTTATCGGTGATATTGATGAAGCCCACTGGAATTATTTTATGGATACTCTGGAACAAATGATTAACCAGAGTACTCATTATACCACCCGTGCTGAGAAAAATAATTTTCTGCATCGTACCGAATGGGCGGTTAATTTCAAAGGCCTCAACGGATTGATCCGAACCGTGGTGTCCGGAAACAGTGATATTGCCGTTGAACTGATCAAAGGAGAAGTTTTTGGAGCCGACTGTGTACGTGTTGTTGAAGATATCAAGGGTGAAGAGCTTTTTGAGTTGATGCAGGAAGATACTTCCAGCGTTTTTGTGGTGAAGGTGAAACATATGCGTAAAAATATGTTTGCCGGATCCAAATGGTTTCCTCTGATTTCCAGAATCGTCGTCGTCGATGATTCCCCGGAATCCAGAGCCTCGAACACTTCTTTGGTGTTCAGTTTCCATAATGGTATCATCAATACCCTGAATAAGGTTCATACCAAAAAATTGGGTGCTCCCGCCAACACACAACTTAACCTGAGGTTGATACTGGAAAATGTCAACAGTAAGAACCTTCAGGAATTTAAAGAACTGCTTGACAAAAAAATTGCCGATTACAACCAGGAACTGGAGGAGCTTAAAAAAGAACAACTTGGACAAACCGATGATTTACTTAAAAACATTAATTTGTTCAAGTTCGATTCGTTTTCTCGCCAAATACTGAAAGACAGGTATTCTTTGGCTCGGTTACGGGATTTTATTCAGTTCATACAAAATACCGCGGTACCCGAAAAACGACAAAAACAAAACCAAGAGCTGATTCAATCCTTTGAGGAACGAATCAAAAAATACTTCTATTCCGATATTCCGGATGTACAAGTGGCAACCATCCTTGAAGGGGGCGGACGTAACCAGATTCGCACCTATGGCGAATATCTGCTGAAGCGTAAGCTTAAACCCCTCGACGATGAAATCCTTGAGCGGTGTAAAACCATTATCAATTTTATTCCTGATAACTATAAAAGAACTTTACATAACCATTTTCATAAGAATTTTGGTGTAAACCTTTTCCTCGAAAAATATCAGAAATATATTGCCAAGGTCGATAATGAATCCGACAACCAGGGACGATTCAGAAATGTGTTGATCGACCTGGGGGTTTACAAAGATTTTGAGCGACTGGGAGATAAAGAAAAACAGATCATTAAGGACTTCATTAGTGACCTGAACAATTTGGATAAGACCTCCATCTCGGATGATGTCCAAATGATTATTCGTGACCTGTTGTACTACAGGGATAAAAATCCCAAGCCTTACATTATTTATAATAAAGTACTGGCATGGGAGTATACCGATTTGTTCTCAGATGATAAATTTTATATCAATCCTTTCGATATAGAAATCGAGAATCTGGATGATCAGCGCATTGACTATGAAAGGCTTCTAACCAAACTGTCACGAATCAAAAACACTTTACAATTATTTGATTCTACCGGAAGCCTTTGGGACCGTTTCTGCGAAAATGTTACCATCATCATTAACGATCCTTCCAATCCGACAGGATACAGTGACTTTAACCGTGAAAACCTTATAGCCTTCCTGAAATTTGTCAATAACAGCAAAATTACTCTGCTGCTTGACGAAGCCTATACCGATAGTGTAAAGGTTCCCGATGAGGTAATGCCAAAGTGGAGGTCTATCTCAAGATACATTTTTAATAATGAGAGTATTTATTCAAAGATACGGGCAGTTTCGTCATTATCCACCACTAAAAATTTGGCCGGGTCAGGAGAACGTTTAGGTCTTTTGGTGGCTACCCCTGCCATGAAGGAGGTTATTGATTTTGCACGTGAGCGCAATCAATCGGTTCGCGGTAACAGTTGTTCGCTCTATTTCCTGAATGCTGTCCTGGAAACCGGATTGAGGGCCAAATATTTGAAAGACAAACTGGAGTCTAAGTTGCCTAAGGATGCCTCTCGAAGCAGGATTGTTAAACATATAGAAAATTTCATCATCGATTTGGTGAAACAAGATGGAAAGTCCAAAATGGCAACGGGCGATCCCATCGTTTCGGGGTTTGAAGGTAGTCCACTTCATCTTTTCCTGCTGGATGAATTGGTCGCTTTGGCTAAATTGGATATCCTTGGCCTACCCGATGACTTTAAGTATAAGGATGTTCCGTTTTATATCTATTACCGGGGCGAGCTGGTTAAAGGCTTAGACCGTTTCAGAATTAATAAAAATTTCCGCAACGAGTCTAATTTACGTCTGAAAACGGCCATTAAAATTGCCGAAGAGGTCATTCAGGAACTCGATGTGGAAGATGTTTCGGTAATCCGTTCCGATGGGTCATATCTTTTTAACCTGCTATTTAGAAATTTTGGTAGTTTCAACGATCTGGAAGATTTTACCAAAAAAATCGCAGGTGAAAGAGGCATTTCTGCCTTGCCCTATAAGACAGGCGTGGTCAGATTCTCGCTCGGAGGTTATATTGAAGGAACACCTGAAAGCTACGAGATATTTAAAAAAGAATTACGAACCGCCTTCACCATTTTTCTCTCTTACTGGAAAAAATTAAAAGAAGCTCGACAGATCAATCCAAAGGCTTCTGTTAATGAGCTGCTGGATAAAATTCTCAATGAGGGCAGCAAGGGTGGTTTCCCCGAAGGTGTTTTTGAGGATTATGCCATGGTGCGTGACCTGAAGAAAAAGGTCAACCAGTCGCTACGCATCAATGAAAACCGATCCTTGTACCATGCTTCGCCTCAGGTGAGCGGGGTGTCTATTACCACTATTGGTGATTCGAAAAATTCTGTCATCGAATTTCAGGGCGATGTGGGTAACTGTCGTACCGTCGAAGAGTTTATCCGAAGCAGAGCCTTTACCAAAATATATGAAAACCTGTTACCGCAGATATACAAGAAAATTCCGCAACTGCGTAACCTTAACTTCAATATAGTGGCTTCACGTTTCAGCAAAGCCACCATTCTGAAATATATTAACAATAAAAAAACGTTCCATCCCAACCATTATGTGCTTGATGACCCCGAAGAAAAGAATATCATGCGGGAGATATTAATTGAGATGGAACGCTTGCTCTTTTCAGACACCAAGATGAAAATATTAACCCTTCAGGCCAGTGGCGATTATAATATGGATGTTGCCCGGCTCGAAGGTGTTAACATGGTGCTGAAAAAGCATATCCAGGAAATATTGTTGCACTTTAATTTGCCGTTTGAGCAACCCAGCATTGAGCCCAGCCGGCGCGAAATTATCACTACTGCCTGTGAACTCTTTGAGGAGGTTACCGGATTAACGGTGCAGGATATTGACCTGGAAAGATATCTTAGCCATTTTATTGAAACGTTACGGCAGGATAAGGAATTTGCATCCATCGACATTGCTGCTCGTAGTGTGGGCTTTATTGCCGACGTTGTTAAAAGACGGGTATTCAATAGTGGTTTGTCGGTGAGTGACCAAATCCTCTATCTCTATTTGCTGAAAAATGATAGTAGTTTCTTTAATCAGGTAACTTCAAAATTGAGGTATCTGCAGGAACGCATAGATAAAACCGATGATGCTGACCTGAAGATTTTTACGGAAAATGTCCTTACCGAAATCCTTCCCCAGGAGGTGGATGATATCATGAATTATATTATCCGCAAAAAGGATATTAAGGTAGATGAGACCCGACTCTCGGAAGTAACCCAAAAAGTGGTCGGATTCCTAATCTTTTTGCAGAACCTTTCAAAAGGTACCGATTATTATCATAAGTATACCCATACGCTGATAAAAGTTCTGGATACTTACTTCCGACGTCAGAACAGTGACGTGAACGAAATGATTCAGCACGGGATAACTCTGTATCGAAACTTTGAAGTCAAGGATAAGACTTTAAAAGAATTCGATAACGGGAGGTTGGTATGGATTAACGAAATGATGACCAAATGTGGAGTTATTTCGGTTGAACAATCGGTGCAACGTCATACGCGTATCTCTACCGATGCCAAAAAGCGCGAATATCCATTCCATAAAGTCGACAGGGGAGAGGAAGAGCCCATGTACCTGTTGGACATGAACCGTAGTAAGTCCAAAAATGATTATATCAAAGCGCTGTCAACCAAGCCTTCGTCTCGTTTTTTTGAACGTCGGCTGGCCCGCTTTGTGGCCAATATGGACCCCGATGACTACCGTTGTAAGATAATGAAAAACGGGGTGGTTACTCAGCTAATCATTTTCCAAAAAGGTTACATCAAGTATCTAACCGATTTCTTCAGGCTTACGCAATATCAGGATATATCCCTGAAGGATGCAGAAACCTTTGTTCCGGATGTGTTGCTCTTGTTGGGAGCACCGGAAAAAGTTATTTCCTTCCCTCAGATAGGGTACTTCGACATTCAGGGCCCCAAAGGAAATATTAAAACGCTGGTTACGCCATTGCGTAAGGAGGCCGATTACTTTGGAGATGTTAAAAAGCCGTGGCTCACCATGATTAACGAAAAGGTGAAAGAGATGGGCGGTATCCCCAAGCATGGTTCTCTCTTTGCCATTGAGTTGGAAGATGGTTCCATCTTTGTCGTCGAAGTCGATGGTGACAGTGGTGTGGGCAAATCCGAAATGCTGGCCGGCCTCACCCTGAAATGGTTGCGTCAGAACTTACCCGGTGTTCGTTCCATTAAAAACATCGCCGGCGATATGTTCCATGTTTTCCGCGATAAGGAAGGAAATCTTTATGGTTTTGGTACAGAAGAAGGGGACTTCTCAAGAGTTACCGACTTCGACCCCGAATACATCAAATATTATAAGTATTTGTTTGAAAGCAGTGCCGACAGTAATGTGGATGACCTTAACTCACGTAGCACCATTAGCGGTATTTGTGAAATTCATATGCCTTATAAAATCGACATCATTCTTACGGCGCATAATAACTCTAAGGAAGATGCCGGAATTATCCGCGTGAGCAATCCTGAAAACTTCTTGTTATACATCGATTCTCACGGTGAGCGAAAAGAAAAGGCCACCAGTCAGGATGGACCTCACTTCCAGCGTACGCTTCTGCGTTATACCGCCGATAAAAATATCGTTGATGTCCTGGCACAACATGGCAACTACCTCGATGATGTCCTGGATTGGGAATTAGACCCTGTGGATGGAAAGTATTATCTGGCTTCATCCTATAAAATGATGGACAAAATCGATATCGAAGAGGTTGTTCGCAAAATATTTATAGGTAAGGAGATTCCATATGCGGATGAGAAATGGAAAGTTACCGGCGTTAGCTTTGATTTGGTGAAAAACCGCTTTATCGCTTCCATTCAAAAGGGCGATAAAGTTTCAGAAGTTATTTTGTCGCGAAACATCTTCAGCTCTATCTTCGACTCACTGGCCAGTACGCCTGCGGGTCAGCCTTTTGTTTCGCAGGATAAGCAAATCGAAGGGCGCTATCACCTGATTGATGTCTTAAAAGGTGGTGATGATGGAAAGGGTGAAGGCGCAAAAATTGAGTGTGGTATTTTGTCCACTGAGATTGGCAAGAAAGGCAAGGAGATTTCCGGTCCGCAGAAAGCGGCTGAATCACTCACCACACTTATCAAAGAATTGCGTGCCGGAAGAGCCGAAATCAATCAAACGAAAAATAAGGTTCGGAGAATTGTTAAGGAGAAATATGCCCATGTCTTTACCAATGGTCAATCCAGCAATGAAATCTGGAGATACAACTTTTATCTCTATCAGCTGGATAAAATGATGAAAGCTGAATTTGTGCGGATGGATGACCCTTCGGTTAAAATTGATTTGTCAGGCGTGAACCGCTTTAAGCCTAAAGACAAGAACGAAGAATTTAGTCCGTTGCTGGTGACCCCTAATCTGAATATTGAGCTCAGCAGCTTTGGTGAAACCTGCAATGAGTTAATGAGTTTACCCAATTATCCCGATTTTGCCCAAGAATTTCTTGAAGGTGCAGGGAAATTATACGTGGCTAAAGGATATAGCGAAGAGACCATTGTCAACAACATGATTACCCAGTTGTTGCTCATGGATGGTTACATAGAATTCGATGACCTGATGAAAGGGCGTATCACCGAAAAGGTGAACCGCGAAACCATTGCTGCTGCTAAATATGCTGTGTTACAGGAATTGGAGCGTCGAAAAAAAGAAGAAAAATCCAAACCGGCAGCTTCTAAGGCAGCTAAACCGGACGCAGGCACAAAAGGGCAGCGACAAAATCAGTCTAAGGGGAATAAAAACGTAGACAAAAAACAAAACGGAAAAGAAGACCAAACTAAATAACTTTTTCGGTTTGAAATACTCAAAAAAAGAACCGCTACATTCTCGAGGTAGCGGTTCTTTTTGTTCTGGATATGTTTTATTGAGCCAGTGTAAAACGTTGCGGACCACTGTTGGTGAAACCTGTTATTACTATAGGTCCTTTCCCTGAGGTGAGCTTCTTCTTTTTCGCCTTGCCGGGGATGTATAAAAATCCATAATTGGATTCCAGCTCGAAAGTTAATTCCTTAAGGTCGTTTTTTAATTCCATTTCAATTCGTCCTTTGGTGGTCTCAAACGAACTGCTCTTAGTAAGCTCTATGGCTTTTCCTATCAACTTTCCGCTTAACGATTTTAAGTCCATATAGCCTTTAAGGTTTTCTATCCATACATCGCCGTCGTCGTTGTTAGTTTGCAACTTTCCTTCCAGGTTTTTTAGGGTTAACAAACCTGTAGAGGTTCGAAGATTTAGTTCGCCATTAATATTTGATAGGTTTTGTGCTGCAGTATTGGTTTGAACCGATATTTTACCTTTTACATTTTCCACAGTTATATCACCTTTGTCAGTGATGGCAGTGACTTCACCGTCGATATTCGTTATTTCAATGGGTCCGCTTTTAGTATTTACAGCCAATTGTCCTTTGAGTGCATTGACCGATATGGCACCTGTTAATGTTTTAAGATTAAAGTTTCCCGAAACATTTTCGGCTATTATCTTACCATAAGAGGCGCTGGCATTTAGGGTACAGTTTTGAAGGTTTTGGGGTTGTATGTATCCCGAACCCGTTTTTACCCATACTTTGCTCTCGGTTGGAAGGCTTACAATCATTTCCCCGCTTTTGGTTGAAACATGTTTGTCCGGAACAACAATACTCAAATTTAAAGTGTTGTTTTCCTGTTGGTCGCTTAATCCAAATCCTTCCACGGCAGCCGAGGATTTGATTACGGTGCTGACAGTTATGGCATTGTCGGTCGAAGGTTGTAAAATAATTTTACAAAAATCCCCTTCAATTTTCACCGTGTCGGTTTTGTTAAAGGTTTTTGTGGCATTGTAAACTTCTTCGAGTGGAAGATTGGCCATGGCTAAACTTATCCATCCCAACAAAAAGGTGAGCGTAAAAAATGTTTTCATAGATTGATAACTTTTTAATTATTATTGGGTTATTAGTTTTATTAAAATGCTTTTTTACTTTTGAAGTCTCTCTGGTTCTTTTATACTTTTCCCTATCACAAAAATGCATACTTTTTTTATTTGTATAAAATTTATGTTGACTTTGCCGAATGCTTAATTAAATCATTTCACTACATAATATTTTAACAAATTGTGTATTTGTCATAAAATGGATATTGAAATTGATATATTTTTGTTTGTTTTGAAAAATTATTGGATTGGCTTTTGGCGTTATACGAGTAAAAATGATGAACCGAGGCTGACGACTTTTGCTATAACAGGCAGAAGGCAGAAGAAGTGATTAGTCATTAGTTAACAAGTGGTTAGTATTAAATAACTAATGACTAACGACTAACCACTAATGACTACTTATAAAAAGCAATGTATCAACGAAGTAAGTAAAATTTATACTGATGAAAAAATTTAACAACATTGTTTTATTATTAGTTTTTGTTTGTTGCGGGTTGGTATTTGGTCAAAACCAGTCAACTACTTTCCCGTTAGTTGAGGGAGTTCATGTATCAAAAGAGATTCGTAGCGACTCAATATTTTCCAAAGCATGGTTGTTATGGGTTGAACAGCCCATTGACCACCATCATCCCGAGAAGGGTTATTTTAAACAACGTGTATGGCTTTCCCATAAATCCCGGAACGCACCCGTTGTATTGGTTACCGAAGGGTATATGGCCCCTAAAAACAGCATTACCGAATTAGTTAAGATTGTTGGTGGTAACCAAATTATTGTGGAACATCGCTATTTTGGTGCTTCGGTTCCCGACTCTCTGGATTGGAATTATCTAACCATTGAGCAGGCTGCCATGGACCATCACCGAATTGTTGAATTGTTTAAAAATTTTTACACCGGGAAGTGGATTAATACCGGTATCAGTAAGGGAGGGCAAACAGCCCTGATTCACCGGGCACTCTTCCCCGATGATGTGGATGTTACCGTTGCTTATGTTGCACCTTTTAATCTGGAAAAAGAAGATAAACGGCTGATAGAGTTTTTCAACCATGTTGGTACCCCTGAGCAGCGGAATCGTATTCTGGAATTTCAAAAAGAAGTTTTAAAACGCCAGGATGAGTTGATGCCTTTCTTAGATGCCTTTGCCAGGGAAAAGGGTTATACCTTCCGAATGGGAAAAGAAAAGGCCTTTGAACTGGCTGTTTTAGAATATCCTTTTAGTCTGTGGCAGTGGGGAAGGGATGTTGATGCTATCCCGCGCCCCGGTGCACCGGCAAAAGAACTTTTTGACCATTTATGTAAGGGCAGCGATTTCGGATATTTTTCCGACCAGCAATGGAAACAGGTTTGCCCGTTTTTTTACCAGGCCTATCGTGAGTTAGGCTATTATGCCTATCTTGCAACACCGCTTAAAGAGTGGTTGGATGAGATAAAAACCGATACCGTGTCCAATCGATTTATGGCACCCAATGTTGATAATCTGGTTTTTGATGTCAATGCCCCGCAGCGAATTCTCACAAAGCTTAGGGCCGCTGACCCGGAAATTATTTTATTAACCGGCGAGAATGACCCGTGGGGAGCTACAGCCCTGAACCCCGAAGGATTTTCTAATATGGTGAAAATTGTTAAACCCGGTGGTTCACATCGCACCAGAATTAATAACTTACCCGATTCGCTTAAAAATATCGTGATAAATCAATTAAATAATTGGTTGAACTAAAACTAAAAAAGGCAACTCAACGTTTTGAGTCGCCTTTTCCTTTTTGAACATGGGTTACTTAGGTCACGCTGCACATGTTGTGCATACACTTTCTGACAATTACAAATTTATAGAAATAAATACTTTTTGTTAAGAAATAATGTTTAATCTCTCTTTTTCTTTTATGAATGTCATTTTTTTTTGGACAAAAGGGTGCATTTATTGAATAAAAGGAAACAAATCCCTTGGGTTGCACGGAAAAAATATTTAAATTTGGTAAAAACATTTTAGCTTTTTCGATTATGGCGAGTATTAGAGACTTAAAGAAAGACATAAACTATTTGGCCAGTGAAATTATTACTGAAGCCTATGTAAGAAAGATGCTCTTTAACAGCATCGATGAAGAGGAGTTTAAAAGTATTGTGTTAGATACCATTAATTTTCGAAACGCGATGATAAAGAAAGTTAATCATCCAACCGAAAAGAATGATCGTAAAAAGGTAAGAAAATATTTCCAGGAGGTGCAGAAAGAGATGTATCAAAAATTTTCTGAGTTGGTTGATAAAGTAAGTGAATTGAAACAACAGTCTTAATCTTTTTTTTAATTGGTCTTTAGCGGGATAGCCTTTTATCTTGGAGGCCTCTTTTTAAACCGTCTATTAACGCTTTTGAGTTTAGACGGTTTATTTTTTTCAATAATTTTTCCCGGCACCAACATGATACGGGTAGTTTGCAGTAATAAAGCCGGATATTACTATTATGCATCCATATGAGCTCCATGTGGTCAATTACTTAGGTGAGATTTTTGTTTTGAATAGCAATAAATTGTAAACATAAATACAGTTCGATTGTTTTTACATTTGCATCCGGGAATAAGGCTATTAAACACTTTTTTTGTATCAAAAAGCACTTTATTGCGTAGAATGGCAATGATCATTTTTATTACAGAAGTTTTAAATTTATTTTCTATGAAAAAGTTACTTACTAAACATTTTCAGTACACCGGTATAGATGATTATGATATGTCTTTAGATGATCAAATCAACAGTTTTCTGGAAAAAGAGAATGTGTCGCCCGATCAAATTATTAAATTAGAATATGCGGCGCATTCAAGTCAGGGCATTAATACTTATTCGGCTTTATTGATGTATGTTACTGAATAATTTTTAAAATAACGCTATTGGCTATTTTAACCATAATGCAATATGTATGATTTTATATGGCCATGTGCGTTTCATTAGAACAAGGTTTGATTTTGAGTAAAAAAGGAGTTTAGGGAAAGTTTAAAGGCTAATTATGCTGAGAATGTCCCCAAATTGGCATCACTATTGGCCTAAATAACTTATTAAAAGGAAGAGTTTTAGAAATTCTTCCTTTTTTTATATTTTCGAGTCTTGTAGAAAGAATATTTAAACAAGGATAGCAAGAAGATTTATCACATCAGGAACAGGGAACAGGCAGAAGGTAAAAAAAGTTTTTAGTAATCAGTGAACAGTCATTAGCGGTGGTTTCACTATGGATTATTGATTAAACACTATAAACTAATTTTAGTTCTATCCAATAAATTAAGAAAATTTTATACGGTTGATATTTATTAGAAGTTAGATGTGAGAAGCCGAAAAAAAATTTATTAAAATCAAACAACCGCAGAGCAAAAGTTTATGGACCAATGGTTGGCTTATAGCCCTTTTTTGTTAGATGTTTTAATTTTGGATTAAAAATGTATTTTTAAATCTTTGAAATAGAGGTTGTTGTTAAAAATAATTGTTTTACCATGAGGTTGTTTGATAGATTTTTCAAAAGCCGCAAGCAATTAAAGGGTGGCGCAGAGGATTTACCTTCAGACCGGTTAGAGGAAAAATCGAATGGTGATGTAAGTTCCTATGATTATGAAGTAGGTATCGCCTTAAGTGGAGGCAGTGCAAGAGGTATCGCCCACATTGGAGTGTTAAAGGCCTTGGATGAATATGGCATTTCGCCCGACATCATATCCGGTACCAGCATGGGTGCCCTGGTGGGTGTCTTTTATGCCGCCGGATTGGCCCCGGAACGCATCCTGGAATTGATTAAAAAAGAGAAAATTTACAGTATGGTTTCTCTAAAACTGAAACAGGGAGGCTTCTTTGAATTAAATGCGGTACGCAGGGCACTTAAAGAGGAAATACCCGCAAATGATTTTTCGGCCTTGAAGAAACCCTTCTATCTTTCGGTTGCTAATATCACCGATGGTGTTAACGAAGTTAAAGGCGAAAATGGTCCGTTACACGATTTTGTGGTTGCCTCTTGTTCGGTACCAGTACTTTTATTGCCTCAGGAAATTGATGGCAAAACATACATTGATGGCGGATTGTTTGACAACCTTCCTGCAGCTTCTATCAAAGACAAATGTCGTATTTTGATAGGGGTAAATGTTAACTATTACGGACCTGTAGAAAAGCTTAATGGTATTAGAGAGATAGCCCAGCGCACTTTTAGTCTGGCAATAGAACAAAACGTTGCGGAAAGTCGGAAGATGTGTGATTTCGTTATCGAACCCGAAGAACTGAAAGATTACACTTTACTTGATTTTGATAAGGCCGACGAACTTTACAATATTGGCTATAATGCCGCCATTAAACTGATTAAGGAAGAACTGGGACCCGTAATGCAAAAGCACCGCATTGAACAAGAGGAAGGAAGTGTAAATTAATTATTCAAGTTCTAGCCAGGCCCCAAAAAGTTTTTCCGTATCAGCATCAATCAATGGCAAAAATCCTTTCTTTATCTTTTTGTCTTCCATTTTAAGCGGATTTTCTCTCTTCTTGCGTTTACAGAAATCGGTCCACGATTCTTGCTTAAATAAAGCCGTTTTCCATTTGCCACGGGCAGTGGAATGTATCCTTTTTTGTAAACAAATATTGGCTAATCCCATATTATACCTGAGGTTAATTTCCAAACATGGATGAAGTTTCATCTCCTTTTTAGCATTTTCGAAAAAAAGAGCGTCAATACCTGCCGGGCCCCAATAAAGTGTCTCAATTCCTATTCTTTCAAGGGCCTCCTGTACAATATCCCGGCCCTGAAGCAACGCTTCCCGAACTTTTGATGTGTCCCGAAAATGTGGTGATGGGTTTACCGGATAACCTACGGCGCATCCCTCAAACTGACCCGACACATCGGTGTAAAAGAAGTTATGCCCTTGATATTGAATGTTATTTTTAATGATAAATTGAAAAGATACATCCTGAATCCTGGGAAGCATTTTTTCAATATAAACCTTTCCCTGACGTTTTAACATCCCTCGAACCCAATCCGATTGAGAAGGGTCATCCTCATAATTTCTTATTCTGAAAAGTCCACGCCCCGATGCACTCCATGGAGTTTTTACAACTGCCGGTGGAGTTATCTTTTCAAAAAGATGGGATAATTGTTCATAATTGTTGATGGTGATCGGCGGTGAGGGTACTTCAAGTAAATCATAGTGCTTTGGGAATCGTTGCCAAAGAACCCTTATTTCATTTAAAAGCCGGTATCCTGTTTCGCGGCTTAACAAATGAGATAGCCGATTATCCCATTGGGAAAAGGGATGTTCCTGCCATTGGGCAGTAGCATAACGAAAAAACGGTTTAAGTTTGTTGTATATGGCTGGACTCCATCCCCATGGCGAAAACTCCAGTTTTGTTCCGGATGGTATCTCTTCAGGCGAAGTTACAATTGTGGGCATTTCCCATCCAAGGTCGACAAGATGCTTTAATGAATTGCCTGATCTTTGCCCAACCAGAATAAAATCGCGTTTTTCGGCAAACATCCATGGCAATGCTGCCAGGTCATTTTCAAAACGCCGAAGATGTGCAGGTGGCATATATGATACCTGACCATTGGCTATGGCCATTTCGTTGGTGGGGTTAAATACATATAATTTGCTAATCATTAATGTGTTTTTTTATAACCGGCCTTTTATGGAAATGCCTGTTTATGAGTTTCTATGCTCTATTACTTTTTTAAATTAGCTGCTGAACTTTCATTATTTCGATTCAATGCAATTCTTTTTTGTATTAAAAATGCAAATCTAATCTTGATTTTGATTTAAAGTAGTTGTACTTTGCCCTTAATTGTATAATTAGCATATTTTTAACATATAATGCCGTATGGCATAATATTTTTATACGTTTAGAAAAAAAATTGTAATGAAGGCAATTTTTAAAACGTACGTTCGTTTTGTAATTAGTTTTTTATGAGGGCCATATTATTGTAGCATCAATATGCTTACAATTCAGTTTTAACTTATCAAGCTTGATAATTTGTTTAATCACTTCCTTCATCTCCCGATTTAACCGGTAAATTGGGTGAAATGTAATTATATATTAATCAATAAGCAAAGGGGCGCGTGCCTGCTTTGAGTGATGATTTTTTGTTTTTGTGAAACAATCAGTTTTTGACTTTAAATTCCAAATCTAAACATCTGACCAAACTATGCGAGTATTAACTTAAAATTTAAAATGATGAAGGCAGTTTATTTTTTTGTTGCGATTATGTTGATGTTTTCAGGGGCTTGCACCATTGATGCCGTTGAAGATAATACCGATGGTGAAGAATTGACCGAAGATGTCAACGATAATTCGGATGAAGAGGAAAATAACGACGACCAGGACGATGGTTCTAATGAGGACGAAGAAAACAATGAAGATGAAAACGATGATTCCAACGATGATATTGATGATGACAATGCTTCATATGTTGGGAATGTTTTCATTGCCGGGCACGAAGTAACCAAGGAAAGCGTTTTGCGGAGAATTCCCGTCGAGTATATCGATAAGGCGAGAAACAGTTTTCGTGTAGCCTACCAGCATACTTCGCACGGTACGCATGTTACAAGAGGCGTCTTCGGTTTACCCGATTATAAATCCGGTGACGATGTTACCTTTGGTGTCTCTTTGGATACACCCGTAAGCGGTAAACTGACCATTTATGACTATGCCATGCAGGATTATGCACCCGCAGGGGAAAAGTCAGTCGACTTAAGCGAAGATGAAGAGTCTTTTCTTCAGACAACCCGCAACTTCCTTGATGACCCCCAAAATGCCGATGTGAACGTAATTATGTGGTCGTGGTGCGATATTTCTAATCATGATGTTGAAGGTACTTACCTTCCGGGTATGAAGCAATTGATTGAAGAATACGGTGTTGGTGGCTCTAAAATAGGTACAGGTGAAGGACAGCGTGAAGTGCCCGTACATTTTATCTTTATGACCGGGCATGCCATTGAGAATAATAACATAGGTGAGGGACGACCTAAAAACCAGGCAGATTTGATTAATGAGTTTTGTCGGGAAAATAATCAGTTCTGCCTAGACTATTACAGTATCGACACTCACGACATGGAAGGTAATTATTGGGAGGATGCCAATGATAATGGTTATTCACCCAAATATGGCAAGAACTTTTATGTAGAATGGCAAGAGAACCATACTCTGGGTGTAGATTATTGGTTAAATCGTAAAGAACCCGGAGGAATTGAACTTACTGGTTCTCATAACACTCAGCACATCACCGCTAACCGCAAAGCGATGGCTTTCTGGTGGATTCTGGCCCGATTGGCCGGTTGGGATGGCGAACTGGAATAATTTTATATTATTTACCACCAATAGCTTACTGCCGTAAGCAGATGTCTTATATGAAACGAGCATGACAATTGTTGCCATGCTCGTTTTTTTTTAAAAGAAGGCCCTTACCGAATGGTCTCTTGCAGGGAATTTTCATGTACAACTTTATAATCTAATTGCCTGACACCCGATCGAATGTCAGGCAAACACCTTTTCGGGTGTCAGGTAAGCACCCGAACGGGTGTCAGATAAGCACCCGAGCGGGTGTCAGGTAAACACCCGAACGGGTGTCAGATAAGCACCCGAGCGGGTGTCAGTCAAGCACCCGAGCGGATGTCAGATAAGCACCCGAACGGGTGTCAGTCAAGCACCCGAGCGGGTGTCAGGTAATTACTTTATAATGAGTTGAATAATTGTGTTGAAATGTGATGGGGGATTAAATAGGGCAGTGTAAAACTTCAACTGCCTGGAGTAGATGTTTAAATAGTCTGCTTTTTATTTGTATAAAATTTATTGAAATCATTGGATGAATGGAACTTAAAGTTAGTAGTTAGTGGTTGGTCATTAGTCATTAGTTAATTAACACTATTCACTAATGACTGTTGACTAATGACTAATCACTTCTTCTGCCTTCTGCCTGTGTAGTTCTGCCTGAGGTTAAGAAACAATTACCGGACGGGGTAAAATGGCACTTTGGGGATTTTTGTATTGTTTGTCGCTTCGGATGTACTGAGTTACGACCGAAATTTCATACTCGCCCGGTTCAAAATCATTGGGCAGCATAAAGAGCAAAAGTCTCGGATAATTTAGCACAATGCGTTCATTGGGTATTTTTATGGATTCGCCGGTGGCTGTATTAGTAAAATAAATGCCTACATGTTCTTCATCCCCGGCAATTTTAATGCCTTGGCCTTTCAGTTCTACTGCTCCGCCGGCCTTTAGCTTTCCGTCGGTATTTTCTGTTTGTTTATCCATAACCGAAAAGAGTTGAACAGAAGCACTTTTTTCGCCAATGATGTTCACTTCGGTATCTGCTATGGCCGACTTTATAACCGGCCCCGCAACAAATGATACCCGGATGTTATGCTTTGCCGAATCCCATACTTTATCCTGAAATATCCCTTTTATGATGGGGCGCAGGATGGCTAAGCCTGTATTTACGACAAAGCCCGATAATACCAGTTCGGCGACTTTTTTATGAAAGCGGGAAATGATGTCTTTGGCCGTAGTCTCATGAATTTCCATGCCATCTTGCTTCAGCATCCTAATTACATCATCTGTGGTGATTTGACCCTTGGTTACCGGGTAAGCTATGGAAGTATTGGGTTTTTGCGTTAAATAATATTTCCCCAATAAAACATTAAGAACTTTTTTCATAATGGCCTGCTTTTATCGGGTTAAACTTGATGCTTTTTGTTTGTACGATTTAGGAATATATTAAGATACTATTTAAATTTATTTTTATAGTAATCATAACATGGAATAGCTGTTTAAATTGGGGGAGGGAAAAGGTTGTGAATAGTTTTTATTGATGATGTCTATGAGTTTTGTAATTGCGATAAAAATGCAAAATAATTTAATTGAGAATCGTTAAGCTTATTTCTTTGTCCTATATTTGTAAATAAACTGCAAAAAGTGCAATAATATGATCCAAGAGTTAAGAGTGAGGAATTTTTTATCTTTCAAGGATGAAGTGACATTTAGTTTTAAGGCTTCTTCAGACAATACGTTGGAAGACTATTATGTGGCGAAGCAAAAAGACGGTACTCGACTGCTGAAATTGGCAATGGTTTATGGTGCCAATGCATCAGGGAAAAGTAATTTGATTGAAGCTTTTAATTTTATATACCACTTTATACATAAGGCACCGACCGAAGGACGAAATGCTGGTACCGGTTTTATGCCATTTTTGTTTGGTGATACCGCCAAAGAACCCGGTGAGTTTGAGCTGGTATTTTATGTCGATGATAAAAAACATCGCTATCGGTTAAAACTCGATAGAGAAAAGGTCCTCCAAGAAACATTGACATATTATCCAAGTACTCGGCCGGTTAAGGTTTTTGAACGCTACTTCAGCTCATATAAAAATATCTCTGTAGTCGAATTAGGACCAAGATTAAAAGCTTCGGAACTGGCACAGGAGGCAATTCAGTTAAAAACATTAAAAAACACTTCTGTGTTTGTCGGGTATAATCAGGTGAATGTTTTTTTCTCAGAGATTGAAAGGGTTAAGGATTGGTTTAATAATCAATACTTGTCATCGATTTGTCCTTATTCAGAATTAACCCGATTTACAGATAATTTCATTAGAAAAAATCCTGAAAAAAAAGACAATGCTTTAACATTTTTAAAAGGGGCTGATTTTAATATTGACGATATTTTATTTGAGGATAAAGATGAAAAAGTGTCGGAAAACTTTCTTAAACTGATTGATTCTGCTCCATTGTTGGAAGAGGAAAAAACTAAAATAAAAAATGAAAAAGTCATTCGTTGGGAAAAGATAGCCTTCAGACATAAAATTGAAAAGGATAAAGAGGTGCAATTTTATTCAATGCCGGAAGAACTGCAATCCAGAGGAACGTTAAGATACTATGGTCTTGCCGGTCTTTTTTTTCACGCTATAGAAAAGGATGCTTTTTTACCCATTGATGAAATTGGCTCTGATCTACACCCTTTATTGGTTATTCATTTTATTAAAGAGTTCCTTAAAAAGTCCAGTAAAGCTCAATTACTTTTTACTACGCACAATATGTCCATCCTCAACGAGAAGGATATTCTACGCAAGGATGCCATCTGGTTTACCGAAAAGCGAAAAGATGGATCGACCGATTTATTTTCTTTGTCTGACTTTAAGTTCAGGAAAGAACTTTCTTTTTACAAAGCTTATAAAATTGGTAAATTTGGAGCAATTCCTGAATTATAAACAGCATGCCGCGAAAAAGAAACCATAGGTCGTTTAAAAAAAGATATGCAGTTTTAGGCCAGGGAATAACTGAGCAATGGTATCTTTCTTTTTTAAAAGATTATAAAAAATATAAGTATATAGTTAGGCCTCGACTATTTGATAATATAGGATTGAAAAAAGCCGAACGTTTTATTGATGATTTATTGGACGAAGGGTACGATTATATTACTTTTTTTACCGATTATGATACTATTGTATCTCAAGAGAAAAGGGCCAGGTTTGATGCGTTGATTAATAAGTATAAATCTAATAATAAGGTTTTTATATGCGAAAGCATGCCTTCCATTGAAATTTGGTTTTTACTACATTTCATCTATACAACCAGAGAGTTTGTAGACTATGATTCACTGAAAAGTGTGCTACGAAACTATTTGCCAGGCTACGAAAAAACTAATGAGTATTTAAAGGATAAAAATTGGTTTTGTAAATTAATTCAAAATCAAGGTTTTTGCAAAGCAAAAGCGAATGCTATAAAATTATTCGAAAATCGTAAACAGGGAAATATTGGACGGCACTTCCCTTACACGAAGATGCATCTTGCTATTGAGCAATTTGAAAAACAGAAACATGCCTAACCACTATTGCCACTTAATAACAAGAGAAGGAAATGTGAAGCGGTTGACATGTACAGAAAGAAGACAGAAAAAGTTTTCAGTGTTTAGTGAAAAGCCAATATTGTTGTTTACATTTATTAATTCTTTACTATCGACCTAAAATTAACTTTTAAATGGCAAAAACTACATTTTGGACTGTAATCGAAAAAACGCTTGATAAAGCAGGGACACCGCTTTCGGCAAAAGAAATATGGGATAAAGCCAATGAATGGGGAACTTTAGGTGATTTTAAAACTTCTGGCAAGACACCCTGGGCTACCATATCTGCATACTGCTATACGGACATTAACAACAATGGTGATAATTCAAAAATTATCCAGACCAGTGAGCGGCCTGCGCAGTTTTTTCTTCGACGTTTGGTTAATCAAGCTAATCTTACAAATCTTCAAAAACTGAAAAATGAAGAAATTGCTCGGGGAGAGAAACGCAAAGAAAAGAAATTCAACGAAAGAGACCTTCATCCCTTATTGGTGGCGTTTGCATACAGTAATACTCATTTTAGAGCCAATTTAAAGACTGTTTTTCACGAAAATTCAGCCAGAGCTGTTTAAGGACAAAATGAATGGTTGCATCCGGACTTAGTAGGAGTGTATTTTCCGTTTCGCGACTTCAAGCCGGAGACATTGGAAATTCAGAAACATCTTTCTATTACTTCCATCAAGTTGTTTTCATTCGAATTGAAGGTTTCCTTAAGTTTTTCCAATCTTCGTCAGTCTTTTTTTCAAGCTGTTTCCAATTACAGTTGGGCTCACGAGGGGTATTTGGTCGCCTTGAATATTGATTTTGACCCAACCTTTAAGGATGAAGTGCGGAGATTGAATAATGCTTTTGGGATTGGAATAATTAAACTAAATCCTGAGAATATCTTTGAAAGTGAGATTTTGTTTCCTTCAAAAATTAATCAGGAAATCGACTGGGATACTGTAAACCGATTAGCCAATGAAAATTCAGATTTCAGCAGTTTCCTGAAACTAATTACCGAAGACTGTAAGCTCGGAAAAATTAAAAGTCAATATGATAAGGTGTTCTCAGAAGAGGAGTTGGTGAGATATATGCAAAATAAAGGTATCGTACCAATTATAAATGAATAAAATTTATTTTATTAAAAGATTGATATCGATAGTAATTGGTGGTAATTTCTTGTCTTTTTGAGAGGTGTTATTTTTTGAATTGTTAAAAATAAACCTGTGGGTTGATTTTATTAATTAGTATCTAATTTTGTAGAAAATTATATGCATTTCATTTTGAAGGAAAGGAAAACCTTACTCCGGAGACTATTTCATGTATTGAAGAGGTTTTGGCTACTACTTTGATTAAGTTTTCCGGTACAGAGAAGTTTAGGGTTTTTCCTCTCGAACCAACCAATTCACAGAAAAGAGTGGACTCTAAAGGAGCCAAAGAAAAATTGAAAATTTCGACATGTTCTATCGACGAAAAATATTATTGTCCATCATAGAACTTTTAGGTGGGACAGTAGATAAATTACGCCTGCAGAAGATTTTATTTCTATATTCACAAAGGAAATCATCTGCAGAATATGATTTTATCCCATACAAATATGGTGGTTATTCCTTTACGGCACATGCAGATATAAATGCTATGCTTAGAAGTGGTATTTTGTCTGAGGCTGGTGTGCAATATAGCAAGAAGGATACTATATCGTATTTTTCTCAAATAAAAGAAAAAGATAAGGCTCTGATAACATCTGTTGTTTCAGAGTATGGTAAAATGAGTAATAAAGCTCTTTTGCGACATACCTATTTAAATTTTCCGTTTTATGCTATTCGAAGCGATATAGCTCAAGACATGTTACCTGGGAAATTATATCAACGCATTGAAAATGCTGTGCCAACTGTGCACGGCATAATAATGTTTACCATTGGTTACGAGGGTATTTCTTTGGAGAAATATCTGCTGAAACTTATAGAAAATGGTGTAAAACTTCTGGTGGATGTAAGAAGAAATCCTTTGAGCATGAAGTTTGGCTTTAGTAAGAGTTTACTTCAGCGTTATTGTCATTGTGTGGGAATAGATTACATTCATCTTCCTGAAGTTGGAATTGCTTCTGAATATCGCCGGAATTTAGAGTCGAAGGAAGATTACGAACATCTATTTGCCTTTTATCGTGAAACAACTTTGAATGAGACTCGGCAAACACAGATTCAAATTCTGGAGTTGTTAAAAAAATATCAACGAATTGCCTTAACCTGTTTTGAAGCTGATGCTTGCCGTTGTCATAGAAGCCACCTGGCAGAAGCTATTAAAAACCTTCCTGATTTTGAGTATAGTGTAAAGCATTTGTGAGCTATGGCTCTAACCAAAGTACTCATAACGGTAAAAACCTATCCTACAATATCCGAAAAGTATGATGAATTGGTATGTACTGCCGGATTCCGTGAAGATGGGAGGTGGGTGAGAATTTACCCAATCCCTTTTCGTAAGAAATCATACCATGAGCAGTACAAAAAATATGATTGGATTGAATTAGATTTAGTAAAAAATACAAATGATTTTCGCCCTGAAAGTTATCGTCCAAAAACTATTGATACCGAAATTAAAGTGGTGGGACACGTTGATACTTCTAATAATTGGAAAGAGCGCAAAGAAATTTGTTTGCAAAAGGTGTATGATAATTTGACTAAACTGATAAAGGAGGCAAAGAATAAGGAAATATTGACTTCACTGGCTGTTTTTAAACCGAGCCGGGTTTTGGATTTTTACGCCAAACCAACTGAAAGAGATTGGAAAAGGAGTAAAATTGAAGCCATGGCTCAACTAAATCTTTTTGAAACGGAACAAAATGGAACTTTCGAAGTGGTTAAAAAGTTACCGTATAAATTTAAATATCGATTTGAGGATATTGAAGGAAGAGTTAGCAATCTGATGATTGAGGATTGGGAAACCGGGGTGCTTTATTGGAAAGGCCTTTCAAAATATGACGGGGATGAGCAAAAAGCAATAGAGTATGTTCGACAGAAATATTTCGATGATTTTGCCAAAACTAAAGACCTTTATTTCTTCCTGGGAACAACGCTATCTAATCATTTTATATCTCACAATCCATTTATAATTATTGGTACTTTTCATTCGTATAAAATTTATTTAAGTTATTGGCCGAATGGAACTCGCATGGCTTAATAAAATTTATACATGTTCTTTTGTGGCAACAGCCGCCATGCTCGTTTCATCCGAGAATTGATAATCAATTAAGACTTTTCTGATATTTTTGTATTCCCACCTTAAAAACCACCTGTTGAAACAATGGAGGGTGCCTGAGAAGGGAATGGTTACTCTGCGGGAATTTTGTTTATCCCTCAGCGAAGCTTTGTAAAATTAAATTACAAAGAAAATATTTCATGAATTCATTTTGTTGCATACGTTTTTTGTGACCATTGCATGATTATGTGCTTTTTTGTAATACCAGTTATATGTCATGAACGAATTAGAAAAAGTAATCAAAGAGATGGATTTCCGGCACTTTGGAACCGGACAACACAACATGGATGCAGAAACCTTTTTAACTAGCGACAACACGGTTTTGCTGGACATCCGTACCAAAGAAGAGGTTGATACCCTGAAACTTCCTTTATCGCATTTTTGTCCTGTGATAGAGATTCCTACCCATGAAGTGCCGGACAGGATAGAGGAAATACCCAAAGATAAAACCATCGGAGTGTTTTGTTCGGCAGGTGTGAGGGCCGTTATTATTTTTGTTTATTTGAGAAGTAAAGGTTTTAACAACGTAAAAATAATACCGGGAGGTTATTCCGGACTTATAGAAGCTATTAAACCGGGAAAACTTTATAAAAAGTTGAATAATGAATGAATTTATATTGGCAGTGATCATCATGGTCATTGCCTTTTTAATGACCATGACGGGTCGTGGAGGTGGTAACTTTTATGTGTTAACCCTGGTAATATCCGGTGTGGGGATTAATCTTTCGGCGTCCATCGGACAGTTTATATTAATGTGTTCTTCTTTAATGGCCGCCATTCTTTTTAGCAAACAAAAGATGAATCACTGGCAGCTTACTCTTATTTTGGGTGTGATGCTCTTTTTTTCATCTCTGGCCGGCGGATATTTCGGAAATTATTTCAACGAACGGTTTTTAAAAATCACTTTTGCCGTTGTTATGTTTTTGGCTGCCATGCTAATGCTGCGTAAGCCGAGCCGAAAGCTGAAAAGTGATAGGAAATGGGTTATTATGTTTAAATCCGGCGATCAGGTTTTTCATGTAAATTTTTTGATAACGGTTCCGGTGGTATTGTTTGCAGGTTTCGTGTCAGGGATGGTAGGAGTGTCGGGCGGTTCGTTTTTGGTTCCTTTGATGCTATTAACCATGAATGTCCCCATGCATGTGGCTGTGGGTTCCACCACGGTATTGGTGTCATTGTCGGCCGCAGCAGGTTTTATGGGGCATTGGGGGGCAGGAGTGTTTGACTGGCACCTGGCCATTCCGTTGGCTATAGGTGGAGTTATTGGTGGCTATGCCGGTGCTAAAATGGCTATAAAATCAAAGCCTAAAAATTTGAAATATCTATTTGTCGGAACACAAATTCTGGCTTCGGTATTGATGATTGTTAATGCTTTGTGACTCTTTTTACTATGGGTGTAATTTTTTTCCATTCAATCTCTGCCGGCTGTTTTTTACTTTTAAAATTGAACATTTGTAAAGAAATTCAATTTATAAAAGGTTCGGTTTATTTTTTGTGATGAATCAAGAGAAATAAAAGACAGCAGCAGGAGAAAATAAACGAAATTGTTAAAATTCTAAATGGTTAAATAATTATGCTTACAAAATTTGTGAAAAGTATTTCAACACCCATAGAACTTACCGAAATAGTTGAAGAAGCACCTGATACTTATACTTTTAAATTTGCCGTGCCGGAGAAAATACGTTGGAGCCCCGGTACATATGCTCATTTCTTGAGCTCATCACTTTCTAATGGTGAAAAAGTAAAGAAAGAACTGGTTAGAGAATTATCAATAATGAGTCATCCTGATGAGGATTTCATTGGATTTACCACACGTATCCGGGAGAATGCTTCAACCTTTAAGCGTATAATGCTGAATATGAAGGCGGGTGACCAAATCCGGATGTTTAAAATGGGAAATCATTTTGCCAAGGCAAATCTTGCAGAACCCGTTGTTTTTATCAGCATGGGAGTAGGTATTGCTACTTTTCGGCCTCTTATCCTGGAACATGTGAATAATACATCGGCCAGATTTCCTGTTACCAATATTAACATCGACCGAACAGGCCATTTTGTTTACCAAAGCTTCCTGGAAACCTTACCGGAAAATAAGGTGAAGAATGTTTTGGTGACTAACAGAACCGACCTTTATAAAAGTATTGATGTAAGTATCGCTAACCGTTCCAAAACGTTTTGTGTGGTAGGGTCTGATGAGTTTAACAAAAATATAGGTGATTATCTTCTGAGAAAGAAGGTCCCTAAAAAATCAATTATTTTTGATAAGCATTAGCCAGAGTAGAGAATTTGAATAGATTCAAGAATAGAAATTATTTTATAACAAAAAAAGGTCAACGATTTTCTCGTTGACCTTTTTTTGTCGGGATGGCGAGATTCGAACTCGCGACCCCACGCCCCCCAGACGTGTACTCTAACCGGACTGAGCTACATCCCGTAATTGATGTCCTTTGTTTTTTGACGCTGCAAAGATAAATAAAATGAGAGTACGTGCAAGGCCTCGGAAGGAAAAAATATTTATTTTGATTAAGGATTGCCGGGGTGTTGACAGAAGCGTCAGGCCATAAGAGAATTGGTAATTAAGACTTTAGTTTGTTTCTTTTTTTTCAGTGCAAAGAATTCAAAAAGAATAAAAATATTCTGCACCAATCAATAAATTCTATTCACTGAAAACTAAAAACTACGCACTAATATTATAGTTCCATTCAATTAATAACTTAATTGATTCTTACAAGGATTAAACGAGTGTGGGGACTTTAAAAAAAGAAAAAGGCAGAAGTATTCAGGCAGAAGGCAGAAGAAGTGATTAGTCATTAGTCAACAAGTGGTTAGTGTTGAATAACTGATGACTGACGACTAACCACTAACGACTACTTATAAGGGGCAATATATCAACTAAGTAAGTAAATTTTATACGGATGAAACGAGCATGACTAAAAAGATTTGTCACAATAAGAACATGTATAAACTTTAAGTCATGCGAGTTCCATCAGACCAATGATTTAAATAAAATTTATACTGATGAAACGAGCATGGCGGCTTTTGCCACAAAAGAACATGTATAAATTTTATTAAGCCATGCGAGTTCCATTCGACCAATGTGTTAAATAAATTATATACGAATGAAAAATTCAATTGAAATGTTTTTTTTTGCCTTTTTAAGCATTGGATAAGCAGTTTGATGAAAAAAGAATCCAATCTCTGTGTTTATTGTTATATTTTTGTCTTTTGAAAAAAGTCGGATAGAACTTTCAATAATTTAAAAAATCTAATTTTGAGAGTCCCAAGCCGCTTTTTTCCACCAGTTCATGTTTGAGAAACTGTGTAAAAAACAAAAAGGTGCTTATTCTATTTCTCCCTGCCTGTCCCGCATGTTTTAGGGAAAGTTAATGGGGAGTTAAAATAAAAAGTAGAAGAAATAATGAAATCGATCAATAACGAATGGACAGAGCAGGAGTTGTTAAGAGGAATTACCGATGGCACCGAATCGGCTTTTCGTTATTTGTTTGATAATTACTATCCAATGTTAGTGGCATTTGCCAACCGCTTCGTTGAAGACCTCGATTCATCACGAAACATTGTTCAGGATGTACTGGTTAATCTCTATGATAAAAGAAAAACTATACATATCCATACCTCATTAAAAGCACATTTGTTCCAATCGGTTCGAAACAGAGCGCTTAATCATATTAAGAAAGAAAAGATGGAGCGGGAACACCATGGCCGGATTAAATATGAAAGTGAGGAAGTGGTAAATGAAGAGTTGCTTGCCGTTTCAGAATTAGAAGGAAGGATAAATAAAGTGGTTAATGAGTTGCCGCCTCAATGTCGAAAAATTTTTATTATGAGTAGGCAAGAGGGAATCCCCAATGCGGATATTGCCAAACAGTTATCCATTTCCAAGCGAACCGTCGAAACACAAATCAGTAACGCCCTTAAAAGAATACGTTCCGACCTGAAAAAACATGGGTATTTGCCCTTGCTCGGATGCTTTTTAATTTCTATTCTTTCCGCAGTAAATAGTTTATTCAATTCATTGGTTGGATGAAGTGAAATTTTAATACTTCTTGCCAGGTATCTGGGCAGAGCATTTTTAATTTTGTATGTTTCTTCTGTAGGGTTGAGGCCTGAGTCTTATTGCTAATTTTTTGTTGTACGCTTTTTTATATATGGTTTTGTTGTAAAATAACTTCTTGGTTTAGTTTGTTGTAAGTGTTTAAATGGTTGTTTGGTAGGGTTTTGTGGGTGTGTCTGATAGTTGTTTCAGACTTGCCATTAGGAATAGGTCTTGGTCGGTTTATTATTTTGAATCAGTTTAAAAATGTTTTTTTTTCTACGTGTGGTAAAACAGATAATTGTCTTATAAGTGTCGTAGTTATTAAATACGATAATTTTGAATGAAACGAGCATGTATAAAAGACAAAGGCAGAAGTGCACAGGCAGAAGGCAGAAGAAGTCATTAGTCAAAAGTCATTAGTGACTAGTATTGATTAACTAATGACTAATAACTAACGACTAACCACTAATTACTAACTTTAAGTTTTATTCGGCCAATGAGTTAAATGAATTATATAAGAGTGAAAATTAATCATTAAAAAAGATATAAAGATGGAATTCTTACTTCAAATGTTCGCAGATTTGCTTGGTACGCCTTCTAATAATGAAGTAAATGCCAGGGCAGAAACAGAAAAAAAGGCTAACCGGGAATCCATTGCTAAGACTCCGGAGAACAAAGAACAAGTGGAGGAGGAAAAGTCTGTCATTTTTGGCTTAATCCAATTCCATTAATTAGCAGCAACCTGTTTATAGCTGACTAATGCTCATATAACGTATGTAACGTTATAGCAGCCAAAAAATAAGTCCATGAAAAACTCAAAGAACATACCAACGGAATTACTGGTTCGATATTTATCGGGAGAGGCAACAGCGGAGGAGAAAGATAAAATTGAACAATGGCGTCAACAGAATTCGGAAAATGAAAAAGTTTTCCTGGAATTTAAATCCATATGGGACGCTAAATATCATTCCCTTATTCCCGCCGAAGTAATGGAGAGTGATTGGCAAAAAATACATCAACGTATTTTTATTCCTACCGCTCAGCGTGGAAAAGTGGCACTGTTGGATGCATTTTTAAAGATTGCTGCCGTCCTGTTAGTAATGCTGGCAGTGAGTGGCGCACTTTATACCTACTGGAATGTTCCGGGATATGGCCGCTGGGCATCCTTCAGTACCGGCGATTATGTGGATTCTCTGCGTTTACCCGATAACAGTATAGTGTATCTTAACAACCATTCGTCCTTGAAATATTTGCGAAATTTTGGTGACGGAAACCGAAGTGTTCGTCTTGATGGTGAAGGTTTTTTTGATGTGCAACATGATGCCGACAATCCTTTCCGGATTCATACCCCCGAGGGCGTTGTTGTGGAAGTATTAGGAACCTCATTTCATTTAGAGGCAGGGAAAGGATTGGATGAGCTGGAATTAAACGTTACTCAGGGTGTTGTTTCATTTGGATACCGTGATGTTTTGAAACCCGTTTATGCCGGCAATTCAGCTTTCGTAAAAGAAGATAATGTTCTGGTTAAACCCATCGAGGATAATAACTTTTTGTCCTGGAAAACCGGGAAGCTGGTATTTCGTCAAAGTTCTCTTCCAGCAATTGCCAAAGCTATTCAAAAGCATTTTGATGAAATAAAGGAAGTAAGGTTGCTTACTCAGAGCGACGTAAAAGTAACAACTACTTTCACCAATCAACCGGTTAATGAGGTTCTTGACGAACTAGAACTACTATTTGATAAAAAATTCCATTTAAAAGAAGGTGTTTTAACAATCTCTGACTAATTTCGGGAGATATTTCGTTAATTGAAATTCTCTTGAAATTGACCATCAATATCTCAAAAATAATAACAAACATAGTGGTTGTAATTATTTATTCGACCACTGTAGTGCTTTGTTATGGACAGCAGGCTGAAACGTTGCGGTTTTCCATTGATACAACAACGGGGACTACCATCGAACTGCTGGAATTGCTTCAACAACGGAGCGGGTATGTTATTAGTTACAGCTCTCGCCTTTGTTTGGAAGAAGAGGTAACGCTTTCGCAATCCGAAAACACACTCATTGGCTTTTTAAAAGATATTTTTAAAGATTGTCCCTTTACCTACACCTTAAAGAATAACCGGATAATACTTCGCCCTAAACCGTTATCTGAAGAATCTTTTACCATTAGCGGTTTTATTAGTGATAAAGGCAGTGGCGAACGTTTGTTGGGAGCAAACGTTTATAACGCAACTCGTGAGCAGGGTACTGCCAGTAATTATTATGGATTTTACAGTCTTACTCTTCCCGGTGGTCCCACACAATTGAGTGCTTCATTTGTTGGTTATAAAACTTCATCCAAAAAGTTTGTTCTTCAGCGCGATACCGTAATAAATTTTAATCTTTCACCCAGCGTTGAATTACCAGAAATATCGATTTTAGGTTCTCGCATCCCCAATATGTTAGAAGGTAATAGTTTCGGTGCCATGAGAGTATCTATGGATCAAATCAATGATGCACCGGCTCTTTTTGGTGAACCCGACCTGGTACGTGGCATCCAGATGCTTCCCGGCATTCAAAGTGGGTCTGAAGGCTTTTCCGGACTATATGTGCGAGGTGGAGGCCCTGATCAAAACCTGATTTTACTGGATGATGTGCCGGTATATAACGTTGGGCATCTTCTGGGCTTTTTTTCCATTTTCAATACCGAAGCCGTAAGTCAGGTGTCCATTACTAAAGAGGGATTTCCGGCCCGTTATGGCGGTCGCTTATCTTCTGTTGTGGATGTGAGGATGAAGGACGGACGTAAAGATCGCATAGGCGGCGATATTTCCCTGGGTTTGCTCTCTTCCGGTGTGTCTTTAGATGGCCCCGTATTAAAGGATAAGTCCACATTCGCAGTTTCATTAAGGCGTACTTATATTGATGCTTTGGCTGCCATTTATCAATTGGGTGAAGAAGAAAAAACCAATTACTATTTTTTTGACTTGAACGGGAAAATTAATTATGAATTTTCTGATAAAAGTAAATTATATCTAAGTGCTTATTGGGGGCGTGATAAATTCTATACATTATATAATTTCCGTGATTTTGAGGTGGGTATTCCCGATTTGGATGAAATACAAAATGTTATAACTATTAATGATGAGAGCAATGCCGGGTGGGGCAATTTTACCAGTGCCTTACGGTGGAACTATGTTTTTAATAAAAGGTTATTTTCTAATTTTACTGCCACTTATTCCAATTACCGTTTTTTTATTGGTCTTAAAAGAAATGAGGCGGAAGATCAGACCCTCACTTCGTTTGAGCAGCGATATTTGAGCGGGATAGAGGATTTTACATTAAAAAGTGATTTTGAATTTTATTCCTCCCCCGATTATACACTTAGGTTTGGTGTCAGCGGAGTGCTGCACCGTTTTAACCCGGGTGTGGATATTGTGAAAACTGCTATTGGAACTGAAAGTAACGGTCAAACCACGGTTCTGGAAGATGTAAGGGTTACAGGTCATGAATATCGGGGATACATTGAGCAGGAGTTTGCCTTGAATGATAGGTTTAAAGGTAATACTGGCCTACATGCTGCTTTTTTTCTGGGTGGTTCTACACCATATTGGTCGATCGAACCACGCATATCGTTACGCTATCGTCTATTGCCCCGTTTGGATTTAAAAGGTGCCTATTCCCGCATGTCGCAATTTATCCATCTGGTTGGTACAGCTGGTTTTTCTTTGCCTACCGATTTATGGCTTCCGGTAAGCGACAATATTGAACCAATGCGTTCTCAACAGGGTACCCTGGGAGTAAATATCTATTTGGGTCGTTATAGCCGATACATATTATCTTTCGAAGGGTACCTGAAATCTTTTGAAAACATATTATCTTACAAGGAAAGTACGGGTTTCTTTGATTATAGCACGGCATGGGAAGATAAACTGACATCAGGATACGGAGAATCTTTCGGGGGTGAAATGCTTTTGCAGAAGAATAGTGGTAATTTAACGGGGTGGTTGGGGTATACTTATTCTCATACCACCAGTTATTTTGATGAATTGAATGAAGGAAATTCCTTCCCGGGTCGATATGATAGGCGACATGATGCAAGTATCTTTTTGAATTATCGGATTAACCATCAGACATCGGGCAGTTTAACCTGGATGTTCGGTTCCGGTAATCCCGTAACTCTGCCCGAAGAGAAATATTTTGCTCCTACTTTCCCTTTTGGTGAAACTCCAGAGTATGGTTATTCTCAAAGTGTGAATTCGGTAAATAATTTTCGTATGCCCTCTTTTCATCGATTGGATGTGGGTATTAACTTTACTAAAAAAAAGGAACGGGGAGTGCGTACCTGGAGCGTGGGGGTGATTAATGTTTATGGTCACCAAAATCCTTTTCTGCTCTATTTCGCCGAAAACGATGAGGCGCCTGAGGGTGAAGCATCCATGGAGCTCAAACAATTGAGCTTATTCCCTTTCCCGATTCCATATGTTAAGTTTTCTTTTAAATTTTAAAGGATGGTATAGGATACTATTATGACTAAAGACAAAGGCAGAAGTGCACAGGCAGAAGGCAAAAGAAGTGATTAGTCATTAGTCAACAAGTGGTTAGTGTTAATTAACTAGTGACTAACGACTAACCACTAATGACTACTTTTAAAAACCAATATATCAATGAAGTAAGTAAATTTTATACGGGTGAAACGAGCATGACTAAAAAAAATTGTCACTATAAGAACATGTATAAACTTTAAGTCATGCGAGTTCCATCAGACCAATAACTTAGAAAAATTTTATACTGATGAAAAATGCAACAGCGTTTCTATATATAATTGCTCTCTTAATTTCTTCATGTGAGAAGAGTCTGGAACTTGAGCTTAAAGAAGAAGGTGGGAATTTGGTTTTATTTTCCTTTCTAACCCCCGATTCGGTTTTTAATGTTCATTTAAGTAAAAGTGTCAGTATTTTTTCAATTGATGATTTTGAGCGAGTCTATGATGGAAATATTACCGTTTATAAAAACGGAAAAATGGTGGATGATTTTATCTTTCCATTTGATATGATGTGGGCTTACCGGGAAAATATAACCTTTACATATGGTGATACGCTTCGAATAGATGCTTTCGACAGTGAGGGGAATTATGCATCGGGGCAAACAATAATACCAGATCCGGTGCCAATGGTAGTGAATACCCGAAAAGTTGTAGGAAGTGAATATGGTTCACCCGTTGATACTGTTTTGGAATGCAAAATTAGGATTTCAGATCCCGGAACGGCCGAAAATTATTATCAACTATTGATTTATGAAGATATATGCGTGTTCGAAGAAGATGATTCTGTGTGTACGCGCAATAAAATTGATTATTCTAAAACCGATCCTGTATTTTATGTTCGGGATCAGGAAGAAAGTTTGATTGGAAGCCTGGATTTCGATGGTTGCTTTTCTGACTATTTATTTGATGGTGAAGAATATGAAATAACAATCTATATTCCCAATCAATATATACTCTCGTCGGATTCGTCTTTTTCGCACCGCCGCATTCTTTTTTTTCTGCTCTCACATACTCGCCAATACTACGATTATTTTCGGAGCAGGATTATTGCTGAATATGGTTATGACTTGCCTTTATTGGACCCTATCAGAATCTACAACAATGTAGACGGAGGACTCGGAGTTGTTTCCGGATATGCTATTTATTCCTATACCTTAAATTTAAATTGAGGAATTTATTTATGGAGGTTTGTATTGGTAGAAATGAAATATTGGCATAGGTATATGCCGAGGTGTCATTTTGAAAAAGAAATAATAATTAGGAGTTCTCTATATAATTGATTTTATCTATATGGTATTGTATTATATTATGAACCAAAACCAAACAATTTAAGTAAAACAGAGGTTGTTGGTGGTGTTGGAAGCATTTGCCAACATGATTAAAATTACTGTATAAAAGAAATCATCCTGGTAAGCCCCCTTTGGGGGTTGGTTTAAGTGGTAGATCTTTTTTATTTTGCGGAGCGATTTGGGAAAATTGAAGTCCCAGAAGAACTTTGTCTGAGAGTCAGGTTCGCAAATTGTGGTATTTATTTTGATATATTTAAGCATCTTGATATTTGGAATATTAAAATTGAATATAAATAAATGATTAATTATGGCATTATTTGGAAAAATTGATGATTTAGGGTCAAACGAGCCACAAAAACAAGAAAAAAGAAACGAGATTACAGAAGTAGAAAAAACGCGGGTATTAATTATTGGGTCAGGTCCGGCAGGGTATACCGCAGCAATTTATGCTGCCAGGGCCAATCTAAAGCCGGTTTTATATGAAGGGTTACAACCCGGCGGGCAGTTAACTACTACTACCGAAGTTGAAAATTTCCCGGGTTATCCCGAAGGAATTACAGGTCCTGAAATGATGGAAGATCTGAAAAAGCAGGCTGCCCGTTTCGGTACCGACATCCGGTTTGGCATGGCTACAAAAGCTGATTTGTCTAAACGCCCTTTTTCTATAACCATTGATGATAAAAAAATTATTGAAACCGATGCCCTTATTATTGCTACAGGTGCTACGGCAAAATATCTTGGATTAGAAGACGAAAAGAAATATTCAGGTTCGGGCGTTTCGGCTTGTGCCACTTGTGATGGATTTTTTTATAGGGGCAAGGATGTTGCTGTGGTTGGTGGCGGTGATACTGCTTGTGAAGAAGCGCTTTATCTGGCCGGATTAGCTAATAAAGTGTACATGATTGTTCGCCGGAATGTTTTAAGGGCATCAAAAGTGATGCAGGAACGGGTCTTCAAAACTCCGAATATTGAAATTTTATGGGAGCATCAAACCAAAGGGTTGTTTGGTGACGGAGTCGTTGAAGGGGCTGTGTTAGTTAAGAAAAAAGGGACGCCTGAAGAAGAAGAGGTAAAGATAAAAATCGATGGTTTCTTTTTGGCCATTGGTCATAAACCTAATTCTGATATTTTTAAGGATTATCTTGAAACCGATGAAGTAGGGTATATCAAAACAGTGCCCGGAACTACTAAAACTAATGTACCTGGCGTTTTTGCCTGTGGCGATGTTCAGGACTCTGTCTATAGACAAGCTGTTACCGCTGCCGGAACTGGATGTATGGCGGCCATTGACGCTGAACGATGGCTGGCAGAAAATGCCTAAGGTTGGGGTTACCCTGAAGAACTGCCAACAGTCTCTTGGTAAAATTATCCATAGCAGTTCATAGCAGTTATCTAATAAAAAACTAATATCTTAATTGCAACGAGGTTGCTGAAAGGTTTAATGGCTTTTTAGCGACCTCGCATTGTATTGTAGAGGTGGTTGCTGATGATATAGTCGTAAATACCGTGGGGGAGGAGAAATTTAAGATTTTTGCCCTCTTTTAATCCCTTCCGAATAAGGGTGGATGAGATATCCAGCAGTGGTGCCTCTAAAAATTTAACATTGTTGGAAAGGTTATAAGTATTATTGACTTCTATGGGAAATCCCGGGCGGGGATAGATGACAATTGAATGGTGCTGAAGTAATTGCTCGGAATTGTGCCATTGGTTGATGTGGTGCCAGTTATCACTACCTATTATTAGTGAGAAATCATTATTCGGATAAATGTCGGTAAGTTTTTGTAAAGTATTAATTGTGTATGAAGGAACCGGCATAGAAAATTCGATGTCGCAAACTTTAAAACGCGATTCGGACCCAACAGCCATGTTGGTCATGGTTAATCGGTGATGGGAGGTGGCCAATTCCTCTGTCGTTTTAAAAGGATTTTGCGGACTTACCACAAACCATATTTCGTCAAATGGGGCATATTCTAAAACATAATTGGCTAAAGCCAAATGACCAATGTGAATTGGGTTAAACGAACCGAAAAGAAGTCCTGTTTTTTGCATTAAAAGTACTATATGTTATTGTGATATAAAGTTTTTTACCAGTAATTCGGCTTCGTGGCAAGCCTCCTCCAATTGGTTGTTAACAATAATCTGATCGAAAAAACGTGCATATCCCAGCTCTTTTTCTGCTTTAGCCAGTCGTTTTTGAATGATTGCTTCACTGTCGGTATTGCGGTTCCTGAGTCGTTTTTCTAATTCCTGTAATGAGGGTGGTTTAATAAATATGGCTAAGGCATCTGAGCCATAACTTTTTTTGATATTAGTCCCTCCAACCACATCAACATCCAACAGAGCTACCTTCCCGTTCTGATTTATACGGTCTATCTCACTTTTTAAGGTTCCATAATAGGTTCCTTTATAAACCTCCTCCCATTCAAGAAATTCGCCATTGTTGATTTTTTTTCTGAATTGCTCGGTAGGTATAAAGTAATAGTCTACTCCATTTTTTTCATTTTTTCTTGGAGGGCGATTCGTTGCCGATATGGAAAAAGAAAGATCTGGAACTTTTTTTATCAGCGTTTGTATAATGGTTGTTTTGCCCGAACCCGAAGGAGCTGAGAATATAATAACTTTACCTGCCATATAATATTTTTTGTTGATTTAAATTGATACAGCTATTACTGAAACCGGCTATAGTATATTGAGAATTTGTTCTTTGATTTTTTCCAGTTCATCTTTCATATTTACAACCAAACGTTGAATTTCCGAGTCATTGGCCTTTGAACCTAATGTGTTAATTTCTCGTCCCATTTCCTGAGAAATAAATCCCAATTTTTTCCCCACAGGTCCATCTTCGTTCAATGTCTTATCAAAATAATCGATGTGATTTTTAAGCCGAATCTTTTCTTCTGATATGTCCAGTTTTTCGATATAATATATCAGTTCCTGTTCAAACCGGTTTTCATCTAAATCACCGTTAATATTTAGATTTTTAAGCGTCTCTTTTATGCGGTTTTTTATTTTTTCGGTTCTTTGTTTTTCGAACGGTACCACTTCTTCAAGTAATAGCCGAATAGATTCATTATGTCCTTTTACATCCCGGAACATTGCAGCGCCTTCCTGAATTCTGAAAGCATCCAGCTGTTCTATGGATTGAAGTAAACCATTATAAACAATATTCCATTCCTCTTCATCCAGTTCCGGTTGTTCAGATTTCATGGTGTCGGGTAAGGGCATAATTACTCGTAAAAAGTCGGTGTTGCTACTGATGCCTAGCTCCTCGGCAATAGGCTTTAACTGCCTAAAATATTCCCTTATTACTTCTTCATTTATCCGCGAAATTTTGTCCGGCATTATAGATTCTACGTTAAAGGTTAAATCTATTTTCCCTCGCTGCAGTTTTTGAGCTATTATATTTCTAATTTCTAATTCTTTCTCTTTATAATGAGTGGGCAAACGTAAGTTTATGTCTAGTTGCTTACTGTTTAATGACTTAATTTCTATTATAATTCGTTTGGTTGGAAGTTCGCAAACCGTCTTCCCATAGCCGGTCATGGATTTTATCATCGAAAATATTTTTTGGGATTCTATCACGGCAAAGTTAGTTATTAAGAACCAATAAAAGTTTATAGGGTGGGGTATATTTTAAAGTCCTTTGATGTTTTATTCTTTATATTTCATTTTATTAAAGGTATTGACTAATAAATTAATAAAAAATATGAACAAAAGAATATAATTGCTGTTTTTATTTATAGTTATTCTAAATTAATTCAAACTCAAAATTAAGGGCCATGAAAAAGATGAAATTCAGTTTGCTTATAGTTTTGTCCGGAATATTCATTCTGGCGTCGTGCGACAAAAATGATGATAATAACACAGAAGAAATACCAGATGAAAGTAACACCATTGTAGACGTTGCTTCTGCTGATGAAAATTTTTCAGTTTTGATAGATGCCTTGGAACTGACAGATTTAAAAGATGCTTTGGCGGATGAGAATGCCGAATATACGGTATTTGCGCCGACCAACGATGCTTTTAGTGATTTGTTGACTGAGTTGGGGTATGACGAATTGGAAGATCTACCAAATGATGATCTTAAAGAAATTTTGTTGTATCATGTACTGGCCGGTAAGGCTGAAGCCAATGAAGTGGAAAATGGCTATTACAGCACATTGGCTGATGGCCCTCAAGACGGATATACGTTATCTATGTACATTAATATGGATGATGAAATGATCAACAGTCGGGCCTCTATTACTGCCACCGACATAATGGCTGATAATGGGGTTATTCATGTTGTTGATAAGGTTATCTTGCCATTATCCTTGTCGGGTCATGCAGCTGCTAATAGTGCTTTTTCTGTATTGGAAGAAGTAGTTGAAAAAGCAGGATTGTCGGAAACTCTTAACAATAGTTCTTTGAGTTTTACCGTTTTCGCCCCTGTGGATGATGCTTTTAACCAATTGTTTACCAATTTGGGTTTCACATTGGATGATTTATCGCTAGAGGACCTGCAACCCATATTGCTATACCATGTTGTAACGGGATTTCTGCCTTCTGCCGATATTGAATCAGGTTATGTTACAACTCTTAGTCAGATAGGGGAACAATTTGTGAGTTTGCAAGTTAGTTTAGGAGATAATATAATATTAAACGGGAATAGCAATGTTATTATTGAGGATGTTGTTGCAACCAATGGTATTATTCATGCCATTGATGAAGTATTGATACCACCCGAAGTGGTTGATTTGGCTTTGGACAACTCCGATTTTTCTTATTTGGTAGAAGCATTGGTAAAAGTTGATCTCGTTGAAGCTTTAAGGGATGAAGGACCTTTTACTGTTTTTGCACCTGTTAATTCTGCATTTGAAGACTTGTTCGAAACATTGGGTGTAAATGGACTGAATGATATTGATGATGAAACGCTTGAAAATGTGCTTTTGGCGCATGTGGTTAGTGGGTATTTTTTATCCTCAGATTTAAGTAACGGTTCTTTGTCAACCTTGAATAGTGAAAAATCTTTAACCATAAATGTTGATAACGGAATTGTTATTGACGGAGATATAAATGTTCTGTTGGCTGATATTAAGGGAACCAATGGAGTTGTACATGTTATTGATAAAGTAATTGTTCCCTAAAATATTAATATAATCTATAAAAAAGGGGCTTCAGGGTGAACACCAAAGGTTCAACGGTAGTCCCTTTTTCTTAGTGGTAATCTTTGCCTGGTGTAAAAAAATAAATATCAAATCATCAGGGTAATTGTATTGTTGAAATTTGTTGAAAAATGGCTGTTTATTCCATTAAAGATCTGGAAAATATTTCAGGCGTAAAAGCTCATACTATAAGGATATGGGAAAGACGGTATGGTTTGATTGAACCTAACCGGACTTCGACCAATATTAGATATTATTCGGATGCCGATCTTAAAAAACTACTCAACATATCTATCTTAAACCAAAACGGATATAAGATATCGAAAATAGCTCAGTTGAGTGAGCAGCAATTGAGGGATCGTGTATTGGAACTGTGCATAAATGGGCGGAAAAACAACCTTCACATTGAAAGTTTGATGGTTTCAATGTTAGAGTTAGATGAAAAAAAATTTGTAAATGTATTATCGGCAGCCGTTATTAAATATGGTTTTGAGGCAACCGTTGAACAGGTGTTGTTCCCTTTTCTCGACAGAATTGGTATGTTATGGCAGACTGGTACAATTAATCCGGCACAGGAACATTTTATCTCAAACCTGATACGGCAAAAAATTATGGTGGCCATCGATAATGAAATGCAAAATATTGTGGCCCAAGGACCAAAAATGATTTTCTTTTTACCTGAAGGTGAAATGCATGAACTTGGAATTTTGTTCTATAGCTTTATTGCACGCAAGGAAGGGTTAGAGGTGATTTATTTAGGTGCTTCAGTGCCTCTGGAGGATTTAAAAGCGGTACAACAAATCCGTCCTGCAGATGCTTTTTTTACTTCCTTTGTTACTGCGCGCGATAAAGAGCAACTCGAGGTGGATTTGCTTAAGTTTCGGGAATCTTTTACGGATATACCCTTCTTTGTATCAGGAAAATTGGTGCGTGAGTTGGAACCTCAACTTCCTGATAATTTTACTGTTATTTCTTCCGTGCGAATTTTTAAAGAAAATATAAAACTACTGCAATATAGTGATTAGTAGACATCACATTAGGGCTGGGGGCTTCGCCTGTTGTAATGTTTCTAACGGATATTAATTAAGAGTTTAATCCATTTAATTAAATCACTTTTTTATTCTTCCATTTTCCTGACAAATAATATATCATAGTTCCAATTAGTCCGATTGTCCATCCGCAGGGAATAGCCCACCATATGCCAGAGGGGCCTATATGTGCGGAAAACCAGGCTGCCAGCGGAATACGAATTAACCACAAAGATATAAGAGTTATGAACATGGGGATGAGTGTATCCCCGGCGCCACGTAATGTGCCATGCATGGTAAACATGGTAGCAAAAACAGGATAAAACGAACTAACTATTATGAGGTATTTCCTTCCATATTCAATGACTTCCGGGCTATGGGAAAAGAGGGAAATCAGGTTTTTCCCTTGAAAAATTACAATAAACATTACTGCTAAACTTATACACCAGCTCATTATCAATGTTGCCCGAACACCATTGCGGATGCGTAAGATTTTTCCGGCACCAAAATTTTGACCTACAAATGCTGATAGGGCTGAGGCAAGATTCATTGCTGGCATCGATGCTAAAGCATCTATTCTACTGGCTGCTGTATAGGCGGCTAATACAGCTGTATCAAAATTGTTGATAATTCGGATAAGCGCCATCATGCCAAGAGCTACAAACATTTGCTGGAAGCCGGTGGGTAACCCGATGATTACGCTCTTTTTAAAGATATCCCTGTCAAAGACAAACGATTTTCGACTGAAATTTATTAAATATTGCCTACGGTTTAAGATAATAATAGCTGTTATAAAAGTCCCGCCTTGAGCTACTATGGTGGCAATAGCAGCACCTGCTATGCCCCATTTAAATACCAGGATAAAGAGCAAATCCAAACCAATATTGGCAATGGTGGCTATGGTAAAAAACAACAATGGAGTTCTGCTGTCGCCTAACCCGCGAAGAATAGAGGCCGTACTGTTTAGGGCAAAATAAATAAGCAGGCCCGACATGTATACCGTAAAATATAGTATGGCCTCGGGCATTACATCTTCGCCTACACTTAATAATGTAAATATTTTTCTGGCCAAGAGTATTCCCGTGGCCGATAATATTAAAGAGGCTCCAAATACAAAAACATATAGGGTTCCAATGGCTTTTTTTACATTGTCATAATTTTTGGCACCAAAATATTGGCTTATTACTACGGTGGCGCCACTACCTATACCAATGACAAAGGATATGAGGGTATAAAAAATAGGAAATGATGCACCTACAGCTGCTAATGCCTGATCGCCTAAATATTTACCTACGATAATTGAATCAACTATATTATATAGTTGTTGAAAGATATTTCCTATTACCATAGGTACAGCAAATCGAAAAATAAGTCTTCCTTCCTTCCCGTATGTTAAATCTCTCATTTAATATTTGTTTACATCATATGTAATTACCTTGGATGCAAAACTATGGAAAAAATATTTGTTGAATGGCTTTATTTTGTTTGCGCCGGGCTGTAACTTTTTCGTCAAGTAAAGAAAAACTGTTATTTTTACTGGCTCAATGGCCAAAATATGGGTAAGAAGATAGTACTTTTTTTGAAGTTTTGGGGGCTGGTATGTAGTTTGGCTTCAACACAAGCTTCGCCCTCTCATTTTAATGAGTTGGTTGTTATTAATATAGAAAATCCAGATTCATTTTATGTTGCCAGGAAAGGTGGTGCCGAATACTTCTTATCTGATCTATATGGGCATCATCACATGGTTTCGTCAGG
The DNA here is from genome assembly GCF_900112795.1 of Thermophagus xiamenensis. Lineage (GTDB taxonomy): Bacteria > Bacteroidota > Bacteroidia > Bacteroidales > Marinilabiliaceae > Thermophagus > Thermophagus xiamenensis. The sequence goes on from NZ_FONA01000013.1 coordinate 111,295, forward strand.
AAGAATCAATGTTTGGGTAGAAAATTATTTTGTTCCCAAGCAGAGAAGCGGACGGTTTAATAGTATGGATGGTCGGCGATATATTGTTAAACCCATGCTTTCTTTTCAGACCGGATCCGAAAGTTCTGTCGGTTTGGATGTAAAGAAGAAAGTGTATCAGCCATTTACCTTGTCATTAAAATATAAATATTTTGACTATCCTTCCATTCTGGATTATCCTTCACCTTATGAAAGAACTCCTTTAGAGGCGTATCTCTATTTTTTAAAGCACCCTTCAGGTGCCGATACGCTTATAAAAATAGAAAATGCCAGGCCCATCGAAAAAATTATGCAAAAAACTCTTGTTGATGCACCTTATCTGGTTGAAGAAATTTGGGATGAAATACCTGATCCCCCAAAGATTGTTTATGGGGATGGCTTTATTGAGAAAAAATCGGCTCATGAAGAAATCCTGCGTTTGTTAAGTGTTGAGGGGCCTGATGCTAAAGGAAAACTTAATAAACGTGCCGGGCCTGATCGACCCTGGACTTATGGTGGAACCGAAAATATTCAGTTTTCGCAAGCCTTTTTGGAAAATTGGGCTAAGGGAGGACAAAATTCCATTTCTTTACTTAGTGACTTGAGAATCAATGCAAAATATAAAAAAGAAAATGTGGAGTGGGAGAGTTATGCTATCCATAAATTGGGGTTTCTAAGTGCTGAGGATCAAAAGTCACGGGTAAATGATGATTTAATTGAATTAAATAGCAAATATGGTGTGAGTGCCGGGAAAAAATGGTTCTATAGTGGATTAATTAATTTTAAAACACAGTTTTTTAACGGATATTCCAAAAATGATGTTGATAAAGAGAATCCTATCTCAGGTTTTATGGCTCCTGCCTATTTTACTGCCGCATTGGGTATGGATTACAAAGAAAAAAATTTCACTTTGATGCTTTTGCCTTTTACATCGAAGCTAACTTATGTTGCTGATACAGCAAAGATTGATCAGACTAAATATAAGATTCCTGAAGATAAAAAGAGTGATACTATGGGGGGTGCTTCTTTGGTTAATAGTCTTAAATGGAGTTTTGCTAAGGATTTCAACTTGTCTTCAAAACTCGATTTTTTCTATGAGTACATGGGTACCGAGAATCAGGTTCAAGGAGAATGGGAATTGATTCTCGATATGAAAATTAATATTTTCCTGAAAACGCGAATCGCAACTTATCTGAGGTATTACAGCAACGAATCTGATAAGCTTCAGTTTAAGGAAAACTTGAGTATTGCTTTTAGTTACAGATTCTAGACAAATAAAAGGCTTTAACTTTGTTTAACGGTTATTTCTCTTGTTATTTTATAATTCATCTTACATTTGCCAGTCAATATAACAAACAATTGTTGGAGTTGTTATGTTGACATTATTTTATCCGAACAAAGGTGTGTTTGAGTGCAAAATAAATCACGATTTATTGTTATTTTAACAAAATTTGGGTTGACTTCGGCACGGGCTTTGTTTATATTAGTTAAAGTTTTCTCATAGTTTAGGGTTAGGTTTGGTTAATAGAGGGTCGTTTACAAAAGCGTGAACGGCCCTCTTTTATTTTTTGAATGCATAAAAATTAAATTTGGTCATTAGCCACATGCCATTGTTAAACAATTAAAAGTGAAAGGCCTATCTGCGATGTTTTTTAAACGTCTGAACGTACAGGCTGTTTCCTTTAAATTTGGCTTTTCTGAAGGCTTTAATCAATTCTTTTTCATAATGCTGATCAGCTTCGAAAATGGTATGTGCCGGTTGAATGTCAATTTTTCCGATTTGGATATTGTATTCCGGAGTATGGCGATTGATAAGGTTTATCAATAAGTCGGGACGCATATTGTTTTTTCGACCCAGATTTATGGAAAATTTTGAAAAACGTCGCCCTTTTTCTCTACGATTTCGTTTATTTTTTGTGGAATTTGGTCGTTCGGCAGAAACATTTAAATCAGGTGCGGTCGAATAATCTTCATAAACCCGGTAAAATTCTCTGGATAGTATTGCTTTTATTAAATCTTCTTTGGATAGATGATTTAAGTGTTCTTGAACAAGATCCCAATATTGGTCCAGCGGGAATGAATTGGGTTCTACTGTTTTTAATGTTTCAAGATAATTAACCAGTCGGTTTTGAAAAACTTCCATTCCACCAGGGACCATGATACGGGTGAAAGATTTTTTAATCTTTCGCTCCAGCATCTTGATTTTATTTGTTTCTTTGGGTGAAATGATGGCCACTGATACTCCCGATTTTCCTGCTCTTCCTGTTCTGCCACTTCGGTGAACGTAGTTTTCGGTTTCATCGGGAAGATGATAATGAATAACATGAGTTAGGTCGTTAACATCCAATCCTCTGGCAGCCACATCGGTTGCAACCAATATCTGAAGGTGTTTTTTGCGAAATCGGCCCATCACCTGGTCACGTAATCCTTGCGATAGTTCACCATGCAAGGCATCAGCATTGTAGCCATCTTCAATGAGTTTATTGGCTATGTCCTTCGTCTCTTGTCTTGTTCTGCAAAATACAATACTGTAAATATCGGGATGCATATCGGCAAATCTTCTTAGAGTGGGATAAGCTGTTGAAGTAGATGTTACCATATAAAAATGGTTTATATTTTCTGCTGTTTGGTTGTTATGTGTTACGCTGATTTTATGTGGTTTGTTCATATATTTCCCTGCGATGGATTCTATATCCGGGGGAATGGTTGCTGAAAAAAGTAATGTTTGTTTGGTTTTTGGGGTTTCGGCCAGGATTGCATCCATCTCATCTTTAAAACCCATTTTGAGCATCTCATCAGCTTCATCCAAAACCAAAAATCTGACAGAGGATAAATCTAGAATTCTTCTGTTAATTAAGTCGTTAACGCGTCCGGGCGTGCCTACAACCATGTGACATTTCCTTTTGAGAGCGCTGATTTGCCGATTTATTGGTTCCCCGCCATATACTGCCACAACGGACAAGGGTAGGTTGGTGCTAAAACGTTCAATATCTCTGGTGATTTGAAGGCATAGTTCTCGGGTAGGACATAAAATAATACTTTGTATTTTATTGTTCTCTGTGTTTATTTTCTGAAGGATTGGTAATCCAAATGCAGCGGTTTTACCCGTGCCGGTTTGTGCCATGGCGACCAGATCATTTTCAGACTCCAGAATGTATGGAATTGTTTTAGATTGAATTGGGGTAGGGGTTTTAAATCCGATTGTTTCCAGTGATTCTAAAATTTCGGGTCGGAGGCCCGTTTCTACAAAATTTTGCATACTATTTTTAATAAAGTTTAATGGCGATATTTTTGGGGGTTGATTCGGTTTTAGAGGATATGGGATACATATTCTTCCTTTTTTAGGGGCTTATAATTAATCTTATCGTTTCAACTAGTTTGTTTATAAAACCGAGTACCTATTAAAATAATGAAATTTAATTTGTTTATTGCTTAATTAGCAATAGATTATGCTCATTTTTATTGTTGGTACTAACGATTAATAGGGTGAATACGATATCCAAAGCAGATTCATCCGTAAAAATGTTACTTAAGTTATTGGTCTGACAGAACTCGCATGACAACGGGTTTTATACACTTTTATGACAACCCTATTTTGTCATCCTTGTTTCATCTGTTTTAAGTCTTTTTTTGTAGAAAAAAATTCAACCAAAAAAGAAACGTGCCCACCTCTTAAATAGTCTCACGTTTTGCAACCTCGCCATCGTTTTTGGTTGAACTTAACGTGAAGTCATTGGGGATAGATTAACCTTTCTAACGTTAACCCAAATTAATTACGGAACAAAGGTAGTGCGCCGATTTTATATATTGATACTTTACAGTCAATAATTAATAAAGTTTAACTTAATAGTGTTTTGTTTTTGACTTCAATTTCCTTCCCAAATGAATAAAGAAATATCCGTAACATATTTATTTTAAAATTCCTGTGATTTCTGTTCCTTTCCTCAAAAGAATTCTGGAGTTTCCTCAAAAATTAATCAGGGAATAAAGATAACTGGAATTGGTTGTGATGAGGACCAATCCGGCTTTTGAAATCAGCAATACCTTTCC